>NZ_CP102951.1:1565000-2765000 GCF_024741815.1 Pseudomonas sp. LS1212
AGTTGAGAAGCTGGCTGGAGGTATCAGAAGTGCGAATGCTGACATGAGTAACGACAATGGGTGTGAAAAACACCCACGCCGAAAGACCAAGGTTTCCTGCGCAACGTTAATCGACGCAGGGTTAGTCGGTCCCTAAGGCGAGGCTGAAAAGCGTAGTCGATGGAAAACAGGTTAATATTCCTGTACTTCTGGTTATTGCGATGGAGGGACGGAGAAGGCTAGGCCAGCTTGGCGTTGGTTGTCCAAGTTTAAGGTGGTAGGCTGGACTCTTAGGTAAATCCGGGGGTTCAAGGCCGAGAGCTGATGACGAGTGCTCATTAGAGCGCGAAGTGGTTGATGCCATGCTTCCAAGAAAAGCTTCTAAGCTTCAGGTAACCAGGAACCGTACCCCAAACCGACACAGGTGGTTGGGTAGAGAATACCAAGGCGCTTGAGAGAACTCGGGTGAAGGAACTAGGCAAAATGGCACCGTAACTTCGGGAGAAGGTGCGCCGGTGAGGGTGAAGCATTTACTGCGTAAGCTCATGCCGGTCGAAGATACCAGGCCGCTGCGACTGTTTATTAAAAACACAGCACTCTGCAAACACGAAAGTGGACGTATAGGGTGTGACGCCTGCCCGGTGCCGGAAGGTTAATTGATGGGGTTAGCTAACGCGAAGCTCTTGATCGAAGCCCCGGTAAACGGCGGCCGTAACTATAACGGTCCTAAGGTAGCGAAATTCCTTGTCGGGTAAGTTCCGACCTGCACGAATGGCGTAACGATGGCGGCGCTGTCTCCACCCGAGACTCAGTGAAATTGAAATCGCTGTGAAGATGCAGTGTATCCGCGGCTAGACGGAAAGACCCCGTGAACCTTTACTATAGCTTTGCACTGGACTTTGAATTTGCTTGTGTAGGATAGGTGGGAGGCTTTGAAGCGTGGACGCCAGTTCGCGTGGAGCCATCCTTGAAATACCACCCTGGCAACTTTGAGGTTCTAACTCAGGTCCGTTATCCGGATCGAGGACAGTGTATGGTGGGTAGTTTGACTGGGGCGGTCTCCTCCTAAAGAGTAACGGAGGAGTACGAAGGTGCGCTCAGACCGGTCGGAAATCGGTCGTAGAGTATAAAGGCAAAAGCGCGCTTGACTGCGAGACAGACACGTCGAGCAGGTACGAAAGTAGGTCTTAGTGATCCGGTGGTTCTGTATGGAAGGGCCATCGCTCAACGGATAAAAGGTACTCCGGGGATAACAGGCTGATACCGCCCAAGAGTTCATATCGACGGCGGTGTTTGGCACCTCGATGTCGGCTCATCACATCCTGGGGCTGAAGCCGGTCCCAAGGGTATGGCTGTTCGCCATTTAAAGTGGTACGCGAGCTGGGTTTAGAACGTCGTGAGACAGTTCGGTCCCTATCTGCCGTGGACGTTTGAGATTTGAGAGGGGCTGCTCCTAGTACGAGAGGACCGGAGTGGACGAACCTCTGGTGTTCCGGTTGTCACGCCAGTGGCATTGCCGGGTAGCTATGTTCGGAATAGATAACCGCTGAAAGCATCTAAGCGGGAAACTAGCCTCAAGATGAGATCTCACTGGAGCCTCGAGCTCCCTGAAGGGCCGTCGAAGACTACGACGTTGATAGGTTGGGTGTGTAAGCGCTGTGAGGCGTTGAGCTAACCAATACTAATTGCCCGTGAGGCTTGACCATATAACACCCAAGCAATTTGCTGCTCCTGTAAAGAGCAGGGCCAAATTGCGGTAGTGAAGACGAAACGAACCGAAAGTTTGCGACGCACAAATCATCACATACCCGATTCGCCAAGACGTCGAAAGACGGCCTGGCACCAGAATTTCTTGACGACCATAGAGCATTGGAACCACCTGATCCCATCCCGAACTCAGCAGTGAAACGATGCATCGCCGATGGTAGTGTGGGGTTTCCCCATGTGAGAGTAGGTCATCGTCAAGATTAAATTCCGAAACCCCATCTGCGTAAGCAGATGGGGTTTTGTTTTTGCCCCGCAAAAACTCCAGGCGACACCGACGCTGTAGATACCGTTTTGCCCCTTACCGGGCAAGTCATCCTCGGCGCTGCCCTGCAGCACACCGTAATGGCCGAAACCGTTTTGCTCGGGGACGATGCGAACGCCTTTCAGATGGACCTGGCAGATATTCGGAGCCAGCGCCTGCAGTGCCGGTAGTGGCTGTTCTTCGTGTTGCTCGAAGTCGAAGTACAGATCGTGCAGGTCGGCCTGTTGGGCCAGGTAATGCAGGTCGGACTCGATAAGGTCCATGACCCGCGAGAGGTGACCTTCATAGCGTGAATAGACACGGATGTTGCGGGTGCCTATCGCCCTGGCAATGGCGATTACCTGGTCGACATCCTCTTTGCGCGTGCTGCTGATCTCCAGATGAACATCGAGGCCCAGCGCCAAGGCTTTGCGGGAAAAGTCCTGGAGTTGCTGCGAAGTCATGTTGCCAAGGCTGTTCTATCCGAGACAACGCCTGTTCTTTGCACAAGGTGCGTGTCGAGGGAAGGCGAGTGCCTCCCAGCAACCGGCCCGCGAGAATTTGCTGACGGATTTGCAGATAGAGCCGGCGATACAGTGGAACCGAACGGGTGCGATCCAGCTCGATGCCTGTCAGCAGCCTGCCGTCGGAGAGCTTCACTCTGTTTTTTACCTCGATGGTTTTGGCTTGCCCGGGTACTTGCCCGGCGCATTATGTAGCGTCTGTTGCGCAGAGGAAAATTTGATCCGCTGAGCCGCAGTCATTGTCGGTTCCAGCATCGCGGTGCATGGCAGCCCCAGGCTCAGGCGTTCTCAACGGCACCGGGCTTGTCACGAAATGAAAAGCCGTTGTCGTCTGATGAGAAGCGTCCCGTCAGCCTGCGTCATACAGTCAGTCCAATCAGAACAAAACGGCGCACTACGCCAAAATCGCAGATTGGAGAAAACAGGCATGGCCAAAGCCGTACGCTTCTACGAAACCGGTGGTCCCGAAGTCCTTCGCTATGAAGACGTCGAGGTTGGCGATCCCGGCCCGGGTCAGGTTCGTCTTCGTCATGTGGCTGTCGGCCTGAACTATGCCGACACCTACTTTCGCAATGGCACCTACCCGATCCCGCTCGCCAACGGCATGGGGGTCGAGGCATCCGGCGTGGTGCAGGCAGTGGGCGAAGGCGTGACCCATGTGGGGGTCGGCGACCGCGTCACTTACACCGGCTTTCTCAACACCCTGGGTGCCTACAGCACCGAGCGTCTGATCTCGGCCGCGCCCCTGATCAAACTGCCGGAAACCATCGGTTTCGAGACCGCAGCGGCCATGACCATGCGCGGCCTGACGTCATCGTACCTGATGCGCCGCATTTACAATTTCAAGGCCGGCGACAGCATTCTGCTGCACGCCGCCGCGGGTGGTGTCGGTCTGATCGTCTCGCAATGGGCCAAGCTCCTTGGGCTGACAGTCATCGGCACCGTGTCCACCGAAGCCAAGGGCGAAATCGCCCGGGCCCATGGCTGCGACCACGTCATCAACTACAGCCACGAAGACGTCGCCCAGCGCGTTCGCGACCTGACTGACGGCGTTGGCGTCAATGTGGTGTTCGACAGCGTCGGCAAGAACACTTTCATGGGGTCTCTGGATTCGCTCAAGCGCCGCGGTCTGATGGTCTGCGTAGGGACTGCCTCCGGTCCGATCCCGGCCTTCGACCCGGTGCTGCTGGCGATGAAGGGATCGCTGTTCCTGACCCGCCCAGCCCTGGCCGACTATATCGCCGAACCGGCAGAGAAGGCTGCCCTGGCCGGCGAGTTGTTCGACCATGTCGGCAGCGGCCGGATCAAGATCGAGATCAACCAGCACTACGCATTGCAGGACGCGGTGCAGGCCCATCGTGACCTGGAGTCGCGCAAGACCACGGGCTCGTCGATTTTCGTCATTTAAGGAAGCCACCTGCCATGAAAGTCGAACAATTGGCCAGCAACATCGGCGCGGAACTGGTCGGCGTCAACCTCGCCGACGCCCTCCATGACGACGGCCTTTTCGCCGAGATACGGGCCCAGTTGCTCAAGCATCGAGTGGTGTTCCTGCGCGACCAGGACATCAGCCGCGCCGAGCACGTGGCCTTCGCCCGCCGCTTCGGCGAGCTGGAGGATCACCCGGTGGCCGGCAGTGATCCGGAGCACCCGGGCCTGGTGCGCATCTACAAGAACCCGGACCAGCCGATGGACCGCTACGAGAACGCCTGGCACACCGATGCCACCTGGCGCGAAGCTCCGCCCATGGGCTGTGTACTGCGTTGCGTGGAGTGCCCGCCGGTGGGGGGCGACACCATGTGGGCGAACATGGCGGTGGCCTACGAGCGTCTACCCGATGACGTGAAGGTGAAGATCGCCGAACTGCGCGCCCGCCACAGCATCGAGGCGAGCTTTGGCGCGGCCATGCCGATCGACAAGCGCCTCGCGCTCAAGGCCCAGTATCCGGACGCCGAGCACCCGGTGGTGCGCACCCACCCGGAAACCGGCGAGAAGGTGCTGTTCGTCAATGCCTTCACCACCCACATCAGTAACTACCATACCCCCGATCGCGTGCGCTTCGGCCAGGACGCCAACCCGGGCGCGGCCGACCTGCTGCGCTACCTGATCAGCCAGGCATACATCCCCGAGTATCAAGTGCGCTGGCGCTGGAAGCCCAACAGCATCGCCATCTGGGACAACCGCAGCACCCAGCACTACGCCGTAATGGATTACCCGCCTTGCCATCGCAAGATGGAGCGCGCCGGCATCATGGGCGACAAGACTTACTGAAAACCGCTACTGAACAGCCCCAGCTGCACGCATACATCCGCCCGTTCCGGCAAACCCCGCCGGGCGGACAATCATAATAAAAGGAGTAATTCATGCAATTTTTCGACGATTCCCTGCACCCCGAAAACATGGAGAAGGTGGTCATTACCGTCGCTCCGTACGGCCCGGAGTGGATGCCGGAAGACTTCCCCGAAGACATTCCACTGACCATGGACGAGCAGGTGCAGAAAGCGGTCGATTGCTTTGATGCCGGTGCCACCGTATTGCACCTGCACGTGCGTGAACTGGACGGCAAGGGCTCCAAGCGCCTGTCCAAGTTCAACGAACTGATTGCCGGGGTGCGTGAAGCCGTGCCGGACATGATCATCCAGGTCGGTGGTTCGATTTCCTTCGCACCCGAAAGCGATGGCGAAGCGGCCAAGTGGTTGAGCGACGACACCCGCCACATGCTGGCTGAGCTGACGCCCAAGCCAGACCAGGTCACCGTGGCCATCAACACCACCCAAATGAACATCATGGAGTTGCTCTATCCGGAATATCTGGAAGGCACTTCCCTGGCCAACCCGGCCTATCAGGCCGCCTACAGCGAAATGACCGTGCCGGCCGGCCCGGCCTGGGTCGAAGAGCACTTGCGTCGCCTGATGGCGGCGGGCGTGCAGCCGCATTTCCAACTGACCGGCATGCATGCGATGGAAACCCTCGAGCGCCTGGTGCGCAAGGGCGTCTACATGGGCCCGCTGAACCTGACCTGGATCGGCATCGGTGGTGGTTTCGATGGCCCCAATCCGTTCAACTTCTTCAATTTCATCCACCGCGCACCGGACGGTTGCACCGTGACGGCCGAATCGCTGTTGAAGAACGTGTTGCCGTTCAACACCATGGCACTGGCCATGGGCATGCACCCACGGGTGGGTATCGAAGACACGATCATCGACCAGAAAGGCAAGCGCTTCACCTCCGTGCAACAGATCGAGCAGACCGTGCGCGTCGCCCATGAACTGGGTCGCGAAATCGCCACCGGCAAGGAAGCGCGCGAGATCTACCGCATCGGCGTTCAGTATCAAAGCATCGAAGAAACGCTGCTGGCCAACGGCATGGCGCCGAACCGCAAGGCCGGTCAGAAAGGCGTGCCCCAGCGCGGTTGATCGGAAGTGGGGCGGGGGGCTGACGGCTTCTCGCCCCGCTCATGGGAACAAGCTCGACTAGCCTTATAACAATAAATAGCAGTAAAGCTCCGAGGAGGCAGCATGGCCTTTCACCCCAGCACAGCAGACGATGATGAGCATACCTCTGTCGGTATTGCGCGCCGTTACGCCTGGATCGTCTTCGCGCTGACTTTCGGCCTGTTGATTTCCGACTACATGTCGCGTCAGGTGTTGAACGCCGTGTTCCCGATGCTCAAGAGCGAGTGGGTGTTGAGCGACGGCCAACTTGGCCTGCTCAGCGGCATTGTCGCCTTGATGGTCGGTCTACTGACGATTCCCCTGTCGCTGATGGCCGATCGCTTCGGTCGGGTCAAAAGCCTGGCGCTGATGGCGCTGCTGTGGAGCCTGGCCACCCTTGGCTGCGCCCTGGCGCAGGACTACCAGCAGATGTTTATCGCCCGTTTCCTGGTCGGCGTCGGCGAGGCCGCGTACGGCAGCGTCGGCATCGCGGTGGTGATCTCCGTGTTTCCCAAGCACATGCGTGCAACGCTCGCCAGTGCCTTCATGGCCGGCGGCATGTTCGGGTCGGTATTGGGCATGGCCCTGGGCGGTGCGATTGCCGCGAAGCTCGGCTGGCGCTGGTCGTTCGCCGGTATGGCGCTGTTCGGCCTGCTGCTGGCGGTGCTTTATCCGATTATCGTCAAGGAGGCACGCATCGCCCCGCAGCGTGCTGCAAAGGTGGCGAACAAGGCCGCAGCAGCGGTCAAGCGACCGTTGCGCACGTTGTTTTCCAGCCGTTCGGTGATCGCGACCTATGTCGGCAGCGGCTTGCAGCTGTTCGTCGGCGGCACCGTGATTGTGTGGATGCCCAGTTACCTGAATCGCTACTACGAAATGGGTACCGACAAGGCCGGTGGCGTAGCGGCGATCATTGTGCTGTGCAGCGGTGCGGGGATGATTCTCTGTGGCATGCTCAGCGACCGTCTGTGTCGCCAATCGCCAGAGCGCAAGGTCGCCCTGGCCATCGCTTACTGCCTGGGCAGCTGCCTGCTGCTGTCGCTGGCGTTCGCCCTGTCGGCCGGGCCCGCGCAACTGGCGTTGATCTGCCTGGGGATGCTGATTGCCGCAGGCACCACCGGCCCTGCCGGGGCCATGGTTGCCAACTTGACGCACTACTCGGTCCACGGCACTGCCTTCGCCACGCTGACGCTGGCCAACAACATGCTGGGCCTGGCCCCGGGGCCGTTCATCACCGGCCGGGTATCTGATGCCATCGGCCTGCACGCAGCCTTCCAGCTGGTGCCCCTGGTCAGCATCGCGGCGGCGGCGGTGTTCTTCTATGCCAGGCACCATTACCACAACGATATTGCTCGCCTGAAGGGTGAGTGCGTCAATGACACGGCCAGCGGAGCGGCGTTCGAGGTGAAATCGTGAGTCGTAGTTTGCGTATCGATGTGTTCTTCGACTTCATCTGTCCCTGGTGCCTGATCGGCAAGCGCCAACTGGAGCGCGCCCTGGCCCAGTTGCGCGCCCGGCAGCCGGATGTCGAGGTTGAACTGGCGTGGCAGGGTGTTCAGTTGCTGCCACACCTGCCGGCGCGGGGCGAGCCCTTCGCCGCGTTCTACCTGAATCGACTGGGTAGCGCCGAGGCCGTGCGCCAGCGCCAGGCCCAGGTACAGCAGGCCGCCGCGGCGGTTGGACTGTCCATCGACCTGAGCGCGATTGGCAAGATGCCCAATACCGCCGATGCCCATCGCCTGCTGGAGCGTGCCGCCGCACTTGGCACCCCGGCGCAGCGTGACGACTTGCTCGAGCGCCTGTTCGCCGCCTACTTCCATGACGGCGAGGACCTGGGTTGCAGTACCACCTTGTTGGCCATCGCCGAGTCGTGCGGCTTCGACCGCGCGGCCGTGGCCGACTGCTTGCGGGGTGACGCCAGCCCCTTTGTCGGCAGCACAACACGAGGCGTCAGCAGCGTGCCCTGTTTCCGCTTCAACCGTCACCTGACGATAGCCGGGGCACAGCCTGCCGAAGTGCTGCTCAGTGCGATGTGCGAAGCGCTGCTGCATAGCGAACCCGAGCAGCAGCCGTCATGAGCCCGCGTGTAAAAGTGCCTGCCGACAAAGTCCCGCAGGCCGGGGGCCGCACGCTCTTCGAATTCGATAGCAGGAGCGTGGCGCTGTTCAACGTAGATGGGGCGCTCTATGCCATCGACGACAGCTGCCCGCATCAGGGCGCCTCGCTCTGCGGCGGGCGCCTCGATGGACGGGTGATTCAGTGCTGTGCCCATGGCCTGCGCTTCGACCTGTCCAGTGGCTACCTGCTCAACTCGACCAAGCTCAAGGTCGCCAACTACCCGGTCGAGGTCGTCGACGGCCAGGCATTCATCGTTATCGCCCCAGAGGAGTCCGCGCCATGAGCGCCATTGCTCTCACCAGCATCCATAGCCGAGCGCGCGAACTGGCGCCCGGTTTTATCGTCAGCCTGATCGTCGCGGCGGCGGCGACCTTCCTCTCCGAACACTATGGTGCACCGGTCATGTTGTTCGCCCTGCTGCTTGGCATGGCGCTGAACTTTCTCTCCGGCGACAGCAGTTGCAAGGCTGGCATCGAGTTCACCGCGCGTACCGTGTTGCGTATCGGGGTAGCCCTGCTGGGCATGCGCATCACCCTTGAACAGATCGCCGCGCTCGGCTGGAAGCCGTTGGCCCTGGTGGTGATCCTGGTGGTGGTGACGATTGGCATCTCGGTGGTAGCGGCCAAGGCCCTGGGCTTCCAGCGCCTGTTCGGTATGCTCACTGGCGGGGCCACCGCGATCTGCGGTGCATCGGCCGCGTTGGCACTGGCGGCGGCGCTGCCCAACCACCCGCAGAAAGAGCGCGCCACGCTGTTCACCGTGATCGGCGTGTCGGCGCTGTCTACTGCGGCGATGATCGTATACCCCATGATTGCCAACTGGTTCGAGCTGTCGCCGCAAGTCGCCGGGGTGTTCCTTGGCGCGACCATCCATGATGTCGCCCAGGTGGTCGGTGCCGGTTACAGCATGTCGACCGAGACAGGCGATACGGCCACGGTGGTCAAGTTGATGCGCGTCGCCATGCTGCTGCCGGTGATCCTCTGTGCCGCCATGATCACCCGCATGCAAGGCGCCGACCCGACCGGCAAACGGCCGCCGCTGCTGCCCTGGTTCGCCGTCGGCTTCCTGGTTCTGGCCTGCGTCAACAGTACCGGCTGGGTGGCACCGGCGGTACAGGGCTCGATCAACGAACTGTCGCGCTGGAGCCTGGTGGTTTCCATCAGTGCACTGGGCATGAAGACCCAGCTCAAGGAGCTCGCTGCGGTCGGCATCAAGCCGATCCTGCTGATGGTGGGGGAAACGGTATTCCTCGTCGCCCTGGTGCTGCTGTTGTTGCACTGGGGGCTGTAAACCCTGGCAGCCAAAAGCTGCACAATCTTGCGCTAGCACAGCCGCACTACGTTGACTCCATGGCGTAGTGGGGCGCTCGACCGGGGCCACAAGCGACGGTTCCTTTGCGGGCGGCTGTGACGGCAGCTGCCCGTTTTTTTATGGGCGTTGCAAATTTCTGTAGCCGCTGCCGCAGGCTGCGCTGGAGTCCCGCAGGGGCTCCTTGACGGTCTTGAGATCTTGCGCCTGCTTCGCAGGCGAGCGCAGCCTGGCGGCAGCGGCTACGCCGACCGTAGTACGCCGAACTCTTGTAGCCGCTGCCGCAGGCTGCGCTGGAGTCTCGCAGGGGCTCCCCGGCGGTCTTGAGATTTTGTGCCCGCTAACGCGCGCGAGCGTCGCGGCGGCGCATCGAGCCTTCAGCAGCGGCTACATAGACCAGCAGCGCCAGACTCCGGAATTCTGTGAAGAGCCTTTTTGTTCAGCTGTCGCTCTTAAGCGTGTGTGTTTTTTGCGCACTGCGCCAAGAGGCAGGCGGCATCCCAAACTGGCTGATGAACCAGCGTGTAAAGGAACTCGCCATGGAATAGCCCAGCATATCGGCAATACGCCCCAACGAATAACCCGGGTTCTCCAGGTAGCGCAGCACCAGATCGCGGCGAACTTCGTTTATCAGGTCATTGAAGGTGCAGTCGTCCTCTTTCAAGCGACGCTGCAGGGTGCGCACGTTCATGCCCTGGGTCTGGGCGATCTGCTCGATGGTGGCGCGTCCCATCGGCAACAGCAGGTAGATGGCTTTGCGTACTTCAAACAGGATCGACGGCCCTTCGCTGCTCTCCAGCGAGTCGAGGTAGCGTTGGGCGTAGCGTGCCATCCCTGGGTCGGCATGGGGGTTGGCCATGTCCAGGTTGGCGTCGGGGCAGACAATGCCATTGAATTCGCTGCCGAACTCCAGCTTGCACCCAAACAGCCGGCGATGCAGTTGCAGGTTATCGGGGGGCTGGTGGGTGAAGTTGACGCTGTAGGGGTGCCAGTGCGTACCGAGCAGGGCGGCGCACAGGCGGAACATCACGCCGATGGCCAGCTCATTGGCTTGCCTGCAGGGCATTGGCGACTCGGTGACCACTTCCTCGCGGATGATCACCATCCTGCCTGCTTCCTCGATAAAGATTGCCAATGAATCGTTCATCAGGTGGCGGTAATGCACCAACACCTGCAGCGCGTCGCGCAGCGTCCGTTGGTGGGTGAGCAGCAGGCTGACGACACCGAAGTCCGAGAGCTGACGCGACTCGGCCATGCTCAGGCCAAAGAACTGGCAACCACTGGCAGAGGCCGAGTTTTCCAGCAGGCGCACCGCTGCGTCGATGGGAATACGGTGCTCGGGGGTTTGCAACAGGGCTTTGCTCAGGCCGACATCGGCCAGCAGGGCTTGTGAGTTCAATCCCAGGTACTGGGCCACTTCAAGGTAGTTGGTCAAGACGGCGGCGCGAACGAGCTTTGTCATGGCGTTTCCTGGAGTGGTTCCGGTGGAAATGAGCGTGGCTGACTATATCCAGCAAGTCATGAAATGAAAAGTTTCTGGTTCCACTGTTTGGTATCGGATCAGGGCAATTTGCAGGGTGTCATCAAAAGAAAAGCGGCTGACGTCAAATGAAAAGCGCACGGGATGGGGGCTCTTTAATGTCGGTACTACAAAAAGCTTCTGGCGCATCAGCCAGTCGAGTCATCGAGAAGGCGAAGGTGTTCAAGTGGACAAACTACAAACTGCCGCAACCGTTCTGATCGTACCGGGTTTGCGCGAGCATGTTGCCGAGCATTGGCAAACGCTGCTTGAGGCCAGATTGAGCAAAGTGCACAGCGTGCCGCCGCTTGAGACCGACAAGCTCGACTGCGCCGCCCGGGTCCGGGCCATCGAGCACGAACTCGCGCAGATCGAAGGGTCGGTGATTCTGGTAGCACACAGCGCCGGTGTGCTGATGGTGGCGCACTGGGCTGCCAGGCACAGCCGCCCGATCAAGGGCGCTCTGCTGGCCGCGCCGCCCGACCTCGATGCCAGCTGGCCGCAAGGTTATCCGACCCCTGAAACCCTGCGTGCCAATGGTTGGGATCCTCTGCCCAAAGGCGCGCTGCCTTTTCGCAGCATAGTCGCCGGCAGCAGCAACGATCATCTGGCCAGCCTGGAGTCCGTCACCCGCATGGCCCGCGGCTGGGACAGCGAATTGGTCAATCTTGGTGAAGTCGGCCACCTCAACCCGGCTTCGGGCTTTGGCCACTGGCCGCAGGCCGAAGCACTCATCCTGGAACTGGATCGCTAGTCAGGTACCTGCCTGGACGCAAGCGTCCGGCAACTACACTAACTGCTGAAAAACGCAGCCCTTTCACCGGGTTTGCGCAAGGACGGCTGCGCTTAAAAACAAGTACAAAAAGGCGGAGACAGCGTAATGCATAACAATAAGAATCATAGCCACACACCCTCGCGCCGCAGTCTGCTGGCGTTGGCCATTCTCGCCGCCTCCATTCCGGCTGCCCATGGTTTCGAATTCGAAACCGGCAACCCTGACTGGTCCGTGCGCCTGGACAACACCGTCAAGTACAACTATGGCGTGCGCACCGAAAGTGCCGACAAACGCATGCTGGGGACGCCGAACAACAACGACGGCGACTACAACTTCCGCAAGTCCGGGACCAATATCACCAACCGTATTGACCTGTTGACCGAGATGGATGTGGTCTACCAAAGCAGCATGGGCTTTCGCGTCAGTGCCGCCAGCTGGTACGACAAGGCGTATGAAAACACCGGTTCCAATTCCAATCCGTTCGTCAACGGCAATGGCGAAACCTCGGGCCTGGTGGCCAACGACCCACGTCTTGCTCCAGTCACCGGGGACAATGTCGGCAATGGCAGCCCCCACCTGAGCAACTACGCCCAGCGCTATTACACCGGCCCCTCCGGCGAGATTCTCGATGCCTTCGTGTTCTACAGCACCGAAGTGGGTGAAGAGTCCCTGTTCAGTGCCAAGGCCGGGCAACACAATGTGTTCTGGGGCGAGACGATTCTGAACCCGGTGCATTCGATCAGCTATGGCCAGTCCGGCCTTGACCTGGCCAAGCTGGCGGCTTCGCCCGGTACCGAGGCCAAGGAACTGTTCGTCCCGCGCAACCAGGTTTCGATGTCCTTCACCGTCAATCCCGAGTTGACCGTGGGTGCCCAGTATTTCCTGGATTGGAATGCCGCCCGCCTGCCTGAGGCCGGTACCTACTATGGCGGTTCCGATCTGCTGGGTTTCGGCGCGCAATCGTTCCTGCTCGGCAACACCAATGCCGTGATCCCTGGAAGCCCGCTGGGTTGTGGCCTGGCGCCATGCAATGCGTTGACCAATGTGCGTCGTGGCCATGATCTGAAACCGGACAAGCACGGTGACTGGGGCGTGATGGCCAAGTGGTCGCCGCAGTGGCTGGACGGAACCCTGGGTGTCTACTACCGCAAGACCTCGGACATCCTGCCGCAGGCCTGGCTGAACGGCACTGGCTTGAGTTCGGCCAATCCCAACGGTACGCCGCCAGCGGGCATGGGGCCGGCGGTGGTCAACACGCTGAACTCGCTGAGCACCGCCACGTATCAATTGGCCTATGGCGACGACATTGACGTCTTTGGCTTGAGCCTGTCCAAGGATATCGCCGGCATCAGCGTCGGCAGTGACTTGAACATCCGTCACAACATGCCGCTGGCCAGTATCCCGGCCGTGCTCAGTTCCACCTCACCGTTGAGTCTGGGTAACGGTCTGGACCTGTTGCCTCCTCGTACGGCTGCCACCGGTATCGTCTACGACACCCCGGAAAAAGGCGACAGCATGAGCGCCACCGGCGAGACGCTGCACTGGACGATCAACGGCCTGATGACCATTCCCAAGACGCCGCTGTTCGACTCGGCCGTGCTGCTCACCGAGCTGTATTACAGCAACCTGCTCAAGCTCGATAGCAAGAACGAGGCGCTCTACAAGGGCAAGAGCAGCTACCGCGGCATCGATGCACCGACCCGGGACAACTGGGGCATCGCGGTCAACTTCACGCCGACCTGGTACCAGGTGTTCCCGGGTGTGGACATGAGCATGCCGATGTCCGTCAACGTGGGGCTGGACGGCGTTTCACCCGTGTCCGGCGGTGGCGCGGAAGATACCGGCAACTATGCGGTCGGCATCGGCGCTGCGGTTTACAACAAATACTTTGTCGACCTCAAGTACGTGGACGCCTTCGGCAAGGCGGACAAGTGCGATGTCAGCGGTGTTGGTGGCGGCGCTGCAAATTCTGGAAGTGGCGATGGCTCCACGCCGAACGCCTTCAGCGGTAATGAAAACTATGCGTGCTACGCCGGTGGCTATTCAGCCTTCTCGGGCGGCGGTGCGACCACCGAAGACCGTGGCGCCCTGTACCTGACGCTGAAAACCACCTTTTGATTCACCCATTGCTTAGCAATTAAGCAGGAGAAAAACAAAAATGAAATTCACGCAAACTCTGCTGGCCGCTTCCCTGGCCATGATCGTTGCCGCTCAAGCACAGGCAGCCGTACCGGCGCAGGATGCGGCCAAACTGGGCAGCAGCCTGACCCTGGTGGGCGCCGAAAAGGCCGCTAACGCCGATGGTTCCATTCCCGCCTATGCCGGCGGCCTGACCACGGCCCCGGCAAGCTTCAAGGCCGGCGACAGCATGCGCCCGGACCCTTTTGCCGGCGAAAAACCGCTGTTGGTGATCAATGGCAAGAACGTCGATCAGTACAAGGGCATGCTCACTGCCACCACGGTGGAGCTGGCCAAGCGCTTCGAAAGCTTTCGTGTCGACGTCTACCCGACCCATCGCACCGTCGCACTGCCGCAGGCGGTGCTGGACAACAGCCTGAAGAATGCCAACGGCGCCAAGTCCCTTGAAGGCGGGTTGGCCATCGACAACGTACTGCCCGGCGTGCCGTTTCCGATCCCGCAATCGGGCAGCGAGGCGATGTGGAACTTCCTGCTGCGCTACCAGGGGGTCAACATCAACTCCAAGTACGATTCCTGGAACGTCGACTCGGCCGGCGTGCCGAGCCTGGCAACTACGGGGCAAGCGTTCATCACCTACCCGATCTACGAGAACCTGTCGCAGCCGATCAGCAGCGCTGACGTGTACTACCAGATGAAGCTGTACTACACCGGCCCCGCGCGCCGCGCCGGTGAGGCGATCATGCTCAAGGACGCTGCCAACCCGCTGGAGCAGCCGCGCCGCGCCTGGCAGTACCTGCCTGGCCAGCGTCGGGTCAAGCTGGCACCCAATCTGGCTTATGACACGCCTAACCCCGGTACCGCAGGTGCGGGCACTTACGACGATGTTTTCGTGTTCAACGGCGCACTGGATCGCTACGACTGGAAACTGGTCGGCAAGCAGGAAATGATCGTGCCCTACAACACCTACAAGCTGACCTACGCCCAGGATCCCAAGGCCCTGACCACCCCCAACCATCTTGCACCCGACTTCGTACGCTGGGAGAAACACCGCATCTGGGTCGTAGAGGGCAACCTCAAGGCCGGCGCACGGCACGTCTACCAGAAGCGCCGCTTCTACCTGGATGAAGACAGCTGGGCTGCTCTGGCCTCCGACCAATACGACGCACGTGGCCAGCTCTACCGTGGCTCGTTCGCCTTCCTCAGCCAGAGCTATGACAAGCAGGTTCCGGATTCCACGCCCTTCATGATCTACGACCTGATCGGCGGCTCCTACAACATCAACGGCGTGGTAGGCCCTTACGGTGGCATCCGCTACATCGAGTCGCTGTCCAAGGCGCAGTGGTCGCCGGAGTCCCTGGCGGGCGCCGGCATTCGCTAAGCACAATGTGACAAGGCGCCTGCTCGGTCCATTGTCGGTGTGGTGGCCGAGGGTCCAGGGTGCCTGATTTCAACGCCGGGTCGCACGCTGTGTGCCCCCGGCGCAGTTTCCTCAAGAGGACGCCGTATGTGTTCGTTCAAGAAGTGCGTGCAGCTGGCGTTGGGCGCCACGCTGGCACTGTTGCAGGGAATCGCTCAGGCGGCCAGCTACGTTGACGTGCTCGACCTGCCGGCCAGGCCCAGTGCCTTGGCGGTACACAGCCCCTTGCTGGACACCGCCCGTGCGGGAGAGCGTCTGGTCGCCGTCGGCCAGCGTGGGCACATTCTTTATACCGATGATGCCGGCAAGCACTGGCAGCAGGCCGGCGTACCGGTCAGCGCCGACCTCAATGCCGTGTATTTTCCTTCAGCTATGCAAGGTTGGGCGGTCGGCAACGATGGCGTGGTGCTGCACAGCAGTGATGCCGGCGCGACCTGGAGCAAACAGCTCGATGGCCGTGAGATCGGTGCCTTGCTGGTCAAGCATTACGATGCGCTGGCCAGTGCCGAGCCTGCCAGCGAACAATGGGTCCAGCTTGCCTCCGAAGGCCAGCGGCTGATCGAGGATGGCGCCGACAAGCCGCTGCTCGACGTCTGGTTCGCCAATGACAAAATCGGCTACGTGGTCGGTGTGTTCAACCTGATCCTGCGTACCGAAGACGGCGGCCAGCACTGGACGCCCTTTCAGGACCGTACCGATAACCCGCAGGGTTTTCACCTAAACGCCATCGCCTCCACTGGTGATGCGCTCTACATCGCCGGAGAACAAGGCCTGCTGCTCAAGTGGGATGACGCCCACCAGCGCTTCATGGCCCTCCAGACACACTATCAGGGCAGCTTTTTCGGTGTTGTTGGCAAGCTTGGCGAAGTACTGGCGTACGGCCTGCGCGGCCATGTGTTTCGCAGCACTGATGGCGGCTCCAGCTGGAACCCGCTGGATACAGGCCTGCAGGTCAACATCACCGCCGCCACGGTGGGCGCCGACGGCCGCTACCGGCTTTTCACCCAGGCCGGGCACATGCTGGTCAGCCAGGCGCAGGGTGCGCGACTGCAGCTGGTGGCGCAGCAAAACCAGTCACCGGTAGCCGGCGCCATCATGGCCGGCGATGGTTCGCTGGTACTGGTTGGCAGTCGTGGTGCACGTGCGCTTTCCCAAGAATAAGAACCAGATAAATTAGAGCGAGTACTCTGACATGGGCAATATTCAGCAAGACACCATGCCGGTGATTTGCGACTTGCACGACTTCGATCGAAGCTCCGGTAACCTGCTGGAACGGTGGGTGTTCAACTACCGTCCGCTGTTCATACTGCTCATGGCACTGATCACCCTGGTGCTGGGCTACATGATGGTGACTCGCCTGGAGTTGCGCCCCAGCTTCGAGAAGATGATTCCGCAAAGCCAGCCGTATATTCAGAATTTCCTGGAGAACCGCAAGTCGTTGCGCGGCCTGGGCAGCTCGGTACGGGTGGTGGTCGAGAACACTCAGGGCGATATCTTCGACCCCGAGTATCTGGGCGTGCTCAAGCAAGTCAACGACGAGCTGTTCCTCACCGAAGGCGTCGACCGCGCCTGGATGAAGTCGCTGTGGAGCCCGGCGGTACGCTGGACCGAAGCCACCGAGGAGGGTTTCCAGGGCGGCCCGGTCATGCCCGATACCTACCAGGGGTCGCCCGAAGACATCGAACAGCTGCGCCAGAACATCAACCGCGCCGGCATTGTCGGTAGCCTGGTCGCCAGCGACTTCAAATCGACCATGTTGATCGTGCCGTTGCTGGACAAGGCTTCGGCCACCGGTCAGGGCATCAACTACCATCAGTTCTCTCGGGCTCTCGAAGAGCAGTTGCGCGACAAGATCGAGTTCGCCGGTGACAGCGCGGCGCGCAAGGCCGGGGAGGAGGGCGAGGGCAAGTACAAGGTCCGCGTGATCGGTTTCGCCAAATTGATGGGCGACCTGATCGACGGCCTGATCCAGGTGATGATGTTCTTCGGCCTGGCCGTGATCACTTCGCTGGTCATCATTTACCTGTACACCCGTTGCATCCGCAGCACCCTGTTGGTGATCTTCTGCTCGCTGACGGCGGTGGTCTGGCAACTGGGCATCGTTGCCTGGCTGGGTTACGCCATCGATCCCTACTCGGTGCTGGTGCCGTTCCTGATCTTCGCCATCGGCGTGTCCCATGCGGCACAGAAGATGAACGGGATCATGCAGGACATCGCCCGCGGCACCCACAAGCTGATTGCCGCACGCTACACCTTCCGCCGCCTGTTCATCGCCGGTGTCACCGCGCTGCTGGCTGACGCGGTCGGCTTCGCGGTACTGATGCTGATCGACATTCCGGTGATCCAGGACCTGGCCATTACCGCCAGTATCGGCGTGGCCGTGCTGATCTTCACCTCCCTGCTGCTGATGCCGGTGGCACTGTCCTATATCGGTGTCGGCCGCAAGGCCGCCGCGCGTGCATTGAAAATCGACACCCGGGCCGCCGAGCATCGCGGCTTCGGCAAGCTGTGGGATTTTCTCGACCGATTCACTACCCGCAAGTGGGCCCTGGGCATTGTGCTGGGGGCATTGGTGATGGGCATCGCCGGCTTCGTGGTCAGCCTGCAGCTGAAAATCGGCGACCTTGACAGCGGCGCCCCGGAGCTGCGCGCCGACTCGCGCTACAACCGCGACAACGCCTACATCACCAGTCATTACGCGCTGTCCAGCGACCTGTTCGCCGTGATGATCAAGACCCCGCCCGAAGGCTGCCTGAACTATCAGACGCTGATCCTGGCCGACCGCCTGGCCTGGGAGCTGCAGCAGTACCCGGGCGTGCAAGCGACCTCATCGCTGGTCAACGCGGTACGCCAGATCACCGCCGGCTCCTTCGAGGGCAACCCCAAGCTCAACAGCATCCAGCGCAACCAGAATGTACTGAACTATGCCGCGCAACAGGCCTCGGTCAATGCGCCGGAGTTGTTCAATACCGACTGTTCGGTGATGCCGGTGATCGCCTTCCTCAAGGATCACAAGGCCGAAACGCTGGACGCCGTGGTGGCGATCGCCGACAAGTTTGCCAGGGAAAACAGCACCGAGGATCGCCAGTTCCTGCTGGCCGCCGGCACCGCCGGCATTGAGGCGGCGACCAAC
Source organism: Pseudomonas sp. LS1212 (assembly GCF_024741815.1). Lineage (NCBI taxonomy): Bacteria > Pseudomonadati > Pseudomonadota > Gammaproteobacteria > Pseudomonadales > Pseudomonadaceae > Pseudomonas > Pseudomonas sp. LS1212. The sequence goes on from NZ_CP102951.1 coordinate 1,583,355, forward strand.
ATCGTGGTGCGCGAGGCCAATCGCACCATGCTGCTGTACGTCTACCTGGCGGTGACGCTGTTCTGCCTGATCACCTTCCGCAGCTGGCGCGCGACGCTGGTGGCGCTGCTGCCGCTGGTGCTCACCTCGATCCTCTGCGAGGCGCTGATGGTGGTCATGGGCATCGGCGTGAAAGTCGCGACCCTGCCGGTCATCGCTCTGGGTGTGGGGATTGGCGTTGATTACGCGCTGTACCTGCTCAGCGTGCAGTTGCACTACCAGCGCCGCGGCATGTCGCTGTCGGAGGCCTATCGCAATGCGGTGGCGTTTACCGGCCGGGTGGTCGGCCTGGTCGGCATCACCCTGGCTGCCGGTGTGGTGTGCTGGGCCTGGTCGCCGATCAAGTTCCAGGCCGACATGGGCATCCTGCTGACCTTCATGTTCGTCTGGAACATGATCGGTGCGCTGATCCTGATTCCGGCCCTGTCCTGGTTCCTGCTGCAAAGGACCGGCACGCAGCCGATCGAGGCCCACTCATAACCTCTCTGGAATTTATTGCGCACACCCGAGCGCGTGACACTTCTATTGATCAGGGCATGTGCGATGCCCTCAATTTGACTGAGTATTGGAATCATGTCTGATTACAAAGCCCCCCTGCGTGACATTCGCTTCGTACTGAACGAGGTCTTTGAAGTATCGAAGTTGTGGGCCGAGCTGCCGGCCATGGCCGATGTAGTCGACGAAGACACCGCCAATGCCGTGCTCGAGGAAGCGGGCAAGGTTGCCACTGGCCTCATCGCACCGCTCAATCGCAGTGGCGACGAACAGGGTTGTTCCTGGAGCGACGGCGTGGTGACCACGCCGGAAGGTTTCCCGGCAGCCTATCGTGCCTTTGCCGAAGGTGGCTGGGTCGGCGTGGGCGGTGACCCGGCGTATGGCGGAATGGGCATGCCCAAGGTGATCGGCGCCCAGGTCGAGGAAATGGTCAACGCGGCCAATCTCTCCTTCGGCCTGTATCCGATGCTGACCGCCGGTGCCTGCCTGGCGATCAAGGCCCACGCCAGCGACGAGTTGAAGGCCGCCTACCTGCCGAATATGTATGCCGGCGTCTGGACCGGTTCCATGTGCCTGACCGAGCCGCACTCCGGTACTGACCTGGGCATCATCCGCACTCGCGCCGAACCGCAGGCCGATGGCTCCTGTAAAGTCAGCGGCACCAAGATCTTCATCACTGGTGGCGAGCACGACCTGACCGAAAACATCATCCACCTGGTGCTGGCCAAGCTGCCCGACGCACCGGCCGGGCCGAAAGGCATTTCGCTGTTCCTGGTGCCGAAGTTCCTGGTCAATGCCGACGGCAGCCTGGGTGAGCGCAACCCGGCCAACTGCGGTTCGATCGAACACAAGATGGGCATCCTGGCGTCGTCCACCTGCGTGATGAACTTCGATGAGGCGGTCGGCTATCTGGTCGGCGAACCGAACAAGGGCCTGGCGGCCATGTTCACCATGATGAACTACGAGCGCCTGGGTGTCGGCATCCAGGGCCTGGCGTGCGGCGAGCGTTCCTACCAGAACGCCATCGAGTACGCCCGCGATCGCCTGCAAAGCCGTTCGCCGACCGGCCCGCAAGCCAAGGACAAGGTCGCCGACCCGATCATCGTGCACCCGGATGTGCGCCGCATGTTGCTGACCATGAAAGCCTGCAACGAAGGCAGTCGTGCGTTTTCGACCTACGTGGCCATGCAGCTCGATACGGCCAAGTTCAGCGAAGACCCGGCCGCGCGCAAACGCGCCGAGGAGCTGGTGGCGCTGCTGACGCCGGTGGCCAAGGCCTTCCTCACCGACCTGGGCCTGGAAGCCACCGTGCACGGTCAGCAGGTGTTCGGTGGCCATGGCTATATTCGCGAGTGGGGTCAGGAGCAACTGGTGCGTGACGTGCGCATCACCCAGATCTACGAGGGCACCAACGGCATTCAGGCGCTGGACCTGATCGGGCGCAAGGTGGTGGGCACCGGTGGTGCGTTCTACCAGTTGTTCGCCGACGAAATCCGCCACTTCACGGCCACCGCCGACGCCAGCCTCGCCGAGTTCGTCAAACCGTTGAACGCGGCCCTGGACAACCTTGATGAGTTGACCGCCTGGGTACTGGATCGCGCCAAAACCAACCCACATGAAATTGGCGCCGCTTCGGTGGAATACCTGCAGGTATTCGGTTACACAGCCTATGCCTACATGTGGGCGTTGATGGCCAAGGCCGCCATGGGCAAGGAAGCGCAGGACGAGTTCTACGCCAGCAAAATGGGCACCGCACGCTTCTACTTTGCGCGCCTGTTGCCACGTGTCCATTCATTGGCAGCATCGGTCAAGGCCGGTAGCGAATCGCTTTACCTGCTCAATGCCGATCAGTTCTGACCCCGTGAGCTGGAGAGTGATCTCCAATTAACAGAATTAGGAAGACCCACCGTGGTGACAACAAAAATAATCGCGCCCGCGCAAGGCGCATATGCCTACCCATTGTTGATCAAAAGCCTGTTGCTCTCGGGCGCGCGCTACGCACCGGAGCAGGAAATCGTCTACGCGGACAAGCTGCGTTACAGCTACCGGACGCTCAATGAGCGAATCAAGCAATTGGCCAACGCGCTGACGAACGCCGGCGTAAAGGCAGGGGACACGGTGGCGCTACTGGATTGGGACAGCCACCGCTATCTGGAGTGCTTCTTTGCCGTGCCAATGATCGGTGCGGTGTTGCACACGGTCAATATTCGCCTTTCCCCGGAGCAGGTGCTGTACACCATGAACCACGCCGAGGATGACCTGGTGTTGGTGCATGATGATTTCCTGCCCTTGATCGAGCAGATTCATGGTGAGCTGACGACCGTCAAGGGCTATATCCAGCTCAGTGATGTCGGCGCGACGCCGACCGAGCTGCCGGTGGTGGGGGAATATGAAAGCCTGCTGGCGCAGGCTGACGGTCACTTCGACTTCCCTGACTTTGACGAGAACTCGGTGGCGACCATTTTTTACACCACCGGTACCACTGGAAACCCCAAGGGCGTGTACTTCACGCACCGCCAGTTGGTGCTGCATACACTCAATGCGGTGGGCACGCTGGGCGTGTACCAGGGCTTGCCGTTGTTACGCTCCGACGACGTGTATATGCCCATCACGCCGATGTTTCATGTGCATGCCTGGGGCGTGCCTTATGTCGCGACGCTGATGGGGATCAAGCAGGTTTACCCGGGGCGGTACGAGCCCAATAGCCTGGTCAGGTTGTACCGCGAAGAAAAGGTCACCTTTTCCCATTGCGTGCCCACGATTCTGCAGATGATCCTGGGTTGTGATGAAGCGGCGCAGACTGACTTCAACGGTTGGAAAATGCTTCTGGGGGGAAGTGCATTGACCCAGGGCATCGCTGCCCAGGCGACGGCAAGCGGTATGCGCGTCCATAGCGGGTACGGGATGTCCGAGACCTGCCCGTTGCTGTGTTTGACCCACTTGCGTGAGTCGGATCTGGAACAACCGGCGCAAGCACAACTGGCTGCTCGCACCAAGACCGGGGTTGCAGTGCCGATGGTCGATTTGCGGATCATCGATGCCAACGGAATCGACGCGCCTCACGATGGCGTGGCGCAGGGTGAGATCGTGGTGCGTGCGCCCTGGTTGACCCAAGGCTACCTGAAGGAGCCCGAGCAAGGCGCGCAGCTCTGGGAGGACGGTTGGATGCACACCGGCGACATCGCCTCGATCGATGCCCTGGGTGTGGTGGAGATCAAGGACCGGATCAAAGACGTCATCAAGACGGGCGGGGAGTGGATCAGCTCGCTGGAATTGGAGAGCCTGATCAGCGAACACCCGGCCGTCGCTTCGGTTGCGGTGGTGGGCATTCCTGACCCGCAGTGGGGTGAACGTCCCGTGGCCCTGGTGGTGTGCGCGCCGGGAGAAGAGGTTGACTCCAAAGTGCTGGAGGCCCATCTGCATCAGTATGTTGAAAGCGGCCGTATCAACAAGTGGGCGATTCCCAGGCAGATCAGATTCGTTGCCGATATCCCCAAAACCAGTGTCGGCAAGATCAACAAGAAGCTGATCCGGGAAAACGAGTTGTCTCGGTAAGCGCTGCAAATCGAGCGTACTGGTCAAAAGGCCCTGTTATCTGGGCGGGGCCTTTTTTCCTGGTCGGGGGAGGGCTATGCCGACTCGGATAGCATCAAAACTGTCATCAATAGCAAAGTAACTGACGTCAAATGAAAAGCGCACCGGATGAGGACTCCTTAATGTCATCACTATAAAAGCTTCTGGCGATTGAGCCAGTCGAATGCTTAGCCCACTAAGCAGGAGAATAACAAAATGAAATTCGTGAAAAGCCTACTGGCTGCTTCGCTGGTCATGGCGCTGGCCATTGATGCTCAGGCGTCCGTGTCGAGTCAGGAAGCAGCCAAACTGGGCGCCAGCCTGACCCTGGTGGGTGCTGAAAAGGCTGGTAATGCCGATGGCTCCATTCCAGCCTATGACGGCGGTTTGACGACCGCTCCGGCCAGCTTCAAGACGGGCGATAGCATGCGGCCGGACCCTTTTGCCGGCGAAAAACCGCTGCTGGTGATCAATGGCAAGAACGTCGACCAGTACAAGGGCATGCTCACTGCCACCACGGTGGAGTTGGCCAAGCGCTACCCAAGCTACCGCATCGACGTGTATCCGACCCACCGCACCGCAGCACTGCCGCAGGCGGTACTGAACAACAGCCGCAGGAATGCCACCGCCGCCAAGTCCCTCGAAGGCGGGTTGGCCATCGACAACGCACTGCCCGGCGTGCTGTTCCCGATCCCGCAATCGGGCGCCGAGGCGATGTGGAACTTCTTGCTGCGCTACCAGGGGGTCAGCATCAATTCCAGGTACGACTCCTGGAACGTCGACTCGGCTGGCGTACCGAGCCTGGTTGTCACCGGCGAGGCGTTCATTTCCTTCCCGATGTACGAAAACTTGTCGAAGCCCATCGATAACTCTGAAATTTACCATCAGATGAAGTTGTCCTACACCGGTCCTGCGCGCCGGGCCGGCGAGTCGATCATGCTTAAAAACGCCGTCAACCCGACGCAGCAGCCGGGTCGAGGCTGGCAGTACCTGCCTGGCCAGCGCCGCGTCAAACTGGTATCGATCCTGGCCTACGATACGCCTAACCCCCATACCGCCCGCGCACTGGATCGTTACGACTGGAAGCTTTTGGGCAAGCAAGAAATGATCGTGCCCTACAACACCTACAAGCTGACCTACGCCCAGGATCCCAAGTCGCTGACCACCCCCAACCACCTCGCACCCGATTTCGTGCGCTGGGAGAAACATCGCGTCTGGGTCGTGGAGGGCAACCTCAAGGCGGGCGCACGGCACATCTACCAGAAACGCCGCTTCTACCTGGATGAAGACAGCTGGGCCGCTCTGGCCTCCGACCAGTACGACGCGCGTGGCCAGCTCTACCGTGGCTCCTTCGCCTTCCTCAGCCAGAGCTATGACAAGCAGGTTCCGGATGCCACACCTTTCATGACTTATGATCTGGCGCTCGGCACTTACAACATCAATGGTGTGGTAGGCCCTCACGGCGGTATCAAGTACATCGAACCGCTGTCGACTGCTCAGTGGTCGCCGGAGTCCATGGCGGGCGCGAGCATTCGCTAAGCACAGTGTGGCAAAGCGCCCGTTCGGACTCCCTCGCCTTGCGGCGAGGGGCCTCAGAAGGGTTCGGCAATGTATTTGAAGGGGTAATCGGTTGCCTTGTAATCACCGATCTTGCGTTTGGGCAGCTTGATCCTGGGTTGCTTGATCTTCTTGTAGGGGATGTGCTCCAGCAGGTGAGTGAGCAGGTTCAGCCGCACGCGTTTCTTGTCTTCCGAACGGGCGACATACCAGGGGGCCCATTCGGTATCGGTGGCTTCGAACATCTCGTCCCGGGCCCGGCTATAGTCGTCCCAGCGATCATAGGAGCGGATGTCCATGGGCGACAGCTTCCAGGTCTTGCGGCCGTCGGTGATGCGGTCTTCGAGGCGTCGCGTCTGCTCTTGCGGGCTGACTTCCAGCCAGTACTTGAACAGGAGGGTGCCGGAGTTGACCATAAGGCGTTCGAAACTGGGCGTCAGTTCGAGGAAATTGCGCACTTGGCTTGCGTCGCAAAACTCCATGACCCGCTCGACGCCCGCACGGTTGTACCAGCTGCGGTCAAAGATCACCACTTCACCGGCCGCCGGAAAATGTGGCATATAGCGCTGCAGGTACATCTGGCTTTTTTCCCGGTCGGTCGGCGCCGGTAATGCCACGACGCGGAAAATCCGCGGGCTGACGCGTTCGGTCAGTGCCTTGATGGTGCCGCCCTTGCCCGCACCGTCGCGGCCTTCGAGTACCACCACGACCTTGGCCCCGGTGGCGACCACCCATTGCTGCAACTTGACCAGTTCGACGTGCAGCTTTTCGAGCTGTTTCTCATAGTCCTTGCGGCTGAGCTTCTGCTCTGGTTGTGCGGCAGGATCAAGCGTTGCACGATCACGTTTTTTCTTCGCCATTGCTCAGCCTCCAGGTGCGTTTGAAACCTCGGCACGCCCGCTGCCCGTCAGGTCGTCAGCCTTGCTCACCCAACCGCCACCGGTCGCCTTGTACAGATCGATCATGGCTGTGAACACCGAGCCCTGTGTGCGGGTGTAATTCAACTCGGCGTCGAACAGGCTGCGTTCGGCGTCCAGCACCTCAATGTAGCTGGTGTAGCCGTTGTCGTAACGCAGCCGCGCCAACCGGGCGTAGGTACGCAGCGCCTCGACCTGTTTTGCCTCGGAGGCCAACTGTTCGCGGGTTTTGCTCGATGCGACCAGGGCGTTCTCCACATCCCTGAAGGCCGACTCAATGGCTTGCTGGTAGGTCAGCAGGGCTTGTTGTTGAAAGGCTTCTGCTTGTTGCACCTGCCCGGCAATACCGCCGGCCGTGAAGATCGGCATGCTCGCCGCGACACCATAAGACCAGGTTTCGGCCGGCCCGGTGAACAGGTCCGAGAGTTGGTTGCTGACCGAACCGAGCAGCCCGGTCAGGGAAATGGTCGGGAAGTACAGGGCCTTGGCCGCGCCGATCCGGGCATTGGCTGCAATCAGGTTCAGCTCGGCCTGGCGCAGATCGGGTCGCCGCTCCAGCAAATCCGAAGGTAAGCCGGCAGGCACCGATGGCAGCGTCAACCGGGCCAGCTCGCGCCCTCGTATGATGGGCCCCGGGTTGCGCCCAAGCAGCACGGCCAGCGCGTTTTCCTGTTGCGCGACCAGGGATTCGAATTGCGGTACGGCGGCCAGGGCACGCTCGTACTCCGATTGGTTCTGGGCCAATTCCATTTCGGAGATGACGCTGGCGCCGAAGCGCAGTTTGAATATTTCGTAGGAGTCGCCCCGTACCTTGGCGGTGGTGCGGGCAATTTCCAGCTCCCGGTCCAGATCGCGCAGGGTCACGTAACTCGATGCCACCGACGCTACCAGGCTCAGTATCACGGTGCGGCGTCCTTGCTCGGTGGCAAAGAGTTCGGCTCGGGCGGCTTCATTCAGGCGCCGCAATCGGCCCCAGATATCCAGCTCCCAGCTGGCGCTGAGAATGGCCTGGTAATTGTTGAAAATGGGATCGATGGACGAATCGAGGGGGACCGGGCCGTTGTCTCGGGCCGCCCGGGACCGTTGACCCTGCGCATCGGCCCCCATTTGTGGAAACATCCGCGAACGCACCTCGCCGTAGCGGCCCTGGAATTCCTCTACCCGTGCAGCGGCGATCCGCACGTCCTTGTTCTCCAGCAATGCCGTGCGGATCAGGTCATTGAGGACGGGGTCCTGGAATTGCTCCCACCACAGTGTATTGGATAGATCCCTGGCCTCCTGGTCCGCATAGCGATAGGCCGCGGGAGTATCTATTTCCGGGCGCTGGTAGTCCGGGCCCAGCATGCAGCCCGCCAGAACCAGGCACAGCCACAGTGACAGGGGGCAGGTGCGCATCTCATTGCCCCTCCTGCTGGTCTTGCGCTGCACCGCTGGGTATCTGCGGCACCGGTGTCGAGTCGTCCGGCTGAACGGGCTGGGGGGCGCCTCCCATTTTCCCGGACATTCGCTCCACCAAGTAGTAGAACAGCGGGATGAAGAAAATCGCGATCACTGTCGCCGCCAACATCCCGCCAATCACCCCCGTGCCGATGGAGTGACGGCTGTTTTCGGATGCACCGACGGCAATGGCCAGCGGAACGCAGCCCAGGATGAATGCCAGGGACGTCATCACGATAGGCCGCAGGCGCTCCCTGGCGGCGGTCATCGCGGCATCGTAGGCAGACATTCCGCTTTCCCGGTTCAGCACCGCGAACTCGAAGATCAGGATGGCGTTCTTTGCCGCCAGGGCCACCAGCATGGTCAGGCCGATCTGGAAATACACGTCATTGCTCAACCCCCGGAGCAAGACGGCGAGCATGGCGCCGAATATCGCAAAGGGCACCGCCAGCAGTACGCCTACGGGCAGGGACCACTTCTCGTACTGGGCCGCCAGGATCAGGAAGACCATGACCAGGCCAAAAACGAACACCCGGGAGGAGGTGCCGCCGCTCTTTTTCTCCTCGAATGCCTCGCCACTCAAGGCCAGGGCATAGTCGATGGTCATGATCTCGGCGCTCACTTGCTCCAGGGCCTGGAGCGCTTGCCCGGAGCTGTAGCCAGGTGCCGCGTTGGCGGTGAGCTTGACCGCCGGGAAGTTGTTGAAGCGCGTCAGCAGATCGGGCCCGGTGACGTAGCGGGTGGTCAGCAGGGCCTTGAGCGGCACCATCTCAAGGTTTTTGCTGCGTACGTAGATCTGTTGCAGATCGTCGGCCTTGAGGCGATAGCTGGGCTCGGCCTGCAGGATGACCTGCCACAAACGGCTGAATTTGTTGAATTGGGAAACGTACAGGGAGCCGAACATGGTTTGCATGGTGCTGTAGACGTCTTCCACCGGCACGCCCAGCGTCTCGGCCTTTTCTCGATCCACGTCGACCAGCAATTGCCGGGAGTACGCGTTGAAGGTTGAGGTAATGGCGCCCAGCTCCGGGCGCTGCCTGGCTTTTGCCAAAAGGTTTGCGACCATCTCGGCCAATTGGTCGGTGGTGGCGTCCCCCTTACTCTGGACCCACACCTCCATGCCGCCGGTGGTGCCCAGGCCGGGAATGGAGGGCGGATTGACGGGCAGGATGATGCCCTCCTGGATCTGAGAGAAGGCCTTGGCAGATGCCCGGATGACGGCCGGGGCGCTTTGTTCGCTGATGGTGTCCGAGTCCTTGTAGCGCTTTTCGAAATCCTTGAACCCCACGAAGAAGGTCCCGGCATTGTTCTTGTTCTGGCCGTCGAGCAGGCTGTAGCCGTTGACGATGGCAACGCCCTCGACGGCTTCATTGGCCATGAAGAAGTCACTGGCCACTTTGCCGACCGCACCGGTGCGATCCAGGCTGGCGGCATCGGGCATGATCACGGCGCCCAGCAGATAGCCCTGGTCTTCCGGCGGCAGGAAGGCGCCGGGAATGCGCTGCGCCATCAACAGGATCAGCACAATCATGCCGGCAAAGAGCAACAACGCCAGCACGAAACGCTTGATCATGAAGGCCACCGAGCGGGAGTAGCCTTCGGTCATGCGTTCGAAGCTCCGTTCGAACCAGCGGAAGAATCTGTTCTTTTCACCATGCTGGGGCTTGAGCAGCAGCGCTGCCAGGGCCGGCGACAACGTCAGCGCCACCACGCCGGAAATCACCACGGAGATGGCGATGGTGATGGCGAACTGCTTGTAGAGTTGGCCGGTGATACCGCCCATGAACGCCACGGGGATAAACACCGCACACAACACCAGCACGATGGCCACCACCGGGCCTGCCACTTCATCCATGGCCCGTTTGGCGGCTTCCTTGGGTGGCATCTTGTGCACCTGCATGTTGCGTTCGACGTTCTCGATCACCACGATGGCATCGTCCACCACGATGCCGATCGCCAGGACCATGCCGAACAGCGTCAGCATGTTCACGGAAAACCCCAGGGCCGACATGCCGATGAAGGTCCCGACGATGGACACCGGCACCGCCAGCACCGGGATCAGGGTGGCACGCAGGCTCTGCAGGAAGATGTAAACCACCACCACGACCAGCACCAGGGCTTCGAAGAAGGTGTGTATCACCTCAGAGATCGACGCACGGGTAAACGCGGTCGTGTCCATCACGATCTTGTATTCGATCCCCTCGGGAAAGGTCGTTTTCATTTGCGCCAGGGTCGAGGTGACCGCCGCAGAGACGTCGAGGGCGTTCGCGCCGGGCTGCTGATACACGGCGATCATTGTTGCCGGACGTCCCTGGTAGGTGCTGCGCAGGGAGTAGTCTTTCTGGCCGAGCTCGGCCCGCCCGATGTCCTTGAGGCGAACGATCGCCGCGCCGTCCTTGCTGGCGCGCAGGATGATGTTCTCGAATTCCGCAGGTTCGGTCAGACGGCCCTTGGTGGTCACGGCAAAGGACTGCTCCACGGGCTGGCCCGTGGGCGATTGACCGACGCGGCCGACCGCGAACTGCTGGTTCTGGTTGGCCACGGCTTTCTGCACGTCGGCGGCGGTGATGCCCAGCTGGGCCATGCGGTCGGGCTTGAGCCAGATCCGCATGGCGTAATCCGGGGTGCCGAAAATGCTGGCCTGGTTGGCACCGGGGATGCGTTTGATCGCATCGAGAATGTAGAGGTTGGCGTAGTTGGCGACGTAGGTGCTGTCATAGCGGTCGCCGGCGGAGTACACGGCGAGGACCATCATGAACGCCGAGGACTTCTTCTGCACCTGTATACCCTGGCTCTGGACGGCAGAGGGCAGTTGCGGCAAGGCCAGGTTGACCCGGTTCTGCACGTCGACCTGGGCCAGGGCGGGGTCGGTGCCAATCTCGAAGAAGACGTTGAGGGTCATGTTGCCCGTCGCCGAACTCGACGAGTTCATGTAGATCATGTTGTCGGCGCCGTTGACCTGCTGCTCGATGGGCGCCGCCACGTTATTGGCCACGACCTGCGCATCGGCCCCCGGGTAGGTGGCGGCAACCGTGATTTGCGGCGGCGTGATGTCCGGGTACTGGGCGACCGGCAGTTGGACCATGGCCACTGCACCGGCCAGGGTGATGATGATGGAGATCACCGAGGCGAAGATGGGCCGATCGATACAGTAGTGTGAAATGCTCATGGGCTGTGCCCGGTATCTTTAGCCGGCGGGCTGGTTTTAGGCGGTTGCGTCGGCGCTCCGCCTACAGTCGCTGGCGCAGGCGCCTCGATGATATTCAGCGGCCCTCCAGACGTGACCCTGATCGCACCATCGACCACTATGCGCTCGCCGGCTTGCAGGCCCTGGGTGATAAACCAGTCATTGCCCTGCCAATCACCCACCTCGACAATGCGTTGCTCGGGCTTGCCTTGTGCATCGATCACCCACACGAAATGGCTCTTGGCACCCTCCAGGACAGCCTTCTGCGGCACCAGGATGGCATTTGGTCGGGACGCTCCCTTGGCCAGTGCCCGCACGAACTGTCCGGGACGCATCAGGCCATTCGGGTTGGCGACAACCGCCCGGACCAGAAAGGTACCGGTTTCCTGGCTGAAAGAGGGCGCTGTAAAGTTGAGGCGGCCGCGGTCAGGTACCACTGTGCCGTCGGCCAGCACCACTTCGACGACAAAGTCGTTATTGGGCGGGAACTTCAGACGCCCGGAAGCCACCTCGTCGCGGTGCTTCAGCGTCTCGTTTTCCGAGAGGCTGAAGTTGATGTAGATAGGATCCATTTGTGACACGGTCGTCAGCAGTCCCTGCTCGCCTGGCGTCACGTAACTGCCTTCCTGCTTTTTGGCAAAGCTTGAAAGGCCGGTGAGGGGAGAGGTGATAGTGGTGTAACCGAGGTTCAGTTGCTCGGTGCGCACGACACCCTCGGCGGCGAGTACGGCGGCGCGGGTCTGGCGCTCGTCGCCGACGGCGGTGTCCAGATCCATCTGGCTGACCGCGTTCTGTTTCGCCAGGGGGCGGACACGGGCCAGGGTTGCCTTGGCCACTTCCCAGCGCGCCTGTTGCTGGGCCAGTTGCCCCTTGGCCGACAGCAGGGCCGCCTCGAAAGGTTTGCGGTCCATCTGGAACATGACTTGCCCGGCCTTGACCAACTCGCCTTCGGTGTAGAGCCGTTTTTCCAGGAAGCCGGCGACACGGGCGCGGATTTCCACCTCGCGGGAGCTCTGGGTCTGGGCGACAAATTCGAAGGTCACCGGGGTATCGCGCGCGGTGACGGTCATGACCGTGACATCCGGGACCTGCCGCGCCAGGGTGGCCGGCTCTTCGCCGCAGCCGACAAGCAGGGCCAGGGCACCCGCCACAAAGGCGACAGACAAGCCGGTTATGCCCATGCCCATGCCCATGCCCCATGAAGGTCTCTGGAAAACAGCGTGGCCACGATTGCTTCACAGAAGCTGACCCGTGGTCGGCGGCATTTCTTGATCAAAAACTGGCTTGTGAAGCGTAGTCCAATCTCGTGACCACGAAGACGAGGGGGGCCGGCCAAACCGGGCTTGCCTGACGCTACTTCTCGTTCCCACGCTCGTGGGAATGCCTCTCCTGACGCTCTGCGTCTCTTTGCTGCGCGTCTGCCACTGCATTCCTTTGCGGCGCGTGGGAACGAGGGGACAGCTATGCTGCTTTTCAGCACTTCAGAGCGCAAATGCCTTTCTCAAACGCATCTGTGCTGCCCACCAAGGGGGCCACGGTTTTATGAGCGATTCCAATGCTTCGCCCCCCCTCCCGGAGCCGGGTCGGATTGCACGGCGAGTGAAGGCGGGTGATCAGACCGGTTGGGGGCACTGGATGCCGGGGCTGCAGACGCTGCGCGGATACCAAACGGCCTGGTTGCGGCACGACATCATGGCCGGACTGGTGCTGACCACCATGCTGGTGCCTGTCGGTATCGCCTACGCACAAGCTTCAGGCCTCCCCGGCATCTATGGCCTCTACGCGACCATCATCCCGCTACTCGCTTACGCGTTGTTCGGGCCTAGCCGGATTCTCGTGCTGGGCCCGGACTCCTCATTGGTGGCGGTCATCCTCGCCGTCGTCCTGCCACTCTCCGGCGGCGATCCGCAACGCGCGGTTGCCCTTGCGGGCATGATGGCAATCGTATCGGGGACGGTATGCATCCTGGCCGGGGTGGCGCGTCTTGGCTTTGTCACCGAGCTTCTATCCAAACCGATCCGCTACGGGTACATGAACGGGATAGCGCTGACCGTATTGATCAGCCAACTGCCCAAGCTCTTCGGCTTATCGATCGAAACCGACGGACCGCTGAGAAACCTGTGGGCCATCGCCACAGCGGTGATGGAGGGAAAGACCAACTGGACCACGTTCATGGTCGGTGCTGCCACCCTGGCGGTAATCCTGCTGCTCAAGGGCTACAAGCGCCTGCCAGGCATCCTGATCGCCGTGGCAGGCGCGACCGTCGCCGTTGGTGTGCTGGACCTTGCCGCGCGCGCCGGAGTGTCGGTCCTCGGCTCCCTCCCGCAAGGCCTGCCCGGGTTCGCCATCCCCTGGATCAACACCACCGATATCGTCCCCGTCCTGATCGGCGGTTGCGCCGTGGCCCTTATCTCGTTCGCCGACACCAGCGTACTCTCGCGTGTCTATGCGGCGCGGACCCGCACCTATGTCGACCCGAACCAGGAGATGGTGGGGCTTGGCATCGCCAACCTCGCCGCCGGATTCTTTCAGGGCTTTCCCATCTCCAGCAGTTCGTCGCGTACGCCCGTGGCCGAAGCGGCAGGGGCCAGAACCCAGCTGACCGGCGTTGTCGGCGCGCTTGCCGTGGCCTTGCTGCTGCTGGTAGCGCCCAACCTGCTGCAACATCTACCTACCAGCGCACTGGCTGCGGTGGTGATTGCATCGGCCATTGGCTTGATCGAGGTCAGTGACCTGCGGCGAATTTATCGCATCCAGCGCTGGGAGTTCTGGCTATCAATCGCCTGTACGGTCGGCGTGGCCGTGTTCGGCGCGATTGAGGGCATCGGCCTTGCGATCGTGATTGCCGTCATCGAATTCCTGTGGGATGGCTGGCGTCCGTATTGCGCGGTGCTTGGACGCGTCGAGGGTATCAAGGGCTACCATGACATCAAGCGCTATCCCGACGCGCGCCTGATCCCCGGGCTGGTTCTGTTTCGCTGGGACGCCCCCTTGTTCTTCGCCAACGCCGAGCTGTTCCATGACCGAGTGCTGGATGCAGTGGCCGTATCTCCTACGCCAGTGCGTTGGCTGGTAGTGGCGGCGGAACCGGTCACCAGCGTGGACGTGACCTCCGCCGACATGCTGGCCGAATTGATCGAAACCTTGCAGGCGGCTGACATCGAGTTGTGCGTTGCCGAAATGAAGGATCCCGTCAAGGACAAGCTCAAGCGAATCGGGCTGTTCGCGCGGCTTGGCGAACAGGCGTTTTTTCCTACTGTAGGTGCCGCCGTCGACAGCTATCTATTGATCCATCCGGTTGACGGGAACGCTGAGGGTCGCTGAGCCAAGTAGTTGTGTTTTCGGGCTATAAAAGGCTAATTTCAAGGGGCTTTGAATTAACCCTTGACGCCCCTGTGGATCTCTCTATAATTCGCCCCACTTCCGGCGCAGACGAAACGGAAAACTCCTTGAGAATCAAAGAGTTAACCGAAGTAAGCAGCGAAGAAGCCGCTTCGATCTTCCGATCGAAGGTGGTGGAAAAAGGTGGTTGACAGCGGTTTGAAACGCTGTAGAATTCGCCTCCCGCTGACGAGTGATCGAAGCGAGTCAAGTGCTTGAAGTTAAACGAGAAAATCGAAAAACTTCTGAAAATAAACGCTTGACAGAGACAGAGGAAAGCGTAGAATTCGCGCCTCGGTTGAGACGAAAGAATCAACCAACCGCTCTTTAACAACTGAATCAAGCAATTCGTGTGGGTGCTTGTGAGCTCAGACTGATAGTCAGAAAGATTATCAGCATCACAAGTGGCTACATGAGTAATCATATAGTTCATTTTGAGATTGCTGAGCCAAGTTTAGGGTTTTCTCAAAACCCAAGCAGTATTGAACTGAAGAGTTTGATCATGGCTCAGATTGAACGCTGGCGGCAGGCCTAACACATGCAAGTCGAGCGGCAGCACGGGTACTTGTACCTGGTGGCGAGCGGCGGACGGGTGAGTAATGCCTAGGAATCTGCCTGATAGTGGGGGATAACGTTCGGAAACGGACGCTAATACCGCATACGTCCTATGGGAGAAAGTGGGGGATCTTCGGACCTCACGCTATCAGATGAGCCTAGGTCGGATTAGCTAGTTGGTGGGGTAAAGGCTCACCAAGGCGACGATCCGTAACTGGTCTGAGAGGATGATCAGTCACACTGGAACTGAGACACGGTCCAGACTCCTACGGGAGGCAGCAGTGGGGAATATTGGACAATGGGCGAAAGCCTGATCCAGCCATGCCGCGTGTGTGAAGAAGGTCTTCGGATTGTAAAGCACTTTAAGTTGGGAGGAAGGGCATTAACCTAATACGTTGATGTTTTGACGTTACCGACAGAATAAGCACCGGCTAACTCTGTGCCAGCAGCCGCGGTAATACAGAGGGTGCAAGCGTTAATCGGAATTACTGGGCGTAAAGCGCGCGTAGGTGGTTCGTTAAGTTGGATGTGAAATCCCCGGGCTCAACCTGGGAACTGCATCCAAAACTGGCGAGCTAGAGTAGGGCAGAGGGTGGTGGAATTTCCTGTGTAGCGGTGAAATGCGTAGATATAGGAAGGAACACCAGTGGCGAAGGCGACCACCTGGGCTCATACTGACACTGAGGTGCGAAAGCGTGGGGAGCAAACAGGATTAGATACCCTGGTAGTCCACGCCGTAAACGATGTCAACTAGCCGTTGGAATCCTTGAGATTTTAGTGGCGCAGCTAACGCATTAAGTTGACCGCCTGGGGAGTACGGCCGCAAGGTTAAAACTCAAATGAATTGACGGGGGCCCGCACAAGCGGTGGAGCATGTGGTTTAATTCGAAGCAACGCGAAGAACCTTACCAGGCCTTGACATCCAATGAACTTTCCAGAGATGGATTGGTGCCTTCGGGAACATTGAGACAGGTGCTGCATGGCTGTCGTCAGCTCGTGTCGTGAGATGTTGGGTTAAGTCCCGTAACGAGCGCAACCCTTGTCCTTAGTTACCAGCACATTATGGTGGGCACTCTAAGGAGACTGCCGGTGACAAACCGGAGGAAGGTGGGGATGACGTCAAGTCATCATGGCCCTTACGGCCTGGGCTACACACGTGCTACAATGGTCGGTACAGAGGGTCGCCAAGCCGCGAGGTGGAGCTAATCTCAAAAAACCGATCGTAGTCCGGATCGCAGTCTGCAACTCGACTGCGTGAAGTCGGAATCGCTAGTAATCGCGAATCAGAATGTCGCGGTGAATACGTTCCCGGGCCTTGTACACACCGCCCGTCACACCATGGGAGTGGGTTGCACCAGAAGTAGCTAGTCTAACCTTCGGGAGGACGGTTACCACGGTGTGATTCATGACTGGGGTGAAGTCGTAACAAGGTAGCCGTAGGGGAACCTGCGGCTGGATCACCTCCTTAATCGAAGACATCAGCTGTCTTATAAGCTCCCACACGAATTGCTTGATTCATTGAAGAAGACGATAGAAGCAGCTTTAAGCTCCAGGCTGATAGCGCCAAGCTAACAGTTACAAGCTCGAAATTGGGTCTGTAGCTCAGTTGGTTAGAGCGCACCCCTGATAAGGGTGAGGTCGGCAGTTCGAATCTGCCCAGACCCACCAATTTTGTTATGGGGCCATAGCTCAGCTGGGAGAGCGCCTGCCTTGCACGCAGGAGGTCAGCGGTTCGATCCCGCTTGGCTCCACCATAAACTGCTTCGAAAAGCTTAGAAATGAGCATTCACTTTGAATGTTGATTTCTAGTCTTTTGATTAGATCGTTCTTTAAAAATTTGGGTATGTGATAGAAAGATAGACTGGATAGCACTTTCACTGGTGTTTATTCAGGCTAAGGTAAAATTTGTGAGTTTAATCGCGAATTTTCGGCGAATGTCGTCTTCACAGTATAACCAGATTGCTTGGGGTTATATGGTCAAGTGAAGAAGCGCATACGGTGGATGCCTTGGCAGTCAGAGGCGATGAAAGACGTGGTAGCCTGCGAAAAGCTTCGGGGAGTCGGCAAACAGACTGTGATCCGGAGATGTCTGAATGGGGGAACCCAGCCATCACAAGATGGTTATCTTGTACTGAATACATAGGTGCAAGAGGCGAACCAGGGGAACTGAAACATCTAAGTACCCTGAGGAAAAGAAATCAACCGAGATTCCCTTAGTAGTGGCGAGCGAACGGGGATTAGCCCTTAAGTTGATTTGAGATTAGCGGAACGCTCTGGAAAGTGCGGCCATAGTGGGTGATAGCCCTGTACGCGAAAATCTCTTGTCAATGAAATCGAGTAGGACGGAGCACGAGAAACTTTGTCTGAATATGGGGGGACCATCCTCCAAGGCTAAATACTACTGACTGACCGATAGTGAACTAGTACCGTGAGGGAAAGGCGAAAAGAACCCCGGAGAGGGGAGTGAAATAGATCCTGAAACCGTATGCGTACAAGCAGTGGGAGCAGACTTGTTCTGTGACTGCGTACCTTTTGTATAATGGGTCAGCGACTTATATTCAGTGGCGAGCTTAACCGAATAGGGGAGGCGTAGCGAAAGCGAGTCTTAATAGGGCGTTTAGTCGCTGGGTATAGACCCGAAACCGGGCGATCTATCCATGGGCAGGTTGAAGGTTAGGTAACACTGACTGGAGGACCGAACCGACTACCGTTGAAAAGTTAGCGGATGACCTGTGGATCGGAGTGAAAGGCTAATCAAGCTCGGAGATAGCTGGTTCTCCTCGAAAGCTATTTAGGTAGCGCCTCATGTATCACTGTAGGGGGTAGAGCACTGTTTCGGCTAGGGGGTCATCCCGACTTACCAAACCGATGCAAACTCCGAATACCTACAAGTGCCGAGCATGGGAGACACACGGCGGGTGCTAACGTCCGTCGTGAAAAGGGAAACAACCCAGACCGTCAGCTAAGGTCCCAAAGTTATGGTTAAGTGGGAAACGATGTGGGAAGGCTTAGACAGCTAGGAGGTTGGCTTAGAAGCAGCCACCCTTTAAAGAAAGCGTAATAGCTCACTAGTCGAGTCGGCCTGCGCGGAAGATGTAACGGGGCTCAAACCATACACCGAAGCTACGGGTATCACCTTAGGGTGATGCGGTAGAGGAGCGTTCTGTAAGCCTGTGAAGGTCAGTTGAGAAGCTGGCTGGAGGTATCAGAAGTGCGAATGCTGACATGAGTAACGACAATGGGTGTGAAAAACACCCACGCCGAAAGACCAAGGTTTCCTGCGCAACGTTAATCGACGCAGGGTTAGTCGGTCCCTAAGGCGAGGCTGAAAAGCGTAGTCGATGGAAAACAGGTTAATATTCCTGTACTTCTGGTTATTGCGATGGAGGGACGGAGAAGGCTAGGCCAGCTTGGCGTTGGTTGTCCAAGTTTAAGGTGGTAGGCTGGACTCTTAGGTAAATCCGGGGGTTCAAGGCCGAGAGCTGATGACGAGTGCTCATTAGAGCGCGAAGTGGTTGATGCCATGCTTCCAAGAAAAGCTTCTAAGCTTCAGGTAACCAGGAACCGTACCCCAAACCGACACAGGTGGTTGGGTAGAGAATACCAAGGCGCTTGAGAGAACTCGGGTGAAGGAACTAGGCAAAATGGCACCGTAACTTCGGGAGAAGGTGCGCCGGTGAGGGTGAAGCATTTACTGCGTAAGCTCATGCCGGTCGAAGATACCAGGCCGCTGCGACTGTTTATTAAAAACACAGCACTCTGCAAACACGAAAGTGGACGTATAGGGTGTGACGCCTGCCCGGTGCCGGAAGGTTAATTGATGGGGTTAGCTAACGCGAAGCTCTTGATCGAAGCCCCGGTAAACGGCGGCCGTAACTATAACGGTCCTAAGGTAGCGAAATTCCTTGTCGGGTAAGTTCCGACCTGCACGAATGGCGTAACGATGGCGGCGCTGTCTCCACCCGAGACTCAGTGAAATTGAAATCGCTGTGAAGATGCAGTGTATCCGCGGCTAGACGGAAAGACCCCGTGAACCTTTACTATAGCTTTGCACTGGACTTTGAATTTGCTTGTGTAGGATAGGTGGGAGGCTTTGAAGCGTGGACGCCAGTTCGCGTGGAGCCATCCTTGAAATACCACCCTGGCAACTTTGAGGTTCTAACTCAGGTCCGTTATCCGGATCGAGGACAGTGTATGGTGGGTAGTTTGACTGGGGCGGTCTCCTCCTAAAGAGTAACGGAGGAGTACGAAGGTGCGCTCAGACCGGTCGGAAATCGGTCGTAGAGTATAAAGGCAAAAGCGCGCTTGACTGCGAGACAGACACGTCGAGCAGGTACGAAAGTAGGTCTTAGTGATCCGGTGGTTCTGTATGGAAGGGCCATCGCTCAACGGATAAAAGGTACTCCGGGGATAACAGGCTGATACCGCCCAAGAGTTCATATCGACGGCGGTGTTTGGCACCTCGATGTCGGCTCATCACATCCTGGGGCTGAAGCCGGTCCCAAGGGTATGGCTGTTCGCCATTTAAAGTGGTACGCGAGCTGGGTTTAGAACGTCGTGAGACAGTTCGGTCCCTATCTGCCGTGGACGTTTGAGATTTGAGAGGGGCTGCTCCTAGTACGAGAGGACCGGAGTGGACGAACCTCTGGTGTTCCGGTTGTCACGCCAGTGGCATTGCCGGGTAGCTATGTTCGGAATAGATAACCGCTGAAAGCATCTAAGCGGGAAACTAGCCTCAAGATGAGATCTCACTGGAGCCTTGAGCTCCCTGAAGGGCCGTCGAAGACTACGACGTTGATAGGTTGGGTGTGTAAGCGCTGTGAGGCGTTGAGCTAACCAATACTAATTGCCCGTGAGGCTTGACCATATAACACCCAAGCAATTTGCTGCTCCTGTAAAGAGCAGGGCCAAATTGCGGTAGTGAAGACGAAACGAACCGAAAGTTTGCGACGCACAAATCATCACATACCCGATTCGCCAAGACGTCGCAAGACGGCCTGGCACCAGAATTTCTTGACGACCATAGAGCATTGGAACCACCTGATCCCATCCCGAACTCAGCAGTGAAACGATGCATCGCCGATGGTAGTGTGGGGTTTCCCCATGTGAGAGTAGGTCATCGTCAAGATCAAATTCCGAAACCCCATCTGCGTAAGCAGATGGGGTTTTGTTTTTGCCCCGCAAAAACTCCAAGCGACACCGATGCTGTAGCCGCTGCCGCTGCCGCTGCCGCTGGCTCGGTGCGCCGTTGCGACGCTCGCGCGCGTTAGCGGGCGCAAGATCTCAAGACCGCCGGGGGAGCCCCTGCGGGACTCCAGCGTCGCAGCGGCGCACCGAGCCTGCGGCAGCGGCAAAGATCGGCGTTGATTCGGGTTTTCGGACATAAACTCAGTCGTGCACTGCTGTTTTTCGTTCCCCACGCACAGCAAAGGAATGCATCCCGCGATCAGGAGACCGAGTGGAGTCTGAAACGCACAAGGCCCGCCATATTGGCGGGCCTCGTGTGATCAGGCAGACAACCTCAACCTAGAGGTGCAACGCATGCCCCAATGCGCGCAACGCCGCTTCCTGTACCGCTTCACCCAGGGTAGGGTGGGCATGGATGGTACCGGCGACATCTTCAAGCGTTGCGCCCATCTCCAACGATTGGGCAAAGGCCGTCGACAGCTCCGAGACCCCGACCCCGACGGCTTGCCAGCCCAGGATCAGATGGTTGTCCCGACGCGCGACCACGCGCACGAAGCCGCTTTTGGATTCCAGCGTCATCGACCGGCCATTGGCTGCGAAGGGGAACTGTGCCACCAGACAATCCAGGCCCGCTTGCTGCGCCGCCTCCGGTGTCGTGCCGGCCACCACCAGTTCCGGGTCGGTAAAGCACACGGCGGCGATGGCGGTGGGGTTGAACTCGCGGTGCTTGCCGGCAATCAGCTCGGCAACCATCTCGCCCTGGGCCATGGCCCGGTGTGCGAGCATCGGTTCGCCGGTCAGGTCGCCGATCGCCCAGACATTGCGCATGCTGGTCAGGCAACGGTTGTCGATTGCGATCGCCGGGCCGTTCATCTTCAAGGCCAGGGTTTCCAGGTTGAAGCCCTGAGTGCGCGGGCGGCGACCGACCGCGACCAGCACCTGGTCGGCCTGCAGTTCCATCTGTTCGCCGTCCGGCGTGCGTACCTGCAAGGTCTGGGTAGCCTCGCTGTAACCTTCGACACTGTGCTTGAGGTAAAGCTTGAGGCCCAGCGCCTTGAGTGACTCGGCTACAGGCAAGGTCAATTCGGCATCGTAGGTTGGCAGGATCCGCTCGCGCGCTTCGACCACGCTGACCTCGACCCCCAGCTTGCGGTAGGCGATGCCCAGTTCCAGGCCGATGTAGCCGGCACCGACCACGATCAGGTGCTTGGGCAGGGCGCGCGGGGCGAGGGCTTCAGTGGAGGAAATGATCGGGCCACCGATGGGCAGCATCGGCAGGTCGACGCTCTGCGAACCGGTCGCCAGCAGCAGGTGTTCGCACTGGATGCGCACATTGGCGCTTTGGACCTCGACCGTCTTGCCGTCGATGATCCGGGCCCAGCCTTGGACCACTTCGACCTTGTTCTTTTTCAGCAGCGTGGCGACGCCGGTGGTGAGGCGATCGACGATGCCGTCCTTCCAGCTGACGCTCTGGTTGATGTCCAGGCTCGGCGCCTGGACCTTGATGCCCAGGTTCGACTGCTGGCTGTGCTTGTGGGTCTGATGAAACTGCTCGGCGACGTGTATCAGCGCCTTGGACGGGATGCAGCCGATGTTCAGGCAAGTGCCGCCCAGGGCCTGGCCCTCGACCAGAACGGTCGGGATGCCCAGCTGACCGGCACGAATGGCCGCGACATAACCGCCGGGGCCGCCGCCGATGATCAGCAAGGTGGTGTTCAAAGTCTGCATACTCACTCCACAAACAGGCTGGCGGGTTGTTCGAGCAGGCCGCGAATGGCCTGGATGAATTGCGCGGCGTCCATGCCGTCGACCACCCGATGGTCGAAGGAGCTGGAGAGGTTCATCATTTTGCGAATGACAATCTGGCCCTTGATCACCATGGGCCGTTCCACGATGCGGTTGACGCCGACGATGGCCACTTCCGGTGCGTTGATCACCGGGGTACTGGCGATGCCGCCTAGGGCACCCAGGCTGGTCAGGGTGATAGTCGACCCCATCAGCTCGTCACGGGTTGCCTTGTTGGTGCGGGCAGCCGTGGCCAGGCGTGCGATCTCGCTGGCGTTGCTCCACAGGCTGCCGGCTTCGGCATGGCGCAACACCGGCACTTTGAGGCCGTCGTCACTCTGGGTGGCGATGCCCACATGCACCGCGCCGAGCCGGGTGATGACCTGCGCTTCGTCGTCATAACGGGCGTTGATCTGCGGGAACTCACGCAGGGCCACAACCATGGCCCGTACCAGGAACGGCAATAGGGTCAGGCGACCGCGGCTGTCGCCCCACTTCTGATTGAGGTGCACGCGCAACTCTTCGAGTGCGGTGACGTCGATCTCTTCGACATAGCTGAAATGCGCGACACGGCGTTTGGTGTCCTGCATGCGCTGGGCGATCTTGCGGCGCAGGCCGATGACCGGAATCTGTTGCTCGTCGGTGCGCTTGGCATAGGCGGCGACCGCGGCCTGGGTGGCATCTTGCGGCGCGTTCAGGAAGGCGTCGAGGTCTTCGTGAAGGATCCGCCCGGCGGGACCGCTGCCGTGCACATAACGCAGCTCGATACCGGCATCCCAGGCGCGCTTGCGCACGGCAGGGGAGGCCAGCGGGCGCTCGTCGGCCTGACGCGGCACCGGAACGTTGCGTGCAGGGGCAGGGGCGCTGGCAGCAGGCGATAGCGGCTGCGGCGCAGATTGTTCTGCCGGTTTGCTCGCGGCCACCGGCGCAGGTGCAGGCGCAGGTGCAGGTGCCGGGGCTTCTGCGACCGTGGCGTCCTTGGCCGACGGCTGATAATTGCCGGCGCCTTCGACTTCGATGCTGATCAGCACGCTGCCTACCGCCATGACTTCACCCGGCTGCCCACCGAGGGCAATGACCTTGCCGTGTACCGGGGAGGGGATATCGACCATCGCCTTGTCTGTCATGACATCGGCCAGTATCTGGTCTTCGACCACCATGTCGCCGACCTTGACGTGCCACTGCGACAGTTCTACTTCAGCGATGCCTTCGCCAATGTCCGGCATCTTGATGACGTGCGTACCCATTCAGACCTCCATGACCCGTTGCAAAGCCGCACCCACGCGTGAGGGGCCAGGGAAATACGCCCATTCCTGGGCATGGGGATACGGCGTATCCCAACCGGTGACGCGCTCGATCGGGGCTTCGAGGTAGTGGAAGCAATGCTCCTGGACCAGTGCTACCAGCTCGGCGCCGAAACCGCAGGTGCGGGTAGCCTCGTGCACGACCACGCAGCGGCGGGTTTTCTTCACCGAGTTGACGATGGTTTCCAGGTCCAGCGGCCAGAGGCTGCGCAGGTCGATGACTTCGGCATCGATACCGGTTTCCTCGGCGGCGACCTGGGACACATAGACCGTGGTGCCGTAGGTGAGAATGGTCACTGCGTTGCCTGGGCGGGTGATCGCGGCGCTGTCCAGCGGTACGGTGTAGTAACCGTCGGGCACAGCGCTGGCCGGGTGTTTCGACCAGGGCGTAACCGGGCGGTCGTGGTGGCCATCGAACGGGCCGTTATACAGGCGCTTGGGTTCGAGGAAGATCACCGGGTCGTCATTCTCGATCGAGGCGATCAACAAGCCCTTGGCGTCGTAGGGGTTCGAGGGCATGACCGTGCGCAGGCCGCAGACCTGGGTGAACATGGCCTCCGGGCTCTGGCTGTGGGTCTGGCCACCGTAGATGCCGCCACCGCAGGGCATGCGCATGGTCATCGGGGCGATGAACTCACCGGCCGAGCGATAACGCAGGCGAGCCGCTTCCGAGACGATCTGGTCGGAGGCCGGGTAGAAGTAGTCGGCGAACTGGATTTCGACCACTGGGCGCAGGCCGTAGGCACCCATGCCCACTGCCGTGCCGACGATGCCGCTTTCGGAAATCGGTGCATCGAATACCCGCGAGCTTCCGTATTTGGCCTGCAGGCCTTCGGTGCAGCGGAACACGCCACCGAAGTAGCCGACGTCCTGGCCGTAGATCACGACGTTGTCATCACGCTCCAGCATGATATCCATGGCAGAGCGCAGGGCCTGGATCATGGTCATGGTGGTGGTAGTCATGGCGTTTTCTACCTGAATGTTAGTGTTGTGATCGTTCATGTCAGATCCCCAGCTCCTGGCGCTGCCGACGCAAGTGCTCTGGCATTTCCTTGTAGACGTCCTCGAAAATCGTCGCGGCGCTCGGCATCTGGCCGCCGGCGAGGGTTCCGTAGCGTTCGGCTTCTTTCTGCGCGGCGATGATCTGGGCTTCAAGCTCGGCGCTGACCGCCTGGTGCTCTTCTTCGGACCACTGGCCGATGGCGATCAGGTGCTGCTTGAGACGTGCGATCGGGTCACCCAGCGGGAAGTGGCTCCAGTCGTCGGCAGGCCGGTACTTGGACGGGTCGTCCGAGGTCGAGTGCGGGCCGGCGCGGTAGGTCACCCATTCGATCAGGGTCGGGCCAAGGTTGCGCCGGGCGCGTTCGGCAGCCCAGGCCGAGGCGCTGTAGACGGCCATGAAGTCGTTGCCGTCGACGCGCAGTGAAGCGATCCCGCAACCCACGCCGCGGCCGGCAAAGGTGGTGGACTCACCGCCAGCGATGGCCTGGAAGGTTGAAATCGCCCACTGGTTGTTGACCACGTTGAGAATCACCGGGGCGCGGTACACATGGGCGAAGGTGAGGGCGGTGTGGAAGTCCGATTCGGCGGTGGCGCCATCGCCGATCCAGGCCGAGGCGATCTTGGTGTCGCCCTTGATCGCCGACGCCATGGCCCAGCCGACTGCCTGGACGAACTGGGTGGCGAGGTTGCCGGAAATGGTGAAGAAGCCGGCATCGCGCACCGAATACATGATCGGCAGCTGCCGTCCCTTGAGCGGGTCGCGCTCGTTGGAAAGCAGTTGGCAGATCAGGTCGACCAGGGGCACATCGCGCGCCATCAGAATGCTCTGCTGGCGGTAGGTCGGGAAGCACATGTCCGTCATGTTCAAGGCCAGCGCCTGGGCGCTGCCGATGGCTTCCTCGCCAAGGCACTGCATGTAGAAGGACATCTTCTTCTGGCGCTGGGCGACGACCATGCGACTGTCGTAGATACGGGTCTTGAGCATGGCGCGCATGCCCTGGCGCAGGATCT
Organism: Pseudomonas sp. LS1212; assembly: GCF_024741815.1. Lineage (NCBI taxonomy): Bacteria > Pseudomonadati > Pseudomonadota > Gammaproteobacteria > Pseudomonadales > Pseudomonadaceae > Pseudomonas > Pseudomonas sp. LS1212. Next base: position 1,608,785 of record NZ_CP102951.1, read on the forward strand.
CTACCGGAATGCCCTCGGCCCACGGGCCAAGTGCCTGGCCGTGTTCGTCGAGCACGCGAATCAGGCCATGGGCCAGGTCGGCAGTGTCGGCGGGGTCGACATCGATAGGGGGCTTGCGAACCTGGCCGGCATCGCTCAGGTGCAGATAGGAGAAGTCGGTCTTGCAGCCAGGGCGGCCGGTCGGTTCGGGAACATGCAGACGCAGGGGTTCATAGGAGTTCATGCTTTCTCTACGCTCGCTCAGTCTTGTGTTTTTGTTGGGCGTCGGAGCTGTGCAACCTTTGATACTTAGTCTGGCTCAGGGTGCGGGACCCTGCTGACTCATCAGTCATCAAAATTGACGTGGCTTAATCATATTCCTGGGCCTGGAGAATATTTCTCTCAAGTTCGTTGCGTTTGCGCTGAGTTGTGGATAAATATTCTCTATAAATTAAAAAGACAGGTGAATTTATCTCATGCGCAAACTGGACCGTACCGATATCGGCATTCTCAACAGCCTTCAGGAAAATGCCCGCATCACCAATGCCGAGCTCGCCCGCTCGGTGAACCTGTCGCCCACGCCCTGTTTCAACCGGGTCAAGGCCATGGAGGAATTGGGCGTGATTCGCCAGCAGGTGACGTTGCTGGCGCCTGAGGTACTGGGGCTGGACGTGAACGTTTTCATTCATGTCAGCCTGGAAAAACAGGTCGAGCAGTCCCTGCACCGTTTCGAAGAAGAAATCGCCGTGCGCCCGGAGGTCATGGAGTGTTACTTGATGACGGGCGATCCGGACTATCTGTTGCGTGTCCTGCTGCCGAGCATCCAGGCCCTGGAACGATTTCTCGATTACCTGACCCGCCTGCCGGGCGTGGCCAATATCCGCTCCAGCTTTGCCCTCAAGCAGGTGCGCTACAAGACGGCGCTGCCGTTGCCGGCCAATGGGCTGACCCTTCCCGGCTAAGCGTCATGCCGATACCTGTAGCCGCTGCCGAAGGCTGCGCTCGCCTGCGGAGCAGGCGCAGGATCTCAAGATCGCAGAGGAGCCCCTCCGGGACTCCAGCGTCGCAACGGCGCACCGAGCCTTCGGTAGCGGCTACAGGACGTGTTTCGTCATTGGATATATGATTTATCCGCGAGGTGCTTGATATTCCGAACGCCCGGTGCATATGTTGTACATATCACCGTTCGCGGTTTTTCCAGGCAGTTCAAGGATCGAGTCATGACCCCCAAAAGCCAGCGCTCACTTGCCGAGCGATTGCAGGGTATCGAAGAGGTCGAGTGCGTCACGCCCGACCTCAATGGCGTCCCGCGCGGCAAGGTAATGACCCTGGAAGGGTTTCTGGAAGGACGGCGCCTGCAGATGGCGCGCGGGGTGCTGTTGCAGTGCATCATGGGCGGCTACCCGCCCATGCGGTTCTATGGCAGCGATGACGGCGATCTCGCGCTGGTAGCCGACCCCAATCACATCCACCACCTGCCCTGGAGCGAGCGGCCGCGTGCCCTGGCCATTTGCGATGCCAATGAGTTGAGTGGCCAGGGTTCGGGCCTGTCGACCCGCAGCCTGCTCAAGACCGTGATTGCCCGTTACGCGGCGCGCGGGCTGGCCCCGGTGGTGGCCACGGAACTGGAGTTCTTTGTCTTCGCACCCAACACTGACCCCATGCAACCCTTCGAGCCGCCGGTGGGCCTGGATGGTCGCCGCGAAGGCGGGCAGTCGGCATTCAGCATCAGCTCCAACAATGGCCTGCGTCCGTTTTTCACGCAAGTGTATGAATGCATGGCGGCGTTTGGCCTGCCGCGCGACACCTTCATGCATGAGATGGGCGTCAGCCAGTTCGAGATCAATTTGCTGCACGGCGATCCCTTGCTGATGGCCGACCAGACCTTCCTGTTCAAGCACTTGCTCAAGGAAGTCGCGCTCAAGCATGGCTTGAGCGTGGTGTGCATGGCCAAGCCGCTGGCGAAAACGCCGGGCAGTTCGATGCACATCCATCAAAGCGTGGTCGAGCTCGGCAGCGGGCGAAACGTGTTCAACGATGAGGCCGGAAAACCGACGGCTGCCTTCTACCAATTCATCGCCGGGCAGCAAGCCTGCATGGCGGAGTTCACCGCGCTGTTTGCGCCCAACGTCAATTCCTATCAACGCCTGTCCCACCCTTATGCCTCGCCGAACAATGCCTGCTGGTCAGAAGACAATCGCGCCGCAGGCCTGCGAATTCCAGCCAGTGCCCCGACCGCGCGCCGGGTCGAGAACCGCTTGCCGGGTGCCGATGCCAACCCATACCTGATTATCGCGGCGAGCCTGGCGGCAGGGTTGCACGGTATCGAGCATAGGTTGCAGCCCACCGAGGCGATCCAGGGCGAGTTCGAAGTGCCCGATCATTTGTTGCTGCCATGTACCTTGCCGGCAGCATTGGAACGTCTCAAACGCAGTGAGTTGGCCAGGGCACTTTTTGGCAAGGAATTCATCGAAGGCTACATCGCCACCAAGACCATGGAGTTGGCCAGCTACCTTGATGAGATCAGCCCATGGGAGCGTCGAGTACTGGCGTCGCAGGCTTGATGACCACGGCGCAGTTGCTGTTTATTTCGTCACTGCACCAGCGCGGGGCGCTTTTTCACTTATTCTTGTAAACACTTTTTCACCTCACTCAAGGAGCGCACGGAACGCCGATGCGACAGATCTGGAAATCTTTTCGTGCGCTGTACTTCGCAACGCTGATGATGTTGATCGGTTCTGGCCTGTTGAGTACCTACCTTGCCCTGCGGCTGGCTGCCGCTCATACCGACGGCCTGTGGGTCGGCGCCTTGATGGCGGCCAACTATTTCGGCCTGGCCCTGGGTGGCAATATCGGTCACCGCTTGATTGCCCGGGTAGGGCATATCCGCGCTTATGTCACCTGTGCCGGCATTGTCGGTGCGGCGGTGCTGGGGCACGGCCTGATCGACTGGCTGCCGGCCTGGTTGTTCCTGCGGGTGATCGTCGGCCTGGGGATGATGTGCCAGTACATGGTCATCGAGAGCTGGCTCAATGAGCAGGCCGATGCCAAGCAGCGTGGCGCGGTGTTCAGTGGCTACATGATCGCCTCGTACCTGGGGCTGGTGCTCGGGCAGTTGATTCTGGTCATGCACCCGCAGCTGGGGCTCGAGTTGCTGATGCTGGTCGCGATGTGCTTTACCTTGTGCCTGGTGCCCGTGGCGTTGACTCGGCGGATTCACCCGGCCCCCCTGCACCCGGCGCCGATGGAGCCACGCTTCTTCATCAAGCGCGTTCCGCAATCGCTCAGTACGGTTCTGGGGGCGGGGCTGATCGTCGGTTCCTTCTATGGCCTGGCCCCGCTTTACGCGTCGCAGCAGGGCCTGAGTACCGAGCAGGTGGGTCTGTTCATGGGCAGTTGCATCCTTGCCGGGCTGCTGGTGCAGTGGCCGCTGGGCTGGCTATCGGATCGCTACGACCGGGCAGTGTTGATCCGTACGGCGGCCATCTGCATGGCAGTGGCGGCCTTGCCGCTGGCCATATTGCCGACGGTGCCGCTCGAAGTACTGTTCGCCGTCGGCTTCATCGTGTCCTTGCTGCAGTTCTGCCTCTACCCGCTGGCGGTAGCCTTTTCCAATGACCACGTCGAAGGCGAGCGTCGGGTCTCGTTGACGGCGATGCTGTTGGTGACCTACGGCGTGGGTGCCAGTATTGGTCCGCTGGTGGCTGGCGTGTTGATGAAACTGTTCGGCAGCCAGATGCTGTACGCTTTTTTCAGCTTCTTCGCGCTGGTGCTGGTGTGGCGCATCCGGCCCAAGGCCGTCACCAATTTGCATCAGGTCGACGATGCACCCCTGCTTCACGTGGCGATGCCGGCCGCCAGCTCGCCCTTGGCGGCGGCCCTTGACCCGCGTGTGGATGAGCAAGTGGTACATGACCAGATGTACACCACGGTTGAACCTGAAGGCGACGCCGTGAGCACGCCAACCGAGCCCGTGCCCGATCAAGTGCCAGAGCCGCAGCCACAGGAACAGGCAGTGCCGCAAGCCGAAGTGCAGGCACCGCTGGCAACGCCGCTGCGCGCTGAACCCGCTGCCGATCTGGAGCAGGGACTGCGCAGGCACAAGCGCGAAGGGGAGTGAACAGCTTCCCTCGCCCGGGCCGGGCGAGGGAATCGAGGCTCAATAGTCGTCGTCTTTATCGAAGCGACGGGCTTCGCGCTGCAGTTGATAGACGAAGCGCTCGACCTCCCGTTGCACCAGGCCGCTCATGTTGTGGAAGCGCACACCGGCAAAGGTGGTGTTGAGCCTTTCTTCGAAGTGCAGGTAGCGCAGTTCTACCGGCGCGCTCATTTTGCCAAAGGGCAGTGCGGCACCGAAGCGTTCATAGACCTGGCCCAATTGCAGGCGTTCGCTGACATCACCCTCGAACCGCAGCTTGCAGCCCGTCGCGGAGATGTCCAGCAGCTTGCCTGCGAGCACGCCCTTGCCTTTGAGCTTGCTGCCGTCAAGTTCCACACTGACCAGTTGCGACAGCTTCAACGCAGCCCGGAAGGCATTGCGGCGTTGGTGATACACCACCTCTTCGGGCAGGCTGCCCCGGTAGCAACGACCGCTGTCGGCGTCGTCGATGGTCATTGCCTGGGTCGATTCCCAGGCAATCCGCACGCCATCATGAAACCCTTCGATGCGGAAGGGCTCACCCTTTTCCAGGAAACGCTCGCCATCGCGCGGGACCATTTCGTCCAGGGCAATGGTTTGCGCATCGCGGTCCAAGGCAACAAGATAAGTCTGGAAGCGCTGGTTGCGTTCGTGAAAGGTGATGATCAGAGGATCATTACTCTCGAGCAGCATCCGCAGGTTCGCGGCGATTTCCATAGGTGTGCTGAGCACTTTCGGAGGCTGCGGGGCATCTTCCGCGCTTTGGGCATTGAACACGGTTCATCAATCTCCAGGCTAAAACGACATCACGCAAGAGCTGCTATTTTGCCATCAAGCTCCACGCCGAATACAGAAAAATCAAGCCTGCGAGAATGTTCGCGGCTTGGAAAGCGGGGAGGTCGAGCCTCGGTTGTCGTAAAGCGAAGGGGATTCGCCGCCCATCAGAATTCTGAGCTGATTGGACGTGGCCATCTGCTGCAATTGAATGGACCGGCCATTGCTGGCGTTGGCGGCGTGACAATCGCTCATCAACCGAGCCAGAACATCCAGCCGGGCGAGCAATTGGCTACCCAGGTGCGACTGGCTGGCCAGAACCTCCACGCCACTGCGCTCAGGGCTCAAGTTCAGGCTGGCCAGCAACTCGCTGCGCAAGCGGCCGTGTTGATCGAGCAACACGATCAGCGATTGTTTCTGGGCCAGGATATTTTCCAGCAGCGGCATATCACGACCATGCAAGGCGAGGGCTTCGGCCTGCAGCAACTCCAGCAGATGTTGTGCAGGGAGAATGTCTTCTTCGATCAATTGCAATAATTTGGTGTCGTGCATGGCTGGCTCTGGTTTTCAGCGTCCAGAAGGTCGCGCAGGCGAAGGCCTAGCGCTGGGCTTCGAAGTTAAGCAGTTTGCTGGCGACACGGTTGCTGTCGACTTTATAGCTGCCGTCGGCGATCGCGGCTTTCAACTCGGCGACTCGCGCCTTGTCGACAGCCGGTTGCTCGCGCAGCTTGTCAGTGACCTTCTGCAACTGTTGTGCCTCTTGACTCAAGTGCACCGACTCCCCGCTGATACTGCTGTCGGCAGCCTTGGGCGCTGCAGCAGGCTGGCTGGCTGCTGCTTCCTGGGTGCCGCCGGTGCGAGTACTACTCGTCACCGCAGGGGCGTTATTCAGACGACTGATGTCGATAACCATGATGGAAAAAACCTCTGGGAATTTGGACGCTTGCCTTGTTTTCGGCCAAACCCAAAAAAACTTTAGGCGCAAATCAAGCAGGGCTTCACGCCAAGGCCGTGGACCTCGATCAGACACAGTGTAGGAAAAGCGGTTCCCTGCCGCCAGCAGTCGTTTGCTCTACATGGCGACTTCCACTTGCCCCGGGCCTGTGACCCGCGCCTTGACCACGCGCCTGGAGTTCAGGTTGCGCACCCGGATCTGCTCGCTGACGCCGCCCTTGGACAGGGCTTCGCCCGGCATGCGCACGCTCAGCGTGCCGCTGCGGGCAGTAATGACGACCTGGTCGCCCTTGCGAATCACCTCGGCCTGTTCCATATGGGTGGGTGTCAGGACCTGGTCGATGACCGTTGCGCGGACCAGCTTCTGTCCGAGTGCCTGGTCCAGGGATGTCAGGTAACCCTGGCTTAGCAGGCCGACATCCCGTTCGCGCAGGGTGATGTCCTGCTCGCCCAGGACGCTTTCGCGCTTGAGCGGCCGGGTGGTGGTGACCACCTCGCGAAACAGGCGTACCTGCGCGGGCACGAATACCGTCCAGGGGGCCGTGCCATCGCAACGAACCCGCACTGTAACCCGGCCCAGCGGCTGCGCCGGACTTTCCAGGCTTGCTGTCAATTCCTTGTCGCAGTGCGGCATGCGCAGGCGCGGGTCGAGCTGATTGACCTGGATCTCATAGCGCCCTTCGGTTTGGCTGGTCGCCAAAAAATCTTCGACGGTGAATTCAAGAAACCCTTGAGTGACACCGATAAGCTGTTCGGGCAAGGTAACGGAGTCCGCCAGCAGCCGATTGCCAGAGAGCATCAGGCAGGTCGCGGTCAGGACACAGAACAAGCTGCGTGTCAGGCGTCGAAAAAATGTCGTTTTGGTGTTCATAAGATTTGAAAAAGCAAGGCCCGTGCCGATTGATGACACGCCCTAAGGAGTCTGACATGGCTGGTGTAATGGATTCGGTGAACCAGCGCACTCAACTGGTAGGGCAGAATCGCCTTGAACTTCTGCTGTTTCGGCTCAATGGGCAGCAGTTGTACGGGATTAATGTGTTCAAGGTTCGCGAGGTGCTGCAATGCCCCAAGCTGACCCTGCTGCCCAGATCCAGCCCGGTAGTGCGCGGTGTCGCGAGTATTCGTGGGGCGACCATCCCGATCCTCGATCTGGCGATGGCGACCGGGTTGCCCGGTCGATTGGATATCAAGGACACCTTCGTGATCATCACGGAGTACAACACCAAGATTCAGGGGTTCCTGGTGCATTCGGTCGAGCGCATCGTCAACATGAACTGGGAAGAGATTCATCCGCCACCCAAGGGGACGGGGCGCGATCATTACCTGACGGCGGTGACGCGAATCGATAACCAGTTGGTTGAAATCATCGACGTGGAGAAAATTCTCGCCGAGGTGGCGCCGACCTCCGAAGCCATTTCGGTGGGTGTGATCGACCCCCAGATCCAGCACAAGGCGACTTCCCTGCGGGTGCTGACGGTGGATGACTCCTCGGTGGCGCGCAAGCAGGTGAGCCGTTGCCTGCAGGCGGTCGGCGTCGAGGTCGTGGCCTTGAACGACGGGCGTCAGGCCCTGGAGTACCTGCGCAAGCTGGTGGAGGAGGGCAAGCGGCCGGATGAAGAGTTCCTGATGATGATTTCCGACATCGAGATGCCGGAAATGGACGGCTATACCCTCACGGCCGAAATCCGCAACGACCCACGCATGCAGAAACTGCACATCACCCTGCATACTTCGTTGTCGGGTGTATTCAACCAGGCGATGGTCAAAAAGGTTGGGGCCGATGACTTTCTGGCCAAGTTCAAACCCGACGACCTGGCATCCCGGGTGATTGACCGGATCAAGGCAACGCAATAACGGCCAGGGGCGCGGCCCCTGGCGGTACTGATGATTTAAGAGGCGGCATCTTTGTCTACGGGTAATTTGGATTTCGAACAGTTCCGGGTCTTCCTGGAAAAAGCCTGTGGCATCTTGCTGGGCGAGAATAAGCAGTACCTGGTCTCCAGCCGTCTCAACAAGCTGATGGAGCAGCAGGGCATCAAGTCACTGGGTGATCTGGTGCAGCGGATTCAGACGCAGCCGCGCAGTGGTCTGCGCGAAATGGTGGTCGATGCCATGACCACCAACGAGACGCTCTGGTTTCGCGATACCTATCCCTTCGAGGTGCTCAAGAACAAGGTCTTGCCCGAGCAGATCAAGGCCAACCCCGGTCAGCGCCTGCGCATCTGGTCGGCGGCCTGTTCGTCGGGGCAGGAGCCGTATTCGATCTCCATGGCGATCGATGAATTCGAGCGCAGCAATCTCGGCCAGTTGAAACTGGGCGCCCAGATTGTCGCCACTGACCTGTCGGGCAGCATGCTGACCAACTGCAAGACGGGTGAGTACGACAGCCTGGCGATTGCCCGCGGGTTGTCCCAGGAGCGCTTGCAGCGTTACTTCGATCCCAAGGGGCCGGGGCGCTGGGCAGTGAAGTCGCCGATCCGAAGCCGGGTCGAGTTCCGTTCGTTCAACCTGCTCGACAGCTACGCGGTGTTGGGCAAGTTCGACATCGTGTTCTGTCGCAACGTGCTGATCTACTTTTCGGCGCAAGTGAAGAAGGACATCCTGATGCGTATCCATGGCACGCTCAAGCCGGGCGGCTATCTGTTCCTGGGGGCGTCAGAGGCGCTCAACGGTTTGCCGGATCATTACCAGATGGTTCAGTGCAGTCCGGGGATCATTTATCAGGCAAAGTAAAACCTGTGAAGAACTGAGGAGGCCAGCGGCCTCCTTTTTTTTCGCGCTGCAGAAACTGGCAAAAAAACGGCAGTGCACTTGCCGCTTTACTGGCACGCAGCGGAAATGCCTTGCCGCTTTTCTGGCATTGCCGCTTGCCTGCCTGTCTGGAAACCCTTGAATTAAAGGACTTTGCTCGCTTGGCACGAGGCTTGCTAAATCTTCGTCAACGAACCATCAGGTCAGCCCTTTAAGGTTTCCCGACATGAGCATCAGCTTCGACAAAGCGCTCGGCATCCACGAACAGGCACTGGGCTTTCGCGCCCAACGCGCCGAAGTGCTGGCCAATAACATCGCCAACGCCGACACCCCGAACTACAAGGCGCGCGATCTCGATTTCGCCACGGTGCTGGCATCGCAGAACGACAAGGTCAAGAACGGCACCTTCTCGCTGGAGCGGACCAACTCGCGACATATCGATGCTCGGGGCTTGAACATGGCGGATGCGTCACTGCAATACCGCACGCCGATGCAGCCATCGATCGACCAGAACACCGTCGATGCTCAGTTGGAACAGTCCAGCTACGCCGAAAACGCAGTCGGCTTCCAGGCCAGCTTCACGCTGCTCAACAGTAAATTCAAAGGGCTGGTATCGGCCCTGCGCGGAGAGTAGTTCATGTCTCTAGCCAGTGTTTTCAATATTGCCGGTAGCGGCATGAGTGCCCAGACCACTCGCCTGAACACCGTCGCCAGTAACATCGCCAACGCCGAGACCGTCTCTTCGAGCATCGATCAGACCTACCGTGCTCGTCACCCGGTGTTCGCCACCACCTTCCAGCAGGCACAAGCCGGCGGCAGCGCGTCGCTGTTCGAGGATCAGGATGCGGCAGGGCAGGGTGTGCAGGTCTTGGGTGTGGTCGAGGACCAGAGCAATCTCGAAGCGCGTTACGAGCCCAATCACCCCGCCGCCAACAAGGACGGCTACGTCTATTACCCCAACGTCAACGTGGTTGAGGAAATGGCCGACATGATCTCGGCCAGCCGCTCCTTCCAGACCAACGCGGAATTGATGAACACCGCGAAAACCATGATGCAGAAAGTCCTGACCCTGGGTCAGTGATAAGGGGCCAGGCGCGATGAGCACGACAGATACCAGCAACAGTGTCAGTAATTCGGTACTGACATCGCTGCAAAAGAAGACCGACACCACCAACGCCAATACCGGCACCGCCGGCAGTGCCCTGGGCAAGGATGCTTTCCTGCAATTGCTGGTCACCCAGATGCAGAACCAGAACCCACTCGACCCGCAGGACAACGGCGAGTTCGTGGCGCAACTGGCGCAGTTCAGCAGCCTGGAGAGCATGCAGTCGCTTAACAGCTCGGTGAACACCATTGTCAGCTCCTTCCAGTCTTCCCAGGCGCTGCAGGCTTCGTCGCTGGTAGGGCGCAGCGTCATCGTGCAATCCGACACAACGGAGGTCGACACCAGCAAGGGCATGACCGGCTCGGTCAACCTGAGCTCGTCGAGCACAGCGACCTCGGTCGGTGTGTATGACAGCAAGGGCGCGCTGGTGCGTACCCTCGATCTGGGTACCCAGGCCGCAGGCGCCGCGAGCTTTACCTGGGACGGCAAGAATGGCGACGGCGAATTGGCAGCGGCGGGCAAGTACACCTTCAAGGCCACCGCCACCATCAATGGCGTCGCCACGGCCATGACCACCAACCTGCCGGCTACTGTCAACAGCGTGACCATGGGCACAAACGGCGGTGAGATGAGCTTGAACCTGGCAGGGCTGGGCAGCGTCGCCCTGTCGAAAATTCAGTCGATTGGAATCTAGAGCCGGCTAACGCGGCGGGAGTGAGAACATGTCTTTCAATATCGGCCTCAGCGGGCTCTATGCGGCCAACAAAGCGCTGAACGTTACCGGCAACAACATCGCCAACGTGGCCACCTCCGGCTTCAAGTCCTCGCGTGCCGAGTTCGCCGACCAGTATGCGGCGTCGATCCGTGGTACCTCCGGCAAGACGGTTGTCGGAAGCGGCGTAACTACCGCGGCGGTGTCCCAATTGTTCACCCAGGGCAACATCAGCTCCACCGGCCAGAGCCTGGACCTGGCAATCAACGGCAATGGCTTCTTCGTGCTCAGCGACAATGGCTCGAAGATCTATACCCGTTCCGGTGCCTTCTATAGCGACAAGCAAGGTTATGTAGTCAATTCCAGCGGCAGCAACCTGCAGGGTTATGCCGTCGATGCCAACGGCAAATTGATGAATGGCGTGTTGACCAATCTACAGATCGACACCACGAACCTGTCGCCAAGCCCTACCGGGCAGATCAAAGAGACGGTGAACCTCAACTCCACGGCGACCACGCCTACCATCACGCCCTTCGATGCCACCAACGTCGCGAGTTACAATTACACCTTCAATACCGACGTCTACGACAGCCAGGGCAATGCCCACCAGATGAACCAGTATTTCGTCAAGGATGCAGTCGCCAACTCCTGGACCATGTACACCACCATCGACGGTCGCAACCCGGCCGATCCGACGTTGACCACCCCCCTCAGCAACAAGCTGCCGTTCAAGTCCGACGGCACGCTGGACACTGCCAGCATGACGGCCGGCGCAGTGGCCGGTGGCCTGACCATCAACGCCGACAAGACCTTCAGCCTTGCCGGCTGGCTACCCGCGGCGAAACAGCCCAATGGTACCTGGGCCGCCAACGGTGCCGCCGCCAAGGCGGGTGGCATTGGCCTGGATATGCTCTCGACTACTCAGAACAACGCAGCTTCAGCCACCACTGCCAAGAGCCAGGATGGTTATGCGACAGGTGAGTTGGCCGGTCTGGTCGTCGACACCAGCGGCAACCTGTTCGCCAGGTTCACCAATGGCCAGGACAAGGTCATTGGCCAGGTCGCCATGGCGAATTTCGCCAACCCCCAGGGCCTGACTCCGGTGGGGGGTACCGGCTGGACGGAGTCCTATGCGTCGGGCGTGCCGATCATCGGCGAGCCGGATACCGGCACCCTGGGGGCGATCGCCTCCGGTGCGCTGGAAGATTCGAACGTCGATCTGACCAGTGAACTGGTCAACCTGATCAAGGCGCAGAGCAACTACCAGGCAAACGCCAAGACCATCTCCACCGAAAGCACCATTATGCAGACCATCATTCAGATGACCTGACGGGTAGCCATATAGCCATGAAGCCCCTGCCAGCAGGGGCTTTTTTATAAGTGACAGGTTATGGATTCAGGAACTGAAATGCGTGACTCGTTGAAGCGTTCTCACGGCTCCCTGGGCAAGGCAGTGCTCATCGTCCTGCTACTTTTCCCCGCGCAGTTTCAGGCTGCGCCAGCGCCCTGGTTTCAATGGCAGAGTCTGGCGACAGGGCGCTATTTCTGCACGCAGACAAACCTCGGGGAGGGCTGGGTGAGGTTTTCCGGGCCTTATAACAACGCCGGGTGTCGGCGCTGACGGCAGGCCTTGCCGGTAGCGGCAATTCACCGCCGTATTTCCGACTCGATACATTCCGCCTGCCGTATCCGTAATTGGCTGTAAGGCCTTGTTTTATTGGGCTTTCGAGTCGTTCCGCGAAGTTGGTTCAAAAATTGCTTTTGCATACGTCGAAGCGATCGCGGGTTCGTGAGAGGAGTGCGTTGTGGACAAGATGCTTTACGTGGCAATGACCGGTGCCAGCCAGAATGCGCTGGCACAGAAGGCGCACGCCAACAATCTGGCGAACATTTCCACCAGTGGTTTTCAACGTGACCTGGAGCAGGCGCGATCGATGCCGGTGTTTGGTGACAGCTTTCCGGCGCGTGCCTATGCCATGGCTGAGCGGCCGGCGACCGATTTCACCCCGGGCGCGCTACAGGAAACCGGGCGCGATCTGGATGTGGCTGTCGGCGGTGATGGCTGGATTGCCGTGCAGACCCCTGATGGCGGCGAAGCCTATATGCGTACCGCCAGCCTGAATGTCGATGCGCTGGGCGTGTTGCGCGCCGGCAACGGCATGCCGGTGATGGGCAACGGCGGGCCGATCGCGGTGCCGCCGGAGCAGAAGATCGAAGTCGGTCAGGACGGCACCATCAGCATCCGCGCCATGGGCGAGGGGCCGCGGGTGATGGCCGAGGTCGACCGCATCAAGCTGGTCAACCCCGACCTCAAGAACATGACCAAGGGCACCGACGGCATGATCCACACCAAGGACGGCAAGCCCGCCGAGGTCGATGCCAACGTCCAGGTCGTCTCCGGCTTTCTCGAGGCGAGCAACGTCAACGCCGTCGAGGAAATGACCTCGGTGTTGGCGCTGTCGCGTCAGTTCGAACTGCATATCAAGATGATGACCACGGCCAAAGAAGGCGATGAAGCCATGGCTCGGGTTTTGCAAATCAGCTAACCAAACATGACGTGGCGCCGTAAAACAGGCGTGCGAGGAGAACAGAATGCTTCCGGCTCTTTGGGTCAGCAAGACAGGCCTGTCCGCTCAGGACATGAACCTGACCACCATTTCCAACAACCTGGCCAACGTGTCCACCACCGGCTTCAAGCGTGACCGCGCCGAGTTCCAGGACTTGTTGTATCAGGTGCGTCGCCAGCCGGGCGCGCAATCGACCCAGGACAGCGAGCTGCCTTCGGGCCTGCAACTGGGTACCGGTGTGCGGATTGTCGGCACTCAGAAGAACTTCAGCGCCGGTAGCCTGCAAACCACCGACCAGCCCCTGGATATGGCGATCAACGGCCGTGGGTTCTTTCAGATCCTGCAACCCGATGGCACCGTTTCCTATACCCGTGACGGTACCTTCCACCTGAACTCCGACGGCCAGATCGTCACCGCCAGCGGCATGGCCCTGGAGCCCGCAATCGTCGTGCCTGCCGATGCGCAGACCTTCACCGTCGGCCAGGACGGCACCGTCTCGGTGACCACGGCCGGCAACCCCGCCGCCCAGGTGATCGGTAACCTGCAAACCGCCGACTTCATCAACCCGGCCGGTCTGCAAGCGGCAGGCAGCAACCTGTTCCTGGAAACCGCCGCCAGTGGCGCGCCGCAAGTCGGTACCCCGGGCCTGAACGGTTTTGGCACCACGCAGCAGAACACCCTGGAAAACTCCAACGTCAGTACCGTTGAAGAGCTGGTCAACATGATCACGACCCAGCGCGCCTACGAGATGAACTCCAAGGTGATTTCCACCGCCGACCAGATGCTCTCGTTCGTTACGCAAAACCTGTAAGCGCATTCATCAGCAAGCCGCAAGGCGCCTGCAACACCGTGAGGTCAGTGTCATGAGTCGGTTGTTTTCTGTTCTTGCCCTGGGTGGCTGTGTTCTGCTGGCCGGCTGCGTCAGCCCGCCGCCCAAGCCCAACGACCCTTACTACGCGCCGGTGTTGCCACGCACGCCACTGCCGGCGGCGGCCAACAACGGCTCGATCTACCAGGCCGGGTTCGAACAGAATCTGTACGGCGACCGCAAGGCATTCCGGGTCGGCGACATCATCACTATCACCCTCGATGAGCGCACCCAGGCCAGCAAGAACGCCGGCTCCCAGGTCGCCAAGGACAGCAAGGCCGACATTGGTTTGTCCTCGCTGTTCGGGTCGAGCCTGACCACCAACAATCCATTCAGTGATGGCGACCTGAGCCTCAGTGCCGGCTACAGCGGGTCCCGCGCGACCAAGGGCGACAGCAAGGCCGCCCAGGGCAATACCCTGACCGGCTCGGTCACCGTGACGGTGGCCGATGTGCTGCCCAACGGCATCCTCGCCGTGCGCGGCGAGAAATGGATGACGCTCAACACCGGTGATGAGCTGGTTCGCATCGCCGGCCTGGTCCGCGCCGATGACATCACCACCGACAATACCGTGTCGTCGACCCGGGTCGCCGATGCGCGCATCACCTATTCCGGAACCGGTGCCTTCGCCGATGCCAGCCAACCGGGGTGGTTCGACCGCTTCTTCCTCAGCCCGCTTTGGCCTTTCTAGGTTCCGATGACCATGCTCAATTTCAAGCATCTGCTGGCCACGGCATTGCTGCTGTGCGCAGCCTTCCCGGTCCAGGCCGAGCGGCTCAAGGATATCGCCAGTATTTCCGGCGTGCGCAGCAACCAGTTGATCGGTTACGGCCTGGTCGTGGGGCTCAACGGCACGGGTGACCAGACTACCCAGACGCCTTTCACCCTGCAGACTTTCAACAACATGCTCTCGCAGTTCGGCATCAAGGTGCCGCCGGGTTCGGGCAACGTGCAATTGAAGAACGTCGCGGCCGTGTCGATCCACGCGGATCTGCCGGCGTTCGCCAAGCCGGGGCAGGTGGTCGACGTCACCGTCTCGTCCATTGGCAACTCCAAGAGCCTGCGCGGCGGCAGCCTGCTGATGACCCAGCTCAAGGGGATCGACGGCAACGTCTATGCGATCGCCCAGGGCAACCTGGTGGTCGGTGGCTTCGATGCCGAAGGCCGCGACGGCTCGAAGATCACCGTTAACGTTCCGTCGGCAGGACGGATTCCCGGCGGTGCGTCGGTCGAGCGTACCGTGCCCAGTGGTTTCAACCAGGGCAACAGCCTGACCCTTAACCTCAACCGTTCCGATTTCACCACCGCCAAGCGTATCGTCGACAAGGTCAACGAATTGCTCGGACCGGGCGTGGCGCAGGCCATCGACGGTGGTTCGGTCCGGGTTACAGCGCCATTGGACCCAAGCCAGCGGGTCGATTATCTGTCGGTGCTGGAGAACCTGGAAATCGATCCGGGCCAGGCCGTGGCCAAGGTCATCATCAACTCGCGCACGGGCACCATCGTCATTGGTCAGAACGTGAAGGTTTCGCCTGCGGCGGTGACTCATGGCAGCCTGACCGTGACCATTACCGAGGATCCGATCGTCAGTCAGCCCGGGCCGTTTTCCAACGGCGAGACTGCTGTGGTGCCGCGTTCGAAGGTCAATGCCGAGCAGGAAGCCAAGCCAATGTTCAAGTTCGGCCCTGGCACCACCCTCGACGAGATCGTGCGGGCGGTCAACCAGGTCGGTGCGGCACCGAGCGACCTGATGGCGATTCTCGAAGCCCTGAAACAGGCCGGCGCCTTGCAGGCCGACCTGATCGTGATTTGAGGTAGCGCCATGGACATGCCCAAGCGGGGAATTACCAGCGTCGCCGACAGCGGCGCCTATACCGACCTCAACCGCCTGAGTGCCTTGAAGGTCGGGGACCGCGACAGCGAGGGCAACCTGCGCAAGGTCGCCCAGGAATTTGAATCGCTGTTCCTGAATGAGATGCTCAAGTCGATGCGCTCGGCCAGCGACGTGCTGGCCAAGGACAACCCGCTCAACACCGAAACCACCAAGCAGTATCAGCAAATGTACGACCAGCAGCTGTCGGTCAGCCTGTCCAAGGAGGGGGGCGGTATCGGGCTGCAGGACGTGCTCATGCGTCAACTGTCCAAGAGCAAGGCGCGCACGCCGGCGCCCACCAGCAGCCCCTTCGCCCATGCCGAGCCGGTCCAGCGGCCGCTCTGGGCGACCCGCAGCGCGGCGGTCGACAGCAAGGCCGGCGACGGCGCGCCGAGCACTGTGCGCAACGACACGGCGCTGCTCAATCAGCGGCGCCTGGCGCTGCCGGGCAAGCTCACCGACCGACTCCTGGCCGGTATCGTGCCGTCGGCGTCGGCCGATGCCACGGCAGGCGCGAACAAGAGCATCGACACCTCCGGCATCAGCAAAAGCGAAGTGGTCAGGGGCAGTTGGGAACCGGCCCGGGCCTATGCCGCGCCGAACACGGAGATGCGGATCCTGGGGCGCAGCATTGTCCAGCCACCGTTGGCGCCGGGCAAAAAAGCCTTCAGTTCGGCTGACGAGTTTGTCGCCACTATGCTGCCAATGGCCAAGGAGGCCGCCGCGCGCATCGGCGTCGACCCCACCGTGCTGGTGGCCCAGGCCGCGCTGGAAACCGGCTGGGGCAAATCGGTCATGCGCCAGGGCGATGGCAGCAGTAGCCACAACCTGTTCGGCATCAAGGCCACCGGTAACTGGCAGGGCGACCAGGCGCGGGCAATCACCAGCGAATTCCGCAATGGGCAGATGGTTCGCGAGACGGCCGAGTTCCGTTCCTACGACTCCTACCAGGACAGTTTCCACGACCTGGTCAGCCTGCTGCAGAACAACGATCGCTATCAAGGTGTGCTGAAGTCGGCCGATAACCCGGAACAGTTTGTGCGCGAGCTGCAAAAGGCCGGCTATGCCACCGACCCGGACTACGCCAGCAAGATCACGCAAATCGCCAAGCAGATGAAGTCTTATCAGAACTACGCCATGGCAGGCAGTTCCACGAATCTATAAGGGTTGAACCATGTCGAATCTGATCTCGATCGGGCTGAGTGGGCTGAATGCCAGTCAGACGGCTCTGTCTGTCACCAGTAACAACATTACCAACGTTTCGACCTCTGGTTATTCGCGCCAGCAAACCGTTACCACGGCCAGCCCTCTTCACAATATCGGCGTGGGGTACATCGGGACCGGCACGACCCTTTCCGATGTGCGCCGGATCTATAACGACTACATGGACAACCAGCTGCGCACCAGCACCGCGCTGAACGCCGATGCGACGGCGTACCAGGCCCAGGCCAGTGGCATCGACAAGCTGTTGTCGGACAACAGCACGGGCATCAGCTCGGTATTGACCAGTTTTTTCTCTGCCTTGCAAAGCGCTTCGGCAGCGCCAGCCGATAGTGCCACTCGCCAGTTGCTGTTGACCCAGGCGCAGACCCTGACCGGCCGCTTCAATGCGATCTCGTCGCAGATGGCGCAGCAGAACGAGAGCATCAATACCCAACTGTCGACGCTGACCGGTCAGGTCAACAAACTGTCGTCGTCGATTGCCTCGCTCAACCAGCAGATATCTGCCATGTCGGCCAGTGGCTCGACGCCTAACAGCCTGCTCGATGCCCGTAACGAAGCCGTCCGCTCGTTGAACGAATTGGTTGGCGCCACCGTGCAGGAACGCGATGGCATGTACGACGTGTACCTGGGCAGCGGCCAGGCGCTGGTTACCGGCGTCAACGCCAACACGTTGACGGCCGCACCGAGTGCCGCGGACAAGAGTCAGTATGGGCTGACCATCAACTATCAGGGGTTCAGCTCCGATGTCACTTCGGTGGTGACCGGTGGCGAAATCGGTGGCCTGTTGCGCTACCGCAACGACATCCTCAATCCGGGGATGAATGAGCTTGGCAGGGTGGCGATGGTGGTCTCCGATGCCATCAACCAACAGCTGGGGCAGGGTGTCGATGCCAACGGCGAGTTCGGCTCCTTGTTGTTTTCCAGTATTAATAGCGCCACCGCGATCACCCAGCGCAGCCTGGCTGCAAGCGGCAACAGTGCAGGCTCCGGCAACCTGAACGTGACCATCGGCGATTCCAGCAAGCTGAGCACCCACGACTATCAGGTCAAGTTCACCAGCGCCACGGGTTACACCGTTACCCGTTCCGATGGCAGCGCCATGGGCAGCTTCGATCTTGGCGATAACCCGGCGCCGGAAATCGATGGCTTTACCTTGTCGCTCAATGGCGGCGGCCTGAGCGCAGGCGACAGCTTCAAGGTGATTCCGAGCCGTGCCGGTGCCGGCGCCATCACCTCCAATCTTACCGATGGCAACAAGCTTGGCCTGGCCGGGCCACTGACCGCCACGGCGACCGGCAGCAACACCGGCACATCGACTATCACCCAGCCGAACCTGACCAGCAAACTCGATATCTACGACAGTGCCGCGTTGGCCGAGCTGCAGGGTGCCGTGGAGAATTCGACACCGGTCAAGCTGGTCTTTGGGGCTGCCAGTGGCGGCTCGCAGGGCTATACCCTCTACAACGCCAAGGGTAACCCCATTGGCACTGGCACCATCGTGCCCGGCCAGGACAACAAGCTGAGCATCAATGTGCCGATGGTCGATGCCAGCGGCAACCCGATCAACGACGCCGGTGGCGTGCAGAAGACCTTCGCCTTCGAGACGACCATCGGTGGAACGCCGGACAGTACCGATAGCTATACCATCGCCTTCAACACCGCTGGCAAGTCGGACAACCGCAACGCCCAGGAGCTGCTGAAACTGCAGACGGCGGCCACGGTCGGGGTCAGCAATGGTAATGCCGGCACCAGTTTGACCGGTGCCTATGCCTCGTTGGTGGAGACGGTCGGCGCCAAGACGGCCAAAGCCGCTGTCGACGTGAAAGCGACCAGCGCGGTGGTGACCCAGGCCAAGGCCAACCGCGACTCGGTATCCGGGGTCAACCTGGACGACGAAGCGGCTGCGCTGGTCAAGTTTCAGCAGTACTACACCGCGTCTTCGCAAATCATCAAAACTGCGCAAGAAGCTTTCAGCACCCTGATGAACGCCCTCTAAGGATTAGTCGACCATGCGTATTTCCACTTCTCAGTACTTCGAGACCAGCGCGGCCAACTACTCGAAGAGTTTTGCCGATACCTCCAGGATCCACGAGCAGATCGTCTCGGGTGCGCGAATCCAGACCGCCTCCGACGATCCGATCGGTGCGGCCCGGCTGCTGCAGTTGCAGCAGCAGAGCTCATTGCTGACCCAGTACAGTGGCAACATGACGACCGTGACCAACTCGCTGAACCAGTCCGAAAGCGTGCTCGATAGCATCACCACGGCGCTGCAGCGTGCGCGCGAGCTGACGATCGGGGCTGGCAGCGGTTCGCTGAGTGATGTCGACCGGGCCTCCATCGCCAGCGAGATCGGCGAAATCGAAGCGAACGTCTTCAGCCTGCTCAACAGTCGTGATGCCAACGGCCAGTACATTTTCTCTGGCTCGAAAACCACCACCCCACCGTATGTGCGCAACGGTGATGGCACTTATACCTATCAAGGCGATCAGACCCAGCTCAGCCTGCAGATCTCCGATACCTTGAGCGTAGCGACCAACGACACGGGTTTCAGTGCATTCGAGCAGGCGGTGAATACCGCTCGCACCCGTTCGGCCCTGACCTTGCCAGCCACGGACGATGGCCGGGTGACCGTCTCGGCCGGGCATATGAACTCCCAAGGCAGTTACAGCAAGGCCTATACTGCCGGGCAGCCCTACACGCTGACCTTCGTCAGCAGTACGCAGTACACCATCACCGATGGCGCGGGCAACGACATCACCGCTGAAACCGCCAACAACGGCACGTTCGATCCCAACAAGGAAGGGGGGTCGGAAATCAACCTGCGTGGTGTGAGTTTTGACCTGGACATCACCCTGCAGCCGACCGACACCAACCCCGATGCGGTAATCGCCGGGCATGTCTTCACCCTGGACAGCAAACCGGACAACCTCAATGCCAGTCGTGCAGCGGCCAACGCATCGACTGCTCAAATCACCGGATCGAGTATCAGCAACAGCGGCGACTATGCCAGCACCTTCCCCAGTACCGGGGCAGTGATCAAGTTCACCAGCGCTACCGACTATGCCGTTTATGCCCAGCCCGTGACGGCTGACAGCAAGGCCATTGCCAACGGCACCATGAGCGGCAGTTCGATCACTGCTGCCGGTGTGACGTTCGACATCAGCGGTGCGCCGGCATCGGGCGACCAGTACGTGGTTCAGGTCAACAGCCACAAGACCCGGAATGTGCTCGACACCTTGAGCAATCTGCGTACCGCGCTGAACACGCCGGTAACAGGCGATCGCCAGGCTCAGCTCAAACTGCAGAATTCCCTGGACGAGGCGCTGGGCAACATCACCAGCGCCAGTGAGCGTGTCGACGTTACCCGTGGCTCGATCGGTGGCCGCGGCAATATGCTGGATATCCAGAAAGCGGAGAACACCAGCCTGGCGCTCGCCAACAAGAGCACTCAGTCGGCCATTGGCGACACCGACATGGCGACCGCTTCGATTGCCCTGACCCTGCAGCAGACCATGTTGCAGGCATCGCAACTGGCGTTCGCCAAGATTTCTCAGCTCAGCCTGTTCAACAAACTCTGAGTTTCGTGCTTTGACTGGCTGGTGGCGCCTGATTGAAAGGGCGCTGCCAGCACCCTGAATGTCTTTTTCCCCCGGTCGTCGTCGACGGCTGCCACACGAGTCCTGTTTCATGAGCCCGATGCCTCTCGTCACTATCGCTATTGCGGCCCAGCAACCTTACGGTTTCAGCCGTGCGTTGCGCAGCGCGTTGAGCCAGCAGTATGAAAACCTTGAGGTGTTGGTCTGCGATGACAGCCAGGGTGGCGAGATTCGGGCGATGGTCGAGCAGATCAGAGCGCAGTCAAGCGTGCCGGTGCGCTATCTGGCCAACGCGCTACCCCTGGGCCTGGGCGCCAACCTCCAGCAATGTGTCGAACAGTCACGTGGCGAGTTCATCAAGATTCTTCATGATGAGGATTGGTTGTTCGATAGCAATGTCAGTCTGCTGGCCAAGGTGCTGGTCGACTATCCCGATGTCACTGTTGCCGCCAGCCAGCGCTACCTGGTGGACTCATCGGACCGGGTGTTGCCAACCAAAGTAGAAAACGCGGGCTTTATCTTCGCTGATACATTGCTCAATGGCTCAGACTTACTGAATCTGTTTGAAGTCAACGACACGGATCTGATTGGCAGTTTAAGCAACACGTTGCTGCGGCGCGCGCAGGTTGTCCCCATCATTGCTGCGCTGACGATACCTGGCGAAAGCTTTCAGGTCATATTGGACCACATGATGGTGGTCTGTTTGTTGCGCAAGGGTAATCTGGTGCTATTGAACCAGGTGCTCGGCGCACAGCGTTATGAGCCATTGCGCATCAGCAGGCTGTCGGACTGGCAGGCCCTTAAATCACGTGAGATGAGCATTGCCCGTGAACTGCTGGCGGCCCGTGGGGGCAAGTCCGCTTCAGCGGGTAACCTGGATATCCGGCATATAGCGCTGCTCGATATGCCGGTCCAGGAATCGGAGCGTGAGTACGAGCCACTGCCGTTGATTCGTCTCATGGCGGTTCAACAAGACACCCTTATGGAGTATGTGGGGACCTACAGCCGTACTTACGATGAAGTCTATGCGCAGTGGCTCGAGTCCAAGGATTTCTCGAGCGCCCAGCGCGCGGCCCTGCCAGGCAGGATCGAAAAGTGGAGTTCAAAGGCAGGTTTTGTGGTGGTGGTCATCGATGACCAGCGTGCCTGCGAGTTGCAATCGACATTGCACAGCCTCGCCGCACAGAGTTATGCAGCGGTGGCGACGCTTGTGTTGTCGGTCAACTGCCATGCCCCTGAAGTCGTCGGCAATACGCTGTATGTGCCACTTTCATCCGATTGGCCGACGCAGCTCAATCAATTGTTGGGGGAGGTGGACGGCTACGACTGGTTCTACCTGTTGCGTGCTGGCGATAGTCTGGTTGAGCACGCCCTGTTATTGCTGGCTGAGCGTATCGCCGAGCGACCGCACATGCAGGCCTGCTATAGCGATGAGGATTTCCTGGACGGTGAGTGCTACCGCGATCCGGTATTCAAACCGGACTTCAACCTGGACCTGCTGCGCAGTTATCCCTATGTCGGGCGGACACTGGTGTTCAGCCGGGAAATGTTCATTGAGCTGGGTGGTTTCAGCCCCGGGCTGAGCGAGCTGAGCCCCCATGATTTGTTGTGGCGGATCGTCGAGTGCAAAGGGCTTCAGGCGATCGAGCATATTGCGCAGGTGCTCGTTCATTGCCGTCAATCCTACTCCCAATGGTTGAGCCTGCCTGACGTCAGCAGCCAAAGCGCCGGGCTGGTTTCGCGCCATCTCAATCGCATGGGGCTGGCTCATGAGCTGTTGCCTGGCGGGTTCGCCCTGGTCAATCGGATTCGCTACGCCCATGGCGTACAACCCATTGTATCGATTGTCATTGTCAGTCAGGGGCGTTTGAGTCGTCTGCAAAACTGCCTCGATAGCTTAATGGAGCGCACGCAGTACGCTGCCTACGAGATTGTGATCGTCGCCGCTGCGAATGAGTCCCGCCAGAGCCGGAGCTGGTTGCAAGGCATCGCAGCGCTGGGAAGCGATCAATTGAGCGTGGTTTGGGCAGATCAGGTGCATGACACACTGGCCAAGCGAATCAATGTCGGGGCTCGACAGGCACGCGGCGAGTACCTCTTGATGCTCAGCCAGGACTGCGGCGTTATCGACGGCAGTTGGCTGGCGGAGATGATGAACCACGGCCAGCGCAGTGAAGTGGGTATCGTGGGCGCCAAACTGTTCAACCAGGCCGGCACCGTGGAGCATGCCGGGCTGATCTTTGGTCTGGGCGGCGTAGCGGGACCGGCATTCAAAGGCGAACAACCCAATAGCCCCGGTTACATGCATCGGCTTAGCGTCGTGCAGAACTATGGCGCTGTCAGCGGTGCCTGTCTGCTGGTTCGCAAAGCGCTGTTCGATAAGCTCGGCGGGCTCGATGAAGGATTGCAGCAGGGGGTCGGTGTCGAAGTGGACCTCTGTCTTCGCGCGCATGAGGCAGGCTATCTGACGGTTTGGACACCCTATGCAAAGTTGCTGCTGCGTGCGGCGCCGGCCAATGAATCGACTCAAGTCAGCGCCCCGGACTCGATCGCGGACACCGAAAAGCTGACGCTGACGAAATGGGCGCCGAAGTTGGCCCGCGATCCGGCTTACAACCCCAACCTGACGCTAGGCGGTACGGGCTTCAGCTTGAGCGCCACTCCCCGTCTGGGCTGGCAGCCTTTCGCGAGCAGTCCCGTCTTGAGAGTTCTCGGCTTGCCCGTCAACAAGGGGGCGGTTGGGCATTATCGTCTGATCAACCCACTGACCGAGCTCGAACGTCAGGGGCAAGTTGAAGGTGTCCTGCATTACCGAACGCCGCAGATCCTCGAAATCGAGCGCATGGCGCCCGACGTGATCATCTTTCAGGGGCGTTACAGTGCCGGGCCCGTCGAAGGAATGGCAACGATCAAGGCGAGCACGCGGGCGTTCAATGTTTTCGAACTGGATGATTATCTTTTGGACATCCCGGCGCAGAACGAGCACAAGCGTTACTTGAGCAAGGATCTCAGGGAAAGCTTGAAAAAGGGCGTCGGCCTGTGCGATCGATTGGTGGTCTCCACCGAGCCACTGGCCGACGTGATGCGCGAGATGAATCAGGATATTCGCGTGGTGCCGAACATGCTCGCGCCGCAGTTGTGGGATGGCCTTCAGAGCCTGCGCCGAACCACCCGCAAGCCTAGAGTCGGCTGGGGTGGCGGCACCAGTCATACCGGCGATCTGATGCTCATTGCCGAGGTGGTCAAGCAATTGGCCGAGGAGGTGGATTGGGTATTTTTCGGTATGTGTCCTGCGCAACTATTGCCCTACGTCCATGAGTTCCACCCGACGGTGCCGCTGGACCTGTACCCGCGCAAGCTTGCCAGTCTCAACCTGGATCTGGCGTTGGCACCGTTGGAGCAGCACGTTTTCAACGACTGCAAGAGTAATCTGCGCTTGCTGGAATACGGCGCCTGCGGCTATCCGGTGATTTGCAGTGATACGAAGGCGTATCGCGGCAATCTGCCAGCCACCCGGATCGCTGGCAACTCGACAAACGAGTGGGTAGAAGCGATCCGGATGCATCTGGCTGACCGCGATGCCAGCGACAGGATGGGGGACGGTCTGCGCGAAGCGGTAATGCGCGATTTTGTTCTGCGTGGCGATTGCCTTCAGCAGTGGCTGCAGGCCTGGCGGCCCTGATGCGGGAGCGCGATAGCGGCGGCAAAACCTGCCGCTGTCGCGCTCAAGGTTCGTTCGCTTTTTTGGCCGACTTTTTGCTCTGACTATAGAAGGTCGGGTAAACGTCATTTTCATGGCGAGCGCTCGCTGTGATGCCTCAGGGCATTTCCAATCGACAAGAGCGCCGTATCCATGGTCAAGACTACGCCCGTCACCAGCCCTTTACTGCCTCCTTTGGAGGAGTTCATTCCCTATCTGGAGCAGATATGGAAGAGCAAATGGCTGACCAATGGCGGCACCTACCATCAGCAGCTTGAGCGAGAGTTGAGCGAGTACCTGGGGGTGGAGCATCTGTGCCTGTTCGCCAATGGCACCCTGGCGCTGGTAACAGCGTTGCAAGCCTTGCGCATTACCGGCGAGGTCATCACAACCCCTTATTCTTTCGTGGCTACGGCGCATTCGCTGCTTTGGAACAGCGTAAAGCCGGTGTTCGTCGACATCGATCCGCACACCTTCAACCTTGATCCGGACCGGATCGAAGAAGCCATTACCCCGGCAACCACGGCGATCATGCCGGTCCACTGCTATGGCATTCCCTGTCAGGTCGAGGCGATTGAGCGCATTGCCGATACCTACGGCTTGAAAGTCATCTACGATGCCGCGCATGCGTTCGGTGTCCGCCAGGGTGGCATGAGTGTTCTCAAGCATGGCGATCTGTCGGTGCTCAGCTTTCATGCCACCAAAGTCTTCAACACCTTCGAGGGCGGCGCGATCATCTGCCCGGATGCGAAAATCAAGCAGCGTATCGACTACTTGAAAAACTTTGGCTTTGCCGACGAAACCACGGTCATGGCGCCGGGCATCAACGGCAAGATGAATGAAGTGCAGGCGGCTTTCGGTGTCCTGCAACTGCGTCATATCGAAAAGGCACGTGCAACGCGCCAACGGATTTTCGAGCGTTACCGCAGCGCCCTGGCCAAAGTACCCGGGGTACGAATGCTGGCGCCGGGGGCGGATGTCGAGTGGAATTACGCCTACTGCCCGGTGCTGATCGATGAGCAAAAGTTCGGCATCAGCCGCGACGAGCTGTATGACGTCTATCGCGCCCGTGACATTCTCGTGCGGCGCTATTTCTATCCGCTGATCAGCGAATTCCCCATGTACCGTGGCTTGCCGAGTGCCGATATCACTCGCTTGGGCAATGCTTTCGAGGTTTCCCGGCAAGTGCTTTGCCTACCGATCTTTCCGGACCTGGCGCCGGAGAAGCAGGAAGAGATCATTGAGATTCTTCTTGGCGCGCGGGCTGATTGAGTGAGTCCAATGCCAGCAGTCCAACCCGTTAGCAAACGCATCGTCTTGATGCAGCCTTATTTCCTGCCGTACCTGGGTTACTTCCAGCTCATGGCCGCTGCCGACTGCTTTGTGATCTACGACAATGTCCAGTTCATCAAGAATGGCTGGATCGAGCGCAATCGCTACCTGCTCGATGGGGAAGCGAAGTGGTTCGGCGTGCCGCTTGGCAAGAGCAGTCATACCCGTCTGATTCTGGAAAGGCAGGTCTCGCCATTATTTGACCTGGACGCGTTGCTGAACCGTCTCGACTTTGCCTACCGAAAGGCGCCTCGCCAGCGCCTGATGCTGGACTGGCTCAAGGCCTTGCTGTCACCGGCAGCGGCAAACATCGCCGAGCTCAATGAGCGACTGTTGCGCGCGTGTTGCGATCTTTTGGGGTTGCAGGTTCCTATCCTGCGCGCCAGCGAGTTGATCGAAAACAGTCGGTTCAGCGGTGAGGCGCGGGTCATTGAAATGGTTCAGGCCCTCGGCGGCACCCATTACCTCAACCCCATGGGTGGCAAGGCGCTCTACCAGCAGGAGCATTTTGGCCGTGAGGGTTTGATGCTGGAGTTTCTGCGGCCGTACTTGCCGGCTTATCCACAAGGAGGGCGGGATTTCCTGCCGGGCTTGTCCATCCTCGATGCGTTGATGTTCAACGAGCCTGCGGTGGTGGCCGACTGGGCGCGTCAGGGAGTAGTAGAGCGTGGCTGAAGCAATTGGAGGCTATTTCGAACTCGAGTTGGGAAAGGGCAGCGTTCTTTATCCACGGGCCCAGGCTTTCAACAGCGCTCGATCGGCCTTGCAAGCGTTCCTCAAGTGCGCTGAGGTGCGGCGTCTTTTCCTGCCTGATTTCATTTGCCCGGTGATGATCGATGCGGCTCGCGCTGCTGGCATCGAAGTGCTGCGCTATGAGGTCGATCATCGGTTGGAGCTGGCTGGCTCTCCGTCGCTCGGTTCCGGTGACTACCTGCTTTATGTCAATTACTTCGGACTCATGGATGGGTATGTTCTGCATACCCTGGCACAGCAGTACCCGGGGCAGTTGATCATCGATAATGCCCAGGCGCTGTTCTCCCCGCCGGTGCTGACGGTGCCCACCCTGTACTCGCCACGCAAATTTGTCGGCGTACCGGACGGGGGGTGGCTGCTCAACGCCCCCAGCGTCTCGCCCATGCCTGTGGCAGCCGATAGCAAAGGGCGGCTGGGTGCGCTGCTGGGGCGTCTTGGCGGTGAACCGGAGAGTCACTATGCGGACTTCATCGACGTGGAGCAGGCCATCGCCGACGATGGCCTGTTGGGGATGTCGGCCGTCACGAGCAAGCTCCTCGCCAGCCTGGATTACCCAGCGCTATGCCAGCGCCGCACGGATAATTTTCAACGGGTCGGGCAGGGGCTGGGTGAGCTGAATGGCTTTGCAGGCGTTGCCGACGCGCCTGTGGCTGCGCTGTGTTACCCACTGTTGCTCGACAGTGCGCAGCGGGCCCGCCAGGTCCGCGCCTTTCTTCTCGAGCAGCGGATCTATGTGCCGACCTATTGGCGTGAGCTGTTGAATGACCCGGCGGCAGGCAAGGCTGCCCGGGACTTGAGCGAGCGTCTGCTGCCGTTGCCGATCGATCAGCGCTATGGCGCCAATGATATGGATCGGCTGGTCTCAACCCTTTATCAAGCTGTGAGGTGTTCGTGAGTATTCGTGGCAATCGAGTCCTGCTGAGGGCGCTTGAGCTTGATGACCTGCCATTGCTGCATCGCTGGAGTAATGACGAGGCGCTCTGGTCATTGCTCGGCGGTTGGCATTTCCCGACCTCCCTTGACGCTCAGCGCGATTGGTTGCTGCGGCTCAAGGACGATCGGCTGAATCAGCGCTTCGGCATCGAGACTGTCGATCACGGCCTGATCGGTACCGCCAACCTGGTCAGCATCGACTGGAAAAACGGCACGGCCGAACATGGCATGATGATCGGCGAAAGCGACCTGAGAGGGCAGGGCTATGGCGTCGACACGATCGCTACGGTCATGCGCTATGCCTTCGACGAGCTGGGCCTGAGCCGCCTCGACACGACCATCATCGAGTACAACGAAGCCTCACTGGCCACCTATACGCGCAAGTGCCCATGGCGCGTGGAAGGTGTTCAGCGCAAGTGGTACTACCGCAACGGCCGACGCTGGGATCGTTATCTGGTTGGGGTCACCTGCGAGGATTACCGCCAATGGCTTGAACAGGCCGGTGAGTCGGGGCCAAAGGCATGACCGACTACTGGCAATCCTTGCGTCAGAACGGTTTCGTTTGTTTGCCGTCCCTGATCGACGACGCCTTGCTCGAACCGTTGCGAGACGACTTGGCTTGCGCCATCGAAACCTGTCGCGTGGTTCAGCAGGAGAACGGCATCACCCAGCGCACCGAGCAGACTGCGCACCATGTGCTGACCCATGACAGCCATTTCATCGAGCTGCTGGAGCGTTTTTCCGGCTGGGGTATTACCGAGCTGTTGCAACGCATGCTCGATGGGGCGGTGATCCTCAATTCTTTCGGTGGGCTGAACAATCTCAATTCCACCAATGCCTACGTTCGCAATGTTCACCGTGACGTGCGGTCCTGGTCGGCCGAATCCATGCAGATGGCCCAGGCGCTGGTGCTACTGGACGACTTTACCCAGGACAACGGCGCGACCCTGTTCCTCCCCGGCTCGCATCATTCGGCACAACGGCCCGATGAGGCCGTATTCGAACGCGAGGCGGTCAAGGCATTGGGGCGCGCCGGCTCCATCTACCTGTTCGACTCACGGATCTGGCACGCCGCCGGGGTCAACGCGACCAACAACCCGCGTCGCTGCCTGACCCTGACCTTCACTCGCAGTTTTCACAAGCCGCAGTTCGATTACTGCAGGGCCCTGGGCGAAGCGTTCTGCCTGGGGCAATCGCCGCACGTGCAGCAACTGCTGGGCTGGTATGCCCGTACACCTTCCACTCTTCACGAATGGTATCAGCCTGAAGACCAGCGCTTTTACCGTAAAAGCCAGGGATAAGCCCATGACTGCCCGCGACTACAACCAGGAATTCCAGGACAACAACCACCGCAGTTATTTCTATGACTTCGATGGGCGTCTGCGCCGCTATATGATCGACACATTTTCACCTTGGCTGGTTAACGGGCCAGCGCTGGAAATGGGTTGTTTCGAGGGTGAGTTCACACAACTGTTCGCTGACCGCTTCGATGACCTGACAGTTATCGAAGCGGCCAGCGATCTCATCGAGCATACGCGCGCGCGCGTGCCGGGTTCGGTCAAGTTCGTCTGCAGCACATTCGAGACTGCCGAGTTGGACCAGCGTTACGACAATATCTTCCTGGTTCATACCCTTGAGCATCTCGATGATCGTCAGGCCGTGCTGCAACGCTTGAGCCGCTGGTTGACGCCAGGCGGCCGATTGTTCATAGCGGTGCCCAACGCCAATGCGCCGTCACGGCAGATTGCGGTCCACATGGGGCTGATCGAGCACAACAGCGCCGTCACCGAAGGCGAGCGCCTGCATGGTCACCGGATCACCTACACCCTGGACCGCCTGGAGCATGAAGTGCGCAGTGCTGGCTGGAAGGTGCGGCACCGCGGTGGGGTTTTCTTCAAGCCACTGGCTAACTTCCAGTTGGACAAAGGCTTGCAGGAAGGGTTGATCGATGACCGCTACATGGATGGCTGTCATGCCTTGGGCATGCAGTATCCGGAGCTTTGCGCGAGCATTTTCGTGGTCTGCGAGCATGCCATGGCGACAGGAGTGAACGCATGACCAGTCGTCTGCATGGCAAGCTGGCCAGCCCCTATTACATTTACGCGCCTGCCTACCGCGAGACGTCTTCGGGCGTCTGCGTATTGCACTACCTGTGTCATGCCTTGAACCTGAGCGGGCATGAGGCCTATGTCACCGGCACCGACGTGGTCAATCCGGATCTGCGCACGCCCGTGCTGGACAACGTCATGTTGGCGCGACACCAGGGCGCGGGCCGTGAGCCGATCATGGTCTACCCCGAAGTGGTGACTGGAAACCCACTGGGTTCGCAGGTGGTGGTTCGTTATCTGCTTAATCGTGACGGGTTCCTGACAGGCAAAGGTGTGGAGTTCGGTGAGGATGATCTGATCTTTTACTATGCCCATGACTTTCGCGGCCGGGCCGGTGAGGAGAACATGCTCACGCTGCCGGTGATTGACTCCGAGCTTTTTTCGCCGCCCGCATCCCCCGTGAAGCGCAGCGGGGCTTACCTCTATCAACACCGTTTCCCTGCCAACCAGATCGACTTCTCTCAACTGCCTGACGACGTCGAAGTGCTTTCGCTGGCCAATCCAAAGACCTTGGCGGAGTTGGCCGACGTATTCAAGAGCGCGGCGGTGCTGTACAGCTACGAAGTGTCGGCGACCTGTACCGAAGCCATGCTATGTGGTTGCCCGGTTATTTACCTGAAGGGTGGCAGTATCGAAACGCTGCCCTTTACCGAGCATTTCGGTGAGGCCGGCGCAGCCATGTGCGACGAGCCTGGCGGGCTGGAGCGGGCGCGAGCCACGGTGCTGGAGGCTCGACAACGCTGGCTGGAGATCGAAACGACCTTTTGGCCGCAACTTGAACGCTTCATCGCCTTGACCCAGAAAGCGGTCAGTGACCATGCCGAAAACCGCGAGCGACGTATGCTGGGGAACTGGCTGAAGGCTCGACGCCTGACGGCTGTACAGCATCGGCTGGTGGAACAGTACCGCCAGGCACAGACCGCGCAGCCGCGCCTTGCGGTATTGGTTCGCGACCTCCATGGCAATGCAACTGCCATGCAGTCAACGCTCGACAGTCTGGCAATCTGGCGCAACCAGTCGCCCACGTTACAGCAGGTGGTACTGAGTATCCTGCCGCCGCCGCCTGAACTTTCACCGGATGTCGAATGGCTGGCGTGCCAGGCCAATCTTGCCGGCCAGCTCAACGGGTTGATACAGAAAGCTGGTTTTGACTGGTTTGTCCTGCTGGAGGCCGGTGACCAGATCATTGAAAGCGGTGCCCTGATGATTGATCTGGAGCTGCCGGCCGCGCAGTCCTGCCAGATGATCTACTGCGATGAAGTGCACCGTAGCGGTGAGGAACAGGGGCTCGCGCTGCGCCCGGGTTTCAATCTGGATTATCTCCTGAGTTTCCCGCTGGGTATGGCCCGCCACTGGTTGTTCCAGCGCGAGCGCGTGATCGCTGCCGCAGGCTTCGATGCCGACAGCGAGCAAGCGCTGGAGTTCGACTTGATCCTGCGCATGATCGAAGTCAACGGAATGGACGGCATCGGTCATATCGACGAGCCGCTGTTGATCTGCAATGCGCCAGTGCTGCAGGACAACCCCCATGAACTGAAAACCTTGCGCCGGCATTTGCAGGTTCGGGGTTATGAACGGCATCAGATCAGCCAGCCGTTGCCTCGGCATTACCACGTTCAGTATGGACATGCCGAGCAGCCGCTGGTGTCGATCATCCTGACGTGCCATGAGCAGTTGGCCGAACTGCAGCGCTGCCTGCAAAGCATTCTGGAAAAAACCGCCTATCGTCGCTTTGAGGTCCTGATTGTCGATAATGACAGCCAGTCACCCGAGGCGCTTGAATGGCTGGCGGGGGTCGATGCGCTGGACAGCGAGCAGATACGCGTGCTGCGCCACGGCGGACGCTACAACCGCGCGGCCATGCTCAACCGGGCTGCGACCGTGGCTCGCGGTGAATACCTGATGCTGCTCGACAGCAACACGGCGGCAGTGCGCGAGGACTGGCTGAGCGAAATGCTCAATCATGGCCAGCGACCGGAGGTAGGTATCGTCGGGGGGCGCCTGGTCAACCCGCAAGGCAAGGTCGAGCAGGCGGGGCTGATTCTGGGGCTGCAAGGGGCAGCCAGTTGCCCGTTCGCCGGGCGGCCGATGAACAGCCCGGGGTACATGCAGCGCTTGTTGCTGGAGCAGAATTTCAGCGCCGTCAGCGGCGATTGTCTGCTGATTCGAAAAGCGCTATTCGAGCAGGCGGGAGGCTTCGACGAGGCGGTTTTCCAGGTCTCGGGCCACGACGTCGACCTGTGCCTGAAAACCGCCAACCTGGGCTACCTGACGGTGTGGACTCCCCACGCCGTGCTGTTGCAGGACCCTGCCACAGCAGACAGGGCGTCCGGCCTCGCTCCGGCGGCCTTGCAGGCGCAGCGCGAACAAGAACGCGATGCGCTGTACGCGCGCTGGTTGCCGAACCTTGCCAGCGACCCTGCCTACAATCGAAATCTTTCGCTCAGCGGCAATGGCTTCGACCTTGAGCGCAACCCTGAGTTGAGCTGGCGGCCTTTGTCCTGGCGGCCGTTGCCGGTTGTGCTGGGCTGCCCGCTGGAGGGTCAATGGCCGCGCGCCGAGCGACTCATGGAGCCTGCCGGCAGATTGCGTGACGCCGGTTATATCGACGCCCTGCAGAGCAGCCGGCTGTTGTCACTGGTTGACGTGCAGCGTTTCAATCCTGATGTGCTGGTCATGCAGGGCGCGCTCGAACCCGAGCGGATGAAGCTGATGGCTTCAGTCCAGGCCTGCACCGGTATTTTCAAGGTGGCCGAGCTGGATATCCGCTTGCCTGGTTTGCACGGTGACGGCATCACCGCCGAGGGCCTGGAGAAACTGCGTGCCGGGTTGGCGCTGGTCGATCGGGTAGTGGTCGGCAGCCCGTCGCTGGCCGAAGCACTCCGGGATTTGCACGGTGACATTCGAGTTGTGCAGAGCCGGCTACCGGCTGACCCCTGGCTGGGGCTCAAGCCCGTGCGTCAGGCAGCGGCCAAGCCGCGGCTTGGTTGGATACTGCAGCCGGACCATGAATTCGATCTGGCGCTTTTACTGGAGATCACCAGAAGCCTGGCCGACGAGGTGCAGTGGACCATGATTGGTGAATGCCCGGCCGCTGTGCGCCCCTGGATCGAAGATTTGCGCAATCGGGTCGATGATCATCTGCTCCCGGGCGCATTGGGTGCGCTGAATCTGGACCTGGCGCTGGTGCCCCTGGGGTCCAACCTGATCAACCGATGCCGCGACAACCTGCATCTGCTACAGCTCGGTGCCTGCGGTTATCCAGTCGTGACAAGCGATGTGGGTTGTCACGTCGATGGCTTGCCACTGACGCGGGTCGACAACAGTCTGGAGCCGTGGCTCGAGGCGATCAGGGCACACCTGGCGGACCTGCCGGCTACGGCCGCGCGCGGGGATCAATTGCGCCGGTGTGTAAGGGAGCATTGGATGGCGGATCAGGCCTATCTCGACCAATGGCGCGCCGCCTGGCTGCCGGATTGATCCCTCGGCGCAGGGTTGTCACGTCCTCTCTGGCGACGAGGATGGCCCTGCGCCACCGAAGAAAATGCGATCGTGCCTTTAATTGGTGGTGACCTATGAGTCATATTGCGCATCTTCACTGTAATGTAATCTTGGGTGATGATGGCGCATAGCTTCTTGTGCAACCTTGCGCAAGCCTGCGGTATCCCTCGCTGTCGCTCGAAGCAGACGGCGGGTCATCCCCGTTTTGTTGGCACCGCCGGCTCATGCGAGCGGTGATTATCAGCGATCTTTTATTGGGAAGCCGTGATGATTGGCATAAAAAGCATAGCGAGTTACGTCCCGGCGGACGGTCTGGACAACTACGCGCAGGGTGCCAAATTTGCCAAGGATGAAGAGTTCATTCTGGGAAAAATCGGCTCGCAGTTCCTGCCGCGCAAGAGCGACATGCAGGAAACCTCCGACCTGTGCGTCGAAGCGGTCAATGCACTCTTCGCCAACAATCCCGAGCTCAAGCGCGAATCCATCGACGCGCTGATCGTCGTCACCCAGAATGGTGACGAAGAAGGGCTGCCGCATACCGCTGCTATCGTTCAGGACAAGCTCGGTCTGCCGACCCACGTCGCCGCTTTCGATATTTCCCTGGGATGCTCTGGCTATGTTTATGGCATTTACGCACTCAAGGGGTTCATGGAAGCAGCCGGCCTGAAGAATGGCTTGCTGGTAACCGCTGACCCTTACTCGAAGATCGTAGATCCAGAAGATCGCAACACCACCATGCTTTTTGGTGATGCCGCTACGGCCACCTGGATGGGCGAAGAGGCGCCCTGGCAGTTGGGCAAGGCGAAATTCGGTACCGATGGCTCGGGTGCTCCGCACCTGAAGGTCAGCGACGGTGTGTTTTTCATGAACGGTCGTCAGGTGTTCAATTTCGCACTGCTCAAGGTTCCTGCGCACTTGCACGAATTGCTGGGCGAGTCAGGGCTGACATCCGCCGATATCGATGCCTTCTGCATTCACCAGGGCAGTGCGGCGATCGTCGATGCCGTCGCTCGGCGTTTCGAGGAAGCGCCGGAGAAGTTCATCAAGGACATGGTCGAGACCGGTAACACTGTGTCTTCGAGCATCCCCTTACTGCTGGAAAAGCACGTCATGGATGCCTCGTGGAAGCGCGTGGCCCTGAGTGGTTTTGGTGTTGGCCTGTCGTGGGGGTCGGCGATCATCTATCGCCCTTGACCTGGCCGGTACTGAAAAAGGCGCTCCTGCGAACAAACGCGGAGCGCTTTTTTTATGCTTTCTGAACAGCATTCCACGCTTGTCTGCCCAAGCCCCATCGCGATGCTGACGACTCGGTCAACCAGGCAAACCACCCCCAACGCCTTTCCCAGAGCCCCAGCCCCTCGAATACCTCGCCAACCCATTGATTTCCGGGAGGTGGCAGCATGATGGCATTTTTTTTTATAAAAGCCCTCAAGCAACCTGCGAAGTCGACGATAACCATTACGAAGGTTCTCTAGGCCACACCCGGCGCTTGCCAGGGCCGGAAGCCGCAGTATCCAACCCACGAGGAATTCGTCATGGCTTTAACCGTAAACACCAACATTTCGTCTCTGGCTGTTCAAAAGAACCTGAACAAGTCTTCCGACGCGCTGGCTACTTCGATGAACCGCCTGTCGTCCGGCCTGAAAATCAACAGCGCTAAAGACGACGCAGCCGGCCTGCAAATCGCCAGCCGTCTGACCACTCAGATCAAAGGTCTGACCGTTGCTACCAAGAATGCCAACGATGGTATCTCCATCGCTCAGACTGCTGAAGGCGCAATGGTTGAAACGACGAACATCCTGCAGCGTATGCGTGAACTGTCCGTTCAGTCCCGCAACGACTCCAACAGCGCCGCAGAACGTACCGCACTGAACTCCGAATTCCAGGAAATGGGCTCCGAGCTGACCCGTATCGCCAACAGCACCACCTTCGGCGGCGGCCTGAAGCTGCTCGACGGTACTGCCGGTACCCTGCAGTTCCAGGTTGGTTCGGCTGTCGGTACCGATGAGCGCATTTCCCTGACCCTGACCGGTGTATTCACCGCCAGCGGCCTGGGCCTGGGCACTTCCACCATTTCCGGTGCTGCCGGTTCTGCTGCTCACGCTGCTATCGACTCCGCAATCACCACGATCGACGCCGCTCTGGTAACCGTGAACTCGGCTCGTGCCGACCTGGGCGCCAAGCAAAACCGTTTGTCCAGCACCATCTCCAACCTGAACAACATCGTCGAGAACGCCACTGCTTCGCGCAGCCGTGTACAAGACGCCGACTTCGCGGCCGAGACTGCTGAACTGACCAAGCAGCAAACCCTGCAACAGGCTTCCACCGCGATCCTGTCCCAGGCTAACCAGCTGCCGTCCGCTGTACTGAAGCTGCTCGGCTAATATCGGTCTTGCGGTGAGCGACGGAAGGGCATTGCATGCCCTTCCGTTTTTGATTTGTGAGGTGTGGACATGGATATGAGCGTCAAGCTGAACTTGTCTTATCCGGCGGCTGCAGCTCAGGGCAGCGCTGGCAAAAATGCCGCGCAGTCAGCGCTGCAGGCATCGCCCGACCTCAAAGCCGACGCTGCGAAAGAACCGCCAAGGGCAGAATTGGATAAAGCGGTGAAGGAAATCCAGGACTTCGTGAATTCCGCGAAGCGTCAACTGGACTTCTCCGTCGATGACTCGACCGGCAAGGTCGTGGTCAAGGTCATTGCGACCGACAGTGGGGAGGTGGTCAGGCAGATCCCTTCCGAAGCTGCGCTGAAGCTGGCGCAAAGTTTGAGCGATGCCGGCAGCCTGTTGTTTGAAGGCAGGGTCTGAAGCTGGCACAAGATATGTAGCTGTCGATGGCTGGGCGCGCGCTCGTCAGAATAGCGACAGCCACCGACCGAAGGAGATGAACGATGGCCACACTATCCGTACCCGGTATTGGCAGTAACATTGACACCGGCGCAATCGTGAAGGCGCTGGTCAATGCCGAGAAGGCGCCCAAGCAGGCGCAGATCACTGCCCAGAAAACCACGGCGTCGGCGACACTGTCGGCCATCGGCTCGATCAAGAGTGCTCTGGATACATTTCGAGAGGCGCTGGCCAAGCTCAATGGTACCAACTCGTTCATCGGTCTGACGGCGACGTCTTCCAATGACAAGGTGGCAACCGCGACGTCCAACAACAAGGCGGCGGCCGGTAATTACGCCTTGGTGGTCGACCGTTTGGCCACTGCATCAAAGGTCACGAGTGCCAAGGTTGTGGGCGGGGCGTCCACGGTCATGACGGCGTCGGCTACAACCCTGACGTTGACCCAGGGCACTGGCACTGATCCAGGTGATGTGGCCAATTCGTACTCGATCGACATCGCGGCCAATGCGACCTTGCAGCAAGTGCGTGATGCCATCAACACACAGGTGCAGTCCAAGGGTATCACTGCCAACCTTGTGACCGACTCCAACGGTGACTCTCGCCTGGTGATGTCCTCGACCACCACAGGCGCCGGCACCGAGCTCTCGCTCAGTGGCATTCCTGCACTGACAATCGACGGCACAGTAGCGGGGGGAGCCGGTGCGGCAGGACGTCTTGGCGATGCGCCGCAAGATGCGGCCTACACAATCGACGGCCTGTCGATGACCAGCTCGACCAATAGCATCGATTCTGCGATCAGCGGGGTAGCCCTGAAATTGACCGGTGCTGGCAGTTCGACCGTGTCGGTCTCTTCAAGCACCGATAGCTTGAAGACCTCGGTGCAGGCTTTCGTCGATGCGTATAACACCTTGATGACGGCAGTCAACGCCCAGACCAAAGTGACGGTCACTGCTGGTGCTGCCAGCACCAGCGCGGGCACTGCCACGGCTGCGGGAGCGCTGACGGGTGACGCCACCATGCGCAGCCTGATGAGTTCGGTGCGCACCGAGCTCACCAAGGTGACTGGCAGTGGCTCGTTGAATGTGTTGTCCCAGATTGGTGTCAATACCGTACAAAAGACCGGACTGCTCGAGCTCAATTCGACCAAGTGGGACACTGCGATGAAAACCGGCGCTGGCGATGTGGCCGGGCTGTTCACGGGCGATGATGGGCTTCTCAAGCGCTTGACGGCTGCGACCGATGCCTATGCCCAAACGGGTGGCATTCTCGCGTCGCGTCAGACTTCCCTCAACACCAGGTTGACCAATCTGGGTAAAGATCAGGCTGCCCTGGATCGTCGGATAGAGAGCCTGACCACCTCCCTGACCTTGAAATACAACGCCATGGATACGCTGGTCGCCCAGCTGACTGCGACCAATTCCAGTATCATGACCACCCTTAATGCGCTGAATAACTCCAAATCCAATTGATCGGTGACGCGGCTTGCGGGCCCGGGCGCTTCCTCAGGATGCGCCTGGGCCTTGTTGTTTTCGGCATGTGTGAGGCTAAAGTTTTTTACGACCAAGTCGACACAAAGGGTATGAAGGCCATTTACTTTTGGCGTGTATCGAGGAACGAATATGAATCCCATCAAAGCCCTTCGGCAATACCAGAAGGTCAGCTCCGTGGCGCAGACATCCGAAGCCAGCCCCCATCGTCTTGTGCAGATGCTGATGGAAGGTGGTCTGGATCGCCTGGCCCAAGCCAAGGGCGCGATGAGTCGCGGTCAGATCGATCAAAAAGGCATCATGCTCAGCAAGGCGATCGAGATCATCGGAGGCTTGCGCGAGGGCCTGGATCCCGAGAAAAGTGAAAGCCCCGAGTCGCTGCAAGAACTGGACAGCCTCTATAGCTACATGATGGTCCGTCTGGCTGAGGCCAATCGCCTGAACGATGCCGATATGATCGATGAAGTTGCTCGGCTGCTGATCACCGTCAAGAGCGGTTGGGATGCGATCGCCACTGCCGAGTGAGACCGGTGCATGAGGATCCGACATGAGTGCATTACAGCGTATTGAAGAAACCCGGCACGCCCTGATCGATGCCTTGCAGGCGCGCGACTGGCAGGCCATCGGTGAGCTCGACATGGCCTGCCGTGCTTGTGTCGAGACGGTCTT
Organism: Pseudomonas sp. LS1212; assembly: GCF_024741815.1. Lineage (NCBI taxonomy): Bacteria > Pseudomonadati > Pseudomonadota > Gammaproteobacteria > Pseudomonadales > Pseudomonadaceae > Pseudomonas > Pseudomonas sp. LS1212. The sequence goes on from NZ_CP102951.1 coordinate 1,646,655, forward strand.
GCAGGAACAGCTGCTCAACGAGGGTGAGCTGCGCGACAACCTCGAAGGGCTGCTCGGCGTATACCGGCAGTTGATTGAAATTACAAGCGGCGAGCGTCAAGCAATAGTTGATGAGATGACGCAGATCAACCAAGCGAAGAGCGCGGCAAAGGTTTACCATTTGTTCCGCTGACTGGGTTGATCGAAAAGTAGTGCGCCATAAATTTGACTGTGTACGGTTTTTTGACTTAACTAGTGGCTGATTCAATAATTCAGGCGTCTACGAGCTGAACAGAGCCAAAGATGTCGAGCATGCCCTGCTTACGGGGCGCCGAGTTGACTAGGGAAGTTGCTATTGCATGTGGCGTGAAACCAAAATTCTGCTGATCGATGACGATAGCGTCCGCCGCCGCGACCTGGCGGTGATCTTGAATTTTCTCGGCGAAGAAAATTTGACCTGCACAAGCCATGACTGGCAGCAGGTGGTCGAGTCGTTGTCATCCAGTCGTGAAGTACTCTGCGTCCTGGTCGGGACCGTCAATGCTCCGGGTGCTCTTCTGGGCCTGCTTAAGACAGTGGCAACCTGGGATGAGTTCCTTCCGGTTCTGCTTTTAGGTGAAAATTCTTCGGTCGACCTGCCCGAAGAACAGCGCCGCCGTGTGCTGTCGAGCCTGGAAATGCCTCCCAGCTACAGTAAATTGCTCGATTCGCTGCACCGGGCCCAGGTCTATCGCGAGATGTACGACCAGGCGCGCGAGCGCGGCCGCCAGCGCGAACCGAACCTGTTCCGCAGCCTGGTCGGCACCAGCCGTGCCATCCAGCATGTGCGCCAGATGATGCAGCAAGTCGCCGACACCGACGCCAGCGTATTGATCCTGGGCGAGTCGGGCACCGGCAAGGAAGTGGTAGCGCGCAACCTTCACTACCACTCCAAGCGTCGCGATGCGCCTTTCGTGCCGGTCAACTGTGGTGCCATTCCCGCCGAGTTGCTCGAGAGCGAATTGTTCGGCCATGAGAAGGGCGCCTTCACCGGTGCGATCACCAGCCGTGCCGGCCGCTTCGAGCTGGCCAATGGCGGCACCCTGTTCCTCGACGAAATCGGCGACATGCCGCTGCCCATGCAGGTCAAGCTGCTGCGCGTGCTGCAGGAGCGCACCTTCGAGCGGGTCGGCAGCAACAAGACCCAAAGCATCGATGTGCGGATCATTGCCGCTACCCACAAGAACCTGGAAAGCATGATCGAGGCCGGTACCTTTCGCGAGGACCTGTACTACCGCCTGAACGTGTTCCCGATCGACATGGCGCCGTTGCGCGAGCGCGTCGAAGATATTCCGTTGCTGATGAACGAGCTGATCTCGCGCATGGAGCACGAAAAGCGCGGCTCGATCCGCTTCAACTCGGCGGCGATCATGTCGCTGTGCCGGCACGGCTGGCCGGGCAACGTCCGTGAGCTGGCCAACCTGGTTGAGCGTATGGCGATCATGCATCCTTATGGGGTGATCGGTGTAGTCGAGCTGCCGAAGAAATTTCGCTATGTCGACGACGAAGACGAACAGTTGGTCGACAGCCTGCGCACCGACCTGGAAGAGCGGGTGGCGATCAATGGCCATCCGCAGGAGCTCAACGCCGGTGCGATGCTGCCACCTGAAGGCCTGGACCTGAAGGATTACCTGGGCGGGCTTGAGCAGGGGCTGATCCAGCAAGCGCTGGACGATGCCAACGGGATCGTCGCACGCGCCGCCGAACGTCTGCGCATTCGCCGTACCACGCTGGTGGAAAAGATGCGCAAGTACGGCATGAGTCGCCGTGAAGGTGATGAACAGGCGGATGATTGACGCTGGTCGGTTGCAACAGGGGCACATGGAAGTGCCCGGTGCAGTCAATGCGCACCCTGCCTGATCTGGCGCAATGCCCTGTCTGGTTGAATGTCCGCAGTTTGTTAACCTTCTGAAACATCCCCCATCGTCTGCTGAAATTTTCCGGCACGTCTATTGCTATAACCCTCGCAACACACCGTTTTATGACGGTTAGCCACGCGAGAGAGCACGATGCCAAAGGCCGCCCCCACTTGTGTCCCCGATCTCGAAGGGCGAGGCGCCATCGAACAGGAAAGCCGACCCGGCCTCGAGCAGGCCTTCGCGCTGTTCAATCAAATGTCGACCCAGCTCAATGACTCCTACAGCCTGCTCGAAGCGCGGGTGACCGAGCTCAAGGGCGAGCTGGCCGTGGTCAGCGCCCAGCGCATGCAAGAGTTGGCGGAGAAGGAGCGGTTGGCCAACCGTTTGCAGAACTTGCTCGACCTGCTGCCTGGCGGGGTCATTGTGATCGATGGGCAGGGCGTGGTGCGCGAAGCCAATCCGGCGGCCTGTGATCTGCTCGGGCGGCCGCTGGTGGGTGAGCTGTGGCGGCATGTGATTGCTCGCTGCTTTGCGCCACGTGTCGACGATGGCCACGAAATCTCTTTGCGCGACGGTCGGCGCCTGTCGATTGCCACGCGCTCGCTGGATGCGGAGCCTGGTCAGCTTGTGTTGCTGAACGACCTGACCGAGACCCGTCATTTGCAGGATCAGTTGGCCCGCCATGAGCGGTTGTCTTCGCTGGGGCGCATGGTCGCTTCATTGGCGCACCAGATCCGCACGCCGTTGTCGGCAGCGTTGCTCTATGCCAGTCATTTGACCGAGCAAGCGTTGCCGGTGGAAACCCAGCAGCGCTTCGCCGGGCGCCTTAAAGAGCGGTTGCACGAGCTTGAGCATCAGGTGCGCGACATGCTGGTGTTTGCCCGAGGCGAATTGCCGTTGACCGACCGTATTGCCCCCAGGGCGCTGTTTCAGGCCTTGCAGGCGGCGGCGCAGAGCCACCTGCAGGGCCAGCCGGTCTGCTGGCAGTGCGACAGCCATGTCGGTGAGCTGCTGTGCAATCGCGACACGCTGGTCGGGGCCTTGCTCAATCTTGTTGAGAATGCGATCCAGGCCAGTAGCGAACCGGTTCGCTTGAAAGTCCATCTGTATACCCGTGGGCAGACCGTGCGCCTGTGCATCAGTGACAGTGGCGCGGGCATCGAGCCCGAGTTGCTGGCGCGCCTGGGCGAGCCTTTCCTGACGACCAAGGCCACGGGTACGGGCTTGGGGCTGGCGGTGGTCAAGGCTGTGGCGCGGGCACATCAGGGTGGTCTGCAATTGCGCTCGCGGCAGGGACGAGGCACTTGTGCGCTGGTCGAGCTTCCACTGATCGGCCCTGCGGCGCAAAAGGAGTAGCCATGAAGGCCATTAACGTACTGCTGGTCGAAGATGATCGCGCTTTGCGCGAAGCACTGGGCGATACCTTGCTGTTGGGCGGTCATGCCTATCGCGCGGTGGGTTGCGCCGAGCAAGCCCTGGAGGTTGTCGGCACTGAGGCGTTCAGCCTGGTGATCAGCGACGTCAACATGCCGGGCATGGACGGTCATCAGTTGCTTGCGCAGTTGCGCGCACGCCAGCCGCAGTTGCCGGTATTGCTGATGACGGCTCATGGTGCGGTGGAGCGGGCGGTCGACGCCATGCGCCAGGGCGCGGCGGATTATCTGGTCAAGCCGTTCGAGCCCAAAGCGTTGCTCGATCTGGTGGCAAGGCATGCGTTGGGCTGTGTCGGTGCTGCCGAGGCCGAAGGGCCGATCGCTGCCGAGCCGGCCAGTGCCCAGTTGCTGGAGCTGGCCGCACGGGTGGCGCGCAGTGATTCGACGGTGCTGATCTCCGGCGAGTCCGGCACCGGCAAGGAAGTGCTGGCCCGCTACATCCATCAGCAGTCGCCCCGCGCCAGCCAGCCCTTCATTGCCATCAACTGCGCAGCGATCCCCGACAATATGCTCGAGGCCACCCTGTTCGGTCACGAAAAGGGTTCGTTCACCGGCGCCATCGCCGCGCAGCCGGGCAAGTTCGAACAGGCCGATGGCGGCACCTTGCTGCTGGACGAAATTTCGGAAATGCCCTTGGGCTTGCAAGCCAAGCTGCTGCGCGTATTACAGGAGCGTGAAGTGGAGCGGGTAGGGGCGCGCAAGCCGATTGCCCTGGATATTCGCGTAATCGCCACCACCAACCGGGATCTGGCTGGTCAAGTGGCCCAAGGGCTGTTTCGCGAGGACCTGTTCTATCGTCTGTCGGTTTTTCCCCTGGCCTGGCGGCCGCTGCGCGAACGCACCGCCGATATTCTGCCGCTGGCCGAGCGCCTGCTCGCCCGGCATGTCAACAAAATGAAACACACGGCCGTGCAGTTATCGCCACAGGCCCGGGCGTGCCTGCTGGCCCATGCCTGGCCGGGCAATGTCCGGGAGCTGGACAATGCCATCCAGCGGGCCCTGATCCTGCAGCAGGGGGGCATCATCCAGGCCGGGGATTTCTGCCTGCAGGGGCTGCCGTCGGCGTTGCCGCAAGGTGCCGGTGCCCCAGTGCCGGCCCCGATGGCTTTGAGTGTCAATGATTCGGCAGGCGCGCTCGGCGATGACCTGCGCCGGCGCGAATTCCAGGTGATCATCGACACCCTGCGCGCCGAGCGCGGGCGGCGCAAGGAGGCCGCCGAACGGCTGGGGATCAGCCCGCGCACCTTGCGCTACAAGTTGGCGCAGATGCGAGATGCGGGCATGGACGTCGAGGCCTGTCTGTACGCCACATGATGGCGGCGGCGTTTTTGTCGGTGGTTTGCTGGAGCTGGCACCCTTGTTGCTATCTCCTGTGCAGTAGCGGCGTGAGCGTCAAAAAATTGCGGGCCGTCGGAGAGAGAAGTCCATGAGCCAAGGTATTGAATTCAATCGATTGATGCTGGACATGCGGGCCATGCAAATGGACGCAATGGCCCAGCCGAAATCTGCTGTGCAGGCGCCTGAAATCGGCTCCAGCAGCTTCTCGGACATGCTCGGTCAGGCCGTCAACAAGGTCAACGACACCCAGCAGGCCTCCAGTCAATTGGCCAGTGCCTTCGAGATTGGCAAGAGCGGCGTCGACCTGACCGATGTGATGATCGCTTCGCAGAAAGCCAGCGTCTCGTTCCAGGCACTGACCCAGGTTCGCAACAAGCTGGTTCAGGCGTATCAAGACATCATGCAGATGCCGGTATAAGGGCGAGATTGAGTCATGGCAGAAGCAGTCGATAACGTGCCGGCCAAGAGCACCCTGGCGGCTGGCAAGCCGCCGCTGTTCGGGCTTTCGTTCCTGGAAAACCTTTCCGAAATGACGGTGCTGCGTCAGGTGGGCCTGTTGGTCGGCCTGGCGGCGAGCGTTGCGATTGGTTTCGCCGTTGTGTTGTGGTCGCAACAGCCTGACTACCGACCGCTGTTCGGCAGCCTGGCCGGGATGGACGCCAAGCAGGTGATGGATACCCTGGCGGCCGCCGATATTGCCTATACCGTGGAACCCAACTCTGGCGCACTGCTGGTCAAGGCCGAGGATTTGTCTCGCGCCCGCTTGAAGCTGGCTGGCGCCGGCGTTACGCCGAGCGACGGCAACATCGGTTTCGAAATTCTCGACAAGGACCAGGGCCTGGGCACCAGCCAGTTCATGGAGGCCACTCGCTATCGGCGTGGCCTGGAAGGTGAGCTGGCGCGGACCATTTCCAGCCTCAACAACGTCAAGGGTGCTCGCGTCCACCTGGCCATCCCGAAAAGCTCGGTGTTCGTGCGCGATGAGCGCAAGCCCAGTGCTTCGGTACTGATCGAACTCTACTCGGGCCGATCGCTGGAGCCGGGCCAGGTCATGGCCATTATCAATCTGGTTGCCACCAGCGTTCCCGAGCTGAGCAAGTCGCAAGTCACTGTCGTCGACCAAAAGGGCAACCTGCTCTCCGATCAGGCGGAAAACTCCGAACTGACCATGGCTGGCAAGCAATTCGATTACAGCCGCCGCATGGAAGGCATGCTGACCCAGCGCGTGCACAACATCCTGCAGCCGGTGCTGGGTAACGATCGCTATAAAGCCGAAGTCTCCGCCGATGTGGATTTCAGTGCCGTCGAGTCGACCTCCGAACAGTTCAACCCGGACCAGCCGGCCCTGCGCAGCGAGCAGTCGGTGAACGAACAGCGTTCGAGCAGCATGGGCCCGCAAGGGGTGCCGGGCGCGTTGAGCAATCAGCCACCGGGCCCGGCCTCGGCACCGCAACAGACCGGCCAGGCCCAGGCCGCCGCCGGCATGGTTCAACCCGGTCAGCCGCTGCTCGATGCCAACAGCCAGCAGATCATGGACCCGGCCACCGGCCAGCCGATGCTGGCGCCGTACCCGGCTGACAAGCGTCAGCAGTCGACCAAGAATTTCGAGCTGGACCGCTCCATCAGCCACACCCGCCAGCAGCAGGGGCGTCTGAACCGCCTGTCGGTCGCGGTCGTGGTCGACGATCAGGTCAAGGTCGATCCGGCGACCGGCGAAACCACCCGTGCACCCTGGGGCGCCGACGAATTGGCGCGCTTCACCCGGCTGGTGCAGGATGCCGTCGGTTTCGATGCCAGCCGCGGCGACAGCGTCAGCGTGATCAACGTGCCGTTCGCCGCCGACCGTGGGGAAGTCATCGCCGAAATTCCGTTCTACTCCCAGCCGTGGTTCTGGGACATCGTCAAGCAGGCCATGGGGATCATCTTCATTCTGGTCCTGGTCTTCGGTGTGTTGCGTCCGGTCCTGAACAACATCACCGGCAAGGGCAAGGAGCTGGTCGGCGTCGATGGCGATCTGGAACTGGGCGGCATGGGCAGCCTGGATGGCGAGCTGGCCAACGACCGGGTCACCCTGGGCGGGCCGCAAAGCATCCTGTTGCCGAGCCCGAGCGAGGGCTATGACGCCCAGTTGAATGCAATCAAGAGTCTGGTGGCTGAAGACCCGGGCCGTGTGGCTGAGGTCGTAAAAGAGTGGATTAACGCCGATGAGTGATAACCGAGCCTTGACCGCCAAACTGACTACGGTCGACAAGGCGGCAATCCTGTTGTTGTCTTTGGGCGAAACCGATGCTGCGCAAGTCCTGCGGCACATGGGGCCAAAGGAGGTCCAGCGCGTGGGCGTGGCCATGGCGCAAATGCGCAATGTGCACCGCGAGCAAGTCGAGCAGGTCATGAGCGAATTCGTCGATATGGTCGGCGACCAGACCGGCCTGGGTGTCGGTTCCGATGATTACATTCGCAAAATGCTCACTCAGGCCCTGGGAGAAGACAAGGCCAATGGCCTGATCGACCGCATTCTGTTGGGCGGCAATACCAGTGGCCTCGATAGCCTGAAGTGGATGGAACCGAGGGCCGTGGCCGACGTGATTCGTTTCGAGCACCCGCAGATCCAGGCCATCGTGGTGGCCTACCTGGACCCCGACCAGGCCGGCGAGGTGCTTGGGCACTTCGACCAGAAGGCGCGCCTGGATATCATCTTGCGGGTATCGTCGCTCAACACCGTGCAGCCAGCCGCCTTGAAAGAACTCAACCAGATTCTCGAGAAGCAGTTCTCCGGCAACTCCAATGCCGCGCGCACCACGCTGGGCGGTATCAAGCGTGCGGCCGACATCATGAACTTCCTCGACAGCTCCATCGAAGGCCAGTTGATGGACGCCATTCGCGATGTCGACGGCGACCTGTCCGAGCAGATCGAAGACCTCATGTTCGTCTTCAACAACCTCTCCGATGTGGACGACCGCGGTATCCAGGCGCTGTTGCGCGAAGTGTCGTCCGATGTCCTGGTGCTGTCGCTCAAGGGTGCCGACGAGCGGGTCAAGGAAAAGATTTTCAAGAACATGTCCAAGCGCGCTGCGGAGCTGCTGCGCGACGACCTGGAAGCCAAGGGGCCGGTGCGGGTCAGCGACGTGGAAACCGCGCAAAAGGAAATTCTCACCATCGCCCGCCGTATGGCCGAAGCCGGAGAAATCGTGCTCGGCGGCAAGGGCGCGGAAGAGATGATCTGACGGCGGTGTGCCGAACCTGTAGCAGCTGCCGCCAGGCTGTCGCAGTGGCGCACCAGCTGGAGTCCCGCAGGGGCTCCCCGGCGATTTCAAGATCTTGCGCCCGCTTCGCACGCGAGCGCAGCCTGCGGCAGCGGCTACGCCGACCGAGGTGAGTCGAACATTTGTAGCCGCTGCCGCTAGGCTGCGCTCGCGTGCGAAGCGCGCGCAAAATCTCAAGATCGCCAGGCAGCCCTAGCGGCCGCGGCTACAGAGGCGGCGATGTATTAACTTTGAGTGCGTGGAATCATGTCGAACAACGAGCATTTGAGTGAGCTGATTCGCGCCAGGGATGTCGGGGCCTTCGATGTCTGGTCATTGCCCAGCTTCGATCCGCACCAGCCCGAGCCTGAACCGGAGCCCGAGCCCGAGCCACCCTTCGAGGAAGAAATCGAAGAGGTCCCGCTCGAGGAAGTCCAGCCGCTGACTCTCGAAGAGCTCGAAAGCATTCGTCAGGAAGCTTACAACGAGGGCTTTGCCACCGGCGAGAAAGAGGGCTTTCACAGCACCACGCTCAAAGTCCGCCAGGAAGCGGAAGTAGCGCTTGCGGCCAAGCTTGGCCGGCTCGAAACGCTGATGGCGAATTTGCTCGAACCGATTGCCGAACAGGACACCCAGATCGAAAAGTCGCTGATCAGCCTGGTCAGTCATATCACCCGTCAGGTGATCCAGCGCGAGCTGCGCAGCGACTCCAGCCAGATCGTCCATGTGCTGCGCGAGGCCCTGAAGCTGCTGCCAATGGGTGCCGACAACATCCGCATTCATGTCAACCCGCAAGACTTCGAGCTGGTCAAGGCGCTGCGTGAGCGGCATGAAGAAAGCTGGCGCCTTCTCGAAGACGAAGCGTTGCAGCCCGGCGGCTGCCGCATCGAAACCGAGCACAGCCGCATCGACGCGACGATCGAAACGCGGATCGAGCAGGCCCTGGCACAACTGTTCGACCAGCTGCATGACCAGAACCTGCACCCGGCGGCTGCGGATCTGACCATCGACCTGGACAACCCCGATGCGCCTTGACCGCACCAGTTTCGGCAAGCGCCTGGATGCCTATGCAGGTGCCGTCGACCTGCCCGGCCAGCCCGTGGTCGAAGGGCGTCTGTTGCGCATGGTCGGCTTGACCCTGGAGGCTGAAGGCCTGCGTGCGGCCATGGGCAGCCGCTGCCTGGTGATCAACGACGACAGCTACCATCCGGTACAGGTCGAAGCCGAGGTCATGGGCTTTTCCGCCGGCAAAGTGTTCCTCATGCCAGTGGGCAGCGTCGCCGGCATTGCGCCGGGGGCGCGTGTCGTACCGCTGGCCGATACCGGTCGCTTGCCCATGGGCATGAGCATGCTCGGGCGTGTGCTCGACGGCGCCGGTCGGGCCCTGGACGGCAAGGGCGGAATGAAGGCTGAAGACTGGGTGCCGATGGATGGCCCGACCATCAACCCGCTCAAGCGCGACCCGATCAGCCAGCCGCTGGACGTGGGCATTCGCAGCATCAACGGCCTGTTGACCGTCGGCCGTGGTCAACGCCTGGGCCTGTTCGCCGGTACCGGCGTGGGCAAGAGCGTGCTGCTGGGCATGATGACCCGTTTTACCGAGGCCGACATCATCGTGGTCGGGCTGATCGGCGAGCGGGGCCGGGAGGTCAAGGAATTCATCGAACACATTCTGGGCGAAGAAGGCCTGAAGCGGTCGGTGGTGGTGGCTTCACCCGCTGACGATGCACCGCTGATGCGTCTGCGCGCTGCCATGTATTGCACGCGTATCGCTGAATATTTCCGCGACAAGGGCAAGAACGTCCTGTTGCTGATGGACTCGCTCACCCGTTTCGCCCAGGCCCAGCGCGAGATCGCCCTGGCCATCGGCGAACCGCCGGCGACCAAAGGCTACCCGCCTTCGGTGTTCGCCAAGCTGCCCAAGCTGGTGGAGCGAGCCGGTAACGCCGAAGCCGGCGGCGGTTCGATCACGGCGTTCTATACCGTCTTGTCCGAAGGCGATGATCAGCAGGACCCGATTGCCGACTCGGCGCGGGGCGTTCTTGACGGGCATATCGTCCTGTCCCGACGCTTGGCCGAGGAGGGGCACTACCCGGCCATCGACATCGAGGCCTCGATCAGCCGGGTCATGCCTCAGGTCGTCAGCCCCGAGCAGATGAGTCGCGCCCAGCATTTCAAGCAACTCTGGTCGCGCCTGCAGCAGAGCCGCGATCTGATCAGCGTCGGCGCCTACGTGGCCGGTGGCGACCGGGAAACCGACCTGGCCATTTCGCTGCAATCATCGTTGGTGCAGTTCTTGCGCCAGGGGCTGCACGACAACGAGAGCCTGCAGCAGAGTCGCGAACAGCTTTCGTCGATCTTTGCGCCGGCGGCAAAGGGGTAAGCGGTCATGGCCCAAAGCCGTGCGGCACGCTTGACCCCGGTCGTCGAAATGGCCGAAGACGCCGAGCGCAAGGCCGCCCAGCGCCTAGGGCATTTCCAGGGGCAGGTCAGCCTGGCCGAAACCAAGCTGGCCGAACTGGACCGCTTTCGCGCCGATTATCAACAGCAATGGATCACCGAGGGCAGCAAGGGCGTTTCCGGGTTGTGGCTGATGAACTATCAACGCTTTCTCAACCAGCTCGAAACCGCCGTAGCCCAGCAAAAGCAAAGCCTGGCCTGGCACCAGAACAACCTCAGCAATGCCCGGGGCACCTGGCAGCAGGCCTATGCCCGGGTCGAAGGCCTGCGCAAGCTGGTCCAGCGTTATATCGACGAGGCGCGGCAAATCGAAGACAAGCGTGAACAGAAACTGCTCGACGAATTGTCCCAGCGCCTGCCCCGGCATGACCACTTCTGATCGGGTAATTGCCAGGGTGCGTTGCTGCACCCGCGACAGGCTGCTAAACCTCCACGGTAGGGAACTGCCAACACCAGGGAGCACACACCATGGCCGTAGAAACTGATTTGTCCCAGGATGGGAGCGAGTTGACCATCACCATCAAGGGTCGATTCGACTTCGGCAAGCATCAGCAATTTCGCGAGGCTTACGAGTGCCTCGACTGCACGTCAAAATCGATCGTCATCGATCTGAAAGAAGCCACCTATCTCGACAGTTCCGCACTGGGCATGCTTCTCTTGCTCCGCGATCATGCCGGTGGCGAGGATTCCAACATTCGCATGGTCAACCCCAATTCGGATGTACGAAAGATTCTCGCCATCTCCAATTTCGAAAAACTGTTCGACATCCGTTGACCTGACCATGTCGACCCTCGACGCGTTGACGGTACTGATCGCCGAAGACAATGCTGCCGACCGCTTGCTGCTGTCGGGCATCGTCCGGCGTCAGGGCCATGTTGTCCTGGCCGCCGAAAATGGCGCGCAGGCCGTCGCGCTGTTTTCACAGCAGCGCCCGCAGCTGGTCCTGCTCGACTTGATGATGCCGGTGATGGACGGCCTGGAGGCTGCGCGCCGGATCAAGGCGCTGGCGGGCGAAGCCTTGGTGCCGATCATCTTTCTCACCTCGTCGGTCGACGATCAAACGCTGGTGCGCTGTCTGGAGGCTGGCGGTGACGACTTTCTGACAAAGCCTTACAGCCAGATCGTCCTGGGCGCCAAGATCAAGGCAATGGACCGCTTGCGACGCTTGCAGGCCACGGTCCTGGAGCAACGCGACCAGCTTGCCCGTCATCACGAACACCTGCGCGGCGAGCAACGTGTCGCCAAGGCGGTGTTCGATCAAGTGGCGCACTCCGGTTGCCTGAGCTCACCGAATATCCGCTACCTGCAGTCGCCTTATGCCTTGTTCAATGGCGATCTGTTGCTGGCGGCATTCACCCCCGCTGGCGATATGCAGGTGTTGCTGGGTGACTTCACTGGCCACGGGCTGCCGGCGGCGGTGGGCGCCATGCCCCTGGCGGAAGTCTTCTACGGCATGACGGCCAAGGGCTATGGGTTGGCCGAGACCCTGCGCGAAATGAACGCCAAGCTCAAGCGGATCCTGCCGGTGGACATGTTCTGCTGTGCGACCTTGCTGTGCCTGCGTTTCCAGCAGCAGGTAGTAGAGGTGTGGAACGGGGGTATGCCCGATGGCTACCTGCACCGCGTGGCCACCGATGAGCGCGTGCCACTGGTATCGCGGCATTTGCCGCTGGGCATCCTGCCGCCCGAGCGTTTCGATGACAAGACCGAAGTAGTGCCGCTGGCATTGGCCGATCGGATTTTCCTGCTGTCCGATGGCGTGATCGATACCTGTAATGCGCAGGAGCAATTGTTTGGTGTCGAGCGTTTACAACAGGTCTTTACTGCCAATCGGCAACCGGAGTTATTGTTCGAGGACATCCTTCAGGCATTGGCGACCTTTGGCGGTAAAACCCGTGACGATGTCAGCATGGTCGAAATCAGCATGGTCGAACCCGGCGTGCTCGTGCCGCCCCCGCTGGTCTATTCCGATAGCGGTGCATCGAGCCCGCTGGACTGGTCGATGACCTTTGAATTGCGTGCCGAGACCCTCAAGCGATTCAACCCTGTGCCCCACTTGTTGCAGCTGCTGCAGGAAATTCACGGCTTGCGAGCCCAGAGTGGCGCGCTGTTCAGCGTGCTGGCCGAACTCTATTCCAATGCCCTGGAGCACGGGGTGCTCGGGCTTGATTCCAGCCTCAAGCGCGATGTCGCCGGGTTTACCCGCTACTATCAAGAGCGCAACCATCGGCTGGCGCTTCTGCAAAGCGGTTTTGTGCGCCTGCACCTGCAGGTCGTGCCTCACGCGCTGGGCGGGCAGTTGTGCATCGAGGTCCAGGACAGCGGCAAGGGCTTTGACGTGCGCCAGGTTCTGGCGCGGCCGCAGGCCGAACGAGGATTGTCCGGGCGCGGGCTGGACCTGATACGGCAGTTGAGCAGCAATGCCCACTGGACTGACGGTGGTCGAGTTGCGCGCGTAGAGTTTGCCTGGGAAGCTCTGGCATAATCCCGGCTTGATCAAGGAGTGAACAAGTGAAGCATCTCGATTACGACGTGCTCAGAGCTTTGCAGGACGTCATGGAGGATGAGTACCCGTTGTTGCTGGATACCTTTCTCGACGATTCGCAAAAGCGACTGAGGCAATTGCAAAAAGCCAAGACCGTCCAGGAGCTTGGCGAGGCTGCCCATACCCTCAAGGGCAGCAGCAGCAATATGGGGGCCGTGAAGCTGGCCGACCTGTGTCGGCAGATGGAAGTGTGTATAACGCAACAGCCCCTGCGTGGCGTGGAGTACCTGCTCAACAGGATTGATCAGGAGGTCGCCCTCGTTCTGAAACTTTGTCGCGAGGAACGCCGGCGCTTTCCCTCAAGCCCGGTGCGTTGATCGGTTTTTCAGCGGCTGGCCCGGTTTTTGCCTTGTCTGTCTCGACTGTGCCATGCGCCGTGTACAGAGGAGACCATTCATGCCGCTCGCTTCCAATCCATTATTGCAGTCCGCCTCTGTGGCCAGACCACAGTCAGTCGGCGCCAGCTCACCCGACAAGGTCGCCGATGCGGGCAAGGACAAGGCGTCCGGTTTCGCCGAGGTCTATGCGCAGCAATCGGAGGGCAAGCCCGCTGCGGTCAAGGATGCGCCCGGCACGGCGGCGCGCGACAAGGTTGCCGACAGATCTTCCGGCGATACCGACGAGCAAGGCATTGCCGCTGAACAGTCAGGCGTTGCCGCTGGCGGCAACGCCTTGCCTGCCGATGCGGTGCAGGCAGTGGCCGATGACTTGGCCTGCATCACTGAGCCGGGAGTGGTGGACGGCGATCCCGCCAGCGTCCTGCTTGACGCGCAACTGCTGCAGGCGGCAACCGTGACGCCACCGGCCGCGCCGGCAGCCCTGGCGGCTACCGTTCAGGCACCGACACAGGAGCAGGTGCAGCCTGCTTTCGACCCCTCCAGCGATCCGCTGGCGGACCTGCCGGTGGTACGCCTGGCGCTGGAGCAATCGGCGCAGGCCCTGGGAACCACCTCGGCCCATGCGGCGAGCCAGTCGGCGGATGCGGGGCAGCCCGAAGCGATGCCGGGGCAGGGGACTGTCAATGGCTTGGCGGCCATGCTCGACAAACAGGCCGCCGACAGCACGGGCGCGGAACCCGGTGAACAATCCTTCAGTGGTTTGCTCGACGACGGCCTCAAGGACCTCAAGGGGGCCTCAAGCGACACCCGGGTCGATAACTTTGCCGACCGCCTTGCTGCATTGACCCAGGCGGCTACCCCCAAGTCGGCCAATGCCGTGCCCGTGGCCGCGCCATTGAATCAGCCGCTGGCCATGCATCAGGGCGGTTGGACCGAAGGCCTGGTCAACCGGGTCATGTACCTGTCCAGCCAGAGCCTGAAGTCGGCCGATATTCAACTGGAGCCCGCTGAACTCGGCCGGCTGGACATTCGGGTCAATCTGACAGCGGATCAGCCCGCGCAGGTCGCGTTCAGCAGTGGCCATGCCGGCGTTCGCGAAGCGCTCGAAGGGCAGGTCCATCGGCTCAAGGACATGTTCGCCGAGCAGGGGCTGGGGCGGCTGGACGTCAGCGTGTCCGATCAATCCCGGGGCCAGGAGCAGGGCCGCGAGGCTTCGCGCGGCGGTGCTTCCTCTGCGCGACGCGCTGATGGTGGCGAGCCTGTCGAAGGCGTTGACGCAGTGGCTCAAGCCGACACCCCAAGCGTAGTACTGGGCTCAAGCGCAGTGGACTACTACGCCTGATCCGGTTCTATCCTGCGACCGCAGCGCGGTCGCGTTCAAGAGGGTGATCCATCCGTTCTGGCATAACACTTGCTCCAGCCAATTCGTGTGACTGTGAACACTCGAATAGCGACGGATTATTGGCATGGCAAAGAGCGACGCATCGAAAGACCCCGCCGGCAAAGGCAGGCTCAAGCTGATACTTCTGGTGGTGTTGGCCTTGCTGCTGGCTGTCGGTCTGTCCGTGAGCGCGACCTGGTATTTTCTGCACAAGGCCGACAGCAAGCCGGCGGCTGCTCCTGAAGTGGCGGTCAATGCCAAGGCTGCTGCGGTTTACGAAGCGCTGACGCCTGCCTTCGTGGCCAATTACAACCAGAACGGTCGCCCACGCTACATGCAGGTCAGCATCACCTTGCAAGGGCGGGACCGGGCGGCGCTGGACGCCTTGAAAGTGCACATGCCGCTGATTCGCAACAACCTGGTGATGCTGTTCTCCGCCCAGAGTTTCGACGGCCTGGCGACGCCGGTCGGTCAGGAAATGCTGCGTCAGAAAGCGACTGCCAGCGTGCAGGAAGTCGCACAGAAAGAACTGGGCAAAGTGGTCATTGACCAATTGCTCTTCACCAACTTCGTACTGCAGTAGGAACACGACATGGCCGTGCAGGACCTGCTGTCCCAGGATGAAATCGATGCCCTCTTGCATGGTGTCGACGATGGGTTGGTTCAGACCGAGAATGCCGCCGAGCCTGGCAGCGTCAAAAGCTATGACCTGACCAGCCAGGATCGGATCGTGCGCGGACGCATGCCGACCCTGGAGATGATCAACGAGCGGTTTGCACGCTATACCCGCATCAGCATGTTCAACATGCTGCGGCGTTCGGCCGATGTGGCCGTCGGTGGCGTGCAAGTGATGAAGTTCGGCGAATACGTCCATTCGCTGTACGTGCCGACCAGCCTGAACCTGGTCAAGATCAAGCCGTTGCGCGGCACGGCACTGTTCATTCTCGACGCCAAGCTGGTGTTCAAGCTGGTGGACAACTTTTTTGGTGGCGACGGTCGCCACGCCAAGATCGAAGGGCGCGAGTTCACGCCGACCGAATTGCGCGTGGTACGCATGGTGCTGGATCAGGCCTTCATCGACTTGAAGGAAGCCTGGCACGCGATCATGGAAGTCAATTTCGAGTACATCAACTCGGAAGTGAACCCGGCCATGGCCAACATCGTCGGGCCGAGCGAGGCGGTCGTGGTTTCGACCTTCCATATCGAACTCGATGGGGGCGGTGGCGACCTGCATGTGACCATGCCGTACTCGATGATCGAGCCGGTGCGCGAGATGCTCGATGCCGGTTTCCAGTCCGACCTGGACGACCAGGACGAACGCTGGAGCAAGGCCCTGCGCGAGGACGTGCTGGACGTCAGCGTGCCGCTGAGCGCCACCGTCGCCCGCCGTCAGTTGCGCCTGCGTGACATTCTGCACATGCAGCCGGGCGATGTGATTCCGGTCGAGTTGCCGGACGAACTGATCATGCGCGCCAATGGCGTGCCGTCGTTCAAGGCCAGGCTGGGTTCCCACAAGGGCAACCTGGCGCTGCAAATTGTCGAGCCGATCGAGCGCCGCTGATTGGCGCTGCGGCATTCAACTTGATTTTCTGCCCGTCGAGGACTTCTGATGGCTAACGAATACGAAACAACTTCTGCCGAAGACCAGGCTCTGGCCGATGAGTGGGCTGCCGCCCTGGGCGAGGCCGGTGAAGGCGGGCAGGCCGATATCGATGCCTTGCTGGCCGCGGATGTGCCGTCCTCCCAGCGGCTGCCGATGGAAGAGTTCGCAAGCATGCCGCGCAACAACGAATTCGTGAGCCTCGAGGGCCCGAACCTGGATGTGATCCTGGACATTCCGGTGACCATTTCCATGGAGGTGGGGGCCACCGACATCAACATTCGCAACCTGCTGCAGCTCAATCAGGGCTCGGTGATCGAACTCGACCGGCTGGCCGGCGAGCCGCTGGACGTGCTGGTCAACGGTACGCTGATCGCCCATGGTGAAGTAGTCGTGGTCAACGAAAAGTTCGGTATCCGTCTGACCGACGTGATCAGCCCAAGCGAACGTATCAAGAAGCTGCGCTGAGTGAACAGGTTACTGGCAATTCTGGTGTGCCTGCCGTTGACCGCGCTGGCAGGGCAAGCGGACGCCCCGGCGGTCGCCCCGGCAACCACTGACGGTGTGGCCGGGCAGTTGACCCAGCTGGTGCTGGGTCTGCTGCTGGTGCTGGGGCTGATCTTCTTCCTCGCCTGGCTGCTGCGACGGGTGCAACAGGTCGCACCGCGTGGCGGGCAGGTCATCGAGCTGGTGGCTTCGCGGGCGCTGGGGCCGCGCGACCGCCTGGTGCTGGTGCAGGTGGGCAACGAGCAGATCCTGCTTGGGCTCACGCCTGGGCGCATCACCCCCTTGCATGTCATGGCGCAGCCGGTCGAGGTGCCAGCCACTGCCCAGCAGGCCACGCCCGAGTTCGCCCAGCGCCTGATGGAGCTGTTGGGCAAGGATCATAAGGACAAGAAGTGATGGGCGCGTTGCGCATTTTGTTGACGCTGCTGTTGCTGTTGGCAGCGCCGCTGGCGCTGGCCGCCGATCCGCTGTCGATCCCGGCGATTACCTTGTCCAGTGGTGCCGATGGGCAGCAGGAGTACTCGGTCAGCCTGCAGATCCTGCTGATCATGACGGCGCTGAGTTTTATCCCCGCCTTCGTCATGCTGATGACCAGTTTCACCCGGATCATCATTGTCTTTTCGATCCTGCGCCAGGCCCTGGGCCTGCAGCAGACGCCGTCGAACCAGATCCTGACCGGCATGGCGCTGTTCCTGACGATGTTCATCATGGCGCCGGTGTTCGACCGGGTGAACCAGGATGCCTTGCAGCCCTATATCAACGAGAAGCTCAGCGCCCGGGATGCGATCGCCAAGGCCGAGGTGCCGATCAAGGACTTCATGCTGGCGCAGACCCGCCAAAGCGACCTGGACCTGTTCATGCGCCTGTCCAAACGTACCGACATCGACGGCCCCGACCAGGCGCCGTTGACCATCCTGGTACCGGCCTTTGTCACCTCGGAGCTGAAAACGGCCTTCCAGATCGGCTTCATGATCTTCATTCCGTTTTTGATCATCGACCTGGTCGTGGCCAGTGTGTTGATGGCCATGGGCATGATGATGCTGTCGCCGCTGATCATCTCCTTGCCGTTCAAGATCATGCTGTTCGTGCTGGTCGATGGCTGGGCGCTGATCATCGGTACGCTGGCCGGCAGTTTCGGGGGCGTATAGGTGTTCGGAATCTTGCGAGGAATACACCATGACACCTGAGGTGGCAGTCGATCTGTTCCGTGACGCGTTGTGGCTCACCACCTTGATGGTGGCCGTGCTGGTCATACCCAGCCTGTTGGTGGGGCTGCTGGTGGCGATGTTTCAGGCGGCGACCCAGATCAACGAACAGACCTTGAGCTTTTTGCCGCGCCTGCTGGTCATGCTGGTCACCCTGATCGTGGCGGGGCCCTGGCTGGTGCAGACGTTCATGGAATACATACTGTCGCTGTACGGCAGTATCCCGCAGTTGATCGGCTGAGCCATGTCCTTGTTGCAGCTGACCGACGGCCAGATCGGCACCTGGGTGGCGAGTTTCATCCTGCCGCTGTTTCGCGTGACGGCCGTGCTGATGACGATGCCCATATTTGGCACTCCGCTGGTTCCGGGGCGAATTCGGCTGTATTTCGCCCTGGCGATCACGGTCGTCATTGTGCCTGGCTTGCCAGCGATGCCTGAGGTTCGCGCGCTCGATCTAAGCGCCTTGATGCTGATCGCTGAGCAAATCATTATCGGCGCGTTGCTCGGCTTCTCGCTGCAACTGTTTTTTCAGGCATTCGTCATCGCCGGGCAAATCGTCGCGATTCAGATGGGCATGGCCTTCGCTTCCATGGTCGACCCAACCAATGGCGTGTCGGTCGCGGTCATCGGGCAGTTTTTCACGATGCTGGTGACGTTGCTGTTTCTGTCCATGAATGGCCACTTGGTGGTGTTCGAGGTGCTCACCGAAAGCTTCACGACGCTACCGATCGGCAGCGGGCTGCTGGTCAATCACTTCTGGGATCTGGCAGGAAGGCTGGGCTGGGTGCTGGGGGCGGCATTGTTACTGGTGTTGCCGGCGGTCACCGCATTGCTGGTGGTCAACGTCGCCTTCGGTGTCATGACGCGGGCGGCGCCGCAGTTGAACATTTTCTCCATCGGCTTCCCGCTGACGCTGGTGCTGGGGTTGGTCATCCTCTGGATTGGCCTGGCCGATATCCTCAACCAATACCAACCGCTGGCTTCCGAAGCCTTGCAGTGGTTGCGTGAATTGTCCCGGGCGCGCTGACAAATGGCAGAGAGCGAAAGCGGTCAGGATAAAACAGAAGACCCCACGGAGAAGCGCAAGCAGGACTCGCGCGAAAAGGGCGAGATTGCGCGCTCCAAGGAGCTCAACACCCTGGCCGTGATGCTGGCTGGCGCAGGCGGCCTGTTGGTATTCGGCGGTGGCCTGGCGCAGATGATGATGGATCTGATGCGGATCAATTTCACCCTGTCGCGTGAAGTTATCGTCGATGAGCGCTCGATGGCCCTGTTCCTGCTGGCCTCCGGGAAAATGGCCCTGGTGGCGGCGCAGCCGCTGCTGCTGGTGATGTTGATCGCTGCGGTGGTCGGGCCCATTTCATTGGGTGGCTGGTTATTCGCAACAGGCTCGCTGGCACCCAAGTTCAGTCGGATGAACCCCCTTTCCGGGCTCAAGCGGATGTTTTCCACGCATGCACTGACAGAGTTGCTCAAGGCGCTGGCGAAATTCTTTGTCATATTGCTGGTGGCGTTGCTGGTGCTCTCTTCGGATCGCGATGACTTGCTGGCCATTGCCCACGAGCCCCTGGACCTGGCGATTATTCACAGTGTTCAGGTGGTTGGCTGGAGCGCCTTGTGGATGGCTTGTGGCTTGTTGTTGATCGCGGCGGTGGATGTGCCGTTGCAGCTCTATCAAAGCCGTCAGAAGCTGTTGATGACCAAGCAGGAAGTGCGCGACGAACACAAGAACACTGAAGGCCGTCCGGAGGTGAAGCAGCGCATCCGTCAATTGCAGCGTGAAATGTCGCAGCGACGAATGATGGCGGCGATCCCTGAAGCCGACGTGGTCATCACCAACCCGACTCACTATGCGGTCGCGCTCAAGTACGACCCGGAGAAGGGGAGTGCGCCGGTGTTGCTGGCCAAGGGCAGCGACTTCATCGCCTTGAAGATTCGCGAGATCGCCAGCGAGCACAATATCCAGTTGCTTGAATCGCCGGCGCTGGCGCGTTCGATCTACTACTCCACCGAGCTTGAGCAGGAGATTCCGGCGGGGCTTTATCTGGCGGTGGCGCAGGTGCTGGCGTATGTCTATCAGATTCGCCAATACCGCGCCGGCAAGGGCAAGCCGCCGGAGCCGTTGAAGGACTTGCCGATTCCGCCGGATCTGCGTCGCGATTCCTGATTCTCTAGCGGCCGATAGGGCCTCATCGCTGGCAAGCCAGCTCCCACAGAGATCCGGCTACTGTGGGAGCTGGCTTGCCAGCGATGAGGCCCTGACAGGCAATCCATGATTCCTCCGAACATCCCGCAAGAGTTGGAAAGCTTCTTGCAATGGCAGCTGCTGCAACGCCTCTGGCGTCAAAAGTTTGCTTGAGTTCACGAGGAAGACCGGTGGATCGCTCTCAATTAATCAACACTGCCCGCAGCAACCTGGTCGGCCTCGGTCGAGGCAACCTGGGTGTGCCGCTGTTGCTGTTGGTCATGCTGGCGATGATGATGTTGCCGGTGCCGCCGTTTCTGCTGGACGTGTTCTTCACGTTCAACATCGCACTGTCCATCGTCGTGTTGCTGGTCTGCGTGTACGCCTTGCGCCCGCTGGATTTTGCCGTATTTCCCACCATTCTGCTGGTGGCGACCCTGCTGCGCCTGGCCCTGAACGTAGCGTCCACGCGAGTGGTGATGCTCCATGGGCATGATGGCCACGCCGCTGCCGGCAAGGTGATCCAGGCCTTCGGCGAGGTCGTGATCGGCGGTAACTACGTGGTCGGTATCGTGGTGTTCGCGATCCTGATGATCATCAACTTCGTGGTGGTCACCAAGGGCGCCGGGCGGATTTCCGAGGTCAGCGCGCGCTTCACCCTCGATGCCATGCCCGGCAAGCAGATGGCGATCGATGCCGACCTCAATGCCGGCCTGATCGACCAGGCCCAGGCCAAGAGTCGGCGTACGGAAGTGGCCCAGGAAGCCGAGTTCTATGGGTCGATGGACGGTGCCAGCAAGTTCGTGCGCGGCGACGCTATTGCCGGCCTGTTGATTCTGTTCATCAACCTGATCGGCGGTATGGCCGTCGGTATCTTCCAGCACGACATGACCTTTGCCGATGCCGGCAAGGTGTACGCGTTGTTGACCATCGGTGACGGTTTGGTGGCGCAATTGCCATCACTGCTGTTGTCGACTGCT
Source organism: Pseudomonas sp. LS1212 (assembly GCF_024741815.1). Lineage (NCBI taxonomy): Bacteria > Pseudomonadati > Pseudomonadota > Gammaproteobacteria > Pseudomonadales > Pseudomonadaceae > Pseudomonas > Pseudomonas sp. LS1212. The sequence continues at coordinate 1,667,746 of NZ_CP102951.1, forward strand.
GCCGCCATCATGGTAACCCGGGCTTCGGGCTCCGAAGACATGGGCAAGCAGATCAATCGGCAGATGTTCGACTCGCCCAAGGCCCTGGCCGTTTCCGCCGGCCTGATGCTGGTCATGGGGCTGGTGCCGGGCATGCCGCATGTGTCCTTTATCAGCCTGGCGCTGGTGGCCGGCGGCGCTGCGTATCTGGTCTGGCGCAAGCAGAACATGGTCAAGGTCCAGGCGCTTGCCGAAGTCCAGCGTCAGCAGGACCTGCTGCCTTCGCCCCAGCGCGCCATGGAAACCAAGGAGCTGGGCTGGGATGATGTCACCCCGATCGACATGATAGGCCTGGAGGTCGGTTACCGACTCATTCCGCTGGTCGATCGCAATCAGGGTGGTCAACTCCTGGCGCGGATCAAGGGGGTGCGCAAGAAGCTCTCCCAGGACCTGGGGTTCCTGATGCCCACGGTGCATATTCGCGACAACCTGGACCTTGCGCCCAGCGCGTATCGCTTGACACTGATGGGGGTGATTCTCGCTGAAGCCGAGATCTATCCGGAGCGCGAGCTGGCGATCAACCCTGGTCAGGTATTCGGCGCCCTCAATGGCATCACCGCCAAGGATCCAGCCTTCGGTCTGGATGCGGTGTGGATCGAAGTCAGCCTGCGCAGCCAGGCGCAGTCGCTGGGTTACACGGTGGTCGATGCCAGCACCGTGGTCGCCACGCACTTGAACCAGATCCTGCACAAGCATTGCCATGAGCTGATCGGTCACGAAGAGGTTCAGCAACTGCTGCAGGTGTTGGCCAAAAGCTCGCCGAAACTGGCCGAAGAAGTCGTGCCTGGCATTCTCTCGCTGTCCGGCTTGCTCAAGGTGCTGCAGGCGCTGCTGGCCGAGCAGGTGCCGGTGCGCGATATTCGCAGCATTGCCGAGGCCATCGCCAACAATGCCGCCAAGAGTCAAGATACTGCCGCGCTGGTCGCTGCGGTGCGCGTCGGATTGTGTCGCGCTATCGTGCAAAGCATTGTCGGGCTTGAGTCCGAGCTACCTGTGATCACCCTTGAGCCAAGGTTGGAACAAATATTGCTCAATAGTTTGCAGAGGGCCGGCCAGGGTCAGGAAGAAGGCGTTCTGCTGGAGCCAAGCATGGCCGAGAAGCTTCAGCGTTCGTTGATCGAAGCGGCCCAGCGTCAAGAGATGCAAGGCCAGCCGGCGATCCTGCTGGTGGCAGGGCCGATACGTGCGATGCTGTCGCGATTCGGCCGCCTGGCCGTACCGAATCTGCATGTACTGGCCTACCAGGAAATACCCGATAACAAGCAAGTCACCATCGTTGCGACAGTAGGGCCCAACGGCTGAGGTAGGGGGTTATGCAAGTTAAGCGTTTTTTCGCCGCCGATATGCGTCAGGCCATGAAGCTGGTTCGTGATGAGCTGGGGGCTGATGCCGCCATCATCGGCAACCGGCGGATTGCTGGCGGTGTCGAGCTGACGGCAGCGCTGGACTACAAACTGTCTGCGCTGGCGCCGCGGGTGCCAAATGTCGAACTCGAAGACGAGCTGCGCAAGACCCAGTCGCGCATCGTCTCGGCCCAGGCCGAATTGAGCACCCGGGGTGACAGCGATGCGACCACCAACCGCCAATTGTTTGCCGGCTTGCCGCTGACCGCTTCCGAACCTTTGGTCGAGCCGCACTTCGATGAGCCGCCGCCCCGTCCGGCCGCTGCTGCGCCGGCTTCGGCCGCCGTCGATCAACGTGTGTTCGAATCGATGCGTTCGGAACTCAACGGCCTGCGCGAACTGCTCGAAGTACAACTCGGCTCGTTGGCATGGACCCAGCTGCAAGGCTGCAAGCCGCAGCAGGCCAACCTCTGGCGTCGCCTGCAACGCATCGGCCTGGCAGGCCCCTTGTCGCGCGAGCTGCTGGAACTGACCTGCGAGATCGAAGAGCCGCGGCACGCCTGGCGCATGCTGCTGGCACACCTGGCGCGCAAGATCGCCACGCCCGAGGTCGAGCCGCTCGAAGAGGGCGGGATCATCGCGATGGTCGGCCCGGCCGGCATGGGCAAGACCACCACCCTGGCCAAGCTGGCCGCCCGCTATGTGCTCAAGTACGGCGCGCAGAACCTGGCGCTGGTGAGCATGGACAGTTTTCGTATCGGCGCCCAGGAGCAACTCAAGACCCTGGGGCGAATCCTCAATGTGTCGGTCACCCATGTCGACCCCGGCCAGTCCCTGGCCCAGGCGCTGGAGCCGCTGCTGCGCAAGCGCGTGGTACTGATCGATACCGCCGGCCTGCAGGCCAGCGATCCGGCCTTGCGCATGCAGCTCGAGAGCCTGGCCGGGCGTGGGATCAAGGCCAGGAACTATCTGGTGCTGGCCACGACCAGTCAGAAGCAGGTGCTCAGTGCCGCTTATCACAGTTACAAGCGTTGCGGGCTGGCCGGCTGCATCCTGACTAAACTGGACGAAACCGCCAGCCTCGGCGAAGTGCTGAGCCTGGCTATCAGTCACCAATTGCCGGTCGCCTATCTAACCGATGGCCCGCGCATTCCGGACGATTTGCATCTGCCGCGCAGGCATCAGCTGGTCAGTCGCGCAGTGAGCGTGCAAATGCAGGAGGAGCCCAGCGAAGAGGCCATGGCCGATATGTTCGCTGATCTCTACCACAGCCCGAACAAGCGTGTTGGCTGAGGTGAATATGAAGACGTTGCAATCTACCTACATCGATGGTCTGCCGTGCATTTTTCAAGGTGTTGAAAGCGCAGCCAGTCATGTGGCCTCGGTCTAAGTAAGACAAGGTAAAAACGAACATGGGCAGCATGCATCCCGTACAGGTGATCGCGGTGACCGGCGGCAAAGGTGGCGTCGGCAAGACTAACGTGTCAGTGAACTTGTCCCTGGCCCTGGCAGAGCTTGGCCGGCGAGTCATGCTGCTGGACGCCGATCTGGGGCTGGCGAACGTCGACGTCCTGCTGGGGTTGACCCCCAAGCGAACCCTGGCCGATGTCATAGAGGGGCGCTGTGAGCTGCGCGATGTCCTGTTGCAGGGCCCTGGCGGCGTTCGTATCGTGCCGGCGGCGTCCGGGACCCAGAGCATGGTGCATTTGTCGCAGGCCCAGCACGCAGGCCTGATCCAGGCTTTCAGCGACATCGGCGACAATCTCGATGTGCTGGTGATCGACACGGCTGCCGGCATCGGCGATTCGGTGGTCAGTTTCGTCCGTGCGGCCCAGGAAGTCTTGCTGGTGGTCTGTGACGAGCCGACGTCGATCACCGATGCCTATGCACTGATCAAGCTGCTTAACCGCGACTACGGGATGAACCGTTTCCGGGTGCTGGCCAACATGGCGCAAAGCCCGCAGGAAGGGCGCAACCTGTTCGCCAAGCTGACCAAGGTCACCGATCGCTTCCTGGACGTCGCCTTGCAGTATGTGGGCGCGGTGCCCTACGACGAATGCGTACGCAAGGCCGTGCAGAAGCAGCGAGCTGTCTACGAAGCCTTCCCTCGTTCCAAGTGCGCGCTGGCATTCAAGGCCATTGCGCAGAAGGTCGATACCTGGCCATTGCCGGCCAACCCGCGCGGGCATCTGGAGTTCTTCGTCGAGCGCCTCGTGCAGCGGACCCATGCAGGACCGGTATCATGAGTGCGAGCGGCTATCGGATGTACAGCAGGGCCTCGCGTGACTCGCAGTATGAATTGATCGAACGCTATGCGCCGTTGGTCAAACGCATTGCCTATCACTTGCTGGCACGTTTGCCGGCCAGCGTTCAGGTCGAAGACCTGATCCAGGCCGGGATGATCGGTTTGCTCGAGGTGTCGACCAAGTATGACTCCAGCAAGGGGGCCAGTTTCGAGACCTACGCCGGGATCCGCATTCGCGGGGCGATGCTCGACGAGGTCCGCAAGGGCGACTGGGCACCACGTTCGGTGCATCGCAACACCCGCATGGTGAGTGACGCAATTCGTTCAATCGAAGCTAAAACCGGACGTGACGCTAAAGATCACGAGGTTGCGGCCGAACTCCAATTGAGTCTCGATGATTATTACGCAATCTTGAACGATACATTGGGCAGCCGACTGTTCAGTTTCGACGACCTGTTGCAGGACGGCGAGCATGAAGGGCTGCATGAGGATGGCGCCAATACGTCGCTCGAGCCTTCGCGTGATCTTGAGGATGAACGCTTTCAGGCGGCACTGGCCGATGCGATTGCCAACCTGCCGGAACGCGAACGCCTGGTGCTGGCCCTGTATTACGACGAGGAACTGAACCTCAAGGAAATCGGCGAGGTTCTGGGCGTCAGCGAGTCCCGGGTCAGCCAGTTGCATAGCCAGTGTGCCGCGCGTCTGCGCGGGCGCTTGGGGGAATGGCGAGCGCGTTGAAGGCTGTGTGAAATGCTCAGGGCCGAGCGCAAACCGCATGCGCACACTGCGCTGCAGTCACGAAGTAAATAACCGCTTTTGATTGAATGCGTGCCCAGGTGCTGGGCGCGTTTAAGACTGCTTGGAGGTCGAATTGGACAAGAACATGAAAATCCTCATCGTTGACGATTTCTCGACGATGCGGCGGATCATCAAGAACCTGTTGCGCGATCTGGGTTTTACCAACACGGCCGAGGCCGATGACGGCGTGACTGCGTTGCCGATGCTGCACAGCGGCAACTTCGATTTCCTGGTCACCGATTGGAACATGCCCGGCATGTCCGGCATCGACCTGTTGCGCCAGGTGCGCGCCGATGACCGCCTCAAGCACCTGCCGGTGCTGATGGTGACTGCCGAAGCCAAGCGCGAGCAGATCATCGAAGCGGCCCAGGCCGGTGTGAACGGCTATGTGGTCAAGCCCTTCACCGCACAAGTGCTGAAAGAAAAGATCGAAAAGATCTTCGAGCGCGTCAATAGCTGATATCTGTCACGGGGGCGCTATGGAGCACAACATTTCGTCTTTGGGGGACTTTGAGTCGACCCTGAAGAAACATGCCAACGAGTTGGTGAGCAGCCTGGAAAAGGGCAAGTTCGGCGACGCGGTGCAACTGATCCATGAGCTGAACCAGACCCGTGATCGCGGCCTGTACCAGGAAGTGGGCAAGCTCACCCGCGAGTTGCATAGCGCGATCGTCAGTTTCCAGATTGACCCGCACATGCCGCAGGCCGAGGAAGTTTCACAGATCACCGATGCCACCGAGCGTCTTTCCTACGTGGTCAGGCTGACCGAGGGTGCGGCCAACCGCACCATGGACCTGGTCGAGAAGAGTACCCCGGTGCTCAACGAGCTCAGCGAAGAGGCCAAGGGCCTCGGTGCCGATTGGCAGCGCTTCATGCGCAAAGAAGTGGCGGTGGCGGAGTTTCGTGAACTGGCCCAGCGTGTCGACGCTTTTCTGACACGCAGCGAGCAAGGTACGCGCGCGGTTGCCGAGAACCTGCAGGACATCTTGCTGGCCCAGGACTATCAGGACCTGACCGGCCAGGTTATCAAGCGCGTGACCCAGCTGGTGACCGAAGTCGAGAGCAACCTGCTCAAGCTCGTGCTGATGGCCAGTCAAGTCGACCGCTTCGCCGGTATCGAACACGACCGCGAACAGCTGCGTGCGGAAAAAGATCAAGAAAAACATCCGACTCGGGGTGAAGGTCCGCAGATTCATGCCGATAAGCGTGAAGACGTCGTAAGCGGTCAGGACGATGTCGACGATCTGCTATCCAGTCTAGGGTTCTAGGGAGCACCAAATGAGCTTCGGCGCCGATGAAGAGATCCTTCAGGATTTTCTGGTAGAGGCCGGCGAAATTCTTGAGCAATTGTCCGAACAGCTGGTCGAGCTTGAAAGCCGCCCGGATGACGCCGATTTGCTCAATGCAATTTTTCGCGGTTTTCACACTGTAAAAGGGGGCGCCGGCTTCCTCCAGCTCAATGAGCTGGTGGAGTGCTGCCACATCGCCGAGAACGTCTTCGACATCCTGCGCAAAGGTGAGCGCCGGGTCGACTCCGAGTTGATGGACGTGGTGCTCGAGGCGCTGGATGCGGTGAACGGCATGTTCGGCGAAGTGCGCGAGGGCACTCGGATCACCGCGGCCACGCCGCAGTTGCTCGAAGCCCTGGCGCGCCTGGCAGAACCTGCAGGTGAGGAGCAGGCAGCGGCGTCGATGGCCGTTGCCGCAGCACCGGAGGTCGTAGCCGAGCCGGCTGCGGAGGACATCACCGACAATGAATTCGAGCAGCTGCTCGACTCGCTCAATGCCGTCAAGGCCGAGGCCGAGGCTCAGGTTTGCGCTGCGCCTGCCAGCGATGAAATTACCGACGCCGAATTCGAATCACTGCTCGATCAGTTACACGGCAAGGGGCAGTTTGCGCCCGATGCGATCAGCCCTGTGGCCAGCCAGGCGCCTGTTGCGGCTGCCGGCAGCGAAGCCAGCAATGAAATCACCGACGATGAATTCGAAGCACTGCTCGATCAGCTGCATGGCAAGGGTGCCTTCAGTGTCGAGGCTGTCGCGACGCCAGCAGTGGCGGTCGGTGAGTCGTCCGCAGGCCCGGCTCGCGGCGATCACATCAGCGAGCAGGAATTCGATGCCCTGCTCGACGAGCTTCATGGCAAGGGCAAGTTTGCCGGCGCACCGACTGCCTCGGTACCGGCAGCAGACACCGCAATAGCCCAGCGGCCGGTTACGAAGAAGCCCGAGCCTGCTGCACCGGCCTTGGCCCCGGCTCCGGCGCCGGCCCGTCAGGCCTCGCCGGCACCGGACAAGCCCGCTGCCAGCGAAGCCGAGACCACCGTGCGGGTCGATACCGCGCGACTGGACGAAATCATGAACATGGTGGGCGAGCTGGTGCTGGTGCGTAACCGCCTGGTGCGGTTGGGCCTCAACACCGGCGACGAGGCGATGTCCAAGGCGGTATCGCACCTGGATGTGGTCACTGCCGACTTGCAGACGGCGGTGATGAAGACCCGCATGCAGCCGATCAAGAAAGTCTTCGGTCGCTTCCCGCGACTGGTACGCGACCTTGCCCGGCAGTTGAAGAAAGAGATCAACCTGGAACTGGTCGGCGAAGAAACCGACCTGGACAAGAACCTGGTCGAGGCCCTGGCCGACCCGTTGGTGCACTTGGTGCGCAACGCGGTCGACCACGGTGTCGAGACGCCGGAGGAACGCGAAGCATCGGGCAAATCCCGTGGCGGGCGCGTGGTGTTGTCGGCCGAGCAGGAAGGCGACCATATCCTCTTGTCGATCTCCGACGACGGCAAGGGCATGGACCCGAGCGTGCTGCGCGCCAAGGCCGTGGAAAAAGGCCTGATGGACAAGGATGCGGCCGATCGCTTAAGCGAATCGGACTGCTACAACCTGATCTTCGCCCCGGGCTTCTCGACCAAGACCGAGATCTCCGACGTGTCCGGCCGTGGCGTGGGCATGGATGTGGTCAAGACCAAGATCGCCCAGCTCAATGGCTCGATCAACATCTACTCGACCAAGGGGCAGGGGTCCAAGATCGTCATCAAGGTGCCGTTGACGCTGGCGATCATGCCGACGCTGATGGTCATGCTCGGCAATCAGGCGTTTGCGTTCCCGCTGGTCAACGTCAACGAGATCTTCCATCTGGACCTGTCGCGCACCAACGTCGTCGACGGCCAGGAAGTGGTGATCGTGCGCGACAAGGCACTGCCGTTGTTCTACCTCAAGCGCTGGCTGGTCAGTTCCGCCGCCCATGAAGAGCAACGTGAGGGCCATGTGGTGATCCTTTCGGTGGGCACGCAGCGGATCGGATTCGTCGTCGACCAACTGGTGGGCCAGGAAGAGGTGGTCATCAAGCCATTGGGCAAGATGTTGCAGGGGACGGCGGGCATGTCCGGCGCCACCATCACCGGTGATGGCCGCATTGCGCTGATTCTCGACGTCCCGAGCATGCTCAAGCGCTACGCCGCGCGACGTATTTGACCCCGGTGGCGCGGGCCGCAAGGCTCGCGTCGCCTAATGGAGTGTTTATGGCAGTCAAGGTCCTGGTGGTGGATGATTCCGGTTTTTTCCGCCGCCGCGTTTCGGAGATCCTTTCGTCCGATCCGAGTATCCAGGTCGTCGGTACCGCGACCAACGGCAAGGAAGCAATCGAACAGGCGCAATCGCTCAAGCCCGATGTCATCACCATGGACTATGAAATGCCCATGATGGATGGCATCACCGCCGTACGGCATATCATGCAGCGCTGCCCGACGCCGGTGTTGATGTTTTCCTCGCTGACCCACGAGGGGGCGCGTGTGACCCTCGACGCACTGGACGCCGGTGCGGTCGATTATCTGCCGAAAAATTTCGAAGACATCTCGCGCAACCCCGAGAAGGTCAAGCAACTGCTGTGTGAGAAAGTCCACACCGTTTCCCGCAGCAATCGCCGTTTCAGCGGCTACGGCCAGCCGTCGCCAGCGCCGGTCAGCAGTGTGCAACCGACTGTCAGCAGCTTGACGGCCGCAGCACCGGCTGCTGCGCGCAGCGTGCCATCGCGGGCACCGGCACCGGCCGTTGCCGCACCTGCGCCCAAGCGCAAGGCCTACAAACTGGTGGCAATCGGCACGTCTACCGGTGGCCCGGTCGCGCTGCAGCGGGTGTTGACTCAGCTGCCCGCCAACTTTCCGGCACCCATCGTATTGATCCAGCACATGCCGGCGGCCTTCACCAAGGCATTCGCCGAGCGTCTGGACAAGCTGTGCCGCATCAGCGTCAAGGAGGCCGAGGACGGCGATGTGTTGCGTCCCGGCCTGGCCCTGCTGGCACCCGGTGGCAAGCAGATGATGGTCGACGCGCGCGGCACGGTGAAAATCCTGCCGGGCGACGAGCGCCTGAACTACAAGCCAAGCGTGGATATCACCTTCGGCTCGGCCGCCCGCGCCTACGGAGACAAGGTTCTGGCGGTGGTGCTCACCGGCATGGGGGCCGACGGCCGTGAGGGTGCGCGCCTGCTCAAGCAGGGCGGCAGCCATGTCTGGGCCCAGGATGAGGCCAGTTGCGTGATCTATGGCATGCCCATGGCCATCGCCAAGGCCAACCTCGCCGATGGGATTTATAGCCTGGACGAGATCGGCCGGCACCTGGCCGAGGCGTGCATCTGATGGATGTACTGAGCCTTATCGGACTGATCCTGGCCTTTGTCGCCATCATCGGCGGCAACTACCTTGAAGGCGGCCATCTGATGGCCCTGCTCAACGGTCCGGCGGCCCTGATCGTGATCGGCGGGACCCTGGCAGCTGCCTTGCTGCAGTCGCCGATGAGCGCCTTCAAGCGCGCCTTGCAGATCTTCGGCTGGATTCTGTTCCCGCCACGCATCGACCTGGCAGGCGGTGTCGATCGCGTCGTCAACTGGAGCCAGACCGCGCGCAAGGAAGGCTTGCTGGGCCTGGAGGCGATTGCCGACACCGAACCGGACAGCTATGCACGCAAGGGCCTGCAGTTGCTGGTCGACGGTGCCGAGCCGGAAGCCATTCGCAGCATTCTCGAAGTGGATTTCTACACCCAGGAAAACCGCGATGTGCAGGCCGCCAAGGTATTCGAATGCATGGGCGGCTACGCGCCGACCATCGGCATCATCGGTGCGGTCATGGGCCTGATTCATGTGATGGGCAATCTGGCCGACCCCTCGCAATTGGGTGATGGCATCGCCGTGGCGTTCGTCGCCACCATTTACGGTGTGGCCAGTGCCAACCTGGTGCTGTTGCCGGTTGCCAACAAGCTCAAGTCCATCGCCATGCGCCAGTCGCGCTACCGGGAAATGCTGCTCGAGGGCATTCTCTCAATCGCCGAAGGCGAGAACCCGCGTTCGATCGAACTGAAGCTTCAGGGCTTCATGGAGTAGCGCATGGCTCGTCGTCGTCCGCCCCAGGAGCATGAAAACCACGAGCGCTGGCTGGTCTCCTATGCCGATTTCATCACCCTGTTGTTTGCGTTTTTCGTGGTGATGTATTCGATCTCATCGGTCAACGAGGGCAAGTACAAGGTGCTGTCCCAGGCGCTGATCGGGGTATTCAACGACGCCGATCGCAGCCTCAAGCCGATTCCGATCGGCGATGAACGGCCAGTGACGATCAAGCCGGCCGAGCCATTGATCAAGGATAGCGAGCAGCTCGATGCAGGGCTGGCCCAGGCCTCGATCGATCCATTGCAGACCATCGCCAACGACGTGCGCGATGCCTTCGGCGACTTGATCAAGTCCGATCAGTTGACCGTGCGTGGCAACGAGCTGTGGATCGAAATCGAGCTCAATTCCTCGCTGTTGTTCGGCAGCGGCGATGCCATGCCCAGCGACGTGGCCTTCACCATCATCGAGAAGGTCGGGAAGATCCTCAAACCCTTCGATAATCCAGTGCATGTCGAAGGCTTTACCGATGACCTGCCGATCCGTACGGCGCAATACCCGACCAACTGGGAGCTGTCGTCGGCGCGGGCGGCGAGCATCGTTCGCATGCTGGCGGTGGAAGGGATCAACCCGGTCCGCATGGCTTCGGTCGGTTACGGCGAATTCCAGCCGATTGCCAGCAACGGCACGGCCGAAGGGCGGGCGCGCAACCGCCGCGTGGTGCTGGTGATCTCCCGTAACCTGGAAGTGCGCCGCAGCATCACTGGCGCCGGTAGTGCCAATGTCAAACCCGATGCCGCGTTGAAGCGTGCTGGCACACAAACTGCACCGGTGCCCGTATCGCAGTCGGTCGGGGCCAAGGTCGTCAATTCCCCGTCACCGACCTTATAACGTGTCTCGGTCGGGCCAACTGCCGTGCCGGGAGGAAGCCGCACAATGAGAGTCTGGGCAGTAGCCAATCAAAAAGGTGGGGTCGGCAAGACCACCACGTCCATCGCTTTAGCCGGCTTGCTGGCAGAGGCGGGCAAGCGCGTGGTCGTGGTCGATCTCGACCCCCACGGCTCCATGACCAGCTATTTCGGGCATAACCCCGATGAGCTGGAACACAGCTGCTTCGATCTGTTCCTGCACAAGGGCGCGGTGCCGCAGGGGCTGCCTGGGCAATTGCTGTTGCCGACCAGCGACGAACGCATTTCGCTGTTGCCGTCGAGCACTGCGCTGGCGACCCTGGAGCGTCAATCGCCCGGGCAGAGCGGCCTGGGCCTGGTGATCGCCAAGAGTCTGGCGCAGCTGTGGCAGGACTTTGACTACGCCGTGATCGACAGCCCGCCGTTGCTGGGTGTGCTGATGGTCAATGCGCTGGCGGCGAGCCAGCAGCTGGTGATCCCGGTGCAGACCGAATACCTGGCGGTCAAGGGGCTCGAACGCATGGTCAGCACCCTGGCGATGATCAACCGCTCGCGCAAGCAGGCGCTGCCGTTCCAGATCGTACCGACGCTGTTCGACCGCCGCACTCAGGCCTCGCTGGGCACCTTGCGGGTGCTGCGTGATGGCTATCCGGACAACATCTGGCAGGGTTTCATTCCGGTCGATACGCGGCTGCGCGATGCCAGCCGGGCCGGGCAGACGCCCTCGCAATTTGACGGCAAGAGCCGCGGGGTAGTGGCCTACCGCACGCTGCTCAAGCATTTGCTCGCCCAACAACTTGTCGCGCAGGTGGCCTGATGAATCGTCCGGTCAATATCGCCGTTCGGCCGCAACTGGCCCTGCAATCCTACCTCGATGCGCTGTTGCAGGAGGCCACTGAAGAGCTGGCGCCCGAGCCTGTGCCGATGCCTGAGCCGGTTTCGCAGCAGAGCATCGCGCTGGACGAGTTCCAGGCTGCAGTGCTGGAAGAACAGGCCCGCGATGCGGCAGTCGCTTCGGTGGCCAAGGCCATCGGCAGCGTTACACCGGTCGTGCCTGTCGAGCTCAAGGCAGCGCCGGTCAAGGTCGAGGTCCCCGAGCCACCGGCGGCTGCGATCCAACCGCTGGAACCGTTGGTGGACGTGTACTTGCCGGCCGCCAACCATGCCGCACCGCCGCGCGTGACCAGCGATGGACGCCCGGCCTGGGCGGCCGAGCCCTTCGAGTGTCTGTTGTTCGATGTGGCGGGCCTGACCCTGGCCGTGCCGCTGGTCTGCCTGGGCTCGATCTATTCACTGGCCGGGCACGAGCTGACGCCGCTGTTCGGCCAGCCTGATTGGTTTCTCGGCATCCTGCCCAGCCAGGGCGGTAACCTCAAGGTGCTCGACACGGCGCGTTGGGTCATGCCCGACCGCTATCGCGATGATTTCCGGCAAGGCCTGCAATACGTGATCTCGGTCCAGGGCTACGAGTGGGGGCTGGCGGTACATCAGGTCAGCCGGTCGCTGCGCCTGGACCCCAACGAAATCAAATGGCGGACCCAGCGCGGGCAGCGGCCCTGGTTGGCCGGAACCGTCATTGAACACATGTGCGCGTTGCTGGACGTGTCTGAACTGGCCGAGCTGATTGCCAGCGGTGCGGTCAAGCAGATGCAGGGCGCAACACCTGCGGCCAAACATAAAAAATAAAGGGGTCGCGCCTGGCGCGCGGCTGAACTGAGCAACCGTCAACGGCGGATTTTGAGGGGTTATGGGTATGAACAAATCGTCTGCACAAGGTTCCGAAGATCCTATTCTGCAGTGGGTAACCTTTCGCCTGGACAACGAGTCGTACGGCATCAATGTGATGCAGGTCCAGGAAGTCTTGCGCTACACCGAGATCGCTCCGGTTCCCGGTGCGCCGAGCTACGTGCTGGGCATCATCAACCTGCGCGGCAACGTGGTCACGGTGATTGACACCCGCCAGCGTTTTGGCCTGGCGCCGGTGGAAGTCAGCGACAATACCCGTATCGTGATCATCGAGGCCGACAAGCAAGTGGTCGGGATTCTGGTCGACAGCGTGGCCGAAGTGGTCTATCTGCGCCAGTCGGAAGTCGAAACCGCACCGAACGTCGGTAACGAAGAGTCGGCCAAGTTCATTCAAGGCGTGTGCAACAAGAACGGCGAATTACTGATCCTGGTCGAGCTGGACAAGATGATGACCGAGGAAGAGTGGTCCGAGCTGGAGAGCATCTGATTGATCTTCGAGGTCGCCGTTATCCTCCTGGGCATTCTCTGGGCTACGAGCCTGGGGATGTTCCTGGCGCATACCAAAAAACTGCGCCTGCTTGCCGAGCAGCAGGCCCGGGACAATGTGCTGCGCGACCAGCGCATCAAGGACCTGGGCAAGCGGCTCGATGACTACCAGAACGGTAGCGTCGGCATGGGTGAGGTGCTGCACGAGTTGAAAGCGGTCGTCGCGCCGCTGCCGGACAAGCTTGCCCAGCTGGAACAGCGCGACCCCAGCAGCCTGTCCTTCGCCCAGGCCGCCAAGCTGGTGGGCATGGGCGCCAGCGTCGACGAGTTGACCCAGTCCTGTGGCCTGACTCAGGCTGAAGCGGAATTGATGAGCAAGGTGCATCGCGGCTGAGCCCCTGGCGCCTACCCGCTACGTGGCAAACGGGTAGGCCACTTGTGGGGTAGGCGCGTGCCCCCTGCAAACGACGACAGTCAATGTGCTTTCAGGTGTGCTTCCAACTGTTCGAACCACCGATTTCAGCGATGCGATCAAGGGGGACGCGTTTGTCTGGGCGCGGGAAATTGGAGAGTTTGCTGCGAACGAAGTTTATTCCTTTCGGGCCTACGTACGGACTCATGGCAATCACCGTGTTTGAGAGGAATCATGTCGAATGATCTTCTCTGCGGTTCCATCGCCACTGCAGATGGCAACTATTCCACGTAATATTTATTTATACGTTGCCGGTTTACGTTATTCGGGATATCCGGGAGGGTGCCATGGCAGCTGTTACCGATACGCTGAAGCTGTTTCTCGCCGGCGACGTCATGACCGCCCGCGGCATCGACGCAGTACTGCCGCATCCCGGCGATCCGCGGCTTTATGAAGCTTACGTCAAGAATGCCGGCGATTACGTCCAGCTGGCAGAAGAACTCAATGGTCCAATTACCCGCCCAGTCGATTTCTCCTATGTCTGGGGCGCTGCGCTGGATGAGTTCGAACTTCGCCAGCCACACGCACGCATCATCAATCTGGAAACTGCGGTGTCCCGCCGCGGACGACCGGAGCCAAAGGGCATCAATTACCGCATGAGCCCGGAGAACTTCCCGGCCATCAGCGCAGCCGGCATCGACTGCTGCGTGCTGGCCAACAACCATGTGCTGGACTGGGGGCCAACCGGCCTGGCCGATACGCTAGATACCCTGTCGAGCAAGGGTATATGCAGCGCCGGCGCCGGGCACAACCGGCAATCTGCCGAAGCGCCCGCCGTGCTGCCGCAGCCTGGCGGGCGGCGCTTGCTGGTGTTTGGCCTCGGCGCACCCGACAGCGGCATTGCGCCGGACTGGGCCGCCACGGATAGGCGCGCGGGCGTCGCGCGGCTGGAGGATCTGTCGATGCAAAGCCTGTGCCCTGTGGCCAAACGGATTATCGAGGGCAAAAAACCGGGGGATCTGGTGGTCGCCTCCATTCACTGGGGCGGCAACTGGGGGTTCGATGTCCCGCGCGAGCAGGTCCGGTTCGCCCATGCCTTGATCGACGAGGCCGGAGTTGACTTGGTGCACGGGCATTCCTCGCACCACATCAAGGGCATCGAGGTGTACCGCGAACGCCTGATTCTCTATGGCTGCGGTGATCTCCTGAACGATTACGAAGGCATCGAGAACCACACAACCTTTCGCGGCGACCTGGGGCTTCTCTACTTTGCCGCGTTGGACCCGGGCGGGCACCTGCAGTCGCTGGACCTGATACCCACTCGCCTGCGTCGCTTTCGCATCTGTCGCGCCGAAGGGGATGACCGTCAATGGTTGCACGACACCCTTTCTCGCGAGTGCGCACGCTTGGGCAGCAGCATCCAGCCGGGCGCGAAATATGCCTTCGAGTTGCGTTGGTAGGAGCACGACGATACCGGCCTGGTGACGCAGAGCGTGGTAACGAGATCAACCGCCGATTCAACTGTTGGGCATTGCATCCCGCTCGGACGCTTCAACCTGCGGCGCCTTGCCCTTCAAGTGCCAGGCAAACGCAATGATCTCCGCAATCGCGCGGTACATCGCTTCGGGTATGCGGTCGCCCAGCTCCATGCGCGCCAGCAGCTTGACCAGCTCGGCATTCTCATAGATTGGCACTTCATAGTCGCGAGCGATCGCCAGGATCGCCTCGGCCAGTTCATCGTCGCCCTTGGCGGTCAGCACAGGGGCCTGGTGGCCGTCGTAGTGCAGCGCAATGGCCTGGCGCGGTGGTTTTTCATTCATGCGGTTTCATCGACCCAACGTTGTTCAAGGTGCGTACGCGGACCTTGCGGCGGCGTTCCGTGATGGCAATTCAGCTCGGCGACCGTCAGGCCGCTGGCGATCAGGCGTTCGCGCAGCAAGCCCAATTGACTGTCGACCAGGCGGGCAGTGGCGGGGTGTTCGGCCCACAGTTGGCTGGACAGGCTGCCGCGAACCAGTTGCGCCTGCACTTGCAGGGGGCCTAGCGGGTACATGTCGAATGCCAGTTCCACGCGCCAGAGCAACTCTTTGGGGTCGCGTTTTTCGGCGTGTTGTTCGGCCTGCTGCTGTGGGGTTTCTTCGCGTTGCAGCTTGACCTGCAAGGGTATGAACTCCTGCTGGTTGCGCAGAGGGATTTCCAGTTGCCAAGTCGTCTGCAGGTTGCCTTCAGGGGTGCTGCCAGTTTGCGCAAGGCTGGCCAGCTGATGGCTTTGCACGCGCGAGACAGCCGCTGCGGCAAGCTTGAGCAGGTGTTCCAGGTCGCCCTCATCCTCCTGGGCCGACAACAACCGGGAGGGCAGGGGAAAGGCCCCCGGGTGCGGCTTGGCACTAACCTGGCCCAGGGTTCCCAACGCGCTGCGAACAAAACCCGGTAGCACCTGGGCGAGGGTGGAGGCGGCAGCCGCCGGGTTGAATTCGGTGTTGCCCGGTAGCGCCGGCAGAATCTGCGCGACCAGACGAAACAGCTGGGCTTTCAGATCCGGAGCCAGCGCCTGGGTTTGCCCACTGAGCAGCCTGGCTTCCAGAAAAGCGCCGCTGTCCCCCAGCGCCTGGGCGAGCCCCTTGGCATCGCTGAGTTGACGGATGTCGGGCAGGCTCGCCAACAATTGGTCGGCGTTGACACGTACTGCGGCGGGCAGCTGCTCGCTGTCAGAGAGTTTTTGCAATGCACTCAGCAAGCCTTGCACAGAGCCCTGGCGTGCTTGCTGGCTTGCCAGTTGTTGGGTGAGCGCCAGTTGATCGAGGCGACCGCCCAGAGGCACGAAACTCAGCGCCCGGGAACCCTGCACCTGGGCGCTGAGCAGGCTGCCCAGCGCCAGTGGGCGAGGGCTGTCCAGGCTCAGCGTGGCGCCGGCCTGGGCGGTATTGAGCAGGCTGACCATCGCGCGGTAAACCGCAGGCAGGCCCGGGCCTTGTGGCAACAGTTGGCAGGTCACGACCTTGCCCTGCAACAAAGTGCCTACCGGCAGTTGCCGGGTATCAAGCTGTGTCAGGGTGGTGGCACTGAGCGCTTGCTGCAGGCTGATCATCAGGTTGTTGGGCGAAGCCTGCGTCACCGCCAGCTGTGTGCCCTGGGACAACGGCTGCTTGCTTGAGACCTGGACGTTGGTTTCGCGCCCACTGGCCAGGGTCAGCTTGAGCAGCAGCTGGAAGTCCTGTGCCGTCTGTTTCAGCGAAAGCACTTCGGCCTTGGCGGTTTCGCCAGTTGGCAACAAGCCATCGAGCGATTGCATCAACTTCAATATTTCCCCACCGGGTACTGCCGGTCGTGGCGTTCCGGGTGTGGCGGCCACGGGGGCGAGGCTGTTGATTTCGCCTGTCATCGAGTCACAACCTGTCGAAATTGCCCTCTTTGCAGTAGGACATGGCATGTATAATGCCGCCCGATCTTTCGGGGAGCCTGGAAGCGCAGGTGTACACACGGCTCTTTCGAACAGGCCGGCATTCTTTCGCTACGCAACCAGTATAACGGCTGCCAGGCAGCCGACTTGAACCGCGGCACAGACCGTCATTTCATTGATAAGGCGATTGCGTGACTCCTCATCTCGAAGCCGTAGGGCTGGCTTGTGAGCGTGACTGGCGGATGCTGTTCGAAAATCTCGAACTGCAACTGGGCGCCGGTGACATGCTGCAAATCAGCGGCCCCAATGGCAGTGGCAAGACCAGCCTGTTACGCCTGCTCGCCGGGTTGATGCGGCCGACCCACGGCCAGGTGCTGCTCAACGGCAAGCCGCTTGAGCGACAGGACAGCGAACTGGCGCGGATTCTCCTGTGGATCGGCCACGCCGCCGGGATCAAGGACCTGCTCAGCCCCGAAGAAAACCTGGCCTGGCTCTGCGCGCTGCACCGTCCTGCCGAGCGCAAGGCCATCTGGCAAGCCCTGGAAGCGGTCGGTTTGCGGGGCTTCGAAGACGTTGCCTGTCATACCCTGTCGGCCGGCCAGCAGCGCCGGGTGGCGTTGGCCCGCCTGTACCTGGACAGCCCGCCGCTGTGGATCCTCGACGAGCCCTTCACCGCGCTGGACAAACAGGGCGTGGCCCAACTCGAGCAGCACCTGACCGAGCATTGCGAGCAGGGCGGCATGGTGGTCCTGACCACCCATCACACTCTCGAACGCAAGCCTGCCGGTTATCGGGAAATCAACCTGGGGCAATGGGCCGTATGAGTGTTTTTACCTTGTTGCTCAGCCGCGAAGCCCGGCTGTTGTGTCGCCGCCCCGCAGAGCTGGCCAACCCCTTGGTATTCTTCGCGATTGTGATTGCGCTGTTCCCGCTGGCAGTCGGCCCCGAGACTCAATTGTTGCAAACATTGTCACCGGGACTGGTCTGGGTCGCGGCTCTTTTGTCCGTCCTGCTCTCGCTGGACGGGCTTTTCCGCAGTGATTTCGAGGACGGATCGCTTGAGCAGTGGGTCCTTTCGCCGCACCCCCTGCCTCTTCTGGTACTGGCCAAAGTACTGGCACACTGGTCGTTTTCCGGGTTGGCGCTAGTGCTGCTGGCACCGCTGCTGGCGCTGATGCTGGGCTTGCCAGCGGCCTGTTTGCCTGTATTGTTGGCATCGTTGCTGCTTGGTACGCCCGTCCTGAGTCTGCTGGGCGCCGTGGGTGCGGCCCTGACAGTCGGTTTGAAGCGTGGCGGGCTGTTGCTGGCATTGCTGATTCTGCCTCTCTATATCCCGGTGTTGATCCTCGGTAGTGGCGCCTTGCAGGCGGCCCTGCAAGGAATGCCGGCGACCGGTTACCTGCTCTGGCTTGGTAGCCTGACCGCCCTGGCGGTAACCCTGACACCCTTTGCAATAGCGGCTGGCCTGAAGATCAGCGTCAGCGAATAATGAGGTTCCGGCCATACATGGACCGGCAAAGCCCTGGATGTACCGTGATGAAAAGCAGCGTGATTAGCTGGACGTGGTTTCATAAGTTGGGCTCGCCCAAGTGGTTCTATGGTATCAGCGGGCGAATGCTGCCCTGGCTGAGCATCGCCGCCTTGCTGTTGATGGGTGTCGGCGTGGTCTGGGGCCTGGCCTTCGCGCCGCCGGACTACCAGCAGGGCAACAGTTTCCGCATCATCTATATCCATGTGCCGGCGGCCATGCTGGCCCAGTCCATTTATGTGATGCTGGCGGTGGCCGGCGTGGTCGGGCTGGTCTGGAAAATGAAAATCGCCGACGTCGCCCTGCAATGCGCCGCCCCCATCGGCGCCTGGATGACCGCCGTGGCGCTGGTCACCGGTGCCATCTGGGGCAAGCCGACCTGGGGCAGCTGGTGGGTCTGGGATGCCCGACTAACGTCGATGCTGATCCTGCTGTTCCTGTACTTCGGTCTCATTGCATTGAGCCAGGCGATCAGCAATCGTGAGAGCGCGGCCAAGGCCTGCGCAGTACTGGCCATCGTCGGGGTGATCAACATCCCGATCATCAAATACTCGGTAGAATGGTGGAACACCCTGCACCAGGGCGCGACCTTTACCCTCACCGAGAAACCGGCGATGCCGGCCGAGATGTGGCTGCCGCTGCTGCTCACGGTTTTGGGTTTCTACTGCTTCTTCGGCGCCGTGCTGCTGCTGCGCATGCGTCTTGAAGTGCTCAAGCGCGAGGCGCGCAGCAACTGGGTCAAGGCCGAAGTGATGAACACCCTGGGTCAGGAGGCGGCACGATGAGTTTCGCCTCGTTCAGTGATTTTCTGGCCATGGGACACCATGGCCTCTACGTCTGGTCGGCCTATGGCATCTGCCTGCTGGTACTGGCCGTCAACGTCGCCGCGCCGTTGCTGGCACGTCGTCGTTATCTGCAAGAAGAGGCGCGTCGTCTGCGCCGGGAGAGCCGCAAGTGAATCCGCTGCGTAAAAAGCGTCTGTTTATCATTCTGGCTTTGCTGGCGGGGGTGGGTATTGCCCTGGCCCTGGCCCTGAGCGCCCTGCAGCAGAACATCAACCTATTCTACACCCCGACCCAGATCGCCAATGGCGAAGCGCCACTGGATACCCGCATCCGTGCCGGCGGCATGGTCGAGAAGGGCTCCCTGCAGCGCTCCGGCGACTCGCTGGACGTACGTTTCGTCGTCACCGACTTCAGCAAGTCGGTGACCATCACCTACCGTGGCATTCTCCCGGACCTGTTCCGCGAAGGGCAGGGCATTGTCGCCCTGGGCAAGCTCAACGCCGACGGCGTAGTGGTCGCCGACGAAGTCCTGGCCAAGCATGACGAGAAATACATGCCGCCGGAAGTGACCAAGGCGCTCAAGGACAGCGGCCAGTCCGCGCCGGCGCCAGCCCCTACACCCGCCAAGCAGGGTTGAGACCATGACCGTTGATCTGATGATTCCCGAGCTGGGTCACCTGGCCATGATCCTGGCGCTGTGCTTTGCCATCGTCCAGGCGATCGTGCCGCTGCTTGGCGCCTGGCGTGGCGACCGCTTGTGGATGAGCCTGGCGCAGCCCGCTGCCTGGGGGCAATTTGCCTTCCTCGCATTTGCCTTCGGCTGCCTGACCTACGCCTTTATGGTCGACGATTTTTCCGTCGCCTATGTGGCCAGCAACTCCAACAGTGCCTTGCCGTGGTACTACAAGTTCAGCGCGGTGTGGGGCGCCCATGAAGGCTCGCTGCTGCTCTGGGCCCTGATTCTCGGTGGCTGGACCTTCGCCGTGTCGATCTTCTCCCGGCAGTTGCCGCAGGTGATGCTGGCGCGGGTACTGGCCGTGATGGGCATGATCAGCATCGGTTTCCTGCTGTTCCTGATCATGACCTCCAACCCGTTCGAGCGCCTGTTGCCACAGGCGCCGATGGATGGTCGCGACCTCAATCCGTTGCTGCAGGACATCGGCCTGATCGTCCACCCACCGATGCTGTACATGGGTTACGTCGGGTTCTCGGTGGCATTCGCCTTTGCCATCGCCGCCTTGCTGGGCGGGCGTCTTGACGCGGCCTGGGCGCGCTGGTCGCGGCCCTGGACCATCGTCGCCTGGGCCTTTCTCGGCATCGGCATCACCCTGGGCTCCTGGTGGGCCTACTACGAATTGGGCTGGGGCGGCTGGTGGTTCTGGGACCCGGTCGAAAACGCCTCGTTCATGCCGTGGCTGGTCGGTACTGCGCTGATCCATTCGCTGGCCGTGACCGAAAAGCGCGGCGTGTTCAAGAGCTGGACCGTTTTGCTGGCCATTGCCGCGTTCTCGCTGAGCCTGCTGGGTACCTTCCTGGTCCGTTCCGGCGTCCTGACCTCGGTGCATGCCTTTGCTTCGGATCCTGCGCGCGGCGTGTTCATCCTGATCTTCCTGCTGTTCGTGGTCGGCGGCTCGCTGACCCTGTTCGCCCTGCGCGCGCCGGTGGTCAAGAGCCAGGTGGGCTTCGGCCTGTGGTCACGCGAAACGCTGCTGCTGGGCAACAACCTGGTGCTGGTGGTGGCGGCCTCGATGATTTTGCTCGGCACCCTGTACCCGCTGGTGCTCGATGCCCTGACCGGGGCCAAGCTGTCGGTCGGCCCGCCGTACTTCAACGCCTTGTTCATTCCGTTGATGGGGCTGTTGATGGTGGTCATGGCGGTCGGCGTGGTGGTGCGCTGGAAAGACACGCCGGTCAAATGGTTGGCGGGCATGCTGACCCCGGTGCTGGTCGGCAGCGCCATCATTGCGCCACTTTGTGGGCTGATCGTCGACGACTTCGATTGGCCGGTATTGACCACCTTCGCCCTGGCCGCGTGGATCGTGCTGGCTGGCGTGCGCGATATCCTCGACAAGACCCGCCACAAAGGCCTGATCAAGGGCATGCGCGGCCTGAACCGCAGCTACTGGGGCATGCACGTTGCGCACATCGGCATCGCCGTTTGCGCCATGGGCGTGGTGCTCTCGAGCAACAACAGCGCCGAACGTGACCTGCGCCTGGCGCCGGGCGAGTCGATGGACCTTGCCGGTTACCACTTCATCTTCGACGGTGCCAAACATTTCGAAGGGCCGAACTTCACCTCGGACAAGGGCACCGTGCGGGTCATCAAGGATGGCCGCGAAGTCAGCGTGCTGCACCCCGAGAAGCGCCTGTACACCGTGCAGCAGTCGGTCATGACTGAAGCCGGGATCGACGCCGGGTTTACCCGTGACATCTACGTGGCCCTCGGCGAGCCGCTGGGCGAGGGCGCCTGGGCGGTGCGGGTGCACGTCAAACCGTTCGTGCGCTGGATCTGGTTCGGTGGCCTGTTGACCGGCCTTGGCGGGCTGCTCGCAGCCCTCGACCCGCGTTATCGGGTCAAGATCAAAAGCCGTGTACGTGATGTCCTGGGCATGTCTGGAGCGACTGCATGAAACGTTGGATCATGGTGTTGCCGCTGGCGCTGTTTCTGCTGGTGGCGGTGTTTCTCTATCGGGGCCTGTACCTGAACCCGACCGAATTGCCATCGGCGATGATCGGCAAGCCGTTCCCGGCGTTCTCCCTGCCTGCAGTGCAAGGCGACAAGACCCTGACCCAGGCCGACCTGCTCGGCAAGCCGGCACTGGTCAACGTCTGGGGGACCTGGTGCATTTCCTGCCGGGTCGAACACCCGGTGCTGAACAAGCTGGCCGAGCGGGGAGTGGTCATCTACGGCGTCAATTACAAGGATGACAACGCCGCGGCACTGAAGTGGCTGAGTGAATTCCACAACCCCTACCAGCTCGACATACGCGACGAGCAGGGCACCCTGGGCCTCGACTTGGGCGTCTACGGTGCACCGGAAACCTTCCTGATCGACAGCAAGGGGGTGATCCGGCACAAGTTCGTCGGCGTGATCGACGAAACCGTCTGGCGTGAACAACTGGCCGGCCTCTACCAGGGCCTGGTCGACGAGGCCAAACCATGAGGCGCTGGCTCGTTGCCGCCGTCCTGGGCCTGAGCTTGGCGGGCGTGGCCCATGCGGCCATCGACACCTATGAGTTCGCCAACGACGCTGAACGCGAACGCTTTCGCCAGCTGACCAAAGAGCTGCGTTGCCCCAAGTGCCAGAACCAGGACATCGCCGATTCCAACGCGCCGATCGCCGCCGACCTGCGTCGCGAGATCTTCCGCATGCTGGGCGAAGGCAAGGACAATCAACAGATCGTCGACTTCATGGTCGACCGCTACGGTGATTTCGTGCGCTACAAGCCGGCGCTCGACTCGCGTACCTGGGTGCTCTGGTTCGGCCCGGCCGGGCTGCTGCTGGGCGGCGTCGTGCTGATTGCCGTGATTGTCCGGCGTCGTCGCAGCCGGCGTCCCGAGGGTGCCACCGAACTTTCCGAAGCGGAGCGTCAACGCCTCGCCAAACTGTTGGACAAAGACCAAACCCATGATTGATTTCTGGCTCGCTGCAGGCCTGCTGTTGCTGGTAGCCCTGAGTTTTTTGCTGATTCCCGTCTTGCGTGGCCGTCGTGCCCAGCAGGAAGAAGACCGTACCGCGTTGAACGTTGCCCTTTATCAGGAGCGTGTGGCCGAGTTGCAGGCCGAGCAGGACGAAGGGGTGCTCAGCAGCGCGCAAATGGACACGGGGCGCGCCGAGGCCGCGCGTGAATTGCTTGCCGACACCGAAGGCGCCGATGTTGCGCGCGAATCGCGTCTGGGCAAGCCGTTGCCGATTCTCGCGGCACTGCTGGTACCGGTGCTGGGCTTGGGCCTGTACCTGCATTTCGGTGCCAGCGACAAGGTCGAACTGGCCCGCGAGTTCGCCCAGGCGCCCAAGACCATGGAAGAAATGACCCAGCGCCTGGAGCGCGCCGTCGCCGCCCAGCCGGACTCGGCCGAAGGTCTGTACTTCCTGGGCCGCACCTACATGGCCCAGAACCGTCCAGCCGATGCGGCGAAAATCTTCGAACGCACCCTGGCCGTGGCGGGTCGCCAGCCTGAGCTGCTGGGGCAATTGGCCCAGGCCCAGTATTTCGCCAACGGCAAGAAATGGAACCCGCAGATCCAGGCGCTGACCCACGAAGCCCTCAAGGCCGACCCCAAGGAGGCCACCAGCCTCGGTCTGCTGGGCATCGCCGCGTTCGAGGGCGAGCGTTACCAGCAAGCCATCGACTATTGGAAACGCCTGTTGGAGGTATTGCCGGCCGACGACGCTTCGCGGCCTGCCCTTGAAGGCGGCATCAACCGGGCCAGCGAGAAACTGCAGGCCAGTGGCGGCAAGGTTGAAACGGCGCCAGCCGTTGCAGCGAAGGGCGAAGTTCGGCTCAAGGTCCGCGTCGAGCTGAGCGCCGAGCTCAAGGCCAAGGTCCAGCCGGGTGACAGCGTGTTCATTTTCGCCCGCGCAAGCTCGGGCCCGCCCATGCCGCTGGCGGCCAAGCGCCTGACGGTCGCCGATTTGCCGGTCGAAGTCGAGCTGAGCGATGCCGACGCAATGATGCCGCAATTGAAACTGTCGAGCTTTCCTGAAGTCCAACTGGTGGCGCGCATCTCGCGTGCTGGCCAGCCGACCAAGGGTGAGTGGATCGGTCGCAGCAAACCGCTGGCCAGCAGCACCACGGCGCAGCAACACCTGACCATCGACAGCCCGGATTTGTAAGAGAAGACTGCTATGACCGCCATCGCTCGCATCACCCTTTTGACACTGGCACTGGGATTGAGCGCCTGTGCGGTCCAGCCACCCAGCCCTACCGCGCCGCCCGTACCGACACGGCCACCCTCGGGGCCCGCCGTAAAGCCGGTGCCGGGCCCGGGCACAGCCCCGACCAAGCCACCGGCACAAACGCAAAAGCCCATGCCGCGCACCTCGGCCAGCTTCGCCCCGCCACCCGGCGGCGCCAGCCACTGGGACCCACGGCTGGGCGTCTACGTGTTGGAAAACGAGACGGACACCTTCTACCGGCAACGTACCTATTACCGCTGGAACAACGGCTGGAGCTGGTCGACCAGCCTGAAGGGGCCGTGGCAGGAGACCGATAGCAGCGGGGTGCCGGGCGGATTGGGACGGGCGTTCGGGCAGTAGCATCTGTGTCCGGCCCGGATGAAGGTCCTTCGGCCCTTGGCGCAGCCTAAGGGCAGCGGCTACAAGAGTTCGGCGCACCACGCTCGGCGTAGCCGCTGCCGCTAGGCTGCGCTCGCCTGCAAAGCAGGCGCAAGATCTTGAGATCGCCGGGGAGCCCCTGCGGGACTCCAGCGCAGCCTCCGGCAGCGGCTACGCCGATCGTGGAACGTCCTGTAGCCGGCAAAATTTTTTGGTCTATCCTTTCGAGTTTCCACCCACCGCAGCAGACCCTCTGCAGGAGGAACTCATGGAACAAACCATCGAAAAGCAAGGCCGTTGCCTTTGCGGCGCCGTCGAGTTTTCGCTCAGCCTCAGACACCCGACCTTTGGCGCCTGCCACTGCAGCATGTGCCGCAAGTGGGGCGGTGGGCCGCTGTTGACCGTCGACACCGATATCCCGGTGCAGTACACCCGCCAGGACCAGATCCAGGTCTATTCTTCTTCCGATTGGGCCGAACGCGGCTTCTGTGCCACCTGCGGCAGCCATCTGTTCTATCGTCTCAAGCAGAGCGGGTTTTATGCGGTGCCGGTCGGCCTGCTTGATGAACCCGAGGACCTGACCTTCGACCTGCAGGTGTTCATCGACGAAAAACCGTCCGCTTATTGCTTCTCCAATCAGACTAAAACCATGACGGGAAAGGAGGTCGCGGCTTTGTTCAGCCAGCAATGATCGCAAAGGGCTGCCACGCTCAACGGTAGGAGCATCGCACCATGCAATTGACTACAGTGAAAGTCGACAAGCCGGATGAGACCAACTTCATCCTGGGCCAGGCGCACTTCATCAAGACTGTCGAGGACCTCCATGAAGCGTTGGTGGCGGCCGTGCCCGGCATCAAGTTCGGCCTGGCATTTTGCGAGGCTTCCGGCCAGTGCCTGGTGCGCTGGTCCGGCACGGACCCGGCCATGATCGAACTTGCCCAGAACAACGCGACGGCCCTGGCTGCCGGGCATAGTTTCATCATTTTTCTAGGGGACGGCTTTTACCCGCTCAATGTGTTGAACACCGTCAAGGCCGTGCCCGAGGTCTGTCGTATTTTCTGCGCAACGGCCAACCCCACCGAAGTGATTGTTGCGCAGACGACGCAGGGGCGGGGAATCCTGGGCGTGGTCGATGGGTTCTCGCCGAAGGGGCTGGAGGGCGACGACGACATTGCATGGCGCAAGACCTTGCTGAGGAAGATCGGCTACAAGCTTTGAGCGTGTCTGCCGCCTGCATGTGCCGGAGGTATACTGCCTTTTTTTCCAGAGGGTTTGTCTTGTGAGCAGCAGTATCCCTTTCGGCGTTGGCGATGCCTCCTACCAGGCAGCAGGCGGCATCGACGGCCTGCGTCGGCTGGTCGACGACTTCTACCGGCTCATGGATGAACTGCCCGCAGCGGCCGAGCTGCGTCGCATGCATCCGGCCAGCCTTGAGCCAGCGCGCGACAAGTTGGCCTGTTTTCTCAGCGGTTGGCTGGGTGGCCCGAAACTCTACAGCGAGAAGTACGGTGCCATCTCGATTCCGGCCTTCCATGCGCAGTGGCCTATCGATGAAGCCGGCAGTGGCGCCTGGTTGAATTGCATGGAGCAGGCCATCGCGCTGCAAGGCTACCCGGCGGATTTCGCCGAGTACCTGCTGGCCCAGTTACGGGTGCCTGCGCAGCGTGTGGTTCAGGCCAGTGCCAACCGTCATGGGCAGCGTTAGGCGCTACCTTACATTTCGACCTGAGTGCCCAGCTCGATCACCCGATTCAACGGCAGGTTGAAGTACTTCAGGTTGCTGTTGGCATTCTTCAACAGAAAGGCGAACAGCGTTTCTCGCCAGCGCGCCATGCCGATGCGCTTGGTCGGGACAACCGTCTCGCGGCTCAGGAAATAGGTGGTACGCATCGGGCTGAAATCCAGGTCACTCAAGTGACAGAGGCTCAATGCTACCGGTATGTCAGGCTCCTCGATAAAGCCAAAGTGCAGGTTCACCCGGAAGAAGCCTTCGCCATAAGCTTCGACCTCGAAGCGCCGATCCGCAGGGACGCGAGGGCTGTCTTCGGACACCACGGTGAGCAACACCACCTGTTCGTGCAAAACCTGGTTATGCAGCAGGTTGTGCAACAGCGCATGCGGGACAGCGTCCGCCCGGGCAGTCAGGAACACGGCGGTGCCTTGTACGCGATGCGGGGGCTGTGCACCGATGCTGCTGATGAACAGAGGAAGTGGAAGAGTGGTCTCGTCCAGCCGCTCGACAATGATCCTGCGGCCGCGTTTCCAGGTCGTCATCAGCGTGAACAGCGCAATGCCGGCGATGACGGGAAAGGCACCGCCTTGAAAAATCTTCGGCGCATTGGCCGCGAAATAGAAGCTGTCCACCACCAGAAAACCGAGCAGCATCGGAATCGCCAGCCAGCGAGGCGTTTTCCAGAGCAGCAGGACCACCGCCGATGCCAGTAGTGTGGTTATCAACATGGTGCCCGTCACGGCAACCCCGTACGCTGCGGCCAGTGCACTGGAAGATTCGAAGCCGATTACCAGAAACACGACGCCCACCATCAGTGCCCAGTTAACCATGCCTATGTAAATCTGCCCCTTCTCCTGGCTGGAGGTATGCTGGATGAACATACGCGGTACATAGCCAAGCTGAATGGCTTGGCGAGTCAGGGAAAAGGCCCCGGAAATCACCGCTTGCGAGGCGATGATGGTTGCCAGCGTAGAGAGCCCGACCATCGGCAAGAGCGCCCAGTTCGGCGCCAGGAGATAGAAAGGGTTGCGCACAGCCTCAGGATTTCCCAGGATCAAGGCGCCCTGGCCGAAGTAATTCAACACCAGGCCTGGCAGTACCAGGATGAACCAGGCGCGAGCAATCGGCTTGCGGCCGAAGTGGCCCATGTCTGCATACAGTGCTTCTGCGCCTGTCAGTGCGAGCACTACGGCGCCGAGAATGGCCACGCCAATCCCCGGATGAACGATGAAAAATTGCACTGCCCAAGCGGGGTTGAGTGCTTGCAGCACTTCGGGACGTTGCAGGATACCGTAGATTCCCAGGGCGCCGAGTACCAAAAACCAAAGCACCATGACCGGGCCGAACAGGATGCCGATCCGTGCGGTACCGTGTTTCTGGATCAGGAACAGAGCCACCAGAACCACCACGGACAAGGGGACAACCCAGTGCTCTATCCCATCGAACGCAAGCTGCAGCCCCTCGACAGCGGAAAGTACCGAGATAGCCGGGGTGATCATGCTGTCACCATAGAACAGCGCAGCACCGAACAAACCCAGCAAGACCAGTATTTTACTCAGTTGCGGAAAGGGCGTAGCGGCGCGACGGGCCAGGGCCGTCAAGGCCATGATGCCGCCCTCGCCCTGGTTGTCGGCGCGCAGGATAAACAGCACATACTTGATCGAGACCACCCAGATCAGCGACCAGAAAATCAGCGAAAGTACACCGAGCACACCATCATGGTTGGCCTGCACTCCATAGTGCCCGGCGAACACCTCCTTGAGGGTGTAAAGCGGGCTGGTGCCAATGTCGCCATACACCACACCCACGGCTGCAACCAGCATGCCTGCCGCTGAAGTTTTTGCATGGGACTCTTCGATTGCGGGGGGAGCTGGTTGATTCACTGGTTGTTTCTCGTAAATAGAGGTGCGAAGTGTTGCGCAGGCATGTAGGCGCTGTGCCTGGGTCAAGGCGACCAGTATCGTTGCGGGGCAAAATGTCTGCCGTAAAAAAGCCGTAAAATTCTTGCTGGCGGCGCGGTCCCGACCTGTCAATCAGCCGCCGGAATCGTCAGCCCGCGCACCACCGCAGGTCGCGCCAGGAACCGCTCGAGCGTGCCGGTGACGTTGGGGAAGTTGTCGATCCCCACCAGTTCTCCCGCCTCGTAGAAATTGATCAGGTTGCGAACCCAGGGGAAGGTGGCGATGTCGGCGATGGTGTAGGTATCGCCCATGAGCCATTCGCGGTTTTCCAGTTGTTGATTCAGGACATTGAGCAGGCGCCGGGATTCTTCGACGTAACGGTCACGCGGGCGCTTGTCTTGGTAATCCTTGCCGGCAAATTTATTGAAGAAGCCGAGCTGGCCAAACATCGGCCCGATCCCGCCCATTTGGAACATCAGCCACTGGATGGTCTGGTAACGGGCGGCGGGGTCTTGCGGCAACAGTTGGCCGCTCTTTTCGGCGAGGTACAGCAAAATCGCACCGGACTCGAACAGCGGCAGCGGTTCGCCGCCGGGGCCGTCGGGGTCAATGATGGCCGGGATCTTGTTGTTGGGGTTGAGCGACAGGAACTCCCGTGACAGCTGGTCGTTGGTATCGAAGGCGACCCGATGGGGCTCGTAGGCCAGCCCGGTTTCTTCGAGCATGATGGGGTTTGGGGAGCAATGGAACCGAAAACCAACGTAAGCCAGAATTAGAGTTCGTTTTACTCGTCAGCGACTGTGCATTAACGGACTTTGATTCGTGAAACGGGTTTATGGCACTGTTTTTCGGGTGTTGATGGCCTTTCTGGTGATCGCCGAAACGGGGCGGTTTCATAAAACGGTGGTTTTATCGAACCCTCCACGCAGCACACGGGTTTGCGGCAGGCCGCTGGCCTTAAGTGCACTTTCTGTTTCATTGCTCCCCGAACCCCCGAAACTGGGATTTCCCTGAAAGGTCGATCAGAAGCGCGGTTTAAAGCCCGGTAAACCGTTGGCCAAGCACCAAGCCTGAATTATCTGCACGACACCGTCAGGTGACTCATCAGTACCGTCTTCTGGGTAATAAAGAAGATCCGATCCTGCTGGGTGAGGCACTACTTTGTTGAAATGTTCTACTAGCACGCCTCGTTCCTCCTCAGTTCCCGAATCGTCGATAGCTTTGATCAGGGCTTTGAATTCCTGTTCAGTGTAATCCGCAAGGTTGGTCTTCAGCTTCATCACTTCGTCCCTCGATGTATGTCTATATGGTGCTTTGATGTAACATGAACGAGCCCCATGAAAGACAGGACACCGTTTCCCCCTTACGATAAGGGATAGGCAAACGGTGATGTTTATGACTAACAGCAACGATAAGAGTGGGGAGCTTTTGGGTCAGGAGCGGCGGCGCCGCTGGAGCCCGGAGCAAAAACTGGCCATGGTTCGCGAGAGTCTTGAGCCAGGGCAAAGCGTTTCGGTGGTGGCTCGGCGCAACGGTATCAATGCCAACCAGCTGTTCCTGTGGCGCAAGCTGTACCAGGATGGCAGCCTGTCGGCGGTCAGTGCTGGCGAAGCCGTGGTGCCTGCCTCCGAGCTGAGCGATGCGCTCAAGCAGATCCGTGAACTGCAACGGATGCTGGGCAAGAAAACGATGGAAGCAGAAATCCTCAAAGAGGCTGTGGAGATCGCCCGGTCGCGAAAATGGATTGCGCACTCACCCTTGTTGCCGGGGGACGACCAGTGAAGCGGGTCAGCGAATGTCTCGGTGTGGCGCGCTCGCAATTAACGGTTCGAATCAAGCAATCAGCCTTGCCCAAGGTACGGCGAAACAGGCCCGTGGACGACGCTGAACTGGTGGTTGAAATCCAGCAACAGGTCAGCGAGCTGCCCAGCTATGGCTACCGTCGTGTCTGGGGATTACTGCGTCGCGCACGTGAAATCCAGTTGCTGCCCGCGATCAACGTGAAGCGGGTTTACCGGGTCATGCGTGATCACAATCTGCTGCTTGAGCGTCGACTCAAACAGCCCGGCGTGCCACGTCGACACGAAGGCCATATTGCCGTGAAAACCAGTGATACGCGTTGGTGCTCGGACGGCTTTGAGTTCCGTTGCGAGGACGGCGCCAAACTGAGCGTGACCTTCGCCCTGGACTGCTGTGATCGCGAAGCCATCGGCTGGGTCGCCAGTCCAACGGGATACAGCGGGGATGATATCCGTGACTTGATGCTGGAGAGCGTGGAAAAGCGCTTTGGCGACCAACTGCCCGCCACGCCGGTGCAATGGCTAAGCGATAACGGTTCGGCCTATACCGCCGAACAGACGCGCCTGTTTGCTCGGCAGATCGGTTTGCAACCGGTGACCACGCCAGTACGCAGCCCGCAGAGCAACGGCATGGCTGAGAGCTTCGTGAAGACGATCAAGCGTGATTACGTGGCGCATATGCCCAAGCCGGATCGAGAAACGGCGCTACGCAACCTGGCAATTGCCTTCGAGCATTACAACGAGCAGCATCCGCACAGCGCCCTGAAATATCGCTCGCCGAGGGAGTTCAGGCGCTTGGCCGCAGCATCAATTTAACGGGGAGTTGGTGTCCGGTTTTTTAGGGGCAAGTCCATAACAGCTCTCAGGTTGTCCACGTCGTACACTGCACCACCATCTTTAATCAGCTCGACGTGGTGCAGCTCGAAGGAAATACGCTTTCCTACATGCTCGCTCTTAGGTGCCGCTGGGGCAAAACCTTTCGCCATGTCTGAGAGATTGCGTGGTTTGAATTGTCGACTCAATTCTGGATCGGCAGCGACGGCTTTCCAAAATGCCTTCCTGAAGGCATCGAAGCTTGAAAACTCGCGGCCTCTGAGCTGGTCGGCAATTCGCGTTGGGACTGGGGAACCCAGTCCGGTACTTGCGCCGGCGAGCCAAATCCCCGTCACGTCTTGACCAACGCCTGTGACCACGCCCGGCGCACCACGCACATTGAGCGAGATATAGACCGGCAGGATTTGCGGCTGACTCGGGAACCAGATAATGGCGTCCCGGAAGTCGGGTGGGTTTGCCGGATGCTCATAGCGTTGCTCGGCCTGTTCGGCTTCGGGAAAGACAAACGCCGCAGGTAATTGCGGGGCACCTTCCAGCGCTGGAATACCCAGCACCCTGCTGGTATCGACGGCAGGTGTCCAGATCAACTCTACGCCGTCGCCCAGATCCGCGACCAGTTGATCACCGCGTGCGGTGGCAGCAATCACCGGGACACTTCGCCACGCGGAGTTGTTGCCGGTGTATACCCCGAACGCGCTGACCGATTCTCCAGGCAGGTGTTTGACGTTGACCCGCACACCGATGTTGGCCACGGCCAGATTGGCGAACTCTTCGGTGCTGTAAAACGCGGTGTCAGACGCAAAGGTATTGGGCCAGAGCATAGCAACGGTGCCCGCAATGCCACCTGCGACAACGCCTGCGCTGACGGCAGCACCGGACAAACCCAGCGACAACGAGCCACCGACTCGCCCAGCCAAGGTCAGTGCCGTGGTTGAGCCACCGATCAGTTGAAGAGGTGTGCCCGCCGAGGTGATGGCCTCACGGGTGCTGAGCACGGCATAGGTGCCGTAATTGCCCAACCCCTCAAATGGCGCTGGGCCATCGGGATAGCAGACCTGCCCATTAACCACGCTGATGGATTTGGCAAATGTGCAATCCTGGACGGCAGGTGATTTTAATTGTTCGGCTTTTTCGCGTTCTTCATATCGGCGATGGCCTTCATCTTGTCGAGCGCGGTCGGCCTTTTGAGCTGCTTGATATCGGCGGCGTATCTCTTCCTCTTGCGCCTAAGTTTCGCGGGCGCAAAACTTGGATCTCCCCTGAAAGTTCGATCAGAAGCGCGGCTTAAAACCCGGTAGACCGTTGGCCAAGCACCAAGCCTGAATTGTCTGCACGACTCCTTCTGCTGAGTTGTCCGAACCATCTTCAGGATAGTAGATCAGGTCAGAACCACCTGCACCCGCAGCAAGGCTGTTCAGGTGTTCTATTAACCCAGCCTGGAAATCCTCTGTTCCTTCACAGTCTTTTATACACTGAATCAATGCTTTGAACTGGTCTTCGGTGTAGTCAGAAAGTGCGCCCTTAAGCTCCATCACTGAGCCTCCCTATGAATATCTATATGATTTTTGGGGGTGTTAGCCCGCAGGTTATCCACGTCATAAACAGCACCGCCGTCAGCGATATGCTCAACATGGTGCAGCTCAAAGGAAATCCGCTTTCCTATCTGATCGCGCACGCGAGTCGTTGGTGCTAGTCCCTTTACAAGCCTTTTAATGTTGTCTTGATTGAATTGACTGCTCAGGGCTGGATCATTTCCAACCTCGATCCAAAACGCTTTCCTGAAGGCATCGAAACTGGAAAACTCGCGGCCTCTGAGCTGGTCGGCAATGCGCGTTGGGACAGGGGAACCCAGTCCGACACCTGCCCCGGCGAGCCAAATCCCCGTCACGTCTTGACCAGCGCCTGTGACCACGCCCGGCGCACCACGCACATTGAGCGAGATATAGACCGGCAGGATTTGCGGCTGACTCGGGAACCAGATAATGGCGTCCCGGAAGTCGGGTGGGTTTGCCGGATGCTCATAGCGTTGCTCGGCCTGTTCGGCTTCGGGAAAGACAAACGCCGCAGGTAATTGCGGGGCACCTTCCAGCGCTGGAATACCCAGCACCCTGCTGGTATCGACGGCAGGTGTCCAGATCAGCTCTACGCCGTCGCCCAGATCCGCGACCAGTTGATCACCGCGTGCGGTGGCAGCAATCACCGGGACACTTCGCCACGCGGAGTTGTTGCCGGTGTATACCCCGAACGCGCTGACCGATTCTCCAGGCAGGTGTTTGACGTTGACCCGCACACCGATGTTGGCCACGGCCAGATTGGCGAACTCTTCGGTGCTGTAAAACGCGGTGTCAGACGCAAAGGTATTGGGCCAGAGCATAGCGACGGTGCCCGCAATGCCACCTGCGACAACGCCTGCGCTGACGGCAGCACCGGACAAACCCAGCGACAACGAGCCACCGACTCGCCCAGCCAAGGTCAGTGCCGTGGTTGAGCCACCGATCAGTTGAAGAGGTGTGCCCGCCGAGGTGATGGCCTCACGGGTGCTGAGCACGGCATAGGTGCCGTAATTGCCCAACCCCTCAAATGGCGCTGGGCCATCGGGATAGCAGACCTGCCCCTTGGCCACACTAGTGGATTTGGCAAATGTGCAGTCCTGGACGGGAGGTGGTTTTAGTCGCTCGGCTTTTTCACGTTCGTCACATCGACGAAGGAATTCATCTTGTCGGGCACGCTCGGCTTTTTGAAGCGCTTCGTATCGACGTATCTCTTCCTTTTGTTCCCGCTCACGCACTAAGGCAATTTGTGCTTTAGAGGGTCCAGATGGCTCCATTCTGCGCGGTAAGACACCAATGACGTAGGGCCATTTTTTAGACCGTATCAACCCTCGACGTTTGAGTGACTCATCACTTTCCTCAGACAACTTCTGGGACATTATCGGTACCCTGCACAAGTCAAATCCATTTACCAGGGCCGAAGAGTAACCGCAGTAAGCCAGTGGTCAAATACTGGCTTATAGCCATTTTGATTGAGGGAGGGGCAGGTAAGGGAGCCTACAGAATCAGGTTGAGCTAAGCGGCCTGAGTCCTATTGAATACAGGGGTTTGCGGACAGGCGCTGGGCTTAAGAGCACTTTGCTGTTCCGGCGCTCCCTAAACCGGGATTCATGGCTTACGTTGGTTTTTGGTTCCATTGATGATGCCCACGGTAAAGCTCGGAAAGGGAGGAGACGGGCTGGCCCGACACGACGAAACCTCGAACGAAGATAATTCGCAAATGGGAAATTGTTGCGGATGCGAATGCTGTCATGTTGGGGCGGGGCGTACAAGTGGGATGTTGCCCGCGATGCAGGCGACGCGGTCCCTCTTCAATCAGCAAGGCCAGCCGCAACCATTGTGTTTAAAATGCCCCCCATCACGAATGACTGAAAACCCCCATGACCCCCGACGCCATCGCCACCCTGCAACACCTTCTCGTCAGCGCCCTGAGCCCCCCACCTGAAGAAACCCGCCGCCTGTTCCACGGCCGGGGCCGGCGCTGGCCGGGGCTTGAACATGTCACGGTCGACTGGTTGCAAGGCATTGTCCTGGTGTCGCTGTTCAGGGAACCAGCCGATGCAGAGCTGGCTGCCCTCAAACACATGCTCATGGCACTGACCCAATCGCCCGCCTGGTCGCAAAGCCAGGCGCACACCCTTGTGTTGCAGCACCGTTACCTGCTGGAGAGCACGGCCGAGTGGCTGCTCGGTGAAGTCGTCGATGAGTGGCTCATCACCGAAGGTGGCCTGCGCTACAAACTGGATCTGGGTAAAAAGCAGAACACCGGTTTGTTTTTGGACATGCGTTACGGCCGCCGCTGGGTTCAAGCCCAGGCCCAGGGCAAGCGCGTGCTGAACCTGTTCGCCTACACCTGCGGTTTCTCGGTAGCGGCCATGGCCGGTGGCGCCGAGCATGTGGTGAACCTGGACATGGCCAAGGCGGCGTTGAGCCGTGGGCGGGAGAATCATCGGCTCAACGGGCATGATCTGGATCGGGTGAGCTTTCTGGGGCATGAACTGTTCAAGTCCTGGGGCAAGGTCAAGAAATATGGCCCTTATGACCTGATCATCATCGACCCACCCTCGTTTCAGAAAGGCAGCTTTGCCCTGACCAAGGATTACCAGCGTGTCCTGCGCCGGCTACCCGAGTTACTGACCGCCCAAGGCACGGTGCTGGCCTGCGTCAACGACCCCGCCATAGGCTCCGATTTCCTGATCGAAAGCGTCGCCAACGAGGCGCCGGGCCTGAGGTTTGAACAGCGCCTGGAAAACCCGCCCGAGTTTGCCGATGCCCATGCCGAGGGTGGGTTGAAGGCGCTGGTGTTTTCGCAGGCATGAGCCGTGCTCACGCTATCTCGCCGGTTCGAGGTAACGAAGCCTGTGGATAGTACTGGGCAAAACTCACCTTGTCGGTCTGGTCCACCAGTTTCTTCAGGCGCTCGTTGAAGGCGCGATTGATGCCATATTGGCCGCCGGAAATGGTGCGGAACTGTGCGGTCAAGGTGATGCCGTTGAGGTCCATCTTGTCGACCCCGAACACTTGCAGTGGCCCTTGCAGGTTGTGCTTGAGCAGCGGGTCGTCGCTGATCGAATGGCCGACCTGGCGGATCATGTCCAGGGCGGTATCGATGTCGCTTTCGTAACTGACCTGGATCGAGAAAAACGCATAGGCGAATTGCCGCGACTGGTTGGTAACGGCCTTGATCTGGCCGAACGGCACCGAGTGCACGAAGCCTTTGCCGTCGCGCAGGCGCAGGGTGCGGATGGTCAGGCTTTCGACGGTGCCGGCGTGGCCGGAGTCCAGTACCACCCAGTCGCCGATGGCAATGGTGTCCTCGATCAGGATGAACAGGCCTGTAATTACGTCCTGGACCAATTGCTGCGAGCCGAAGCCGATGGCCAGGCCGACGACGCCTGCACCAGCCAGCAAGGGCGCGACGTTGATGCCCAGGTTGGCCATGGTGGTGATCGCGCAGATCACCACCAGGATGATTTTGACGGCATTGCGCAGCATCGGCAGGATGGTTTTGGCCCGGGTGCTCGGCTGGTGGCCGCCACGGCGCCCGACCGGGGGCTTGAGGGCTTCCTGGATCGCAGTGTCGATGACCACCCACAGCAGCCAGGTGACCAGCAGGACCAGACCGATGCTGCTGAGTGAATCGCTGATGGCGCGGGCCATGGAGTTCTTCAGGGCGAACTCGATGACCGAGAAACCCCAGATCCTTCCTGACAGCTCGATGAAGGCGATCGCCAGGATGATCCGCAGTGCGGCGTGGGTCAGGCTGCGCAGTAATTCCTTGTAGGGTTGCAGGCGTTGCTCGGCGACTCGCGCGGGCACCTTGAACATATGCTGGAACAAGGTACTGAGAAACACCGTGGCGATGAGCAACAAGGACGTGAGCAGAGCGTTTTGCAAAACCCTCTGGCTTTCCTGGCCGGCGCCGATCAGGTTCACCGCCGAAACCAGGATCATCAGCAGGATGGGGTAGTACCAGAGGCTGGAAAATATCC
Organism: Pseudomonas sp. LS1212; assembly: GCF_024741815.1. Taxonomy (NCBI): domain Bacteria; kingdom Pseudomonadati; phylum Pseudomonadota; class Gammaproteobacteria; order Pseudomonadales; family Pseudomonadaceae; genus Pseudomonas; species Pseudomonas sp. LS1212. The sequence continues at coordinate 1,703,905 of NZ_CP102951.1, forward strand.
GCAGCGTTTCCTGTACCGCGTGGTTTTGCCGGCGCTGGTCAAAATCGCGATTGCGGATCAGATGTGCCACGGGTCTGCGCAATTTGACCACCAGTATGGCAAAGGCCAGGGTCGCCAGCAGGCCGGTCAGCACGGCAACCGTACTGGTGACATTGCTGCCCAGTTGCCGGGCGATCTGCGGGCTGGTCAGGGCGTCGCTCAAGGCCACCAGAGAACCGACCAGGAACAGGGGCCGGGGCAGGTAGTGGCGGATGATGCGCACGGCGGCGCGCCGGTGTCCGCTGTCGAATGCGGTGATCAGGCACAGCACGATACAGTTGATGATCAACCCGCAGCTGGTGGCGTAGCCCAGGCACAGGGCCAGCGCTCGTGCAGGCGAAGGCTCGAAGAAACGACTGGCGTACAGCATCAGGGGCAAGCTGATCATTGCCGGGAGTATGTAGTGCAGCAAGTAGCCCAGCAGGCGTTGCGCACGCGGCCGCTCAAGCAATAGTGATTGGCGGTTGAAATGGCGGGTGAGCATTTGGCCGAGCAGGTTCAACGGCGCAAAGGTACCCAACCAGGCCAGCGAGAGCAATGCGAAGTCACCGATCAGGCCGAGCGTCGAGCGGGACGCTTGCTGATTGACCAGTTGATCGATTTCATCGGCGGCGCGATCGGCACGCAGGCGCCAGTCATCGAGCACATGGCCGTCCAGCTCAAGGCTGTGCTGTATATCGTCCAGGCCCGACGAGATCGTCTCCAGCAAGCCGCCCTGCACGATCACCACCGGCTCGGCCTTGGCCGGTTGGGCGGGGGGCGGTGCTTCGGCGTAGGCGTTGGAACCGAGGATACAGCTCAGCAACAACAGATATTTGAGCGTTGATCTGAACACGGCCTGGGTCACTCCTGTGAAGTCTTGCTGGACAGAAGATACTGAGGAACAGATCAGAAAGGATAGGGGAAGATCGCTGTGTCGGTCATATGCGCAATCCCCCGGATTGCGCAAAAACCTGTAGGAGCTGCCTTGGCTGCGATCGCCCGCAAAGCGGGCACCGACAGTCTTACTGCCCGCTATAAATCTGGTCGAACACCCCGCCATCATTGAAGTGCGTCTTCTGCACCGTACGCCAGTCCCCAAACGTCTTCTCCACCGACAGGAAATCCACTTTAGGGAAACGATCGGTGTACTTGGCCAACACCGCCGGATCACGCGGGCGCAGGTAATTGGCCGCCGCAATTTCCTGAGCCTCGGGCGACCACAGGTACTTCAGGTATTCCTCGGCAGCAGCGCGAGTGCCTTTCTTGTCGACCACCTTGTCGACCACACTGACCGGTGGCTCGGCCTCTGCCGAAACACTTGGGTAGATCACCTCGAACTGATCGCGACCGAACTCGCGGGCAATCATCTCCGCTTCATTCTCGAAGGTCACCAGCACGTCGCCGATCTGGTTGGTCATGAAGGTCGTCGTTGCGGCGCGGCCACCGGTATCGAGCACCGGCGCCTGCTTGAACAGCTTGCCGACAAAATCCTTGGCCTTGTTCTCGTCGCCGCCGTTCTTGAGCACATAGCCCCAGGCCGAGAGGTAGGTGTAGCGGCCGTTACCCGAGGTCTTTGGGTTGGGCACAATCACTTGTACGCCATCCTTGAGCAAATCCGGCCAATCCTTCAGCGCCTTGGGGTTGCCCTTGCGCACGATAAACACCGTGGCGGAGGTGAACGGCGCACTGTTGTTCGGCAGACGGGTGACCCAGTTGTCCGGCACCAGTTTGCCGTTGTCGGCCAGGGCGTTGATGTCGGTGGCCATGTTCATGGTGATGACATCGGCAGGCAGGCCGTCGATCACCGAACGGGCTTGCTTGCTGGAGCCACCAAAGGACATCTGCAGGGTGATGTTTTCCTTGTGCTCGGCTTGCCAGTGCTTCTGGAAGGCGCTGTTGTAGTCCTTGTAGAAATCACGCATCACGTCATAGGAGACGTTGAGCAGGGTGGGGGCGGCCTGGGCAACGCTGCCCAAAGCCAGGCCTGCGGCCAGGAGCGAGGCGCTGAAGAGTTTTTTCACTGCGCAATCCTTGTGGGTGATGAGACGAAGGCAATATGCCCGCAACTATAACGGCCGCGGGTTTGTCGTAAAAAGACTAAAAGGTACTTTGGTTATTCTACTTTCCTGAACAGCGCATTGCTGCACCGCGAACAATAGGCAGCACCGTGTTCATGGTTGTTTTTCCGGCACACTGGGCAGTCGTGCTGCAAGCGTTCACCGCGCATGGCGTTGGCCAGCTCTGCGGTGAAAATGCCGGTGGGCACGGCAATGATCGAATAGCCCGTGATCATCACCAGCGACGACAGCACCTGGCCCATGGGCGTGCGCGGCACGATATCGCCAAAGCCGACGGTGGTCAGCGTGACAATGGCCCAGTAGATCCCAGTGGGGATGCTGGTGAAACCATGCTCGGGGCCTTCGATCACATACATCAGCGTGCCGAACACCGTCACCAGCGTCGAGACACCGAGCAGAAACACAGTGATTTTCTGCCGGCTGCCGGCCAGGGCCGACAACAGGTAATTCGCCTGCTTGAGGTGTGGGCCGAGCTTGAGCACCCGGAAGATCCGCAGCATCCGGATGATACGGATGATCAACAGGTACTGCGCGTCGGCGTAGTAGAGGGCGATGATGCCCGGCAGGATCGCCAGCAAATCCACCAGCCCGAAGAAGCTGAAGGCATAGCGCAGGGGCTTGGGCGAGCAGTACAGGCGCAGCAGGTACTCGATGGCGAAGATTGCGGTAAAGCCCCACTCGATGCCGGCAAGCAGGCCTGCATAGTCGCGATGGATGCTTTCGATGCTGTCCAGCACCACGATGATCAGGCTGGTCAGGATGATCAGCAGCAGGGCGCTGTCGAAGCGTCGGCCGGCTACGGTGTCGGTCTGGAGAATGATGATGTAGAGCTTTTCTCGCCAGGGTTGGGGCTTGTCCATGGAAATTGGGTTCCGATTACGATGGCGGACAGACTAGGTGGCGGGGGGGAGATTGTGCAATATGTCGAGGTTCAGTGAATGGGCTTACCTATTAGTTCTGCCAGGGGCTATCCGGGTTCTCGCTCAGCGATCCCGGCATGGAGGAACGCTTTACGAAATATCCGGATGATACGGATGATCAACAGGTATTGAGCGTCGGCATAGTAGAGGGCAATGATGCCTGGCTATATAACATTTAGTTATATGGTTTTGTATCTTATCCAATAATATCGGATTGATAAACAGGAGCCTAGGCTCAAGCGTTCATTACGGGTCCATCAGGTGCGAAGTACTCACTAGCGGGGAACTCTGAAAAAGACTTCCAAATTGGGTGAAATACCCACCTCAGGCGGGTATCTCACCAGAGATGGGAGTCTTTTTCACAGTTTCCTTAGTGATGGGAGCGCTGCTTACTCATGAGTGAGCGCTTCAGACCTAGCAGAACTGATAGGTAGACAGCGCTGAATAAGAAAATTTATAGTTTGTTCGCAAGTCGCTAGCTATCAATCATTTTGAGGGAACCATAATGAGCGATTCTGAGGAAGAAATTAATGGGTTCATCGTGCATAAGGGCGGTCTTGAGGACATGGAACCGGGTGTAACATATAGCCGCCTCGATGACGAAATTCGTGGGATGACCATAACGGACAATTTCGCGGAAGAATTAAGAGCGATTCCTATTGGTGAATATCTTCGGGTTTGGGGGAAATTTGACAATATCACAATGGGCGATCAGTGCGAACAGGGAGAATTGTCCCGCGTCGATATTGGCGCTGGAAAAATCTATCTTAAATCAACTACCTACAATAGAACAAATGAAGTTTCGATAGGTAAGATCTCCTGGATTGAAAAAGGCCATACAGTGTAGTGGTCAACTAATCCCGGACACTGCGTTAAGTTTTTCCTCAACCACGGCGGGCGCCAGCCCGCCGTTGAATTGATGTGGCCGTTGCCAGTTGTACCTGTGCATCAGAAATCGGCCAATATCCTGCTGAGCCAGCTTTGCACTCATGTAGCCCACGGCCGGCACCCATTCCGTTTTCAGACTGCGAAACAACCGTTCCATCGGCGCATTGTCGTGGCAGTTTCCGCGTCGGCTCATGCTCTGCTTGAAGCGATAGCGCCACAGTCGCTGACGGAAGCTTCGGCTGCCATATTGGCTGCCTTGATCCGAATGAAACAGCACGTTCTGAGGCCGACCACGCTGCTCATAGGCCATGTCCAAAGCCTTGATCACCAGGTCGGCATCGGGCTTCGATGAAAACGCCCAACCCACCACGCGGCGGGCGAACAGATCGATCACAGCAGCCAAATAGTGCCAGCGACCTTAAGCCCAGACATAAGTGATGTCACCGCACCAGACCTCATTTGGCGCCGACACAGTGAACGCCCGATCCAGCACGTTCGGGATATCCGGCCGCTCCACCGTCGCCTTTTTGTAGGCATGTGAGCCGGGTTGCTTGCTGATCAGTTTCATTTCGCTCATCAGCTTGCGCACCTTAAATCGCCCAATCTCTATGCCGTCCTCTCGCATCATGAACATGATGCTTCGGCTGCCCGCCGCGCTGCGGCTTTGGGTGAACAGCTCGTTCACGCGGCTGCGCAAAACCAGCCGCTCAACGTCTGGAGATCGACGTTTGCGGCAGTACATGTAATAGCAAGATCGGGTGACTTCAAATACCGAGCACAACAGATCAACAGGCTCTTCAGCACGGAGTTGATCAATTAACGCGAACGCTCGTGTTCCTCGGCCATCAAGAGCGCGGTGGCCTTTTTTAATATAGATTTTTCCCGTTCCAGCCGACTGATCCGGGCTTCCAACTCCTGGATTTTTTGCTGTTCGGGCGTCAGCGCTTTACTGGTCGGAGTTACACCATTTCGCTCTTCCTGAAGCTGGTTAACCCATCGACGCAGGGCCGACTCCACCAGCCCAAGCGAACGGGCAGCTTCGAAATGACTGTAGCCCTGGTCGAGCACCAGACTGGCAGCTTCGCGCTTGAATTCGGGCGTAAAGGAACGACGTTGCTTGGTCATCAGACACCTCTCTATGGCGAGCATTCTCGCCTAAATGGGTGTCCGGATTCATTAGACCACTACACAGGGTCTGGTGCGTCGATCTGTGCAGAATCCAGATAAAGTGTTTGACCCTAACATCGGTGTATACGGTGGATGGAGGGATAAAACCTATAAGGATTACAGTGGAAGCTAGCGTTGTGGCCGGTGTGATCCATAGCACCGGTTCAAACATTAAGTAATCTCAGCTCACAAGGTAAGAGCTGAGATTTTTATGTAATTTTCCAACACAATAGTCAATGCTCCGCGCTAACCGTCTATCGATTTGGTCTTTCCCTTCCTAGGGAAGGTGTTAACTAGCCACCTATATTTTGATGCCCCTGCCATTTGGGACTCAAAAAATCGGTGGCCTGCCAACAATCAGTCTTTGGCTCTTCTTAATTCATTGCTTTTTCTTGAATAGCGCCTTTTCTCCGCGCGTTTCGCGCATCACAGGCGCACCTCTCCTAAGCCAGCGATAGCACACTTTCGTATGGTCAAATCACTTCGGGTACACGCAACGGACGTTGAAGGGATTGCCGCGTTAACCGAGGGTGTCTGATGTGCCCTCTCCGCTTGGGAGAGGGCGTTGATTTAAAGGTTTGCGTGGGCAGGCTCAGTGGCTCGTTTCACTGCCTGGTTCTCAATCCCATCCAGCAGCGCGTCGACCAGCCCCTTCGCAGCTTCAGCCGAGTGCAGGTTTGCCCATAGCAGGCCTTTTCTTTCGTGTCCGGCAGGATGCTCGCAAGCTTGCTGCGCCGTGTCGCAGACGCCTGCGAGCAACAGCGAGATATGCACCAGGGCATCTTCCAGATCGATACCTTCACGCACGGCGAACAGTGGGTCGTGGCCGGCGTCGCAGGAGCCGAAGGCGGTAGAGGCGGTTTTTGAGAGAAGGTAGGAAGGTGGATCGGGAACGATTTTATTCATGGCAAAGTTCTCATTAGAAATGTGGAACTGCCACGCTTTGCGACCAAACAAATTGGGTGGCAGCTGTACGCAGGTTGGTCGACCGGTCCCAATGAGCAAACACCGGCAGGGCACGAGGCCCTCCATACGCACAGCTGCCATAACAATTATCGCAGACGTTAAAAAACGCCAGCGACAGAAGTACGGGCGTCTGTGCGCTCATCGGTTCGGGCGACCAAGCCCGGTCGCTGAATTGGCAGCGACCGGGCAAGCCTAACGTGCACGGGAGCGCGGTGCAAGGCTCCCCTTGGCATTGAGGTTTATGCTAAGTGTCGACGTACCGGACTGGCTTAAAGCATGCCTATGTAAGGAGTCAGGTTCCTCACTGTTTGAGTGAGTCCCTGACGCAGGATCATCTCGAGGTATTGCTGCCCGGTCATCGGCGGACTTTTCAACGATCGCCGCTGGTCTTGCACAGCTGAGAGCACTGCAGCTTGGTCAAGATCCCAGAGATCCGCGATGAAATCGTCGGGATGTATCGCTTCAATGTCGTAGCCATCCAGCCTTTCGACCGGGAAATCCTTCAAGTTGAAGGTCACGATAACCTCAGCCTTGCAGCGGATTGCAGCAGCAAGCACATGGCGATCGTCAGGGTCGGGCAGACTCAAGTCTGCACAGAGGGATTCATAGCCTGTGACCAATGCATCAGGAATGGACCTGTCCATTAGCTCGGAAGTGCGGTCCAACTGCTCCCTGGTCAAGTCGTCTCGATTGATAAGAAGATTACGCTTCCATTCTTCATGTATTTGTTCAGTCCAGCGAGCCCGATACAAACCTGTAAGGCTCAACCACATGAGGAGTGAGCGAAGTGGAGCGGGATAAAGTACGCAAGCGTCGAATACTGCCGTGAAGGGGGAGTGTCTCATTCATAGCCCATCCGAAGCTCCTGATCCAGTTGGGTCAATGACTCCATGGTCTGGCGACTGTCCTCGTCTCGATGCTGTTTGTACGCCATCAAATCGGAGAAACGAACGCGGCGATGACGGCCGGTCCTGGTAAATGGCAAAGCTCCTTCCTCCAGCAGCTTGATCAGGTGCGGACGCGAAACGTTCAGCAGGTCAGCGGCTTCCTGGGTTGTCAGTTCTGCATGAATTGGCACTACCTTCACCGCGTTGCCTATTGCAAGCTCTCCCAGAATATCGACGAGTAAACGTAAGGCAGAGGTGGGTAGCTCGATCTTGTGCGGCTTGTCGTCCTTGTCGAAAATTTCTATGAGTTGAGTTTCGCGCTGGGTAGAGAGGAACGTCGCGAGCGTGCGTTGACCTTCCGTAGCTGCCGCCACTTCTCGCTCTACAGGAAGAATCGTTCTGGAAAGCTCGGTGGCGATCATGATTGAACTCCGTCTTGGGGCATAAATACTGACCCGGTCAGGCTAATCGAAATAATCGAAAATCGCAATAAACGAAACGAGGTTGCGCAAGCTTTGGTAATGTATACCGCCCGTCGCTATCTATCGGTTCTGCCCGGGGGGGCCGGTGCAATCGCGGGGTGCCGCCATTGGGCTGGCCCTACGTGATTCGGACGAATCAACCAGGAGCATGGATGGTTCGGCGCACCACAATCGGCGTAGCCGCTGCCGCCAGGCTGCGCTGGAGTCCCGCAGGGGCTCCCTCGGCGGTCTTGAGATCTTGCGCCCGCTAACGCGCGCGAGCGCAGCCTTCGGCAGCGGCTACAGGATCGCGTTCGACCTCGACTGGGGGCAAACGCAACCCTGCTGGGCGCGCGAACGCCGTGCAAGGTTGTGCAACCTTTGGTCATGCATGACGACCGTTACTACCTGTTCTGCTAGTTGTGCACCGGAGGGGGGCGGTGCAATGGGGGGGCGCCATTGGCTGGCCCTACGTGATACAGAAGAATCAACCAGGAGCATGGATGGTTCGGGGCACAACGATCGGCGTAGCCTCTGCCGCCAGGCTGCGCTGGAGTCCCGCAGGGGCTCCCCGCCGATCTTGAGATCTTGCGCCTGCTATGCAGGCGAGCGCAGCCTTCGGCAGCGGCTACGCCGGGCCAGTTACGCCCAACCCTACAGGGAACGCAGGCTTATTGTGCGCGCGAACGCCGTGCGAGATTGCGCAGGGTCTGGTCCATCGGGGCACTGGCTTGCGTCGTCTTGGGCAGCAAGCGGCCACCGGCATGGAGTAGCCAGCAGGCGAGGATGAATGGCGCCGTCAGCGCAGGCATTGACAACGCTATGAAGCCAAATTGCAGTGCAATCGCCAGGACGATGGCCAGCAAGGGCCGCCAGGGTTGTTGGCGCGTATGGCTCAACGCCAACGCCGCGAGGGCTGCGTTGAACCCGAAAAGGCCGTAGAGCGCAGCGTTGGCGTCGCCACTGAGCAGTGCAACGCTGCCGCCGATGGCCGACCCCAAGAGTGCCCAGGCCGCCGCATAGCGGTCGGCGATGAGCAGGCCGATGGCGATCAGCAGGCCCGCCAGCGGTTGATCGAGCAGGAAGATCTGGCCCAGGCCTCGAGCCAGGGCGAACAGGGGGTTGGGTTCTACCTGTACCGTGCTGGCGCTGGTGGGTTCGATTGCCATCAGCAATGCCCAACCCAGCAGGACGAAGGGGCTGGTGTAGGCGGGCAGGTGTTGGCCGCGGTCGGCGCGCTTGAGCCATTGGTGCACGAGGATGCTGCTCAGGCCGCTGGCGGCGATGATCAGCGGCGGCAGGATGGCTGACCAGGGCAGTTGATGGCAGATCAACAGGCCGATCAGCACGCCGTTGTAGCTGTACAGGCCGCTTTGACGGTCGCTGCGGTTGTAGCCGCGCCGTTGTGCGGTGAGCAAACCGGTGAGCGCGCCGAGCAGGGCGCCGCCGAACAGGTCGGGGGCGGTGATAAGGATCGCCAACAGGCAGAACAGGCCGCACAGCGGGTTGCGCTGGAGCAGGACCTGGCTGAAGCCGTTGAGCAGGGCAGTGGCCCAATCGGGGCAGTGGATCAGGTTCTTCGTGGACATGGGGGGCAGTTGAAAGGGTGGGGTGGACCGGAGGCGCTTCGTGTGAGCGCGGTTCTTCCGGAGTTGTGGTACTCGGATTGTGAGCGGTGTCTCCTGTGGGAGCGGGCTTGCCCGCGATGCAGGCACCGCGTTGTTTCAGTTGATCCGTGTCGATGCAATCGCGGGCAAGCCCGCTCCCACAGGGGGCAGGCATTGCCCGAGAAAACGTGGCTTAGATCAGGGTCTCAATCCGCAATGAATTAGTCGAACCTGGCTGCCCAAAAGGCACACCCGCGGTGATCAACAGCGTGTCGCCACGGCCAGCCATGCCCTGGGCCTGGGCGATCTCCAGCGCCGTGGAGCAGACTTCATCGACCTGGCGCAGGCGATCGTTGACCACCGAGTGCACGCCCCAGGCCACGGTGAGGCGACGAGCGGTTTGCAGGTTCGGTGTCAGGTTGAGGATCGGCACGCTCGGGCGCTCACGGGCAGCGCGCAGGCTGGAGCTGCCCGACTCGCTGTAGTTGACCAGTACGGCCACCGGCAAGATGCTGCTGATACGGCGGATCGCGCAGCTGATCGCATCCGATACCGTGGCTTCGGCCTTGGGCCGGTTGACATCCAGCTGCGCCTGGTAATCGGGGCCGCTTTCGACCTGGCGAATGATCTTGCTCATCATCTGCACGGCTTCGAGCGGGTAGTCGCCCGAGGCGGTTTCGGCCGAGAGCATCACCGCGTCCGCACCTTCGGCCACGGCATTGGCGACGTCGGTGACTTCGGCGCGGGTCGGTGCCGGGGAGAAGCGCATCGACTCGAGCATCTGCGTGGCCACCACCACCGGTTTACCCAGCTGACGGCAGGTGGCGATGATGCCTTTCTGGATTTGCGGCACGCTTTCGGCCGGGACTTCGACGCCCAGGTCGCCACGGGCAACCATGATCGCATCGCTCAGTTCGGCGATTTCCCGCAGGTGAGTGACGGCCGAGGGCTTTTCGATCTTGGCCATGAGAAAGGCGCGTTCGCCGATCAGCTCACGGGCTTCGCGGATGTCTTCCGGGCGCTGCACGAACGACAGGGCCACCCAGTCCACGCCCAGCTCCAGGCCGAAGTTCAGGTCACGGCGGTCCTTGGCGGTCAGCGGGCTCAGGGCCAGCACAGCCTGGGGCACGTTGACGCCCTTGCGATCGGACAACTCGCCGCCGTTGAGCACTTCGGTGTCGATGGCATCGTCATGCTTGGCGGTCACGCGCAGGCGCAGCTTGCCGTCGTCGAGCAGCAGGTCCATGCCTGGCTCCAGTGCGGCGATGATTTCCGGGTGTGGCAGGTTGACACGAGTTTCGTTGCCAGGGGTGCTGTCCAGGTCCAGACGCAATACCTGGCCGCGTTGCAGCTGGACCTTGCCGTCCGCGAAACGGCCCACGCGCAGCTTCGGCCCTTGCAGGTCCATGAGGATGCCCAGCGGGTAGTTCAGCTGGCTTTCGACTTCGCGGATCCACTGGTAACGCATGGCATGGTCGCTGTGCTCGCCGTGGCTGAAGTTCAGGCGAAAGATGTTCACCCCGGCTTCAACCAGCTGACGAATGTCGTCGATGCCCTGGGTGGCAGGACCGAGCGTCGCGAGGATTTTTACTTTTTTATCAGGCGTCATGGTGGGGGCTCTCGAGGATCAGGATGGCGCGGAAATCGTTGACGTTGGTCCGGGTCGGCTCTGTCACGATCAAGGCGTCGAGGGCGGCGAAGTAGCCGTAGCCGTTGTTGTTGTCCAGTTCGTCGCTGGCGCTCAGGCCCAGGGCCTCGGCGCGGGCATAACTGTCGGGCGTCATCAGGGCACCGGCGTTGTCTTCCGAGCCGTCGATGCCGTCGGTGTCACCGGCCAGCGCGTAAACGCCGGGCAAGCCCTTGAGGTTTTCGGTCAGGCTCAGCAGGAACTCGGCGTTGCGCCCGCCACGGCCATTGCCGCGCACGGTCACGGTGGTTTCGCCACCGGAGAGGATCACGCAGGGCGCGGCCAGCGGCTGGCCGTGCAGGACGATCTGCCGGGCGATGCCGGCATGCACCTTGGCCACTTCCCGCGACTCGCCTTCCAGGTCGCCGAGGATCAGCGGGCTGAAGCCGGCCTGACGGGCCAGTACGGCGGCCGCCTCGAGCGATTGCTGGGGGCGGGCGATCAATTGGAAGTGGCTGCGGGCCAGGCACGGGTCGTCGGCCTTGATGGTTTCGGAGTCAGGATTTTGCAGCCAGTTGCGTACGGCCACCGGGGCTTCGATGCCATAGCGCTTGAGGATCGCCAAGGCTTCGGCCGAGGTGCTCGGGTCGGCCACGGTGGGGCCGGAGGCGATGACCGTGGCCAGGTCGCCCGGTACATCGGAAATCGCATAGGTGTAGACAGTGGCCGGCCAGCAAGCCTTGGCCAGGCGGCCGCCCTTGATCGCCGAGAGGTGCTTGCGCACGCAGTTCATCTCGCCGATGGTGGCGCCGGATTTGAGCAGGGCCTTGTTGATGGTCTGCTTGTCCGCGAGGCTCAGGCCGTCGGCGGGCAGGGCGAGCAGGGCAGAGCCGCCGCCGGACAACAGGAAGATGACGCGGTCGTCTTCGCTCAGGTCGCTGACCATTTCCAGCACGCGTTTGGCCACGGCCAGGCCGGCGGCGTCAGGCACCGGATGCGCGGCTTCGACCACTTCGATTTTCGAGCAATTGGCGCCGTGGCCGTAGCGGGTCACGACCAGGCCGGACACTTCGCCTTCCCAGCAGCGTTCGACCACTTCGGCCATGGCCGCGGCCGCCTTGCCGGCACCGATGACGATGACCCGGCCGCTGCGGTCCTTGGGCAAGTGGGCTTCGAGGACCTGGCGTGGGTGCGCGGCTTCGATGGCCGTGGCGAACAGCTCGCGGAGGATTTTTTGCGGATCGACCGACATGGCAGGCTCCCGTTTGTTGTTTTTTTTGGTTGGCCGGGAGAGCTGTGTCGTGGCCATCGCTGGCAAGCCAGCTCCTACAGGGTAGATGCGCTTAACCTGTAGGAGCTGGCTTGCCAGCGATGAGGCCCTGACAGGCACCCCATCATCCCCGGCCTTACAAACTGCTTACTTATCGCGAATCGAGAAATTCGCCATGTGCTCCAGCCCCTTGATCAGCGCCGAGTGGTCCCAGTTGCTGCCACCGATGGCCGCGCAGGTGCTGAACACCTGTTGCGCGTTGGCGGTGTTGGGCAGGTTGATCGACAGCTCGCGCGCACCCTGCAGGGCCAGGTTCAGGTCCTTCTGGTGCAGGCTGATGCGGAAGCCCGGATCGAAGGTGCCCTTGATCATGCGCTCGCCGTGCACTTCGAGGATCTTCGACGAAGCGAAGCCACCCATCAGCGCTTCACGCACCTTGGCCGGGTCGGCGCCGTTCTTGGCGGCGAACAGCAGGGCCTCGGCGACGGCCTGGATGTTCAGGGCGACGATGATCTGGTTGGCCACCTTGGCGGTCTGGCCATCGCCGTTGCCGCCGACCAGGGTGATGTTCTTGCCCATGCTCTGGAACAGCGGCAGTGCGCGCTCGAAGGCATCGGCGTCGCCACCGACCATGATGCTCAGGGTCGCGGCCTTGGCGCCGACTTCGCCACCGGAAACCGGTGCGTCGAGGTACTGCGCGCCCTTGGCGTTGACCTTGGCGGCGAAGCCTTTGGTCGCGGATGGCGAGATCGAGCTCATGTCGATGACGATCTTGTTCGGGCTCAGGCCGTCGGCGATGCCGTTTTCGCGGAACAGTACGTCTTCGACCTGCGGGGTATCGGGCACCATGATGATGATGAATTCGGCTTCCTGGGCCACTTCCTTCGGGTTGGCCAGGGCCACGGCGCCTGCGGCGATCAGGTCAGCCGGTGCTGGATCGTGGTGGGCGGACAGGAACAGGCTGTGGCCTGCCTTCTGCAGATTGAGTGCCATGGGGTGGCCCATGATGCCGGTGCCGATAAAGCCGATTTTAGCCATGAGAATTGCCTCTTTTCTTGTAAGGGGGCCGATGTAGCCGCTGCCGAAGGCTGCGCTCGCCTGCACAGCAGGCGCAGGATCTCAAGATCGCCGGGGAGCCCCAGCGGGACTCCAGCGCAGCCTGCGGCAGCGGCTACAGGTGTTCAGTCAGTCGGGGCCAATCGGCGCCCTGGTTTCAGATCACGTTATGGGTTTTCAACCAGCCCAGGCCGGCTTCGGTGGTGGTCAGCGGCTTGTATTCGCAGCCCACCCAGCCCTGGTAGCCGATGCGGTCCAGGTGTTCGAAGAGGAAGCGGTAGTTGATCTCGCCCGTGCCCGGCTCGTTGCGGCCGGGGTTGTCGGCCAGCTGGATGTGGTTGATCTGCGGCAGGTGCGTGGCCATGGTCCGCGCCAGGTCACCTTCCATGATTTGCATGTGGTAGATGTCGTATTGCAGGAACAGGTTGGCGCTGCCGACCTTCTCCTGGATCGCCAGGGCCTGGCGGGTGGTGTTCAGGTAGAAGCCGGGAATGTCGCGGGTGTTGATCGCTTCCATGACCAGCTTGATGCCGGCCGCTTGCAGCTTGTCGGCGGCGTACTTGAGGTTGGCGACGAAGGTCTCTTCGACCACGGCGCACTCAAGGCCTTGCGGACGGATACCGGCCAGGCAGTTGACCTGGGTGTTGCCCAGCACCTGGGCGTAGGCGATGGCCAGATCCACGCCAGAGCGGAACTCCTCGACGCGGTCCGGGTGGCAGGCGATCCCGCGCTCACCCTTGGCCCAGTCGCCGGCAGGCAGGTTGAACAGCACCTGGGTCAGGCCGTTGGCATCGAGTTGTGCCTTGATGTCAGCCGAGGTGAAATCGTACGGGAACAGGTACTCGACCCCGGTGAAGCCGGCATCGGCGGCAGCCTTGAAACGGGCGAGGAAGTCCTGCTCGGTGAACAGCATGGACAGGTTGGCGGCGAAACGCGGCATGGTTGTCTCCTTGCGTAAACGGTGTGCCCTCTCCCCAGGCGGGGAGAGGGACGGGTCAATCAATCGAGCATCGAAATCGCGGTTGGCGCATCGTCGCCGACCAGGGCGAGGTCTTCGAACTCGTTGACGGCGTTGATTTCAGTGCCCATGGAAATGTTGGTCACGCGCTCCAGAATAATCTCGACCACGACCGGTACCTTGAACTGAGCCATCAATTCCTGGGCCTTGCGCAGCGCCGGCTGGATTTCGGCCGGTTCGAACACGCGCAGGGCCTTGCAACCCAGGCCTTCGGCGACGGCGACGTGGTCGACGCCATAGCCATTGAGTTCCGGTGCGTTGAGGTTCTCGAACGCCAGTTGTACACAGTAGTCCATGTCGAAGCCGCGTTGCGACTGACGAATCAACCCCAGGTAGGAGTTGTTCACCACGACGTGGATGTATGGCAGGTGGAACTGCGCGCCCACGGCCAGTTCTTCGATCATGAACTGGAAGTCATAGTCGCCGGACAAGGCCACGACCTTGCGCGCGGGATCCGCCTTGACCACGCCCAGGGCTGCCGGAATGGTCCAGCCGAGCGGGCCGGCCTGGCCGCAGTTGATCCAGTGGCGTGGCTTGTACACATGCAGGAACTGCGCGCCGGCAATCTGCGACAGACCGATGGTGCTGACGTAGCAGGTGTCCTTGCCGAACACCTGGTTCATCTCTTCATACACACGCTGCGGCTTGACCGGCACGTTGTCGAAGTGGGTCTTGCGCTGCAGGCTGCCTTTGCGCTGCTGGCAGTCTTGCAGCCAGGCGCTGCGGTCCTTGAGCTTGCCGGCGGCTTTCCACTCGCGTGCCACTTCCAGGAACATGTCCAGGGCAAAACCTGCATCGGAAACGATGCCCAGGTCCGGGGTGAATACGCGGCCAATCTGGGTCGGTTCGATGTCGACGTGAATGAAGCGGCGGCCTTCGGTGTAGACGTCGACCGAACCGGTGTGACGGTTGGCCCAACGGTTGCCGACACCCAGAACCACGTCGGATTTCAGCAGGGTGGCGTTGCCGTAGCGGTGCGAAGTCTGCAGGCCGACCATGCCGACCATCAGCGGGTGGTCATCAGGAATAATGCCCCAGCCCATCAGGGTCGGGATGACTGGGATGCCGGTCAGTTCAGCGAATTCCACCAGCTTGTCGCTGGCATCGGCGTTGATGATGCCACCACCGGCAACCAGCAACGGACGTTCAGCGGTGTCGAGCATGGCCAGGGCTTTTTCGACCTGGATGCGGCTGGCGGCCGGCTTCTGTACCGGCAGCGGCTCGTAGGCTTCGATGTCGAATTCGATTTCGGCCATCTGCACGTCGAACGGCAGGTCGATCAGCACCGGGCCTGGGCGGCCGGAGCGCATTTCGTAGAAGGCTTTCTGGAACGCGTAAGGGACCTGGCCGGGTTCCAGTACAGTGGTCGCCCACTTGGTCACCGGCTTGACGATGCTGGTGATGTCGACGGCCTGGAAGTCTTCCTTGTGCATCCGTGCACGGGGTGCCTGGCCGGTAATGCAGAGAATCGGGATGGAGTCGGCAGAGGCGCTGTACAGGCCGGTGACCATGTCGGTGCCGGCAGGGCCGGAGGTGCCGATGCACACACCGATGTTGCCGGCCTTGGTGCGGGTGTAGCCCTCGGCCATGTGCGAGGCGCCTTCAACGTGGCGAGCGAGGACGTGATCAATACCGCCGACTTTCTTGAGGGCAGAGTACAGCGGGTTGATGGCTGCACCGGGAATGCCAAAGGCGGTGTCAACACCTTCGCGGCGCATCACCAGAACGGCTGCATCAATTGCTCTCATTTTGCTCATGGTTTTGTGCCTCTTGTGTTTTGTAATTGTATACAACTTGCTTTGCGCAGAGTGTATTCACGGGTGGCGAGTAAGGTCAATCCATTTTCGTCGCTGCCAGTGGATTCGCTGAAACGCCCGTTTGAACGGCTCATTGGTCGGTTTGAATCGACGAGTTGAAAATATTGTATACAAATAAATATCTCATTGTGTTCTATTTGTCGTACGGAATTTTCACTTGCCCTTTGGGCTTCTCATAACAAGAGGACGTACGCATGAACGCTCTGACCTTGAAAGTCGCTGTCAGCCTGGTAAACGAGGCCCTCGCGGCCGGGCGCAGGATCGCTGCCGCGCCGTTGACCGTGGCGGTACTCGATAATGGTGGTTACCTGCTGGCGCTACAGCGCGAGGATGGCGCCAGCCTGGTGCGCCCGGACGTGGCGCAAGGCAAGGCCTGGGGCGCCATTGCCCTGGGCAAGGACTCGCGCCTGCTGGCTCAGGATGCGCAGCAGCGGCCCTGGTTCTATGCGGCGTTGAATGAACTGGGGCGTGGCACGGCGGTGCCGGCACCGGGTGGGGTGCTGATTCGGGATCAGGCCGGGGTGGTGATCGGGGCGATCGGGATCAGTGGGGATACTTCGGACATCGACGAGCAGTGCGCGATCAGTGCGATCGAGGCGTTGGGGTTGCAGGCGCAGGTGGCAGTGGTTGCCTGATTAACGAGCGCTGCGCGCTCGATCGCGGGCAAGCGGAGCGCCGCCCGGCCCGCTCCCACAAGGTTTGATGTCGTCCACGAAATTGTGATTCAACACAGATCCGATGTGGGAGCGGGCCGGGCGGCGCTCCGCTTGCCCGCGATAAGGTCCGTAGGACCTTCCAGAATCAAACCTCCGGCGCACACCCCTTGAGCACCAACCGAATAATGGTCTGCGCCGCCGCTTCATAATCGACATCGTCAAGCTTGGCCTTGCCGGTCACCACCGAAATCTGCCAGTCGAAGTCCGCGTAGGTCTGGGTCGCGGCCCAGATGCTGAACATCAGGTGATTGGGGTCGACCGGGGCGATCTGGCCACGGTCGATCCAGGTCTGGATGCAGTCGATGTTGTGTTTGGCCTGGGCGTTGAGGTGCTCGACCTGGTCCGGGCTCAAGTGCGGGGCACCGTGCATGATTTCGCTGGCAAACACCTTCGAAGCGAAGGGCAGGTCGCGCGAGATGCGGATTTTCGAGCGAATGTAGCCACTCAACACTTCATTGGGTTCACCGTCCGGATTGAACGGCGTGGACGCCTGCAGAATTGGCTCGATGATACTTTCCAGGACCTCGCGGTAGAGGTTTTCCTTGGATTTGAAGTAGTAGTAGACATTCGGCTTGGGCAACCCGGCCTTGGCCGCGATATCGCTGGTCTTGGTGGCGGCAAAGCCCTTGTCGGCGAACTCTTCACTGGCTGCGCGCAGAATCAGTTCTTTGTTGCGCTCGCGAATGCTGCTCATGGTGCTGGGGGGTCCTTAGATGCTGCGAGCGCGGATGGTAGCACCGAAAAACACCCGGGAGAATGCGACGCACTTGTAAGGACGCTGACCCGACCCGGAATTTCCGGGTCGGGGGGGCTTCACTGGGGGATTTCGCTGAACGCGCAGGCACCGCTGGCTTTAGATTCGCATTCGAAGTACTTGATGCCGAAATGGCCTTCCTTCTCTTCCCAGTTCTCGACTTTTTCGAGTTTGACCCGGATGTCGGGATTCACTTCCGGACGGTAGCGCAAGTCCACCAGGCTGGCGTTCTGGGTCTTGTAGGTGCACTTGGAGAGAACCCCCATCTGGGTGCCTTTTTGTTCGTCCGGGTAGAACAGGCCGCTGCTGAACTCGGTCACGTCACCGGTGGTGGCGCCTTGGGCAACGCCGATCCACTCGTACATGCCATTGGCCGTTGGGGCTGTGTAGACACCGTGGGTGTTCTTGATGCTGGAAACGTCCGGGCAGTATTCGATGTCGGCGGCCAGGGCACCACCGGCGAACAGGACCGAAAAAAGCAAAGGTAAAGTGCTATAACGCATGGGTTGCTCCATGATTTTCAGAAAGGGTATGCCTGTGAGGGAAGGGGTTCGCCTCTGGTCAGCAGGCCAGACCATGCTAGGGGGCAACGGGACAGGAAAAAGCAGGGACAACGGCTCAGAGCGTGTAATCCAATACGGATTCTGTTGTGTGAACGGGTTTTATGTGCGGTTACAGGCAGCCCGTGATAAAAGCCACCTGACATTCAGAACTCAAGGATATTGATATGGCAGGAAGCAGTTTGCTGCTCTTGATCGATGACATCGCCACGGTGCTCGATGACGTCGCCCTGATGACCAAGCTGGCCGCGAAGAAGACCGCCGGCGTGCTGGGCGATGACCTGGCGCTCAACGCTCAACAGGTCAGCGGGGTTCGTGCCGAGCGGGAACTGCCGGTGGTCTGGGCGGTGGCCAAGGGCTCGTTCCTGAACAAACTGATTCTGGTGCCGGCAGCCCTGGCGATCAGTGCCTTCATACCTTGGGCGGTGACGCCGCTGTTGATGGTGGGTGGCGCCTTCCTCTGCTATGAAGGCTTCGAAAAGCTGGCGCACAAACTCCTTCACAGCAAAGCTGAAGACGCGGCCGAGCACGCCGAGCTGGTCGAGGCGGTAGCCGACCCTGCCATCGATCTGGTGGCATTCGAAAAAGACAAGATCAAAGGCGCAGTGCGCACGGACTTTATTCTCTCGGCGGAAATCATTGCCATCACCCTGGGCATCGTCGCCGATTCGCCGCTGACCCAACAAATCGTCGTGCTCTCGGGCATTGCCATCGCCATGACCATCGGCGTGTACGGCCTGGTCGGCGGCATCGTCAAGCTCGATGACCTGGGGTTGTGGCTGACGCAAAAAACAGGGCGAGTGTCCCAGGCTATTGGTGGCGCGATACTGCGCGCGGCGCCTTACATGATGAAGAGCCTGTCGGTCATCGGCACGGCGGCGATGTTCATGGTCGGCGGCGGGATTCTGACCCACGGTATCCCCGCGGCCCACCACTGGATCGAGAACGTCACGCAACGACTCGAGCCAATAGTCGGTGCCTTCACCTTGATAGTGCCGACCCTGCTCAGTGCGCTGGCCGGTATCGTCGCGGGTGCCGTGGTGCTGATGCTGGTCACTGGAGTGGGAAAGCTGTGGCGGTCGGTCAGAAGTTGAGGACGACCAGGTAGGCGGCAAATCGATCGAGGATTCTCAATGCCTTGTTGCAAGGAAAGTCTTCGTCATAGATCCCAATCAGGATCTCCTCTGATGTCTTGACGCACACACAGCCTTGCGAGCCTTTCCTTCCATGAAGAATCCAGCGATCGGCCATTAGCGTGAAATATTTGGCGCCTTCTATCCTGAAGCCGTAATACAGTGCCTCTGTCGGGGCACTGAACGTACTCATCAGCCCCAGCACTTCATCCGGCATAAGGTCAAAGCCGGCAGATGCAGCCCATATCTGCCCATCTTGTCCCGCGATGGCGGCCTGTTTGAGACCCGCACCTACCAGGTTCACGTCAACATAAGACTTCCAGATATTCATGACGTACCTTCCAGAAATTAGCCGCCCATTCGACAGTTCCACTGTGTGGAAGTCCTGAGTTGCCGGGTACTATCAGTTCTGTCAGGTTTTGGCGGTTTCGTAGATTAAATTGGCATATAAAAGATTTTTTTATCGTGTTCTGGATTGTTTCGCCGGTTTTTCCGCTTGAACCCAAAGCGCCCGACCCGATTGACTCGGGCCGGGCGCCGGCAGGCTGCAGGTCAGGGCGCTTATACAAACGCCATGCTTGATCAGAAGTGCACTTTGACCAGCAGACTGGCGGTGTTCTGATCGGTGTCGAACGAAGGCGAGTCTTCGATGCCGTACTTGTCTTTCCAGTAGTCGTATTCGATACCGACGTACAGTTGCTTCTCACCCCAACGCAGCGCCTTGCCCAGGTCGTACTTGATCTGGGGGTTGAAGTGCAGGTTGGAGTGGTAGGTGCCGCGCGCGTTTTCGTCGTTGTCGACGATCCAGTCCATGAAGCCGTCGATCTTGATATCGGAGCGGCCCACGGGAATGGTGTAGGACCAGACCGGGGTGATCTGCCAGACATCGTCGCCCGGGCGGTCACCATCGCTGGTGCGCTGGTAGAAGTTCAACTGGAAGTAGTCAAAGCCCGGAATCGCCAGATCGAAACCTGGACCGATCAGGTAGGAGTCTACGTCGCCTTCGCCAAACTCGTAGGTCATGGCCAGCAACACATCCTTGATCGGGCCGAACTCGAACTTGCGATCGAAGATCTTGCCCATCGACAGGCGCGGGCTGACTTCACCGTAGTAAGTGTTGTCGCCGACCAGGAAGTCCTTGTCACCGTTGTAAAAGATCTTGTCGACGAACAGGAAGTTGTCGCCGTACTTCCAGCCGTCGGCATGTTCGAAGGTGACGGTTTGCTGGGTCGACGGGTTGACGGTGAAGTCCTTGCCGTACAGGTAAGTCAGGCTGTTGTCCTGCCAGTGAAGCCAATCGCCGGCCATGGCCTGGCTGCCGGCCAACAGGCTGCCTGCCAAGATCACGTTCGAGATAGTGCGTTTCATTCGGTTGCTCCCAGGGTAGATGGTTCTCGTTTTTTTGTTTGTTCCAGCGCTCTCGATCGGCGCCGTTTTCAGGTAAAGCTGTCTTTTGGGTCAGTTTTTTTCATCTGGCCGCAGTTTGTTGGCAAGAGCTGGGCCGCAATGCTCGATCGGCCGCAGATATCCTGCTCGACAAAGGTCTGAACAGAGGAAAGTTGTACGTGCTGACTTTGACGCATGCCAACCGATGGTCTGCTTGACTGATCGGTCAGTAATCTCGGGCGAGATTCTTTACGCCTGGCTTGAGCGGCCGCGGAGGATACTGGCTCGCGTGGTACTGCTCAAGCGTTCCGTTATGTTACGGGCGTTGAAAAATGGAGCACTTGGTCAGAAAAGAGACCAAGGGGCAGCGTCATCCGGACCGCTGCCCTGTTCGATCAATGATGCTGTACCGCTTGCTCGAGTTCCCGGCGCTCCGCACCGCCCAGCACATTGAACAACAGGTTCAAGAACAGGGCGCTGAGGGTCGCCATGGCGATGCCACTGTGGGTAATCGGTTCCAGCCAGTGGGGCATATGGGCGAAGAACTCCGGGCGTACGACCGGAATCAGGCCCATGCCGACGCTGACGGCCACCAGCAACTGGTTGCGGCGGTCGCTGATGTCGGTTTCCTGGAGGATCTTGATACCGGTCGCTGCGACCATGCCGAACATGGCGATGGCCGCACCACCCAGAACAGCCGGTGGAATAGAGGCCACCAGGAACGCCGCCTTGGGCAGCAGGCTCAGGCCGATCAACAGGCCCCCGGCTACCGCCGTGACGGAGCGGCAGCGCACGCCGGTCATCTGCACCAGGCCGATGTTCTGGGCGAAGGAGGAGTGAGTGAAGGTGTTGAGAAAGCCGGCGAAGAACGAGGCGGTCGCATCACACAGCAGGCCACGACGCAGCATGCCTGGCGTGACTTCCCGGTCGGTGATCTTGCCCAGTGCCAGGAACATCCCGGTGGACTCGACGAAGATGATCACCACCACCAGGCACATCGACAGGATCGGTGCGAGGCTGAAGGTCGGCATGCCGAAATGCAGGGGCGTGACCACGCGCAGCCACGGCGCTTCGGCCAGGCCACTGAGGTCGACCATGCCGATCATGCCCGCGATCACATAACCCAGGCCCATGCCGATCAGCACCGAGACATTGACCCAGAAGCCGCGCATGAAACGGTTGATCAGCAGAATGGTGGCCAACACCAGAGCGGCAACGGCCAGGTAGACAGGCGCGCCGAATTGCGCCGCGCCACTGCCGCCTCCGGCCCAGTTGACCGCAACCGGGAACAGCGACAGGCCAATGGATGTGATCACGGTACCGGTGACCAAAGGCGGGAAGAAGCGCACCACCTTGGACATGAAGGGCGCAATCAACATGCCGAAGAATCCGGCGGCGATGGTCGCGCCAAAGATACCGGTCATGCCGACGCCTTCCATGCCGGCCATGGCGACCATGCTGCCGACGGCGGCAAAGCTGGCACCCATCATCACCGGCATGCGAATGCCGACCGGGCCGATACCCAGCGATTGCACCAGGGTGGCAATGCCGGCGACCAGCAGGTCGGCGTTGATCAAGAAGGCGATTTCTTCACGGGAGAGGCCGGCGGCTTGTCCGATGATCAGCGGCACCGCGATGGCGCCTCCGTACATCAGCAGCACATGTTGGATACCCACCAGGATCAGTTGCAGCAGTGGCAAGGGCTCTCGTGGTGGCGCAGGAGGGACGTGCGCCTTGAGTGACTCGGACATGCAACACCTCGGATTTTGTTCTTATTGTTCAGCATTTTTACGGTGTCAGGCTGGACGCCTGTAGCCGCTGCCGCAGGCTGCGCTCGACCGCAACGCGGTCGCAGCCTTTGGAAATCGCCGGGAGGTCCTGCGGACCTCAGCGCAGCCTGCGGCAGCGGCTACAGAGATTGGCGGCCGTCAGGGGCCGCCGGGTACATCAATGGGTCGGAGCCCCCTTGGCAATCCAGGCGCCGATCAGGTCACGTTCCTGCTGGGTCATCTGGGTGATGTTACCCAATGGCATGATCTGGGTGGCTACAGCCTGGGCCTGGATGCGCGGCGCCATTTGCTGGATTTGTTGGGGGGTGTCGAGCATCACGCCACCAGGCGCGGAACTGAACAGCGGGCTGGTCGGCTTGGCCGAGTGGCACACGGCGCAACGTTCCTGGATGACGCTGTGGATCTTGTCGAAGCCGGCGTCATCGAGGCTTGCCACCGGCGCTTGCTCGACCGCCTTGGCCGGTGCGGCCTCGAGTGCAGGGGCTTCGCTCGCTTTCTTGCCACCCTGAGCGGTTTCCGGCAGCGGCTGGTATTCGATCTTCGGCGTGGCAGCGACTTCAGGGCCTTTGTTCATCTGCGCAGGGCCGGTGACGTAGGCCAGGCAGATCATGCCCAGGGCAGCGACAGGCAGGGTCCAGGCGAACTTGTGGCTGTCGTGGCGGGTGTTGAAGTAGTGACGCACCAACACGGCCAGCACCGCGATCCCGGCCAGGATCAACCAGTTGTACTGGCTGCCGTAAGTGCTCGGGAAGTGGTTGCTGATCATGATGAACAGCACCGGCAGGGTGAAGTAGTTGTTGTGGCGCGAACGAAGCAGCCCCTTGGCCGGCAGCGTCGGATCGGGGGTGCGGTTCTCGGCGATCGCCGCAACCAGCGCGCGCTGGGCCGGCATGATGATGCGGAACACGTTGCCGACCATGATGGTGCCGATGATGGCGCCGACATGCAGGTAGGCACCACGGCCGCTGAACACTTTGCTGAAGCCGTATGCGGCGGCAATGATCAGCACGAACAGGATCAGGCCGAGCAGTGCAGGGCGCTTGCCCAGTGGCGAATCGCAGAGCAAATCATAGATGAACCAGCCGGCAACCAACGAACCGATGCCGATGGCAATCCCTTCGGCGCCGGTCAGGCCGCTGCCTGGCGCGAGCAGGTAAAGCGTCGGGTTGGAGTAGAACACCACGCACAGCAGCGCAACGCCCGACATCCAGGTGAAATAGGCTTCCCATTTGAACCAGTGCAGGTTGTCCGGCATGGTCGGCGGGGCCAGCTTGTATTTTTCCAGGTGGTAGATACCGCCACCGTGAATCGCCCACAAATCACCCGCCAACCCGTTTTTGGGGTTGACCCGGTTAAGGTTGTTTTCCAGCCAGACGAAATAGAACGAGGCACCGATCCAGGCGACCCCGGTAATCATGTGAACCCAGCGCACGCTCAGGTTCAGCCATTCAATCAAATGTGCTTCCACAGTACTAACCTCTTGCCTGTCACCGTCGGTCGATGGCCAGGCCTTCTCTTATTGGTGGGGGTCGAGGATCAACAGCTCATCCTCATTGAAAAAATGCTCATCGCAGTTATTGCCTGTGCCACTGCGATCAACCACCAGGAAGTCATCCCGCTTTTCGATCGTCAGCACCGGGTGGTGCCAGACGCCGCGATGGTAATTAATGCCCTGCCTGCCATTACTGACAAAGGCGCGGACCAAACCTGATACAGGTGCATCGCCAAGTGGCGCGACCACGATCAGAAAGGGGTTGCCGAGCAGCGGTATGAACGCCTGGCTGCCCAGCGGATGGCGCTCCAGCATGCGGACGGTCAAGGGCATGTCCTGCGCGTCGGCGCGGAAGATGCTGATGATCGCCTTGTCCTCCGGCGAGGCGGTTTCGACCTCGGCCAGACGATGGAAACGCATGGTCGAGCCATTGTTGATCATGAAGTGGTCGCTGCCGTCGGTTTCGATCACGTCACCGAAGGGGGCGAAGGCTTCTTTGGTCAGGGGCTCAATCACTAGTTTGCGCATGCTGGTTCTTCTTTTCTGAATGTTCGTTGTTGTCTGGTCTATCGCATCGCTGGCAAGCCAGCTCCCACAGGGATCGAGGTGTACTCCGGACCTGTGGGAGCCGGCTTGCCGGCGATAGGGGCCACGCTATTTAGCGACCTTGCCCAAAACGCGCAGACGGCTTACACCACCATCCGGGAACACGTTCAGGCGAATGTGCGTGATCGGGCCCAGTTCCTTGATCTGCTCCTTGAAGCTGTGCTCCTGGTGCATCTCCAGTTTCTGGCTCGGCAACAATTCACGCCAGAACAGGCTCTGGGTTTCGATCTGGCTATCGGTACCGCCTTTGACGAATGCACCCTGGATCGAGCAGCTGTCCGGGTAGTTGCCCTTGAAGTGCAGGGTATCGACGACCACTTGCTCGACGATGCCGGCATGGCCCAGCGCAACGATGACCCAGTCATTGCCGGGGGTGCGACGGCGCGCGGTTTCCCAGCCATCGCCCATGTTGATGCCGCGACCCGGGTTGAGGATATTGCTCATGCGGCCGAAGTGCTCGTCGGAGCAGGCCAGGGCGCGACCACCGTTCAGTGCGGCAGCCAGGTCGACCTGTTCGTTGTCGCCGGTGGCCGCCCAGTCGCGGAACGGCACGCCGTACACGCGCAGACGGGCTACGCCACCATCGGGGTAGATGTTGAAACGCAGGTGGCTGAAGGCCTGGTCGTTGCTGATTTCGTGGTAGTGGTGGCTGTTGCCTGAAAGCTCCACGGCCGACAGGACTTCGACCCACTGGGTCTGGTCGGTCGGGTCGCCTTCGGCCACGAAGCAGGCTTCCAGGGATGCAGACGGCGGGAAGTTGCCGGTGAAGAAGGAGGTGTCGATATCCACGCCCTTGATCGAACCCGGTACGCCCAGGCGGATGACCGCACTGTCGTAACCTTCGAAACGCTTGCGGCGCGATTCCCAGCCGTCCATCCACTTGCCGTTGTCGTCGAACACGCCCTCCTTCCACACGGCAGGGGTCGGCTGGAACAGGCGATTGACGTCGGCGAACCAGTCGTCGGTGACGGAAATGGCTTTGGTGCCCAGGCGGGCGTCGGCCAGGTTGACGAACTTCTCGAAGGGTACTGCGTATGCTTTCATTTTTTCTTGTCTGCCTTGAATGAGTGGATCTGGCTCACTTAGAGCTGCAGTAATCGGAACAGGGCGATCTTGTTGATCTGCGCCAGTGCTTCCTTGAACTCGGCCTCGACCGAGTTATGGATACGCGTTTCGAACGCGGCGAGAATCTGGTGCCGGTTGCTGCCTTTCACCGCCATGATGAACGGGAAGGCGAACTTGGCTTTATAGGCGTCATTGAGCTCGGTGAAGCGCTGGAACTCTTCGGCCGTGCATTGGTGAATACCGGCGCCAGCCTGTTCATTGGTGCTGGCTTCGGTCAGTTCGCCCTGCACGGCAGCTTTGCCGGCCAGGTCCGGGTGAGCGTTGATCAGGGCCAGTTGGCTTTCGTGATCGGCACTGAGCAGGACGTCGCTCATGCGCTGGTGCAGGGTTTCGATCACATCGATCTCGGTGCCCTGGCCCAGGTCGAAGGCCTTTTCGGCCACCCATGGCGAATGTTCGTAGATGTCGGCGAAGGCCTCGACAAAAGCGCTGCGGTCGAGGGTCGACGGGGTCAGTGTCTGGAAGCGGTTCATTGCGCGTTCTCGGCATTGAATGGGTGGGTGGCGTGCCAGTGACGGGCAATGTCCACGCGCCGGGTGAACCAGACCTGGTCATGGCTCTTGGCGTATTCGAGGAAGCGCTTGAGCGCAGCCAGGCGAGCCGGGCGACCGATCAGGCGGCAGTGCAGGCCGATGGAGAGCATTTTCGGGGCATCGCTTCCTTCGGCATAAAGCACGTCGAAGGCGTCCTTGAGGTACTGGAAGAACTGTTCGCCGTTATTGAAACCCTGCACCTGGGTGAAGCGCATGTCGTTGGTGTCCAGAGTGTAGGGGATCACCAGGTGCGCCTTGCCGGTCGGGTTGTTGCCTTCCCAGTAGGGCAGGTCGTCGTCATAGGTGTCGCTGTCATAGAGAAAGCCACCTTCCTCCATCACCAGGCGACGGGTGTTCAGGCCGGTGCGGCCGGTGTACCAGCCCAGCGGGCGTTCGCCGGTGATCTCGGTGAGGATGCGGATCGCTTCGAGCATGTGCTCGCGCTCCTGGTTCTCATCCATGTACTGGTAGTCGATCCAGCGGTAGCCATGGCTGCAGATCTCGTGGCCAGCCTCGACCATGGCGCGGATCACGTCCGGATGACGCTGGGCGGCCATGGCCACGGCGAAGATCGTCAGCGGGATGTCGAATTCCTTGAACAGCTTGAGGATGCGCCAGACGCCGGCACGGCTGCCGTATTCATACAGCGATTCCATGCTCATGTTGCGCGCGCCTTGCAGCGGCTGGGCGGAAACCATTTCCGAGAGGAAGGCCTCGGACTCTTTGTCCCCATGCAGGATGTTGCGCTCGCCACCTTCTTCGTAGTTGAGGACGAACGACAGGGCGATGCGGGCATTCCCCGGCCAGCGAGGATGGGGAGGGGTGTTGCCGTAACCGATCAGGTCGCGAGGATAGT
The DNA here is from genome assembly GCF_024741815.1 of Pseudomonas sp. LS1212. Lineage (NCBI taxonomy): Bacteria > Pseudomonadati > Pseudomonadota > Gammaproteobacteria > Pseudomonadales > Pseudomonadaceae > Pseudomonas > Pseudomonas sp. LS1212. The sequence continues at coordinate 1,730,639 of NZ_CP102951.1, forward strand.
CAGCGCTCACTGCAGTCTTCCTTCTTGTTCGTGATAACAGGGCGTGGCTACCCGCTCAGGGATGTGCGCCACGGCGATGGAGTGATTGTATACAACTTTATATTCATTTTGTAAGCCTGTTTTTTTTGCATTTCTTTTGCGCTGCCATCAAGGCTATAGCGTGCAAAAAACCTGCCCGATCGGTCAACTTAAACCGCCGGGACGCATGAGTAGCCTGATTTTTGAAAGATTCGCCGACCAATGGGCAAGGGCGGGTGACCGCAGATAAAAGCGCGATTTATTGTGTACAATTTTTTTGAAAAGTGTCTTAATAATCCCACTGCCGCCGCCATTCGCGCTCCGCAACGGCGCGGCCTGGGTATTTTTGCAACCGATCAGATAAAAGCGAGCAACCCAATGGGACGTTTGACCACACACGTACTGGATGCAGCCCATGGCTGCCCTGGCAGCTCGATCAAGGTCGAGCTTTACCGCGTCGAAGGCCAGCAGCTGGAGCTGGTCGCCACTGCGCTGACCAACAGCGACGGTCGTTGCGACGCGCCGCTGCTGCAAGGCGATGACTACCGCAGCGGTGTCTACCAATTGCAGTTCAGCGCCGGCGACTATTACCGCGCCCGAGGGGTGCAGTTGCCGGAGCAAGCGTTTCTCGACGTGGTCGTGCTGCGCTTTGGCATCAGTGCCGAGCAGGATCACTACCATGTGCCGCTGTTGATTTCACCTTATAGCTACTCCACCTACCGGGGCAGTTAGTCCCGATTCCTGGTCCGAATCTTCGTAGGTATTTGCCCGCTCTCACTGGCGGGCTTTTTTATGCCTGCGATCTGGCGACCGCTATGCGGTCGATCGCGGGCAAGCCCGCTCCCACAGGGGGGGGCGCCGGCTTCTGTGGGAGCGGGCTTGCCCGCGATGAGGCCATCAGGCACGACTCAACAACGAAGCCGCCCCAGCCCCGCCGAACAACCCCGCACTCACCCGGTTGAACCAACTCTGCCCCTTGCCGCTGCGCAGGTAGCGCGCCGCGCCATGGGCGCTCAGGCCGTAGGCCAGCTTGCAGGCAAGGTCCAGCACCGCCCAGGTGGCAATCATGATCAACAACTGGCCGAGAAACGGTTTGTCGGCACTGAGAAACTGCGGCAGGAAGGCGGCGAAGAAGAGGATGTCCTTCGGATTGCTCGCGCCCAGGGCGAAGGCACGCCAGAACATCGCGCCAAAGCGCGGGAGCGGGGTGACCTCGGGTACTTCGCTGGCGTGCCCCGGTTGCCGCGACTGTTGCCAGCTCTGCCAGGCCAGGTAGAACAAGTACAAGCCACCGACGATCTTCAAGGCGCTGAACAACTGCTCCGAAGCCAGCAACAGCGCGCCCAGCCCCAGCGCCGATGCACTGAGCAGGCAGATCGACGCGCTCACCCCACCGAGAAACGCCGGGTAAGACCGGCGCAAACCGTAATTCAGGCTATTGCTGATCATCAGCAGGGAAAGGGGGCCGGGGATCAGGATCACGATCAATGCCGCACCACTGAACAGTAGCCAGGTTTCAAGACTCATTACTTTTCTCCCCCCTTATTTTTCTCTTTATGTGCAAAAGCCTCACCCGAGGGTGAGGCTTGTTTGACCAATGTTGTCGCAGTTACAAGAAGATAAACTTGGCGACAAAGATCGCACAAAGTGCATACAGACTGACAGAGATTTCTTTGTGCCTGCCGGTACCGACCTTGAGCACGACGTAGGTGATGAAGCCCAGGGCGATACCATCGGCGACCGAGAAGGTCAGCGGCATCATGATTGCGGTGACGATCGCCGGAATGGCGTCGGTCGATTCTTCCCAGTCGATATGGGCCATGCCGCCCATCATCAGCATCGCCACATAGATCAGTGCACCGGCGGTTGCGTAGGCAGGAATCATGCCTGCCAGTGGTGCGAAGAACATGGCGACAATGAACAGCACGCCAACGACGACGGCGGTCAAACCGGTGCGGCCACCGGCCGCCACACCCGCGGCACTTTCTACGTAGCTGGTCACGGGAGGCACGCCGACCACCGCGCCGAATACGCTGGAGGCACTGTCGGCCTTGAGCGCGCGGGACAGGTTTTCGATGCGGCCGTCGGCATTCACCAGGTTGGCCCGCTGGGCGACGCCCATCAGGGTGCCGGCGGTGTCGAACATGTGCACGAAGAGGAAGGCCAGGACCACGCTGATCATGCCGACGTTCAACACGCCCGCCACGTCCATGGCCATCCAGGTCGGTGCCAGGCTCGGCGGCATGGAGAAGACCCCGCCGTATTCCACCAGGCCAAGGCCCCAGCCGGCGAGCGTCACGGCAATGATGCTGATCAGAATCGCACCGAACACACGGTGGTAGCTCAATACCGCGATCATCAGGAAGCACACTGCGGCGAGCAGTGGGCCGGGTTCACGCAGCGAACCCAGCTTGATCAGGGTTGCTGGACTGTCGACGACAATGCCGGCGGTTTTCAGGCCGATCAGGCCGAGGAACAGCCCGACCCCCGCGCCCATGGCATAACGCAGGCTCACGGGAATGCTGTTGAGCAGCCATTCACGTATCCGCGAGAGGGTCAGTATCATGAACAGCACACCGGAGACGAACACTGCGCCAAGGGCGGTTTCCCAGGAGTAGCCCATGGTCCCGACCACGGTGTAGGTAAAGAACGCGTTGAGCCCCATGCCCGGCGCCAGGCCGACTGGCCAGTTGGCATACAGGCCCATCAGCAGGCAGCCCAGGGCTGCAGCGATGCAGGTGGCGACAAAGGCTGCACCGTGATCGATCCCGGCATCGGCCATGATGTTCGGGTTCACGAAAATGATGTAGGCCATGGTGATAAAGGTCGTCACACCTGCGATCACCTCGGTTTTGACGGTGGTGCCATGCAACTTGAGTTTGAAAATCCGCTCCAGCCAACTGGTGCTCAGCGGTGGGGCGAGATCCAGCGTAGGGGCTTCGGATTTGTTACTTTCCACAGCATGTACTCCTCAAGGCTCTTCTTGTTTTCCAGAACCGTACCTGCGCGTGCACTAGGGGGTTCTGCGAGGCGGATAGGGATGGCGCAGGCGTCCGGACCGGTTTGTTGACCGTGGAGTCAGGAAGTTGCACGAGAGGATTATGCTTTTGTATACAAATAAAGCAAATAATGTTTTTGCGATTGTCGGCAATTAATTCGTCATAGCGGCTATAACCGCCATCTCGGCCTGCAGAAATGGCTGCCGATGTGTACAATTGCCAGTACCTTTACCCGTGTTTTTTCACGCAAGGCTTGCCATGGACCCACTGGCTGGTATTACAGTCAGGGTCTCACAGCCGGAATCTTTACCCTAGAGTGCCCATGAACGATCAGCTGCAACCTCTCAAGAAACCCTCGCGTGCAGGCAAGGCCGGCCGTAGCGGAACCCAGGACGACATCGTCTATGCGCATATCTTCGAGGCGATTCTCGAGCAACGCCTGGCGCCGGGAACCAAGTTGAGCGAGGAAGCCCTGGGCGAGATCTTCGGGGTCAGCCGCACCATCATCCGCCGGGCGCTGTCGCGTCTGGCCCATGAAGGCGTGGTGCTGTTGCGGCCCAATCGCGGTGCGGTGGTCGCAAGCCCGAGCGTCGAGGAGGCGCGCCAGGTGTTCTTTGCCCGGCGCATGGTCGAGCGCTCGATTACCGAGCTTGCCGTGCAACACGCCACGGCCGAACAGATTGCCGAACTGCGACAGATGGTGCAGGACGAACGCGACAGTTTCTCCCGCGGCGATCGTGGCGCCGGTATCCGCCTGTCCGGGGAGTTCCACCTCAAGCTTGCGGAAGCGGCGATGAATGCCCCGCTGATCAGCTTCCAGCGCAGCCTGGTGTCGCAGACCTCGTTGATCATCGCCCAGTACGAAAGCGGCAACCGCTCGCACTGCTCCTACGATGAACACACCCAGCTGATCGATGCCATCGAAGCCCGCGATGCGGTGCTCGCGGTGAATCTGATGATGCACCACATGGATCACATCGACAGCAAGCTCAACCTTGATGAGGAAAGCGCGTCAGATGATCTGCATGCGGTGTTCTCGCACCTGCTGCAAACCAGGAAGCCCGGGCGTTCCAACCCCACCTCCGTCAAAGGCTGAGTCCAGTGGCAGCGACCGCGACCACGAGTTCGCGGTGCTGGCGCGAATTTAGGCGTGTGCTAGATTCACTGTCAATCAACCGTTCAACCCAGCAAACCCTGATCGAGCAAATGGAATTGCGACTTAACCGTTAGCGTTCAATTATGCGAGGACAGGTTCATGTCAATGCCCCTGAGCAAGCGGATGGCGGCTGAATTGATAGGTACGTTCTGGTTGGTGTTGGGGGGTTGTGGCAGTGCAGTACTGGCTGCAGCCTTTCCCGATGTAGGCATCGGTTTGCTCGGTGTCTCTTTCGCGTTTGGTCTGACTGTCCTGACGATGGCGTTCGCCATCGGCCATATTTCCGGGTGTCATCTCAATCCTGCCGTCTCCGTCGGGCTGGTCGCGGGCGGGCGCTTTCCTGCCAAGGAGCTGCCGGCCTACATTGCCGCGCAGGTGATTGGCGGCATTCTGGCGGCGGCATTGATCTACTTCATTGCCAGCGGCAAGGCCGGATTCGACCTCTCCGGTGGCCTGGCTTCCAATGGCTATGGCGAACACTCGCCGGGCGGTTACTCGCTGGCTGCAGGTTTGGCCAGTGAAGTGGTGATGACGGCGATGTTCCTGCTGATCATCATGGGTGCCACGGACAAGCGAGCGCCGGCAGGCTTTGCGCCAATTGCCATCGGCCTGACACTGACGCTGATCCACCTGATCTCCATTCCAGTGACCAACACCTCGGTCAACCCTGCTCGCAGTACGGGCCCGGCATTGATTGTCGGTGGCTGGGCGATCCAGCAATTATGGATGTTCTGGGTGGCACCGATCATTGGTGCGATCATCGGCGGCGGGCTCTACCGCTGGCTGGGCAAGGAAGACTGATTGGCTGCAGCTGCAGGTACACCTCGGTGGCCCGCAGCCGCATGCACGCTTAACGCTGGTGAACGAGCTTGCCGGCAGCATAGGTCTGCTGCACGGTGCGGTCATCACCCAGCGTCATCAGAACGAACAAGGTCTCTTCAATGCTGCGCGACTGCTGGATCCGGTAGGACAGCAGTGGCGTGGCGTTGTAGTCCAGTACCACGAAGTCGGCGTCGCTGCCCGCTTGCAGGCTGCCGATGCGGTCTTCCAGGCGCAACGCCCGGGCGCCGCCCAGGGTGGCCAGGTACAGTGACTTGAAGGGGCTCAGGCGGGCCCCCTGCAGTTGCATGACCTTGTAGGCTTCGTTGAGCGTCTGCAGCAGCGAGAAGCTGGTGCCGCCGCCGACATCGGTGCCCAGGCCGACGTTGAGCTTGTGCTTCTCGGCCATCGGCAAGTTGAACAGGCCGCTGCCCAGGAACAGGTTCGAGGTCGGGCAGAAGGCGATGGCCGAGCCGGTCTCGGCCAGGCGCTGGCATTCCTCGTCGCACAGGTGCACGCCGTGGGCGAACACCGAGCGCTGGCCGAGCAATTGGTAATGGTCGTAGACGTCCAGGTAGCCCTTGCGCTCGGGGAACAGCGCCTTGACCCACTCGACTTCCTTGAGGTTTTCGCTGATGTGGGTCTGCATGTACAGATCCGGGTACTCGCTGAGCAATTGCCCGGCCAGGGTCAGCTGTTCCGGCGTGCTGGTCGGCGCGAAGCGCGGGGTCACGGCGTAATGCAGGCGGCCCTTGCCGTGCCAGCGATCGATCAGCGCCTTGCTTTCGACGTAGCTCGATTCGGCCGTGTCGGTCAGGTAGTCCGGGGCGTTGCGGTCCATCATCACCTTGCCGGCAATCATCCGCAGGTCCAGGCGCTCGGCCTCTTCGAAAAAGGCCTCGACCGATTCCGGGTGCACGCTGCCGAACACCAGTGCGGTGGTGGTGCCGTTGCGCAGCAGTTCTTCGATGAAGATCTTCGCGACCTGATCGGCATGGGCCTTGTCGGCGAACTGGCGCTCGCACGGGAAGGTGTAGGTATTGAGCCAGTCCAGCAGCTGTTCGCCGTAGGAGCCGACCATGCCGGTCTGTGGCAAGTGGATATGGGTGTCGATGAAGCCGGGGGTAATCAGCGCATCCTGATAGTGGATGACTTCGACCTCGGCGGGCAGGCTGGTGAGCAGCACCTCGGCCGGGCCTACGGCCGCGATCTTGCCGTCTTCGATCACCAGCAGGCCGTCGGCGAAATATTCATAGGAGGCCTCGATACCCACTTCGGCAGGGTCGGCGAGGCTGTGCAGGATGGCGGCGCGATAGGCTTTACGGGTCAGGCTCATAAGGCTCTCATTGAATGGCTTGGCTGCGCCGTGAAGAGGGCAGCAATTGGGCAATGGGTTCGGCGTGGGTAGTGGTTTGCTGGCCGAAGTTTGCGTTGTAGGTGGCGATGATTTCGGCGGCGATGGACACGGCGATTTCGATCGGCAGTTTGCCCTTGACCTCGGCGATGCCCATCGGGCAGCGCATGCGCTGTACCACCGCCGGGTCAAAGCCGCGGTCGCGCAGGCGGTGTTCGAACTTGACGCGCTTGGTCCGCGAGCCGATCAGGCCGAACCAGGTAAAATCGTTGCGCTTGAGAATCGCCGCCGTCAGCTCCAGGTCGAGCTGATGGTTGTGGGTCATGACGATGCAGTAGCTGCCCGCTGGCAGGTCCTGGACTTCATCGACCGGCTCCTCGCTGACGATCTTGATCACGCCGTCGGGGATCTGCTCGGGAAACTCCTGTTCACGCGAATCGATCCAGCGCACCCGGCAGGGCAGGCTGGCCAGCAGCGGTACCAGGGCGCGGCCGACATGGCCGGCGCCAAACACGGCGATCTGCGCCTGGACCCGGCCCATGGGCTCGAACAGCAGCACGGTGGCGCCGCCGCAGCACTGGCCCAGGCTGGCGCCCAGGCTGAAGCGTTCCAGGTGCGTGTCCTGGCGACCGCTGGCGAGCATCTCGCGGGCGATTTTCATCGCCTTGTATTCCAGGTGGCCGCCACCGATGGTGTCGTACAGGTGCTCGGCGCTGACCACCATCTTGGAACCGGCATTGCGCGGCGTCGAGCCGAGCTCTTCGATTATGGTCACTAGCACGCAAGGTTCGCCACGGTCCTGCAGGTCGGCCAGGGCGCTGATCCAGTTATGCATGTTTCTCACCTCTCCTGTGGGGCGGCCTTGTGGGAGCGGCCCCGGCCGCTCCCACAAAGACCGCTCCCACATTCAGACGCATTTCAGACTATTTCCGGTGCGGCTGGCTCGTTGGCTACCAAGTGCTCCGCCACCGCCTTGCGCATCTGCTCACAACCCCACAGCACCCGCTCCGGCGTCGCCGGCGCATCGATCTGCGGTTGCTCGCGGTAGTCGGCCAAACTCGCCACGGCGTCCTTGATCGCACACCAGGCGGCGATGCCGAGCATGAACGGCGGTTCACCGACGGCCTTGGAGTGGAATACGGTGTCTTCCGGGTTCTTGCGGTTCTCGACCAGCTTGACCCGCAGGTCGATCGGCATGTCAGCCACGGCCGGGATCTTGTAGCTCGCCGGGCCATTGGTGACCAGCTTGCCCTTGGCGTTCCACACCAGTTCCTCGGTGGTCAGCCAGCCCATGCCCTGGATGAATCCGCCTTCGACCTGGCCGATATCGATGGCCGGATTCAACGAGGCGCCGACATCGTGGAGGATGTCGGTGCGCAGCATCTTGTACTCGCCGGTCAGGGTGTCGACGATCACCTCGGCGCAGGCAGCGCCGAAGGCAAAGTAGTAGAACGGCCGACCACGAGCCTGGGAACGGTCGTAGTAGATCTTCGGCGTCTTGTAGAAACCGGTGCTCGACAGCGACACCTGGGCAAAGTAGGCCTGCTGGATCAGCTCTTCGAACGTCAGGATCTGCTCACGCACGCGCACATGGCCGTTGCGGAACTCCACGTCCTCTTCGCTGACCTTGTACTGCCGCGCGGCGAATTCCACCAGGCGCTGCTTGATGATTTCCGCGGCGTTCTGGGCAGCCTTGCCGTTCAAGTCGGCGCCGCTGGATGCCGCGGTCGGCGAGGTGTTGGGCACCTTGTCGGTGTTGGTGGCGGTGATCTGGATGCGGCTGAAATCAACCTGGAACACCTCGGCGACCACCTGGGCCACCTTGGTGTTCAGGCCCTGGCCCATTTCCGTGCCGCCATGGTTCAGGTGGATGCTGCCGTCGGTGTAGATGTGCACCAGGGCGCCTGCCTGGTTGAGGAAGCTGGCGGTGAAGGATATCCCGAACTTGACCGGGGTCAGCGCCAGGCCTTTTTTCAGCACCGGGCTGTTTGCGTTGAAGCGGCGGATCGATTCGCGGCGTTCGGCATAGTCGCTGCTGGCTTCCAGTTCAGCGGTGATTTCCTCGAGCATGTTGTGCTCGACAGTCTGGTAGTAATGGGTGACGTTGCGTTCGGTCTTGCCATAGTAGTTGGCCTTGCGCACGGCCAGCGGGTCGAGCACCAGGTGCCGGGCAATGCGGTCCATGACCTCTTCGATGGCGACCATCCCTTGCGGGCCGCCGAAGCCGCGGTAGGCGGTATTGGAGGCAGTGTTGGTCTTGCAGCGGTGGCCGTTGATGGTCGCATCGCCCAGGTAGTACGAGTTGTCGGAGTGGAACATGGCCCGGTCGACAATCGAGTTCGACAGGTCCGGTGAGCAACCGCAATTGCCGGCCAGGTCCATGGCGATGCCATGCAGGCGACCGCTGTCGTCGAAGCCCACATCATATTCGATGTAGAAGGGGTGACGCTTGCCGGTCATGATCATGTCTTCGACCCGTGGCAGGCGCATCTTGGTCGGCTGCCCGGTCAGGTGCGCGATCACCGCGCACAGGCACGCCGGGCTTGCCGCCTGGGTTTCCTTGCCGCCGAAACCGCCACCCATGCGGCGCATGTCGACCACGATCTTGTTCATCGACACATCGAGCACTTCGGCGACCAGCTTCTGCACTTCGGTGGGGTTCTGGGTCGAGCAGTAGACGATCATGCCGCCGTCTTCGGTGGGCATCACCGAGGAGATCTGGGTTTCCAGGTAGAAGTGTTCCTGGCCGCCGATGTGCAGCGTGCCTTGTAGCCGGTGCGGGGCAGTGGCCAGGGCGGTGGTCGAGTCGCCGCGCTGATGGGTATGGCTGTCGAGCACGAAATGTTTCTTGCGAAAGGCCTCGACCACATCCAGCACCGGTTCCAGGTCCTCGTACTCGATGATCGCAGCCATGGCCGCCTGACGTGCGGTCTCCAGGTCGCGGGCGGCGACGGCGACCACCGGTTGGCCGACGAACTCCACGGTATCGATGGCCAGCAGCGGGTCGCCCGGCATCAATGGGCCGATATCTTTGAGGCCCGGCACATCTTCATGGGTAATGGCGATGCGCACGCCTTCGAAGGCGTAGCAGGGCGTGGTATCGACCTTGACGATGCGGGCATGGGCGCGATCGGACAGGCGTGCATAGACATGCAGCTGGTTCGGGAATTCCAGGCGGTCGTCGATATACACCGCTTCGCCGGACACGTGCTTGTCGGCGCTGTCGTGCTTGAGGCTGCGGCCCACGCCCGTGGTCAGGTCCTGCTGAAACAGGGCGGCGAGCTCGTCCTGGGTTTTCGGGGTGCAGTGATGATTAGACATAAGCGGTCACCCGAGTCTCGATGTGCGGCGTTTGCAGTTCGATGAAGTATTTGCGCAGCAGGTTCTGCGCGCTGAGCAGGCGGTATTCCTTGCTCGCACGGAAGTCCGACAGCGGCGTGAAATCTTCGGCCAGGGCCTTGCAGGCGCGTTCGACAGTGGCCTGGTTCCAGGCTTTGCCGAGCAGTGCGGCTTCACAGGCCTTGGCCCGTTTCGGCGTGGCCGCCATGCCGCCGAAGGCAACCCGTGCCTCGGCAACCAGGCCGTCTTCCAGGCGCAGGTTGAATGCGGCGCAGACGGCGGAAATATCGTCGTCCAGGCGCTTGGACACCTTGTACGCGCGGAACGTCCATTGCGCCTGGGCACGGGGCACGATGATCTTCTCGATGAACTCGCTTTCCTGGCGCGCCGTGATGCGGTAATCGATGAAATAGTCTTCCAGTGCCAGTGTACGGGTGGTGTCACCCTTGCGCAGAACGATCTGCGCGCCCAGGGCGATCAGCAGGGGCGGCGAATCGCCAATCGGCGAGGCGTTGCCGATATTGCCGCCCAGGGTCCCCTGGTTGCGGATCTGCAGCGAAGCGAAGCGGTGCAGCAATTCGCCGAAATCCGGGTATTCGGCGGTCAGGGCGTCATAGCAATCGGTCAGGGACGTGGCCGCGCCGATTTCCAGGCGATCGTCGAAACGTTCGATGCGCTTCATTTCGGCGACATTACCCACATAGATCATCACCGGCAGTGTGCGGTGGAATTGGGTGACTTCCAGCGCCAAGTCAGTGCCGCCGGCCAGCAGTCGGGCTTCGGGGTGCGAGCCGTACAGGTCGGCGAGGTCGGCCACGGTCAAGGGCACCAGGCAGCGCTTGTCGCCGCTGTTCAGTTCGCCGATGTCCTTCGGCGCGATGGCCTTGAGGGTCGCGACGGTCTGCGCTTCACGGGTATCGAACTGGTCGCCGCGCGCCTGGCAGCAGGCCTGTTCGGCAGCCGCCAGGATCGGCCGGTAGCCGGTGCAGCGGCAGAGGTTGCCGGCCAGGGCTTCCTGGGCCTTGTGCAGGTCTGGTGCATCGCTGTTCTTTTGCAGGGCAAACAGCGACATGACAAAGCCAGGGGTACAGAAGCCGCACTGCGAGCCGTGGCAATCGGCCATGGCCTGTTGCACGCTGTGAAGCCGGCCCTGGTGCTTGAGGTCTTCAACGCTGATCAGTTGCTTGCCGTGCAGCGACGAAACAAAGGTCAGGCATGAGTTGAGGCTGCGGTAGCGTATGTGCTCGCTGCCGTCGTCAGCGGCGCTCAATTCGCCGACCACGACGGTGCAGGCGCCGCAATCGCCGCTTGCGCAGCCTTCTTTGGTGCCGGATTTTCCCAGATGCTCGCGCAGATACTCGAGCACTGTCAGGTTCGGATCCAGGGCATGCTCACTGCGCAGCTCCTGGTTAAGTAGAAACTGGATCACGGAAGGCCTCACAAGCGGATTATTGTTGTTGATCGATATGAGCTGAATTTAGTCAGATCTGACTTTTTGGTCAATGTTTTTCTGACTTTCAGGTCAGGAAAATTTGCACAAACGGTTCATCTCGATCGACGGTCCTTTATATAAGGGTAGAACGTCGTGGGCACAGTACCCGGGCACTATTATTCTTTGCGGGTTCTTGCAGGCTTCTTGCGCGTTTCGTGCCACATTCGAGCGTTTCTCCCCTGCGCTTGCAGGTATCAAGTGCGCTACACTGCGCCGCTTGTACAGATCGATGATTTCGAAGGACAACAATGACGTTCAAGGCGCCGGACAGCCTCTGCGAACAAATCGCCCATTACCTTGCCGAACGCATCATTCGCGGGGAGCTCAAGCCTGCCGAGCGCATTCAGGAGCAGAAGGTTACCCAGGCCTTGAACGTCAGCCGTGGTTCGGTGCGCGAGGCACTGTTGATTCTCGAACGGCGTCATCTGGTGACGATCCTGCCCCGGCGCGGCGCCCATGTGACCGAGTTGAACGAACACAATGTGCGCAGCCTCTGCGCCCTGATGAGCGAGATGTATATCCTGCTCGGCAATGCGGTGGCCAAGGGCTGGAAGGTTCAGGCGGACCTGGCGCCGTTCCTGCAGATCCAGCAGCGCCTGCAGGCCAGTTTCGAGCGTCAGGATATCAAGACGTTCGTGGAAGACAGTTTCAATGTGATGCGCGCGGCCTATCCGTTCGCCGATAACCCGTACCTGCAGGAAACCGTCGAAAACCTGCAGCCGGCCATGAGTCGCACCTACTACCTGGCCCTGGATCAGCGCAAGGCGGAAATGAGCGAGTACCTGACTCTGTTCGCTCAGTTGCTCGAGGCGGTGGTGGCGCGTGATCAGCCACGTATCCGTGTGGTGCTCAGCGAGTACACCCAGCGCAGTTGCAACCTGGTGCTTGCTGCGATGGCGGTCGCCTAGGCATGCGCCTCAAGTGCATCAAGCTGGCCGGGTTCAAATCGTTCGTCGACCCGACGACGGTGAACTTTCCCAGCAACATGGCCGCTGTGGTCGGGCCCAATGGTTGCGGCAAGTCCAATATCATCGATGCGGTGCGCTGGGTCATGGGCGAAAGTTCGGCGAAAAATCTGCGCGGCGAGTCGATGACCGACGTCATCTTCAATGGCTCGACCACCCGCAAGCCGGTCAGCCAGGCCAGTATCGAGCTGGTATTCGATAACTCCGACAGCACCCTGGTCGGCGAATACGCCAGTTACGCGGAGATTTCCATTCGGCGCAAGGTGACGCGCGACAGCCAGAACAGCTATTTCCTCAACGGCGCCAAATGCCGTCGTCGTGATATCACCGATATTTTCCTCGGCACGGGCCTGGGCCCACGCAGCTACTCGATCATCGAGCAGGGCATGATCTCCAAGCTGATCGAGGCCAAGCCCGAAGACCTGCGCAACTTCATCGAAGAGGCCGCCGGCATCTCCAAGTACAAGGAGCGCCGCCGGGAAACCGAGAACCGCATTCGCCGCACCCACGAGAACCTGGAACGCCTGACCGACCTGCGCGAAGAGCTGGAGCGCCAGCTCGAACGCTTGCACCGTCAGGCCCAGGCCGCCGAGAAGTATCAGGAATACAAGGCCCAGGAGCGTCAGCTCAAGGCGCAGCTCTCGGCCCTGCGCTGGCAGGCGCTGAACGAACAGGTCGGCCAGCGCGAGGCGGTGATCGGCGATCAGGAAGTCGCCTTCGAGGCACTGGTGGCCGAGCAGCGCAATGCCGATGCCAGCATCGAGCGCCTGCGTGATGGCCATCATGACCTGTCCGAGCGCTTCAGCCTGGTGCAGGGGCGTTTCTATTCGGTGGGCGGCGACATCGCGCGGGTCGAGCAGAGCATCCAGCACGGCCAGCAGCGCCTGCGTCAATTGCAGGACGATCTGAAGGAGGCCGAACGGTCGCGACTCGAGACTGAGTCGCACCTGGGCCATGACCGTACCTTGCTGGCGACCCTGGGCGAAGAGCTGGCCATGCTCGAGCCCGAACAGGAAATGACCAGCGCCGCTGCCGAAGAGGCTGCCGCTGCCCTGGAAGAATCCGAAAGCACCATGCATGGCTGGCAGGAGCAGTGGGACAGTTTCAATACCCGCTCGGCCGAGCCCCGGCGCCAGGCCGAGGTGCAGCAGTCGCGCATCCAGCAGCTGGAGCACAGCATGGAGCGGCTGGCCGAGCGCCAGCGCAGGCTCGGCGAAGAGCTGACCCTGCTGGCAGCCGACCCTGAAGACGCGGCCATTCTCGAGCTGGGTGAGCAACTGGCCAGCAGCGAATTACTGCTTGAAGAATTGCAGGCGCGCGAAGAGCAGAAGGTCGAGCGCCTCGAACAGCTTCGCAACGCCTTGCAACAGGCTTCCCAGGCCCAACAGCAGGCCCAGGGTGAATTGCAGCGCCTCAATGGCCGGCTGGCCTCGCTCGAAGCCTTGCAGCAGGCTGCGCTCGACCCCGGGACAGGTACCGCCCAGTGGCTGCGTGAACAGGGGTTGGACCAGCGCCCGCGCCTGGCCGAAGGGCTGCGGGTGGCGTCCGGTTGGGAATTGGCGGTGGAAACCGTGCTGGGGGCTGACCTGCAAGCGGTGCTGGTCGATGATTTTGCCGGTTTCGATCTGGCCGGGTTCGCCCAGGGCGACTTGCGCCTGCTCGATCCGGGCCACGACGCAGTGCGCGTGCCGGGCAGCCTGCTCGACAAGGTCGAGAGTGCAGTTGATCTGGCGCCCTGGCTGGCCCAGGTCAAACCGGTCGAAGACCTCGATGCGGCGCTGGCACTGCGCGCCAGCCTGGCGCCGGGCGAGAGCCTGATCAGTCGCGATGGCTACTGGATTGGCCGGCATTTCCTGCGGGTTCGCCGCGCCAGCGACGCGCAGAGCGGGGTGCTGGCGCGCGCGCAGGAGCTGCAAAGCCTGGGGGGCGAGCGCGAGGAGCGCGAAGCGGCGCTGGCGACCCTGGAAGAACAGTTGCAAGGCTTGCGCGAGCAGCAGAAGCAGGAAGAGGAAAGCCGTGAGCAACTGCGCCGACGCCTGCAGGATGAGGCGCGCCAGCAGGGCGAGCTCAAGGCACAGCTGTCGGCCGGCAAGGCCAAGATCGAACAACTGACCCTGCGCCGCCGTCGGCTCGATGAAGAATTGACTGAACTGGCCGAGCAGCGTGCCGTCGAGCACGAGCAAGTCGGCGAGTCGCGCCTGCAATTGCAGGACGCCCTCGATATCATGGCCCAGGACACCGAGCAGCGGGAATTGCTGCTGGCCCAGCGCGACAGCCTGCGCGAGCGGCTCGATCGGGTCCGCCAGGAAGCCCGCCAGCACAAGGATCATGCCCATCAGCTGGCCGTGCGCCTGGGTTCCCTGCGGGCCCAGCATGACTCCACGCGCCAGGCGCTGGAACGCCTGGAACTGCAATCGGAGCGCTTGACCGAAAAACACGAACAACTGAGTCTGAACCTGGAGGAGGGCCAGGCGCCGCTCGAAGAGCTGCGGCTCAAGCTTGAAGAGTTGCTGGAGCGGCGCATGGCCGTCGACGAGGAAATGCGTCAGGCGCGCATGCAGATGGAAGACGCCGACCGCGAGCTGCGCGATGCCGAGAAGCGTCGCACCCAGGCCGAACAGCAGTCGCAACTGTTGCGGGGCCAGCTCGAGCAGCACCGGATGGAGTGGCAGGGCCTGAGCGTCAGGCGCAAGGCCCTGCAGGAACAATTGCACGAAGACGGCTACGACTTGCACGGGGTGTTGGCCACCCTCGCCAGCGAAGCCAATGAACAGGAGGCCGAACAAGAACTCGAGCGCATCGACGCAAGGATCCAGCGTCTGGGCGCGATCAACCTGGCGGCCATCGACGAGTATCAGCAGCAGTCCGAGCGCAAGCGTTACCTCGACGCTCAGGACGCCGATCTGGTCGAAGCCCTGGACACCCTGGAAAACGTCATTCGCAAGATCGACAAAGAGACCCGCACCCGCTTCAAGGATACCTTTGATCAGATAAACGGCGGTTTGCAGGCATTGTTTCCAAAAGTTTTCGGTGGCGGCAGCGCATATTTGGAACTGACGGGCGAAGATTTACTCGATACAGGGGTAACGATCATGGCGCGTCCGCCTGGCAAGAAGAACAGCACCATTCATTTGCTCTCTGGTGGAGAGAAGGCCCTGACCGCACTGGCCCTGGTATTCGCCATTTTCAAACTGAACCCGGCGCCGTTCTGCATGCTCGACGAAGTGGACGCGCCGCTCGATGATGCCAACGTTGGACGCTATGCGAAGCTGGTGAAGGAAATGTCGCAAACGGTGCAGTTCATCTACATCACCCACAACAAGATCGCCATGGAAATGGCCGATCAGCTGATGGGGGTTACCATGCACGAGCCGGGTTGTTCGCGTCTGGTGGCGGTGGACGTAGAGGAAGCGATGGCGATGGTCGAGGCCTGATCGGTGGCGATCAGGCAAGACAACGTGTCAATTGCCGGGGACATGTGCGACAGACGGTGTAAAGTTGTCTTTGGTCGTGCTAGTTTAGTGTTTACTTTTTTGTATGCGTGGGGAAAACGCCTGTCAGAACATAGAGTTGGCGCCACGTTTTAAAGGGGTTTAAACCCTTTATTTTCAGCATTTTCTATTCGAGGCACAGGATTACATGGAAATCGGTCTGCGCGAGTGGCTGATCGTCATCGGCATTATTGTCATTGCCGGTATTCTTTTCGATGGCTGGCGCCGCATGCGTGGCGGCAAGGGCAAGTTGAAGTTCAGGCTGGACCGCAGCTTCTCCAACCTGCCGGACGACGAGCCCAGCAGTGCTGAAGTGCTCGGCCCGCCGCGCGTGCTGGACGAGCACAGGGAGCCGCAACTGGACGAGCACGACCTGCCGTCCATGAGTGCGCCCATGCGCGAAAACGGCAAGCGGGGCAAGCGCACCGCCGAGCCTGCGCAGGGTGACATGAACCTGAAGCTCGACCTGGATGAACCAGGCTTCACCAGCCGTGACGGCGACTTCCCGGACGAAACCCGGTCGGCCAGCTTCAGCGCGAGCGAAGGCAAGGAACTGCCGCCGGTCGAGGAAGTGCTGGTCATCAGCGTGATCTCCCGCGATGAAGGCGGCTTCAAGGGCCCGGCGCTGCTGCAGAACATCCTGGAAAGCGGCCTGCGTTTCGGTGAGATGGACATTTTCCACCGTCACGAAAGCATGGCCGGCAATGGCGAAGTGCTGTTCTCCATGGCCAATGCGGTCAAGCCAGGGGTGTTCGACCTGGATGACATCGACCATTTCAGCACCCGCGCAGTGAGCTTCTTCCTCGGCCTGCCGGGGCCGCGTCATCCCAAGCAGGCCTTCGACGTCATGGTGGCCGCCGCCCGCAAGCTGGCCCATGAGCTCAATGGCGAGCTCAAGGACGATCAACGCAGCGTGATGACCGCCCAGACCATCGAACACTACCGTCAGCGCATTGTCGAATTTGAACGCCGCGCCTTGACGCATAAACGCTAGGCTTTGGATTCAGAGTGAGCCCGAATCGCGGGCAAGCCCGCTCCTACAGGGGGTATGTGCAAACCCTTGGGAAAACTGGCTTCTGTGGGAGCTGGCTTGCCAGCGATTGGAGCGCCACGAACTCCAGAGAATAAACACAGAGAGCAGCCTCGGCTGCTCTTTTGCTTTGCAAGAGAACACCGAAATGAATGCGGACGAAGCCAGAATCCTAAAGCTACGAGCTGAGCTAAGGGACTATAACCACTATTATCATGTGCTGGATGCTCCAAAGGTCCCGGATGCCGAGTACGACAGGCTTTTCCGCGAGCTTAGGAATTTGGAGGAGCTTCATCCAGAGTTGGTTACCAGTGACTCTCCGACGCAACGGGTTGGTAGCGCAGCCCTGTTCGCATTTAGTCAGGTGCGTCATGCAGTCCCGATGCTCAGCCTTGGAAACGCTTTTGAAGAGTCTGAGTTGTTCGAATTTAATCGAAGGGTAATCGAAGGCCTGGACCTGCCTGCCGGCGACCTGTTCGGCGGCGGGCAGTCCATCGAGTACACCTGCGAACCCAAGCTCGACGGCCTGGCGGTCAGCCTGCTGTACCGCGATGGCCTGCTGGTGCAGGGCGCCACCCGTGGCGACGGCACCACGGGGGAAGACATCAGTGTGAATGTGCGCACCGTGCGCAATATTCCCCTCAAGCTCAATGGCAGTGGTTGGCCGGCGGTGCTGGAAGTGCGCGGCGAAGTGTTCATGTCCAAGGCCGGTTTCGAACGGCTGAACGCTACGCAGATGGAAGTCGGTGGCAAGACCTTCGCCAACCCGCGCAACGCGGCGGCCGGCAGCCTGCGTCAGCTGGACTCGAAGATCACCGCCAGCCGCCCGCTGGAGTTCTGTTGCTACGGCCTGGGCCAGGTCTCGGCAAACATTGCCGACACCCATATCGGCAACCTCGAGCAACTCAAGGCCTGGGGCCTGCCCATCAGCCGCGAACTGAAGCTGGCCAACGGGATTGATCAGTGCCTGGAGTACTACCGCGACATTGGTGTGCGGCGTAATGACCTGGCGTATGAAATCGATGGCGTGGTGTTCAAGGTCAACAGCCTGGCCTACCAGCGTGAGCTGGGCTTTCGTGCCCGCGAGCCACGTTGGGCGATTGCCCACAAATTCCCGGCGATGGAAGAGCTCACCGAGCTGCTCGACGTGGAGTTCCAGGTCGGCCGTACCGGTGCGGTCACGCCCGTGGCGCGGCTCAAGCCGGTCAAGGTCGCGGGCGTCACCGTGGCCAACGCCACGCTGCACAACATGGACGAAGTGGCGCGCCTGGGCCTGATGATCGGCGACACGGTGATCATCCGTCGTGCCGGTGATGTGATCCCGCAAGTGATGCAGGTAGTCCTCGAACGGCGCCCGGACAATGCCCGCCCGGTGCATATCCCCGAGCAATGCCCGGTGTGTGGTTCGCAGGTCGAGCGCACGCAACTGGTCAAGCGCAGCAAGGGCAAGGAAACCGTCAGCGAAGGTGCCGTGTACCGTTGCGTTGGCCGGCTGGCCTGCGCGGCGCAACTCAAGCAGGCGATCATTCACTTCGTTTCGCGGCGCGCCATGGACATCGAAGGGCTGGGCGAGAAGAGCGTCGAACAGTTGGTCGACGAGGGCCTGGTGTCGTCGCCGGCCGACCTCTACACCCTGGGCTTCGAGCAGATCGTCGACCTGGAAGGCTTTGCCGAGCTGTCGAGCAAGAACCTGCTCGAGGCCATCGAAGACAGCAAGCGGCCGACGCTGGCGCGCTTCATCTACGCGCTGGGCATCCCTGACGTGGGCGAGGAGACGGCCAAGGTGCTGGCGCGCTCGCTGGGGGGGCTGGAGCGGATCATGGCGGCCTTGCCGCAAGTGTTGACCTACCTGCCGGATATTGGTCTGGAGGTGGCTTCGGAGATTCACGCGTTCTTCGAGGACGAGCATAACCGCACGGTCATCGCGCAATTGCTCGAACGTGGTTTGCAGTTGCAGGATCAAGGCGAGTTACATCCCGAATTCGCCGCCAGCACCAGCCTGGCCGGCATGATCGCCAAGCTGGACATCCCTTCGGTCGGCCCCACTGGCGCAGAAAAGCTGGTGGCCCGGCTCGAAACGCTGGACAAGATCATCGCCGCCGACGGCATCGACCTGCGCCAGGCGCTCACGATCAAGCAGGCTACGGCTGTGCGCGAATTTTTCAGCGTTGCGGAAAATGCCGAACGGGCGAGGGCGGTCGAAGCGCAATTGCGTGAGTTCGGCATGCACTGGGGCAGCGAGAAAAAGCTGGTCGAAGGCCTGCCGCTGGCCGGTCAGACCTGGGTGCTCACCGGCTCGCTCGAGCGCATGAGCCGCGATGTCGCCAAGGACAAGCTCGAAAGTCTCGGGGCGAAGGTGGCAGGCTCGGTCTCGGCCAAGACCCACTGCGTGGTCGCAGGGCCTGGCGCCGGTTCGAAGCTGACCAAGGCCAATGAGCTGGGTCTTGAGGTCCTGGACGAAGACGCGTTCATCGCCTTTCTGAATAAGCAGGGTATCGAAGCCTGAGTTGTAGCCGCTGCCGCAGGCTGCGCTGAGGTCCGCAGGACCTCCAGGAATGTCGAAACCTTGCGCCCGCGTTGCAGGCGAGCGTCGCAGCGGCGCACCGAGCCTGCGGCAGCGGCAAGGTCCGTCGTTGCACCAAAGAAGGGAGTTCGACATGTACCGTCTTTTTGAACAGCTCAGTTCCAGACTCGCCGCCCCATTCATCAGCCAGGACAGCCGCCAGGGCAAGGTCTGGCAATGCCAGTGCGGTCAGTCGGTCTTCTTTCGCAATAGCCAGTGCCTGGCCTGTGGCTCGGCGTTGGGCTATTGGCCGGGGCAGAACGTGCTTTCGTCATTGCAGCCAGGTGCCGAGCCGGGCACCTGGGGGCTGACTTCGGATCCGCAGGCCGGGGTATTCCATCGCTGCGCCAATCTCGACACACCGGCGGCCTGCAATTGGCTGGTGTCGGCCCGGGCGCAGGATCCTCACTGCATCGCCTGCAGCCTGAACCGCACCATCCCGGATCTCTCGATCCCGGAAAACCATGAGCGCTGGCGCAAGGTCGAGACGGCCAAGCGTCGCCTGGTCGCGCAGTTGCTGAATCTCGGGCTATCGGTGATTTCCAGGTCCGAGGATGAAGAGGCCGGCCTGGCTTTCGACTTCATCGGTGTCGACCTGGAAGGCAAGACGCCTGTTACGGGGCACGCCAATGGCCTGATCACCCTGGATATCAAGGAAGCGGACGACGCTCATCGAGAAAAGATCCGGCAGCAGATGCATGAGCCTTATCGGGCGCTGCTTGGGCATTTTCGTCATGAAGTGGGGCACTACTATTGGGATCGGCTGGTTGCCGGAACCCCCTGGCTGGACGAGTTCAGGGGGCTGTTCGGCGACGAGCGTGCCAGCTATGCGCAAGCGCTCGAGCGCCATTACGCCGAGGGCGCGCCGCTCGATTGGTCGAGCCGGCATGTCAGTGCCTATGCGACCATGCACCCCTGGGAAGACTGGGCAGAAACCTGGGCTCACTACCTGCACATGATGGATGCGGTCGATACCGCGCTGGGGTTCGGCATGAGTTCCCGTTCTCTGGAGCTCGATTACCTCCCCTTCGATTCGCAGAGTCTGTATCGGCCCGAGTATGCCGGTGGCGTTGAGTTCCTGTCATTCGTCAATGCCTGGATCGAGCTTTCCGGCATGCTCAACGAGCTGTCGCGCAGCATGGGCCAGCCCGATTTCTACCCCTTTGTACTGTCGGCCCCGATAATCGCCAAACTGCATTTCATCCACCTGGTCATCCAGCAGGCCGGCGGCCGCGCCGATCAATGGGTGAACCTCTGACGAAGCGGTTCTTCCAGGTTCGGTGCTTTCTGCCCGCCGTTTCATGCCGCGTGCCCAAGTGCTTGAGCGCTCAGCATTTTTTATTGTGATCCAGAGGTTGTAACTTCGCGCAGGACCGGTACAATGGCGCGGCTCGCCGACTGGTGAGCCGCGTTATGGTGACCCCATCGGTCCCCCCGCAACGATCAGCCGTGAACCCGGTCAGGCCTGGAAGGGAGCAGCCGCAGCGGTGACATTGTGTGCCGGGGTGTGGCTGGTGGGGTCGCCACCTATCTCTAAATCCTTGATTCTACAAGGATTTCTCAGTCAAAAATCTCGAAGTGTGACAGCGTTTAGGTACACCTAAGTGGTGCACTGTGCTGTGCATTCTAGCGCCTGAAATCCTTGCCTCCAAGCTCCTAGGTGCCGCTCTGCTCCGCTGATTGGGCATTTACTTGTTTCGCTTTTAATCAATGGCCCACGGTTCCAGTTAGTCTGGGCGCTATGGGCGCAGCATGCCTCCCGATGGTTGTAGCGGGTAAATTGGTTGCGGTCATAAACATCCCGCAGCTGGGTTATGGTGCCCGGAAAGACTCTCGGAGTGGGCCGTCGGTTCGGCACAGGCGTGACATCGTTGCATATCACGGCGGCGTAGTGGGGCTGGCAATCGATCAAGGAGCTGCGGGCACTGCCGATATAGAGCCATCAAGACATCGTCGCAGGTGATCGATGTCCGTTGGTGGGAAACGTTTGAGTGAGTAAGCTGCTAAGAAATTACGCTGTCTTTCTGTTATGTCTGGTGTTGCCGGGTTGCTCCAGTTTTTTTTCCGGCAGTCGTGAAGTACCGATTTCCGAAGAGCAGAAAACCAGGCTTTATAATCTTGGAAAAATGTCCCCTGTCATATTGCCGTCGGTCAATGTGCGGATTCCGCGGCCATCCGGCCACCTATTCCACGATGATCCGGCCACCCATTCCACGCGCATCCGGCCACTGATTCCACAGCCATCCGGCCACCCTTCAGGCAGGCAGCCACGCAGGATTAATTCACTACCATCGACCTCTTTTTTCGAAGCAGAGAGGTCGTCGTGGAGCGTTTATCCATGCGTAAGATTCGAGAAGTTCTGCGCCTCAAGTTTGAGGTGCGTCTATCTGCTCGCCAGATCGCGGTCAGCTTGCAAGTGGGGCGAGCCACTATCGGTGACTACCTCAATCGCTTTGCTGCCTGCGGGCTGACTTGGCCCTCTGCGCTGACCGACGCCGAATTGGAACGTCAGTTGTTTCCGCCTGCGCCGACCATCCCCAGTGAGCAGCGTCCGATGCCTGACTGGGCATGGGCTCACGCCGAACTGCGCCGCCCCGGCGTCACCCTGGCTCTGCTTTGGCAAGAGTACCGGCTCAGCCACCCGCAAGGCTTCCAATACAGTTGGTTCTGCGAGCACTACCGGCTCTGGGCCGCCAAGGTCGACGTGGCCATGCGCCAGGAACATCGCGCCGGCGAAAAGCTGTTCGTCGACTATGCCGGCCAGACCGTGCCGGTCATTGACCGGCACACCGGCGAAATCCGCCAGGCCCAGGTCTTCGTCGCTGTCCTCGGCGCCTCCAGCTACACCTTTGCCGAGGCCACCTGGTCGCAGCAACTGCCCGATTGGCTGGGCTCGCACGCCCGCTGCCTCGCGTTTCTCGGTGGAGCGCCCGAGATCCTGGTGCCGGATAATTTGCGCAGCGGCGTCACCAAAGCGCATCGCTACGAACCGGACATCAACCCCAGCTATCGCGATCTGGCCGAGCATTACGGGGTCGCCGTGTTGCCCGCTCGCGCCCGCAAGCCCAAGGACAAGGCCAAGGTCGAAGTCGGCGTGCAGGTGGTCGAACGCTGGATCCTCGCGGCCTTGCGCAACCGCCAGTTCTTCTCGCTGGGCGAACTCAACACCGCAATCGGCGTGCTGCTGGAGCGACTGAATCAACGACCCTTCAATAAGCTGCCCGGCTCGCGCCGCTCGGCCTTCGAGGCGCTCGACCAACCCGCGCTGCAACCCCTGCCGGAACAGCCCTATGTCTACGCCGAATGGAAAAAGGTGCGGGCGCACATCGACTACCACGTCGAAGTCGACGGCCATTACTACTCGGTACCGTACCAACTGGTGAAGCACCAACTCGAAGTGCGCCTGACCGCACAGACCGTCGAGTGCTTCCACGCCAACCAGCGCGTGGCCAGCCATGTGCGATCGCCGCACAAAGGTCGCCACACCACCCAAACCGAGCACATGCCCAAGAGCCACCGCGAACATGCCGAGTGGACGCCGCAACGGCTGATCCGCTGGGCAGAGCAGACCGGGCCAAACACCGCGGGTGTCATCGCCCACATCCTCGAGCGCCGAATCCATCCGCAGCACGGCTTCCGTGCTTGCCTGGGCATCCTGCGCCTGGGCAAACAGCACGGTGAAGAACGGCTGGAAGCCGCTTGCCAGCGCGCCCTGGCGCTGGGCGCATGCAGTTACAAGAGCCTCGAATCGATCCTGCGCCAAGGGCTGGAGCGGCTACCGCTGGCCCAGCAGAACCTGCCGCTGTTGCCCGATGAACACATCAACCTGCGCGGCCCCGGCTACTACCACTGACCTGAAGGAATACGCCCATGCTCCCCAATCCCACCCTGGACAAGCTACAAACCCTGCGCCTGCACGGCATGCTCAAGGCGCTGAGCGAGCAACACGCAACGCCCGACATCAACAGCCTCAGCTTCGATGAGCGCCTGGGGCTGATGGTCGATCGCGAGCTGACCGAACGTGAAGATGCGCGCCTGAGCACTCGCCTCAAAGCCGCCCGACTGCGCCACAACGCCTGCCTGGAAGACATCGATTACCGCAGCCCGCGTGGGCTGGACAAGTCCCTGATCCTGCAACTGGGCAGCGGCCAATGGCTGCGCGACGGCCTGAACCTGATCATCGGCGGCCCCACCGGCGTGGGCAAAACCTGGCTGGCCTGCGCACTGGCCCACAAGGCCTGCCGGGACGGCTACAGCGTGCGCTATCTGCGCCTGCCGCGCTTGATGGAAGAACTGGGTCTGGCCCACGGCGACGGTCGCTTCGCCAAACTGATGGCCGGTTATGCCAAGACCGATCTGATCATTCTGGACGACTGGGGAGTGGCGGCGTTTACCGCTGCGCAACGGCGCGACATGTTGGAGCTGCTGGACGACCGCTACGGGCACCGCTCGACACTGGTGACCAGCCAGATGCCGGTAGACAAATGGCATGAACTGATCGGCGATCCGACCTTGGCCGACGCCATCCTCGACCGGCTGGTGCATAACGCTTACCGCATCGAACTCAAGGGTGAATCGATGCGCAGGCGCTCGATGAAATTGACTGCAACAGGGACTTCAGACTAACAATGCAAACCTGCGTCGCTGCGCTCCGACTGCCCGGCCGGATGGCCGTGGAACAGGTGGCCGGATGTGCGTGGAATGCCCGGCCGGATAAGCGTGGAATGAGTGGCCGGATGGCGTGGAATCCGCAGGCGAGACGATGATTTGCAGGCCGGTACGACGTTGGAAAGCCTCAACGGTGGCGCGGCGGCTACAGGTGGATGGGTGCAAATAGACTTTGCAGATCGGTTGGTGTTGTTTGGCTGGCATGCCTGGACCTCTGTGGTGAGAAGGTTGCGGGCCAGACAATACTTAAACGAATTTGCGAGGTCAATACCAATGCGTATTGATCGAATGAATGGTTAAGCGTTAAAAAATCTCGACTTTAGAAACAACCACGCCGCAGATAAGGGCGTCATCAGGGAATTCGATGATCGGATCGGGCCAGGATGGATTAAGAGGTTTGAGGAACTGACGCGGCCCTTCGATCACGAGCTGCTTGAACGTAGCTTCCCGGCTGTCCGCCAGTTTGGCAATAACGAGTGACCCGTTTTCATAGTCCTTCGCTGGATCGACGAAGATGATGTCGCCCTCCCTAAAGGATCTCCGTTCGTGCGGGTTGAACATTGACAGGCCTCTCACGCGGAGCGCGAAGGTCGCACTACTATGCGAAACGGCACAAGGAAGCCAGTTCTCTACATCTTGCAGCTCAAGCACTTCCTGCATTTCGCACCAGGCCCCTGCCTGCACCCATGAGATCAAAGGAACAAAGCCGCGAATTCTTGGGCCTAGTTCAACGTTCGAATTGGGGCCGGGAAGGATGTCGGGGGCTTCGCCCCCTTTCCAGAGCCATTCGGTCGTTACTCCAAGGGCTTTCGCGATTTTCTCGACGTTTGCCTGACGGGGGCTGGCTGAAACCCCAGTCAAGATCCTGTGAATGGTCGGTTGCGGCACCCCAGATTTCCTACCTAGCTCGCCTTCTGACCAGCCCAATTCGTGCATTCGTATTGCTACGCGGTTCCCTATCACGGTCTGTTGCTCTGATTCGTTAACGTATCGAAAGTGTATTGCCTCGGTCAATTCGTTTGGGTATTATAATTTCAATTCGATAACGCATCGGTGGGTGCAATGACCATTCAAGAGATGCTTCAAAAACTGATCGAGCTGGGTTTCTCGCAGCGAGCAATCGCTGATCGTGTTGGGACGACTCAGCCAACAATCTATCGGGCAACGAAAGGGGCGGCGGTTCGCTACGAGGTGGGCAAGGCTATCGAGCTTTTGTATGAAGAACAGATCAAGTCTTCTGGTCTCCGCCAGGAGTAAAGAATGCTGAGCTGGGCGCTCTCACCACAAGAACCTGCCCAGCTCAGCACAAGGTAGTGCATCGCACTGCCATTTCCCCGCCATTCGGTTCCCTCTCACCACAAGATTCACCGGATGACTAGAACGACATGCCGTGTCGCACAACACATTTGAACAGGCACATCGGTCGTGGTCGTAGGATAGGGCTTGCCCAATCCTATGGCTACACCGTTAATCGAGGTTTAACGGTTATGAGTCGTATCGATACATTACCGGGCATTGGCCTGGTCCTTTCCCTGCGGCAAGCGCTCTACCGCGCTGGTCGTGACTACCATGGCGGAATCACCCGCCTGGCCTTTGATATGGGCATCGACATTGATGCTCTCCAGAAGAAACTCAAACACGATGAGGAGCGCCGTTGGCTGTCGCCAGACGAGCTGGAGGAAGTCCTACAATGGACAGCCGACACGCGGGTGCTTGATGCCCTGTGCAGGGCGGCTGGAGTCGTTTGGTATCGCCCGGAGCCTGTTCCTGCGACCAATGAGGCGCTAAAAGCTGTCGGCAAGCTGCTCGAAGAGGCCGGCGAGTTCGTCAGCAGCATGCACGATGGCGCGGCGGACAATATCTGGGAGCTGCATGAAGTGCAGAATCTGGAACAGCGCGGTATGGACGTCATTCGGCAGGTGTTGGCCATCATGGCAGGCGCCCGTCAGGCCATGGAGGATCGTGCGAATGGCTGATGTTGCTGATCTGGCCAACGACCAGGCTGACTACTTCCTGCAGATATCATTGCAACGACAGTTGCGGGCTAATGCGAAGCCAAGCGCGCAGGTCTGCGAGGACTGCGACGAACCTATCCCAGTGCTGCGTCAGCAGTCGGTCGCAGGTTGTGAAACCTGCGTCAGTTGCCAAGAGCTGCGGGAGCGGCGTCGATGAGTGAGCACCAAGGACTGCCGACAGCTGCATGGGCGCGGCGCTACATCGAAACCTTCGGGCTTGCCCTGGTGCCGATTGAACCAGGCGAGAAAGGGCCAAAGGGCAATGGGTGGAACAAACCTGGTGGTTACATTACCGAGGCTGATGCTGCCGAAGCTTTCTGGCAGAAGAGACCATCGCACAACCTTGGGGTGGTTCTGGGGCCGAGCCGAGTCTGTTCGCTTGATGTCGATGACGTGGAACTGACCCGGCTTGTTCTGCAGCAGCTGTTGGGCATGGATCTGGACACCCTTGCAGATGCCTATCCGACCACAGTAGGAAACCCGGCGCGCTTTCGCGTCATGTTCCGCGTACCGGATGGTGTCGAACTGACTCGACACTCCCTGGTCTGGCCAAACAAGACCGACCCGGATGGGTCGATCCTCAAGGGCATCATGGCCCAGGTGAAGGCTGCGGTAGATGCTGGTGATGCCGCTCGGGAGGCCACTTTCCGAATGGCCGCCGAGCCCTTCAAAAAGATTACTGTGTTCGAGCTGCGGGGCGGCCTGGTGCAGGATGTCTTGCCACCCTCCATCCACCCTGGAACAAAGCGGCCGTATACCTGGCGCAACCCGCCATCGCCTGAGGGGCTGCCGGAACTTCCTCCTGAGTTGCTGAGCATTTGGCAGGGATGGGACGAATTCAAACCCGGTGCTGAAGCGGCTTGTCCATGGCTGCCCAAAACCTTGGCGCCGCCAGTATCCGCTGCGCCCAAACCACGGCCATCGGTAGAGCGTTTCGGTAAGGCGCTGCCCGAAGTGATTCCCGAGTTCAATCGTTGCTACGACTTGGCAACGCTGATCGAGGCGCATGGGTACAAGCGAGTCAATAACAAGTGGTTATGCCCACAGAGCAGCAGCGGTCTGCCCGGGGTGACAATCAGCGAGGGCAAGCTCTATTCGCACCACAGCTCTGACCCGCTGAACAACGGGCACAAGAATGATGCGTTCGATGTGTTCTGCATCCTCCAGCACAACGGCGATACGCGAGAAGCGACGAAGGCAGCTGCTCGCTTGTTGGGCTTGGACGCGAAGTCGCGTCCGCCGTCCCCGCCGCCCTTGGGCGAGCTTCCCCGAGCCCCATCGGGTAATGAGGCCGGGGGGCAGCCGGTCACGCTGGAAGAACTCGATCATCTGATTGCTGAAGACCTTCCCCGAACCCCATCGGAGGGGAGCTCGCCCAGCGTCGCCGGCTCCTGCGACACCGGGGGCGCGGGGGGCGAAGCCCTGCACATTGACAGCGCGATGCGCCGTTTCGCTCTGGTTGAGGGCACTACTCAGGTGTGGGACATGGATAAGGGGCGGCAGATGAAGCGCTCCGGGTTCGAGGCCCTGGTCGGTAAGGCTCTGGCGAAAGAGTGGATGGAGCGCACCAATAAGAAGTTGGTTGCTGCTGAGCAGGTGCAGGAGTTCGAGCAAGCTCGGCGCATGTCCACCAAAAAGGGCGGGGCATTGAAGCTCGAACCCATCGAGCGTTACGTCTACATCGACGGAACCAAGGACGTATGGGATCGCGAGAA
The DNA here is from genome assembly GCF_024741815.1 of Pseudomonas sp. LS1212. Classification (NCBI taxonomy): domain Bacteria; kingdom Pseudomonadati; phylum Pseudomonadota; class Gammaproteobacteria; order Pseudomonadales; family Pseudomonadaceae; genus Pseudomonas; species Pseudomonas sp. LS1212. The sequence continues at coordinate 1,758,263 of NZ_CP102951.1, forward strand.
GAAGCGGCGGATCGCCGAGGGTGCCGTCAAGATGGCCCTCGGCGATGCCTATTCGCTTTGGCTGAACAGTCCAAGCCGGCGGGTGGTGGATGTTGATCACATCGTGTTTGATCCGACCATGACCAAGGATCCCAGCACGTATATCAACACGTTTGAGGGGTTGCCACTGGAGCCGGTGCGGGATGACGCCGCGTGTGAAAACCTGGGCTGGCTGATTTCGTTCCTGTGTAACCACGACGCCGAAGCGTTGGATTGGCTGTTGAAGTGGCTTGCGTTCCCCTTGCAGCACATGGGGGCCAAGATGGATACGGCGGTGCTGTTCCACTCGACAATGGAGGGCTCGGGTAAAAGCCTGTTGTTCTCCGACGTGCTTGGCGAGCTGTATGGTCAGTATGCAGCCACGGTCGGGCAGTCCCAGTTGGAGGGGAGTTTCAATGCTTGGCAGAGTCGCAAGCTGTGGGCAGTTTTCGAGGAGGTTGTCAGCCGCGATCAGCGTTACAACCAGGTTGGCAAGATCAAGCACATGATCACTGGCAAGACTGTGCGTATGGAGTCGAAGTTTATCAATGGTTGGGAAGAGGCCAACCACATGAATGCCGCATTCCTTAGCAACGAGATCATGCCCTGGCCGATCAGTGAAGATGACCGTCGAATGTTGGTCATGTGGCCCTTGGAAACGCTGCCGGTCGAGCGCCAGAAGGCTATCGGTCGTGAGTTACTGAATGGTGGGGTGTCAGCCTTGTACGGGTGGCTCTTGAGCATCGACCTGGGCGAATTCAATCAGCGCACTCGACCTCCGAAAACTGAGGCTCGGCAGCGGCTGGTGGCGCTGAGCCGGACGGCATGGCAAACGTTCTTGCACTTGTGGCGGATCGGTGAACTTGGGCATGGTCTGTGGGGCTGCTGCTTGTCGACGGACGTGTATGCCATGTTTCTTGAATGGTGTTCGCGCAACAGAGAGCACTCGATGAGCCAGACGAAGTTCTCGTTAATGATCAGCGCGACGGTGGAGAAGACGCGGGCAATCCCCTGGACCGATGGCAATAACCGACGATTCGCGGCGTTCTTCTTCCCACCCGATGGTGATCCTTCCCTGCCCCCATCCACAAAGTCGGCCGAGCTGGGCACGTGCGTCGTCGAGTGGCGGGCTAGGGCGAAGCTTGCGGGCTGGAATGTCGATGGCTGGGACCATGTGAAGGGGCTGGCAGCATGAGTACGACCGTTAGCGTGTCGGGTGTGTTGGGTTTGTGTTGGGTCACTTCTATAGGCCAACACTCATACGGTCCGCAGTTTTCGCGGGTTGGCGGGAGTCCGTGGTGGGTGTGTTGGGTTTGCCTTCGCGCACGCGCAGGCGCGCAACTTTTGCTGGCAATCAACAACAGAAAAATAAATCCCATGCGAACCCTAAAAAACTCAACAAACCCAACACACTAAACACAGAAACCTTTAATGCTTTGAATTTATTCAGCTTTTCCTGTGTTGGGTTTGTGTTGGGTTTTGTAATTGTGTGTTGGGTAGCGTTTTATGGAGGGAGCCGGTGATGATGAAGGACATCGAAGGCCTGGAGCTGGCCGAGCGCCTGGTGCTGGTTGAGGGCTTGATGCGGCATTGGGCGGAGCAACGCGCCCGGCTCGGCCTGGAGGCCGGGTTGGGTAGCCAAATGGGCAGCATCATGGAGTGGAAAGGTGCCGCTCCGAGGGGCGGTACATCAGGTGCCCGAATCTTGCTGGGTGGTGCTGGTCTGGATCACTCTGCAGCAGAAGTCGACGCGGCTGTTGCCGAGTTGGGGCGCCGTGACAAGCGCGGTGCGGTCTTGGCAAAGCTTGCCGAGTTTCGTTACCTCTTCGGCGTGTCGATCCGGGAACAGATGCGCGAGGTTGGCCTGGCAGAAGATGCTGACCGAACCTACCGTAACTGGGTCAAAGCGATGCACTTGCAAATACTGTCGATCCTGATCGTCCGCTCCGGGCCTAACCGGCGCCATACCGTTCGTCGGTTCAATATGCGCCGAGCATGCGTCGAGGGTGCGCCGAAGTAGCGCCGAAGCGACGTACCGAAAATTGCCTCTTTTCGGTTTTTCCGGTCAGGGGTAAAAAGTCGCCACGATATGAAAAGTGCGCTTAGGCGCTTCCCCCATAAGCACTGTGCTGTGCAACCCGCCACGACCTGTCGGTGCATCGAGAACCCTGCCGCATGGCGGGGTTTTCTTTTTCCGGCGCCGTGCATTGCCATGAGGCTTACATGAACAGCGAGCAACAAGCTTTAGTCGAGATGCCACTCTGGATGGTGATCATCATGTCACTGGTCGGTGGGGTATCGGGTGAGATGTGGCGGGCGGATAAGGCGGGTGTCCGTGGCTGGGCTTTGGTCCGCAGGATCGTGCTGCGCTCGGGCGCCTGCATTGTGTGTGGTCTGTCCACCATCATGTTGCTCTATTCCGCTGGCATGTCGATCTGGTCGGCGGGCGCCTTCGGTTGCTTGACGGCAATGGCGGGCGCCGACGTGGCTATTGGCCTGTACGAGCGCTGGGCCGCCAAGCGGCTTGGAGTGTGCGAAGCCCCGCCAGCCGGGCGCGAGCCGGGTCTCTGATGCGGATGCACCGTCTCGGTGCGCCCGAGAGGGCGGGGACCCTGGGGTATATCCGGAGGTACGGGGTCGGAAACCCGCGGGACTTTGTTAGCAGCAGGTTCACCAGCTTAGTGAACTGCGGTGAACTGGTGAACACCCCGTATTCATTGGGTGAACTGGACATTTGATCATGACCGTATTGAGCAAATCAGAGTTTGCTGCGCGGCGTGGCTGGGCGAAATCCTACGTTTCCAAACTGGCCAAGCAGGATCGGCTGGTGCTGACCGAGGATGGCAAGGTCGATCTTGAAGCGACCGAGGCACTGCTGGCCGAGTCGTCGGACCCCAGCAAGTCAGCCGTAGCGGCCCGGCATGAGGAGGCTCGGGTTGAGCGAGATGTGCGCAGTCAACTCGCACCAGCCGCCGACACACCTGCGGTGCTGCAGACTGCTAAGGGCCCCGACTTCCAGAAAGCCCGGGCTCACCGAGAGTACTTCCTCGCCCAGCTGGCTGAGGCTGAATTCCACAAGGTCCAGGGCAACCTGGTCGAACGCGAAGCAGTGGCCAATGCGGCCTATACCGCTGGGCGAATGGTGCGCGACCTGATGTTCGGGTTGTCACCGCAACTGGCGCCGGAGCTAGCCGCGATGAGCGACCCCTGGCAAATCGAAAAACACCTGACCGGAGCCTTTCGCCGCGTCTTCGAGGATGCGGGCCGGATGACTACCGCCGATCTTGAACAAGCCATGACCCAGAGCTGAGCCTATGCCCACCGGATACGCAAACGGTGCCGAGGTGTACCGCGAAGCGTATTGCCGTGGGCTGCAGCCCGACCCTGAACTGTGGGTCGATGAATGGGCTGATGAATTCATGCGGATCCCGAGGGATACCGGTGCAGCCGAGCCCGGCCAATACCGCACGGCGCGGACCCCTTACGCACGCGAACCCATGCGCTGCCTGTCACCTGGTCACCCATGCAAGCGGGTGGTGACCATGGTGGCCTCGCAGCTGATGAAAACCCAGATCGCGCTGAACTGGATCGGCGCGCTGATCCACATGTCGCCGTCGAACATCCTGACCCTGCTGCCCAGCTTGAGCCTGGCCAAGCGTGTGTCGGCGCGGATCGGCAAGACCATCAAGGCGACCCCGGTTCTGCGCGAGCGTGTTGCCTCGCCGCGTTCGCGGGATTCGCGCAACACCATGGACACCAAGGAGTTCGAGGGCGGTTCGCTGTACGCGACCACAGCGGGCTCGGCGGCCAACTTGGCCGAACTGTCGGCCCGCTTCGTTTACGGCGATGAGGTCGACCGCTGGGATGTGGACGTGGACGAAGAGGGCGACCCGATCGAGCTGGCCGAGACTCGGGGCAGTACGTTCGGGCGCAATGCCAAGTTCTACTTTTCCAGCTCGCCAACGATCAAGGGCGCTTCGCGGATCGCCGACCTATTCGAGATCAGCGACCAGCGTTACTACTACGTGCCGTGCCCGACTTGTGGGCACATGCAAACCCTGGAGTGGGAGCGGCTGCTGTATTCGCCGGACTTTCGCACGGTGCATTACCAGTGTGCGGGTCCAGACTGCGACGTGCTGATCGAGGAACACCACAAGGGTGACATGCTGGCCCGTGGCGAATGGCGTTCCCACGCCGAGGGTGACGGCGAAACGGTCGGCTTTCACCTGAACGCGCTGTACGCACCACTCGGCTGGCAGGACTGGGCATCGCTGGCCAAGCAGTACGAGAAGGCCAGAAAAGCCCAGGACCGTGGTGACCTTGAGCCCATGCAGGTGTTTTACAACACGCGCTTGGCCAAGGTCTGGGACAGCGCTCAGGAGCAGACCAAGGCGGACGTGCTTCAGGCGCGGGCGCTGCAAGAAGACTTCGTGCTCGGCACTTTGGCTGTTGGCGTGCTCGCGCTGACCGCATCGGTCGACGTCCAGGCCAACCGTCTGGAAATGATGGTCACCGGCTGGGGTGTTGGCCTGGAGCGTTGGGTGGTCGATCACCAAGTGATCATGGGCGACCCGTCGGATGAGCGCACTTGGTCCGCCCTGGACGAAAAACTCAAAGAGCGCTATCGACACCCTTGCGGCGTTGGCCTGGCGATCCTGGCCACGGCGATCGACTCCGGCGGTCACCACACCCATGAGGTCTACCAGTTCTGCCGCGTACGGCGCTGGCGCAACATCTTTGCCGTGAAGGGCGCGAGCAAGTCGGGCAAACCGGTCATTGCTCAGCGGCCATCGCTGGTCGACGTGACCTGGAAAGGTCAGACCGAGCGCAACGGTGCCGAACTGTGGATTGTCGGTACCGACACGGCCAAGGACTGGATCTACAACCGCTACGCCTTTGAGACAGGACCGGGGGCACTGCACTTCGCCAAGGACTTGCCGGAGGACTTCTTCCCGCAATGCGTGGCCGAGCGCAAGGTTGCCCGTTATGTGAAGGGCTACAAGCGGATTGAGTGGGTCAAGGGCAAGGCCGACCGCAACGAAGCGCTCGACCTGATGGTGTATGGCTTGGCCATGGCGTACTACCTGGGCCTGCATCGCTACGGCGAGCACGACTGGGATCGGCTGCGCCAAGCCCTGGCCCAGGCCAGCCTGTTCGACGACGCGGATCAGACCAAAGCGGTGGTCGCCGAGCGCTTGCCCGACGATGAGCCGGAACAACAGCCGCCCCGGATCTTGCAACCGGGGGCCACTTCGGCGGCCCAACCGGTCGCTCGTCCTGCGCCGCAGCCCATGCAGCGGCGCAGCTCCAGCAGCGGCTACTTGAAGAGACGCTGAGTCAGGAACTCAGTCCGAACACGGGGCTGATGATCCGTGCACCAATGCCAAGGGCTTGGCCAACTAGGCCTCTGAACGCTTCACGGCCTTCCTCTTTGGCGGTGTTCGCAAGTTGTTCACCGATTGAAGCTTTCGAGCTGACGCTGTCTGGAATTGCTTTCAGCGCTTCCAGCCCTTTGGCAGTCAGCACAGCATCTTCAACTCGTATGAAGCCATGTGTCGAGCCTGCCATATAGCCAGCATCAATCAGCCATTGCGCAGTCGCGATGAAAAACTCTGCGTTCGAAGACGGAAGCTCCATTCCGTGCCTTTCATCGAACTCCATAGCGACATCAACGAATGACTCTGCCATCAAGTATTTGGGGATGGGAAAACTTTGGTACAGCGCGGCAAAAATCTTGCCAGTGATGTCGTCGAACATCTCAATATTGGAGACAGCCATGTCACAAAACTCCGAGTCAAAAATAGATAATGTCAAGGCATCTGCCGAGCTGCAGGGTGAACTGCGACGGGTGATAGCGGACCAGCTTACCGGAAGGATGGACTGGGTCCGAGCACGCACCTACTGGGCCCTGCGGCTACCAGGTATGCCAACCGATGAATTGGCGGAAGCGCTGGCCCACGTTCTGGCAGGCGGTAGTTTCCGTCAGGAAATCAATTCACGGAATCAGAACTTTCTCTGACTTCGTGTCGTGTGCAGCATAGTTCTGCGAGAGATCCCCCATGGCTTATACCCAGAAGCACCTTGACGCGGTCGAGCGGGCGATTGCGCGTGGTGAAAAAGTCGTGCGCTATACCGACCGCACGGTCGAATACCGCTCGATTGATGAACTGTTGAAGGCCCGCGATGTGATCCGCACCAGCCTGACTGAGGCAGCTGGACCCCGTTCCCGCGTGGTGCGGATCTACCATGGAGGCAAAGGACTGTGAGCGGGCGCTATCTCACATTGTCGCGTTCTGGTCTCTTGGTCCCTGAACGGATCAAGGCCAGTTATGAGGGGGCTGCTGAAGGACGCCGGTCGTCCAGCTGGGATGCGCCGGATACAGGTGCTAACAGCCTGATCATGCCGGCCCTGCGTAACCTGCGCTCGCGGTCGCGGGCTGCAGTTCGCAACGACCCCTATGCTGCCAACGCGATCGATCGGCGAGTCAGCAACCTGATCGGTACCGGCATCACCCCTCAGCCGCGACTGGCAGACAAGGCCCTGCGCACGCTGATGCAAGAGCTGTGGGAGGACTGGGTTGATGAGTCGGACGCTGACCAGCTGACCGACTTTTACGGCCTGCAGGCCCTGGTGGCACGCACCGTCGAACAGTCCGGCGAATGCTTCATCCGCTTGCGGCCACGCCGTCAGGAGGATGGCCTGGCAGTGCCACTGCAGCTGCAGTGTCTGGCGCCGGAATTTGTCCCGCATGACAAGTTCGAGGTGACCAAGACCGGCAACGTCATCCGCGCCGGAATCGAGTTCAACAGCCTCGGGCAGCGGGTGGCGTACTGGTGTTATCGCACCCACCCGAGCGACATGGTCGCGCTCAGTGCGGGCTACAACATGCTGGTGCGGATCCCGGCCAATCAGATGCTGCACATCTTCGAGCCCCTGGAGCCCGGCCAGCTTCGTGGTGTGCCACGCCTTGCACCGGTGCTCAAGCGCTTGCGCAGCCTCGACAACTACGACGACGCGGTGCTGTTTCGCCAGGAGGTGGCCAACCTCTTCGCTGGCTTCATCCGCAAACCGGCGGCAGAAGGCCCGCCGATGCTCGATCCCGTGACCGGTGCGCCTATCAAGGTCGGCAGCGATGGCTTTACCCCAATGGTGGCCCTTGAGCCGGGGACCATGCAGGAGCTACTGCCAGGTGAAGAGGTGGAATTCTCCACGCCACCTGATGGCGGCAACAACTACCCCGACTTCATGCGTCAGCAACTAATGGCCGCTGCGGCCGGGGCAGGTCTGCCATATGAGCTGATGACCGGCGACATGCGCGATGTAAACGACCGGGCAATCCGTGTGGTGCTCAACGAGTTTCGCCGTCGCCTGGAGCAGCTCCAGTTCGCGGTATACGTCCACCAGCTGTGCCGCCCGGTACGTGCTGCCTGGATGGATCTGGCGGTGCTGTCCGGTGCGCTGGCGCTGGACGATTACGGACAACGGCGCCGCGAGTACCTGCGCACCCGGTGGGTTCCGCAGGGTTGGGCATACATCCATCCGGTTCAGGACGTGCAATCGAAAGTCATGGAGATCAACGCAGGGTTGGCCTCACGCAGTGAGATGTGTCTGCGCTCCGGTACCGACGCCGAGATTGTGGACGCCGAGAACGCCGCAGATGCGGCTCGGGCCCGTGACTTGGGCCTGAACTACAGCACCTTGTCGGCCATCGATGAGGATCCCGACGAGAAGGAGAAACCATGAAACCGCTGATGCCGTTTCGTATCTACAACAAGGCCAAGGCCACGCTACCGGTCGAGGATGAACATTGGTACCGGATCAAGGCTGAGGTCCAAGCCGATCAGACCGTTATCGAGATTTACATCTATGGCGAGATCGGGGGCTGGGGCATCACTGCCAACCAGTTCATCCAGGACCTGAAGGCGCTTGATGACGGCGTGTCACCGGTGGTGGCCGCCTTCAATACCAACGGCGGCGACCTGTTCGACGGCCTGGCCATCCACAACGCACTGAAGCGACTGGGGGAGCGTTGCACATCCCGAATCGATGCTCTGGCGGCCAGCGCTGGAAGTGTGGCCGCTTGCGGCGCGCACCGCGTCGTCATGGCCTCGAACTCCATGCTGATGATTCACAACCCCTGGACCTGGACGTCGGGCGATGCCGAGGATCTGCGCCGGGTTGCGGATGTGTTGGACCAGACCTTGGAGGCCATCATTGCCACTTACAAGGCCAAGGCGCCGGACATCGATGACGCTGAGCTACGGCGTATGGTCAACGATGAAACCTGGCTGACCGCCCAGGAAGCACTGGCCCTGGGGCTGGCAGATGAGATTGGCAGCGGCGTCGAGGTCAAAGCCTGCCTAGGACAGGGCGCGACGATGAAGCGCTACCGTAATACGCCGAAAGCGCTGCTCGACCAGCTGCAGGATGTGCAGCCGGCGCCGTCTGCACAGGACGACTTGCCCGCCCAAGTCGATCCGCCCGAACCCGCCGTCACCGACTCGGCCAAGCTCGCGCTGATGATCACTCAGGCGTGCGGCAAAGCGGGTATCAGCAACCTGGTCGAGCCGTTGATTGATTCGACCAAGCTGGCGGACGAAGCCACGGTGCAGGCCGCGTTGACTCGTGCCAAAACGGTGCGCGACCTGTGTGTCGCGGCGCGCTTGCCGGAGCTGGCCGTCGAGTATGTCCAGGCCGGGCTCGATGCGCCTGCAGTACGTGCCCGCCTGTTCGACAAGCTGGTCGGCTCGGGCAAGGGCTTTGAGATCGACAACAGCTTGCCCTCGGCCGATGACGAGCCGGAGAAGGTCAAGGCCCACCTACCCAATCCCAGCACCATTTGGTCTGCCCGTCGGCAGGCAACCCGTAAAGGAGCATGATCATGAGCAACATCCACCGCGAGCCGGTTCACGCCGGGGAGTTTCTGCTGTCCGAAGGTTCGGGAAAGATCTCTCGCGAAGCGATCAACGTGGTAGCAGGCCCAGCCCTGCTGGCCGGTCAAGTACTCGGTATGGTGACCGCCACGGGCGAGTTCGCACCTTACAACCCTGTGGCTGAGGATGGCAGCGAGAACGCCGCCTGCATTCTGTTCTCCTCGATCGGAGAGTCCGAAGTGGTACGTCGCGGGCGAGCAGTAGTGCGCTTGGCTGAGGTCAGTGAAAACTTGCTGACAGGACTGGACCTGGACGCCGAAAAGGCCTTGGCGACGCACTTCATCATCGTTCGCTGACCCTTCTGTAATTCATTCTCGACCCCGCCCTGAGCGGGGTTTCTACTTTCTGGAGTACACCCATGGCTGATATCGCCATTTTTGAAGACGATGCCTTCGGCGTTGCTGCATTGACTGCGGCCATCAACGAGCAAGAGTTTGTGCCAGGTCGTCTGGCCAGTCTCGGCTTGTTCGAAGAGGAGGGCGTGACCACTCTCACCGTGCAGATCGAGAAAGACGGCGACAAGCTGGCCCTGGTGCCAGCAGGCGAGCGCGGTACTTCTGGGCTGGTGGTCGGCGGCAGCAAGCGCATCCTGCTGCCGTTTAACACCGTCCACCTGCCGGAGCGCTTCACCATCAGGGCTGACGAGATCCAGGGCATCCGGGCCTTCGGTACTCAGACCGAGCTGCAGGCCGTTCAGGATGTTGTCAACAAACGCCTGGATAAGGCGCGTCGCCAGTTGGACGCGACCCACGAGTTTCACCGCGCACTGAACGGCAAGGTGCTCGATGCTGATGGAAGTACAGTGTTGCTGGATATCTATGAGCGCTTCGGTGTTCAGCGACAAACCCTGTCAATGGGCCTGAATGACCCTCAAGCCAACGTGCAAGTGCAGTGCGTGGAAGCACTGGACATGCAAGAAGATGCACTCGGCAACGTCACTACCACGTCTTCGCGTGCGTTCTGTGGCAAGACGTTCTGGAAGAAACTGATCGCCCATCCCTCGGTGGTCGAAACCTACAAGGGCAGCCAGCAGGCAGCAGCCTTGCGTGGTGATGGTCGTGAAGCCTTCGAGTTCGGTGGCATTACCTGGGAGCGCTACCGTGGCAAGGTTGCGGGCATCGCATTTATCGCCGATGACGCAGCACGGCTGGTACCGGAAGGCGTTCCTGAAATGTTCCTGTCGGCGTATGCGCCGGCTGACTACATGGAAACCGTCAACACCCAAGGCCTGCCGTACTACAGCAAGCTGGAGCCGCTGCCATTCGGTAAAGGGGTCGCCGGTGAAGCCCAGTCCAACCCATTGCACATCTGCACCCGACCTCGCGCCATCATCCAGCTGAGTCTCTAATCATGAGCTTTCGTGAGCTGGTCGACGATTTGGACGCCACGGTGTTCGACGTGCTCGGCGACCCCGTGCTGATCGATGGCCGTGAAGTCCTCGGCATGTTCTCGGCGCCCTGGCTGCAGCCCAAGTTCGGCCAGATCAATACCGGCTTACGCGAGCCGCACCTGGTCATCCGGGTTGCTGACGCCGAAGGCGTTATCGAGCGGCAGCAAGTGGTGGTGGATCTGCCCATCCATGATGGCGGTGGAAGTTACATCGTCGTCAGGCCGGAGCCGGGTGGCGATGGCCTGGTGACTTTGGTGCTGAGGAAATCCCCATGAGTGTCGGCAGCTACGTCAAGCAATCGGCCAGCAGTGGCATGATCACCTTGCAGGCTGATCAGTCGGATCTGAAAGCGTTCGCCGATTTCGCGGCTTTGGTTCCCAAGGCAGCGACTGCAGCGCAGCGCCGCGCCATCAACAAGACGTTGCGTTGGTTGCGTACCCACATCGCCCGAGCGGTTAGCCAACAGGAGCGCGTTGCGGTCACCGCTGTACGGCAGCGCTTGCGTGCCTATCCACTCAACGGCAATGGCCAGGGCAAGCTGTGGTTCGGCATCAACTCGATCGAGGCCAGCCGCGCTGGTCGGCCTCGGCAAACCCGGGCGGGTGTGTCGCTGGCAGGTCGTCGCTATCAGGGAGCGTTCTTCAAGAAAGTCTACGGCGGCCAGCCCGACATCTGGATACGCACAGCCAGCAAGCACTTCAAGGCCAGCGATTACCCAGACAGTGAAGTGTCTGGAGGAGGTGGTGCCAGCTCCGGATGGATCTCGGAAAACGGCAGCCGCTACCCCCTGGCCAAAGCCAAGATATCCCTTGAGGACGTGCGGCCACACTTCGAGTCTTGGTCCAAGCGCGCTCACCAGCAACTGCTGAAAGTCCTGGAGCAGGAACTTAACTTTGAACTGCAGAAGTATCTGCGAGGAACTGACCGTGTCTGAGTCTGAGTTCAGCCTCGAGCTGTTGTACAGCGCAATAGAGGCTCGCATTGCCGAGGCCATTCCAGGTCTGGCCTGTGTATGCACCATGCCTCACATGCTCAATCATGTGGCATTACCCGCTGTAGTGATCGAGCTGGTCGAGTTTGAGCCAGGCCAGGATCCAGGGACAGGTGAAACAGCCGTGGAAGTGCGCTTCGAAGCGCGCTTCATCGTCGGCAGCGAAGATGTGCAGTGCCAACAGAAAGTCGCGTTCGCCGCGGCTCAGTTGTCGGTGTTGTTGCGTCTGCAGACTTGGGGGTTAGCGGTTGAGCCAGCCGAGTTCGTGCGTGCTGCGCAGGACTGGACCCGGCCCGAGTTGGACGGTTATGCGGTGTGGGTGGTCGAGTGGACCCAGGGTATCTACCTCGGCGAGGAAGAATGGCCATGGCCCAACCAGCCCCCCGGCACTCTGGTACTGGCCGTGGGCCCAGACGGTGAGCGGGTTCATCCGGAGGACCTGCAGTGAACCACGCAAGCGCAGCGCATGACCGCATGCTGGCCGGTCTGATTATTCCGTGTCGGGTGGTGGCGGTCGATCTGGCCGCCGCCATGGTCCGCGTGTCCGACGGCGGCAGTTGGACCAGCGCCTGGGTGCGTTGGCACAGTCAGGCCGCTGGCAAGGCCCGCCACTGGCGGGCGCCGAGCTTGGACGAGCAGGGTGCTTTGATCAGTCCGAGCGGTGAGCCAGCGCAGGGCACGTTCGTGCCGGGGCTGTATGGCAACGCCGGCGCTCAGCCGGACAACCGCGACCATGTCGAGGTGTGGCGCTTCGAGGATGGTGGTTCGCTGGTCTACGACTGGCAGGCCAGCAGCTACACCATCGAGCTGCCCAGCGGTACCGCGACCGTCAAGGTCGGTGGCAGCACGGTGGTCGTTACGGATAACGCGATCACCGCCCAGGCCAGCAACATCACCTTGACCGGCAACGTGCAGATCAATGGGCCGTTAGGCGTGACAGGCGATATCCACGGCGGCGGCAAGATCATCGATACGGCCGGCAACACGGCCAACCACAACCACTGACCAGCCCGACTTGATCGGGCTTTTTTCTGCCTGGAGGCATCATGGCCAAAGCCGATGACAAACAACTACCGAGCGAATCACCTGCGGTACCGAAGGCCGTTGCTCAGGTGTATCGCGACACGCTCTACACCTCTCGCGTGCTGATCCTGCCTGATGGCCGAACGCTCGCGGTGGTCAAAGGCCGCGTCACTGCCGCGGCCGGGGACGCTGTCGCACAGCGTTACCTCGGCGATCATCCTGACCTTGAGCTGCTGACGGAGTAACCCATGATCGGAATGGATCGCCGCACGGGTCAGCCTGTTTCCGGTCTGGCGCATCTGCGGCAGTCCATCGAAGACATCCTGACCACCCCGCTGGGCAGTCGGCGGATGCGCCCGGAGTACGGCAGCAAGCTGCGCCGCTTTGTCGACCTGCCTGTTTCCGAGGGTTGGAAGAGCGCGGTGCAGGCCGAGGTGGCCAGGGCGCTGAGTCGCTGGGAGCCGCGTTTGAAGCTGGAGCGGGTGAGGGTAGTGGCGGTGGTCGGTGGTCAGATCACCCTGCAGCTGACCGGCCTGTACCTGGGCGAACGCGCGATAGTTGAGGTAACGGCATGAGCACCATCCAGCTGTCGGCGCTGCCCGCGCCGCAAGTGCTGGAAGACCTCGATTTCGAGGAAACCTATCAGGGCGAGTTGTCAGCCTTTCGCCTGTACATGGGCGACAACTGGGATGCCCTGCTGGAGAGCGACCCGGTCACCAAGCTGTTGGAACTGGGTGCCTACCGGCGCCTGCAGAATCGGGCACGGGTCAACGACGCGGCCAAGGCCTTGCTGCTGGCTTATGCCAAGGACAGCGACCTTGACCAGTTGGCCGCCAACGTGCGGCTGCAGCGCCTGGTGATTCAGGCCGAGGATCTGGCCGCTGTGCCGCCGGTCGCGGCGGTGCTCGAGGAAGACGACGCGCTGCGCGAACGTATCCAGCTGGTCTATGAAGGGCTGACCACGGCCGGGCCGCGCAACAGCTACATCCTGCATGCGCGCAACGCCTCAGCCTTGGTCGCCGATGCCACCGCCGAAAGCCCGACGCCGGCGGCGGTGGTGTTGACGGTGCTGAGTCTGGAGGGCGACGGAACCGCCACCCCCGAACTGCTGGAAACGGTGCGGGTCAAGGTGAGTGACGATGATGTGCGGCCGTTGGGAGATCGCCTGACGGTGCAAGGCGCCGAGATCCTGCGTTATCGGATCGATGCCGTGGTGCATATGGTCGGTGGTGGCCCGGAGACTGAGGCCACGCTGGCCGAGTGCAATAGCCGTCTGCTGGCCTGGATTAACCCCCGGCGCCGCCTGGGCGTCGAGGTCGCCCGTTCTGCGGTGGATGCCCAGTTGCACATCAACGGTGTCAGTCGGGTCGAGCTGGGCGACTGGGCGGACCTTCGCCCAAGCAAGGCCCAGGCCGCCTGGTGTGAGGGTGTGACCGTGACGCGGGGGAGCTGAGATGAACAGTCTGCTCCCGCTCAACAGTACCCAGCTGGAGCGCGCTATCGAAGCGGCCAACGACGAAACCATCAACGCACCGCTGCGCACTCTGTACAACCCCGACACCTGCCCGGCACACCTGCTATATCACCTGGCCTGGGCCTGGTCGGTGGATCGCTGGGACGATACCTGGTCGGAGGCGGTCAAGCGCTCGGTAATTCGCTCGGCGTTCTACGTGCATGCGCACAAGGGCACCATCGGCGCGCTGCGCCGGGTGGTCGAGCCGCTGGGTTACCTGATCGAGGTTCGCGAGTGGTGGGAAGGCGTGCCCGAGGGCGTGCCGGGCACTTTCGAGCTGCAGGTCGGCGTGCTGGATACCGGCATCACCGAGGAAATGTATCAGGAGCTGACGCGGCTGATCGATGACGCCAAGCCGGTAAGCCGGCACCTGATCGGCCTGGCCATTTCCCTGGCCACTAGCGGTTACATGCGACTGGGGCTGGGCTTGTCCGAGGGCGAGGAAATCGACGTGTACCCGCCCATGTCACACGACATCGAGGTCGGCGGCAGCTTTGGCCATGTTGGCCGTGAACATCAAATTGAATATCTGGATGTGTACCCATGACCACAGCGAACAGTCAGTTTTTCGCCATCCTCACGGCGGTGGGCGAGGCGAAACAGGCCAATGCCAATGCCCTGGGCGTGCCCTGGACGTTTTCCCAAATGGCGGTTGGCGATGCCAACCTGACCGACCCGGTACCGTCCCGCGAGCAAGCCCAGCTCATCAACGAGCGTCGTCGGGCACCGCTGAATCAGCTCAAGGTAGACCCGGCTAACCCGAACATCATCATCGCCGAACAAGTCATTCCGCCTGACGTCGGCGGCTGGTGGATTCGGGAAATCGGCCTCTACGACGCGGAAGGTGATCTGGTGGCGGTGGCCAACTGCGCGCCGAGCTTCAAGCCGCTGCTCAACCAGGGCACCGGTAAGACCCAGGTGGTGCGACTGAACATCATCGTAACCAGCACGGCCAATGTGCAGCTAAAGATTGATCCGGCGGTGGTGTTGGCCACGCGCTCCTATGTTGATGCGGCCATTCTGGAGGTGTTGCCGAAGAACAAGACGCCGGGTGAGTACACGCGGGTCAAGATCAATGACCGGGGGCTGGTAGTGTCAGGCGATAACCCGTCGACGCTGGCCGAAAACGGCATCACCGATGCCTACACGAAAGAGCAGGTCGCTGCAGTCATTCTGGAGGCGCTGCCGAAGGACAAGGCGCCCGGCGAGTACACACGGGTCAAGATTAATGATCGCGGGCTTGTGATCTCGGGTGATAACCCGTCCACGCTGGCTGACAACGGTATCACCGATGCCTACACGCGGGAGCAAGTCGACGCGATCATTGCTCAGGCTTCGGCGCTTCCCTTCGCCGCCCTTGAGTACCCGACGGTGGCAACAGCTGATGGACGCCTGGCTGTCACTGGTGCAGCCGTGGCTGGGACGGGCGGAAGCGTCTCAGTTCCAGCTGGGGTGATGATCGCGTTGGCCGAGGCGGACATTCCGGCGGAGAGCGGTCGGCCACGGGTGATGACGACTATGGCCTGGACCAGCGCCGCGTTGCCGGTGAATTCGACGTACTACCTGCGGGCCAGCATCAAGGATCGGGCGTTGTTAGTCTATGTGGCTCCTGGTACCGACTCCGACGCGGTGCCCGCGTCCCTGCGGTCGGACGCTGGACAGGCCGCATCGGGCTTTGACTCGACGGTGATCGACGTGCTCCTGGCCAAGGTCGTGACCGGCGCAGCTGGCTCGGCACCCACCGTCACGGCGCTGGCAAACAAAAAGCGGCTTGAAGCCACGGCCAGCTGGCAGGCCGCATACGGAAAATACACGCTTGCTCTCAACTGGGCTCGGACTCCGCGAGCATATGTCGCTGGCATGGCGGACTACGACTCGTATCAAAAGACCGACTACACAATCGTGGCTGAGCCGCTTGGGAACAACGGTAGCGGCCAGCAAATTGGTTCAAATGGTGGCTTCAGCGACCGTTACGTGGGCAGGGTTTACATTGCCGCCTATGCCGCCGGGGTCGGTGACGGGGTTATCAACGTGCGCGTACGGTGGGAAGCATGATGAAGGCGCTCATTCAAGATGGATTGGTTGTCGGCTTCGCAACCGGCGATTCCCTCGGGGAGCCAATTCCGGCGGATTTGCCTGTGGGGTTCGGCTGGCGGTTCGAAGATGGGGAGTTCATCCCGGCGGCTGACCAGCCGATTTCGAAGGAGGCGCTGGCATCCGCAGAGCGCGCCTGGCGCGATGGGCGAGTGGATGCAACCGAATGGCTGGTGACCCGGCACCGCGACGAGCAGGACCTGCAGCGCGAAACCACACTGACGCCCGAGCAGTTCACCGAGCTACTGACGTACCGTCAGGCACTGCGCGACTGGCCGCAAACCGAGACTTTCCCGGACGCCCAGAATCGCCCCGTAGAGCCGCCCTGGATCGCTGAGCAAACCCAATAGAGCCCCGCACTGTCGGGGCTTTTTCTTTCCCGCAACACACCCACAAGGCCCTGCACTGCGGGGCTTTTGCATTTCTGGAGTCTCATAGATGAGTGGATTCTTTCACGGCGTGACCGTCACCAACGTCGACACCGGTGCGCGCACCATCGCCTTGCCGTCGTCCTCGATCATCGGCCTGGTCGATACTTTCACTGAAGCGCCGGCGCACAGCGCCAAGGTCAACGATCTGGTACTGATCACCAGTGAGCGTGAGGCTATTGCTGCCTTTGGCCCGGACTCGGCGATCACCAAGGCCTGCCAGGCCGTCTACATGCGCGCCAAGGCGGTGATTGTGGCCTGTGGAGTGGCCAAGCTGGAAGACTCGGCGCTGCAGACCTCGGCGATCATTGGCGGTGTGCTGGCCGACGGCAAACGCACTGGCCTGCAGGCGCTGCTGGACGGCAAAAGCCGGTTCAACGCCCAGCCGCGGCTGTTGGTGACTCCCAAGCACAGCGCCACTCAGGCGGTCGGTACCGCCCTGGTGGCGCTGGCTGACAAGCTGCGTGCCGTCGCCATCCTGGACGGCCCGAACACCACTGACGAAGCGGCCCAGGCCTATGCCGAAAACTTCGGCGCCAAGCGGGCGTTTCTGGTCGATCCGGGGGTCAAGTACTGGGATACCACCGCCAGTGCTACGGTCGACGCGCCTGCTTCGGCCTGGGTCGCGGGGCTGTTTGCCTGGACCGACAGCGAGTACGGGTTCTGGGCCTCGCCGTCGAACAAGGAGTTTGTCGGCATCACCGGTACCGGCCGCCCAATCGAATTCCTCGACGGTGACGAAACCTGCCGGGCCAACCTGCTCAACAACTCGAATATCACCACCATCATTCGTGATGACGGTTACCGCTTGTGGGGCAACCGCACCCTGAGCAGCGATCCGAAATGGGCGTTCGTCACCCGCGTGCGCACCATGGACATCGTCATGGACGCGATCCTCTACGGCCACAAGTGGGCGGTGGACCGCTCGATCACCGCGACCTACGTCAAGGACGTGACCGAGGGCCTGCAGGCGTTCATGCGCGACCTGAAGAACCAGGGCGCAATCATCAACTTTGAAGTCTTCGCTGACACCGAGCTGAACACGGCCAGTCAGCTGGAGCAGGGCAAGGTGTATTGGAACATCCGTTTCACCGATGTGCCGCCGGCCGAAAACCCGAACTTCCGCGTCGAAGTCACCAACCAGTGGCTCACCGAAGTCCTCGACACTGCCGCTTAAGGAGCCGCACACATGTCAATGATTCCCGAAACCCTGGCGAACCTGAACCTGTTCGTCGACGGCGTCAGCTTTCAAGGTGACGTGCCCAGCCTGACCCTCCCCAAACTCACGCTGAAGATGGAAGAACACCGCGCTGGCGGGATGGATGCCCCTATCGAAATCGATCAGGGCATGGAAAAGCAGGAGGCGGGATTCGTCACCACCGGCGTGCGCCGCGAGTCGTTGAAGTTCTTCGGCCTGGCCGACGGCACGGCCTTCAACGGTACGTTTCGGGGCGCCTTCAAAGGCCTGAAAGGCAAGGTAACGCCGGTGATCGTCACCCTGCGCGGCGCGCTGAAAGAGGTCGACATGGGCGACTGGAAGCCCGGCGACAAGGCCGAGATCAAGCACAACGTCGCGCTGACCTACTACAAGCTGGAAGTCGACGGTCGCCTGGTTTACGAAATCGACCCGCTCGGTATGAAGCGCGTTATCAATGGCGTCGACCAGCTCGCCGCCCAACGTTCGGCCCTGGGCCTGTAAGGAGTTTTCCCGATGAGTAAAGCAACCCCAAAAATCCCGGCCTGGATGGACCTGCGCGACGATGCCGTTACCGTAACGCTGACCAAGCCAATCGAGGCCAATGGCGTGCAGGTCGACAAGCTGACCCTGCGTGCGCCGACCGTGCGCGATATCCGCGCCGCCACCCAGGTCAGCAGCGGCGATGACGAACAGCGCGAGCTGAGCCTGTTCGCCTCGCTGGCCGAGGTCAACCCCAAGGAGCTGGAGGTCCTGGCGCTCAAGGATTACACCCGCCTGCAGGCCGGCTATTTTCGCCTGGTGCAGGATGACGAGCTTTGAACCTGTCGTGCAGAGGCGCTTGGCCCAGCGATTGGCCAAAGAGCTGAACTTTTCCGCTGCCGAAATCGAGACCATGCCGTTTGATCGCGTGGTCTGGTGGCTGATGGATTGAAGGCAAACAGGGGGTAGCGCATGGCAAGTAAATTGGCGCTCGCGCTGGTCATTGGCGGCGCCGTCAGTTCGTCGGTGGGCGCCGCCTTCAGCACGGTCGAGGGTCGGATCAAGAAGCTGGAGGACAAGGGCAACAAGGCCAAGGTGCTGAAAAGCACCATTGGCGAAACCATGCGCCTGCGCGATGAGTGGAAGAAGGCCCACGACAGCGGGGCGGCCTCGGCGGCCGGGTTGTTGCGCAAGCTGGAAAGCAACCTCGACAGTTTGCGCAAACAGGGCGTGCAGGTCGGCAACCTGCGCAAGGAGTACCAGCAGCTGCAGCGGGTGGCCAAGGGCACGGACCTGCAGGTCAAGGGACACCAGCAGGTCGAGCAGGGCAAGACCGGGCTCAAGTCGAGCATGGGCCAGGCCGTGGTTGGCGTCGGCGCCCTGGGCGTAGCCGGCAAGATCAGCGCGGATTATCAGGCCATCATCCGTGACATTGCGATCAAGTCGAACGTGGCCAATCAGCCGCAAGAGGCCGAGATGTCGCGCACGGTGATTCAGACCTCGCAGGACACCGGCATGGCCCGCAACGACGTTGCCGATCTGGTCAATCAGTTGGTCGGCGCCGGCATGGAGTTGGACAAGGCGCTGGCCTATGCGCCGGTGGCGGCCAAGTTCGCCATTGGCCAGGGTGCCAGTGGCGTCGACACGGCGAGCATGATCCAGGCGTTGCAGCAAAACGCCAAGATCACCGACCCCAAGGACATGGAGAAGGCGCTGGAGGCCATCGCCCTGCAGGGCCAGGCCGGCAGCTTTGAAGCCGCCGACATGGCCAAGTGGTTTCCGCAGCTGTTGGCGGGGATGGAGAAGAACGGCAGCACCGGTTTGGACGCGGTCAGTTCGCTGGGTGCGATGCTGCAGGTGCAGATGAAGACTGCCGGCGGCTCGGATGAAGCGGCCAACAACCTCAAGAACTGGATGGAGAAAATCGGTTCAGGCGAGGTGGTGGACGCCTACAAGAAAGCGGGCATCGACTATCAGGCCTCGCTCAACACTGGCATTCAAAGCGGGATGTCCACCCTTGAGTCCAGCTTTGCCCTGGCCATGAAATACGTCCAGGCCACCGACCCGGCCAAGGCCGCGAAGATGGCCGAGGCCCAAGCCAACATCAGCAAGGAAACCGATCCCGAGAAAGCCAAGGCGATGCTCAACGCCCTGGAGGCGTCCCTGCGCACCGGCGATCTGTTCGCCGACATGCAGGTCAAGGCGGCGCTGACCGCCTACGGGCAAAACCGGGGGCTGTATGAGCAGCTGAAAAATGACTCGAAAGACGCGGCGGGCATTCTCGACAAGAACCTTGCCGAGCGCCGCGACACCTCGGCGCAGGCCTGGGCCGAGACGGGGCAAGCGGTTGACGACGCCATGCGCAGCATCGGTGACGCCATTCGCCCGGCCACCGATCTGGTGGCCAAGGGCATTAAGGCAGTTGCCCATGGGCTGACCAAGTTGTCGGATGGCTCGCAATCGGTCGTGCTGGGCGTCACCGCCGCCGGCGCAGCGTTCATGGCCCTGAAAACGTTACTGAACGGCTTCAAGGTTGCCCGAGGTTTGGCCAACATCGGGCGTGGTGCTTTGCTCGGCCGTGGCGGTTCCAGCGCGCTGGGGGGCATTACCGATGCTGTAGCGGGCAAAGGCCGGACCGGCATCAAGCCTGTGGACGCTGGCCTAAAGGCCCTGGGCGGCCTTATGGGGGCCAGTAACGACGCCAACGGTGGCAGCAGCAAGGATCCGCAGCGGGTGTTTGTGGTCAATGCCGACGCCATGGGCGGCCCTGGGGCGGGCTCTGCCGGGGCGCGGCGTTCGCGTCGTCGCCGGGGTAACCCGGCGGCTGCAGCTGGCGCTGGCGTGGGTGCGGCAGCCGCTGCCCCTGGGCGCTTTGCTGGGCTGCTGGGCGCCGCTGGCAAGCTGAGCAAAGCCGGGCGGGTGATGCCGGGCGGTGCGCTGCTCGATGCCGGTATCGGCGCCCTGACTACGGCGCAGAGCGCCACGACCCAGGAGGAAAAGGCCGAGGGCTACGGCGGTGCGGCGGGGAATCTGGGCGGGACCATGGCCGGTATGGCCGCTGGTGCGGCGATTGGCTCGGTGGTACCGGTGATTGGTACCGCTATCGGTGGCGCGGTGGGGGCTTTTCTCGGCGGTATGGGCGGGGAAGCCCTGGGCGGCATGCTGGGTAAATCGTGGTTTGGTGGCGAGGACAAGGCGGCCGCTGTGGCCAAGGCCGACAATGCTGGCGCACCCGGTGCCGTGGTGCGCTCGCTGGCCGAAACGTCACCCGCTCCAGCGGCCGCCCCGGCGCTCGCCAAGGCGGTCGAGGCGGCCAAGCCGGTACCGCCGCCGGTCGATCAGCAGTTCACCTTCTCGCCGAGCGTGGCAATAACGGTGCAAGGCGACGTGAAAGACCCGGCGCAATTGGCCAATGAGCTGGCCCCGCACTTGCGACAACAATTCGAAGAGTTCGCACGTCAGGCTTCTGCCCGGCAAATGACCGACGCACCACACGTTTAAGGAGGGGCCATGCCTTACATGGAGCAATTGCAATCAGGGCTCAAGTCCGTGGTGGCAGCGGGCGAGGCAGGGCGTACCAGCCTTGACGGCATGCTGGGCCCGCTCAATGGCGCTATCGGCGACATGACCGGTGCGGCGGCCGAGCTGGAGGGGTTGCCTTTCATCGGGCCGGCCATCGGCGCCAAGCTGCAGCGGACCATGCGTGCGGTCAACGCGGCACAGTCCATGGTCGGAGAGGTTGCGGCCAGGTACAACCAGGCCGTGACCGCCGCTGCGCAGGTACAGGAACGCCTGGGCACGCTCAAGGAACAGGCGGCCAAGGCCGGTGCTGCCATCAATCGCATTGCCGGAAAGATCAGCCCTTCGCTGAGCAACATTCTGCCCACCGGCGCACTGGCCCCAGCGACCACGCCGGCGGCTGAGGCGGTGAAGCCGTTCCCGCACCTGCTGATCGTGCAGCCGCTGCACCCGAACGCCCAGCCGTACTACTTCAACCTCGACACCGCGGCGTTCGATGAGCTGCGCCGGCAGACCGCTTTCCGCTGGGCGGGCCAGGAACGCCTGACCCGTAGCATCGCCCAGCAGGCCGTCGGCCAGGGCGAAGACAAGCTGAGTCTCAAGGGCGCGATTTTTCCCGGGCACAAGGGTGGCCTCAAGCAGCTGGACACCCTGCGCAGCATCGGCCGCGCCTTGCAGCCGCTGAGTCTCACCACGGGCTACGGCGAGGTGCTGGGCACCTGGTGCCTGCTCAGTCTGGACGAAGAACAGAGCAGTCTGCTGGCCGGCGGCATCCCGCGTAAACAGACCTTTAGCCTGGAGTTTGTGAGCTATGGCGACGACCTGCAGAACGTCTGACGGGGATGTGCTCGATGTGATCTGTCAGCACTTCTATGGCCACCTCAATGGCGCTGTCGAAGCGGTGCTGAATGCCAACCAAGGCCTGGCCGATGAACCGCAGCCGTACCGGGCTGGGGTGCTGATCGTGCTGCCGGATCTGCCGGTACCGACCGAGGCGCTGGTAATGCTGTGGGATTGATCCCGCGTTATGCGTAACGACGAAGCCCCGCCTTGTGCGGGGTTTTGCATTTCTGGAGTGCATACCATGCAACCCGCTTTCCGCCTTGTCGCTGACGGCAAGGACATTACTGCACTGATAAACGACCGCCTGCTGATGCTGCGCACCTCGGACAAGCCCGGCATGGAGTCGGACGAATTCGAACTGCGCATTGATGACCGCGATCAGGCAGTGGCGCTGCCTTCGCGGGGCGCTCATATCGAAGTCTTCCTGGGCCAGAAGGGTCACGCCCTGGCGCGCTTGGGGCGCTACACGGTCGACGAGGTCGAGCTATCGGGACCGCCTGACACGCTGGTGATACGCGGCAAGGCCAGCGACATGCGTGGCAGCGGCAAGACCACCCGCAGCGGCAGCTGGGAGGGCGTGCCCCTGCAGGAGATCGTCAGCAACCTTGCCGCCCGTAATGGCTGGCAGCCGGTGTGCCCGGTGACCACCAAAGTCCCCCGCGTCGACCAGCTCAACGAGTCGGACTTCAACTTCATCACCCGCCTGGCCAAGCAGTACGACTGCACCGCCAAGGTGGCTGACGGCAAGCTACTGGTAATGCCGCGTCAAGGTGGGCAGAGCGCGAGCGGCAAGGCCCTGGGCACGGTCACCATTACCCGCCAGGACGTGAGCCGCTATCAGTTCCGCCTGGGCGACAAGACCACCCACAAGGCCGTGCAAGCCAAGCATCAGGACAAGAAAACCGGTGCGCTCAAGGTGGTCGAGCTGGGCAACGATGAATCCCCGGATGGCCTGCCGCCGGTCCACACCGACCGGCATATCTACCCGAACAAATCCGCCGCCGAACAAGCCGCTAAGGCACGCTTGGCCGCGTTCAACCGCAGCACCGCCGGCGTGCGCCTGGAAATGCCTGGCCGCACCGACCTGTTTGCCGAACGCATGATTAACGCCCAAGGCTTCAAAGGCGGTCTCGACGGTGAGTACCTGGTGGACTCGGTGGAGCAGGTTTTCACCCAGTCCGGCTGGACCACCACGGTCGAGTGCAACGGCGGCAAGAAGGGCAAGGCCAAGGCCAAAGGCAAGAAAAAGAAAGCAACCAAGCCACTGCAAGTGGTGCAACTGTCACCGACGGCCTGAGTGCCCATCAAAGGAGAAGCCCTATGTCTATCACCGCGCAGCAGCTGCTGCAGATTCTTCCCCACGCCGGCCGCAACGCCGGCGTTTTTGTTCCTGGCCTGAATGCCGCCATGGGCAAGTACGCCATCATTACCCGTTTGCGCATGGCGGCCTTCATCGCCCAGATCGGCCATGAATCGGGCCAGTTCCTCTACGTCCGCGAACTGGGCGGCAGTGCCTACCTGGCCAAGTACGACACCGGCAGGCTTGCCCAGCGCTTGGGCAACACGCCCGAGGCAGACGGTGACGGCCAGAAGTATCGCGGTCGTGGCCTGATTCAGGTGACCGGGCGGGCCAACTACCAGGCCTGCAGCGAAGCCCTGTTCAGTGACAGCCGGTTGCTCAACACCCCCGAGTTGCTCGAACAGCCGGTGTACGCCTCGATGTCGGCAGGCTGGTACTGGCAGAGCAAGGGGCTCAACACCTTGGCTGATAAGGGGGACTTCCGGGAGATCACCAGGCGCATCAACGGTGGGTTCAACGGCATGACTGATCGGCAGGCGCTGTATGACCGAGCGCTGGAGGTGCTGCAGTGAAAGCCCTGGATTGGCGCCTGGCAGTCGTAGCGTTGTTGCTGGGACTCGCCCTGGGCGGCCGGGGTGCCTGGCTGTGGCAGGCGAACAGCTACGGCAAGACGCTGGCCGAGCAGGCCGGGGCCTACACGGCTGAGCGCGAAGCCGCCGCCACGGCGGTGATCGATTGGCAGGTGGCAGAGCAGGTCCGGCGCCGGGCGCTGGAAGATCGCCTGCAGGTGAATGATCAAACCCACTACAAGGAATTACTTGATGCCCAACAGACTCACGCCCGCTTGCGTGACCGCCTTGCTACTGCTGATCTGCGGCTGTCAGTCCTACTCGACAGCACCGCCCAGGATAGTGGCTGTGGGGTGCCAGCCGCCACCGGCAGCGGCGGCGTGGTTCATGGAGCCATACGAGCCGAACTTGACCCAGCGCATGCTCGACGAATTATCAGCATCACCAATCACGGCGACCAAGGATTGATTGCCCTGAAGACCTGTCAGGCCTACGTGCGAGCAATCGCACAATGAGTTGAAAAGGAGCGGGCCGAGTGGATGCGTCAACATCCGCTCGACCCGCCGAACCCGCAGACCCTTCCTGCAAGTCCAGCCGAGGCTCCTGCTCCGTGCACAAAGCGCGGCGAGCCTAACACCTGTTTATCCATACAGTAAAGACTTGCTATCAAATGACGACTCCAATCATTCCCTGGATGGGTGGCAAACGCCGTCTAGCCGACCGCTTGATCCCTCTCTTTCCCCCTCATGAATGTTACGTCGAGGTCTTCGCCGGTGGTGCTGCGCTGTTCTTCATGCGTCCACAGCCTGCGCCGGTTGAAGTGCTCAACGATCTCAACGGCGACCTGGTGACGCTCTATCGGGTGGTGCAGAACCACCTGGAGGAATTCGTCCGCCAGTTCAAATGGGCGCTTAGCTCGCGTCAGATCTTCGAATGGCAAAAAATGACCCGGCCTGAAACCCTCACCGACATCCAGCGCGCCGCCCGGTTCTTTTACCTGCAGCAGCATGCGTTTGGTGGCAAGGTGACCGGGCAGACTTTCGGTACCGCGACAACCGGTCCGGCCATCAACCTGCTGCGGATTGAGGAAAACCTCTCAGCTGCCTGGCAGCGACTCGCGGGGACCTACGTCGAAAACCTTTCCTGGCTGGAGTGTGCCGAGCGCTATGATCGAGCGCACACCTTCCATTACATGGACCCACCGTACTGGCAGACCGCAGGGTATGGGGTCGGCTTCCCCTTCGAAAACTACGAGCGCATGGCCGAATTCATGCGGCGCTGTAAGGGCAAGGTGATGGTCAGCATCAACGATCACCCTGACATCCGGCGTGCTTTCGAGGGCTTTCACTTCGAGTGCCTGGACATTCGCTACAGCAACACCAATCAGCGCCAAGGTAAGGCGGATGTAACGGGTGAACTTGTGATCATGAACTGGGTGCCCGCCGATCTAGGAGGGTTGTTCTGATGCTGTCGGCGCAGGCACTGGCGCACTGGCTACTTGATTTAGGGCTACTGGCTCAAGCGTGGGGTAGGACCAGGTCTGGCCCCTGATTTCTCACGTTCCCCACTGCTGGGCTGACTCGGTACCATTCAAACACCTCTGAGGGTTCGCCCAGGCTAAGGACGATCTGCTCGGCTTGCTCTTTGGAGGTGGTGGGGGCCAGCCATTCCCTGGCCAGTTCCGGCGTCAGGACTATCGGGCGCCGGTCGTGCACGTCGACCATGCCGCCGGCACTGTCGGCGGTGATGATGACGAATCCATCATGCTCGTTCGGCTCAGTGTTGGCCTGCCCAGTACTGGCGCTGAACTGGCCAATGCCGGCACAAAGTGAGGGTTGGCCATCACGACGCCTGATCAGGTAGGGTTGCTTTTTGGGGCCGCCTTCATCGACCTACTCGAACCAATTGTCGACTGGTACGATGGCTCGGTGCGGCCAGATAGCCCGGAAGAACGGGCCATGAGCGACCTTCTCTACCCGTGCATTAATTGGTGCAGCTCGGTCTTTGGCCCAGTGCGGCCGCCAACCCCAGCGCAACAGGTCCGCGTGCAACACTCCGTCTTCCAGGCGGAGTAGGGCCACACGGGTGGTCGGAGCGACGTTGTATCGTTCAAGCGACTGCTCGCCGACGCTGTTGGCCAGCGGGTAGCTCATGCTCAAGGCATCCACAAAATCGTGGATGCCACGGTACTGGCTCAGTCTTCCGTACATCCCCGTTCTCCCGGGTCGCATGGAACGAATCCCTGCCCGTGGCAAGCCTCACAATCTTCGCGCTGAGCGAACGAATCACATCAGGTCGGACAGCACTTAAACGGCGAGTATCTCACCCGGTCCCGTAGCATCCGGTACCGTGCCCAACTTTTTTCCTCGAACGCTTCCTGCGCCAGATTAACCAACGCCCTGTAGGCATCAGGATTTTCAACACCCTCAAGCATTCTCCCGTTGACCATCCGCGCCGCTTCAACAAGGCGGCAGGTTCTGCCGTTTTTCGCAATAAAGTGGAGGCCCCTGATCACTCCAAGTTAGACCGAAGTGCGAAGCACTAGACGTAGGTGATCACCTTCTGGGCTCACCATGCCATCAAAGGTGAAGGCATCTGTTCGGTTATCTTCATAGCGGCTGGTACGTTAATAAGAAATATTGAATTCAAGGATTTTTATTATTTCCAAACATTATAGCTCTTAATTATTTATTGTATTTTAGTAGTCTATGCTTTCGGAAAGTGCAATGGATGGCGTTAAAGAAGAATAAATCAAGGGCCGCCTGCCATGAACTTTGGAATCTTATCAATTACTGCTGCTACGATTATTATTTCAGGTTGTGCTTACTCACAGAAAAACTTTAAAGAGATTGGCGATTTTGCTGATCGAGGCGATTACGTGGCCGTGGCTTTTCGCTCGACTGTAGGTGTTGTGGTTTCGGGTATGGTCGATGTTGTGAGTTTGGGTGGCACGTTAACGCCAGAACAGGCTCAGGAGACCTGGACGTCACCAACTCAAGGTGCCAACACAACAAATGGATTTAGTAACTGTCCGAATGATGGTGGCCTTGATATCGGTGGTGGTTGTTATGATCCTCATGCGGTAGAAAGGATGCCGAAGAAAGAAAGAACCAATCAATCATCTCCATCTGGAGGGGCTGTCGGTCAAAATTCTGGTGTGCGTTAATTTAATCAACCATAAATTTAATTGCGCTTGGGGAGTTTCTTAAGCAGTACAGGTGAGTGATGCTATGCGTTCTCTGGTGTTTCCTATTGTTTGAGTAGCTCTCTGGCGAGATTTTCAGAGGTTCTGATATGTTCGGCTGCTGCGGTGCAGAAAGCAGAAAATTTAAATTTAGAGCGGGGAAGTTTAGGGGGAACTGCAGGAAGAGAAGTGCTTGGATAAATGGGGAGAGGCGAGGCTCGAGAGGTTGAGCCGTTGCTGGTGTCTTTGCCACACCGGTGTCGTCATTTGCCGCTGCTGAAATATGGAGTTTTTCCACTAACACGACTGCATCAAGTCGTTGTCCTTATGCTCGCTAAAATTAGGCGATACTGTTTCATCAGATTTACAAAAAAATATTTTTTGCGAAACATTAGAGTGCTTCTATAGTTGAATTTGTTGGACTCTTATTTCGGTGTGGCTAAAGGGATGGTTAGTCAAATAAAAAACTCGTGAAACTCGTGAGTAGAGTAAGATGAAAAAATACGTCCCGATTTACTTGGCCGCTCAATTGGTACTGACGTCATGCGCTTCTACCGATACCGGCAGTTCTCAAAGCACAGACCATAATACTTTTGACATGCTGGGGGCTGCCTTCAGTGTGCTATTAGGGCTAGCCGTCACACAGTCGTCGGGTGATGCGGCGCAGGGTCAACAAATAATGCAGCAATCACTCAATGTATTTAGCGCAGGCAGTAGTGACTCAGACGACGCGGGTTCAGCCATCCTAGCCTCGAACTCCACTTCAACCCCCAGTGTCACGGATGCACCTTCCTATGATGCGGGGACGTTTGATGACTCTAAATATAAGCCAGGTAGTGGGTGCGAAAAGAATCTTTCTTATTTGTCTACTCGCCTAAAAAAGTTCAGTCCGGATATGATTAATAAAGTAAGGGATTCGATTCTTGCTACTGACATGATTGCCATGATGTCAACCATTAATCAACAGGGTCTTTCCCCGCAGGTCGCGATACAACAATCACTCCAGCAGGCCGACGCGTTCGATCAGTCGGCGAGTGAGGCTCTAAGTACCGTGCAACAGGTTGATGCATTTGGTACGACCGACGCGGAATTTGAAAAGGCGATCAACTCCGGGAAGGTATCTGTTACCCACTGCTCAGGTATACACGATTCGGCTTTGTGTGCGGCGATTGTCAATAAATATGGCGCCATTGCCTCTAGGGCATCGGCGGCGAATTTGATGTGTTTCAAAAGAACCAACCAATGGCCCCTATGATCATCTCTCTCAATGCACTGAAGGGTTGATAAGAACATGGATCGCACACTCTGGAGTCTACGTGGTCACACTTTTTTGGAAAAACGCCAATGGGTGATGAGCGGGTCATTGTTGCTGTTCGCTATAGCCATTATTCCAGACATCACCATGGCCGGTGATAAAGTTGTCCCGAATCGTCCCTTTAATGAGACCGTCGAGAATTGCAAGGCCTATAAGGATGAGGCCTATCAAGCGCTACATGATCAATTCCAAAAAGAGTTGAGTTGCATCTCCTCGACAAGGGCCAATATTTCCAAGGGCGAAGAGTGTAACGATTTGACCGGACGAGTACACAAGGGGATCATAGCCTGGCCCCACTGCCAGGATGCCGAGTATCATTGTGCACTGGTCAGGGCTTCGGAAGACGCTACTCAGTGCATGAAACAGGCCAAGTCGCAAGAAGGTCTTGGATCGCCTAAGACCGACAAAATGCTTTCAGATGTCATCAAGGCGGATACACTGGCTTCCGAGATAAAGGAAGATTACCATGTATTAAGGGATCCAATAGGATACCTGAATGATAAGGTGGTTGAGCATCTCACTGAAGCCAATAAGCATGCGTTTATTAATTCCGTATTTAATGAAGATGGAAAGCTCAATCCGTATGGGGTGAAGGTAACTGATCAGTTTTATAATTGGGGCTTTAAAAAGATGACTTTGGATTCAAGGCTAATGAGTAATAATCCTATTATTCAAGCGATCCAGAGTGAAAGCTTTACGGCCTTGGGGAACATGCAGCAACAAATGCTTGGGGAAATACAAGATTTACGGAACTCCATTAAGAACATGGAGATGCACTACCCGCAACCTGCCCCCCCCACCAAAACCTTCAATCAGGCAAGCACGCCAAGCAAACCGGTTATCTCGAAAACAACTGCCCCGTCATCACCGGAGTGTGCCATTCTCAGTAATGGCGAAGAGGCCTCCAATTTGTCCATTGATCATCCTGAGAAATTTGCAGCCCTAATCCAGAAATGCGGTGGATAGCGAGGCATTGGCCTTGGATTAAAAAAGAGCTTGGTTATTTGGCAACAGCCAGATGAGTCAGTTTAGGCGCGGAAACGGTGGTACAAAAATTTTACTTTAGGTTTCACGTGTAGCTAGAGACCTTGTAAATCAATGCGGCCGAGCAACATATGTCCAATCCATCATGGCGTAAAAGCGCTGGTTGCTAAGAGAACGCGTTGCGTGAATGTCCACAGTCGATCTCAGCCTGTCATTTTCGGAAGCTCCGATGCGGTAAATTGGGCGTGCAGTTCTGATCAGGAGGATGCCGGGTAGTAGCGTAAGGACGTCTATACTGCGCTGGCAAAGTAATCGGAAGCGGTGGACTCGATGCGTAAGGATAGAGATAGCAAGGAAGACCAGAGCCTGGGCGAAAAGATGCAGGCAGGCGAGCCGCTGATGGAGCATGCGATGCAGGCGTTACGCCGGTACTACGAAGCGCAAGAGGTGCAGCCTGCGGAAGAAGTGGAAAAGCTGCGCCTGGAAGCGGAAGCGCTGTTCACTGCTGTTCACGAGTATCAGCGCCAAGCCCTAGGCGGGCCTTCACCTCGGTTGCATTGAGTGAAACTCCGAAGCGGCAAAGGCAGCAATCGACCCGAAGCGGTCCGTCGCGAAAGGCGGCAGCCGGCCAAAAGTGGACGGATCCGTACCAAGCTGAGTTGGCCACGCTATGAGACTTTGAGGTCTCCAAGGAAGCAGGGCCTATTCACGCCCTCGCATCCGAAAGGGCCTACCTGGCATCTGCATTGCGGTCCTACAAGGCGGGTCGATAGCGTCTCATCCCGTTGCGGCTCCGGTCGTAACCGGCATTAGAACCCCCGTAAGCTTTAGAGCGCTCTCGCAATTAGACTCACTGTCGTCGGCGCCGAGGCTGCGAAGCCAGGAAGTGGATAATTAGAGTAGAAATATAAATCCGCCTCCTTTCCCACTCGGATTCAATTTAAAATCCGCAATGGCCATCCACATTAATTTCGGCGCTCATGTTTTTTTTATTTTTATTTGTGTTTGGTAGCATGTGCTGAAGGTAAAGACTTTCGTTCCATCCGATGCAAAACCTATTAGTTCGAAGAAAGTTTTAACGTGCGATGCGTAACTTAGCTGCGTATCTACTGAAGCCCCTTGCGGTGTTATCATCGTTCTCACTTCCTCTAGAGACATGCCAGCCTCGCGACCTTTTATGATATTTTCTGCGAGCTTGGAAAATTTGAGACACATGTTGTATTTCTCTTCCTCTATACTAGGGTCCCGCTCCGCATAACAGACATTGTATATCGCCCTGGCATACTCAATGGGAGCTATGCCAGGACTATCGTATATATCAGAGGCAAATTTTACCATTGACTCAGGGGGCGGCTCTTGGGCTTCCGAAAAGACTTCTTCAAGTGCCATGTCTATAGACTTCCCTTCGTTTCTTTTCTCCGCAATCTCAAGCGCAATTATGGCTGTTTTCTCACAAAACTTAACATCTTCCTTGCTTGGCTCTGCTTGCCCTATTGTGCAGCATAAGAACAGGAGTATGGGAAATACCGTGATTTTCATTCTGCTATCCTGACTTTGGTGGCCGGCGGCTTTTTCAAAAAAACAGTATAGCTTGCTTTTTGGCGGTGGTTGCTTTGAATTATATAGCTTAACACTGCCTGTATTAATGCTTATCATAAGCTGTTTACTGGGCTCAACACACCATACTGCGTCAGGTATGACACCGCACAAGGAATGTATTTACATAGAGGTGGCGCATGCCGTACTTCCAGCGCTGCCAGTCGATGCAAAGAGCCCTGCTTTGCTGGGCCTTTTGCCCTATCTATTGGCCGCTTCTAACCGCCGTGACACACCAGCGTCTCACGTTAAGCCCTCTGCGTTAACCTTACGCACAATCGCCAATCAGGTCGCTCGGCGCTCTTTGCGCTCTCTTAATCGTACAGTAGTGGACTGGCAAGTAATGAGCAATAAATGCAGTATATCCAAGATAATATTAAAGTCTAATTTTTATCAGAAATATGATTTCTGACGAGACAGTTGTTATAAACAAATTCGCCCAACTCCCCTTTTGACAGCATAGGGCTATCACACACAAGCTTTATCAAATCTAATTTCTGCTTCTTGTCCGCCTCGTTCATTGAGGAAACCTCGCTAAAGCGGTACTCAGCTCTCTCAAGCATACTTTTTTTCTCATGCCCGCCATCTCTAAGATCAGCCACCGACTCCACAAATCTCCTATCTCCGTAACACAATTTTTTCTTTAGAAGTTGCATCTCTTGAGCCTTTATTTCCCAATACTCAGCCTCACTTTCCAGCTCCTGCCTAGTCATCGACTCGGCAGCGACCGGCCCAGCCAAGACAACCAGTAATCCACAACGCACAACAAGCACATGCAGAACGCTCATAATATTACCCTTCTAGCCACAGTCTAATGACGTGGCTTTTGACTAAGATGCACACAAATGTAGTTGTCGTCCAAAAGTTTAGCCAGCCATGGCTATGCGCAAAAATGAATTAAAAAGATACTAGTTATTCCCTGCTCAAAAAATAGAATCAGGGGGCACGATAGTGATGATGCTGAATGGCAACTAATGGGGCGATTTCAGCCGGTTCCAGCAGGCAGCTTTTGGCCGTTTGCTGCCCCAGCAAAAAGCCCGGCAGCGGATTTCGTTTAAATGTTTGGGTGGTACAAAAATGGTACGGGTAAAAATAGAATTGTCTAGAGGTCGCGTAATACAAGGGGCTTAGCAATAGTCCATCCAATCCATCATCGGCGCCACGCTGAAGCGACGGGAGAGGGCGGGTGACGTGTTTGGAGCAGATGGTGGGAGCACCGGAAATCTGGAAAGGATGGGGCGAGGGAGGTGGTGTCTATCAGGAATGGAATTTTGAAGGTTGGACAGGGGATGGTTGGAACGGTGCATATCCAGAAACCGTAAAGCTCTGAAATTGCGATACGCCCCCTTTTTTCGCCCTATTTTTGCAAAGGCGCAGGCATAACCGAATCCCATTCAGTAACGTAAGCAGTCTTGCCTTTTTTATCAAACAGACAGAGCTCCTGCCCTACCTTGTTCTTCATATGAGCCTGGGGATAACGCCCCTGCAGCAGTACCGCAACATAACCGACCCGATCATCGAACTGCGCTGTTCGGCCTACGGCCACGGCCTGTTTGAGTTGGCTCGCTTTGGTACACGAGGCAATGACTTGTTTGTCGAACTCGGCCCATTGCTCGGTACTGGAAGCGAGTGCAGGTCCAGTCGTGATGGCCAAGAGTATCGCTGTGAAGGAAATTACTTTCATGATCGCCTTGTTGTAACCCGTGGATGGGGCTGCGCTGCTGGATTGCCGTGGATGGTACCCCCGGAGACAGAGGTACCGCTACGATCAGAAAGTGTCGATTGTGTGTTAGAAGAATGCCAGCAAATCTCGACACCGAGGGTTGCTGGCAAACGTCTTACGAGAAAACAATTAGGGAACTCAGCTCTTAGCGCTCAGCTTTGGCCGAACGTCCATCCCCCTCGATTTCAACCCCATCCACCACCGCATCCACCAGCGCCTTGGCCAGTTCGATGGAATGAAATGTCGACCACAACAACCCCTCATTCGCCTCAGTGTTCATACAGGCATGGTGGGCAGTATCCCGCGCACCTTTTAGCGCAAGCGAAGCGTGCACCAACGCATCTTCCGCATTAATCCCGGCACACACGGCGAGCAAAGACCCATGCCCTGCATCACAGCTGCCGAACGGGGTAGTTACAGTCTTGTAGAGTTTGCCACCAGGCGGTGGATCGGGAACGATCTTGATCATGATAAAGCTCCTGTACCAGTAAATAGGAGCTACCACTTTTCGCTTGCACACGAGTGGGTGGCAGCTGTGCGCAGGTGTGCAAGACCGAGGATACAGGACCCGGCAGGCGCGAAGGCCTCCCACGCACAGCCGCCATAAAACACTTCGCGAAGAAAGTACTCCGGAGAGGGTTATAGCGCTGTTTGGTTCTATATGCACTCGAGCTTGCACACTCGGTCACTGATTTTGCAGCGACCGAACGAGCGTAGAGTGCAGACCAAAGCAACGCAACCGTCAGGAGGGCGACACGGGTTGTAGGATAATTCCTTAAAGCAAAATCAAGATAGTAATTTGTCTTGAGTTACGTCGAAGAGGATGCAACTCAACACATTTTCATACCCCAGGTTGTCACGGTGTAACGCAACAACCTGGCAGTACCCATCAGAACTCCATACGCAACCCGACCGTTGCATTGCGCGGCGGGCCGAAGTAGCTGGAGGAAGTGCTGGTGTAATACTCCTCGTCCAGCAGGTTGTTGAGGTTGAGGGTGGCGCTCAGTTGCTTGGTCAGTGGATAGCGCGCCATCACGTCGACCACGGCACAGTCATCCTGGGTGAAGCGCACACCCAGCGGGCCCATGCCATCGCTGTAGATTTCACTCTGCCAGTTGACGCCGCCGCCGAGGGTCAGGTCGTTGCCGATCTGCCGGAAGGTGTAGGTGGTGAACAGTTTGGCGGTGTTCTGCGCGACGTTGGTGTTGAGCTTGCCACCCTCGCTGTCCTGCATGATGTTGCGGCTGAAGCTGGCGCTGGCTTGCCAGTCGGCGGCCAGTTCACCCGAGATCTCCAGCTCGAAGCCACGGGTCTTGGTCCCCGACTCGGCGCGGTAGGCCTGGTTGCCGTCCGGGGCGAACACGCCAGGAATGGCCACGGCCAGGTTGTCCTGTTCAATCTGGTACAGGGCCAGGCCAAGGTCCAGGCGGTCGTCGAAGAAGGCGGCCTTGCTGCCGACTTCATAACCTTCGCCTTCGAGAGGGTCGAGGTAGGTGCCTTGTTCGGTCATGCGGCTCTGTGGCTTGAAGATGCTGGTGTAGCTGCCGTACAGCGACCAGTTCTCGTCGAGGTCGTATACCAGGCCAGTGAAGGGGATCAGATCAGGCGGTGCATCAGTGCACCGCTTTTACCTGCCCGCATTCATCAACCCTGATGCGCTTCAGCGATTTTTGAAGATCATCGAGTGCGAAGTTGATAGCGTCAGCTTCAGCCTGACGACCGGCAGCAGACATTTTGTCTGCCGCTTCCCGAAGTGATGCGATTGATTGCTTGATGGTTTCTGCTACTGCGTTAGCCTTGTTCACGCCTTCCATTTCGATGCTCCAATGGCTGGCCTCCTTGCCGTTATAAAAGGGTAACACTCGGCATTTTCCGAGTGCAGCGATGACCCTACCATCAAAGAGCTATCTGCAAAACGGTATCCTGCCAAAACAATCTGGAATTGATTATTTCAGATCTTAACTCCGCTCTCTCCTGAACAAACATCCAATCTCAAGGAAAACCTGAATGTGGAGTAGCGCAAGGCGAGAATGCCAGGCACAAAGAGGTGTCTGATGAGAGATCCAGAGGTCGTCAATCGTTAATCCCGCCAGATTAGCAGAGGCAACCTTGTAGTGGTCAACTAATCCCGGACACGACGTTAAGTTTTTCTTCGGCCTGAGCTGGCGCCAGCCCACCGTTGAATTGATGGGGGCGAATCCAGTTGTACCGATGCATCAAGAAATGGCTGATATCGCGCTGGGCTTCTTGAGCAGTTCGGTAGCCCATGGTCGGTATCCATTCAGTTTTCACGCTGCGAAACACACGCTCCATCGGCGCATTGTCCCAGCAATTACCCCGGCGGCTCATGCTCTGGCGCATGCGATAACGCCACAGCCGCTGGCGAAATAAACGACTCCCATACTGCGACCCTTGATCCGAGTGAAACAGCAGGCCCTGAGGTCTTCCTCGTTGCTCATAGGCCATATCCAGTGCCTTGATAACCAGCTCGGCGTCCGGCTTTTCCGACAATGCCCAACCCACTATCCGGCGCGCGCAAAGATCTAGCACAACAGCCAGATAATGCCATTTCCCTTGGGCCCAAATGTAGGTGATGTCGCCGCACCACACTTGGTTGGGGGCCGAGACATCGAACTCCCGATTCAAGATGTTCGGGATATCCAACCGTTCGACCGTCGCTCGTTTATAGGCATGAGAACCTGGCTGTTTGCTCACGAGGTCAAGCTCACGCATCAAGCTGCGTACCTTAAATCGCCCCAGTTGCTCGCCGTCTTCACGCATGATCGACAAGATGCTGCGGCTGCCCGCAGCACTACGACTTTCTGTGAACAGTTCATTGACCCGACTGCGCAGCCGAAGCCGCTCAATATCAGGAGTCCGGCGCCTGAGACGCTGGGCGTAGTAACACGAGCGGGTGACTTCAAACACTTTGCACGGCCAATCAATCGGCTCGTGGACGCTAAGCTGATTGATCAGCGCGTACGCTCGTGATCTTCCGACATCAAGAGCGCGGTAGCCTTTTTTAGTATCGATTTTTCCCGTTCAAGGCGGGCGATCCGGACTTCCAGTTCCTGGATTTTCTGCTGCTCCGGGGTCAGCGCTTTGCTTAGCGGGGTGACACCTTGGCGCTCCTTCTGAACCTGCTCAACCCAGCGGCGTAGTGCCGACTCGCCGACGCCGAGTGAACGACTGGCTTCGATGTAGCTGTAGTTTTGCTTGAGCACGAGGTCGGCAGCCTCGCGTTTGAATTCAGCGGAAAAGGAACGGCGTTGTTTGGTCATTTGACACCTCGATCTGGCGAGCATTCTCGCCTAAATGGGTGTCCGGTTTCATTAGACCACTACACCTGGACTTGGCGCAAAGCATTCATCAGCGAAACACGATCGGGTCAGGGCTCAGGGACGCTCTTCCAGCAAGTCGAACAGCGCCTCGAACTGCCGGGATAGCTTGTGGTGCGAATCCAGATAGATCAGCGGTTTGCATGCCAGGTGTGACTCACGCATTTTCACTGAACTCATCAGATACACAGGCAGTATCGGCATCTTCTCGCCAATCAATTCTTCGAGCAGCCGTTGCGGCAGAGCATTGCGGACCTGGTATTGGTTAACGACGATGCCTTCAACCTCGAGCCTCTCGTTATGGTCACCTTTGATTTCCTCGATTTCTCGAAGCACAGCGTAAATCGCCTGACGAGAAAAGCTGTCGCAATCGAATGGGATCAAGCAGCGGTCGGCTGCAATCAATGCCGAGATGCTGTAAAAGTTCAGGCCGGGCGGTGTATCAATGTAGATCCGCTCATAATCTTCATCGAGCCTGTCGAGCAGCTTGCTCAGCTTCTGAGTTTTGAATCGTGTCTCGAGCTTCGATTGAAGGTCGCCCAGTTCCGGCGAGGCCGCAATCAAGTAGAGGTTGTTGAAGGGCGTTTCGTGGATATTGACGTGAGGTTTTATTAAGGCAGGCCCCGGGAAAAGCGTCTGCTTGAAGAAGTCCGAGATTCCAAGGGGGGCATCATCACCGCCCAGACCCGTCAGGTAACGGGTGGAGTTTGCATGGGCATCCAAATCAATCAGTAATGTGCGGTAGCCCTCAAAGGCACTGATTGCCGCGAGGTTGCAAGCAATGCTGGATTTCCCAACGCCACCTTTCTGGTTGAACACCACACGCCTCATGACACCTCCCGACGAGTACTATGTACTGGAATTCTACTCTTCCCTGGTTATAGGAACGTCTACTTTTAGAGTGCTCCGCGGCAATGACCAATGTGATAGCGGACCCGCTCAAGCCCGGAGCCTCGGGCCGCTTCTGGCCGAGGCAGTGTAAAAACATTTTAGAGTAGGTTTGACAGTCAGAACCGGAACGAAAATCGCTGGTTTCTGGCTGACCAATTGAAAAAACTCCCTGAGCTTTGATCCCCCGAGGAGTTGTATCCCTTCGTGAACTCAGCCGCCCACCAGGTAGGCCCCGAACGGAATCCGATATTTCAGCTTCTTGCAGCTGCCAGGGGCGGGCTGATGCCCCGGCGGGCGATCAGGAAACCAGATTCGGCATTTGCCCGGAGGCGGCCAATGGCCGCGGGGAATGTCCATCTCGTCGAACGCGGGATCTGGCTCGGAGGAAGTCGCTTGAAACTCTCCTTCGGAACGTGGCCTGCCAACCGCCCGCGATTCCGATTCCCACTCTGCCTCTGCGGGAGCGAAGGTGGCAGAGTGCTCCTCAGTTTCCGGGGCGGATTGCTCGGCAGCGGCAATTTCTGCTTCGCGGCGCCTTTCGACTTCATCATCCAGACCCTCCTGTACTGCAACCAGGTCCTCTTCGGCGTTGGGTGGGGTACTCGAAGCCTGAGCCTGCTGCGCCGCCTGGATCAATTGGATGTTGCGGTTGCGTAACTCGACGTTGCGACCAACCCGCATGTTGGAGCGCGCCGCCAGCGCTTCAGCCTGCTGGTACTGCCCCTGCTGAAGACGCAACACACCGAGGTAGTGCAGCGTCGCGGGATTGTTCGGCTGGATATGCAGCGCACGCTCCAACGTGGCAGCGGCTTGGTCTAACTGGCCATCCTCAAACTGCTGCGAGGCGGTTTCCATTAGGGTGGTTGATGCGTTGTTACTTTGCTGGGAGGCTCTTCGCTCGGCAGCAACCGAGCAAAGCGACGCGGCTGCGCAGAACACCAGGATGAGACCCGGCAGAAGACTCTTGGTTTGCATCAGGGGATGGACTCGGTTGGTCTCAGACGGCACTGTCGTAAAACAGGCCTCCAGCGCTGCTCGGCCGGGGTTGGTTCACTACCCCGTCATCACTGAAGATGGGGCTTCTATCGACCTGACCAGTATCCTGAAGTTCCCGTTGGAGCGGCCACTGCAACGATGCGCTCTGTGGACATCTCTATCGAAAGGCAGAGCTGCTGAATGAACAGATCCTCCGTCTCGCTGCAGGAGATATCCAAAAGTCCACCCGGTACGGAGAGGGCTCCATATTTTGCTGCGTTCGTTGCAAACTCATGCAACAGCAGAGCGAAGCTCGTGACTGCACTACCGGTTGCAAGGTCAGCGGGCGTTGTTGCCGAACGGGCGCTTCGCTACTGCAACTCCGTGTTCGCCACTTCTCGCAAGGCTATCGCCAGCCATGGCTGATCGGCGCCGGCAAGTGCCCCCACCTGCCGGGCCTGTGTCAATTCAGGAAGTGCCGTGTCCTTGTGACAAGCTCATGTGTGTCACTCCAGATGGCGGAGGGCTGACGGCCGTAGTTCCAACGAGGTGATGAGTGACTGAATTCTGGATCTGAACGTTGACGCCTTGATGCCTTGCGCCCCTCAAGGCCTGCGACTCAAACACGCGTTCACTGCTATATTTTTTAACTGGCGGCGGCAATTAGGGAGGGCGTGTCCATGTTTCTAATCGGCATAACTCTTATAGTGATTGGTTGGGGCACGCGCCATTGGGTGGAGCGCCGCAAGTTCTACCGTAGAACTGGAGTAGGTTTGGAACAATTCCCTTCCTATACACGTATGTTGATCACGCGTTTTATAGAAGGCATTGTCGCGCTCATTGGTGGTATAGCTTCGTTGGGTGGTATTTTGATCATCGGCTATCATGCGCTTGTCTATTTCAATGTTTTGTAGCCAGGTAGGGCTGTGTGCAGTTTCAGTACTCTTTGGCGAGTAATAGCTATGGCTACCAGTGAATTGGACTTTCCTACCCACTACAACACGCTTAAGGTCGCGAAAAATGCGCCGCCAGAGATCATAAAAGCCGCCTATAAAACGCTGACACAGAAACACCATCCCGACAAAAACCCGGGAGACAAGAACGCTGCGCGAAACATGCAGCTGATCAACGAAGCGTATGAAGTGCTGTCTGACCCCGTGCGAAGGGCGCAGCACGACGCCTGGATTGAGGCAGAGCAAGAAAGACGTATGCGCGCACACTTCGCAAAATTGCACGCTCAGCAGGCGCATGCGCAACCGGAGCCTTCTCAGGATCCCCAGCCGCCATCCCGCCCACCACGGCCAAAGAAACTCCTGTCCAGGCTTCAGAAAGCGCTCTTTTTGCTGGTAGGCGTGGCGTATGGTCTGCGTGCAATCGGCGTTTTCGATGTAAACCAGAGCCCGCCGACTCAGCAGCCAATTCCACCTGCACCGTCCACCACTGCTTCCCCACCGTCACTTGCCACTTCAACCCGGCCACCTGCGGCAACCCCAGGCATTCAAAACGTCAAGCCTCGATTGTGCGTACCCATGCCTGCGAACCCGCAAGGCACACCGTGGCCAACCGCAGCTGGCTACGTCAAGGGTGAACGGATACTGGCGGCAAATGGCCTGTCAATGCTCACAATCGACAACATAAAAAGTTCGACCTCTATTTATGTGAAACTCAAGCAGCTTGGAAGCGGCATAACTGTTCGCCATGTTTATGTACCTGCAGGCCGAACATTTACCCTGTATAAACTCGAGCCCGGTCATTATAGGGTTACGTACAAGGATGTCAGGGGGGGGTGTAATTTCAAGACCGAAGTGTTCAAGCTTGTAGAAGACAGGAGTTATAGCGAGCCTGCCTACAGTAATCTTGCGATCAGAATTCTCGATGAGCCTGATGAAAAGAGGCGGAATGATGGCGTCATCGAAGGTGAGTTCTGACGCTTACTCACTTCGCGAAAATATTTTAATTGGGATTATCCCCGGCCTCCCAATGAGTCAGGTTCAAAGGTCGACTGCCCAGACGAGAAATGAGTGCGCTTTACTCTAGCCCCTACCAACTAGAAGGGGGCGAACGCCGAGTATGAAAAACCGACAAAATCTGCAAGCGGTTATTACGAACGCGGTAGGGGATCAGATACGGCCAGTCCGCAATGGCCCATTCCCGCGTACCTGATATCCGGCCTTCGCGGCCCATGGCGGGAAACAGGGCCAGCTTGTCAACGCTTGCAAAGACAGCCTCAGAAAATCGGTTGGCGGCTTCAGGGTTTTCTAACGCGATGTACGCAGCCTCCTCTTCAAGATCCTTTAACGCCCCTCTGAGCCACTCAACCCTCATGCGCGCTCCACTTTTTCGCTCTAAGCGCGGCGACTTCTTCGTCGCTGGCGAAATCGCCGGCGTCAGCTTCCTCTACAGCTTTCTGAATTTTCGCAATCTGCCAGGCTTCACGTTCCACGTATTCGCGCAGGGCGTCTACAGCGAGGTACGATTTGGTGCGGCCGGTGGCTTTTGCGAGGCAGGCAAGCGTTTCCGCCAGATCATCTGGCACGCGCAGTGACATCATCGACATGGAAGCCTCCGTTTCGAGTCAGGTGTAATACAGTGAATGACATCGTAACACGCCGAGCTGCACAAGCAGTTTTTTGCATCCCATTTCGTTCTCTGCTAGAAGTCCCCAGGATCAATTGCTTCCCAAGCACCATCGCACCGTCTCTCAGCCAAAAAAACAAAAAAGGCGAGGCCATGCTCCGCAAAACGCCCCAGCACCCCAACGCCCTTTCCCCCCAAGCCTGGGCTGCCTTCATGCCCACCCCCGCGCAACTCTCCAGCGAAGACAGCGGCTGGGCATCGATCACCGCACGCCGTCACCAACACCCGCCCAGCGGCTACATCCAGCCACCGCCACTTGCCGCGCACTTTATCGTGATCCACCTCGACACCCCTGGCGATCTGGGCGTAAAGCTCAACGGCCAATGGCTGCGCGGGCACAGCCAGCCGGGGCAGATTTCCATCATGTCGGCCAACCAGGAGAACGCCTGGGAATGGACATCAGCCATCGATTCACTGCATGTCTGCCTCGATCCGCAGGTCCTGAAGCGGACAGCCCGCGATATCGACATGGCGGGTTTTGAATTGATGGATGGGATAGGCCTGGAGAACAAGGCGATCTACAACATCGGCCTGGGTCTGCTCGACGAATTGCGCGGGGAGAAGTTGGGTTCGCGGGCGTATGTTCAGGCACTGACCCAGACCTTCTGCCTGGAACTGCTGCGCAGCCATTGCAACCTTCATCCCGACGAGCCGGATGAGCGTCTGGCGCTGTCACCGCACAAGCTCAAAGCCGCACTGGACTTCATTGAAAACCATCTGGCGCAGAATATTTCGGTGCAAGACATTGCGGCGGCGGCCAGGACCAGTCATTTCCATTTCGCCCATACCTTCCGCCAGGCCATGGGCGTTTCGCCGTACCACTATCTGCTGCAACGACGTATCGAGCGGGCCAAGGTTCTGCTGCGCGAAACAGATGCGCCGATCAGTGAAGTGGCGCTGGCGACCGGCTTTTCCAGCCAGAGCCACTTCACTGCCTGTTTCCACAGGACGAGTCAGGAAACCCCCAAACGCTTTCGTGAGCGCAACGACGGCTAGCGATAACCGCCCTTGCCCGCGGGTTGTACCCATAGCCGCGTGACGATGCAGTACACCAGTGCGGCAACCAATACCGAGGGCAGGGACGCCGTGGTGAAGGCATAGGGGCCATGGCTTTCATAGGTCAGTGGATCGAGCAGGCTGACGTAGGTGGCGCAGCCGGCGACCATCGCCAGCAGTGCCGCCGGGTTGTAGCCGCCCCAGAAGCGGTAGGGGCTGTCCGGGCCGTTGTCGAACAGTGCGCGCACGCCGACGCGACGTTGGCGCATGAGGTAGTAGTCGGCGATCTGGATGCCGCACAGGGGCGCAAAGCCCACGCCGATGAAGGCCAGGAAGGTGCCGAAGTGGGCGAAGAACAGTTCGGGGATGAACAGGCCGACGGCGGCCACCGGCAGGATGGTGATTAACAACAGTGCCGGCCAGGACAAGGTTTCCAGTGCCTTGAAGTGCCGCAGGCCGATGGCCGACGCGTAGACCCCGGCCACGGCGGTCCCCAGGTTGGCGGCCGCCACGAACAGCAGGGCGATGATGCCGTAGGCAGGCCCACCGATTGTCCGCAGCCACTCCGCAGGGTCGGAGACCTGCAACACCAGCACCCCGGCGATGCCGATCAGGCTCAGTGCCGGCACCGGGGCGGACATGCCCAGCATGATCGGCAGGGCAGCGGTGCGGCCCTTGGGCGCCATGCGCACCATGGCGCCGATGTAGGGCCACCAGGACAGCAGCGAGGCGATGCCGATTTCCACGCCTGTGGTGTAGTTCCACAGCTTGTCCGTTGCGGCGGCCGCCGGCACGGCGGTGGAGAGTTCGTCCCAGCGCTGGCTGACGATGATGTAGAGCACCCAGAAGCCGACCAGCACATGCACGACGAGGATCTTGGCAACTCGATCGACGCCGCGTGAGCCCTTCAAGAGGAAGCAGAACACCAGCGAGCAGGCCAACAGGATGGTCAACGGCACGAGCAGGGCGCTGTTCCCGTCCTCGATCCAGCCCAGCGCCAGGAGCAGTTGCGTGGTCGACTTGGCGAAGAAGATCAACAGCAGGGAGTTCCAGCCGATGATCGAGATGAACTGCATGGCGCTGACCAGTACCCAGCCACGGTTGCCGAACTGTGGCTTGGCCGAAGCGATGGAGTCGACGCCGAAGCGCATGCACACCGGCACCACGGCCAGGGCCACCAGCAGCATGCCGATCATGCAACCGGCGCTCAGGGCGATGGCGCCCTGAGTGAAGGGCAGGTAGGCACCGACGTAGCCGCCGATCAGGTAGCACCAGGTCGCGGCCGCCGCGGTAGCCAGGGAGATGCCGAGTTTCCAGCTGCCCCAGGTACGCTCGTGGCGCAGCAGGGGCAGGGCGCTTTTGTCGGCTTCGATGGCGCTGTCGTCGGCGGCGCTTGCGGTAGTGCCGTTCAAGGTGGAGAGAGGCTCGCTCATAGGTTCCACCCCGCTACCAGTGCGACGATCGGCAGGACAACGCCGAGCAGCAGCAGCCAGAACCAACTCATGCCATCGAAGTCCTCGCCTTGCTCGGCCGGGTTCTCCAGCAAGCGCAAGCGTCTTTCCAGTTCGCCAGTTTGTTGTTGCATTTGTTTGGCCCTCACCAGATGTCTTTCGAAAATCCCGCCGCCCGCAAAGCGCGGCGGGGTGTCGGGTGAAACGCTACTCAGCGCTGCCCGGGGAACGCATCTTCATCACGGAATGGGAACCACCAGAAGTCCTGGGCGGAGGCGGCCGGGTCCATCATCACGAACTTGCTGTGGCGGAAGTTATCCAGCCCCTCGGCCCCCAGTTGCCGGCCCATGCCCGATTGCTTGCGCCCGCCGAACGGCCCCGCATCGTTATCCAGCAGAGGGGCGTTCACCCAGACCATGCCGGCTTCCAGTTCGTGGCTGGCGCGCATGCTTTCTTCCAGGTTGGTGGTGTAGATCGTCGAGCCCAGGCCATAGCGCGAATCATTGGAGAGCCTCAGGGCTTCGTCGAGGCTGGCCACCTTGCAGATCGGCGCCACTGGCCCGAAGCTTTCGTCGTGCATGATGTCCATGCTCGCGGCGATGTCGGTCAACACCGTGGCTTCGGCAAACCAGCCTTTGTCCAGCCCGCGCGGGCGGCCACCGCCGGCACCGACGCGGGCGCCTTGTTCGATGGCCCGGTGCAGAATCCGCTCATAGCGTTCGCGCTGGGCCTGGGATGCCAGCGGCCCCATGTCGACCTTGTCCAGGCCATTGCCCACGCGGATCAGCCGGGCATGATGGACCAGGCGCTCGACGAACGCATCGTAGACCGCCTCGTGCACATAGAAGCGTTCGGAGGAGGCGCACACCTGGCCACAGTTGAGGTAGGCGCCGAAGGCCGCACCGCGCGCAGCGATATCAATTGGTGCCGAGGGCATGACGATGAAGGGGTCGTTGCCCGAGGTTTCGATCAGGGTGCGCTTGTACTGCCCCGCGCATTCCCGGGCGATGCTGCGGCCGGTCTCGATCCCGCCAGTGAACGCGACCATGTGCGTATCGGCATGCCGCACCAGTTGCTGGCCGACGTCGGCGCCCCCGGTCAGTACCTGGACCAGGCCCTGGCCCAATTCGGCGAAGGCCTGGACGAACTGCAAGGTGGTCAGCGAGGTCAGCTCGGAGGGCTTGATGATCACCGCGTTGCCGGCCACCAGCGCGGCGGCGGCCTGCCAGCAGAGCAGGCACAGCGGGTAGTTGAAGGGCAGAATCAGCACCACAACGCCCAGCGGTTCCTTTAGCGAGAAGTTGAATTGCCCGTCCACCACGGGGCCTGCGACCCGGCCGATCTCATGCCGACCCAGTTCCGCGTAGTAATCCACGGCGGTGGCCGACCAGGAGACTTCGTCGAAGGACTCCTTGTAGGTCTTGCCGATTTCCCGGGTGAGCATCTCGGCGTAGAGCGGGCGCAGCTGGCGGATTTCGGCGGCCACTTCGTGCATGGCTTCGGCACGGTGCAAGGCATTGCTGCGGTTCCAGCGCTGCTGCGCCTGGTTGGCAATGGCGACTGCGCGGTTCACTTCTTCGCGGGTAGCATCGCCGATCTGGCCGATGCGCTGCTCGGTGGCCGGGTCGACCACGTCGTAACTCGCGGGGTTCATGCCGACCTGCAATTCACCGTTTATCCAATGACGACCGCTGAGGCGGGCAAACTGTTCAAGAGCATTCATGGGGGGCGCTTTTCCTTCAGTCGATGGAATGGCGCATCCGGCAGACGCCCAAGCGATGTTGCCTGGCGGCGGGCCGCGGATGCACAAGAGGCAAACCAAGGTT
The DNA here is from genome assembly GCF_024741815.1 of Pseudomonas sp. LS1212. Classification (NCBI taxonomy): domain Bacteria; kingdom Pseudomonadati; phylum Pseudomonadota; class Gammaproteobacteria; order Pseudomonadales; family Pseudomonadaceae; genus Pseudomonas; species Pseudomonas sp. LS1212. The sequence continues at coordinate 1,802,978 of NZ_CP102951.1, forward strand.
ATGCCTCTGGCCGTCCACGGCTCTTTCAGGTTCCTGCTGGTTTTTATGTAATCCTGCGAATTGTTTTTCCGAGCTACTTGGCCGCCAAAACCCCCGGAGGCTGCCAAGTCCCTTCGCCGGCCGGCAGAATCGACGGCGGTGTGCCCTTGGGCCAATACAGGCGCATCACAAGGTAGATAGGGCCGTTGGGTGCGGGCAGCCAGTTGGCTTCCTTCTTCCTGCCGGGCGAGTCCTTCTGGATATACAGGGTCAGCGATCCATCCTTGTTCTTCTGCATGCCGCGCAGCATCGGCGAGTTGATGAGGTAGCGATTGATGGGGTTCTTGATCAGGAGCTGGCTCTTGCCGTCATACATGGTCACCGACCAGAAGGCATTGACCGGTGGCAACTGTCCGGCGGGGAACGTGAGGGTGTAGTTGTGTTTGCTGCCATCGAGCGGTTCGCCGGACGCATCGGTACGGGTCATCGGGTAAGTGGCTTCCACGGCATCGTTGCCGTAGATACCGCCCTTGGCTGCACTGGCACGCATCAGCCAATTGCCCTTGAAGAAATCACGGTCGCCGAAGAACGAACCGACCTTCCAGCCATTGAGATTCTTCATGCCGTTGCTCAGGAAATCGTCCACCTTCTCGTCACCGGCCTTCATGCCCAGCAGGATGGCAGCCTTGTGTTCTGCCGAGAGGTCCTTGTACTCAAAGGTCTTGCCAGGCCCGATGCCGATGCTGGCCAGCCTGGCCCGCAGATCCTTTTCTTCTGGCGCCGGTGGGACGAATTGGAGTGCGGCGTCCAGGTATTGATAGAAGTTATCCTTGATCCCGGCCGTGGTGGCGGGGAGGAAGTCGACCTTCGGTGCGGCCGGCGGTGCCGGTTGCTTGAGGAAGGCCGACAGTGGTTGGGCTTTGTATCCGGCCTGCACCTTCACCACCTTTGGCATGTCGGCGGGGTTGAAGAGTTGAGTCCGATAGGCGGCGACCGCGAAGGGGGTTGTCGAGGCAAAGACCTTCTTGATACCCGGGGGCGTCTGGCCATTCCAGTCGGGACCTACGACGAGGTAGTCGCCCGGTCCGCTTCCCGTTGCACGGCTGCCGATATAGCCGAAGTTGTAGGTATTGGCGTCGGTGAGCATCACCGAGTAGTAGCGCTTTTTATCCACCGCGGGCACCGACAGCACCATGGGCTCGGCGCGTAAATCCATCCACAGGATCGAGTAGGGCGTGTCGCTGTTGGGCGTGACGATGGCCGTGTCTTCGTAGGTAAAGACGCGGGCTTCATTTCTGATCTGGTTGAACGGTGCCTTGTATTGCGGGTTGCTCGTATCCACGGCGAATTCATACATCACCGCGTAGTTCATGACCAGCGGCAGCCCATAGATGAACGCTTCCTCGGCGATGGCCCTGGTTTGGGCGATGTCTGGCGCGGCGACGCCTTGGGCAACGTCTTTCTTTTCGGCCTGGGAAACCGGGTCGTCTTTCTTTTCGCAGCCGGTAATCAGGCTGGCCGCAACTGCAAGGATGGCGACCCATTTCATGTGCACTGAAGGTTGGGGGTTCATTGCAGTGCGGCTCCGGTGGGGTTAACTAAACGAACGGCTGCCCGCCGAACCCTCTGGGCAGTCGTTGCCGCCCGGGAAGTTCGCTGAGTTTTTGCTGCCATTAGGCGCGCCAGTTAATGGCCGCATGCGCCATGGCGGCCACAGGCCAGGTGCCCGGCGTCCCTGTAATGGGTGACCATTGAGGGATCTCCTTCGCCGTGAATGAGATGCAAGTATTTAGCGTAGCAGGTGGGGGATTGCGTTGTATTGGAGGGCTTGCCCGCGATGGCATCACTGCGCTGATACAGACAAACCGCGTTGCCTGTATCGCGGGCAAGACCCGTTCCTGCAATTCCCACGCGGAATGGAGTGGGAACGAGGTGGCGATAAATCAGCGGTTGGCGTCAACCCACTGCTGGGTATCTTCCAGGGCCCGACCAAACACCTCCAGAATCGCCCGGATGTCCGCCTCGGTGGAGATCAGTGGCGGGCAGAAGGCAATCGCGTCACCCATGTTGCGGGTGATCATGCCATGCGCCTGGGCGCGGCCGGCCAGGTAGCGGCCGAGCTTGCCCACCACCTCGAACGGGGCCTTGGCCTGGCGGTCGGCAACCAGCTCGACAGCCGCGATCAGGCCCACACCGCGCACTTCACCCACCAGCGGGTGGCCGGCGAATTCGCGCAGGCCGGCCTGCAGGATTTCACCCATGGCGGCCGCATGCCGGACCAGGTTGTCTTCCTCGATGATCTTGAGGTTTTCCAGCGCCACGGCGGCGGCAACCGGGTGGCCGCTGCCGGTGAAGCCGTGGCCCAGGGTGCCCAGGCTGTGGCTCTGGTCGGCGATGCCCTGGTACAGCTCATCGTTGATCAGAATCGCCGAGATCGGCTGGTAGGACGACGACAGCTGCTTGGACAGGACCATCACGTCCGGGCGGATGCCGAAGGTCTGGCAACCGAACATATTGCCGGTACGGCCAAAGCCGCAGATCACTTCGTCGGCCACGATCAGCACATCATGCTTGCGGCATACGGCCTGGATCTTGTCCCAGTAGGTGCGCGGCGGCACGATCACGCCACCGGCGCCCATCAGCGGTTCGGCATAGAAAGCCGCGACGGTTTCGGCGCCTTCACGCAGGATCAGGCTTTCCAGCTCGGCTGCCAGGCGGTCGGCAAACTGTTCTTCGCTCTCGCCGGGCAGGGCGTTGCGGTAGTGATGCGGGCTACCGACATGGTGGAAGCCTGCCAGCGGCACGTCGAAACCGCGCTGGTTGGCCGGGATGCCGGTCAGGCTGGCGCTGACGATGGTGATGCCGTGGTAGCCGTTGACGCGGCTGATGAACTTCTTCTTGGCCGGCTTGCCGATGGCGTTGTTGCGGTACCAGATCAGCTTGACCACGGTGTCGTTGGCTTCGGAGCCGGAGTTGGTGAAGAACACCTTGCTCATGGGCACCGGGGCCATGGCGATCAGCTTGTCCGCCAGCTCGATGCTCGGGGCATGGGACTTGTGGCTGAACAGGTGATAGAAGGGCAGCTGGCGCAGCTGGTTTTCGGCAGCCTTGATCAGGCGCTCGTTACTGAAACCCAGGGCGGCGCTCCACAGGCCCGACATGGCTTCGATGTACTGCTTGCCCTGGTCGTCGTAGACGTGAATGCCTTCACCGCGCTCGATGATCAGCGGGCCGACTTCTTCATGCACGCGGGCATCGGTGTAGGGGTGCAGTTGGTGTTGTTTGTCTTTCTCGGCCAGCGACAGCTCTTGCTTGCTCATAACGTCTCTCTTTTCAGAAAAGAAGGGGCTTCAAAAGGGAAAGGGGCGCTTGCGCCCCTTGAATGGCATCAGCGATCGGTGGATACCGGTATGCCGCCCTGGGCGATCACGCGTGCCTTGGCCTTGGCGTGCCGGCGGCTTACCAGCAGGCCGGAACAGACCACCAGCACACTCAACACGGCAGTGGCGACCACTTCCAGCTGATGGTCGGGACGGAACAACATCACCACCAGCACCATGGAAATGAACAGGATCACCGCCCAGGTCAGCCACGGGAACAGCCACATGCGGTAGTCCAGTTGCTTGCCTTCGGCGGTCAGTTTCTTGCGCAGGCGCAGCTGGGAAACGGCGATCACCAGGTACACCAGCAGGGCGATGGTGCCGGAGCTGGCCATCAGGAAACCGAACACCTTGGACGGCACCATGTAGTTGGCGATCACGGTCAGGAACGCAGCACCGGTCGACAGCAACACCGCATAGATCGGTGTACCGCTGCTGGTGGTGTAGTTCGCACAGGCCGGGGCTTCGCCGCGCTTGCTCAGGGAGAAGAGCATGCGCGAGGCGGTGTACAGCGAGGAGTTCAGGCAGCTGGTGACCGAAGTCAGCACCACCACATCGATCAGCATCTTGGCGTTGGGCACGCCGAGGATTTCCAGCACGGTCACGTACGAGCCTTCGGTGGCCAGGCGTGGGTCGTTCCAGGGCACCAGGGCCACGACAATGAAAATCGAGAGGATGTAGAACAGCGCGATCCGCCAGATCACCGAGTTGGTGGCCCTGGAGATCTGCTTCTCGGCCGCGTCCGACTCGGCCGCAGCGATGGTCACAACTTCCGCCCCCAGGAACGAGAACATGGTGATGAGCATGGCACTGATCACCGCGCCGAAGCCGTTGGGCATGAAGCCGCCGTTGTCCCACAGGCGCGAGACGCCGCTGACGCCGGTTTCGGGCAGCAGCCCCATGATGGCGCAAATACCCAGGGTGATGAAACCGACGATGGCCAGCACCTTGACCAGTGCCAGCCAGAACTCGAACTCGCCGTAGTTCTTCACGCTGAACAGGTTGGTGGCTGTCAGCAACAGAGTGATGACCAGCGACAGCACCCAGATTTCCAGTTGCGGAACCCAAGAGTTGATGATGGTGGCGGCGATGTTGGCCTCGATCGGGATGATCAGGACCCAGAACCACCAGTACATCCAGCCGATACTGAAGCCGGCCCATTTGCCGATGGCGCGGTCTGCATAAGTGGAAAAGGAACCGGTGTCGGGCGATGCCACGGCCATTTCGGCCAGCATGCGCATGACGAGAATCACCAGGATGCCGGCGAAGATGTACGCCAGCACGGCAGCGGGCCCCGCCTCTGCGATAGCGCGACCGGAGCCGACGAACAGGCCTGCACCGATGACCCCGGCAATCGAGAGCATGGTGACGTGACGGGATTTGAGCCCGTGACTGAGGTTGTTATTGTGCTTGTTATTCATGGTCTTACCTTTCTCAAGCAGCGTCCTTGCCGAAGCGAAGACAGGGCGGCCCCGGCACGCGGATAGCGGGGCCACCATGGTCAGCTCATTGCAGTGACAGACGGCGAGCCTTACGCCAGTTCGTCGAAGCACTCGCCGATGATGCGCAAGCCACGCTGAAGATCGGCGTCGCTGACGGTCAGCGGCACGAGGATGCGCAGGACGTTGTAGTAGGTGCCGCACGACAGCAGGATCAGGCCCTTGTCGCGGGCGCGAGCGACGATCTTGCCGGTCAATTCGGCGGCCGGTTTGTTGGCATCGCCGCCTTCGCACAGTTCCACGGCGACCATGGCGCCGAGATTGCGCACTTCCAGGACGCAGGCGTGCTTTTCGCCGATCTGGCGCAGGCCGCTGCTCAGGATTTCGCCGACCGATTTGGCGCGGTCGAGCAGCTGCTCTTCTTTGAAGGCCTCGATCACCGCCAATGCGGCGGCGCAGGACACCGGGCTACCGGCGTAAGTGCCGCCGAGGCCGCCAGGGGCGACCGCGTCCATGATTTCAGCCTTGCCAGCCACGCCCGCCAGCGGGAAGCCGCCGGCGATGGATTTGGCGAAGGTGGTCAGGTCGGCAGCGATGCCCATCTGCTCCATGGCGAAGAAGGTACCGGTGCGACCGGCGCCGGTCTGTACTTCATCAGCGATCAGGACGATGCCGTGCTCGTCGCACAGGGCACGCAGGCGCTGCATGAAGGCTTTCGGGGCGACGGTGAAACCGCCTTCGCCCTGTACCGGCTCGAGAATGATCGCGGCGATGTCGCTGGCTTGCGCGTCGTTCTTGAAGATGCGTTCGATGCTGGCGATGGCGTCGTCGGTGCTGATGCCGTGCAGTTCGTTAGGGTACATGGCGCGGAAGATGCCGCCTGGCATCAGGCCCATGCCGGCAGAGTAGGGCACCACCTTGCCGGTCAGCGACAGGGTGTAGTGGGTGCGGCCATGGTAGGCGCCGGTGAAGGCGATCACGCCGGTGCGGCCGGTGTGGGCGCGGGCGATCTTGATGGCGTTCTCGACGGCTTCGGCACCGGTGGTGACCAGCAGGGTCTTCTTGGCGAAGTCGCCCGGGACCAGTTTGTTCAGTTTCTCGCACAGCTCCACGTAAGGCGCGTAGGCGAATACATGGAAGCAGGTATGGGTCAGCTTGGCTTGTTGTGCCTGCACGGCGGCCATGACTTTGGGGTGCAGGTGGCCGGTATTGAGCACGGCAATGCCGCCGGCGAAATCGAGGTACTCGCGACCTTCGACGTCCCAGACAGTGGCGTTTTCGGCGCGATCGGCGAAGATCTGGTGGATCTGGCCGACGCCACGGGGAATGGCGTCCATACGACGTTGCTGCAGGGATTGGTTGGTATCGCTCATGCTTGCCTCACGGGCCGCAACAGCAGCGGCCTTGTTATATGAAAACGTTGTATGAAAACGTTGTATGAAAAATGGTGAATTCTCAGATGCCGGTGCTGCTCAGATGCCGATGCAGAGGTACTTGATTTCCAGGTAGTCCTCGATGCCGTACTTGGAGCCTTCGCGGCCCAGGCCCGAGGCCTTGATGCCACCGAACGGCGCCACTTCGTTGGAGATGATCCCGGTGTTGACCCCGACGATGCCGTATTCCAGCGCCTCGCCGACGCGGAACACACGGCTCAGGTCGCGGGCATAGAAGTACGAGGCCAGGCCGAACTCGGTGTCGTTGGCCATGGCGATCACTTCGGCTTCATCCTTGAAGCGGAACAGCGGCGCCAGCGGGCCGAAGGTTTCTTCCTTGGCGACCGCTGCGTTGCGCGGTACATCAACGAGGATGGTCGGCTCGAAGAAGGTCCCGCCCAGGGCATGCGGCTTGCCACCGGCGACCACTCGAGCGCCTTTGCTCACGGCGTCCTCGATGTGTTCCTCGACCTTGGCCATGGCCTTGGCATCGATCAGCGGGCCAGTGGTGATGCCGTTTTCCAGGCCGTTGCCGATGTTCAGTCTGGCCACGGCAGCGGTGAGTTTTTCGACGAAGGCATCGTAGACACCATCCTGGATGTACAGGCGGTTGGCGCAGACGCAGGTCTGGCCGTTGTTGCGGTACTTGGAGATCAGCGCGCCATCGACGGCAGCGTCCAGGTCGGCGTCATCGAAGACGATGAAGGGGGCGTTGCCGCCCAGCTCCAGGGAAACCTTCTTGATGTCCTTGGCGCACTCGACCATCAGCTGGCGACCGATTTCGGTGGAGCCGGTGAAGGTCACCTTGCGCACGATCGGGTTGCCGGTCAGCTCGCCGCCGACTTCGCCGGCGCTGCCGGTGACCACGCTGAACACGCCTTTCGGAATGCCGGCGCGCTCGGCCAGTTCAGCCAGGGCCAGGGCCGAATAGGGTGTCTGCGAGGCGGGCTTGAGGACCATGGTGCAGCCGGCGGCCAGGGCCGGGCCGGCCTTGCGGGTGATCATCGCCGAAGGGAAGTTCCACGGGGTGATGGCCGCAGTCACGCCGATGGGCTGCTTGATGACCATCAGACGCTTGTCGACCTGGTGGCCAGGGATCATGTCGCCATACACGCGCTTGGCTTCTTCGCCGAACCACTCCAGGAACGACGCGGCATAAGCGATTTCGCCACGGGACTCGGTCAGCGGCTTGCCCTGTTCCAGGGTCATCAGGCGCGCCAGGTCTTCCTGGTTGGCCATCATCAGGTCGAACCACTTACGCAATTTATTAGCGCGTTCCTTGGCGGTCAGGGCACGCCAGGCCGGCAGCGCCTTGTCGGCGGCTTCGATGGCGCGGCGCGTCTCGGCTGCGCCCATTTTCGGCACGCTGCCGATGATTTCGCCGGTGGCCGGGTTAGTGACCTTGAGGGTCTGGCCGTTGTCGGCATCTACCCATGCACCGTCGATATAGGCTTGTTGGCGGAACAGTTGCGGATCGTTGAGTTGCACGCTTGAGTCCTCGTTATTGGGTCGCAATGGAAGCCGCCAGAGGGGCGGGGCGGGTGGAATTGACGGGTTTGACGAAACTGGCGCCACTGCTTGCGAGCTGCTCGCGGACCTTGTCGACGATGTGCGCGCCGATCGGGATGGCCGAGGTTGCCGCAGGCGATGGGGCGTTGCAGACGCTGACGCTGCGGGCGGTGTTGACGAACAGGAAGTCGTCGATCAGCTTGCCGTCCAGCGACACGGCCTGGGCGCGTACGCCGGCCGGGTAGGCGGTGAGGTCGCTCTTGTTGATGCTCGGGCAGTACTTCTGCACTTCCTTGAGGTAGCCACCCTTGAACAGCGAGTTCTTCATCTCGATCAGGCCCGGGCGCAGGTTCTTCATCAGCACCTTGAGAATGCCCGGGGTGGTCAGGGTTTCGAACATGTCCGACAGCGAGATATCGGTCTTGCGATAGCCTTCGCGCTTCATCGCCAGCACCGCGTTGGGGCCGACGGTGACGGTGCCGTCGATCATGCGGGTCAGGTGCACGCCGAGGAACGGCATGGACGGATCCGGGATCGGGTAGATCAGGTGGTTGACGATCTGGTTGTGCTGCTTGGGCAGCAGGTAGTATTCGCCACGGAACGGGCAGATGATGAAGTTCGGCTTGATCCCGAGCATGCGCACCACCCGGTCGGCCATCAGGCCCGAGCAGGTGATCAGGAAGCGCCCGTGGTGCTCCTGGTTGCCGGTGCGTACCACGACTTCATCGGGGCGTTCGTCGATGGCGACCACTTCGCTGTTGTAGCGGATCTCGCCACCGGCGGCTTCGAACTCGCGGCCCATGGCAGCGGTAACTTGTGCGTAGTTCACGATGCCGCTCGACGGCACGAAGATACCGCCCAGGCCGACGATGTTCGGCTCGCGCTCGCGCAGCTCTGCGGCCGACAGCCAGTCACGCTTGATGCCATTGGCCTCGGTGCGGTCCCACAACGCGCTCATGCGCTGCATTTCCAGCTCGTTGGTCGCTACCAGCAGCTTGCCGCACTCGTCGTAACGGATGCTGTGCTTGTCGCAGAAGGCCTTGGTGGCCTTGTTGCCTTCCAGGCAGAAACGCGCCTTCAGGCTGCCCGGCGTGTAATAGACGCCGGCATGGATCACGCCGCTGTTGTGGCCGGTCTGGTGCCTGGCCGGGCCGGATTCTTTTTCCAGCAGGAGGATTTTTGCGTCCGGATAGACTTGGGTCAGTTGCATGGCCGTGGACATACCCACAATGCCGCCACCGATGATGATGAAGTCGTACACAGCCATTGGCTTGCACCCACCTGAATGATGTTGTTGTTTGGGAACGACGAGGGCCACACATGGTGGCCCTGGTCATTTCGGCTCTTGGCAAACCTTACTGGCCGCGCTGGTACAGGGTTTTCTGGTAGCTGATGTAGCCGCGCTGGCGCATCAGCTCACGGCGCAGGCCCTCGTGGGCGGTGAAGCGGTCACGGCCGTGCAGCCAGAACATGTTGTTGACCAGCACGAAGCTGCCGATCGGCACCGGTACCGAAACCTTCTTCTGGCTGCCTTCCAGGGACTCGCTCATGGCGTTCAGCCAGATGCCTTCCTCGAAGTCCTTGGGCTGCACGAACTGGTCGATGTAGCGCATGGTCGGGCGGCCTTCGGCGTCGTTGTCGAATACGGCGTGGAACACGTCTTCACGCACGTTCTTGCTCGGTGGCGCGGTGAAGCGCATTTCACGACGAGCCAGCGGATGAGTGTAGTACTGGTTCAGGTCTTCCCAGTCGTCCAGGTGCAGCAGCAGGGTGTTGCCGCCTTCCATGTTCTGCTCGTCGATTTTCATCATCAGCACGTAGTCGGTGCGCTCTTTGACGAAGGTGCCGTCGTTGTGCAGTTCCATCACCCGGTGTGGCTGGCGCAGGTAGCTGTCGGAGTTGTCGGTGTTGACCACCACGAAGCGGGCGTAGAACTGGCCGCTCATGGCGTCGAAGTTGGAACGACCGATCAGGTGGGCCACGGCCGAGGAGAGCTTGACCATGTCATCGGCCTGGGTCACGTCACACAGGCCTTCGGGGGTGATCAGCATGCCGCCGGTGGCGCGGTCCAGGATGGTGTTGACCAGCACCGGGCGCAGGGTGCCTTCGCACAGCTCGTCGAGAATCTGGCCTACGCGGAAGCGCAGGAACGACTTGTACTCCAGTGCCTGGACCGGCCACTCGGCCACCGCCTTGACGAACGCGTCGACGGTTTCCTTGGCAAATTTCAGCTCCAGCAGGCGCGGCGACTGGCTGGAGTGGGTGAGGGTGAAGCCCTTGCTCTCCGATGGCAGCGGCATCACAAGGTCCTGAATCTGAGTAAAGGCGTTCATGGCAGTTCCTGGGCAGAAGGTAGTGATTAGCGCCTTCCAGCGTTGGTCTGGATCAGGCATGGAGCAAAAATATCGCCATCCGTTAAAAATGTCTACATTTTTGTATAGAGGCGACAAAATATATTTTCGTCTAATGTTTTTCGGCTGATAGATGTTTGGGTATGATTGGGCTTTGTCGATTTCAGGAGCAGCACCTTGGATAGCCTCGCCCCCAGGCAGAACTCTGCAATCAGCGGGTATGAGTGGCTCAAGCAGGACATCATCCGTGGCGTATTCAAGCCCGGTGAAAAACTCCTCATGAGCGGGCTCAAGGAGCGCTATGACCTGGGTGTCGGCCCGCTGCGCGAGGCGCTGTCACAGCTGGTGGCCGAGCACCTGGTGGTGGTCATCAGCCAGAAGGGCTACCGCGTCGCGCCCATGTCGCTGCAAGAAATGCAGGACATCTACGATGCCCGCGCCAACCTGGAAGCGATGATCGTCGGCCTTGCCATCGAGCGCGGCGACGACGCCTGGGAGGCGCAGATCCTGGCGCAGTCCCACACGCTATCGAAAGTCATGGATGTGAAAACCCGCGAGCAGGTACTCGACGTCTGGGACGAGCGGCACAAGGCCTTTCATACCGCCATCGCTGCCGGTTGCGGTTCCAAGCACCTGTTGCAGGCGCGCGGCTATCTGTTCGATCAGGCCGAGCGCTACCGCCATTTGTGGCTGACGCAAACGGTGTTTTCCGAAGAAGCCCTGGAACTCAAGCGCAAGGAGCATGCCGCGCTGGTCGAGGCCATTCTTGCGCGCGATGCACCGCGCGCCACGGCCATGATGCGCACCCACCTGATGACGCCTGTACCGATCATTGTCGAGGTCATGCAGCGCGGTGAACACAAGGCGGCCGTCGCTTCAATCGCCCCGCTGGCGTGACAGCGCCGCTCGATCGATAACGTTGGTCGACTGAGCGGAACATCGGGCGTGCGATAGAGTCTTCCGTTCATCATTGCTCGTCCTTGAGGTGGTCGATGAACTCGCCAGCCCGGCACCCGCTGCAGCATTTATCCCATCGTCGCAAGGACGGTGACCCGGCTGTGATTGCCCCCTTGTTAAAGCAATACGCCGAACCCTTGCCCGCCCTCGACAGCCCCGAATTCGGCAAACTGTTCGACCGCTACGGCGATGCCCGGGTGGTGTTGATCGGCGAAGCCAGCCACGGCACCTCGGATTTCTATCGTACCCGGGCAGCCATCACCAAGCGGTTGATCGAGCGCCACGGTTTCTCGATCGTGGCGGTCGAAGCGGATTGGCCCGACGCCGGCCAGATCGACCGTTGCGTGCGCGGGCTGGGGCCGTCGGCATGGAAGCACAAGGCGTTCACCCGCTTTCCGGTGTGGATGTGGCGCAATACCGACATCGACAGGTTCGCCCGCTGGCTGCATGCCCACAACCGCGCACTGCCGCCGGGGCAGCGCGTCGAGTTCCGGGGCCTGGATGTCTACAGCATGCGCAACTCGATTGCCGAGGTGCTCGGCTATCTGGAGCGAATCGACCCGCAGCTGGCCCATGAAGCCCGCCATCGCTACGGCTGTCTCACGCCCTGGCAGGACGACCCGGCGCTGTATGGTCATTTCGTCGAGCGACTGGGTGAAATGCCCTGCGAGCAAGCGGTGGTCGAGCAGTTGAACAGCTTGCTGGGCGAACGGCTCGGGCGTTTCATCAAGGAAGACGAGGCCTTTTTCGGCGCTACCCAGAATGCCCGCGTGGTGCGCGCCGCCGAACAATACTACCGAGCGATTTACCGCAGCTCCGAAGCCTCGTGGAACCTGCGCGACCAGCATATGTTCGATACCTTGCGGGCCTTGCTCGATCATCGGGGCAACGATGCCAGGGCCGTCGTCTGGGCGCATAATTCACATATCGGCAATGCAGCGGCCACCTCGATGGGCTGGAGCGGCGAGCTCAATATCGGGCAGCTTTGCCGACTGGCCTTTGGCCGCGATGCGGTACTGATCGGCATGGGCACTGATCGCGGTGAGGTTGCGGCGGCCGATGACTGGGATGGCGAGGTGCAGGTCAAGAAGGTCCTGCCCTCGCGGGCCGACAGTTGGGAGCAGCAATTTCTCAAGGCGGGCGTGAGCGCCTCGCTGACCGACTGGCGCGAATCCGCGCGCGGGAATCTGCGTGAGGCCTTGTCGCAGGTGCTGCTCGAACGTGCGATCGGCGTGATCTACCGGCCCGGGTCCGAGCGCAGGAGCCACTATTTCGAAGCGGTCCTGGCCGAGCAGTTCGATGCGTATGTCTGGATTGAAAAAACCCGTGCGGTGACGCCGCTACCCGCGCCGCACATCACAAGCCGGGAAGAGGACACCTTTCCGTTTGGAGTGTGAGCATGCATTCCTATCAATCGTTTACCCCGGCGTTCAGGGATCGCCGGGCGGCCGGCAAGGCACTGGTCGAAGCGCTGCGCCCGCTGGTGGCTGAAACACCCCTGGTACTGGCGCTGCCTCGTGGCGGCGTGCCGGTGGCCTATGAGATCGCCATGGCGTTCAAGGCGCCGCTGGACGTCATTCTGTCGCGCAAGATCGGCGCACCCGGCCACGAAGAGTTCGCCATCGGCGCTATCGTCGATGGTCCCGAGCCGATCTGGGTCGTCGATCAGATCATGCTTGACTCGATGGGGATGTCACCGCACTGGTTCGAGGCCGAGAAAGAGCGGCAACTGGAGGAAATCCGCCGGCGCCGCGCGGTCTATTGTGGCAATCGGCCATCACCCCTGCTCGCCGGACACGACGTCATAGTCGTCGACGATGGCGTCGCGACCGGTAATACCGCCCGGGTCGTGCTGATGTCGCTGGCGGGATTGCAAATCAAGCGCCTGATTCTCGCGGTCCCCGTCGGGCCTCGGGAAAGCCTCGAGAGCTTGCGACCGCTGGTCGATGAGCTGGTCTGCCCGGTCGTACCCACATGGTTCGGGGCGGTTGGCGCGCATTACCAGCACTTCGAACAAACCACCGACGAGGAAGTCATCGAGTTGCTGGAAAAAGCCCGGCGAGAGGAAGGCTAGCCGGGCTCTTCGGAGGCGTCATCGCCGGCGATGTCCGCGTCCTCTGGCACGACTTCGAGTTCATCGAGGTCTTCGGTGTCGTCGGCATCATTCAAGGCCGGCAGATGGTCCGGAGCATTGGGGTCAGGTTTTTCGGGCGTGCGAGGGGTCTTGATATCCATACAAACCTCGAGTGGACGTTCAACAAGATCGTTCACGTTAGAAACCCTGGTCGCGCGATCGTTCAGTCAATCGATGGCCATTGGTCACGCGCTGAAGATTTTGAGGACATCCCCGGCCACGGCGACCCGCCGTGTCACCAGCTTGGCTTCGATCCGGTCCAGGTGCTGATGCATCAAGTGCAGCGCGCTCTGTGCATCATGGCCTTCGATCGCATCGACGATCGCCGCATGCTCCTGCCAGGCGCAATGGCTGCAGGGGTGTTCTTCGTACTGAGCGATGATCAGCGAGGTCAGTGGCAGCAGGCCGTTGAGGAAGTGCGCCAGCGGCGCATTGCCGGCCAGGTTGGCCAGCTGCAGGTGAAACTCGCCGCCCAGGCGAATGGCGGCGCAGCGTTGGCCTTGTTCGTGATGCTCGCGTTCGTTGGCGATCAGTTCACGCAACTGGCGAATGTGTGCAGGCTTTGCGCGTTGGGCCGCCAGGCTGATCAGCGTGGTTTCAGCCAGGCGGCGGGCGTACAGGATCTGCGCGGTCTGCTCGCTGTCGGGGGCCGCGACCTGGGCTTTGTGATTGGGCCGCTGGAGGATCACCTGCTGGTGCGACAGCCGCGCCAGTACGCCGCGAATGATTGTTCGGCTGACACCGAAAATCTGCGCCAGTGCCTCTTCGGTCAGCGGGGTGCCGGGGGCCAGGCGTTGTTCCAGGATAGCGTCGAAAATCTGCGGGTAAATGGACTTGATCGATGCTTTGCTTTCGCCTGCTGAAGCGGGCTGCTGAGTGGGTGCACAGGCGTTCATCGTTTGCCTCCGGGGTTGGCGTCAGTTGCCCAGGTTGTCATCGGGAATATTCAGGGTAATGCCCATGCGCAGGCCTTCCTGGAGGATGTGCTTGCGCATTTCGGCGCTGGCCAGGGCGCTGTTCTTGTTGCGGATGGCGCGAACCACCGCTTCGTTTTCCTGCAGGCGTTCGGCCAGGTGTTCAGGCGAGTTGCGCAGCATTTCGGCGCTCTGCTTGAGGGCGTTGCTGGTTTGCTGCACGACATTCTGGAAGATCGGGTTGGAGGTCAGGGCGAACAGCTCTTCATGGAACGCGATGTAGGCGTTCATGCCGGCTTCGCTGTCATTGGCTTCCAGTGCTTCGCGCATGTCCATCAGGGTCAGGCGCAGTTGGCCGACTTCCTTGCTGCTGATCGTCTGGGCGACCAGCCCGACGATAAACGGCTCAAGGGTGTAGCGCAGTTGCAGCACATCCTCGAGGCTCGCGCCGGCAACCGTGGTCTCGCTGCGGGGTGGTTCGACCGCAACGCCGTCGAGCACCACTACGCCTTTGCCAGGCATCGAGCGCACCAGGCCCAGGGTTTCCAGCACGATGACCGCCTCGCGCAGGCTGGGGCGGCTGATACCCAGCTGCTCGGCCAGCTCGCGTTGCCCTGGCAGCATGTCGCCCGAGCGCCACTGGCCACGCGCCAGGGCTTCACGCAATTTCTCCACTACCGAATTCACAACTGTTGAAGAGGTAATCACTGTTCGCTCCGTGAGTTACATAAAAGACTCAATTGTTGCGCCGATGCCGGGCCGCGACAAACGCAGGCCCGGCACCGGATGTTCAGAACTCCTGCTGATGGGCGTTGGGCGGCGCTTTTTTCGACAGGAAGATAAAGCCTTCCTTGCCGGAGAGTACGTTATTGGCCCGGGTGATATCGATGTCCTTCTCCCAACGGGCGATGGCGACGGTGGCCACGCAGTTGCCGATGAGGTTGGTCAGCGCCCGACCGATGCCCATGAACCAGTCCACGGCCAGTACCAGCACCAGGCCGACCACCGGTATGGCCGGAATCGCCGTCAGCGTTGCGGCAAGAATCACCAGGGCAGAACCGGGGATGCCGTGGGCGCCCTTGGAGGTGATCAGCGAGACCGCCAGAATCGTCAGCAAATCCGACATCGACAGCGGTGTGCCGGTGGCGTTGGCGATGAAAACGATGGCCAGCGTCAGGTAGATAGAGAAACCATCCAGGTTGAAGGAGTAGCCGGTCGGAATCACCAGACCAACGGTGGAGCTGCCAATGCCCAGGTGTTCGAGCTTGCGCATGATTTGTGGCAGCACGGCATCGGAAGACGCGGTACCGAACACGATCAGCAGCTCTTCACGCAGGTATTTGAGGAAGGGCAGCAACCGCATGCCCGACAGACGCATCACCAGGCCCAGGACCAGCAGGACGAATGCGATGCAGGTCAGGTAAAACAGCGCAACCAGGCCGCCCAGGTGTTGCAGGGAATCCAGGCCGTATTTGCTGGTGGTGTAGGCGATGGCGCCAAACACACCGATGGGGGCCAGGCGCACGATCATGCCCATGATGCGGAAAATCACGTGGCTCAGCTCATTGATCAGCCGCGAAATCCCCGAGGCCGATTCACCCACCAGATTCAGGGCGCTGCCGAACAGCACCGAAAACAACAGCACCTGCAGGATGTTGTTGTCGGCGAAGGCGCCGACCACCGAGGTCGGGATCAGGCCCAGGAGAAATTGCGTGGTGCCGTGCATGTGCTGGCTGCGCTCGGCCAGGTCACCCATGTCTGCGGTCGAGAGCTGGTCCAGATGAATATTGGCGCCGCTGCCGATGCCGGTGCTGAAGGCGAACACCAGACCGATGATCAGTGCCAGGGTGGTCAGGACTTCGAAGTAGATGACGGATTTGAGGCCGATCCTGCCGACCTTCTTCAGATCGCCGGCACCGGAAATGCCGCTGACCACCACACAAAAAACGATCAAGCCGATGAGCATCTTGATCAGCTTGATAAAGCCATCGCCGAGCGGTTTCAGTTGTGTGGAGTATTCGGGAAAGCTGAGGCCGCACGCGATGCCGAGCATCAGGCCTACAACTACTTGGAAGAAGATCGAACGTGAGCACCATCTGAGCATGGGGAGGATCTCTGTCGGTGTCCTGGCTTCGCTGCCGGAGGCGGTGAGCGCGGACTTAATTGTTGTGGTCTTACCGGTATGTCCAGTGCACGCTCAGATTACGCTTTTCCTTGGGGTGCGCAAGGGGTTTTTTGCGGGTTTTGGGGTTTTTTGGTTTTACCGGTCTGACCAGTTGTGGCGCTTGACTCTGTCATCCCTTTACACACACCACCTGACGCAGGGTATGCACGACTTCCACCAGCTCGCGCTGCGCTTCCATGACCTGGTCGATGTCCTTGTAGGCCATCGGGATTTCATCAATGACGTCGGCATCCTTGCGGCATTCCACATGCGCGGTGGCGCGCACCTGATCGGCAACGGTGAACAGTTTTTTGGCCTGGGTCCGGCTCATGACGCGGCCCGCGCCGTGGCTGCAGGAGCAGAACGACTCCTCGTTGCCCAGGCCGCGGACGATGAAGCTCTTGGTGCCCATGGAGCCCGGGATGATCCCCAGTTCACCCTTTTGCGCCGACACCGCGCCCTTGCGGGTGACCAATATCTCCCGGCCGAAATGCCGCTCCCGTTGCACGTAGTTGTGGTGGCAGTTCACGGCTTCGAGTTCGGCATCGAAGGGCTTGGCAATGACCTGGCGCGCCGCGCCGATGACCGCGTGCATCATCAAGGCGCGGTTCTGCCGGGCGAAATCCTGGGCCCAGCCGACGGCCTCCACATAGTCGGCGAAGTGCCGGCTGCCTTCCTCTAAATACGCCAGGTCGCGGTGGGGCAGGTTGGCGATGTGCTGGCACATGTCGGCCTGGGCCAGTTCGATGAACAGGCAGCCAATGGCGTTGCCGACCCCTCGTGAACCGCTGTGCAACATGAACCAGACTTGGTTGGCTTCATCCAGGCAGACTTCGATGAAATGGTTGCCGGTACCCAGGGTACCCAGATGCTGGCGGTTGTTGGTCTTTTCCAGGCGCGGGTACTTGTCGGTGATCGCCTTGAAGCGTCCAGCCAGCGCTCTCCAGGCATGCTCCGCCGAGCCGGGTACGATGTCCCAGGCTCCCGTGTCGCGCTTGTTTCGGCCGAAACTGCGGCCGTGGGGCACGGCCTTCTCGATGGCACTGCGCAGGCGGCCCAGGTTGTCCGGCAGGTCGGCGGCGGTGAGTGAGGTGCGCGCGGCGATCATGCCGCAACCGATGTCCACGCCCACGGCGGCCGGGATGATCGCGCCGACGGTCGGGACCACGCTGCCGATGGTCGAGCCCTTGCCCAGGTGCACATCCGGCATCACGGCCAGGTGCTTGAAGATGAAGGGCATCTTCGCGGTGGCGATCAGCTGGGCCTTGGCCTCGGCTTCGACAGGTACGCCGTGGGTCCAGAGCTTGATCGGCTTGCCGCCGGGGACTTCGAGGAGTTCGTAGGTGGGGGTTGGCATGGGGTATTCCTCCGCGGGGGGCAGGAATATTTTACGCTGTTCTTGCGGGACTATCGCTTGTAGCCGCTGCCGAAGGCTGCGCTCGCCTGCGCAGCAGGCGCAAGATCTTGAGATCGCCGGGGAGCCCCTGCGGGTCTCCAGCGTCGCAGCGGCGCACCGAGCCTTCGGCAGCGGCTACAGGAATTGCGGCGTGCCAGAGAACGGGATCAAGTCAACGCCGTCGCCGTATTCTTGACCACCGCCAACTCCGGATGCGCCACCAGCTTGTCAATGTGCAGCTCATCATTGTTCAGCCAGGTTTCCGTCAGCACCCGATAGTGCTCCATGTCCTTGCAACGCATGCGCAGGCTGTAGTCGAACGGGCCGCTGATGAGTTGGCATTCGAACACCTGCGGGCAGGCCTTGACGCAGGCTTCGAAGGCTTTCTGGGCCGCACGCCCGCTCTGGTTGGAGAGGGCGACCAGCACCAGCAGCGACAGCCCCGGGGAAACCATCTGCACATCGATGATCGCCCCGTAACCACGAATCACTCCCCGCCGTTCGAGCTTGCGCACCCGTTCCAGGCAGGGCCTGGGCGTGAGGTGCACCAGCGATGACAGTTTTTCGTAGGTGATCCTTCCATGGTGACGCAACACATCGATGATCGCCTCATCGATGCGGTCCAGTGGAGTCGAGGTGTGGGAGCCGTTGGCCTTCGTATCCATTGTCAGGTCTTTTTCACTTCAATCGGTTGGACAGGAATTGCTGCAGGCGCTCACTGCGCGGCTGGTCGAGTATCTCGGCGCTGCCCTGTTCCTCGACCCGCCCCTGGTGCAGAAACAACACCTGGCTCGAAACCTGCCGGGCAAAACCCATTTCGTGGGTGACCATGACCATGGTACGACCTTCCTCGGCCAGCGTCTGTATGACTTTGAGCACTTCGCCGACCAGCTCGGGGTCGAGCGCCGAGGTCGGTTCGTCGAACAGGATGATCTCCGGCTCCATGGCCAGGGCCCGGGCTATGGCGACGCGCTGCTGCTGCCCGCCCGAGAGGAATGCCGGGTATTGGTCGGCCACCCGGCCCGGCAGGCCGACCTTGTCCAGATAGGTGCGGGCGCGCGCCTCGGCCTCCTGCGCGCTGACGCCGAGCACGCGGCGCGGAGCCATGCAGATGTTCTCGAGGACGGTCATGTGGCTCCACAGGTTGAAATGCTGGAAGACCATCGACAGACGCGTGCGCAGGTTCTGCAGCTGCGCCGGGTGAGGGGCGCGGGCGCCGCCTTTGCCCGGGCGCATTTCGATGGTCTGGCCATCGAGGGTGATGCTGCCGGCGTCGGGTTGTTCGAGGAAGTTGATGCAGCGCAGCATGGTGCTTTTGCCGGAGCCGCTGGCGCCGATCATGCTGATCACATCGCCGGCTCTGGCGTTCAGCGAAACGCCCTTGAGCACCTCATGTTCGCCATAGCGTTTATGCAGGTCCTGGACCTTGAGCTTGACGGCCGCGCTGTCGGCAACGGCACTGTTGCGTGCGCCCGGGCGTGAATGGGTTGGTGCGTCCTGGTGAGACGACAAGGCCTGTGCGGACTGTTTCATGGGTTAGCCTCGGGTAGGAGCAAGAAAGGTCATCCAGCGGCGCTCGGCCAGGCGGAACGCGCCGACCAGGGCGAATGACAAGAGCATGTACAGCAGCGCAGCGATACCGAACGACTGGAACGTCAGGAAAGTCGCGGCATTGGCGTCACGGGCCACCTTGAGGATGTCGCCGATGGTCGCGGTAAAGGCCAGCGACGTGGCGTGCAGCATCAAGATCGCTTCATTGCTGTAGGCCGGCAACGAGCGACGCAACGCCGCCGGTATCACCACGAACAGGTTCAGGCGCCAGCCGTACAAGCCATAGGCCCTTGCCGCTTCGATTTCGCCATGGGGAATGTTGCGGATGGCCCCGGCGAATATTTCCACGGTGTAGGCACAGGTATTGAGCACGAAGGCGAGCAAGGTGCAGTTCAGCGCGTTGCGGAAAAACTGGTCGAGCAGGGCGTTGTCACGGACCACTTCCAGGCCATAGAGCCCGGTGTAGCAAATCAGCAGCTGGATATACAGCGGCGTGCCGCGAAACAGGTAGGTGTAGAACTCCACCGGCCAGCGCACCCAGAAATGCTCGGAAACCCGGGCAACGGCCAACGGGATGGAAATGAAGAAGCCGAACACCATCGAGACAATGAACAGCCAGAGCGTCATGGCCACGCCCGACAGGCCGTTGCCATCGCTCCAGATAAACGCATGGCCGTATTGCTGCAGTAGTTCAATCATCGCGCCAGCCCCTTGATGCCGATGTTGTAGCGTCGCTCCAGGCGTTTGAAGACCTGGTTGGAGAGGGTGGTGATCACCAGGTACACCAGCGCCGCCAGGATCAGGAAATACAGGGTGTTGTTGGTGGTCTTGCCAGCGTTCTGCGCGGCCTTGACCAGGTCCGACAGGCCAATGATCGAGACCAGTGCGGTGGACTTGAGCAACACCAGCCAGTTATTGCCCAGGCCCGGCAGGGCAAAACGCATCAGTTGCGGGAACAACACCAGGCGAAAGCGCTGGGCCTTGCTCAGCCCGTAGGCGGTGGCGGCTTCCAGTTGCCCGGCTGGCACGCTCAGAATCGCCCCGCGAAAGTTTTCGGTGAAGTAGGCGCCGTAGATGAAGCCCAGGGTCATGACCCCGGCATTGAAGGGGTCGATTTCCAGATAATCCCAGCCCATCAGCTCGGTCAGGTCGTTGAGCCACAATTGCAGGCTGTAGAAAATCAGCAGGATCAGCACCAGGTCCGGCACGCTGCGGATCAGCGTGGTGTACATCGTCGCCGGCACGCGCAACACACGCACCTTGGACAGCTTGCCGGTGGCGCCGAGCAGGCCCAGCGCCAGGCTCAGCAGCAGTGACAGCATGGCAAGCTTGAGGGTCATCCAGGTACCTTGGGCCAGCAAGGGGCCAAAGCCCTGCAGGCTCAAGGCCTGCAGGCCCATCGAGTCGAGGAGTTCATTCACGGGAAGAGTCTCTGTAAGGCGGGAGACGAAGACCAACACTGACCCGGTGGCACCGGGTCAGTGGCCGGTGATTCACTCGTTGTAGATGTCCAGCTCGCCGACGTATTTCTTCTGGATCGCGGCGAAGGTACCGTCGGCATGCACGGCGGCGATGCCTTTGTTGATCAGTGCCTTGAGCTCGGTGTCGTTCTTGCGCAGGCCCATGGCGATGTCCAGGGGCAGGGTCGGGTCCTTGATCGCCGGGCCGCTCTTGAAGTCGGCGCCTTCTGGCTTGGACAGGAAGTTCAGTTCGGCTTCGAGCTTGTCGGTCAGGGTCGCATCCAGGCGTCCGTTGATCAGGTCGGCGTAATTCTGGTCCTGGGCCTGATAGGCCATGACTTGAACCCCGAGCGGGGTCAGCTTGGCGCGGGCGTAGGCCTCTTGCAGCGAGCCCTGCAATACACCGATCCGCTTACCCTTGAGCGATTCGGGGGTATCGCCGAAGCCGGCATTCTTGCGGGTGATGACTGAAGTCGGGCTGAGGAACAACCGGTCGGAGAAGTCGATCTGTTTCTGCCGCGCGGGAGTGACGGCCATGGATGACATGATCGCGTCGAACTTGCGTGCGCGCAGGGCCGGGATCATGCCGTCGAATTCGTTGTGCACCCACACGCATTTGACCTCGAGCTTGGCGCAGATCGCGTTGCCGAGCTCAATATCGAAGCCTTGCAGGCTGCCATCGGCGGCAACGGATTCAAAAGGGGGGTAGTCGGGGAAGACGCCAAAGCGGATTTCTTTCCATTCCTGGGCCTGCGCCACGCTGGCGCACAGTGGCAGGACAAGCGCAGCGAGGAGCTTTTGCAGTGAGGTCATTTTCAGAATCCCTGTGTGTTGTAGTTGGATTAGGGCAGTAGAAAGTTGTCTGGCCTTGGCTTGGTCGTTTGATGACTCTTCGGTCGGGCCAAGAATGCGTGAAGCCTGGGTTTTTTTTGTGTCGTTAAACCTTTGTGAGCTGCGGAAATCGGCTGTTAAAACTTTTGTTACAGCTGAATCGGCTGTGGCATCGCCTGTTTAGGCTTTGTGGCAGCGTTTTTCTCACCTGCCGCGTTCAGAACGCGGCAGGCAAGAGGGCTCAGGCGCGCTTCTTTTGTGGCGCCGCCACCTGTGGCTGCAGGCGGGCGAACAGGTCCTTGGGGTTTTGCAGATCAGGCACCAGTTCGATCTCGCTGCCGATGTCCAGGGCCCGAGCCACGTCGAGCACGTAGCGCAGCGCGGAATAGTCTTCCAGGGCAAAACCGACCGAGTCGAACAGGGTGACGTCCTGATCGCTCTCGCGAGCGGCGACTTCGCCGTTGACCACGCGCCAGAACTCGGTGACAGGCGAGTCCGCCGGCATCTGCTGGATCTCGCCTTCGATGCGGCTTTGCGGTTCGTACTCGACGAACACCCGGGCACTGTCGACGATGTCGCGGTGCAGTTCGGTCTTGCCCGGGCAGTCGCCGCCGACGGCATTCAGATGCATGCCGGGCTCGATCATGTCGGCGGTCAGGATGGTGGCGTAAGCCTTGTCGGCGGTCACGGTGGTGACGATATCGGCACCGCGCACGGCCTCGACGACCGAATCGGCGATAACGACCTTGATCGCCGGGAAGAGGGCAAGGTTATCGGCCAGTTTGCGCGTGGCCTGCGGGTCGATGTCGTACAGGCGAATCTCGTTGATGCCCAGCAGGGTATGGAAGGCCAGCGCCTGGAACTCGCTCTGCGAGCCATTGCCGATCAGCGCCATGCTGCGCGAGTTGGCGCGGGCCATGTAGCGCGCGGCCAGGGCCGAGGTGGCGGCGGTGCGAATCGCCGTGGTCAGGGTCATTTCGCTGAGCAGCACAGGTTTGCCGGTGTCGACGTCACCCAGCGCACCAAAGGCCATGACCGTGAGCATGCCGCTTTGGGTGTTTTTCGGGTGGCCGTTGACGTACTTGAACGCGTAGAGCGAAGCGTCGGAAACCGGCATCAGCTCGATCACGCCCTCGGGCGAGTGGTTGGCCAGCCGCGCGCATTTTTCGAAATCCTGCCAGCGCAGGTAATCCTCACGAATGTATTCGGCCATTTCAGACAGGCACTGGAGCAGGCCTTTGCGGGCGACCAGGTGGCTCAAGTCGTTGACGTCGATATAACGGGTCATGCTGATTTCCTTCTTTGAGCTTTTTTTTTTGAGAGGGGGGGATCAGTTGCGCGTCGGCAGATGGACTTCGGCGAGCATGCAGCGGGCGCTGCCGCCGCCGATGCGTTCGATATGGTCGATGTTCACCACCACCGGCCGGGTGTGACGTTCCACATGCTGGCGCTGGGCCGGCAGCAACGACTGCCAGGCACTGCGCGACATCACCAGCAGGGGCTGGCCGTCCTTGTCGTGCACTTCGAGCATGTTGCCGGCGAAGGCTTCGAGCTGGTCGTAGTCGAGCGCCAGGATGTCCTTGCCGGTGTCGTGCAGGGAGCGTTGCAGCGCCTGGCGCTCGGCTTCTTCAGGCAGTGCCTGCAGGCAGACCACGGAAAGCTCGCGACCGACGCTCATCATCACGTTGCTGTGGTAGATCGGCGCCTGATGGCGATCGACCGCGTGGAAGGCACAGATGCGGTAGTCCAGCCGCTCGGCGAACTGACGCAGGGCATCGACGTGGGTGCGACCGGAATGGCAGGCGTAGCTGATCCGGTTTTCCCGGTCCAGGACCATGCTGCCGGTGCCCTCCAGGAAGATGTTTTGCTGCTCCAGGGTGCTCAGATCGATGGTGGTGCGGATGGCGAAACGCTGTTCGAGTACCTGCAGCACACCCTTGTTGCGCTCCAGGCGACGGTTCTGGCCTTCCATGGGGTAGAGCACCAGGCTGCCGTCGGCATGGCTGCTCCACCAGTTGTTGGGGAAGATCGAGTCCGGGGTATGTGGTGCTGGCGTGTCCTGCACAACCAACACTTCAACGCCATTCTCGCGCAGGGTCTGGACATAGCCGTCGAACTCTTCCAGCGCTTTTTGCTGCGCCCGTTCAGGGTCCAGCAATGGCTGTTGGAAGCGATTGTTGACGGCGGTATCCGGGTTGAAGGCGAACCGCGTGGGGCGGATCATCAGGACGGTATTTGTTGTTTGCATTTGGCACGCATCCAGGGCTTGGCAATGTGCTCATTTTCCGCTGGATGACGCCGGGGTTCCGGCTGAACTGGGTAGGGTATTCAGCCGGGAAAGCTGAAAAGTGGGGTGTGGCAGCCGAAACGGCTGTGGTGGGAGGGGCGGGCGGTGTTCCGCTATCTCGTTCCCACGCGCCGCAAAGGAATGCAGTGGCAGACCCTCCGCGTCGAGACGCAGAGCGTCAGGAGAGGCATTCCCACGCGGGAACGAGAAAATGCTCGATTTGCCGCTCATACAAAAAGCGGCTGCCCTGAAATACCTGATGCAAATCGGCCCTGAGTGCTTACGCTTTCGTCGTCAGTCTCGATCGCCTGGTTGAGATATTTGGCCCGATCCGGCGTAAAGGTCACTACCATCCCGGTGCGGCTGCAGGTCAGGGTGTATTCCTGGCTGGGATCGATCAGCAAGTCTTCGCCCCGCAAACCCTGCCATTGGGCCAGGTAGTTCAGTGCACCGTATTTCTCCAGCTTCTTCAGCTGGCGGTCCACGCCGCCTTTCCAGCCGAGTACCGGGAGTTCGCCAGCTTGGCAGCGTTCGGCGATGTCGGGGGATTTGAGGGCGCGCTCGCGGCCCAGTTCCCAGCAGCGGATCAGGCCTTTGTCGGTGCCTTGCCAGGTTTCGAACCAGCCGAGGCTGGGGCGGATGGGGGTCGTGATCGAACGATGGACAATCATTGTCATTGGATCTCCTTGGGTGTCTCGGGATGGATGGCAATATGCTACTAATTGGCCGCAGCTGCATCCTTGAGGGAAAACCTTAGGTTACATTTGGACAGATCGCCATTCTGATGGTGGGGCTGCTGTGCAGCCCAATCGCGGGCAAGCCCGCTCCCACAAGCTTCGCGCGTAACATGCAGGCGCGGCGGGGGCGCTTAGCCTTCCCGGTCATACGCTCAAAAACACCTCATACAACGCAACGTTCTCCTCTTTCTCCAGAAGAAACCCATCGTCCTCGGCATAGTATTTGGCCTTTTCCGGATGCTCGCCGGCAAAGCGCCGCACAGCCTCGATCGAATCCCAGACGGTTATCAACAGGAAATGGGTCTGCGCCCCCTCGTCGCGGCGGGTGAAGTACACCTTCAACAGCCCGTCGACCGAGCCGTAGTCAGGCGCAGCTCGCACTTTCATGAACTGTTCGTACTGCTCGGCATCCTCGCTTTTCGTTCTTCCGTGCCAGAGTCGGACAATCATCTTGCACCTCGCTTCAAGGCGTTGCCTGTCGTTACACCAGGGCCTTGTCTTGTCGGCAATCGAGCACCAGGCACGCTCCGTCCAGTTCACTGCTGGCTACCTTCAGGCTGAACCCATGAAGGCTGACAATCGCCGCGACTATCGACAAACCCAGGCCGAAACCGCTGTGCTGTTGTCCATTTTCAGCCCGATAGAAGCGTTTGAACACTGCTTCGCATTCGGCCTCGGGGATGCCGGGGCCGCTGTCATGGACTTCGATGCGGGTGCTGCCTTGCTGGTTGCTGGCGCGCAGGATCACCCGGCCACCGGGCGGGGTGAACTTGATGGCATTGCCCCGGCGTATGTTGCCCTGGCGGGGTTCGACCCGTTGCTCAATGAGGGTCGCGCCTATGCGCAACGCTTGCAGGCCCATGGCGTGGGCCTGCATGTCGCGTATACGAAGGCCTGGTGCATGACTTTCTGCGCATGTCGATGGTGACAGGTGAGATCGACGCCATTTATGACGAGTTGGCGGGTGCATTGCGCGTGGCAATGCACCCGTCGGCGTGAACCGGAAGTTTTAGCATCGAGGCTGCCCGGGCGGCCTCGATCACGTCTGTTTCTCAGCCCGAAATTCCCGTTGGGCGAGGCTGTTGTTCCAGCTCGGTCTTCTCATTGACCAGTTCCCGTTTCCCGGTTTGATACGTCAGGGTCAACGCCAGGTAGCGCTCCTTGTATTGCTCTTCGGTCAGTTCGGCCTGTTGTTCCCATAGCGTGCTTTGGCTCGCTTCAAAACGTTGGTCGATGGGGGCGAAGTCGCTGGCGTATTTGTGCTCCAGGAAGTCGATCCAGAAATCTCGTTCAGCGATGAAGTCTTGCAACTGGGAGGTTTCTTCCAAGGCCAGAATTTGTGCTTCTGCCGCATCCAGTTTCGCCAGAGAGACCCCGGCAATCTCCTGGAAATGCATGGTCCTGGGCTGGCCGGGCAACTCCAGCCGATGGGCAAGCCCTATGCGATAAGCGAGGTGGACTTCCAGGTCATCGACAGTGTCCACGCCCGTGATAGCCGTGCGATCGGCAATATCCCGAGTGGCAATGTCATTGAGTTTTTCCAGGCGAAACAACCCGCGCGCAAGGGTAAGCAGCCCGCTGGAATCCTGTGCGTTCAGCGCCCGGGAGTGGACGTTGAATACCAGCGTCTTGACCTCCAGGGCACTGAAGATCACCAGGACACTGTCCGCGCAGGTTCTGGGGATGGTTGCCAGGTCGAACAGCTCCTTGCGCAGGGCCGTGTTTTCATAGGCAGCATCGACTGCCTGCCAGACGCGTCGCGTCAGGTCATTGCGCGTGTGCTTGAAGTCAGAGGTCCCGGTCAGGTCTGCCAGCACGCGCATGAAATGCTCCGATGCCGGTTCGGCCGAAAGGCGCTCCCAGCGTTCATTTTTTTGTGCCCACAGCGAATCATCGGCATCAGGTAACCAGAATGTGCGCACGTGAGGCGCGGGAATAGTGCTATGGCTTGGGCCACTGGGGTAGAAATGGTTACGGTCATGATAATCGGCCAGCCGTACCAGTGAGTTGGCGGACAGCGGGTTATCGTGCAGAACGATATGCTGGACCAGACGCGGGTCTGCCTCGAACAAGGTGTCGGGAAGCTCGCGGATCCGGTTGTCGCGCAGGTCGACACGAACCAGGTCCAGGCGATCGAGCAGTCCGGTGGGCAAGCGATCGATACCGGTGTCGCGTAAACGTAGAATCCGTAAAAGATTCAGGTGGCTCACGTCCGGTAATTCACTGATGCGGTTAAGACTCAGGTTGAGTTCCTCAAGTCGCCTGAGCCCACCGAGCGTGGCGATATCCGCTGCGCTCAGGCGAATTCGATTGGCCTGCAGGTTCAGCGCCCTGAGCGAGGTCATCCGTCCCAATGCCGGCGGTAAAGTCGTGAGTTGATTATCGCTGATATCCAGCCATTGAACACCGCTGAAATGCCGCATGAACCCTTCGGGAATCTCAAGCAACTGTGCATCATGCAAATTCAGGTCGACCACATGGCTGAAGTCGGTACCCGGCGGTAGTTCGGGTAGTTGTCCGATTCGACTGCCTTCCAGGTTCAGCCGATAACCCAGCAGGCTGCCGTCTGGGCGGTCGAGGCGGGCGGTCTGTCGCCGCCAGCAGCGCCGTAACTGATTGGCGACTTGTACGCGCTCGGGTGGTCTGCGTGACGTCGACGGGCCAGATTCATGCACCCACCGGCTCAGCGCCTGGTCGAGGCTTTCGAACTCACGTTGACGGCGCAGCAGCGCCACCCGGGCATCAGCCCCCGATATGCGCAGCGCGCTCAGGAGGTTTTCGATCTGCTCATTGGAAAAGTCCGGGTAGAGTCGACGAACCTGACCGGCCACCGATGACCTCCGTGCTGTAGGGTCGCCACGTCCACTCAAGGGGTAGCCAATCCGCCCATCGTCAAGTCGCCGGGGTGGGTTGAACCAGGCGCGATCCGGCGCCTGGCCGAGCATCCGCGCGGCGTCCTGGCGTTTTGTGGTGGCCAGCCTTGCCAGCGCAAGGCGCGGATCGTCGGCGGTTTCAGGGCTTGTAAGGTCCACTGCGCTTTGCTCGTGCAGATGCAGCGACAGCTTGTCGGTGTCGGGATTGATCACCGAGTCGAGGTAGAATCCTTCAATGGCCCGATTCAGGCGAACTTCACGCAGGTGTTTCCTGGCTGCTTCGGCCATGGGCAGTGGCACCCGCATTTGCGTGGTCAAGCGTGTTCGTTCGGCGCTGGTGGCGGCGTCGATCAGTTGTTCGACCACCGGCAAGGGCAGCCCGGGGAACTCGCGGCATACCGTCGTTTCGGGCCCGGTTACCGGGCGGTTGCGTGCACTGTAAAGCGTGTCGAACAGCTTTGGACGCTGTTCTATGGCATGCTCGGCAATCTGTTGCGCGGTCAGGAATTCATCCGTGTCCTCACTACTCGACAGCAATTGTGCCTGCTCATTGAGCACATCCCAGATACTGCTCAGAACGACGTCACCGCGGATAGTTGCCAACGTGTTTTGGATACCCGATATCGGGTCCGCTGCCTCCATCTGTTCGATAAAGCGAGTGAGCTTCTGATCCAGCTGCCAACGCGCAACGGCATCGAGCAATGCGCCTGGGGGCGCCAAGTTGTTCAGGTGAATTCGCCGCAGCGCTGCCTCATCCAGCCCTGTCACGGCCAACACTTGCTCGATAGCTTCATTGGAGAGCGCCGTAAAATTCGAACCCAGGCGTCTGAACAGGTAGTGCTCGCCTTGCCACTCCAATGGGCTATCCAGCGCTGCCCGCCAGGCGCCGACACCGTTATGTTCAAGGATGGGGGCATAACCCTGGGCCCTGCTCGGGTGGCGCAGGCGCCACTTGCCCGTTGCAGGGTCAAAGTAGGTCGAATAGGTTTTGCCGTCCATGCGGACATAGTGTCGGTTGCCGACTGCAAGCAGGCCTTGTTCGTCTTCGCTGGCCTGGGCAGAAAGCGCCGGGTCAACCTCGTAAGGCGTCAAGTCCGGACTCCACAGCCGGCTCTGGCCGCTGTCGAGGGTGATAGGCACCAAACCGTCGAAAAACCTTGAAGCGGCAGACGTCGTGGCGCCAATCACTGCACCCACGCCTGCCACCAGTGCCACGTTCTGCGCTACGTCGGTCAGGCGAGAGAGCGCCTCGCGGCGGTCACCTCCGCGCCAATCCTCGATGCCGTGGAACACTTCGCTCATCAGCTCAACCGCCGTAACGGCCAGCACGACTTCCGCCACGCCCGGGACAAAAAACGAAGCCGCACTCAGCAGGTTCATGCCAAACGTCTGCGCTTGCCTCCGTTTTTCTTGCAGGGTCTTGAGGTCTTCGTCTGCCGTCGGTACGGCCAGGAAGCGAGCATCGGCCATGGTTTTTTCAATCGACAGCCGAACCCATTCATCGAACGGATCAACCTGGACGAGAAGGGTACGCAGGTCCAGGCTGGCGTTGTCAGCGAGCGCCTGCTCCAGCGCCTGCTGAAATGTCGGCATGTTTTTGCGCGGCACCAGCTGATAGAAAAGCTTGCGGTAGTCCTCCTGTTCCAGGCGCCCCTTCAAATAGTTTTCACAATCGTCCCAAGTGGTGAATTCCTTGAGTGGGGAAACGGAGTCACCCGAGATGTAGATAACCAGCTTCGACAGCCGGTATTGTCTCTGGGCATAGAGGTCAAAGGTGCCAGTGGGCCTCCATGTCTCGAACAGCATGATGTTCGACAGTGGCTGCCCCAGCATGTTCAGGCGCTTGTGATAAACCTTGAGGCCTTCCAGGGTCACATCGGCCTTCAGCTCGCTGACCTCGAGCAACATGCGATACGCAAGCCCCGATATCTGCTTTTTAATGACCGCAATGTACGTAGCCACGGCCAGGTCGTGGCGCTTGTTGTCCTTGAGGGCTGAACGAACGCGCGCCTGGGCCTGAGGCGCCGTTTCGTGTTCACTGGCAGCCGGGTTGAAAATGGCGTTGAGGTGAGCCTGGTACTTTGCGCCCAGGTCCAGGGTCCGGCACAGGTCGACAAATTGTTCGGGCTTGATCTGTACGGGCAGGGGGCTGTCGTCGCCGCGCACCAGCCCGCTCCAATTGTTAGAGGCCCATGAACTGGCAGGGCTGGCCTCGAAATTATGCAGCGCCGCTTGCAGTAGAGACTGTTTGAAAGAGCTGTTGCGCCACTCGCGATTGCCCACTGGGCGTAAATCCGAGACCAGCGTTGTCGAGCCCTGAAGGTAAAAGTCGCTATAGATGTCCAGCCCGTTGCCGAACTGCCTGCGCAAGGCGTCGCTCAATAACGGTGCGGCAAATTGATGGATGCCGCGCAGCCCCTTGAGCAGCTCGCGTACCTTGCCATGATATTGATGACTCAAAAGCAGAGTTTCGCTCAGTGCCTTGAGTGCTGCTGGGTCGGCTGTGTTCAGCCAGGCGGGGAGATTCTGTTGTACCAACAGCTCGTTGAACGCGCCTGCAGATTCAATGCTGGATAGGAGGGCGGTTGGATTTTCTGATCCAGACATATGATCGCTCCGTGATGTGATAGGAGCGGCCAGCATAAATTCGTGCGCCGGGGCGAAATCGATAACTAATTACTTTTGTCGGGTCGTGCAAGGCGCACCCGTTGCCAGGTGCGCCTTCACGCGCCATTAGGTTGGTGACGACATAGCTGTCCAGATTGGCTTGCTGGCCCAGTTCGCCCAGGGCGCTGTGGGGAGAGGTGGCTATTCGGGCGACAAACGGCGATATTCGATCTGACCTGAATACAAGGCAATCCCCGATGGCTGGCGCGCCGTGGGCAAGAGCGGCCTGAAAAAGAAGGACTGCCTGGCCTGCATCGACGAAGTCTGGACCAACATGCGGCCGCTGAGCCTTCGCCAGAAAATGGCAGCAAGCGCGGCGGCTCAATAAGGAGACCCAAGTCTCGACACTGACCCTGTTTTGCCTGCCTTACTCGGGCGCCAGTGCCATGGTCTACAGTCGCTGGCGACGCAAGTTGCCGGCATGGCTGAACCTGCGCCCGGTCGAGTTGCCAGGGCGCGGCGCGCGGTTTGGCGAACCCCTGCAGACCGACATGCAGGCCCTGGCCCGGCAACTGGCCGGCGAGCATCGGCTGGCGTCCCAGCAACCCTACGCGCTGTTGGGCCACAGCATGGGGGCGCTATTGGCCTTCGAACTGGCGCACGAACTCCAGGCGCTGGGTTGCCCTGCGCCCGTTGCCCTGTTTGCCAGCGGAACCGCAGCGCCGACGCGGCGCGAAGATTACGATCGCGGTTGGGCCGAGCCCAAGAGCGATAAAGAACTGATCGACAACTTGCGCAACCTGCAAGGCACGCCTGAAGAGGTACTGGCCAACGACGAGCTCATGAGCCTGACCTTGCCGGTGCTGCGCGCCGACTTTCTGTTGTGTGGCCGCTACTGCTACCGCCAGCGGCCAGCCTTGCGCTGCCCGGTGCATGTGCTGGGCGGTGAGACGGACAAGGCCAGCGAAGAACAATTGCTGGCCTGGAGGCAGGAAGGCTGCGGCGATTTCTCACTGGAGGTCTTTCCGGGCGGGCACTTCTTTATTCACGAGCATGAAGAGCGAGTACTGGGGGTGCTGCAGGCATCGCTGGAGCCGCATCGGTTGTCGGCGTGAACTCAAGGGCATAAGGACATAAAAAAGCCCGGCGGGTGAGGCCGGGCTTTTGGGTGGGGTACTGCGGATGGGCGACTCATGCACTGATGGTGGTCCGGGAACGAGAGAACGCGCCGTTAGTGGCTCAAAAGGCTGTCGCAGTGGCGCACCCGCTCGACCGCATGGCGGGCGCAGTTTCTGATATTGCCGGGAGCCCCTGCGTGTCGTGCGCGACCCCGGCTCATGCGTTGCACGCAGTACATCAGACACGATAGTGGAGCGCACCGAGTGATGTACTTAGAGTATATCGCAGGGCCTTGCATCATCCTCGCGATGATGATGCGGTGCCAGGGTGTGATGAGGATCCGTGTTCTGCAATCCGCCCTCCAGCCAGTGGAGCGTGGCTTCCTCTGCACGACGGATCAGCTCACCGGTTTGCGAGAAGTCATAGGTGTTGACGGCCAGCGGGCACAACGGAGGGACGACGATCAGCTCACATCGACCGCTGAAGCGATCGACGTCGGCCAGGAGTTGGCGCATTGCCATCAAGTTGAGCGAATGCATCACGATGGCCAGCGCACCACGGGGCGGCGCCTGCAGTACGCATGGCGACCCCGTCGGTATGATCACCAGCCGGGTCGCGCCCAGGGAAACCGCCGCGCTGATCGGGGTATTGCTGGAAACACAACCGTCTATCAACGACCGGCCCGCGATGGTCACCCCCGGAAATACCGCCGGGATGGCCGCGCTGGCGAGCAGCGCCTCTTCGATCTCCCCCGAAGACAGGATGACCTCGGTACCGTCCAGCACGTCAGTGGCAACAACGTGACAGGGCAAGGCGGCCTCCTCCAGACGCCGATAGGGTAGCTGCGAGGCGATGAGCGCGCGCAATTGGCGGGGCAGCGCGAAGTGGTCGCGCCGCCCGAGCAGGCACAGCACGGTGCCCAATGTCGAGAAGGGAAAGATATCCGTGCGCCGCAAACTCATCCAGATTTGCTCGAGGCGCGCGATGCCGGCTTCGTCCGGGCTCGCGGCATAATAGGCCGCGTTGATCGCACCCACCGAGGCACCGACGATAAAATCCGGCTTGATCTGCTCTTTGTTCAGCGCCTTGAGCATGCCGACCTGGACTGCGCCCAGGCTGCCACCGCCGGCCAGTACGAATGCGGTCTTGCGGGTTGTCTGTTCAATCATGCAAACCGTCCGGACACTTATCCGACCTGCGCGAAGGGGTCAAACCTGCAATGCCGCCTCGATGCACAGGTTCTCCAGATCTCGGCCGACCGATGCCGCCGCGACCAGTTCGCCGGCACGGAAAAAGCGTGCAGTGAAGTCCCGCTGCGGCAAGCTGCCGTAAATCCGAACCTCATCCCAACCGCCGGCATAACCGGTGTAGCGAAGGTCCAGGCCATAGTGGTGGGTCCAGAAAAACGGTACATCCGTGAAGGCCTGTCCGGCACCGAGCATATTGGCAGCGGCAGCCTGGCCCTGGCGCTGGGCATGGACCCAGTGCTCGATCCGGATCGGTTCACCGCCGTAGGGGTAGCGTGCAACATCGCCGGCTGCGAAGAGGCCGGCAACCGATGTCTGCAGGTTGGCATCGACCAGGATACCGTCCTCTACCGCAAGCCCTGCCGCCGCCGCGAGCTCGGTGCGCGGCGTGACGCCGGTGCCCAGTAGCAGCAGGTCGGCGTCAATCGCGGTGCCGTCCGTCAAGGTCAGCACCTTGCCGTTGAAGCCTTTGACGGAGGAGCCCAGGTGAAATATCACTCCCTGTTCCTGGTGCAGGCCGGTGATGAAACCGCCCAGTTCGCGACCGAGCACAGCCTCCATCGGTACCTCCTCAGGCGCTACCACATGCACCTCGAGCCCGCGCGAGCGCAGGGCCGCCGCGGCCTCCATGCCGATGAAACCGGCGCCGATCAACGCCACCGACGTTGCCTCCTTGCTTGCCTCGACAATGGCCCGGGCATCGTCCAGCGAGCGCAGTACGAAGGCATTGGGCAGGTCGAACCCGGCAATGGGCAAGCGCCGCGGTTGCGCGCCGGTTGCAATCAGCAAGGCGTCATAGGGCAGTTGTTCGCCTGCTGCGGTGATCACCTGGCGCGCTGCGGTATCGATCGCGCTGACGTTGCAGCCCAGCCGCAGGTCGATCTTGCGATTGGTATAGAACTTGGGGCCCCGCAGCGGGATCCAGTCTTCCGGTGCGGTCCCGGCCAGGTAGTCCTTGGACAGATTGGGGCGATCATAGGGGGCCGACGGATCGGCGCTGAGCATCGACAATGTACCGCCATAGCCCAGCTCGCGCAGCCGCAAGGCCGCCGCATAACCGGCAGCGCCGCCACCGATGATCACGATGCGTTCGGGTCGGGGTTGCTGTGCGGGTGGTTGCGCCGGCCAGTCGACGGTTGCCTCGGCCCGCACGAACAGGGTCTGGCCGACGATTTCCAGGCGCCATGTTGTCAACGCCGAGAAGGCGGGTGCCCGCAACGCGGCCCCCGTGCGCAGGTTGAAACAGGCATGGTGCCAGGGGCAACGGATTTCGTCGCCGATCACCAGGCCTTCGGCCAGTGGCGCACCATAGTGGCTGCAGCGCCCGCTGAGCGCGTGAATGCCGTCATCGAGTCGCACCAGCAGGGCGGGATCGCCATTGACATGGCCGGCGAGCACGCCACTCTCCGGCACGCTGGCCAGGGGTACGCCTTTGCTGAAGTCGGGACCGGGGGGAGGGGGGTCTGTTTGTGCCATCGTGCGGCTCCTTGGATGGAAAATCCGCCGGCTCTGCAGCCGTTTTGCAATGACCAGATGATCAGGGGCGTTGGATTGAGCCAGTGGGGGCCAAGCCAACTTCATCTGTCAGTATAGGCGAGAGATCAGGTTGGGTTTTTTGGGTGTCTGTCGGGCCTCATCGCTGGCAAGCCAGCTCCCACAGGTATGGTGGGGGTTTTGTGGGAGCGGGCTTGCCCGCGATGAGGCCCTCACAGACCACCTAAAAATCCACCTCACCCCACAGCCCCCACCCGCCAAAGCCCCAGCATCAACAACACCAATGCCACGGCAGCCGTGATCGTGCGCACATGGTTCCAGCGCGTCCATTTGACGACGTAATCGCTCCAGAACCCCGCCGCTTCAGCGCTCGAGGCATCGATCCACTCCAAGGCATTATTGAGCGGCACGTTGAAGGCCATGGTCACCACGACGTTGCCCACCAGATAGAGCACACCCCCCAGCAAAAGCAGGAAACTGCCCGGGCTTTGCCAGCTCACCAGCGAATAGATGACCAGTACCCCGCAAGTCGCCGCCGTGCCGAGAAAGAGCGACAGGAACAACGGATTAAGCACCGTAACGTTGATCGCCTGCATGGCGGCAATGCCGCTGGGCGCGGGGATTCGGGCCAGGGCCTTCATCACGAAGTTGGAGAAGGCGTAGAACAGCCCGGCCATCAACCCGCAACCGACGGCGGCGAAGAGAGTCACGAGGAACAACAGTGCGGTGAGGAAGGTCATGTGCTGGGCCTATGCGTAAGGGGGCAGTAACCCGTCAAGCATAGCTAGCCGATTTATCGAGGAGAATTCATCGCTGGCAAGCCAGCTCCCACAAGGACTCCATCATACCTGTGGGAGCTGGCTTGCCAGCGATTGACCGCGAAGCGGTCATGAAGCAATCAGCGTTTGCCCATCGAGCGGCGGGTGCCGTTCGGCGCGCGGCCAGGGGTCTTGTCGTGACTGGATTTGCCAGCCCCCGGGTAACGCGGCTGGTCCTGTTTTTTTGCAGAAGCAAAGGCTGCCGGCTTGAACGGGAAGGCGAACGCGGGAATGCCCGGCTTGCTGTCCTGGCTGTCGCCGCTGGTTTGTTCAGGGGTGGGCTCGACAGGCAGCGGGTGATCGACAGACATGAAACGCTCCGGGAAGTGCAAGGTGATCGGGACACGCTGAGGCGCCCAAGGCGCGGCAGTATACCTGTACAACCAGGGCAACGGCTGTGGTTCAAACCGGTTGCAGGCGCAATCCTGACTGATGGCAAGTAGAATCGTACTATTGAATGCGTTTTCGAGGTTGCAGTGGTGGATCTACAGCAGGGTTTTCTCCTGACCCGGCATTGGCGCGATACGCCCGACGGCACCGAAGTGGAGTTCTGGCTGGCCACCGACGACGGCCCCCGGCATATCCGCCTCCCTCATCAACCCTCGGTGGCCTTCATTCCTGCCGAGCAACGCGAACAGGCCGAGGCGCTGCTGCGCGGCGAGCGTGGCGTCGAGCTGCGCCCGCTGGGCCTGTGCGACTTCCACCACCGCCCCGTGCTGGGGTTGTATTGCCAACAGCACCGCCAGTTGATGAACCTCGAAACGCTGCTGCGAAACGCCGGCGTCGATGTGTTCGAGGCCGACATCCGCCCGCCGGAGCGCTACTTGATGGAGCGCTTCATTACCGCACCGGTGTACTTCGGTGGTACGCCCAATCGCGGCGGCACATTGCTCGACGCGCAGATGAAGCCTGCGCCGGACTACCGCCCCAACCTGAGGCTGGTCTCGCTGGACATCGAAACCAATGCCCACGGCGACCTGTACTCCATCGCCCTGGAAGGCTGCGGCGAGCGGCAGGTCTACATGCTCGGGCCGGCGAACGGTGCGGCTGAGGCGCTCGACTTCCAACTCGACTATTGCGACAGCCGGGCGCAATTGCTGGAGGCATTGAACCGGTGGCTCGCCCGCCACGACCCCGACGCCATCATCGGTTGGAATCTGGTGCAGTTCGACCTGCGCGTGTTGCACGAGCATGCGCAGCGCCTGAAGGTGCCGCTGCGGCTCGGACGCGATGGCGATGTGATGGGCTGGCGTGAGCACGGTGGTCGCAACAACCACTACTTCGCAGCGGCGGCCGGAAGGCTGATCATCGATGGAATCGAGGCGCTGCGCTCGGCGACCTGGAGCTTCCCCTCCTTCAGCCTGGAAAACGTCGCGCAGACGCTGCTCGGCGAGGGCAAATCCATCGACAACCCGTACCAGCGCATGGACGCCATCGACCGCATGTTCGCCGAGGACAAGCCCGCGCTGGCACGCTACAACCTCAAGGACTGCGAGCTGGTCACGCGGATTTTCGCCAAGACCGAACTGCTGACCTTCCTGCTCGAGCGCGCCACCGTCACCGGCCTGCCCACCGATCGCAGCGGTGGTTCGGTCGCGGCCTTCACACACCTGTACATGCCGCTGATGCATCGCCAGGGCTTCGTCGCACCGAACCTTGGCGAACGACCGCCAGAGGCCAGCCCCGGTGGCTTCGTGATGGACTCGCGGCCCGGTTTGTACGAATCGGTGCTGGTGCTCGACTACAAGAGCCTCTACCCGTCGATCATCCGCACCTTCCTGATCGACCCGGTGGGGCTGGTGGAGGGCATGCGCCACCCGGAGGACAGTGCGTCGGTGCCCGGTTTTCGCGGGGCACGCTTCTCGCGCACGCGCCATTGCCTGCCGGCGATTGTCGAGCGTGTCTGGCAGGGCCGCGAAGCGGCCAAGCGCGAGAAGAACCAACCGCTCTCCCAGGCCCTGAAGATCATCATGAATGCCTTCTACGGGGTGCTGGGCTCCAGCGGCTGCCGCTTCTTCGACCCGCGCCTGGCGTCATCCATCACCCTGCGTGGCCACGAGATCATGCTCAAGACCCGCCAACTGATCGAAGCCCAGGGCTATGCGGTGATCTACGGCGACACCGACTCCACCTTCGTCTGGCTCAAGGGGGCGCACGAGGAAGCCGCAGCGGCGCAGATCGGCCGCACGCTGGTGCATCAGGTGAACCAGTGGTGGCGCGAGCACCTGCAACACGAATACGGGCTGCAAAGCGCGCTGGAGCTGCAGTTCGAGACGCACTTCCGGCGCTTCCTCATGCCCACTATCCGTGGCGCCGAGGAGGGCAGCAAGAAACGCTATGCCGGGCTGGTCACCCGTGCCGACGGCAGCGAAGAGATGATCTACAAAGGGCTGGAAACCGTGCGCACCGACTGGTCGCCGCTGGCCCGGCAGTTTCAGCAGGAGCTGTACCTGCGCATCTTCCATCGGCAACCCTATCAGGACTATGTGCGCGATTACGTGCGCCGCACCCTGGCCGGCGAGCTTGATGAACTGCTGATCTACCGCAAGCGCCTGCGCCGGCAGTTGGGCGACTACCTGCGCAACGTGCCGCCCCATGTGCGTGCGGCGCGTATCGCCGATGAGTACAACGACCGGCAGGGCAGGCCGCGGCAGTACCAGAATGGTGGCTGGATCAGCTATGTGATCACGGTCGCGGGGCCTGAGCCGCTGGAAACGCGCAGCGCGCCGATCGACTATGACCACTATGTGACGCGGCAGCTGCAGCCGGTGGCGGATGCCATATTGCCGTTCGTGCGGGACGATTTCAGTACGTTGATCGGTGGGCAGCTGGGGTTGTTCTGAGCCCGCACCCTGCGGGCGGGCCCAGCGATGTCGGTGTTCAACCCAGCGAGCGCATTACCGCCAAGGTCTTCTCGATGTCTTGCGGGCTGTTGACGATGCCGGCCGAGAACCGCACCGTCGAATGGCGATAGGGCGTCGCGCTGGCAATGATTTTGTGCTGCTTGAGGACCTCCACCACCTCTCGCGGTGAATGCCCCTTGACCTCGCAACACACGATCCCGGCCGACAACTGCGCCGGGAGCGGTGTGTGCAGGGTGACATGCGGCATGGCGTCCAGGCCTTCCTTGAGCAGACCATTGAGTTGCGAAACCCGGTCGGCAATGCGTTTGCGGCCAAGCTTCCTGTTGAACTCGAACGCTTCGATGGTCGCCCACTGGTT
Organism: Pseudomonas sp. LS1212; assembly: GCF_024741815.1. Taxonomy (NCBI): domain Bacteria; kingdom Pseudomonadati; phylum Pseudomonadota; class Gammaproteobacteria; order Pseudomonadales; family Pseudomonadaceae; genus Pseudomonas; species Pseudomonas sp. LS1212. The sequence continues at coordinate 1,840,880 of NZ_CP102951.1, forward strand.
TTCGAAAGCCAGAAAGCCCCCCGGGCTGACCCAGGAGGCCTCGGTCGGCCCTTGCGGATCGCGCTGCTGCCGCCACGCATTCGAGGGCTCGGCCGCCATGATGGTGGGTATGGTCGGAATGACCTGCGCCCAGTGCTCGGCCTTGGCCCAGACCAGGCCTGTCCCGTGAGGGGCCATTATCCATTTGTGCGTGCCGGCGCTGAAAAAATCACAGCCAAGGCTCGCAACGTCCTCATCCACGCAGCCGAAACCGTGCACGCCATCGACCACATAGAGAATCTGGTCGTCGGCCTTGCGCCTGCGGTTGGCCTGCGCGATCACTTCACCGATTTCTTTGAGCGGCAGGCGTACGCCGGTACCCGAATGCACCCAGGTCATGGCGACCAGCCTGGTGTTCGGACGGATCGCATCGCCGATTCGTTGCACGATCGCGTCGACGGTCACCTCACTGCGGTCGCGATACAGTTCGATGCGGCGGATGCTGCCCCCCAATTTCAACATGGCCAGGCGCATGGCTTCATCATGGGTGTACCACTCATGGTGAGTCGTGAGGATCTCCTGGTCGGCCCGCAGGTGCAGGCCGTTGTAGATCATCGACAAGCCTTGAGTCGTGCTGGTCGTCAACGCGACCTCCTCGGGCTTGCCGCCGATGTACTCGGCGGCAGCGGCGCAGACCTTGCGCCAAACCATATCCTGCGGTTTGGCAAACATGTGATCCTCAAGGTAGGTGTAGGGGTTTTCGTCGAACGCCTTGCGATGTCGGGCCAGTGCTTCACGTACAGGTAGAGGCATGGAAGCCAGGAAAAAATTGGAGATGTGCACGTAATCGGGCGACAGGTTGAACTGAGCCCTGACCGATGTCCAATCATGAGAGTCCATGGGTATTTTCGAGTCCTTGTCCGCTGCCAAGCCAACATTGCTCAGCATAGCGCTGCCGGCAATACTAGCGCTCAGCGTGCCTCTCATGAAATCGCGACGTGTAAAGGCCATTGATGATTACCTTGCAGGGAGGGCTCAGGCCACGGGGCGCAGAGGACGAGCGAACAATGCGTTGCTGATGCGCTGGCCGTACAGGCCAACCGCAAGGCCGAGGACAATCAGCGCCATGGCGAGCAGTTTGGTGTACGAAAGGCTCTCGTTGAAAATCATCACCGAGCCGAGCATGCCGAAAATAGGCACCAGCAACGACAGCGGGGCCACCGTTGAAACGGGGTACTTCTTGAGCAGCGAATTCCACACCCAGTAAGCGAACAGGGTGTTGGGGTAAACCTGGAACAGGATCGACAGCACCGCAGTCAAATCCAGCTGGTTGGCCAGCGCCACGTAGCCGGCAGAGCCATTGACCGCATAGTCCAGAGCGAACAGCGGAATGGGTGCAAAGGCGCTGGACCACACGAGAAAGGCGAACACCTCTGTGGTCTGGGCTTTTTTATTGATGATGTTGGCCACGCTCCAGGCAATGGCCCCGAACAGCACCATCGCCAGGCCGGCCATCGTCACAGAGCCATCGCTGATGAAAATGATGCTCAACAGGCCGCCAAGCGCAATGGCGATGCCGATCAGTTGAAATTTGGTGAGGGCTTCCTTGAACACCCACGAGCCGAGCAGGATGGTGAAGAAGGCACTGAACTGGAGCACCAGTGAAGCGATGCCGGCCGACAGGCCGGTCTTGATCCCCAGGTTCACGACCCCCCACAAGCCGATGCCGAACACCAGGCCATAACCCACAATGTAGCGCCATGCCACGTTGGGCTTGGCGATGAAGAATATGGCGGGCAGGGCGCAGAGCGAGAAACGGATACCGGCCAGGATAAAGGGGTCCACCGTTGCCAGGCCCAGCTTTATGACCGAAAAGTTGAAGCCCCAGATGGCGGTGATGAGAATCGCAAGTAATAGATGTCCAGGTTTCATGTGTAGGTCGCCAAGTAGTCCATCATTCAGGGAAGAGGCCGCACGCAGCCTGTAAACCAGTCGTCATCGGTCAAGCGCGGTCAGGCTACGGCCTCGGTGGCCGGGCACAGCGCTACACCGTCAAAGAGGTTGCGCAGCCAGGCCTTGGCCTGGTTCGGGCTCGCCAGCTTCACGATGCCTGTCAGCGGCGCCTCATGGGCGGAGTAGGTGACGTGCCGGGGCAGCGCCGCGCCAATGGGGAGCTCATGCCACTGGACAATGGCGCTGCTGTCGCGAAACGCCGTTGCCCCGCTGAGCCCTGCAAAGGTTGCGTCTGGATGCGCGTGCCCCGGGAATGCAAACCAGCCGAAGCAGTCGGGCGAAGCGTTCGAGGGCTCACGGGGCTCGATCGGATACGTGTGCAAATGGATGCGCAGTTCCAGAGAGGGGAGATGGATACCGGTGGCCATTTCGAAGGTTGCGACTACATCCGCGCCGCCCACTCGATGGCCAACTTCCAGAAACACAGGGTTATCGCCATCCATGATGGCTTCCAGGTGAAAGGCCCCGTCGCGGATTTCCACCGCCGCCAGCGCCTTGCCGACCCACTCGCGCATGGCCGGTGTGGTTTCCATCTGAAAGGAGCCCAAGGGTTCACCGTGCTCCATGTAGGCCAGGCACGTGCCGACATACTCGCTGGAAGTCATCTCGTAGATCCGGCCGTGTTGAACCAGCCCGTCGAAATGGCGCACCGGCCCGTCAATGAACTCCTCGACTTCAAATGCCTCGAGCCGCAGCGCACTGTTGTCCATTCGCTGACTCACTGCTTGCGCTGCCAGGGCGACGCTGTCGTGCACTTCCACATCCACACTCGATGCGCCGCTATGGGGCTTGATCACGGTTTTACCGGACCAGGGGCAGGCATCGGGTCGTTGCATGAAAGCATCCAGTGACAGGAAGCGAGGCACCCGCAAGCCGCTGGCTGCAACAGCGTCCTTCATGAGCAGCTTGTTACGTACCAGGCTGACCTGCCGAACGGACGGCCCCGGCACGCCGAAGGCTTCCCTGAGGCGTGCTGCGTCGAGCAATTCATACTCGGACATTGAAATGATGCGGTCGAAACACATCGGCCCCTGTATCAGCCACGCGTACGCTTCGTCGAAGGCACTGGACAGTCCGGGGCGTACGACCCGCGTGCAATTCAGATCGGCAGGGAGTGTGTCGATGATGGCCTGTACACCCAGATAGGTGACGTGGTGCGCCGTGTGATCGATGCCACGGTGGTACTCGATTCGGGCATAGGGAACGCGATGTAAAATCAGGATATTCATAATCTGAAACCTTTAAAAAGCGCCGCCTGACTGCTTCATGGGCAAAAGTCAGAACGTTGATGTTGTGTGCGTCGAGCCTGCAAACTCAGGGTGTCAGGAGGCAATCCGTTGCGATTGCCCAGGCAGCAGGCGGGCCAGTTCCATCAGCCATTGCTCGCGCAGCGTCTGGATCACGTCACGGATATCGACCCGGTCCACATGCAGCACGATGCACACCTGGGCCGCAAAATCGCTGTTATCGCGTGGGACCCGTCTGATGTGGCGTTTCTCCAGGCCCAACCAGGTGAACTCGTAGGCGACCAGCTCCTTGTGGTTCAGGCCATGCAAGGTGGCTGACGCCAGCAGCGCGTAGGTGAAAGGGTGATGATCAGTGGTGATGTCGTGGGGCTCGAAGTCCATGTCCCTCGGCACGCCCAGCATGATGGTGGCGGCTGTGCAGGTGGGGGCATTCAGGGCGGCGGGGACGTCGACACCAAAGACCGAGTCAATCCAGGTTTCGAACAGATCCAGGCCGTAGACCCAACGTGCCAATGACCAGATTTTCATTCCGGCGGGGCGACGATTGGGCTCCACAACGGCAGCGCGCGTACCGTCCTCGTTCAATTTGATTTCATTGTGAAACGGCCCGCGTGCTTGACCGATCAAGTGGTTGATCTGCTCGCCCGTGGCAAGCAGCGTCTGGCGCTCGCGATCGTTGAGGCGGGCCGGCAGCACCTGGGCGATTTCCACCGGGTAACGGCCATCGGCGCTGATCTTTTCGGTAATGAATGTCAGCGAACCCAGGCCGTCGTGGGAAAACTCGCGGCGGTAGGGAATCAACTGCTCGGCAAGCACGCCTTTTTCGACATAGGGTGCGACTTCGCAAAAGGCACTGGCGGGGTCATCGCCGCTACCGACGAGCACCACGCCACGGTTGTTGCCTTCACACATGGGCTTGATCACGAAGCCTTGCCGGTGGCGGTCGGCAAAGCGCAGCACGTCCTCTACGCAATGGATCGCAGAAAAATCCGGTACCAGCACGCCCATGCCCTCAAGCGTGGAGCGCTGTGCCGTTTCATGGGTGCGATACACGTATTTATCGAACGCACTCAGGGCCTTGCTGGCATCATCGACAGGCAGCCCGAGACGCTCAAGCAGTGCGGCGCCGCTGGCAACCGCATTGTCAGAGAAGACCAGGCCGGCACTGATACGTGACGCGTGTGGGCCAAGGCTTTCGATGGCGCGCTCGACAAAGTCGGCTGACAACGGATCGACATCGAATACGGCGTCGCTGATCGATAGATCAAGCGCTTGCGGATTGCTGCGAATCAGCCAGGTTTCAGCGCCCCAACGTACATGGGCGTAATTGCGCATCCGAAAAACTTCGGCGATGCGGCTCAAGTTGTAATCGATGATCAGCAGTACAGGCACATTGGGTGACATGTCGCTTCTCCTCTACGGGCATCTGGCCAGCGATTGTTATTAGTGGGTTGCGCAGGTCACGTTGTCGCCAGGCTGCCTCTGTCGAGACTTGGCATAGCGAATGTCAATGGCTTGAGCCGAGAGCTGGCTCAACAAGGTGAACGTCTGTCGGTGATCGTTGCGTGCGAACGCCCAGAGCATTTGCCCCAGGAACACTTCGCGGGCTTGGGCCGGGATTTCGTCGCCTGGTTTGAGCAGTACATGGGAAACCACCGGGTCCATTGCCAGAGGCCTGACTTCCACGTGCTCGAGCACGCCGGCCTCAGCGAAATAGACCCGGAAGAACGTCGCGATATCGCTGGGGCAAACCCCGTTGCATGTATATGAAATTTCGGCCAGGTAGCGCTCGAAGGTGCGGCGGGCGTTTGCATCATCGGCGCTGGCAAAGATCAGCAGTTCAAGCCAAAGCGACAACAGACTCTGGCCTTGGGTCATCGAATTGACGCTGTGGGAAATCAGGCTGCCGCCCACGCGCGGGTTGATTTCGATCAGGTCCCAGGCCTTGCCGGTAAAACGCGCCTCTATGTGGAAGCATCCCCAGTTGAGCTGGACTTCATCGACGACTTTGCCGATCCATGCGACCCCCTCGGCGATAGCTTCGGGCGCGAGACTGACTGGCGGGCTGGTGCAGCAGTTTTCCAGCACCGTGTCGGCAGATTCGGTCATTTCGCATTTTTCGTGGATGGCCACGACATGTGCATTGCCATCGACCACCAACACTTCGAAGCTGAACTCGCGCCCGGTAATGTAGTGCTCGGCCATGAAACTCAGCGGGCCGTTGAAGGCGGAGGCGTACAGGGTGTCTTTTGCAGCGCAGGCGCGGATGCCCTCCAGCCCCGCCCACGTGGTGTTTTCGCGCAGCGGGAATGCGCCATAAGAAGCAATGCCATGAATGGGTTTGATGAAGTAACGCTTGTCGTCCTCCTTGAGCAGGGCGAGGGAAACAGGTGACAGCTCGATCGCACGCGCGGCCGAAAGCCCGGCGTCGGCCAAGCGGTTGCGAACGGCCAGTTTGTTGCGCAGTTTGAGCGTGTGCTCCCAGTCCAGGTCGTGAATCCCCAGGCGGCGAATGGCATAAGCCATCAGGTGGCGATACCCTTCCCAGACGGAGATACAGCACAGCACATGCTCGCCCTGGTCATGCAAGGTATCGATGCAGGCGTCCACATCACTGACCTGCAATTGGTGAGAAGCGGTTGAGTAAAGCTCGTCTGCCCAGCCACGTAGATGGTCGAGACGCTGTGGAACATGCTCGGGAAGTGGCAATGACGACAACACAAAGCATTTTAACTGGCGACGATCGAGTTCCGCTTTAAGGTCTTCGAGAAATGAATAGCCGCAATGGCTCAGGATCAGAACACCCGACGTATTATCTGTCATTGCCGAGCCTTCCTTAAGCCGCTGCTACGTGTTTGTGAGCGAGGGTGTCTTCATACAGTTCGGTGAAGTACATCGCGAGAATTTTCTGGTGTTCGGCAAGGTACTGTTTCAGTGCGTCTATATCGGCAGGGCCTTTGATCAGGAATCGCAGTGCGGCCCACACTTCGCCAGGATGATCGTCATTGATGTCGGTGTGGGAGTGGGAAATTTGCCCGACAATATTTTTTTCACCGACCGATGTTTTAAGGGCGTCGAGTTTCTTGGGTTCGAGTTTAACGTTCACATATTCAACCAGGTAGGAATATGCCACCACGCCGAGCGGGCCTTCATGATCCAGCAAGTAGGAGAAAAACCCGGTCAGCAACTTGGTCGATAAGTAGGGTTCGGTCGCCAGGAACGTCTCGCGACTGACACCCGCGCGGCTCAGGTCCTGAATGAACAGCTCGTCGTGGAGCATTTCCTCTTGTTCATAATGCGCCCAGATCTGCGCAGCCTCAGGGCTGACCTTGGCAATTTCGGTGAGCGCCTTGGCTTCCGAGACGCGCAGCATGCGAATGCGCCAGGCGGTTTCGATCAGGTGGCGCTTGTAATACTCACTGTCGACATTTTTGCCTTCCAGGTGAGCAGCCTCAGGCACCGTTTCATACCACTGCTCTACCTGACGATCGATCAGCCGATCAATCTCGGCGCGCAGCGTTACGGATGCGGCGGCATTCAAAAAGGGAGTGCGATCGCCATAGCCAACGTTTTTTACACGGTTCAACATGATTCAGCCTCATCGGATAATTAGGTGAAAAGATCGATCAGTGGCGCGTCAAGGTCGTTTGTAAGGAACACTCCTTTTGGGCGTGAATAATGGTTGTAAATCGCTAGGTGACGACTTCTACAGTCGCTGCCCCCTTTAATCGGCATTGGCAGGCAAGTCGATAGTCGGCACCGGAATAACCGAGCATGTCGATAAACGCCACTTCGTCGGCATCTTGTTCGCTTAGTTGCTCATGGCCTTCGATGACTCTTATGACGCACGCCCCGCATGCACCCATTCTGCAGCCAAATGGAATGATGTTTTTTCCATTGGGCTCGTATTCGATATCCGTCATCGGCGCATTGGCCGGTAGAAGAAAGTCCTGTTGGTGCGATACCACAGTCAGTTTGTGGAGTGTCATGGCAACTCGATTCCGTCATAAGTTTAGTGCAGGGCGTTCCGCAACTGCGAAGTTGAGGTTGTTATTGATATCGAACGCGTACAACTTTGTTGCGGTAGAGTGCGCTTACGGCTGGATGACTTTCAGGTATAACCAGTACAGCCAGGCGATAGCGCTGATCAGTGCTCCCATCAGACAGACTGCGCTCCAGCCCCAGAGTGCATAGACCTGGGTCGACGCGATTGCACCCAGTGCGCTGCCGACGGAGTAAAAACACATGTAGGCGCCTACCAGGCGGCTCTGGGCATCGGGCCGGGCGGCAAAAATCAGGCTCTGATTGGTGACATGTACCGCTTGCACGGCAAAGTCGAGGAGGATCACGCCCACCACCAGGGCCAGCAGAGAGGTTTCGGCGAATGCGGTGGGCAGCCAGGACAACGTCAGCAGCGCCAGGGCAATACCGGTAGTGCGCTGGCCAAGCCCTCTGTCCGCCCAGAGGCCGGCTTTCGAGGCGGCGAGGGCACCGGCGATGCCGGCCAGGCCGAAAAGACCGATCTGGGTGTGGGACAGAGAGAGTGGCGGCGCACTGAGCGGCAACACCATTGAAGTCCAGAGCACGCTGAAGGCGGCGAATATCAGCAAGGCGAATGTGCCTCTGACCCTGAGTGTGCGTTCAGTGATGAAAAGCTTGAACACCGATGCCATCAGTGCCGGGTAGGACGCGTTGAGGCGTGGCAGGCCCGCCTTGGGCATCATTTTGAAAAGTACCGCCGCCATGACCAGCATCAGCGTTGCCGAGACGAAATAAACAGCTCTCCAACCGGCGAAGTCAGCGATGACGCCCGACAGGAATCGCGCCAGCAGAATACCCAGCACCACCCCGCTGGTGACGGTGCCCACCGCCTGGCCGCGTTGCGCAGGGGTAGCCAGTGCTGCCGAATAGGCCACGAGCACCTGGACCACGACGGCCATCAAGCCAACCATGATCATTGCGCTGAGCAACGCCGCCCACTGTTGCGCAAACCCGACAACCGTCAGGGCAACGGCTGAAAGCACGATTTGGGTGAGGATCAGCCACTTGCGGTTGAGCAGGTCGCCCAAGGGCACGATGAACAGCAGCCCTGCGGCGTAGCCGACCTGTGTAGCGGTCACCACCACGCCGATCGTGCTGGGCGGTACGGACAGGCTGCGCGCCATGGAGTCGAGCAAAGGCTGGGCGAAATAGACGTTGGCGACTGCCAGTGCACAGGTCACCGCGAACAGAAGCGTAAGCGATTTCGTCAACGTGACCGGTTGGCGGGTTGCATGGGCTTGCTCGCGTCCCCTGGCGGCCACGTCTGCCAGCGCTTCTGCGGGGGCCTCTATGGCATTCGCGGTTAGCGGAACGATGATTTTTGACGTCATGTTGGCCTTCCCTGGCAGTCATCTGGTTTTAAAATAAAACCACTTGATTGCTTTCTATCAAAACAGGTTTTAATCTGCAACTAGTTTTTGCGAGCCCTTATGTCCTGACTTCGGGAGGGTGGAAGCAGGCGGTTGATCGTTAAGGCAGAGGCCACCGATGGCTAAACAAGAGTCCCTGGAATGCAGCGAATGCCCCGTGGCCCGGACCTTGGAGGCGATCGGTGATCGTTGGTCACTGATGATCATCCGTGACGCGTTTGACGATATTCGCCGGTTCAGCGAATTTCAGAAAAGCCTTGGCCTGGCCAAAAACATTCTCGCCTCGCGACTCAAGGCCCTGGTCGAGTTGGGTGTTTTCGAGGTCCAGCCGGCTTCCGATGGCAGCGCCTACAAAGAGTACGCCCTGACGGAAAAGGGCCGTTCGGTGTTTCCGATCGTCGTGTCCATGCGCCAGTGGGGTGAGCGTTATATGTTCGGCGCCGGAGAAATCCATTCTATTTTACTGGACAACGACCACGACCGGCCCGTGGAGGTGATCGAAGTCCGTTCAGCCCAGGGCAAGATGCTCGGGCCGCAAGACTGTCATCGACGCCGGATCGTCAAATAAACGCGGCAGGCGCGGCTCAAACCGGCAGGCGCAACGTCTCGACCAGTTGCCGCTCTTCCTTCTTCGCCGACCGGGCATGACGGCCAATCTATCCACTTGCCCACTTCACTAGTGTCCGGTAAAAAATGGGGAGGCTGGGAATGGGATGATTGGCTCGCGAAGGGGTGAGCATATCCAGATACTGTAGTGGCCTTGCTGGCCCGTTCCGCCCTTACGGCGGGTCACTTTTGACTGGGCAAAAGTAACCAAAACCCCTGTCCCTGCATCCGGCCCTACGCTGCGCTTCGGGTCCCTTCACTCCGGCATTGCTCCCGCCGGGGCGCACCGACGGGCCGTCCCTGGCCCTTCGGTGCTTGCTCGGCTCCTGCCTCGCACCCAGCTCCGCAATGCCTGCGTTCAGCCTCCTGAAGGGACGTTCGGTGGTGGCTGGACGATCGCGGAAATCAAAAGCATTCGAAGCAAAAGCAGATCCGGGTTTTTGCTTTTTGCTTTTTGCTTTTTGCTTCGCTTCTAGATGCGCGCAATTGCAGGCGACACCGATTGTCCCTTCAGGAGGCCGAGTGGAGTCCCCACGGGAGCAATGACGGAGCGAGGGAACCCGGAGCGCAGCGCAGGGCCGTATGCAGGGACCAAGGGTTTTGGTTACTTTTGCCCCAACAAAAGTAACCCGCCGTAAGGGCGGAAGGGGCCAGCAAGGCCGCTACAGCATCTGGATCTGCCCACAAAACCAAGTCGCAACGAGCCGATCATGGCTCAAGCCCAGGCAACGCAAGGGGTAAAAAGCACCCCCTGCATTTTTAACCGGACACTAGTGACGCAGAGCGTGGGAACGAGAGAAAAGCGCCCACGTAGCAATCACTCAGACACATCAACCACCGCAATCACATCCGAACCGCCCCCCGCCTTGCTGTCCCGACGCTCATTCATCCAGCTGACCACCTGCGCCCCAAACGCAGGCGGTGCCTTGCGCCCGACTCGCCGTGCGAGGTCCAGGATTGTCTGCTGGGCCAAGGCTTCTTCCATGCGCTTCTGCGCCGTCAACATCACGCCGTGAATCGCGCAGGTGCCGTCCACGGCCCACTCCGGTGGCGAGCCATCGAACAAGGCGCAGCGCTCGCGCACCTCGCGGCAATCGAAGATTGACTTGCGACCGTCGATGGCGATGACGATGACGATGGCGATATAGCCCGAATCGGTTGCGCGCAACACCGTAGTGGTGGCCGGCGGCGGCTTCGCCGGGATTGAAACCGCGACTGAAATGCCGGCGCGCCTGCGTGCCGTACTGGGTGATGATGCGGACATCAACGTCATCGTCGTGGACCGTGGCAATAAAATCGGCGCAGCGCTGGGCGATGGAATCCGCCCAACGATCGTCGAAGCGTCCGAAGAACTCGGCGTCAAATGGCATTTGAACGCATCCGTGGCCCCGACTCACCATTACCGTGCAGGCTGATCAATCAACCAACGAAGCTTCAACTGTTGCAAGCGTCCATCACGATTCATCTCATCCAGCGCCTGTTGCCAGCGCGCTACCTGCCGAACATCGGTCTGGGGCGAGAATGCAATATAGGTTTCTTGCTTCATCAACGACATCTGATAATGCAACTGGCTCGGCTCCAGCCCGACTTCCCGGGCCAGGGTCGCGGCCGAAAGGGTATCGGACACCACGAGATCGGTCCGGCCCAGCAGTAGAAGACGCATCATCTGTTCTGGTGTTTCCACGCCGTACAGATTGCCCAATCCCTGTTTGCGCAAGTACTCATAGACCATCCATTTTCGCGGCACAGCGATCCGTCCCAGGGCGCTCGCCTGCTTCAGGTCATGCACCGCTTGCATGTGTCCATTGCCTGCATACAGCGCCATTTCCACCTCCATCAACGGGCCGACCCACTGGTAGTGCGCCTCACGCTCGGGAGTACGAAACACGCTAAAAACCGCTGTGTTCGGCGCGGTACGGGCAACCAGCAAGCCGCGCAGCAAGGGAATCCGGTCCATCTGCACGTGGTCCCCGGTCCGCTCAGCCAATGCGCGCACCACATCCACACAGAAGCCCACCAACTCACCGCCCTGCTGAAAATGCAGTGGCCGATGGTTATCGGTGAGCAGATGCAGATCGGCCGCAACCGCAGTCAAGGTAAAAAAGCACAGCAGGCAACCGGCGATCAGCTTCATGAACCGAACTCAAGACCATAAGATGGGAAGCTTAGTCCGAGTGCGTGGGTGTCGCAGTCAATCGGCGGTTATTGCGTGGCGTCAAACGCTTCTTCCTGGAAACGCCAGACCATATTCCCCGTCACGGCCTGAATCCAGGCATCGCTGAACTCGCCCGATGGGCGAGGTATCACTTTACTCGGAGAGGGGCCACGAGCCCGTCGCTCACGTGGCGGGCACTTGTTCGATTCCGCAGTTTCCATCACGGGTGGCTGAGTCGAGGGATTTTTTCGGCGCCATGTAAAGCAGATCCGGCCTCGTTCCCACGCGGAGAGGCGGGAACGAGACAACGAGAAAACCAGACAACCTCAGGGGGAAGGTGCAAGAGCGCCGTCGGGCAAGGGGGCATTCTGCTTCATTGCCGCCCCCTCCAGTTGAGAACGTGCTTTGCCACGCCGTTGCTCCCAACGCTCTCTCCTCAAGGCAAGGTTCTTGCCTTCAATGAAGTCGATGTACTTGGTGAGGAATTCGACGAACTGTGGTTTGAAGATCCCGTTGTGGCCATCGATGATCCCGCCCTCGGTATAGACCACGGCGACGGGGCTATTGGGTACCTTGTGTTCCGGCAGCCGTTGCAGGCTCATCCCGGCAAATGAAAGGTTACCGGTGAAGTCGAAATGGGAAATGACCTCTCTATTGCTGTAGTCCGCAGCCACTAACGAATCCGGGGTGCCGGGCGCCAACGTCATGGTGTGCGTGCGCTGGGGTTCGAACTCGCCCAACGCTTCACCGTAGAGGTTGCCTTGATAGTCGTTGCTGAAGGGGGGGCGGAACAGACGCGTGAGCCCGCGTGCGATGGGGAAGAAGAACTGTCTGGGCGAGTCGTTGTCGGCGGAAAAAACCACGAGCTGCGGCGCCTGGTTATAGGAAAACCGGATCTGGCGGTAAAGGCTGTCGATCTTGGCGTACTGGTAGGCTTCGAGCGCAGGGTTGAGCAAAATATTGACATCGCCAAAGCTGTCGATCGGCACGATCTGGTCGGCCATCTCGGCCGGGGTCGTCTGCGAAGGGTCCTGCAGGCTACTGGCCAATCTCGGCGCGCGTTCGGTGAGGTAATACTCCAGGGGGCGTGCGATCGATTTCATCAGCACCTGCCCACCGAAGCTATGCCCGATACTCACCAGCCCCATGTAGGGCTTGCGGGTGTCTGGCTGAGGGATGTTTGAACGTACGCCCAGCGCGTTGGTTCGCAAGTAGATGCGATGCAGGCGCTCGATAAATTCACTGACGTCACCATCGCCCACCCGTTCGGCGGCCGTTTTTCGCCACCACATGGTTGCATAGTCGAGCACACCGGGCAGCGATTTGCCCCGCCAGCCCACATAGACACCGATCAGTTTGAAGGTGGAGTTTCCCGTGATGTTCTGGCGCGCGGTGGCGTACTCGGGAGCGGCCAGCTTGTCACCCAGCGACTTCAGTGTGTCCTTGAAGTCCAGGTAATTGGTGTCTGTCTCGGTGTCGGCGTTGTGGTGCCAGCCATGGATAAAGAGCACGACATAGGTGTTGGTGGTTTTGGCGGACTGCTTGATCAGGTTGATTGTGTCCTGGGCTTTTGCCGGGTTCCACCAGGAGCCGAAGTCATCGACTTGAACCACGCGCAGTTCATAGTTGGCCTCGGTGACGTCGGGGGCCTTGAATTCCTCATGGTAGAGGGAACAGCTGGACATCAGCAGCAAGGCTACCAGCGCGACGATCACTGCGGGCACTTGGGGTTTCGACATGACGACTCCCTGAAACACGTGCTGCCTGTTGTAACTGCTCAGGGTCCGTGTTGACCCTGTTTTCGACTCACTGATTGCGCGGATCGCCTGGCAAGAAAGCGTCCGTCACCTCCAGATAGCGAGGAGCGGCGTGGACAGCGTGCCGTTCAAGTCTTCTCCAATGAGTCAAGTCGACAACAACGAAAATGACAATAGATTGTGCGGTCTGCCGGCGCTACAAGCGGGTAGAGGCAGACCACGATGGATGAACGGTACTGCGAAGACGTCAGGAGCCCGCGCCGTACAGCCGGGGGCGGCGATCGCGGTGCAGGTCGTTACGGTCGCTGATGCGCTTGTTGCGCGCTTCGGCGAGGTTCAAGGTCGCCAGCAACACCTGCTCGCCGCCAAGCTCGGTCGGGCCTGTCACAGGATAGCCATCGGCGTCGACGATCACCGAGCCCTGCACCCAGCCAACCCCGCGCTCGTGGCCATGACGATCACAGGCGGCGATGAACATCCGGTTGACCGAAGCATTGGCCTGTACCCGTACCACCTCGGCAGGGCGCTCGGTCAGCGGCCGCGGGCCATCGGGCCAATTGACCGGTGCACAGAGCAGCTCTGCACCCGCCAGCGCCGGCAGCCGAACCCACTCGGGGAATTCCAGGTCGTAACAGATCATCATGCCGATACGGCCAAAGACCGTTTCCACCACGGGCGGTGCGGCATCCCCGGCGCTGAAGATCGCATTTTCCGCATCCCAGAGGTGTGCCTTGCGGTACACCGCACGCAGCCCCCGGGCATCGATCATTGCCGCACTATTGGCCAGCCCATCGTCCGCCAGCCGCTCGCAGAAGCCACCGACGATGACGATCTCCAGCTCACGGGCCAACGCCTGCCACAAGCACAAGGTCGGCCCCTCCGGGGTTTCCGCCAGGGCCAGGGCCTCGGCCCGGTCGGCGAAAACGTAGCCGCTCTGCGCCAGTTCGGGCAGCACCACCACCTGGGCGCCGCGCGACGCCGCCGTACGAATGGCCCGTTCGGTCAGCTTGCGGTTGTAGGCAAGGTCGCCAACCTTCGGCGCCACTTGGCAGCACGCCACATGGATAGTGTTCAGTGCATTCACTTGGCGAAGCTCTCTGTCATCGAATCGATTACCTTGCCTTCGTGCTCAAGGTCAATTGAACGGCTGAGGATGAAATAGGTGAGGCCAGAGACGACGAGGCCGACCAGCCAGGAGATATCCACGCCCTCCAACAGCCGCGCCATCGGGCCGACAAACACTTCCTGCCCGGCACTGGCATCGAAGATGTAGAAGAACGGCACCATCGCAGCGAACCCCACCAGGTAAGACACGATTCCACGGAGCTGCCAGGCACCGTAGATGCCCTTGGGGGTAAAGAAATGCGGGATCGCGTAACGGCCCTTGCGCACGAAGAAATAGTCCACCAGATTGACCGCGGTCCAGGGCACCAGGAAGTACAGCAGCAACACCAGGAAGGTATTCAGAATCGCGATGCCATCGCCTTTGATCGACAGCACGCAGCTCAACAGGATGATGCTGATGGCAAAGATCGACATCACCCGGGCGCGTGGCGTGGGCGTGATCTTCTTGATCGAATCGACACCGGTCAGCAGCGTCAGCATGGCGCTGTAGGTGTTGAGCGCGATGATCGGCAGAAAGCCCAGAACCGATACCAGGACCAGCACATTGCCCAGCCCAGGAACCATCGCGGAACCGACCTGGTTCAGCGCTACCAGCGCATCGGTGGCTTGCAACTGCTGCGCCAGCCAGGCACCGAGCCCGATCATCCAACTGCCCGACAAGGAAGCCCCGAGGAATACCGCCGTGATCAGCTTGGCGCGGCTGGTGTTCTTCGGCAGGTAGCGCGAATAGTCGGACACATAAGGCGCATAGGAAATGTTGTAGCTGGCGCCGATGGCAAACAGCGTGGCAAACGCGATCCAACTGAATCCGAGCGTGCTGGCCGGTGCGGCCTCACTTTGGCCGACCCCGAACATCAAGGCGACGGTGACTAGCGTATACAGCGGCAAGGTCGCCATCAGCGCCCACTTGAACGCCTTGTGCATCAGGTCGTGGCCGTAGATCGCCAATAGCGCACCGACCACCACCACCGCACAGGCCACGAGGGTCGGATCAAGGCCGAACACATCTTCAAGGCCATTCATGATCAGCGAGACGTTCACCACGTTGAAGCCGACAAACACGAACATCGTCGCCATCAACGCCAGAATCACCCCGCGATAGCCGAACTGGGCCCGCGACTGGATCATCTGTGGCAACCCCATCTCCGGCCCCTGGGAGCCGTGGAAGGCCATGAACAGGGTGCCGAACATGATGCCCAACGCGCCGGCCAGCATCGTCCACAATGCCGACAGTCCCAGGCTTGGGCCAACAAAGCCGATGGAAATGGTAAAGAAATGGAAATTGCCCAAAAACCAGAAAGGCCCCTGGCTGCTGAGCTTGGCGTGGCGTTCGTTTTCCGGAATGTAATCGATCGAATGGCCTTCGATGGCCAACCCGCCACTCGCTTCGACGGCGTGAGCGGACTGATGGGACCCTGACATACGATTCTCCTTGGCATTGAATCGACTGTGGTAATTGTTTTTATGGGTGCAGCTGTCAGCGTGTCGGTGCTAATGCGCACTGAGACTTGCGGCTGAGCGCCGGTTCCGTTGCAATGTAGGCATTCGGCCGGGGCGGTAAAATATCCCAGGCCAACTGTTTACATAGATACCTGTCTATGTAACGGCCAATCGGGAGCGGGCATGCTGGGAAACGTATCTGAGCTGGATCTACGCCTGATCCGGGTATTTCTGGCCGTGGTGGAGGCGGGCGGTATCTCGGCCGCGCAAACCACGCTCAACACCACCCAGCCCACCATCAGCGCGCAGCTGGCATCACTGGAAGCGCGCGTGGGCTTTCGTCTGTGCGAACGCGGCCGCGCCGGCTTTGCCGTCACGCCCAAGGGCACCCAGTTCGTCGACGCCGCCCGCCGCCTGCTGGCCGCCGCCGAAGGTTTTCGCGTCGAAGTCCAACACATCAACCGCACCCTATCGGGCAACATCAACATCGGCCTGCTCGGCCAGATCGACCCAGTGGCCAACAAGAAAATCGCCCTGGCCATCGCCCGCCTGCGCGCTCGGCATGAGGGGTTGTATTTCCACTTCACCGAACTGTCGTCTTCGTTCCTGGAAGAGAAGATCATCAACGGCCACCTGGACCTTGCGATCGGCTATTTCTGGCACCGCTTGCCCAGCATTGATTACTTTGCGCTGTTCAAGGAAACCCAGATCGCCTATTGCGGGCCGACGCATCCGTTGTTCGACAAGGTAGGCACACTCAACAGCCAGGACGTGGCCGAGCATGACTGGGTCTGGCCCAGCCACCCGCTGCCGGAAATGCCGGCGCCCACCTCGATCGAGCGACTGACCGCGCTGACGGACAGTATGGATGGGGCGGCGTTGTTGATCCTGTCGGGCCAGCACCTGGGGTTTCTGCCGCAGCACTATGCGGCCAGGCATGAGCAGCTGGGGCAGTTGCATCCGCTGAATCAGGAGCAGTTGCGGTATGAGGTCGACTTTCATGCCGCCGTTCGTCACTCGGCGCGGCAGCGGGATGTGGTGAGTGCTTTTCTGGCGGAGTTGATGGATGTTTTCGGCGCAAGGTGATGCCATCGCGGGCAAGCGGAGGATGTTCGGCTCGTTGCGACTTGGTTTTGTGGGCAGATCCAGATGCGATCCAGCCGAAGCTGTTGTAGCCCTGGCTGGCGGAACTGGCCCATTACGAATGGGTGGAAGGCGCGCTGTTGCTGAGCGACCTGAGTGAGCCTGCGCATGACCCGGAGGGTAATCTGCTCGATGGCGTTCCTCTGCTGTCGCAGCTTGCCTGGCCGTTGGCCTACCACTGGCCGGTCAGCGAAATCGGCCCTGACTACCTGCCGCAAGCGGCACCGCCAGAGCCGACCTTGCTGCTGGCACGGCGCGGCGCGGACCTGCACGTGCACTTCGCGCCTGGCGCCCCTGGCCCACGCGTTGCTCGCTTCTCTGCAGGAGCGGCATTGCACCGGTCGCCAGCACCTGGAGGCGCTGGCCGAGGCCATTGACGTCGATGGCGCGGCCATCCTGCCCCAGGGCCTGGCCCTGCTGGAAAACCTGCGCGTGCAGGGCGTGGTGCTCGGTACCCGCGCCTAGCATCTCTTTTTCCTCGCTCCCACGCTCTTTCCTCGTTCCCACGCAGTGCGTCACTAGTGTCCGTTAAAAACTGAAGGGGAGGCTTGCCCCTTTCATCTGTCGAAAAGCACCCCGCCGATTGGTAGCGGCCAGACTGCCTGTTGTGCAGCCAGACAGGCTGAGCTTCCGAACATTGCGTAGTCCATTTCCCAAATGCGGTGTAGCGGGGGTGCCCTTGTGGCGCTTTCTCTGCACACTGGCTGCCCACGATTTCAAGGGCACCCTTGTGATGACCACGACGGCCTTTGACTCAAGTCCGTATGAGGGGCCTTTCCAAAGATGGAGGTGTCCCATTGCCGCATAGAGGGATCTCATGCTCAACGAACTGCGCATTTTCTTCGACCACAGCCGGCACAAACTCTGGGTCCGCGGCATCAACAACGCACGGCTCGACGTCCTGGCCTTCGAGGGCGAAGAGCGCCTGAGCCAGCCGTTCAACTACTGCGTGGAATTCACCTGCACCGAGCAGGACATCGCCGCCGAGCAGATGCTCGACCGGGACGCCAGCTTCAGCCTGCACGCCGCGCCGCAAAAGCTGCCGTTCCTGGGCCTGCCGGTGCCCGAGGTCAAGCCGCTGCGCACTTTCTACGGGGTGATCACCGGCTTCCAGCGCCTGTCCGCCTCTCGCGACGAAGCCCGCTACGAAATTACCCTGCAGCCGCGCCTGACGCTGCTCGATCGGGGCCAACAGTTCCGCATCTACCAGCACCAGTCAGTGCCGGACATCGTCGAGCATATCCTGCGCAGCCGTCACGAGTTCCGCGGGCAGGACTTTCTCTTCACGCTGGCCCGTGACTACCCCAAGCGCGAACAGGTCATGCAGTACGGCGAAAGCGACCTGGCCTTCATCGCCCGCCTGCTGGCCGAGGTCGGCATCTGGTATCGCTTCACCAGCGACGAACGCCTGCACATCGACGTCGTCGAGTTCCACGACGACCAGCGCCACTACCAGTTCGGCGTCAAGCTGCCATACCGCCCGCCCTCCGGGCTGAGCAGCAGCGACCAGGACGGCGTGTGGAAACTGCAGACCAACCACCAGGTGGTGGAGCAGCAGGTCAACTTCCGCGCCTACCACCACCGCGATGCCAACGCCTGGCTCGATGGCAAGGTCGACCAGACTCGTGGCGCGAAAACCACCTACGGCGAGGCCTATCACTACGCCGAAGCCTACACCGTGCTCGGCGACCGCTACGCCCAGGACGAAGACCTGCAAAGCGAAAGCGGCTACTTCTACGCGCGCTTGCGCCACGAGCGCTACCTCAATGGCCAGACCCAGCTCAGCGGCACCAGCAGCAGCGCCACCCTGGCGCCCGGTCAGGTGCTGAAGATCTCTGGCGGCGCACCACAGGCCTTCGCCCCGGGCGCGGTGATCACCCAACTGACTACAAAGGCCGCACGCGATTGCAGCTTCGAAGCCAGTTTCCAGGCCATCCCCTATGCGGAAAGGGTGTGCTTTCGGCCGCCGCTGGGGGCCAAGCCGCAAATCGCCGGCACCGTGCCGGCCCGGGTCACCAGCACCCGGGCCAACGACCCCTACGGCCACATCGATCTGGAAGGCCGCTACAAAGTCCAGTTCCTGTTCGACCGCGACGCGTGGAAGCTCGGCCAGGAAAGCCTGTGGCTGCGCCTGGCCCGGCCCTACGCCGGCGACACCCACGGCCTGCACCTGCCGCTGATTGCCTGCACCGAAGTGGCCGTGGCCTTCGAACAGGGCGACCCTGACCGGCCCTACATCGCCCATGCCCTGCACGACAATAAGCACCCCGACCACGTCACCCTGAAGAACTACCGGCGCAACGTGCTGCGCACCCCGGCCAACAACAAGCTGCGCATGGAGGACAATCGCGGGCAGGAGCACGTCAAGCTCAGTACCGAGCACAGCGGCAAGAGCCAGCTCAACCTGGGGCATCTGGTCGATGCCCAGAAACAGAAACGCGGCGAAGGTTTTGAATTGCGCACCGATGGCTGGGGTGCCATACGGGGTGGCAAGGGCCTGTTCATCAGTGCCGATGAGCAGGCCAAAGCC
Source organism: Pseudomonas sp. LS1212 (assembly GCF_024741815.1). Taxonomy (NCBI): domain Bacteria; kingdom Pseudomonadati; phylum Pseudomonadota; class Gammaproteobacteria; order Pseudomonadales; family Pseudomonadaceae; genus Pseudomonas; species Pseudomonas sp. LS1212. The sequence goes on from NZ_CP102951.1 coordinate 1,860,286, forward strand.
CAGGGTCCGGTGCTGGAAATGGGCGCGGCCATTGACCGCCTGCAACAGGCTGGCGAGCAATTGCAAAAACTCTCCGTCGATGCCCAGGCGAGCCAGGCCGAGCCGGCGGACGTACAAGCGCAAATAAGCCTGCTCAGGCAGGACCTGGAACAGCTGAAATCGTCCGTCCTGTTGCTCAGCGCGCCCAAGGCATCGCGCTCACCAGCGGCAAGCACCTGCAGTTGGCGGCACAACACAACCTGATGCTCAACGCCGGGGGCGAAGCGGACATCAGCGTGGTCAAGCGCCTGTTCATGGGCGTGGGGCAGGGGCTGAGCCTGTTCGTGCGCAAGCTGGGCATCAAGCTGATCGCCAACCAGGGGCCGGTGAGCGTCCAGGCGCAGAACGACAAGCTGGAACTGCTGGCCCGGCATGGCCTGGAGATCACCAGCAGCGAAGACGAAATCCACATCACGGCCAAGAAGAAAATCACCCTCAATGCCGGCGGCAGCTACATCACGCTCGATCCACACAGCATCGAGTCCGGTACAGCGGGCGACTACGTGATCAAGTCCGCGCACTTTGACTATCAGGGCGCAGCCAAGCAGGCGCTGGACATGCCGCCGTTGCCTCCATTGACCGAGCATGCCACCGAGTCCCTGAAGCGTACGGATATCTCTGGCTGACCCCTTTGCAAGGAGCAAAACATCGCATGGCTAACTTGTTCACTTGGCTGTTTGGACACCGCGACCGTGACCGCGACGCTCGGTTCGATGTGCGCCATCCCCCGATCCTGCCGACGCCCGACACAGGCCCCGTCCGCTCCTCCTTGCCAGCCGAGGCCAATGCCGACACGCTGCCACCGGTACAGAACTGGAGCCATCCCTTCAAGGACACGCGCAACCCGCTGCTGCAGTTGACCCATTTGGCCAAGGCGAAAGCGGGCTACTACCCGCTGGGGATCAATGGCCTCTGGCATGGCGGCGTGCATTTCGACAACGGCACCGCCGGCACCCTGGATCAATCCAGCGTGCATTGCCTGGCTGACGGTGAAGTGGTGGCGTACCGCATCGACCAGCACTCGCCAACCACGTCCTACATCGCCAACAAACTGCCGGTTCAGAGGCCCTTCTCGCGCAATTTCGTGCTGGTGCGTCACCGTCTGCAGGCACCGAAGATCGAGGGCAGCGCGGACACGCCGCCCAGCCTGACCTTCTTCAGCCTGTATCTGCACCTGCAGGACTGGGCTGATTACCAAACTGACGCCGCCATGGCCCGCCCGGCGTTCTGGCCCGAACAGAACCTGCGGGTCAAGGCGAACGTCTCTGACTCGCGACGGGGTACGTCGGCACCGAGGGGGCTGACGGCTTTCAACAAAGCGGCCGATAACGCCCATGATCTCGATCTACTGGCACCTGGAGCGCCGGTGGTAGTCAGTGGTGAAGGCAAATACCGCAAACTGGAAAACGTCCGAGGACCGGCGTTACTGTGTAATGCGGATGGTACGCTACAAGGCTATATTGCATTCCGCTACCTGGATCTCGTCTGCGGAGCGACCTATCGTGTCAACTGCGATCGTCTGAACGTTCGCCCTGTCCCCCACATGAGCAGCGAAGTACTGTTGGAATTGCGGTATCAAACGGAAGTCACCATCAGTGGCGAAGGCGAATTCCGCAAGCTGGAAAGCATCGCCCAGTATGTGCTGTTCACCTCGTTGCAGGGTGAACGGACACCGCAAACAGGAAACGTGGTGGTGCCCGATCGTCCCGTCACGATCAAGGCTGGCGATCTGATCGGGCACATCGGCCTGTATCAGGACAGCCATGCAGACCGACCGGAAAAAAAACTGCACCTGGAGGTGTTCAGTGGCGATGACGTGGACCTTTTCATCGAAGCCAGTCGCGCCTGGGCAAATCGCCTGCCGGCCAGCAGCAAGACCTGGCTGAAGTTGGCCAAGGGCACCGCCGTGGTGGCGCATCAGGACAACTACAGCGCTAGGCAACGGCCCATTCCGGATGTAAACAGCACCCCGAGCGACGCCGACCTGCTGGTCCCCAAGAGCCTGCTCGATGGCCTGCCTGCCGAGAGAAAAATTGCAGTTCCGGCGACCAGCATTGGCCAGAAGACCTATAACTGGTACCGCCTCGATGGACTGCTGCATGACGCCGACAACAACCTGCTCGACGGCTGGGTGCGCGAAGAAGTGGGCGTCACCCCCTGGGTCAGTCCCTGGTCGTGGGACGGCTATGACCTCGTCCAACACTTCGACCTTCCCCGGCAAATGCTGGCCTCCTTCCAACGGGCTACTGGCGGCTTCAGCGAAGCGCAGCTCGAACGCTTCAGCCGCATGGCCGACGAAGGGGACAAGGGGCCGATCAAGCAGCGGCTGCACGACCTCATCGACCGCAACCGCGACGGCCAGATAACCGCCAAGGAATTGCAGGCAGCCCTCCATCTGCCCGCCCATGCCCAGTCGATCTCGCAATTGATCATCCGCGCCGAAAGCGAGTGGTACTACCGAACGCTGAAGTGGGACGCGCTGGATGAAATACTCGGCCATAGCGGTTCAACCCCGCACCTGAATTGGTTGGCGGAGAAAGAGCGGCTCAAGCAACTGAGCTGGTGGGATGAGGTGGCGGAGAAGGTTGGGCTGCCCGGGTACGGGAAGGTGTATCACTTTCATCCGGTGGGGTTGGTGGGGCATTTCGCTGCGGTGAGTGATGACAACGATCTGAAGTGGCTGAAAGTGCCTTATGGTCAACTGACCTTTGATGTGGAAGGCAACGATATAGAGGATGAGTCACATCCGTTGTACAGATACTTCAGTCGAGTTGTGCATTGGCCGGGTGGTGCGTCGGGCATCACTATTGGTCGGGGTTACGATCTCGGTCAACGGCCGGATCCAGGAAGTGATCTGCGTGCGGCCGGTGTTGAACAGCCGCTGTTATCCTGGCTGATTGGGGCTAAAGGATTACAGGGAGATAAAGCGAAGAATTATCTTGCCCAGGCTCCAGTGGTGATCCGAAAGCATAAAATTACTAGAAAGCAGCAGTATGATCTGTTCTTGCCAGTGTATGAATATATGAAGAGAGAAGTGATTCGCATATCAGACATCAAACTGATTAGGGATAATTACGGTACGCTCAAGTGGAATGCTGTAGACAGGCAGATCCAGGATATCGTGATCGACCTAATCTACAGAGGTGACTATGGTAAAAATACGAGAACTTTCATTCAAAAGCCATTTGTAGAAAATAATCTTGGAGAAATAAAAGAGGCAATCTCCAACAGAACAAACTGGCTGAGTGTTCCAAATGACAGATTTAAACGGCGGTCGGAGTATTTAGAAAAATGAAAATATATTTTTTGTTTACTTTGGCATTTCTTGCGGCGGGCTCGACTGAGGCCAAGGAGTTTGATTATAGTCGAGTACTCATGGCCGGAACAGATCGTGTAGGAGATCTGTTCGTTCGGTATCTTTATCCGTCGGAGGAGGGATGCATTGTTATTCAGAACTTGGTTCCTGGGGGAAGAGGAAAGGTTTCCGCAGAGAAAGAAATTTGCTCATTGGATGGGAGGAGCTTTGATGACTACACGGCAGTAGATTTGAAGGCTGGAAATTTCAAAGATGGCAAGCTTTTTTTGGAACTTGGAGTCACTCCGCTACAGCCAGTCGGTGAAACAGTTAAGACTTGCGAAGTCGTGTTCCATGGCGGCGTGGCAGATCACCTTTCCTGCAAGGAAAAGCTAACGAAGGAGAATGGGGCTTGCAACTCCGAAGCATTAGATTCTAGAGTTCCCGAGCCCCAACCGGGACGGAAAGATGACCGCTGAAAAACTATAAGCAGTGATTCAACTGTTAGCCCTTGCACAGTCGATTTTGCAGTTGATCATCTACTACGAAAGCGAGTGGTACTATCGGCCGTAGAAGTGGGACGTGTTGGATGCGCTGCTCGGCCATACCCGTATTGGTGGAATATGTATAAAGCACTTATTGTAACATCGTTGATTGTTTTTCCGCTGCTTGGTTATTCCGATGGAGTAGACGAAGGGGAAGGGATTGTTGGCAAGGAAAAAGTTGATAAAATTGTTGATAGTTGTTTGCGCTATGATCGGATAGACGATCCAGGCGACGTAGTGGCATGCCTTCAGAAAGAGTATTCACTTTCCGATGCGATCTTGAATAAGCAGTATCATAAAATGGTGTCTGGTCTGAACTTTTTGTTAAGGACCGAGCCGGGCGAGCGCTCCGAGCGTCGTATGAAAACTCTCAGGCAGTCTCAACGTCAATGGGTTTCATTTCGTGATAAGGAGTGTGAGTTTTTAAGGGCTGCCGAATACCACGGTCCATCAGGAGAGATTAACTTCTATGTCTGCTTGGTTGATCAGACTTATGAGCGTGCAAATAAGCTTTCCGAGTACATAAACTGCTATGGTCGATTTAGATTAGTATGTCCGCTTGCGGCGGGGTAGGGGCGGGTTGATAGAGAGAGCGCATACAACGCGCCTCAAGCGTCAAGCACAGAGCATGCCGGACTCAATTAGTACTGATTAAAGCGGGCACCCAATGGCCAACGCCCGTTTTTTTGCTCTTTTGTTGAACAAGTGCGATAACCCCCAAGCTCCCCCTTCGGGTTTACCGAACACGAGTGACGCAGAGCGTGGGAACGAGAAAGTGGACGTGTACGTGAGCGCTTTTGTATTTTCATGTATCTATCCAGGCTGCGTACACGCTTGCTTTAAAAAACCTGCCATTGCGACACATCCACAGTACACGCCTCGATCAAAGTAGTGCTTCCACTTCCTCTCCTTCGAAAGGGCATGATCATGCGATGCAAACTTCTCCTGGCTACCGCTGCAGCACTCGTCTCAATGGCTGGCTATGTTCAAGCTCAGGAGGTGACGCCAGGCGCTGAGGCCAGCCATGAGTCGCAGTCGGTAGAAAGTTGGCAGAAAGGTATCCAGCGCACGGATCTGCTGCGTCAGAATCTGGACGTGTCCGAGCATGAAGTTATCCAGGCCCGTGTTGATATCGAGCCGGGTGTGGCCTCCCCCAAGCATTCCCATCCAGGCACGGAGGTGGCGTACGTGCTCAAGGGCACGTTTGAGTATCAGCTCGAGGGGCGGGCACCTGTCACGCTCAAAGCGGGTGATTCCTTGTTTATCCCCGCTGGCGTTGCGCATGTCGCGAAGAATATCGGTCAGGACAATGCGTCAGAGTTGGCGACGTACATTGTAAAAAAAGGCGAACCACTCTTGATGCTGGAAAAGTGAGCGACATGAAATCCGAGCATTCAAGCCCAATTCTCGTACTGGAGCGGCTGGCGATATCGGTGCCATTGGCCGCAATGTCACCGCCATGCTGATCGCCAAAGGCCACAAGGTTCGCGCCCTGGTTCGGCACGAGGATGAGCGCGCTCAAAGCTTGCGAGCCCTGGGGGCCGACGTCGTGCTGGGGGAGGCGCTCGGCAGGACGATCCACTACCGTGACGTTCCGCTCTCGGATTGGAGCGAAAGGCTTTCACAAGCAGGCGTTCCGGCTCACCTGCTCAGCCATCTCAAGGTGATGGCGAAACTTCGTGGGCAGGGGCGATATGACCGCATGACTGACGACCTGTTCAAGCTCACTGGGGAGAAGCCGACCAGCATGCGCGACTTCGTGAAGCTTCATGCTTCAGCGTTTACTGCGGGGTGAAGCCTGCTTGCGTACGGCACTGGACAAGACCAGTGAGGTCGTTACGGAGCCATGCACGGCAAGCGTATCGACTACTCGCTCCAGATCAAGGGGTTGTGCAAACGCACAACGCACGATGAAGCAATCCTCACCGGTAATCCGATCGGCTTCCAGAACTTCGGGCATTTCGTTGAAAAGTTTGAGGTAATCCTTGATGTGCTCGTGGGTTGTGCGGATGCGGATGATCGCCTGCAACCCCAACCCCAGCTCACGCAAATTGATCCTGGCGCCATACCCCTCGATGACTCCAGCCAATTCAAGCTTTCGCACGCGCTCGCTCATGGCAGGCTGTGAAAGGCCAATACGCTTGCCCAGTGATGCCAGGCTTTGCCGTGCATCCAGTTGCAACGCCTCCAGTATCTGCCGGTCTTTATTATCCAGTTCCATACCAATCTCAATTAGTGATCCGATGAGTCATCGGTAACAAGCCTGAATTTTGGATGATTTGCCATTGGTGGGCGATGTGTCATTGGCTATCTTCTGCTCGCCATTGGTGCAGGGCGCAAAAGCTGGGAACAATGATTTCCCTGGAGCACAGCATGATCTATTTTTCACACCCTGCATCGGTTCGCTTGCAACGGCGTTTCTGGAAAAGGGGTTCTATTCAATCTTGGCGCAAGGAAATCAGAGTGAGTGAGATAGAACGCACACCAGTGATATTCATCAATGGTTTGATCGGTACGTTGAGAGACCCTGAAATCCATCGGCAGCTAGGTGGGAGGCCTTCACTAGCGCCTGACTTGCTGGGTTACGGGGCACTGCGCAACGCTTCAGTACACGAGATCACTATCAACACGCAGGTTGAGCGAATTCGAGAAGCGATCGAAGAGCATTTCGATAAGCACCCGGTGCACCTCGTCGGCCACTCGGTAGGAGGAGTGGTCGCCTATCTGTTTGCCCAACGTTACCCGGAACGTGTAGTCAGCATCATCAGCGTTGAAGGCAACTTCACCTTGAAGGATGCGTTCTGGTCATCGTCTGTTGCGCAAATGACGCAGGAGGAAGCTGAGGCCATGTTGGCTGGGTTTCAGGCTGACCCCGGTGCCTGGCTAGCACGCTCTGGAATTCCAGACCAACCCGAGAAACTAAGTACGGCGCGTACCTGGCTGGAAAATCAACCCGCCAGCACGCTGCAAGCGATGGCCAAGTCCGTTGTAGTGATAACGGAGAAACCCGATTATCACACCGCATTAAAGGAGCTGTTTGCCGCTGTACCGGTTTACTTGCTTGCCGGTGAGCATTCCGTTGGCGATTGGGATATTCCCGGTTGGGCCAAACACGAAGTCGTCAGCCTGACCATCATGCCGAAAGCTGGGCATCTTATGATGCTGGAAAACCCCGGCGCCTTCGGTCGCATAATCGCTGAACTATTGGACTGATCGCCCCCGATCTCATCGGTGCATACGGCCTGCCGGAAGAACCGGCTGGCCGCCTGGGTGCCTTGGTTAAACCAGATTGATCGTGACGTCGATGTTGCCATGGGGCGCTTTGGAGTACGGGCAGGTCTGGTGTGCGGTATCAACCAGCGCCCGTGCGGCAACAGGGTCCAACCCCGGAAGGCTTACATTCAGGCGCGCCCGGAGGAAATAGGCATTATCGGTATTGCCCAGGTCCACTTCAGCGTCGACGGTTGGGGCGGCTGGAAGAGTCACCTGCAACTTGGCAGCCGCCTTGCCGATTGCGCCGATGAAGCAGGCTGACGGCAGCTGCTACAGGGTCCGTATTTGCCCCAAAGATAACGCTTGCCCGGTAAGGGGCAAGACGGTGTCTACATAGGTTCGGCGTACCCCGGTCGGCGTAGCCGCTGCGACACTGGAGGCCCGTAGGGGCTCCCCTGCTGTCCGGCAGAGCTTCTATGAAGACTGCGTCAGGTATAAGTTGGCGCGTAAATGACGGGGTTGATCAACTTGTGCTGCTGCCAGCAAGGCTGGCGACCCATTTCATGCAGGCTGAATATTCAGAGTGGCGCAGGGCGGCGAGGAGGGGAGGGTGAATAGTATCTGGTTGTTGGTGCTGGCCCCTCTGGTTCACGCTGCGGAACCGGTCAGCTCGACGGTTCGTGAGGAGCACTATCTGGTGTATGGCCGGACCATTGACGATATTCGGCAATCGATCAGCGACAGAACCCCGGTACGCAACGCGCGAGGCGCCTTCGCTGGCAATACGAAGAGCCACTACCAAACGACCTACAGGCTGGCCCCCGTCTCGCAGACGGGGTGTGCCCTGAAGGATGTCGCGGTGAAGGTCGAATCAGTCATTACGCTCCCACAGCTGGCGCCCGGCACCCTGTCCCCGGCGGTCGCGGACGAGTGGCGGCGTTACTACACCGCGCTTCGGGCACACGAGTACCTGCATGTGGAAAGCGGTAAGGAATCGGCCAGAACGACGCAGCAATGGCTGGCCAGCATGAAAATCAGTGGATCATGCCATGCAGCGAGGCCTCATGTTCGAGTCGCCATCGAGGCGTACATCCTTAAGCTGGATGAGCGCGATCGGCACCTGGATGTCATCACCGATCATGGCCGGACGCAAGGCGCCCGGCTGGATGCTCGGGTTCGATAGGGTCTGCGATACCTTGTGATTGCGGGCAGTACCACTCCATTAATATTGCCGGGAAGGTGAAGGCGGTCTCTTTGTTTGTGGATGTCGATCTTCTATGTCTAGCCAATACGTTTGGCTACACACAGTAGACGCGCGATATCCCGTGCCCGCTCTTTCAACAGCACAGGAGCCTGGCGACAGGCCTCCTGGAGCGTCATCGGGCCCGAGGTCAAGGCAAATGCTGCATCGATACCCTGTGCATAAAGCTGCGCATAACCCTCACCCAAGGTGCCGGCCAGGACGATGACGGGCACCTGGCATTGACCGGCAATCCGGGCAACGCCCAGCGGCGTCTTGCCGCGCAGTGTCTGCGCGTCGAAACGACCTTCGCCGGTAATCACCAGGTCAGCACCTTGTAACCGGTTCGCCAACTCGGTGAGTTCAGCAACCACCTCGACCCCCGGCCGGAAGGTTGCCTGAAGAAATGCCTTGGCTGCAAAGCCAATACCGCCAGCCGCTCCGGCGCCGGGTACATGTCGAACGTCTTCGTTCAGCAGCGCCGCACATTGATCCGCATAGTGCCCCAAGGCATCGTCGAGCAACTGTATTTGCTCGCTATCGGCACCTTTCTGGCGAGCAAAAGTGAAAGAGGCTCCGTGTGGCCCGCAGAGTGGATTATCCACATCGGCGGCGACTTCAACACGCACATCGGACAATCGTGCATCAAGGGCCTGGATATCGATACTCGCTAATGCGGACAGTGCAAGACCACCCGCGGGTATAAGGTTGCCTTGACTGTCCATGAAGCGGGCACCCAGCGCCCTGAGCATGCCCGTTCCACCATCGTTGGTGGCACTGCCGCCAATGGTAAGGATGAGTTTTTTCGCACCGGCATTCAGCGCTTCGATGATGAGTTCGCCAGTGCCTTCAGTCGAGCTTGAACACGCGTTGCGTTGCTCGGTCGCAACCAACTGTAAACCGCTGGCTTCTGCCATTTCGATGATCGCCGTTCGCGACTCAGGCAACCATCCCCATCTGGCCGTGACGGGTTCACCGAGCGGCCCGGTGACACGAGCGCTCCGTAGCTCGCCGGCCACGGCTGACAGGATGGCGTCAATGGTGCCCTCGCCACCATCGGCCATGGGGCACTTGACCAGCTCAGCGTCAGGAAAGACATCCTTCAGGCCCGACGCTATCGCATCGGCGACGTCAGCCGCGCTCAAGCTGTCCTTGAATGAATCGGGAGCGATGACGATTTTCATAAAATTCTCCAAATGCGACGAGAATTCATGCTGACACGTTGGTATGACACCAGCTTTAGGCAGGGCTACAGTAACACCGCATTAAATTTGTTCATCTGAACAAATGGGTGGGTCCGATTCAGTATGTGGGAGCAGATGCACTCCTAGATACAGCTCCAACAACTCATCCAGCCGACTCATATCTTTCCCGCTCAGCTCCGTGATCCGTTCCATTCGGTAGCGCAGGCTATTGCGATGAATGCCCAAGGCATCCGCGCAGGGTTGTGCCTGGCCGTGATGTAAACACCAACTGCGCAGCGTGCGCATCAATTGCCCGCTGCTGTCCTTGGCCTGGATCTCGAGAAGGGGAGCCAGGAGCGCATCCAGCACACCGTCCTCTCGATGAGCCCAGAGAAATGACGGCAACTGATAACGAGAGAGCGATAGCAATTTTTGCTGCGCAACAATAGCCTCGCCGTATGCAAATAACTCAGCGACACGTCGGTAGCCTCGACGCAAACTCTCGAGGGTCTCTGCCCGTATGCCGTATGCGATACGCGCTACCTTCCAGCCTTGCGACTCAAGCTTCTCGATTGTTTTCTCAGGGCTGGGGACCAAGTTAGAGGGGCAGCACCACAAGACCGAAGACGAGGATGTGCTCATACACCAGCTATCGGGATATCTCGACTTCAACCAGTCCGCCATGGCTGAAGAGGTTAGTTCTTCATCCAGTTTGATCAGCAGAGGCGTTCGCACAAGCTGCGGCTTGAGTCCCAGTTGACGGGCTTCGTCGACCAACCGAGGAGAGCTGCCTGCCTCGCCCAATAGCATGGCCACCAGATCTTCGCTGCGCTGCTTGCGCCACTGTTGCTCAATCTGCATATGGCTCTGGGCGACGAGCATTTCGGCAGTCATTTTGACCAGCTCGGCATAGGTGCGCAGCTGTTGTGGATCCCCCGTAATCCCCAGTACCCCAATCAGGCGCCCATCATGCAACAGCGGCAGATTGATTCCCGCCTGGACGCCTTTCAGGTTATGCGCCGCCTGCTCATCGATTTCGACTACCCGATGGTTAGCCAGAACCAGCTGTGCGCCCTCATGGCGGGTATTGATGCGATTGCTCTCACCGCTGCCAAGGATCAAGCCCTGGTTATCCATGACATTCACGTTATAGGGCAGTATCGCCATCGCGCGATCAACGATGTTCTGCGCCAACAGGTGGTCGAGTTCGAACATGTTCAGTGCTCTGCTCAAGTGGGGGTTTGGTCAAACATACAACAAGCACCTCCAAACATTGTCATTCCGCCCGAATGATTTAGTCCGATAGCGCAAGCGTCTTTAATTGTCTTCGACGTTATCGATGTTCTTGAAACGCTCGATCAGAAAGTCGATCAGGCTGCGTACCCTCGCTGATAAATGCAGTTGTTGCGGGTAGACCGCATACACGTCAGCGCGGGTGGGCGTCTGGTCTTCCAGCACCAGGCGCAGCCGGCCACTGCGCACATAGCGTGCGATGTCCCATTCGGCCCGCAGCAATATCCCAAACCCCTCCAGCGCCCAGTTCAGCGCCACCTCCCCATCGTTGCAGCCCAAGGCTCCATGCACCTTGATGTTTTCTGTGCGGCCACCGTGGTCAAAACTCCAGACGCCATAGGGCGACTCGTTCTGGCGGATGAAAATGCAGTTGTGATTTTGCAGCTCGGCCAGCTTCTGAGGCGTTCCGTATTTATCCAGGTAGAGCGGTGAGGCACACAACAAGCGGCGATTGGAGGCGATCTTTCGTGCGTGGAAGGCGGCGTCCGGCAAGGAGCCAAAACGAATGCCCAGATCGAAACCGTGCGTTGCCAGATCCAGTGGGTGGTCGCTGATTTCCAGTTGAATTTCGACCTCGGGGTATTGGGCGAAGAACGCTGCCAGGGCCGGGCCTATATGGCGACGGCCAAAACCCAGTGAAGCATTGACGCGAATCAAGCCCTTGGGTGTTGCTCTGCTGCTGCTTATCAACTGCTCAAGCTCATCGATCTGCGTCAGGATGCGGGCGGCATGTGAGAAGTACAGCTCTCCTTCCGAGGTCAGGCTCATCGAACGCGTGGTCCGGTTGACCAGGCGTATGCCAAGCCTTGCTTCCAGCGCGGTCAGGCGTTTGCTCACCGCCGGCGGCGTGACACCCAACTCCCGAGCAGTCGCTGCCAGGCTGCCTTTATTGGCGAGCAGGTAGAAAAAAGACAAATCCAGGGTCTGGTTCATTCGTAACTCAAAGTTATTTATGTAGTTATTTTGGGTAACTCACACCTCTTTGTTCACTACATATACTCCACCCACACCCTGCATGGACAGCCCAGTCCGACGGGAACAACAAGAACGTAACGAGTGGAGTTGATTGATGAGCGCATACAAAATTGCTGCGGTTCCTGGTGATGGCATCGGTGTTGAAGTGATTGCTGCTGGCGTTGAGGTGCTGCAAGCCCTGTCGAAAAAATCCGGCTTCGAACTGGATTTCAAACACTTCGACTGGAACTCCGATAACTACCTGAAAAACGGTTACTACATCCCGGAGGGTGGTCTGGAAGAGCTGAAGACCTTCGACGCCATCTTCTTCGGTGCCGTCGGTGCGCTCAACGTACCGGATCACATTTCGCTCTGGGGCCTTCGCCTGCCGATCTGCCAGGGCTTCGACCAATACGCCAACGTGCGTCCGGCTCGCGTACTGCCAGGGGTAAAAAGCCCGCTGCTCAACGGTGACCAGATCGACTGGGTGGTGGTGCGGGAAAACTCCGAGGGCGAGTACTCCGGCAACGGTGGTCGAGTGCACAGAGGCCTGCCCGAAGAAGTTGCTACCGAAGTCTCCGTGTTCACCCGTGCCGGGGTAGAGCGCATCCATCGCTTTGCTTTCGAACTGGCGCAGAGCCGTCCTCGCAAGCACCTGACCATGGTCACCAAGTCCAACGCCCAGCGTCACGGCATGGTGTTGTGGGACGAGATCTTCTATGAAGTCGCCAAGGATTTTCCGGACGTCAAGATTGACAAGGAACTGGTCGACGCGGTGACCACGCGCATGGTGCTCAAACCTTCGACGCTGGACGTTATTGTCGCCACCAACCTGCACGCCGACATCCTGTCCGATCTGGCCGCCGCTTTGTCCGGCAGCCTGGGCATCGCGCCGACCGCCAACCTGAACCCTTCGCGCAAATTCCCTTCGATGTTCGAACCGATCCATGGTTCGGCCTTTGACATCACTGGCAAAGGCGTCGCCAACCCGATCGCGACGTTCTGGACGGCGGCGATGATGCTCGAACATCTGGGCGAAGCGGCAGCGGCCAAACACCTGATGTCTGCCATCGAGGCCGTGACCGAGAGCGGTCTGCATACCCCGGATCTGGGCGGTACGGCCACCACCCGGCAGATCACCGATGCCGTGATCGCGTTGATCAATCGCTGATTTTTTTCGCTGATTCAAGTAGTACTGCGGCACAACGCCCCGCGGCGGATCGATGATCCGACCCCTTGGCATCTCCTGACAACTATAAAAAAATCAGGGCCCTGTCATGAAAAGAATACTTGGCAAACTCTACGTACAAGTCCTCATCGCCGTCATCCTCGGCGCCATCGTCGGGGTGTTCGTTCCCGAAACCGGAACAGCGCTCAAACCCCTGGGCGACGCTTTCATCAAATTGATCAAAATGCTCCTCGCCCCGGTGATCTTCCTGACCGTGGTCACGGGTATCGCACGCATGGAAAACATGAAGGAGCTGGGCCGTGTCGGCTTCCGGGCGTTGATCTACTTCGAAGTCGTGTCCACGCTGGCGCTGGTCGTTGGCCTGGTGGTGGTTGATGTGTTCAAGCCCGGCGCAGGCATGAATATTGATGTTGCCACGCTGGACACCTCCAGCCTGGCGACCTACACCACGGCCGCAAAACACGCGTCGTTCATGGACTTTGTGATGAACATCATCCCCGACACCATCGTGGATGCCTTCGCCAAGGGCAACGTGCTGCAAATCCTGCTGTTCTCCATACTGCTCGGCATTGCCCTGGCACATGCGGGGCCGCGTGGAAAGGTGTTCGTCGACACGCTCGATAGCCTGATGCAGGGGATGTTCCGCATCGTCAACATGGTCATGCGCCTGGCACCCATTGGCGCCTTTGGAGCGATTGCCTTCACCATTGGCAAATACGGCTTCGGCTCGCTGTTCTCCCTTGGCAAGCTGATGGCTTGTGTGTACTTGACCTGCGCGGTATTCGTGATCTTCGTACTGGGCCCGATCTGCCGCTACAGCGGTTTCAGCCTGTGGAAGTTTCTGCGGTTCATCAAGGAAGAATTGTTCACCGTATTGGGCACCAGCTCTTCGGAATCGGTGCTGCCGCAGATGATTACCAAGATGGAAAAGGCCGGTGTGTCCAAACCTGTAGCCGGGATGATCATTCCCTCCGGTCTGACCTTCAATCCGGATGGTCAAGCGATCTACTACACCATCGCAGCCATCTTCATCGCCCAGGCGACGAATACGCCGCTAACCCTCACTGATCAATTGATCGTGCTGGCGGTGCTGATGTTTACGTCCAAAGGCTCTGCGGGCGTTACCGGTTCGGGATTCATCATTCTGGCGGCTACGCTGTCTTCCCTTGGGACCATTCCGGTGGCGGGAATGGTGTTGTTGCTGGGCGTCGACCGGTTCATGTCGGAAGCGCGAGCGATCACCAACACCATCGGCAATGGCGTCGGCACCATGGCCATTGCCAAATGGGTCGGGGCGCTGGACACAGTGAAAATGCACAAAGCGCTCAATGGCGGGGTCGAAGAGGAGAAAACCGAGACGGTTCAGGCAAAGGTTATCCCGGCCCCTTCATCGGTGGCGGCCAGCTCTTCGCTGCCAAGCCTTGAAGAAGCCACTCAGGCGTAAGGTAGATGGCGCTGAACTTTGTCACGTTTAGCGCCATCGTTGAATAAGAGTCGCCGGCTGCGCTCGCGTGCACAGCAGGCGCAAGATCTTGAGATCGCCGGGGAGCCCCTGCGGGACTCCAGCGCAGCCTGGCGGCAGCGGCTACGCCGACCGTGGTGAGCCAAACTCATGTAGCCGCTGCCGCAGGCTGCGCTCGCGTGCGCAGCAGGCGCAAGATCTTGAGATCGCCGGGGAGCCCCTGCGGGACTCCAGCGCAGCCTGGCGGCAGCGGCTACGCCAATCGCGGTACGCCGAACTCATGTAGCCGCTGCCGAAGGCTGCGCTCGCGTGCGCAGCAGACGCAAGATCTTGAGATCGCCGGGGAGCCCCTGCGGGACTCCAGCGCAGCCTGGCGGCAGCGGCTACGCCGACCGTGGTGAGCCAAACTCATGTAGCCGCTGCCGCCGGCTGCGCTCGCGTGCGCAGCAGACGCAAGATCTTGAGATCGCCGGGGAGCCCCTGCGGGACTCCAGCGCAGCCTGGCGGCAGCGGCTACATCCGAGCTGATCCGCAACCTGACCAGTTCTATGCCTATGAATCCTCGGACTGGGAACAGGAGGACGTGGAGGTCGACGGTCGCTTCTACATCCACGACGCCCACCTGGCGCGCTATTGGCAGGAGCCGCAGTGGAGCGCCAACCTGATTCTGGTCGACGGCTTCATTGCCGGCTTCCTGCTGATCGAGCGAAGCGAGTTGCCGGGGCTGCAAGCCCTGGAGCTGGCGGACCTGTTCATTCTGAAGAAATACCGCCGACTGGGCATCGGCCGGGCCCTGGCCACGCAGGTGCTAACGAGCGGGGAGCATGCCTGGCTGGTACGGTTCTACCAACAGGATGAAACGGCCCGGTCGTTCTGGCGCGCAGTGCTGGACGACCTGCCTCGGCCGGTGCATAGCATCGAGCCGGATGACGACCCGCAATTGTTGAGCTTCCTGGTGACACCGGCAATCCATTGAGCGTGCTCGGGGCTGTTTGCGCTTCGCACACCCGCCATTTCCCGAGGCCCCGGCCATGGCGAACGGAGGTTGTGCGACTGATCCGCACTTTTTCAACCCACCCGCCACTTCCGCTGCAATCGGCGTACATCTAAAGTCAGAGAGCACCTTCAGGGGACTCCAGGTCCCGTTGATATCGCCCCGCCGAGCCCTATCGCCGGCAACCTGACAGGAACATTCCGTTCAAGGTCAATGCAGGCGATCTTCCTGACAGTTCTCTCGCCCCCATGCTCTGAAAAAAAGAGTGGTCGTAGAGCGACTTTATACGCAGAACTGCGATCAGCAACAAGCCAGAAGACTTCTACAAAAACAAATAGTTTTAGTCGTCCCATAAAGAAAGTCATCCTACCTTAAGTTCAGATATTTCAATCATTGGCCAAAAACCAAACCCTCGATGCGCGCAACACAACCAAGAAACAACCTACGCATTTCTCGGATCCATTACCAAACACCATTCGCTAACATGCAGATACTTGCTCAAGCGCTTAATTTTTCGCAGCCGGCGCCGAGCAAGCAACGCATAAAAAATAATACTCAACAAGCAACCTTTGCGCTCGAACATCGAGCCTAAACCATTCGCTCTCTAAGTAGCTTGACACTGAGCAATGTCACGGAGAACAAATATGTGTGGCCGTAAGGTACATGAAATTCCAGCAATCCACATTGGTGCTCAGCCACCACCCGGTATAGACCCCATAGGGGGAGGTTTCAGCCAAACTTCAAAAATATTTCAAAACAACAGTCACTTCGGCTTCCAGCCGGCAGTCGGAATGGTTTTGCACAAACTACGGAACACCGTCAAGGCATTGGCAGAGGAGTATAAAGCCCTATCCAACCAACTACCGCAAACCATTGAGTATGAACTGGCCGCAACAAGGCTTGAGGGCCAAACCAACCCGCTTCCGCCCGCTGAATCAATCATTCGCGAGTTGGGCGTGCGTAACAAACTATTGCTTCGTAAGACCGCTGAGTTCCATAACAAAACGGCTATCGCCAATGGATTTTATGGCTCCGATCCCATTAACACGCCGTTGCAGATGTTCTACAAAAAAGCCCTGACCATGGAGAAGAGGGTGGGGCCGGACGGCATAGCAATGCGGGCGTGGCAAAAATCTTACAGAGCGGCTCACGATGCTCGACTGCTCTCTCAAACCATCCAGTTGCTTAACCAGCAATCCGTCAATGTGCAGAACCGCCTCCGCGTTGTGCAGGCAGAAGATCAGGCACGATTGGCGGTGGAGCGGGAAGCGCAGCGGGCAGCCGCTGAACAAGCTCGTATTGCAGCAGAGGCTGAAGTTAAACGACTAGCCGCTGAAAAAGCTCGTATTGCAGCAGAAGCTGAAGCTCAACGACTAGCCGCTGAAAAAGCTCGTATTGCAGCAGAAGCTGAAGCTCAACGATTAGCCGCTGAACAAGCTCGTATTGCAGCAGAAGCTGAAGCTCAACGATTAGCCGCTGAACAAGCTCTTATTGCAGCAGAAGCTGAAGCTCAACGATTAGCCGCTGAACAAGCTCGTGTTGCAGCAGAAGCTGAAGCTCAACGATTAGCCGCTGAACAAGCTCGTGTTGCAGCAGAAGCTGAAGCTCAACGACTAGCCGCTGAACAAGCTCGTGTTGCAGCAGAAGCTGAAACCCAACGAGTAGCCGCCGCCGAACAGGCTCGACTTGAGGCACTGGCTGAAGATCAGGCCCGTCCGCAGCCCCGCACTTTCGCTAACAGTGGGTCAATGGCGGCCGTCGGTCCGGTTTTTACCGCCACGACCGGAAGCGTCATCACCAATACCGCTACATCATTAGCGCTCAGGAACGCACTGCGCGCAGCAGTATCCGCCGCAATCGGAGCGCTCGTCACCGCGGCAACACCCGTTATTGTGGGGTTCGCCGCACTGCTTGCGCCATCGAGACTGGGTAACAGCGATCTCTATTCTGTGAGTGTTCCGCTGTCAGAACTCGCGCCTGACTTAACCGAAGACCTGCACGGACTCGCAGCGGTCCAGGGAGAGGTCAACCTGAGAGTGTCCCTGGGTTCACGGAGGATTGGCAACCAGACGCAGATCGTAGTCGCCACCACAGACGGTGTATCGGTACCTTCCACCGTACCTGTCCGACTCGCACAGTTTGACCCACAAAAGAAAGTCTACGTTTCCACCAGCACTGGCCCCCAATCCGTCACCACGACCTGGACGCCGGTGGTGGAGTCGCCCCCCCGATCGACCGAGTCTCCGGCGGCCGAAACTGACTTGCCGGTATATGAAGGCGCTACCGCCACCCCTGACGAAGGACGAATCGATACTTTTCCACAGCTGGATCAATTCAGCTTTGGTGGTTTCATCACCGTATTTCCTGCGGAGTCGGGCATTCCGCCTCTCTATGTCGTATTTAACAGTCCGTACGATGGCGCCACTGCCACGGGGGAGCACAGTGGACGCGACTTCAATCCGGATCAGGCAGGTGGACCGATAGTTGAACTGGACTGGAAGACCGCAATGATCACCCAGGAAGGGATTGACGCAGTCAAGTTACATACTGCTCGACTCGATCAATCTGACGCCAACGACATAATGATTGAACGTCTTGAAAAAATCCTGAAAGGCGATTTGGATATAACTGATACGGATCGACGCTACTACACTCATGAAATCAGGGAGCTTGAAAGATTTCGGGGGATGGGGCTCAGCGATGACTTCAAACCCCAAAATGGCTCCTCAGCCTGGAATAATGCTCATACAGCTACGCTGGAAGACTACAAACTCAACGGCGACGAGATGTTGCTGTACTCTAACGAAGCAATACAAGCAGGGGACAAGCAGATAAACCGCATATATGAGCAACTGCTAAAAGGAGTATTTGAATGAACACTATCGAGCAAATTGTAAGAAATGAGCCGATTGCAGATGTCGTTTCAGTTTTCGGAGTTGGGCTCGCCTACCCATCGCTCGATAGAATGTTCGGTAAGTATCGGTTTGAAGTCATAGCAAATGGCGAACTGCTGAAAACCTATGCAAAGCTTTTTGAAGAGGGCGTACTGGCTAACGGCGACGGCCCGATAGCCATCAAAGGCCCAAACTGGAAAGAACCAAAGTTCGTGACAGAAAAAAGATACGTCTAAGGAAGGTCTAAAGTAGCCACCGTGGGTGAACGGGGAAAATTTGAGATTCACCCGACGGTAAGCCTGGATTAAAATCCACATAATCTGAGTAAAACTCAATAACAAACAGCGCTCCGCTACCTGCGTCACACTGGTAGCGTAGGGTGCTGGCAATTTAGGTGCCACCCAAAATGACTAAGCAAGGAACGTAATATGGCCATTAAAAATTTTTCCGAATATACCGAAAAAGAGTTTTTACTGCTCGTCAAAAAAATCTGTAATTCAGAATTTACAACAGAAGACGAACAAATACAGGCCGTGCTTGATTTTGAGCAGCTGACCGAGCACCCCGACGGCTCTGATTTAATTTATTATGCGCCGTCAGAGCAAGAAGCAACTCCAGAAGTCATTCTCGCAAAAATCAAGGAGTGGCGTGCCGCTAACGGCAAGCCGGGATTCAAGCCCATACAACCTGAGTAAAGTCCAATAACACCCAGCACTCCGCTACCGGCCTCATATAGGTAGCGGAGTCGTTCAGAAGTGTAACGCAATACCAACGAAAATCCGGACTCCTCAATGCCCAAAACCGGGCAATACCAAGCAGGTGCCCAGGCCAATCAGCGCCGTGCCTATGACTTTGTCGACCACACCCTGTTTCTCCAGCATGCGTCTATGCAGTATTTCAGCAGAGAAGAACACCGCAACGAAACTGAACCACACCCAATGAAAGAACGACATGAACAACCCATAGGAAAAGTTGGCCGCCATCGAGCTGCCGGCCTGGACCACTTGGGTGTAGGTGGCGACCAAAAAGAGCATGGTCTTTGGATTCAACGCGTTGGTCAGAAAACCGGTACTAAACGCCTTCCACAGAGTCGGTACATGACCGTTGGCGCTACCCAGTGTCAAGGTGGTGGTGTTGATCAGGGATTTGATGCCCAGGTAGATCAGGTATCCCGCCCCCAGGAATTTCATCGCCATGAACAGGGGCGGTGAGTGGGTGATGACCACGGCAATGCCCAACACCGTATAAAACACATGCACCTGAACACCGCAGGCGATACCCAATGCAGCCATCAGGCCGCTGCGGCGCCCGTAGGCGTAACTGTTGCGCGTAACCATGGCAAAGTCGGGGCCAGGGCTGATGACGGCCAGAATGGTAACGGCCGCAACCGCCAGTAGTTCGTTCATGAATAGGCTCCGCAGGGCACGGCTAACCGTGCCGCAGTTAAGACGCTATGCCAGGCGTATTTTTGCGCTACGCCTGATCACAGATTGTTGATGACATACCTCTAGCATCGCCACGCACAGATACTGCGGGCTGCGGCCATGATGGAGATTTGCTAGCGGGTGAAAAAGCGATTTATAGTCGCGTAAATCTGTGAGAAATCATCGTCTATATGAGCCTCCCGCCGCTTGCCGCCTTTCGCTTTTTCAACGTCGCAGCGCAAACCCAGAGCTTTGTCCGGGCAGCCGAGTTGCTGCACGTGACCCACGGCGCCGTCAGCCGCCAGGTGCGCTTGCTGGAAGAGGCGTTGGGGGTTGAGCTGTTCGAGCGGCGCAACCGGGCCATTTTTCTCAACCACGCCGGGCGTACGCTCTACAACGTCACGGGCCCGATGTTCGAGCAATTGCAAAGCACCGTTTACCGGTTGCAGCAGGAGTCGCGCGAAGACGTGCTGGTGTTGTCCTGCGAGCCGACCATCGCCATGAAATGGCTGATCCCGCGCCTGCCGGACTTTCACCAAAAGCACCCTCATTTGCAGGTCCAGTTGCTGGCAGCGGGCGGCCCCATCGATTTCACCCGGTCTGGCGCCGACTTGGCCATTCGGCGTGATGACTTTCACTGGGACGAGTCGGTGCACAGCGTGAAGATCTGTGACGAGTGGATCGGCCCTGTCTGCACAGCCGTCGCACGGCCGCCCGCTGACCTGCTCGACGGCGCGCGATTGCTGTACAGCAAGACGCGGCCCATGGCGTGGGACAACTGGCTGCGCTTGCAGAATCTGTCAGCGCGTGACGCCCTCAAGGCCGAGTACGAGCACTTCTACTTGTGCGTGCAGGCAGCAGCTGCGGGGCTGGGGATTGCCATGGCGTCGTTTCTTATGGTGCAGGACGAGCGGGAGTCGGGCCAGTTGCTGGCACCCTGGGGCTTTGTCCAGGACGGCTCGGGCTATTGCCTGTTATCACCGAGACCCTTCGACGAAAGCCCCAAATGCATCACGTTCCAGCAGTGGATTGCCAGGCAGGCGATGCTGAGTATCGAGCAGCTCAATCGCCAGGGCTGACGATGCCGAGCGCTCAAGCACTCATATGTGAAATCACCCCATTCAGGCCGACAGACAACTGGTGCAGATCCTCGCTCGCCACTTGCGTACGCTGCACGTTGCCCTCGTTGGTGGTCGCGATGGCGGTGATTTCCGTCAGGTTGCGCGAGATGTCTTCGGCCACCGACGTTTGTTCTTCGGCCGCTGTCGCAATCTGCCGATTCATGTCGCGAATCGCTTCGACCGCTGCAGTAATGCGCTCCAACGACTGGCCTGCCTGGGTGACCTGGTCCACGCTTTGCTGGCTGCGAGACTGACCACTTTCAATGGCGTTCGCCGCGTCGACAGCGCCGGTCTGCACTGAATTGATGATCTGGTGGATTTCAGCGGTGGAGGCTGCAGTGCGTTGTGCCAGGGTCCGCACTTCGTCCGCCACCACCGCGAACCCTCGTCCGGCATCGCCGGCGCGCGCCGCTTCGATGGCGGCGTTGAGTGCCAGCAGGTTGGTTTGCTCGGCAATGCCACGGATGACTTCCAGAACCTTGCCGATGCGGCCGCTGTCGCTTTCAAGGCGGCGGATCACCTCGGCGGTGTTGCGGATTTCATCGCGCATCGCGGTAATGGAGTGGATCGTTGCGCTCATGACCTTTCCTCCCTCCTGCGAGCTGCGGTCAGCCTCATCGGCAGCCTCTGCCGCCTGCACCGCGTGACGCGCCACTTCCAGCGCGGTCGCGGACATTTCAGTCATGGCCGTCGCCACCTGGTCGGTACGGTCGAACTGTTCGCGGGTGCCTTGCGCCATCAGCGCAGCGATGGCCTTCAGTTCGCTGCCGGCCGTGTCCAGATGGGTGGTGCTGGACTTAAGGCGCGTGAAAGTTTCAGAAAGAAAATCACGCAGCGTGTTAGCTGCCGTCGCCAGGCGTCCCAGTTCATCCTGGCGATCAACGCTGACGCGGTCACGAAAATGTCCCTCGCTCATTTGCGCGACGTAGTCGATGAGCAATCGAATGGGCCCGACAATGTTGCGATTGACCCTCCACAGGGCCAGCGCCCCGACCAGCAACGCGGAGGCCAGTATCACCAGGGCCCCCAGCAAGATGGTTTGTTTGGCGGCATTATCGATCAGCGCCGACTGGCTTTCACTCTGCTTGCGCAAACCGGTCACCAGCTCGTTCATCTGCTCGCTGGCGGCGCGGTCCACGCCCTGGACCGCCTTATCGCCGGTCACCGGATCGCCACCCGATGCGTTGAAGGCATCCAGTCCCTTGCGGTAGGCGACGCCCAGGTTACGGTGCTGGTCGCGTAGCCGGTCGATCTTTTCTTTCACCTGCGATTCAATGCCAGTCAGGGCGCTGAGTTGGCCAAGTGCGTCCTGCACACGCTGTTCCTGATCCTCGAACTGATTCCAGTACTTGTCTCGATCGGCAGGGTTCTTGCCGCGCAACAATACGTTTTTCCATTCTTGCACCTGAACCTTGAATTGCAGGTTGGCCTGGTCGATAAGTTGCGAGGCTTGCAACGGGCCTTCCACCAAGCCCCGGTAGGCCTGCACGCTATTGGAAAGGAAATGGAAGCAGGCCAGCGCGATCACAAGTATCAGCGCCAGGCTACCGCCGAGCAACGCGAGGATCTGAAATCGCAGGGATTTCGACATAAGACAATCTCACCAAAGGGAATGCGGCCGACGGCCGAACAGGTTTCAAAACTCGCCACATCCCTGTGCCGCCGCGCAGGGTAACCGCTGGGCGGAGACAGCCCATGTGATCGGCTGGGAAGTGGCGTTCTTGAGCGGTTTTTGAGGGGAGGGCGACGATCGGTATTTCGGGCTTGGCGCTGCACATTTGTGTGACAATTGATGGTTGGTCAGCGGGTGGTGAGATCGCCGCTGGCACTCATTCCTGGCAGGAGAAGTTCATCCCTATTGGCCAATCTGTTTCACTGCCCATGCTTCTCGAAGCGGCCCCGATGTAGGAGCGGGCTTGCCCGCGATGCAGGCAACACGGTCTTGATGCTTTCACCGCAGCCCACCGGTCACGCTGCTGGAATAAATTCCGGCAGCGTCGGTAGCCAACACGACTCCGTTCGCCGGTGTCACCAGTAGCCTATTTGCCGATCTTAACAACCGAGTCGGATTTAGGCCTTGGTACCGCCAAGGAGCCCGCGAACGGTTTCTTGAATATCTGCCGGAAGAACGACCATCTTGGCATTCGGGCTACCGGCAAGTCGTTCGATTGCGGTTATGTAGCGCTCGCCAAGAAGATACATCGCAGGGCCTGTTTCACTGCCGATTGCGTCCTTGACCATGGTGATCGATTTGGCCGAAGCCTCGGCCAGGTTGATCTGGGCCTGTGCGTCCAGCTTGGCAGACTCTTGCCGAGCCTCGGCTTCAAGGATGGCTGCCTGTTTTGCACCTTCGGCACGAGTCACTTCTGCCTTGCGTTCACGTTCTGCGGCTGCCTGGCGTTCCATTGCGCCCTGCATCGACTCGGACGGCTTGATGTCTTGAATCTCGACCGACCGAACAGTGATCCCCCAGTCTGTGGTCTGTTCCGACATGGCCTCACGCAATTCTGCCTTGATCCGATCGCGACTCGAAAGGGCTTCGTCCAGGTCCATTTTGCCCACGATTGCGCGAAGGGAGGTCATGGTCAGGCTCGAAACCGCGATTTCGTAGTCCTGCACACCGTAAGCCGCTTTCTGCGGATCGATGACTTTGGCGAAGCAGAGCGCATTCGCAAGAATCACGGCGTTGTCCCGGGTGATGATTTCCTGCTGTTGCACATCCAGGATCATGTCCTTGGTCGGCAATCGGTATGCAACAACGTCCATGTAGGGGATTACGATGTTGAGCCCGGGTTTGAGTGTTGTCTTGTAACGGCCAAGGCGCTCAACGATCCACTCCTGTCCTTGGGGAACGATGCGGACACCTTGCCAGATGGTGATGATGACAAACAGGACAAAGACGCTTGCGATAAATAGACCTGACATCTGTTCTTACTTCCTTATAAGTGGCCCGGCTTTGCCGGATCAAGCGTGATCAACACGTACAGTGTTGCCTTCGATGGATACGATGCGTACCCGTTCACCTGAACTGATTTCGGAATTGGAAACACAAACCCATTCCTCACTGCCCAGGATTGGTTTTTGGAATCGCACCCGGCCCTTCTGGAATTTGCCGACAGTGGCCGTCAGTAATCCGACCTCGCCAACGACCTCATCGGCCGTCCACCGATGGTCAGGCGTTCGGCGTTTGAAGACCTTGAACCAGAGAAATGCCATCAGAGAGGACAGCACTGCCCAACCCAGTAGTTGTGCAGTGGTCGAAAGCACCGGCCAGGTCCAGGAGAGCAGGCCAACAAGCACTGCTCCAATACCGAACCAGAGTACGAAAAAGGTTGCTGTGAAAATTTCTGACACGACCAGGGCCAAGCCGAGGGCGAGCCAGATCCACCATTGCATTTCCATTGGTGCTCCATTCATTTTGGGCTCAGGGTTTCGAAGTATCTGTGATGCATTGCTTCAAAGCACCCGATTCCGATGTTAGCCCTGCGCTGCAGTAGGTTCGCGGCCGAGGGCCGTTATCAACCTCAATTGGGTGCGCATGACGTTACCTCAACTTGACCAACGTGAACGCAATAGCTCCCCAGACCAAAATAATTCCCGATATCACGATCTTGATATTCAGAAGTCGCTTCAGGTGGGGAGGGAAATTTTTGATGTCAACAGGGTCCATCACACCTGCACGGATTCCCGGTCCCGGCCACGTCACCATTCCTGTTATCTTTGCGATCAGCATTATCCGTCCAAACCAGCCTTGATATCGCAGGCCCGCACTCCAAATAGCAATATGCTCACTATTTTTCAATGCTTTCAACATCGCATCCAAATGGCGACCCAAGTAAAGACTGTAAGCGAATGAAACAAGAATCAACAAAAATGGCCCGCCAACAAACATGATGGCGGCCCAAGGGGACCAAGCGTCAATCACCGTTGTTTGGCCTCATACAGTTTCTCCCCTAGGAACTCTCCTGCAACACCACCAGCAGTTGTGCCTATCCATGCGCCAGTTCCTACCACGGCAGCAACACAGACAACACCTCCGATCCCCGTGGTAACCCCAAGTGCCAAACAAATAGGACTGCTAGCCAAATAAGCCAGCTCTCCACCTCCATAGCCGGCTAAGGCTGACAATGCAAACTTCCCTCCTTCAGTAAACTTGATCTTCTCGCAGGCTTCATCAGATTCGGCATTACAAACCGCAGTGATAGCCGCTGCCATAGAAATGCCGCCGATACCAATGCCGACCCAGCCGCCCCACTGCATGTACTTGGCAGCACGGCTGATCGAATCCACATGCGTCGCATAACCCGGTATCTGTCCCGGTGCCCCGGCCTTGTCCCAATGATGCACCAGACTGCGGCTGGATATTCCGAGCGCTGTTTTTAACTTGGGGTGGTCGCCAAGCGTTGTATGTCCGCGCAGGCGAGTGGAATTCAGTAGATGTACATCCAGTTGGGACATCAGGCGCTTGCGCTCGGCGAAGAACTCCGCCGACTTGAGGTGGCCATGCCGGCGATAGCTGTCCTGATGCAGACGCTCCATAGCTTGCAGCGTATTGCGCAGGTTGGTCAGATGCTTTTCCATCACCGCCGCACCGACCCCAAGCCAGGTCGAGGTCTGACCGATAAAGGCGGCAATTTCAGCGCCGTGGCGGAACGTGAACTCGGCTTCCTCTGGTGTCAGCGGATCGAGAGCAGCCTTGACCTCTTGTGCGGCCTGCATCAGTTGCGCTTCCTGATAGGTGCAGGAGGTATTGTTCGGATCGCTCAGCACGATCATCGAGCCGGCTTTGATGTCGTTCAGATTGGGGTTGAGCAACTGAAACTTGTGCATCACCGCCGGGTCGCGCACTGTGAATAGCGAGGCCTCAAGCTGTTCACGCGTCATGCTCTTGGGCGCGATGTAGAAGCCAGGCTCCTGAGGCTCTACGCTGTTGAATACCACAGGAGTCGAGGGGCTCGAAGGCGCGAAACTGGAATGACGTGGCGCAGCCGAGGGATTGCTTGCGGCTGGGGTGGTCGGTTGAGCGGCTGTTCGGGTGGCTTGCGGTGCAGCGCTTCGGCTTGACTCGTAGGTGGACTTGAAGAGCGAGGGGATCAGTGTGGCTTTGCAGGGACAAGTGCTGATGCTGTCCAGTGTACCGGCAACGAGTCTTCCATGACTGTTGATGTAGGGCACCCCGCCAGAGATGACGTAGGTCTTTCCATCCTTCCCGCAGGTGACCCGATCGCCTTCGCGGGCATGGGCGATGCCGAACATCATCACGCGTGTGTCTGCTTCCTGAACCGTGCCGCCGCAGCTGGTTTTGTCGCCTTTGCGGATGAAGTGTCCCTTAGCCATTGAATTCCCTTTTTTATTGAGGTGCGCTCAAACGAGAGGGCGCGCACGCTTCTGCTGACGATGGATTGCCCGGACTCATACGTGAGTGGGAATCGAGCAAAGTGCCGAGCCAGAGAATTACCGAAAGGGAGTCGAGGAGATGCAGGAGTTTTCCCAAGCATTAATCAGAAAGGTCGGAAAACTTGTGGCGTACGATTTTTTCCGAATGCAGCAGCGCGGAGAATGATCACCAGCAAGCCAAGCCCCATTCGTGGGCACTCGGGAAGGCCTGCGGCAGATGCAGCCCATCGTTGGACTGCCATAGACGTTTTCGACTATGCCCCAATAATGTGGGAGCGGGCTTGCCCGCGATGCAGACGACGCGCTCCATCTGATTCACAAATATGGCCGGGCAACGATCTGCATACCGATTAATCCAACTCGCAGACGCACCCGGCCAAACCTGCTCGTTACAACTTGGCCTCAGGTCTAGCTTTCGAGTCCTTACCCTCAGCCCCATCTACCAACGCATCCTCGGCATTGATCCCGCCGCGCACGGCGAACAAGGGCTCATGACCTGCGTCGCAGGAGCCGAAGGGAGTGGTGACGGTTTTGAGGATGGTGCCGGCGGGTGGTGGATCCGGGACGATTTTCATCATAGCGACGTTCCTTGATTAGTGAAGTCGCCACGTACGTGACCAAACGATGGGTGGCGACTGTACGCAGGTTGGTCAACCGGGAATCAAGGAGCCCGGCCGTTCCTCGCCTGTTTTCGCCTTGCCTCATCGCCGCTCGGCGACTTTTCGTACAAACTCTAGACCGGGCTCAAGCCAGCAGCTCGGTGATCCACCGGGCCTGCCGGGCGATGTCCTGCACCTTCTCCTCGGGCACGGCCTGCCGCGCCCGGGCGAAGTTGGTCAGGGTCTGCTGCTTCTGGCGCAGCATGCGCTGCCACTTGACCAGGAACGCCGGGCTGCGTGCCTGCATCTGCAGCGGGCCGAAGTACAGCTCCTCGGCGGTGTACATCACCGGCCCGGCGCGCTCGGCGACGATGATTTCGTAGTCGAAGCGGTTTTCCCGCAGCACTTCCTCGCAGAGGATGCGGTAACCATTTTCCATCAGCCACTGGCGCAAAGGCTGCTCGCCGCCGTTGGGCTGCAGGATCAGGCGCTCCTGGCCGCTCAGACACGCCTTGCCGCTGTCGAGGATATCGCGGATCGTCTCGCCGCCCATGCCGCAGATGCTGATCGCCGTGATCCCGTCTCCCGGCTCGATCGCCGCCAGGCCATTGGCCAGGCGCACGGTGATCCGCAGGTCCTGGCCGTTCTCGCGCACGGTGCGTTCGGCCGAGCGAAACGGCGTCAATGCCACCTCGCCGGCCACCGCCGCCGCGATGGCGCCACGGCGCAGCAACGCCACCGGCAGGTAGCCGTGATCCGAGCCGATATCGGCCAGGCACGCCCCTGCTGGCACATGCGCCGCCACGCGCTCCAGGCGCATAGACAATGTCTGTTCGTTCAACTGCAGCCCCTTTTCACCACGAACGTCCGGCACCTTTGGCCGGACCGGGGCGCGATTCTGTCGAGCAACGCCGTGCATTTCAAATTTATGCGACCAGGGCCGTGGCTCGTTCACCCACCTCTGTTCATGGTGAGGAACACTCAAGCCGAGCCCTAATGCGCCGCCACATTGACCCGCGTCATGTGCAGTTTTTTGTAGCTGTCGATTAGGCGCAGGTGCCTATCGAGCCCCTCCAGTTTCATACTCGTAGGCGTTAAGCCGAAGAAGCGCATGCTGCCGTCCACTGACCCCATCACCGCGTCCATCCGCTGATTGCCAAACATCCGGCGGAAATTGACCTCGTAATCGCCCAGTTCCAGGTCGTCGTCCAGCAGCACCTCCAGCACCACATTCACGGCCTGATAAAACAATCCGCGCTCGACCGTGTTGTCGTTAAACTGCAGGAAAGTTTCCACCAGCTCTTTCGCCTGTTCAAATTGCTGCAAGGCGAGATAAATCAGCAGCTTCAACTCTAGAATCGTTAACTGACCCCAGGCCGTATTGTCGTCAAATTCGATGCCGATCAATGTGGTGATGTCGGTGTAGTCATCCAGCTCACTGTCTTCCAAACGCTCAACCAGTGCTTCCAGGCTGGCATCATCCAGGCGATGCAGATTCAAAATATCGGCCCGGAACAACAGCGCCTTGTTAGTGTTATCCCAGATCAGATCATCCACCAGATAAATTTCCGAATAATCCGGCACCAGAATGCGGCAGGCCGTTGCGCCTATGTGCTCATAAACCGCCATGTACACTTCTTTGCCCATGTCTTCGAGAATGCCGAACAATGTCGCGGCTTCCTCTTCATTAGAGTTTTCACCCTGACCAGAGAAATCCCACTCAACAAACTCGAAATCCGCCTTGGCACTGAAAAAGCGCCACGACACCACACCGCTGGAATCAATAAAGTGTTCAACAAAGTTATTCGGCTCAGTCACCGCATTACTTTCAAAGGTAGGCTGAGGTAAATCGTTCAGGCCTTCAAAACTGCGGCCCTGCAGCAGTTCCGTAAGACTGCGTTCCAGCGCCACCTCAAAGCTTGGGTGCGCCCCGAACGAGGCAAACACACCGCCGGTACGCGGGTTCATTAAGGTGACGCACATCACTGGGAACTCCCCGCCCAGCGACGCATCCTTCACCAGCACCGGAAAGCCTTGCTCTTCCAACCCCTGAATACCGGCCAGAACACCGGGGTATTTCGCCAGCACTTCGTGCGGCACATCAGGCAGTGCGATTTCACCTTCCAGAATTTCGCGTTTTACCGCGCGCTCGAAGATTTCCGACAGGCATTGCACCTGCGCTTCGGCCAGCGTATTACCGGCACTCATTCCATTGCTGAGGTACAGGTTTTCGATCAGGTTGGACGGGAAATACACCACCTCGCCGTCCGACTGGCGCACATAGGGCAGCGAGCAGATGCCGCGCTCTACATTGCCGGAGTTGGTGTCGTACAGATGTGAGCCACGTAACTCGCCATCGGGGTTGTAAATCTGCAGACAGTACTCGTCGAGAATTTCAGCCGGCAGCGCATCTTTGGGGCCAGGCTTGAACCAGCGCTCGTTCGGGTAATGCACGAACGCTGCGTTGGCGATGTCTTCTCCCCAAAACTGATCGTTGTAGAAAAAATTACAATTCAGTCGTTCGATAAATTCGCCCAACGCCGACGCCAACGCGCCTTCTTTGGTCGCTCCCTTACCATTGGTAAAACACATCGGCGAGTGCGCATCGCGGATATGCAGCGACCACACATTGGGAACAATATTGCGCCACGAAGCGATTTCAATCTTCATGCCCAGGTCCGCCAAAATGTCCGACATATTGGCGATGGTTTGCTCCAGCGGCAGATCCTTGCCCGCAATATAGGTGCTCGCGTCTGAAGCCGAATTGAGCATCAGCAACGCCTGGGCATCGGCATCCAGATTTTCCACCTCCTCAATCACAAACTCAGGCCCGGTTTGCACCACTTTTTTCACCGTACAACGGTCGATGGAACGCAAAATGCCCTGGCGGTCTTTGGCGGAAATACCCGCCGGCAACTCGACCTGAATCTTGAAAATCTGATTGTAGCGGTTTTCCGGATCAACAATGTTGTTCTGCGACAGGCGAATGTTATCGGTGGGAATATTGCGAGTTTCGCAGTACAACTTCACAAAGTAAGCCGCACACAAAGCCGATGAAGCCAGAAAGTAATCGAACGGACCAGGTGCCGAGCCATCGCCCTTATAGCGGATAGGTTGATCGGCCACCACCGTGAAGTCATCGAACTTGGCTTCAAGCCGAAGGTTGTCGAGAAAGTTGACCTTGATTTCCATGCGGGATTACCATAATAACGAGTAAAACGATTTGGCCGCTATTATCCGGTTTTTCAGCCGAAAGTCTTGTGCCTCATCAGGGGTCAGGTCCCGAAGCGCCGTATTCACCTTTTCCGCTGCCGCCATCAATTGCGCTTCTTCACGCATGCATTGCAGGTTGTTCGGATCGCTCAGCACGATCATCGAGCCGGCTTTGACGTCGTTCAGATTAGGGTTGAGCAACCGAAGCTTGTGCATCACCGCCGGGTCGCGCAGTTTGAACAGCGAAGCCTCAAGCTGTTCCCGCGTCATGCTCTTGGGGGCGATGTAGAATATCCCTTTTTATTGAGGTGCGCCCAAGCGAGACGCGCACGCTTCTGCCGACGATGGATTGCACCGACTCACGTGTGAACGGGAATCGAGCAAAGTGCCGAGTCAGAGAATTAACTCAAGGGAATCGAGGGTAAGCAGGACATTTCCCAAGCATCAGCCAGAAAGGTCGGAAAGCCTTGGCGTACGATTTTTTCCGAATGCTGCAGCGCCGAGAATGATACCCGGCAAGCTCCACTCGCAGGTGCTCGGTAATGCCTGCGGCAGCTACAGCCCATCATTGGTCTGGACGTTGAACGCGACCCCGTCGAACCGCTAACTAGCGAGCAGCCAGGCAAGATCCGCCAGCCGCTGTCGCCCGGTGCAACTGCGACATGACATTCCCCGCCGTAACCACTCCTGCAGGCGACATCGGGCAGCCGCTCGCGGCCAGCGCCTCTGCGACCCAGGTATTGCAGGTATAAAACAGCGAATAACTGCCCTCGGCCTGATAGAACCGGCTCTCGCCATACAGGCCAGGCCCGAGCGCTGCCAAGGTGCCCGTCGCTGAATGGGTGAAGGTCCCGGTCACGAATGCGAGCAGTCGCCGGTAGCCGTCCTCCGTCACCCGCACCTCGATGACCTCGCTTCCAGCGAAACGCCGCCTGGGGTCCCCGGCAATCTTGACCACATGCAGTACGCTTGCCGTCGACCCGAACAAAGCCCGCAGGGCGAGGCCCAAGGTTGCCTGTGGGGCCCGGTAAAAGGCCTCGTCACCCCAGCCGAACTCGACGAAGTCGCCGTCGCCGAACGCTTCGGCCAGTGCGGGAAGCACCTGAAGCAGATCGGGGCGCGCAATCGCCAACCCGGTATGCAGGCCATGATTCACTACATAGAGGGACCGCCAACCGCCGCCCTCAACCCTCGGCGGGGCCGTCGCGGTAGCGCAACCGAACAGCGTCAGGACCAGGGCCAGCACTACAATGCGCATACACAAGGGCTTGGAGGCTCGCTAACGAAACGTGGGAAAACCCCGGCAGGGGCGCTGTATACAAGCATAGAAGCTGGCTCGCGCGCCCAGGCAGGCATTCGTGGGCCGCACGGCCGGTTAGCCCGCACCTGAGCCAGGTCCCGAGCATTGCATCAGCTTGCCGACCTGAATCGCGATGGCGTTCTTGTTTGTTGCTGATGTGCGGATCCTGCCGGTCAAACGCGACTTTAACTATCCGCCAAAGCCGCGCCCAACCAAACCACTCTAAAACCTACCGCTTACAACCTGCTTTCAGGTTCATGTCGGGGGCTCATACCCTCAGCCCCATCCACTAACGCATCGACAATCGCCTTGGCCATCTCAATCGAATGCATCGTCGACCACATCAGGCCTTTCTCGTGAACCCCGGGGCATTCACTGGCTGCATAAGCCGTATCCGTCGCGCATCTGAGCAACAGCGAAGCATGCACTAACGCATCCTCGGCATTGATCCCGCCGCGCACGGCGAACAAGGGCTCATGGCCTGCGTCGCAGGAGCCGAAGGGGGTGGTGACGGTTTTGAGGATGGTGCCGGCGGGTGGTGGATCGGGGACGATCTTTATCATAGCGACGTTCCTTGATTAGTGAAGTCGCCACGTACGTGACCAAACGATGGGTGGCGACTGTACGCAGGTTGGTCAACCGGGAATCAAGGAACCCGGCAGGGCCGAAGCCCTCCCGCGCACAGCCGCCATAAAGCGTTGCAGCAGGCACAAAAAAACGCCGGCAATGCTTTTGGAGGCGTTTGTACGCCTTGATTTTCGCAGGTGACCAAACCTGATCGCTGAATTGGCAGCGACGGAGGGAAGGTTAGCGTGGTCGGGGGGAGGGTGCAACAGTCGATGAGTTGGCGCTGCGATGGTAGGGCTGATTTCCGACCTGCTCGATCAGTTTGCACAGGGTAGAAAACGGCCCTGGCTGTGTAAAAACGCGGGCACCGTCTTGAAGACTGCGTTGCTACGTAAAATCTGTCAGCGCTTGGTTGGGCGACTAGACCAAAAATTTGCGTAGAAACGCGATTTTCGCCCCGATCCTGACAGTCAAACCTGCTCTAAGACGTTTTTACACAGCCTCGACCCATAGCGGACATTCGTGACGTGCCCAACAAGAGGGCTGAGGTTCCGCCCGCCATTCAGGTGCAAAGTGGATCTTTGAGTGTTCGCACGACCTGGTCGTACATCGCATCCACGGCACGGGACCCCTTTGAATCGCGGCTGCGCATCAGGACGACTTCCACCACTGGAAGCTCGGGCAGCCCTTGTCGCCCGTCAAGCATTTTCAAGCTTGGCGGAAGACTGCATCGGGTGAGCACCGCTACCGCCATACCGCTCTCTGCCACAGCTAACTGACCGCCAACGTTAGGGCTGTTGTAAACGACCCGGTACTCACGTTGCTGGGCTGAAAGCGCTGCAAGGATCTCGGTGCGCAGGTGTCCGCCGAGTTCGTGCACGGCGATGGGCAGGGGATGGCGTTTCCACACCTCATGCTGCTCGGCCGCTCCCCACACCAGCGCTTCCCTGAACAGCAGCTCGCCCCGTGAAGGCGCATCACGCGTGACCAAAGCCAGATCGATTTCACCGCGGTCGACTTTTGCCCACAGCGCGGTGGACTCCTCGCACACCAGGGTTACCTCGACTTCGCTGAATCGGGCGGCAAAGCTGCGCAACACCGGCACAAGATAGGTCACCGCATAATCGTCCGGGACGCCGAAGGTCACTCGCCCTGAAAGCGTTCCGCCATGCATCGCGAGCACCAGCGTCGAATGGGACTCCAGCACCTTGCGGGCGTGGCCGAGCAGATCATAGCCAGCAGGGGTCAGGGAAAGCTGCCTGGGCTCACGATTGAGCAAGGGACGGCCAATGCTGTCCTCCAGCTTCTTCAGCTGCATGCTCACCGCTGACTGGGAGCGTGAGACTTGTCTCGCCGCGGCTGTCATAGAGCCCGTATCGACAACCGCCACGAAGGTCCGCAGCCAGTCGATCTGCAAATCCCTGGAGTGCATCGCCGGTTCCTGCCATTCGTAAATCGAATGCGCCTTATAACACTTATTCGCTTTTCTGGATTCAATTCAAACCCGCAAAATGCTGCCCAGATTGCAGCACGCCGTGACAAAGAGAGGAGGCGACGTTTTGTTGAGTATTGATAAAAGCTCGGTCGAGCTGGATTTGAGCGAGGTATGGGGTGGCTTCAAACAGCTCTTGCCCATTTCCTTGTTCGTAGTGGTCTTCGGGGTGGCCTTCGGTCTTGCTGCCGCACAGACGGGGCTGGACGATGCGTCGACCCTGCTCATGAGTACCTTGGTGTTTGCCGGCGCGGCGCAGTTTGCCGTTCTTGATCTGTGGGGGGAGCACGTCCCGATTGTTCCGCTGATCATCACGGTGTTTGCGATCAATGCCCGGCATCTTTTGATGGGGGCGACCTTGTATCCCTGGCTACGCGATCTTCCACGGGCCAAGCGCTACGGTGTGATGATGGTGGTATCGGACGCCAACTGGGCGATGTCGATGCAGGCATTCAATAGCGGCAAGCCGGGTATGGGCCTGCTATTGGGCGGCGGCATTGCCTTGTGGTCGGCATGGGCATTGGGCAGTTGGCTGGGCCTGTATTTTGGCAGCGCGATCCAGGACCCGGTGAGCCTGGGCCTGGACATGGTGATGGGCTGCTTCCTGCTGGCGATGGTAATCGGGGGGCAAAAGAACCTGCGCATGCTGATCATCTGGACCGTGGCGGCCGGCTCGTCGCTGTTGGCGTATTGGTACCTGCCTGAAAACAGTCATGTCGTCGTCGGGGCATTGGCGGGCGGCCTTCTGGGTGCTGTGTGGACGGAGAAGAAAATTGAGCATTGAAAGCGCAGGCTTCGGCACATTCGTCATCATCCTGATCATGGCAGTGGTCACCCTGGCCACGCGATGGGGTGGTGTTTTCGTGATGTCCTTCGTCCCCATCAACTACCGGGTGCAGCAGTTCATCAGCGCCATGTCCGGTTCGGTGCTGGTGGCCCTTTTGGCGCCCTTGGCGGTCGCTGGTGACAACGGCGCGCGGCTCGCCTTGCTGACTACGGGGAGCGTGATGCTGCTGCTCAGGAAACCCCTGCCGGCGATCGCGGCTGGGTTAGTAGTAGCGGCCTTGTTCAGGCAGCTCTGAGTTGTCCTGTAACATGCAATACCCTTCCAATCACCCACGAGCCTGAAAAATGGATCTTCACTCAATTCTCGCTTTTACTCTGGTTGCAGCGATTGCCATCGCCAGTCCGGGTCCTGCTACCTTGATGGCGATTAACAACAGTCTGGCCTATGGGCCGCGCTACGCACTGTGGTCCTCCCTGGGCAATGCCTGCGGACTGTTCTGCCTGTCGGCAGCTGCCATGCTGGGGCTGGGTGCCTTGCTCGCCAGCTCTGAATGGTTGTTCAACGCCGTGAAGATCATGGGCGCCGGCTATCTGTTCTACCTGGGTGCCAAGCAGTTGTTCAAAAAGAGCCCGATGCTCGCGGACGATGTTCGAGCTGATCGGAATGAGAGCAGGCCATCACGTTCAAAACTGTACAAATCAGCCTTCCTGACAGCGGCCACCAACCCCAAGGCGACGATGTTTTTCACTGCTCTGTTCCCACAATTCATCGACCAGAGCGCAGCACTGCTACCGCAGTTTCTTCTCCTCACGTCGATATTCATGGCGTTGTCGTTGGTTTCATTGAGCCTGTATGCCGCGCTTGCCTCCCGGGCCAAAGGCATGCTGACACGGCCCGAGTTTTCTCTGTGGGTCAGTAGGCTCGTGGGGTCGACTTTCATCTTCTTCGGTGCGGCCATCCTCACTATGCGCCGACAGGTCGCTTAAGTGACGATAGCGAACCTCCATGAGTGACCGATATCGATCCAATGTCCCGTAGTGAGCGTCCGCTTTTGGCCCAGGCTGTGTAAAAACGTTTTAGAGCAGGTTTGACTGTCAGGATCGGGGCGAAAATCGCGTTTCTACGCAAATTTTTGGTCTGTCGCCCAACCAATCGCTGACAGATTTTACGTAGCAACGCAGTCTTCAAGACGGTGTCCGCGTTTTTACACAGCCTGGGCCGAAAGCAGAAGTCGAATGCTGGTCCTAGTCTCCCCATTGTTCCAGCCATCAGCCTATATCTGCTAGCCTAGCCTCCTTTGATCCAGCCGCAGTACAGCCAAGCCAGTCCCCACCCCCCGGAACCTCCACCCATGCCAATGTCATCCCTCGACCCCCTGGACCTGGACATCGTCCGCGAACTGCAGGAAGACGGTCGTCGTGCCTTCCGCGAGGTGGCGCGCAATTTGTCGGTGCCTGAAGCCACCATCCGCACCCGCGTCAAGCGCATGCAGGATCACGGCATCCTGCAGATCCTGGCCTTCACCAACCCCGCCAAGCTTGGCGATGCGAAGCTGGCGTTGATGTTCGTCAATGTGGCGCCGCAGGATCACGAGCGGGTGGTGGATACGCTTGGGCGTTGGTCGGAGGTGAGTTACCTGTCTACAACCATGGGCACGGCTGATATTTGCGTGCAGGTGTTGTGTAGCGATAACGACAGTTTGTGGAAGCTCAAGCAGCGGATGCGCAGCCTGCCGGGAGTGGAGGAGGTGCGGATGATGCAGGAGGTGAAGGTGCACAAGATTCGGTTCACTATTCCGGGGGGGGAGGTGGAGCTTTAACCTGCGAGTCTGGAACTCTTGGGCTCTGCGGTTTGCGACTCTGCGACCGCTTTGGTCGGGCGCGACTCCGAGTCGATCGCGGGCAAGCCCGCTCCTACATCGGGTCGGTGTGCCTCGGTGGGCGTAGCCGCTGCCGCCAGGCTGCGCTGGAGTCCCGCAGGGGCTCCTCTGGCGGTCTTGAGATCTTGCGCCCGCTAACGCGCGCGAGCGCAGCCTTTGGCAGCGGCTACATCTATGGTCACCCCCCGTCATCCGCGTTCGTTGGGTGACCTTTTTGCGTACTTACCTATTTGCGACGTCGTCCGCACCCTTTGTTGAGGCGTGGCTGTCTGCCTGTTTGCCTCTCTAACCCTCATTCTTGACCCCTTGCGTGCCTTGCGCGCTGGCTTGGTGCGTCTGCACCACATTTTCACAATGCGTATCTATTAACGACTAATGCTGCGCATTGCGCAATTACATCGTAAAAAAATAGTGCGTATGCGCAAAAACAGTGGTTATTATTGACCCATCGCAAGCTGTAACAAAAAATAAGCGAGAGGGTGGTAGCCATGAACGAGAACAAAAACGGCCTTGAGCCGGCTCCAGGCTTTGAGAAGACGATTCGCTGGTGGGACGGTGTTGCCATCACCCTCAGCTTGCCCGCGGCGTTGTTTGTCGGGCTGGGTTATTCGATGGGTGCCATCGGCGCCTGGGCGGCGATTGCGTTGTGGGCGGTGATTGCGGCGGTGGCGGCGTTGCATAACTGGGTGTATTCGGAAATGGGCGCGATGTTCAGCCACAAGTCCGGTGGTATCGCGCTGTATGCAAACGAGGCCTGGAGCAAGCGCTTTCCGGCGCTGGGGCCTCTTGCGACGTACGCTTACTGGTTTGCCTGGGCGACGGCGCCGGCGATCTGGGGGCTGGCGGTTTCGCAGATTCTTACTGAGCAGTTCTGGCCGAACGCGGCTTATACGCTGGACCTGGGTGTGATTACGCTGGATTTGCCGCAGCTGATTGCCCTGGGTGTGGCGTTGCTGTCGTGGGCGCTGAGCATGATCGAGCTGCGGTTTACCATGATTCTTATCACCCTTGCCGGGGTGTTGTTGATGGTGCCGGTGGTGATTTTTGGCAGTGGTTCTTTTGTCTCGCATTTGTGGAGCACTTCTTCCTTTACCTGGCGCATTGGTGAGGGGGTGGAAGGGCTGCGCACGGTGCTGGCCTGGTTGTTTGTGATGGCGTGGTCGGCGTATGCGGTGGAGGCGGCGGCTTCATTCATTCCTGAGTACCGGGACACGGTGCGTGATACGCGCAAGGCGTTGCGGGTGTCGGCGTTGATTCTGTTGCTGGTGTTTACCCTGACGCCGTTGGGGCTGGCTGGGCTGCTGGGTGAGCAGGGGCTGGCGGAGCATCCGAACGGGTTCTTGCAGGCGGGGATTGTGGCGTTGCTCGGTGGTGGCGCGGCGGTGATTACGATTGTGTTGATTGCCGGGATTCTGGTGCTGTCGGTGATGGGGACGGCGGATGCGGCGCGGGCCTTGTATCAGAGTTCGCGGGATGGGCTGACGGTGCGGCAGTTTGGGGTGCTGAACCGTAGTGGCGTGCCGGCGCGGGCGGTGACGGTGCAGTTGGCGATCAATGTGGCGTTGGTGCTGTTTGTGGGGAATGCGTTGGCGGTGATTGTGGCGGGCAACGTGGGGTATGTGTTGGCGCATTTGTTGGCGGTGGCGGGGTTTGTGGTGTTGCGCAAGGATCGGCCGGAGGCGGCTCGGCCGATTCGGTTGCCGCGGCGGTGGGTTGCGATTGCTGGCGGGTTGGCGGTTTTTGATGGGGCGATTTTGGTGGTGGGGGCGACGAGTTCTTCGATTACCGGGTATGGCGGGTACAAGGAGGTTGGGATTGCCATTGCGGTGTTGGGAGTTTCGCAGGTGATGTACCGGTTGCGGCGGTGGCAGGATCGGGGGTTGCCCGCGGTCGGTGGGGTAGAGGTGCAGAAGGGAATGCATTCGTGAGGTTGGTGGTGGTTTGAGGATTTTGCGCCTGCGGTGCAGGCGAGCGTCGCAGCGGCGCACCGAGCCTTCGGCAGCGGCTACAGGTGACCGTCGAACGGCTCCTGAATTGATTCAACGCAGATCTTAAGGAACACCCATGAACACTGAAAATTTGTTTGGCCTTAAATGGCCAGATCGGCGGCCTGTTGCCGTTTCATTGACCTTTGACGTGGATGCCGAGGCGGGTTTTTTGGGCGATAGCCCCACGTTTGCCCGGCGTTTGACCAGTTTGTCGGAAGGGCGGTTCAGCGTTAAGCGCGGGGTGCCGCGGATTCTGGAGTTGCTCGGGCGCCATGGCATCAAGGGTTCATTTTTTGTGCCGGGTCATACCGTTGAACAGCATCCGGGGTTGATCGACCAGCTGTTGCAGCAGGGGCATGAAGTGGGTCATCACGGGCACATGCATCTGCGCAGCGACAAGGTGTCGGAACAGCAGCAGGTCGAGGAGATGGAGCGAGGTCTTGCGGCGTTGATCAAGGCTGGTGCGCCGAAGCCTGCGGGGTATCGCTCGTCGTCCTGGGAGTTGACCCCGGAGACCTTCGACCTGGTCATCAAGCATGGCTTCAAGTACGACTCCAGCTGCATGGGCGACGACCGCCCCTATATCGAAACCTGCAACGGCCAGTCGATCCTCGAACTGCCGGTGCACTGGTCGCTGGATGACTGGCCGATGTTCGGCTGGAGCATCGACAACGGCGGCAATTTCACGCACCCGCGCACCCTGACCGATGTGTGGCTGGCCGAGTACGAATCGGCCCGCCGCGACGGGCGCCACACCACCTTCACCATGCACCCGGAAGTGATCGGCCGCGCTGCGCGTTTCGAGCAGCTGGAGCGTTTTGTCGAGCGCCTGGTCAGCGATGGCGATGTGTGGTTTGCGCGCCTGGATGAAGTGGCCCGGCATGTGGGCCCGCACCTGGAGAAAGCAAGATGAGTTATGTGTTCCGTTCCACCGTGACCGACCCACGCGGCCGTGGCCGCGAGTTCGGTGAGTGCCACGCGGCGCAGATCCGTGCTTCGGTCGAGGCCTACCGTGGCCTGTTCGAGCGCAGTGCTGGCGGGCCAGTGGATATGTTGGGCCTGGGCGGCAAGGCCCTGGTGGAGATCGCCGCGTTTGCCGCGCCGCTGCATGAAGAAATCCTCGGCATGGCCGAAGGCGCGGGGTTGGATGCGCGGGAAATCGGCGCGATCAATGCGCGTACCGAGATCCTGGCCTTTCTCGGCGCCAAGTTGCGCGGCGAATGCTCGACCGTGGTTCACGTCGACCCGGCGCGCCCTGCGCCCATCGCCGTGCAGACCTGGGACTGGTACTCGCAGTTCGAAAACCAGTGGCTGGTGTGGGAGATTCCCCATGCCGATGGCCGCCTGACCACCACCGTCACCGAGTACGGCATCGTCGGCAAGATCGGCGTGAATAACCGTGGCCTGGGGGTGCATTTCAATATCCTCCATCACTTCAGCGACGGCCTGCGCATTGGTGTGCCGGTGCACGTGGCCTCGCGCTGGATGCTCGACAGCCAGAGCGACATCAACGATGCCCTGCAACTGTTCGCGGCCACCGATTTCTCGGCCTCGAGCTCGTTGACGGTGCTCACCTCCAAGGGCGGCGAAGGCGCTGCGCTGTCGGTGGAGATTTATCCCGAAGGGCCGGCCTTTGTCTTCCCGGGAGCCGATGGCTTGCTGGTGCATACCAATCATTTTCTCGATGCCACGGCCAGCCAGGGCGACACGGAGTGGAGTGTCTATCCGGACACGCTGCTGCGCCATGACCTGCTGACCCGGCGCCTGGCCAACCGTCGCGACCTGACGCCGGCCAAGGTGATCAGCGCGATGAACAGCCACCTCGGCAGCACAGGCGCCGTGTGCTGCCACCCCGACCCGAACAGCTCGGCCGACCAGTACCAGACCCTGGTGACGGTGGTCATCGATGTCGCGGCCGGTTCTCTGCAAGCCCTGGCGGGCGGGCCATGCGTCCACGTCGCGGGCATTTCCGAACAGTCACATTCTTAAGCAAGCCGAAGGAGTCATTCCCATGCTCAAGCTCAAACGTCTCGACAACATGGACATCCTCACCAACAACGTTCAGCGCCTGGTGGACTTCTACCACGGCACCCTGGGCCTGGGTTTCTTCCTGCCTTACCAGGCCGAGGAGCGCTGGGCGGCCATCGAGATGGGCAACGTGACGCTGTACATCTTCCACACCGAGAACCAGGCGAACGTCGAGCGCCGCACGGCGGTGAACCTTGAAGACGCACCGGGCTTCGACTCGTTCGCCTTCGAAGTGGAGAACCTGGACGCGGCCATGGATTACCTGCACGGCAAGGTCGAGTGGGTGACCGCCGAGCCCATCGAATGGCAGCACCCGAGCGGCACCCACTACCGCTACCGCCCGATGTTCGACCCGGACGGCAACATGCTCTACGTCACTGAGCCGCACAAAGTCGGCGTTTGAAATCGGCCCCCTACGGAGAAAATACAATGACAATTTCCATCTCCAGCCAGCAGGCCAAAATCGCCCCGCAAAGCGTGTTGGACCTTGCCCCTGAAGCCCAGAAGTTCGCCGGCCGCGTGGCCCTGATCACCGGTGCCGGCCGTGGCGCCGGTCGCGCCCATGCGCGCCTGCTGGCAGCGCGCGGTGCGGCGGTGATCGTCAATGACATCGATGAAGACGTGGCCCGCGCTACTGCGGCAGACATCGTCGAGGCCGGCGGCAAGGCCGTGGCCATGGCGGCCGACATCACCGACAAGGCCAGCGCCGAAGCCCTGATCGACAAGGTGCTGACTCAGTTCGGCCAGCTCGACATCCTCGTGCACAACGCCGGGATGATGTATTCGCTGACGGGCCTTGAGCAGACTGACGACGCCAATTTCAACCAGCTGCTGGCAATCAACGTGCATGCGCCGCTGTACCTGACCCGCGCCGCGCTGCCGGGCCTGCGCCGCAGCAAGGCGCCTCGGGTGATCTTCATCAACTCGCAATGGGGCCAAGTGCCGGACGGCCATTCCTACGCCTACATGGTCTCCAAGACCGCGCAGCTGGGCCTGATGAAAACCATGGCCAAGGAGTTTGTCGGTGAGGGGATTCTGGTCAACGCCATCACCCCCGGCGCCATCCTCACGCGCATGGTGCCGGAGGAATACATCGAAGGCGAAAAGCAAGCCATCCCGCTGGGGCGCCTGGTGCACCCCGAGGAAATCGCGGCGGCGGTAGCGTTCCTGGCCAGCGACGAAGCGGCGTTCATTACCGGCCAGGTGCTGGCGGTGAACGGCGGTGCGTTGGTGGTGGGCTGCTGAGAATAGAAAGCCTGAGAATAAAAGCCTGATCCGAGGACAAGAACATGACTGAACAAATAACCCAACGCCAACGCGCCGAAGCCGCCATGCGCCGCCAGTGGTTCCCGGTGGCCCGCTGTGCTGACCTGGACACCCCGCAATCAGCCACCCTGCTGGGCGAGCGCTTGGTGGTGTACCGCACCGAGTCCGGCCAGGCCGTGGTGCAAAGCGCCCGCTGCCCGCATCGCGGTGCCGACTTCGCCCTGGGCAAGGTCCACGGTGAAAGCATCGCCTGCCCGTACCACGGCTGGCGTTTCGCTGCCGACAGCGGCCAGTGCAACCATGTGCCGTCGCTGCAGGACCAGTGCAAGATCCCGCCCCAGGCGTCGATCAAGACGTACCCGGTGATCGAGCGTTTCGCCCATGTGTGGACGGCACTGGGAGATCCGGCCCAGGACCTGTACGACCCTGAGCAATGGCGTGGCATCGAGTTCGATTGGCTGGCGGCCAATCCGCTGCATTCGCCGACCGGTGTTGCCGTGGCGATCGAGAACTTCCGCGACGTGGCGCATTTTCCGTTCGTACATGAAGTGTCCATGGGCCCGACACCCCATGTGGTCGAAC
The DNA here is from genome assembly GCF_024741815.1 of Pseudomonas sp. LS1212. Classification (NCBI taxonomy): domain Bacteria; kingdom Pseudomonadati; phylum Pseudomonadota; class Gammaproteobacteria; order Pseudomonadales; family Pseudomonadaceae; genus Pseudomonas; species Pseudomonas sp. LS1212. The sequence goes on from NZ_CP102951.1 coordinate 1,902,231, forward strand.
CGCTGAAGGTGAGCCGCGAAGGCCTGGATGTACGCATGGAGCGGCCGCTGGATGCAGGTGTTGGTGAGTGGGCCAACGATGGCGATTGCATGATGTTCTATCACTGCGCCGCACCAGGCCTGGCCAGCATTACTTATGACTACGAGCGCCTGGGCAAGCGCATCGTCGCCGGCTTCCCGTCGCCGGTGGCCTATGACGAAGTGAAGATCTTCTGGGCCGTGGCCAATGCCCGCGACTTCAAGGGCGCCGACCTTGAGGAAAACCTGCGCATCGAAGAGATGGTGTACCTGGAAGACATGCCGATTGCCGCCGGAATCTTCCCGCGTGAAATCGACTGGGATGGGGTGTTTGTCGAGCACTCGGTGCCGGCTGATTTGTTCACCTTGAACTACCGTCGTGCCTTCCGTGAGTTCATGGAGAATGCCGTGCCTGAGAACGTCGCTCCCCTGGGGCAACGAGGCGTAGCATGAACCGCCCAAGCGAAGGCATGGACGTGCTGATCAGCGCCATGCGCCTGGAGGCCGAGGGGGTGATGTCCCTCGAGCTTCAGGCCGTGGCCGAACAGACGCTGCCGGAATGGGAAGCGGGGGCGCACATCGATGTGCGCCTGCCGTCGGGTATGACGCGGCAGTACTCGCTGTGTGGCGACCCGCTGGATCGTCGGCACCTGCGCATTGCGGTGCTGCGTGAAGAGAAGGGCAGGGGCGGTTCGCGGGAAGTGCATGACGGGCTGCGGGTTGGCCAGCGCATCAACATTGGTGCGCCGCGTAACGCCTTCCCGTTGGCGACCGCCGACGCTTATCAGTTCGTGGCGGGTGGCATTGGCATCACGCCAATCCTGCCGATGATCCTTGCCGCCGAGCGCGCCGGTATCCCTTGGCACCTGGTGTATGGCGGCCGCTCGCGGCGGTCGATGGCGTTTCTTGAGCGCTTGCTGCCGCATGCGGGTGAGCATGTGGAGATTCTCCCGGCCGATGAATTCGGCCTGCTCGACCTTGAGCGTATTGCGACACGCGCCGCTGCGGGTGCCGAGACCTACAGCTGCGGCCCGGGCGTATTGCTCGATGCCTTGACGGCGCGTTTTGCCGAGCAGGAACTGGAACAGCGCCTGCACCTGGAGCGCTTCAGTGCCGCGTCCGTGGTGGCGAAGGAGGGCGAGGCGGACCTCAAGGTGATACTCGCCCGCAGCGGCAAGGAAATCGACGTGCCGTCCAACTGCTCGATCATGCATGCCTTGCGTGCGGCGGGGCATGATGTGCCGTCTTCGTGTGAACAGGGCGTGTGCGGCATGTGCGAAACCCGTGTGCTCGATGGTGTGCCGGACCACCGCGACATGCTGCTGACCGACCGCGAACGCGAGCGTAACAATGTGATGATGGTCTGCGTATCGCGGGCCAAGACTTCGACCTTGCTGCTCGATCTGTAATACTCCTCTGCGTAATACTTCCAGTGCCGGGCAGGGATGTCCGGCCATCCTTTTTTCAGGTGTTCACACGCCCATGCTTTCTATCTGCATTCTCGAAACCGATATTCTGCGGCCCGAACTGATCGGGCAGTACAGCGGCTATGGCCGGATGTTCGAGCGCTTGTTCGCGCGCCAGCCGGTGCCTGCACGCTTCAGTGTGTTCAATGTGGTCCGGGGGGAGTACCCGCCGGATGGGCAAGTGTTCGATGCGTATCTGGTGACGGGGAGCAAGGCCGATTCGTTCGGCAGCGATGCGTGGATTGAAACCTTGCGTGGGTTTTTGCTGCGGCGTTATGAAGAGGGCGCCAGGTTGCTTGGGGTTTGCTTCGGGCATCAGCTGCTGGCGTTGCTGCTGGGCGGGCGTTGTGGCCGGGCGGCGAAGGGCTGGGGTGTGGGCGTGCATCGTTATCGGCTGGAGCAGACATTGCCCTGGATGACACCGTCTGCCGAGGGATTTGGGATGTTGGTGTCCCATCAGGATCAGGTCACTGTGCTGCCGGAGGGGGCGCAGTTGCTGGCTTCCAGCGAGTTTTGCCCGGTGGCGGCGTATCGCATTGGGGAGCAGGTGTTGTGCTTTCAGGGGCACCCGGAGTTTGTCGAAGGGTATGCGCGGGGGCTGCTGGATTTGCGGCGTGAGGCATATGGCGAGCCGTTGTACCAGAAGGCAATATCGACTCTCAATGAAGGCCATGATGGGGCGCTCATAGCGCAGTGGATGTTGCAGTTCGTGCAGGCAACACAATCCCAGTAGCCGCTGCGACGCTCGAGCGCGAAGCGGTCGCGCTCTTCAGATCGCAGGAAGGTCCTGCGGACCTTGGCGCAGCCTGCGGCAGCGGCTACGCCAACCGTGGAATGCAACGCCACCGTGGAATGCCGAACCTTGTAGCCGCTGTCGAAGGCTGCGCTCGAGCGCGAAGCGGTCGCGCTTTTTAGATCGCAGGAAGGTCCTGCGGACCTTGGCGCAGCCTGCGGCAGCGGCTACGCCAACCGAGTCAAGCCGAGCCCTTTGCAATGTCCTGAAAACGCATGAATTTCCCGAGAGGTCTCTTTGCCGCTAGGCTTTCTTCCGAATTTTCGTTGGAAGAGAGGCAAGGATGCCCCGGCCAAATGCTCATCGGCTATACACCGGACGTGTCAGCGAGTTCGGCCGTATCTACCTGGTCACCACTGTCGTAGACCAACGCAACCCCCTATTTTCCGATTGGCACATCGGCCGCCTTCTGGTCGGGCAACTCAGGTCCGCGCATGAGGCGGGCTTGGTTGACTCCCTGGCTTGGGTGGTGATGCCAGATCATTTTCACTGGCTGTTCCAGTTGCAAAACACATCACTCGCTTGCCTGATGAATCGCGTTAAATCGCGAAGCAGTCGAGCGGTGAATCGGAGGACCGGGAGCAGTGGGCGTCTTTGGCAGAAGGGGTATCACGACAGAGCGGTTCGGTGGGAGGAAGATCTCAGGCAGATTGCGCGTTATGTGATTGCCAATCCGGTGCGGGCGGGGTTGGTTCGGCGGGGTGGGGATTATCCGTTGTGGGATGCTGCTTGGCTTTGATCTGGAATTTTTGCGGGCGCTTTGCGCCCGAGCGCAGCCTGCGGCAGCGGCTACATCGACCGTGTTGCGCCGAGCTTTTGTAGCCGCTGCCCAAAGGCTGTCGCAGTGGCGCACCAGCTGGGCTGCGGCAGCGGCCCCACGGCTTCATATCCACCGCCGATCCCGGGTAAACCCAATGGTAATCCACCGATTAGGCCCTTCACGCCCAATGCCGTCGGCAATCTCCGCCCGCACCTGGTCCAGTTCGGTCACGCGCCAGGCGTTCATGGCTTCGGGCAGCACGATATGGATCTCGACAAAGAAGCCGCGACCAATCTGCAGCGCCGAATGCGTAAACGCCTCGAAACCGTAGCGCTGGCTCATGCGGGTCATCAGTCGGCTGATTTCTCCGTCCAGCTCGCTGGGGGTGATCTTGAGGATCTGGCTCACGGCCTTGATCACGGTTTTGGCCGGCCCCGGCATCAGCGCCAGGGCGAGAACGGCCATGATGCCCGGGTCGATATACGGCGTGAGGAACGCATAGGGCCCGTCCTGCAGGACATAGCCCACGACGAACGCCAGCAGCAGTGCGGTGGTAATGGACATCGACATCCACCAACTCTGTACATCCAGTTCGATCAGCTCTGACTGCACCTTGCGGTTACGCCGCCGCACGTATTGATGCATCAAGGCACAGACCAGGGCGGTTACGGCGGTGTAGACAATCGCCCCATCGAACACCAGCGAGTGCCCACCCTGCAGGAAGCTGCTGATGGCATTGACGAAACCATAGGCGCAGAGCGTCAGCAGGACGCTGCCATTGAGCGCCAGCGCCAGCGGCTCGATGTGCCAGTAGCCGGTCTGAAAACGCCGGCCGGTACCCTTGACCAACAAGCGCGCCACCACCAGCGAAAGGAAGGCCATGCTCGAATCGATGGCGTTGAACAGGCCGTCGAACACGATGGACTGGGAGCGGCAGTACAAGCCGAACACAATCCCGCTCGCGGCCATCAACGAGGTGACCAGGATCGAGACTTTCAGCAGATGTTGTTCGAGTTCATGGGTTTGCATACCGCGAGGTCCTGATGTCGTCAAACAGGAGCAGATTTTGCTCCAAGGGCAGGACGATACTAGGGGTGATATTTGCGCATGTAAATGGTTTGCCGTCGGTAAAATTGCGCAATGCGCACAAATTAATTAATAAATGTGGATATTGCGCATCAATGAGCGCGACCAAGCCCGTCCCCGGCCCACACAAAAGTCAGAAATTCAGGCCGCTAGCCTGGACCTTTGGCCACGATGCGCAATCATTACTGCATGGATATCAAATGGAGGTGCGCATGCTCATCCGGTCGCTGACCCTTGCCGCTCTGCTGGCCGCCGCCGGCCCCTTGATGGCCGCTGACAGCGATGCTCCCCTGGCCCAGGAACGCGGGAAATCCCGACCGCTGATCATCATCGCACCCAGCTCCGTGGACCCGGCCCTGGTCAAGCTGAAGAAGGCCCTGGACGAGCCCGCCAATCGCAAGGCGTTCACCGAGCGCAACATGGTGCTCTACACGGTGATCAATATGATGGGCCAGCGCAACGGCAAGGATCTGGACGCGCAAACCACCATGGCGCTGATCCGCGAACTCAAGCTGGGCGCAGGCGCCCAGACCAAGGTCATTCTGGTAGGCAAGGACGGCGAAAAGAAAATCGAGCACGCCGGCCCCATCGAGGCCAAGGAAATCTTCAGCACCATTGACCAATTGCCCGCCGAGGAAAAAGAGGCCGCGCCGCCCCCTCCGCCAGCGCCCGAGGACACGCAGGCCAAGGGCGGCAAGGATAAAAAGACCAAGCCCACCAAGCCGCTGGGGCCGCCCAAGCCGTTGGAGGATTGATCGCATTGCTGTGATTACTTGCGTGCCTCCAGGATCAGGTTGAACGGGGTTTCCGCCGCCCGGCGAAATTGCGTGAACCCCGCCTCGGTGAAGACATTGCGCAGGCGCGCTTCTCCGGCTTGTGCACCCAGGCCAAGGCCGACTTCCTGAGACAGCGAGTTGGGTGTGCAGATGAAGGTCGAGGCGGCGTAGAACAGCCGTCCCACGGGTGTCGTGTTGTCGTCGAGCTTGTCGTTGGCATAAGGCTCCACAAGCAGCACCGTTCCGTCGGGCTTGAGCGATTGATAGGCATGCCTGGCCGCACCGACCGGGTCGCCCATGTCGTGCAGGCAGTCGAAATAGCAGATCAGGTCGTAGTCGTTGCCGGGGTAGTTCTTGGCGGTGCCCTGGACGAACGTTGCGCGATCGGCTACGCCGCCTTCCTGCGCGCGTTGCGTCGCGGTGCTGATAGAAGGGGCGTGGTAGTCGAAACCGACGAAACGCGAGGCCGGGAAGGCCTGCGCCATGATCACCGTCGAGGCACCATGCCCGCAGCCGACATCGGCCACTTTGGCGCCGGCCTTGAGCTTGTCGACGACGCCATCCAGGGCTGGCAACCACTCTGCCACCAAGTGTGCCCGATAGCCGGGCCTGAAGAAGCGCTCGGTACCACTGAACATGCACGGATGGTGATCGCCCCAGGCCAGGGCGCCATTGCCGCGCATGGCGGTGACCAGTTTGTCCTTGTCATGAAACAACGCCGCAATCACTACGGCGCCGCCGGCCACATAGAGCGGTGACCAGCACCAGGGCTTGTTCCTCTGGCAGGCGGAACTGCCCGTCCTTGTGTTCCATGTAGCCGGATGCGGCGTGGGCACTGAGCCATTCACGGACCAGGCGCGCGTTGCAGCCGGTCTTGCTGGCGAGTGCTTCGGGGGTAATGGGCTGGCTGTCGGCCATGGCCTTGTAGAGGCCGAGCTCTTCGCCAAGGATCATGCTCGCGAGTATCGCTGCTCCGCCCATGTCGGATACCAGCTTGCCCATGAAGTCGTTGAGTTTGGCCTCGTCCATTGCGTGTTCTCCTCCAGGAAGGTCACCGTGCACGGGCGTTGCGGGTCGAGCCGACAACCTGGCCGGTGGTGGGATCACAGACTCGGATACGGCAATTTCATGTGTAGGGGGATCATTAAGTCTAGTTCGCCATCCGGTGGGCTCAACCGCGCTCGACGAACCGGACCCACCCGGTTTGATCCGCACGGCAGAGTTTGTACGCTCCTACAAAGGTTCAGTGCCGCCAGAAGCCTCGGGTACGGCCGTCAGTTGGCGGCCTCGGCGTCCTTGATGGCCAACTCCTTGCCGTGGGTCACATTGACCCACCAACCGAAACCGGCCGCAGTGAAGAACATGAGGAAACTGTAGAGGGCCGCCGGGATGGCCATGGTCGGGTTGTTCAGCAGTACCGGGCTGAGCGCCATGGCGATGGCCAGGGTGCCGTTGTGGATACCGATCTCCATGCCGATGGCCACCGCCTGGCGCTGCGGCAGCCGCAGCAGGCGCGGTATCCAGTAGCCGATGCCGAGGCTGAGCAGGTTGAACAGCAGCGCGGCGCCGCCCACCACCGGCGCGTAGTCGACGACTGTCTGCCAATCCTTGGCGAAGGCCAGCACGACCGTGACCACCAGGAACAGCGCAGAGACGATCTTCATCGGCCGCTCCATGCGCGCGGCGAAGCGTGGTGCCAGCTTGCGGATGAGCATGCCCAGGGCAACCGGCACCAGGACGATGGCGAATACTTGCAGCACTTTGGCGAACTGCAGGGGGATGGCCTGGTCGCCCTCCATGAAATGCGCCAGCGACAGATTGACCAGCAGTGGCATGGTCAGGATCGCGATCACCGAGTTCACGGCCGTCAGGGTTACGTTCAGTGCCACGTCACCGTGCGCCAAGTGGCTGTAGAGATTGGCGGTGGTGCCGCCCGGTGACGCGGCCAGCAGCATCAGGCCAACGGCCAGGGCCGGCGCGAGGGCAAAGCCCTTGGCGATGAAGAAGCAGATCAATGGCAACAGGAGCAACTGGCAGGCCAGGCCAATCAGTACCGGCTTGGGGAATTTCACGACTCGGGCGAAGTCGGCCAGGGTCAGCGACAGCCCCAGGCCGAGCATGATGATGCCCAGGGCAATGGGAAGGAATGCGGTGAGCAGGGGCGTAGCAGTCATTGTTGTCGTTCTCGCGGCGTGGTAAACCCGGCATTGGAGTGAGCAGTCTAGCCAAGGGAAGGGCAGGGGAATTCGCCTTGGCAGCCAGAGTGGTCGCCTTGCGGGTCACCCCAATGGCTCGCCACATCATTGGTTGTCGCCGGTAATATCGCGCTGGTCTGTAGTGCTAGCGATCGACTTGTACAGCGACTGCCTGGGCTGGGCAAACACCCGGCGCAGCATGGGTTCGAAGAACGCCAGTGGCAGGGTTTCGCCTTGCGGGTCGAACGCCGCGGCGTCGTAGCGGGCGCAGAACTCGATCGTCTGGCGGTATTGCGGGTGCCCCTCGAATTGCTCGCGCAGAAACCGGTCCATGCCCAGGTGGTGGAAGAAGTAGTAGCCCTGGAAGATCGCGTGCTTCTCGATCATCCAGTGGTTTTGCTCGCTGACGAAGGGCTTGAGCAAGGCGGCGGCGATGTCGGCATGGTTGTAGGTGCCCAGGGTATCGCCGATGTCATGGAGCAGGGCGCACACCACATACTCTTCATCCTCGCCGGCGCGGTAGGCCAGGGTCGCGGTCTGCAGCGAGTGGGTCAGGCGGTCCACCGGGAAGCCGCCGAAGTCACCGTCGAGCAGTTTGAGGTGGGTGAGGATGCGGTCGGGTAGTCCTGCGGCGTAGCCGGGAAAGTGGCCGGCAATGAGGGCCCAGTCCTCGGCAGTACTGTCATCCATGTGGGTGAAGTTGGCGCGATTGCTCATCAGGTTTCTCCTATTGGGTGGAGCTTGCTGCCGACCAGTGTAGGAGGGTCGTTGCGTGGGCCCAATCACGTGTAGTGCCAGCTTGGTATCCTTGGTGGCCAGGTTCGAGAGGTTTGCAATCCTTTGCGATCTTTTACGACCGCTTTGCGGCCGAGCGCAGCCTGCGGCAGCGGCTACATCGACCGTGTTGTGCGGAACCTTGTAGCCGCTGCCGAAGGCTGCGCTCGGCCGCGAAGCGGTCGTAAAATCACACGGCTCAAGGCAAATTGGCTTGGCACAACTCGACAAAACGCTGCGCCGCCGGCGAGCGGGAGCGCCCCGTCAGCTCGATGGCGCTCAGTTCAGTGACCAGGTTCAAGACCTACGTCCCGCCAGTTCCGATGCAATAGGTACAAGTAGAGTACCTTTCCTGGCGTCGGGGGGCTCCCGCTTCATTGCCGGCCGACCGCTGGATGGCAGGGGCGTGGCGTACTTCCGCTATTCTCTGAGCTGACCGGCGAGAAGGTATTCAAACGCCGGGAATCTGGAAAAGGCGTGTTTGCCGGGAGCACTTCATGGCCGTGATCGACCCTTCACCCAGTTTGACGGCAACCTGTCTTCAGGCGTTGCACCGTGAAGGGTTCGTGCTTTTGCCAGCCGTGCTCGACGGCGCTCAGGTGGTAACCCTGCGTAACGCCATCGACCAGCTCAAGCCCCGGCATTGGGACTACAGCGGCCTGCTCGATCACTATAAATGCGTGTTCAACCGTGACCCGCTGTGGTTGCCCTATCTGGACCTGCCCGGGGTCATCGAACTGGCCGAAGCAGCCTTGGGCGCCGACTGCCACATCATCGGCCAGACCGCCTGGCGCTGCCATCCGGGCTTCGTCGGCCTCGAACCGCACCTGGACTATCTGGTCATGGAACTGCCGCAAAGCCTGCTGGCCGATCCTGCCTTCCTGTTGCCGATGCAGATCTGCACGGCGCAGATTTACCTTGACGACATCGACGCCAACCTCTGCCCGACGCTGGTAATCCCCGGCAGCCACCGTGCCGGCCGGCCACCGGCCAAGGGCGAGAGTCATTGGCATGGCCGTGCCGCGCAACCGGTACTGTGCCGCGCAGGCGATGCGCTGGTGTTTCGCAGCGAACTCTGGCATGCAGGCAGCAGCAACCTGACCGCCGACCGTAGCCGATACCTGTTGCAGGTGCACTATGGCCGCCGCATGGTGGCGCAGAAGTTCTCGCCATACCTGCAGTGGCAGTTCAACCCTGATGTGCTGGCGGCGGCTACGCCGAGGCAGCGGCGGTTGCTGGGAGAGCATGAGGAGGCGGAATACGATTGATGTTACTCCAGAGCGTGGGAACGAGGGGGCGAGAGGCGGGGCGACGAAAGGTAATAACGTAAGAGCATATCGGTATAAGAGGTTATAAGAAAAATCGCTATGCTGCCGACCTTTATATGACCGCGTTTGGTTGGCAGAGCATGGTAATGGAACTCAGTATTTTCGGTTTTATCGTTGCCGGTTTGGTCGTCGGGTTCATTGTCGGGATGACCGGCGTGGGCGGCGGCTCCTTGATGACGCCCATCCTTTTGGCGTTCGGCATCAATCCCGCCACCGCCGTCGGCACTGACCTGCTTTATGCCGCAATCACCAAGTCCGGCGGCGTGCTGGTCCATAAAAAGAACGACAACATCGACTGGTCGATTACCGGATGGCTGACGCTGGGCAGCGTGCCGGCAGCAGCGCTTACGCTGTGGTTCTTGAACAGCCTGCATACCAACCCCGACGCCATGAACGCCGTCATCAAGCAGTCATTGGGCTTCGTTTTGCTGCTGACTGCACTGGCCATCCTCTTCAAGAAACGACTGCTGGCATTTGCCCATAAGCATGCAGGTGACCACTATCACCTCAGCGGCCGGAGCTTGAATGCGCTGACCGTGGTCACCGGTGTGATACTCGGCACAATGGTGGCACTGACCTCCATCGGTGCCGGCGCGCTGGGCACCGTGGCGCTGTTTATTCTTTACCCCTTCCTTGCCACCAAACGCCTGGTGGGTACGGAAATCGCCCACGCCGTGCCCCTGACGCTGGTCGCAGGCCTGGGCCATGCGAGCATGGGCAACATGGATTGGAGCTTGTTGAGCTACCTGCTGATCGGCTCGCTGCCAGGGATTTACATGGGCAGTCATTTGTCGGGCCGCATTTCTGACGAAGTACTGCGTCCTTGCCTGGCCGTCATGCTGGTGTTCATCGGGTACAAGCTGGCGTTTTGATTTGGCTTTAATACTCACCCTGAGCATCGCCATGGCAACCGCTTTCGCTCCTTTGTCATAGCAGAATTGGCTGATCTCTTTCCACGCAGCGCGCGGGAAAGAGATCAGTGGATCACCGCACACCTTGTAGAGGCGGTCGTAATTACAGGCGAGCGCCCTACAATCCAGCAGAACCCTCTCCTTCCGAAGCCCCAGCCTCAATCCCATCCAACAACGCATCAACAAGTGCCTTGGCCATTTCGATTGAATGCAGGGTTGACCACAGCAGCGCCAGTTGCAGCAGGTCCAGGCCAGTAATCTGAACGAAGAGGCCAAGGCTGCTGCCGTGGCTGCCGCCCAGGCGATGATCGCCTCGACGGCAGGCGCGTTGATGACTGCCACGGCGGCCTTGACCCAGGTGCTGCTGGAGGAAAGCAAGAGTACGTCAGGGGCGCTGGTCAGCACCCGGGCGTGAACAGGCGGGGGCGCTTGCTGGTGTGGCCAGCAAGCGGTGTCGGATCAATCTGAGACCCGAATCAAGCCTGGCTGGGGCGTTTGTTTGTCGGCCTTGTAGCGCACGGCGACGGCAGGCGCCGAGCCGCTCTTGCCGGTTTCCAGCCATTTGCGCATGCGGCTGGCGTCGGCGAAGTGGGTGTATTTGCCGAACGCATCGAGAATCACCATGGCCACCGGGCGGTTGTTCATGGTCGTGAGCAGTACCAGGCAATGGCCGGCCTCGTTGGTGAAACCGGTCTTGGTCAGCCTGATGTCCCAGTTGCTCTTTTTGATCAGGTGGTTGGTGTTACGAAAACCCAGGGTGTAGTTGGGTTTGCGAAAGGCCACGGTCTTTGCGGGGGTAGTGCTCAGCTGGCTCAGCAGGGGATAGTTGCGCGAGGCCAGCAACAGCTTGCTCAAGTCGCGGGCGGTCGATACGTTGTAGGTGGACAGGCCGGTCGGCTCCACGTAGCGGGTATGTTTCATGCCCAGGGCCCTGGCCTTGGCGTTCATGGCAGCTATGAAGGCGCCGTAGCCACCCGGGTAGTGGTGCGCAAGGGTCGCGGCGGCACGGTTCTCCGACGACATCAGAGTGATGAGCAACATTTCCCGGCGGTTCAGCTGGCTACCGAGCCTCACCCGCGAATACACGCCTTTCATTTCCCTGGTCTGGGCGATGGTTACCGTGAGGATTTCATCCATCGATTGTTTGGCGTCGAGCACGACCATGGCGGTCATCAGCTTGGTCACCGAGGCGATCGGCAGTACGGCGTCGGGATTGCGCGCGTAGAGCACCTGGTTGGTCTGCAGGTCAATGAGCAGGGCGCTGCGCGAAGCCAGTTTGAGTTTCGAGGGGTCTGGCTTCGCAGTGGGAGGTTGTTGGGCAATAGCGTGCGACGTGACGGTGGCAGTGCCTGTGAATAGCAACAGCAGGCTCAAGATCGAAAGGAAGGTTTTCACGTGTAGCGCTCACTAGTAGTTAAGTATGCCGTTGGCGAAGCAAGGGCTAATCCAGAAAAACCGTGACATTTTATGAGTATGGCTTAGGCGCTGTCGATTGCAGGGCCAGCGGGATGCCGTACATAAAATAAATAATTCGCTGGTTTTTTCCTTTAAGGAATGCTCTTTGCAGATCACTCCAATAAAAAGCCCCGCAACAAGGCGGGGCAAGGGGTGTGCGGAGCAACGCACGATGAAAGTTGAGGCGATCAGTGCCTGGACACGATCGACTGAAACAGGGCCTCGGCGGCGGGCAACGAGGTCAGCGGCGCACTGATCGGCTCACCCTCCTGAACCAGGTACCAGCAGGCCAGCAGGCCTTTGTCTCTGAGCGAGGCCGGCACCGCGCTGCCGATGACGGACATGATTTTTACCGAGTGCATTGGAAGTCTCCTTCAGTTCATGAAGCAAAGGTACGCCGCTCCACGATTCGGGAGAAATCATCGCGCTCGATAGTGCTCATTGATGTCAATGAGGCAGGCTCGCGCGTAATCCTGCCTCAAGCGTCGCAATTACCAGCGTGGCGGCCCCCAGCAGCGGGCCTGGGCCATAATAGCCGCGGCCATCACCATGGGCGGATGCCTGGCCTGCCACGGCCAGCGCAGGGATGAGCAAGGCAATCCTGGGGATATGACGAATCATGATGGCATCCCTCTGACGCAACCCCAGCACTGGTGTCTGCGATAGACCCGGATATTGTCGCTGGGGATACCACTATGCCAGCCGAACTGTAAGCTTTGGCACGCGCAAAAAGTAAAGGTTATGTAAGGGCAGATGAACGGTCATCCGTTCGTTTCAGTGGGGCATAATGCGACCGTCTTGAAGCCTTGCAATGGAGAAAAACGATGCCGCTCATCCCTGATAAAGACACCGTTCTGTGCATGTCGCTGGCGGGAAGGCCGGGTAACTTCGGCGTACGCTTTCACAACCATCTGTATCAGCAGCTCGAGCTGAATTACTACTACAAGGCCATGACCACGGGCGACCTGCCGGCAGCAATCGGCGGCATTCGCGCGTTGGGGATTCGCGGTTGTGGCGTCTCGATGCCATTCAAGGAAGCTTGCATAGACCTGGTCGATGAGCTCGATGCCTCGGCGGCAGCGATCCAGTCGATCAACACCATCGTCAATACGGCTGGCCATCTGAAGGCCTACAACACCGACTACATTGCCATCAGGCAGCTGATCGAGCGCCATGGGCTGAACCGCCAGGCCTCGTTCGCCTTGCGCGGCAGCGGCGGCATGGCCAAGGCGGTGGCGTCGGCGCTGCGCGATGACGGATTCACCCAGGGCACGATCATTGCCCGTAACGAACAGGCCGGGCGAGCGCTGGCCGATGCCTGTGGTTATGACTGGCGCGCCGAGCTGGGGGCGTTGCGCCCGCAAATGCTGGTCAATGTGACACCCATCGGTATGGCTGGAGGTGCAGAAGCCGATCAGCTGGCGTTCGAGGCGCAGGCGATCGATGCGGCGCAGACGGTATTCGACGTGGTCGCGATGCCGTCGCAAACGCCGATGATCCAACGGGCTCGGGCACAGGGCAAGCCAGTGATTACCGGCCTTGAGGTCATCGCCATCCAGGCGCTTGAGCAATTCGTGCTCTATACCGGGGTGCGACCGGACCTGGAGCAGGTCCGGCTGGCAACCGAGTACGCGCGAAGCTAGGCCGTATTATTCAAGCCTGGCCAGCCGCTCCTCGAGAGCGGCAATGCGCGCTTCCAGCTCGTCGATGCGCTCGGCCGACACGGCCGGGCCCGACGAGCGTTCCGGGCCGTTCTGGCGCGCGGACAGAATGGCCTCGATATCGGCCGGGTCACCCAGTGCGTGAGTGTAGCGGTCTTCGCGCTGGCCCGGCTGGCGTGGTATCAGCAGGGCGAAGCCGCGCGCGATCAGGCGTTCGAGCTGGTGCACGACCTGTTCGGCATCTTCGAACTCATGCATGCGACCGCTGCGGGTCAGCAGTTCGTTGACGGTCTGCGGGCCGCGCAGGAACATCAGGCCGAGCAGGATGACCTGGGCCGGAACCAGTTCCATGGCCTTGTCGATGCGATGCTCCCAGCGGTCGGCTCGGCTGCCCATCACCAGGCGGGCCATGCCCTGGCCTTCGAGTGCGCGCAGGCTCTGGCCGACCTGGCCCTGGGTCAGGTTCATGACCGGCTCGCGGCTGGTTTTCTGGTTGCAGGCCAGCACCAGTGCATTGAGCGTCAGGGGGTAGGTTTCGGGGCTTGTGGCCTGTTTCTCGATCAGCGAACCCAGAATCCGGATTTCCGTACTGTTGAGCGTGGCGGCAGAAGGAGTATCGTGTTCGGCGGACATGGCCCTGTCTCTATGCGAATGAAAGCCCTAGCCTAGGTGCAGGGCGCATGGAAAGACAAGCCACCCCCTCATTGTGTAATCAACCCATCAGGATATTTCATGAGTATTTCTCTGTACGCAGCCTCCGTTCCGGTCTTCAAGCAGATGCTCACAGCCCTGAGCGGCGTATTGGCCAAGGCCGAAGCCCACGCCACGGCCAGGAAGATCGACCCCAACGCTTTGCTGCAGGCGCGTTTGTATCCGGATATGTTCCCGCTGACCCGTCAGGTGCAGATTGCCGTGGATTTCGCCAAGGGCGTGTCGGCGCGTCTGGCCGATGTGGAAGTGCCATCCTACCCGGACACCGAGCAATCCTTCGCCGAGCTGCAAGACCTGTTGAAAAAGGTGCTGGCATTCATCGACGGCATCAAGCCCGAGCAGATCGATGGCCAGGAAGGGCGCGAGATCGTCACTCGCCCGGGTACTGACAAAGAGAAGCGCTTCACCGGCCAGAGCTACCTGCTGACCTACGGCCTGCCGCAGTTCTTCTTCCACGTGACAACCACCTACGCCATCCTGCGTCACAACGGTGTGGAAGTGGGCAAGCGCGACTTCATGGGCGCTTTCTGATTCAACCGCTGTGCCCGACGCGCAAGGCGTCGGGCAGGCACTGACGGATCAGGCGCGTACGGCCGGCTCTTCCTGGGCCAGGCACGCGGCGGCAGTGAAGAGGACGTCGGTGGAGGAGTTCAACGCGGTTTCCGCCGAATCCTGCAAAATGCCGATGATGAAGCCCACCGCGACCACCTGCATGGCGATCTCGCTGGGAATGCCGAACAGGCTGCACGCCAGTGGAATCAACAGCAACGACCCTCCCGCAACGCCCGAAGCGCCGCACGCGCAGATAGCAGCCACCACGCTCAGCAGTACCGCCGTTGGCAGATCGACGGCAATGCCCAGGGTGTGTACCGCGGCCAGGGTCAGCACGGTAATGGTAATCGCCGCACCCGCCATATTGATGGTTGCGCCCAGCGGGATCGATACCGAATAAGTGTCTTCATGCAGCCCCAGTTTCTCGCTCAACGCCAGGTTGACCGGGATATTGGCCGCCGAACTGCGGGTGAAGAAGGCCGTGATACCGCTTTCGCGCAGGCAGGTGAGGACCAGCGGATAGGGGTTGCGACGCAGCTTCCAGAAAACGATGAGCGGGTTCATCACCAGGGCGACGAAGAGCATGCAGCCGATCAGCACCAGCAACAGGTGCAGATAGCCGAGCAGGGCGCCCAGGCCCGATTGCGCGAGCGTCGAGGCGACCAGGCCGAAAATGCCCAGCGGCGCGCAGCGAATGACCGCATGCACGATCAGGGTGACGCCATTGGACAAGTCACCGAGCACGGTGCGGGTGGTTTCACCGGCATGGCGGATGGCGATGCCCAGGCCGATGGCCCAGGCCAGGATGCCGATGAAGTTGGCGTTCATCAGGGCGCTGACCGGGTTTTCCACCACGCTCAGCAGCAGGCCCTCCATGACTTCACTGATGCCGCCCGGGGCTGTGACCGGCACTTCATGGGTTGCCAGTGCCAGGGTCGAGGGGAAGGTCATGCTGGCGATGACTGCCACCACCGCGGCGCCAAAGGTGCCGAGCAGATAGAGGACCAGGATCGGGCGGATATGGGTTTCCTGGCCGTGCTTGTGGTTGGCGATCGAGGCCATCACCAGCACGAACACCAGGATCGGCGCCACGGCCTTGAGGGCCGAAACGAATAGTTTGCCGACGAAGGCCAATTGCAGGGCAACGGCCGGGAACAGCAGCGCCAGGGCGATGCCGGCGATCAGGCCGATAAGGATCTGCATCACCAGGCTGGTGCGGTTGAGCAGGTTCATGACGGGGTTGGAGGCAGCGATCATCGATGTTTCTCTGTCTTGTTCAAAGGGCCGGCCTTGTGGGCCTGGCCGTGAGGCGCCGGGGCTTGCGCCAGCGGGTGGCCGGCGCAAAAAGGGGCGCGACTTTAGCACACTGGGCAGGGGCAGGGCGCGTGGGGGGTTGTCGCGATTTCAGGGTGGTCTGCACCACGGTGTTCGGTATACCGGTCGGCACCCTGATCGCCGACGTCCTGGGCTGACTCACATCTCAAGTCGCCGCCTGACCTGTAAACAGCTCCCGTCGAGCTCCCTCGGTGATGGCGACAATACCGGGGTGGCTGACCTTGCGCTCTACCGAGATGGCATAGAACGACTCGGTAACCGCATCGGTCTGGCCGATCAGTTTGACCCCGTACTGCTTCCTGATTTCATCGGCGATCACGCTCGGGGCGATGAAGACGCCGCTGCCCGACTGGCCGAAGGCCTGCATCAAGGCGCTGTCATCGAACTCACCAATGATCCGTGGTTGCAGTTGTTGCTCGGCGAACCAGCGCAGCAGGCGGCTGCGCACCACGGTTTCCGGCCCCGGGATCAGTAATGGCGCGTGGTGCAGGCAGGCCGGGAAGGCCTGGCCGCAGCGTTCGGCCAGTGCCTGGGTGGCAAAGAAGCTGATTCCGCATTCGCCGAGTTTCTGGCTGTAACCCTTGATGTCCAGATGGCTGGGCATGGGGCTGTCGGAAATCACCAGGTCCAGGCGCTGGATCGCCAGGTCGGCGAGCAATCGTTCGAGCTTGTCTTCGCGGCAGGTAATGCGGATCGGCTCGGCCAGCTCCATGGTCGGCGCGATGAGGCGATAGACGATGGACTTGGGCACCACATCGGCCACCCCGACCCGGAACTGGATCTGCTGTTCATCGGGGTGCGCCCGCAGCATGGCCTCCAATTCGCCACCAAGCTGAAACATTTGCTCGGCATAGGGCAGGGTCTGGCGCCCGGTTTCGGTCAGTTCGAGTTGGCGACCGACCCGGCGAAACAGCTCGATGCCGTAGGTTTGTTCGAGCAGGGTGATCTGGCCGCTGATGGTCTGCGGTGTCAGGTTCAATTGCTCACCGGCGCGCACGATGCTGCCGGTCTTGGCCACTACCCAGAAGTAATGCAGTTGCCGGTAATTGAGCATGTTGCCTCCCGAATCGTAAAAACCGAAGTATAGCCGGTAAAAATACGAATTTTCCTGATGTATTGCTGTCTTTAGAATGCAGCGCTATCGAGGAGCCAGCATCAGAAGGTTGGCGGTTTACGGGAGAAATACATGATTGAACTCAAATCCATCGGTACTCCGCTGGTCCTGGTGATGGCGATGTTCGCCCTCAGCGGTTGCGAGCAGGCCGAAAAATCCGCCCAGCAAATGCTCAACCAGGCGGCCGAATCGGCCAAGCAAGCGATCGATAAAACCAACGAGGCAGCGCAACAGGCCTTGCATGACGCCACTCATGGTGTGCCTGAAAACAGCGCGGCGCCTGAGGGGCAGCGCAAAGACACCTCCCGGGAAATTTAACCAGACGGCGTTGCCGCATCAGGATTGATCAATGGAATACCTGTTAGAACTTGCTGCAAGCCCTACCGCCTGGGTTGCCCTGGCGACCCTGGTGGTGATGGAAATCGTGCTGGGCATCGATAACCTGATCTTTATCTCGATTCTGACCAACAAGCTGCCAGTGGCGCATCGGGCCAAGGCCCGGCGCATCGGTATCAGCATGGCGTTGGTGTTGCGCCTGGGCTTGTTGAGCACCGTGGCCTACATCGTGCAGTTGACCGAGCCGGTCGTCGAGGTGTTTGGCCAGGTGTTCTCCTGGAAGGACATGATACTGATTGCCGGTGGTCTGTTCCTGTTGTGGAAAGCCACCAAGGAGATCCACCACAGCGTCGACCCGGTCTCCCAGGCCGAACAGCTTGAGGAGGGCGTTTCACAGCGGGTATCGCTGGGCTTTGCCGCAGCGATCGGTCAGATCCTGATGCTTGATATCGTCTTCTCCATCGACAGTATCATCACTGCCGTGGGCATGACCGAGCACCTGCCGATCATGATTATCGCGGTGATCGCTGCGGTGTTGGTGATGTTGCTGGCGGCCGAACCGCTGGCCAGGTTCATCAATGACAACCCGACGGTGGTCATGCTGGCCCTGGGTTTCCTGATCATGATCGGCATGACCCTGATCGCCGAAGGCTTTGGCGCTCATGTGCCCAAGGGCTATGTCTACGCTGCAATGACGTTCTCGGCCGCAATCGAAGGCTTGAACATGCTTTCGCGGCGGGCCCGGCAGAAGCGGGCTGCGGTCGAAGCCTGACTTGAAACACGACGGCCGTCCCCGGTGAGTACCGGGGACGGCCGTTTTCGTTTGTCCGCAAAAAGTATCAGTGGGCCGAAGCGTGTCTGGCGTGGCCCTTGCGCAGGTGTTTTGGCGACTCAGGTTGTGGCAGTCGAGGGTGGTGCCGGCGCGCGATTCGCAGTACCCCCCAGAGCATGGCGGCGGCGACGGCCAGCCAGGCGCCGATCAACATGAGGATGGTCATGGTCAGGCTCATGAATGCCTCCTTCGACTTCGCAAGCTCGCGCTCGCTACAGCTCATAGTCTAGTCGTTGCCGTGTTTCAGGCTGTTGACCGATGGTCCAGCCGCTTGGGCCGGTTTGCTCTATGGCGCATGGCCAACTGCACACAAAGGCTATACCCGTTGACGCTGCCGTCCTATTATCGGGAGCCGAGCCGGATGGTCGACGTTCCGGCACCAGAACAAGTGACTGATAATGCTGAATCGATTGCGATCCGCCTTGCCCAAACGCCTGATGCTGGCAGGCGTCATGGCCCTGACGCTGACTGCTTGCGCAGGCACCGTCGACCCCGAGATCCGCCGGTTGCCCGAGCGCGTTGAGCTCAATGGGGTGCCGTTTTTTCGCGGCAACGCCAATCAGAGTGGTTCCATGGCCCTGGCCAGCATGCTCTCGCAACAGGGCGTGAGAATTACCCCGGGGCTGCTCGACAAACCCTTGAAGTTGCCGGGTTCAGTGGCGACGCTGGAGGGCTCGATCGAGAACGTCGCTCGTGAGTACGGCATGCTGGTCTATCCGCTCGATCACAACCTGCCGGCCTTGCTGACCCAGGTTGCGGCGGGCAATCCGGTGCTGTTGCGCTACAGCGACGGCGTAGCGTTCCTGGGAGGGCCGCGGTACGCCTTGCTGGTCGGTTATGACAGCTACAAGCAGCGGGTTTTGCTGCGCTCGGGCATGAATCGTCGCTTGCAGGTCGACTTCGGCAGCTTCACGTCGGCGTGGGAGAAGGAAGGCAGTTGGGCCGTACTGGTGCAAAAGCCCAACCAACTGCCGGCCCAGGTCGACCGCCAGCGCTGGCTGAAGGCTGCCAATGAACTGGCGCAGGCTGGGCAGGAGCAGGCCGCGGCGCAGGCGGTGAAGGCGATCGGTGCCAAGTAATTTCAACACCGATGACCCTCCCCCTCGTTCCCACGAGCGTGGGAACGAGGGGGAGAGGGCGAGTTAAACCCCCAGACGATCCCGCAGGCTGTAGTACCAGGCGCCCATCGCCGTAAACGGCGTGCGCAACAACTGCCCGCCCGGGAAAGGGTAGTGGGGCAGGTCGGCAAAGGCATCGAAGCGCTCGGCCTGGCCACGCAGGGCTTCGGCCAGTACCTTGCCCGCCAGGTGGGTGTAGGTCACGCCATGACCGCTGCAACCCTGGGAGTAGTAGATGTTGTCGCCCAGGCGACCGACTTGCGGCAAGCGCGAGAGGGTCAGCAGGAAGTTGCCGGTCCAGGCATAGTCGATCTTCACGTCCTTGAGCTGCGGGAATGCCTTGAGCATCTTGGGCCGGATGATTGCTTCGATGTTCGCCGGATCCCGGGCGCCATAAACCACGCCGCCGCCAAAGATCAGGCGCTTGTCGCCGGACAGGCGGTAGTAATCGAGCAGATAGTTGCAGTCTTCGACGCAGTAATCCTGGGGCAGCATCGTGCGGGCCAGCTCTTCGCTCAGTGGTTCGGTGGTGATCACTTGGGTGCCGCATGGCATGGATTTGGCGGCCAGTTCCGGTACCAGGTTGCCCAGGTAGGCGTTGCCGGCAACAATCACGAACTTGGCGTGGACCTTGCCCTCAGGGGTGTGCACCACCGGATTGGCGCCACGTTCGATACGAATTGCAGGGGATTGCTCATAAATGGCCCCGCCGAGCGATTCCACCGCAGCCGCTTCGCCCAAGGCCAGGTTCAGCGGATGGATATGGCCGCCGCTCATGTCGAGCATGCCGCCGATATATTGGTCGCACGCAACCACTTCGCGAATGCGACGCTGGTCCATCAGTTCCAGTTGGGTGTGACCGAAACGTTCCCAAAGGCGTTTCTGCGCCTCCAGATGGCCCATCTGCTTGGGC
The DNA here is from genome assembly GCF_024741815.1 of Pseudomonas sp. LS1212. NCBI lineage: Bacteria > Pseudomonadati > Pseudomonadota > Gammaproteobacteria > Pseudomonadales > Pseudomonadaceae > Pseudomonas > Pseudomonas sp. LS1212. The sequence goes on from NZ_CP102951.1 coordinate 1,922,364, forward strand.
GTGATAGCGGCGAATACACCGCCGTCTTTCAAATCGCACTGGATATTATATTTGGCAACGCGCTCACGAATGATCCGGCCGCCCTCGAAGGCCATGTGCCCCAGCAGTTGTGCCTGCTCGGGCCCGACGGTGCGCTCGATCACATCGATATCGCGACTGTAGCTGTTGACGATCTGGCCGCCGTTGCGACCCGAGGCGCCGAAACCGACCTTGGCGGCTTCAAGGACGGTAACCTTGAAACCGTGCTCGAGCAGGAACAGCGCACTGGAAAGGCCCGTGTAGCCGGCGCCGATCACGCACACGTCAGTGTAAACGTCATCTTGCAATGCCGGGCGCTTGGGGACGGCATTGGCCGATGCCGCGTAATACGACTGTGGGTAGGTAGTGTTCGCCATCCTGCAACCTCTGTTTAATATTTTTAACGAATGCGCTGATCCTACCCTAGATAAATTCGGTTCACCAGACGGGGCGATAAAATCGATAAACCGGTTATTCATAAAAAATCCGCAGATTCATAGGCTTAGCTAAAAAAAAGAAGTTGACACCCCTATGAAATTCCGTAGAATGCCGCCTCACAGCAGGCACGTAGCTCAGTTGGTTAGAGCACCACCTTGACATGGTGGGGGTCGTTGGTTCGAGTCCAATCGCGCCTACCAAACAAAATCCGCTCTGCTGGGCGGTGTAGAAAAGGGCGATCCGAAAGGGTCGCCCTTTTTTGTTTTGCGTTCCCTCAAATCAACCGCGTCGCCGGCATCGCGGGCAAGCCCGCTCCCACAATGATTCGGCCGCCGTTGATCCTTGTGGGAGCTGGCTTGCCAGCGATGCGGCCATCACAGTCACCGATAATCAGTCGTCATCGTCATCGTCATCGTCGTCTCGGTCACGGCGGTCACGGCGGTCATAGCGATCATGGCGCTCATAGCGGTCGTCACGATCGTAGCGGTCACGGCGATCGTATCGAGAGTGGTGCCTGTGATCCCGGTCGCGCCATCCATCATCGTCGCGATCATAGTGATGGGGGTAGCAGCCCGCCAAAGCCAGGACCATGGCCGCCAGGCTGAATTTCGAGAGGTGTTTAAACACTGCTTTCAGCACGATTGTCTCCTCGGGCGCGAGGGTAATTCGCTCGCGTTATCCCTAGGACAACCAAGTCGTGCAGGTGTTTGATTGTGCTCGCAAAAATACTGGGGCGGTGGCGCGACGATATGGACGCCGCCAAAGCCGGCGCACGATGATAAAATGCCGGTCTTCTCAGCTGGAGGCAAATGTGTGCGCAGATTGGCGGTGGTAATGGCAGTGCTGGCGTTGACCGGTTGCGGGAGCGATGTAGAGGTCGCGCACAAAGCCGTGGCCGATCAACTCGCGAACCCCAAATCGGCCAAGTTCACCAATGTCCGGGTGACCGATCAGGGTAATGTCTGCGGTCAGGTCAAGGGCAAGGATGCGGCTGGTGTGTATGGCGGCTATCAGAGTTACGCCGCGATCAAGAGCGACAGCCAGTTCAAGGTCGTTTTCGATCCGGACGGGACCAATGCCGAGATCCGCACCCTGTGCGGCGGTGCGCCCGTCAGCGAGGAAGCTTACGCCGACCCGGGGCAGGCGGTGGGTAGCTGGGATGTGCAGATCGTTTCGGGCAGCAACATGGGCGCGCTATCCGACATGACGGCACGCCTGATCGAGCGTGGCTTCATTCCATCGGTGGTTGCCCGGGACGGTGAGCAGCGGGTCCTGATCGGTCCTTTTGCCGACAAGGCCCAGGCCGATGACAAAAAGGCGCAGTTGATGAGCTCCATGGGGATCGAGTCGGTGGTGGTCAAGCATCGGGAGTAACGCCAGAGGGCGACTCGCCGTGACGTGTGCACTCAGGCTATGCTCTGTGCAGGGATGAAGCAGGGTGTGTCTGTGGCGCGCAACATCCGAGAGGAACTGCCAGATGTCCACATTAGAGCGGGCTATTGCGGTTGCGGCCAAAGCCCATGAGGGGCAGCGTGACAAGGGCGGTGCAGCTTACATATTGCATCCGCTGCGGGTCATGCTGCGGGTCGATACCACCGAGCAGCAGATCGTTGCCGTATTGCACGATGTGCTCGAGGATTCGGCGATGACCCTTGCCGACCTTGCGCGTGAGGGTTTCCCGCTGAAGGTACTGGCGGCGGTCGAGGCCTTGAGCCGGCGGCCGGATGAAAGCTATCAGGCGTTCGTCGAAAGGCTTGCCCAGGACCCGCTGGCCAAGGTCGTCAAGCTTGCCGACATTGCCGACAACAGCGACCTTTCGCGCATCGCCGCGCCAGGCCCTGAAGACCTGGCGCGGCTCGAGCGCTACCGGCGTGCCGCCAATTATCTACTGGCCCGGCGGTGAGGCGTCAACCGCACGCATTGAGGTTCACCGGCCCGACAAAGTCATTGCCGCGCCCCATTACGCAGGCGACGCGCTGGTTACGCTGGCGCTCCCACTCCTTGGCCGGGTAGGTCTTGTCCCAGGCTTCATAGAGCTGGCGGTCCTGCTTGGACAGCCGCAGGTTGTACTGCTTGCTCATGTAGAAGTAAGTGCGAGCGATCATGCCGCGGATGGAAGGGCGCGGCATGACTTTCCTGGCCTTGAAGTCGACCTGGGTCAGGCAGGAGCCGTATTGGCCCGATTGCACCGGTAGCCAGCCGAAGCTGTAGTTGCTGCGGTCGCCATTCACCTCGCCGATGCTCGGCACCAGGTTGTGCAGGTCGGCTTCGGCGCGCTGGTACACCTGGTCGTTGCGCGCACAGTTCTTGCGCCCGCCGTCCTGCCAGCACTGGCGTTGATGGCCGATGTGCCAGGCCGGGACGATGTGTTCCCATTCGATGCGGGCCGCGCGATTGGCGTTCTTGCGCGGCACATAACCGCAGGCTTCCAGGTTCACGCGATTGCCGTTGTATTTGCAGCCGCAGTAGAACTCCGTGGACTGCGGCGCATACAGGCGCCATGCGATTTTCTTGGCCTCCTTGAAAGTGCGCGGCGCATCGGCCTGGGCGGTAAGGGTGAAAAACAGACAGAACACAGCAAAACCACGAACACTCATTCGCTCAATCTTCCTTCGGCACGACCCAGAACAATTGCACGCCGCCATCATCGCGATGAGCCAGCGTCACATTGTCGTTTTCAGCGATTTCTTCGAGCAGGGTTTCCCAATCGCTGGATGACTCGTGCTCGAGGCGAAAAATCAGGGCTGACCTGGATTTTTGCGCGGTGGGGGAGTTGATGATCTTCTGAATACGCAGGCCTAGCTGTTCATAGCTGCTGGCGGGGGTCGATGCTGCAGAAGTAGTTGCCACGAAGCATTCCTTATTTTAGCTGTACGTGCATACAGTATTTCACTGTAGGCCAAATCGCAACAACTCGTGAGTTGAAGTGCGCTTCTGACAGTGGAAGAGGTGATTTGGTGTCGTCTGTCGAAATTTTTTTTACAGGCCGGCGCTTGCGCGGGATTTGCCTGGCCAGAGATGAGCAGGAAGTGTCCTTGGGTCTACACATCGCCGGGATCGGCGCTACGCTTTTGGATGCGCTGTCCAGCCGAGAAGAGGGGCTGACATGAACGGGAGAGCGTTGGGGCTTGGGTGGCTGGTTGCAGCCTGGCCGGCTGTTCGTCATCGTCTGTGGTGATGCTGCAAGATGGTACGCAATACGTGACCAAGGATTCGCCGAGGACCTATACCCGGGACGGCTTCGTCCAGTTCACGGATATTTCCGGGCGCCACGTCAGGGTCAGGGCTGACGAGGTCGCCAACATCAAGGAAGAGGATTGAGCGAGTGCCGACCCGCTCGCGAGGAGGGGGCGGCAGCGTTCACGCGATCAGTATTCCCAGAACATCCGTTGCAGTTCCTTGCTGTCCTGGGTCTTGGTCAGGGCAACCATGGCCAGGATCCGGGCTTTTTGCGGGTTCAGGTCATGCGCCACCACCCAGTCGTTCTTGTCGTCGGGTTGCTCGGCATTGCGCAGCACGAAACCGCCGGCGTTGACGTGCGATGAGCGAATGATCTGCACGCCATCCTTGCGCAAGGCCTGTAGGGAAGGCACTACGCGCGAAGACACCGAGCCATTGCCGGTACCGGCATGGATGATCGCCTTGGCACCGCCCTGGGCCAGAGCCTTGTAGGCTGTGTCGCTGACATTGCCATAGCCGTAGGCAATATCGACGGCCGGCAGGCTGCTGATGGTCTTGATATCGAATTCCGAGTCCACCGTGTGGCGCTTGGCGGGCAGACGGAACCAGTAGGACTTGCCTTCCACCACCATGCCGAGCGGGCCCCAGGGGCTCTTGAAGGCCTCGGTCTTGATGTTGAGCGTCTTGCTGACGTCGCGACCGGACTGGATTTCGTCGTTCATGGTTACCAGCACGCCTTTGCCGCGTGCTTCCTTGCTGCTGGCTACCGCCACGGCGTCGTAAAGGTTCAGCATGCCGTCGGCCGACATCGCCGTGCCAGGCCGCATGGAGCCTACGACCACGATGGGTTTGGCGGTTTTCTCCACCAGATTGAGGAAGTAGGCGGTTTCTTCCAGGGTGTCGGTACCATGGGTGATCACGATGCCGTCCACATCCGGGCTGTCGGCCAGTTCGGCGACGCGCTTGCCCAGTTGCAGCAGGTTTTCGTTGGAGATGCTTTCGGATGCGATCTGCATGACCTGCTCGCCACGCACGTTGGCCAGAGTGGCCAGTTCCGGCACGCCGGCGATCAGTTTGTCGACACCGACCTTGGCGGCCTGATAGGTCGCGCTATTGGCGGTGCTGGCGCCGGCACCGGCGATAGTGCCGCCGGTGGCAAGGATTACCACGTTGGCGAGTTTCTGCTTGTTTTCGACTTCCTTGGCCGAAGTGGCGGCGGGAAGTAACAACAGCAAGGCCATGGCGCCTGGGGCGAAGGTCTGTAGCGCAGCTTTCATCGTTTTTCTCACTTATGGGTTGAGTAGCTGTGTTGCCTCGGGTCCCCAGCAGAATCCGTACCACTTCAGGTACTTTCCGGCTTTTGCCATTAACTCCTTGATAAACATTGAAATACTTTCGTTCGGTGAACTAGGCTTGCGAGTGCAATAGTCGAAAACCCGAACGGGATTACATGGCCCGGTTCGGATTCCCGAAGATTTAAGGAAAAGTCCTACGGACTTTTAGGGGGTTGGCCAAGTAGGCTGGGGGGCTGCGAGTTGAGTTGACAAACTCTCGCAGTGTTCGCATAGTTTACCAACGCAAACGTTTGCGCGGCCAATGATCAGCTTAAGGCCTCACCCAGGCAGCCCGACAAGTTTGCAAGCACAATAATCATAAGATCGGAGTGAACACATGAAGCAACCCTTTGCCGGACGCTTGCTTGTTGTCGCCATGCTGGCTGCCGTATCCGCCGTCACGCCACTCTCTGCCGCGTTTGCCCAAACCCCCGAAAAGCCCAAGGTCGCCCTGGTGATGAAATCCCTGGCCAATGAATTCTTCCTGACCATGGAAGACGGTGCCAAGGCGTATCAAAAAGAACACCCCGCCGATTTCGACCTGGTTTCCAACGGGATCAAGGACGAATCCGACACTAGCAATCAGATCCGCATCGTCGAGCAGATGATCGTCTCCAGGGTCGATGCGCTGGTCATCGCTCCGGCCGATTCCAAGGCCTTGGTGCCGGTGATCAAGAAGGCCATGGATGCCGGCATCAAGGTGGTCAACATCGACAACCAGCTCGACCCCGGCGTGCTCAAGAGCAAGCACATCAGCGTGCCTTTCGTGGGGCCCGACAACCGCAAGGGCGCACGCCTGGTCGGTGACTACCTGGCAGGCAAGCTGCAGGCCGGCGATGAGGTCGGCATTATCGAAGGGGTGTCGACCACCACCAATGCCCAGCAGCGCACGGCGGGCTTCAAGGATGCGATGGAGGCCGCGCAGATGAAGGTCGTTTCCATCCAGTCCGGCAATTGGGAAATCGACAAGGGCAATGCGGTGGCGGCGGCGATGCTCAATGAATATCCAAACCTCAAGGCCTTGCTGGCGGGTAACGACAGCATGGCCCTGGGCGCCGTCTCCGCCGTTCGGGCGGCGGGCAAGGCGGGCAAGGTCGAAGTCGTCGGTTACGACAACATCAATGCGATCAAGCCGATGCTGCAGGACGGCCGGGTGTTGGCCAGCGCAGACCAGTACGCAGCCCGGCAGGCGGTGTTCGGCATCGAGGCGGCGCTGAAAATGCTCAGGAACGAGCCGGTCGATGTGGATGCCAACAACGTGATCCAGACGCCGGTCGAGCTGATCACCAAGCAGTAGCAACATGTTGCGCCTGCCTGCCCGGCAGGCGCCTGGAGAATGCCTGATGTCTGCGACTGCTTCGGCTGCCGTGCTCTCGGTCAGCGGTATCGGCAAGACCTATGTGCAACCGGTACTGGCCGATATCGACCTGCAATTGTTGCGTGGCGAGGTCCTGGCCTTGACCGGTGAAAATGGCGCCGGCAAGAGCACGCTCTCGAAAATCATCGCAGGCCTGGAGTCGCCGAGCGCCGGCAACATGCAGTTCCGGGGGCAACCCTATCGGCCGGGCAGTCGCGCGGCCGCGGAAGCCCTGGGCGTGCGCATGGTCATGCAGGAGTTGAACCTGCTGCCGACCCTGACCGTCGCCGAAAACCTGTTTCTCGACAATCTGCCCGGCAAGGGTGGCTGGATCAATCAAAAGCGCCTGCGCCAGGCTGCGCTCGCAGCGATGGCTCAGGTCGGCCTGGAGGCGATCGATCCGGACACTCTGGTCGGCGAGTTGGGTATCGGTCACCAGCAGATGGTCGAGATTGCCCGCAACCTGATCGGCGATTGCCATGTGCTGATCCTCGACGAGCCGACCGCGATGCTGACGGCCCGTGAGGTCGAACTGCTCTTTACGCAGATCGAGCGGCTGCAGCGGCGCGGGGTGGCCATTGTCTACATCTCTCATCGCCTCGAAGAGCTGGCGCGCATTGCCCAGCGCATCGCCGTGCTGCGCGACGGTCAACTGGTCTGTGTCGAGCCCATGGCACGCTACGACAGCGCGCAACTGGTCAGCCTGATGGTCGGTCGCACGGTGGGCGAGCACATTGAACCGGCCTCGCGGCAGATCGGCGAGCCGATACTGGCGGTAAAGGGGCTCGGCCGGGCGGGCAAGGTGCACGATGTCTCGTTTCAGGTTCGTCGTGGCGAGATCTTCGGGATTTCCGGGTTGATCGGGGCAGGGCGGACCGAGTTGCTGCGCCTGATCTACGGCGCCGATCCAGCCGACAGCGGCACCATCGAATTGGGTTCGCCGCCAAGGCCTGTGAGTATTCGCTCGCCGGTCGATGCGGTGCGTCACGGGATCGCATTGATCACAGAGGATCGCAAGGGCGAAGGCCTGCTGTTGTCGCAGTCGATCGAGGCCAATATTGCCCTGGGCAATATGCCGGCGATTTCTCGCGGCGGGCTGGTCGATGGCAGGGCCGAGCAGGCCCTGGCCCGGCGCCAGATCGATGCCATGCGCATTCGCAGCTCGAGTGCCGATCAGGTGGTTGGCGAGCTGTCCGGCGGCAACCAGCAAAAAGTAGTGATTGGTCGTTGGCTTGAGCGCGACTGTACGGTGTTGCTGTTCGATGAGCCGACCCGCGGCATCGATGTCGGGGCGAAGTTCGATATTTATGCGTTACTGGGTGAGTTGACCGCTCAGGGCAAGGCGCTGGTGGTGGTATCGAGCGATCTGCGTGAACTCATGCTGATCTGCGATCGCATCGGCGTGCTCTCGGCGGGACGCTTGATCGATACATTCGAGCGTGACAGCTGGACCCGGGACCAATTGCTGGTGGCCGCCTTTGCCGGCTACCAGAAACGTGATGCGCGGCTCGATGAGCCTGCACTCAGGAAGGATTCATGAAGACCTCTACTCTCACTGTGGCCACCGCCGGCAAGCGCGGCGGCAGCTTCTATGGCTTGGGAAGCTATCTGGGCCTGGCCAGTGCCTTGCTGGCACTGATTGCGCTTTTTTCGCTGCTCAGCAGTCACTTTCTCTCCTATGCCACGTTCAGCACCCTGGCCAACCAGATCCCGGACCTGATGGTGCTGGCGGTGGGCATGACCTTTGTGTTGATCATCGGCGGCATCGACCTGTCGGTGGGCTCGGTCCTGGCCCTGGCGGCCTCGGCGGTCAGTGTGGCAATTCTCGGCTGGGGCTGGAACGTGCTGCCGGCGGCCTTGCTGGGGATGGGCTGCGCGGCGTTGGCGGGCACCATCACCGGTTCGATTACCGTGGCCTGGCGGATTCCATCGTTCATCGTCTCGCTGGGCGTTCTTGAAATGGCCCGGGGCGTGGCCTACCAGATGACCGACTCACGTACGGCTTATATCGGTGATGCCTTCGCCTGGCTGTCCGAGCCGATGGCCTTCGGCATTTCGCCGTCCTTCATCATCGCCTTGCTGGTGATCATCCTGGCCCAGGCCGTGCTGACGCATACGGTGTTCGGGCGCTACCTGATCGGCATCGGCACCAACGAGGAGGCCGTGCGCCTGGCCGGGATCAATCCCAGGCCCTACAAGGTCCTGGTGTTCTCGCTGATGGGCCTGCTCGCCGGGCTGGCGGCGCTGTTTCAGATCTCCCGGCTGGAAGCGGCCGACCCGAACGCCGGTTCCGGTCTGGAGCTGCAAGTCATCGCCGCCGTGGTCATCGGCGGTACCAGCCTGATGGGCGGCCGTGGCTCGGTCATCAGTACGTTCTTCGGTGTGCTGATCATTTCCGTGCTGGCCGCAGGGTTGGCGCAGATCGGTGCCACTGAGCCAACCAAGCGAATTATTACCGGGGCGGTGATTGTCATCGCCGTGATCCTTGACACCTATCGCAGCCGGCGCGCTCGCCGGCGGACCTGAAAATGGCAACGATCAAAGATGTAGCCGCGCTGGCGGGCATTTCCTACACCACAGTTTCCCATGTGCTGAACAAGACGCGCCCGGTGAGTGAGCGTGTACGGTTGAAAGTCGAGGAGGCGATTGCCGAGCTCGATTACGTGCCCAGTGCCGTGGCGCGTTCGCTCAAGGCCAGGAGCACTGCCACCATCGGCCTGCTGGTGCCCAATAGCATCAACCCGTACTTTGCCGAACTGGCCCGGGGTATCGAGGACTGTTGTGAGCGCAATGGTTATTGCGTGATCCTGTGTAACTCCGACGACAACCCGCAGAAGCAGCGCAACTACTTGCGGGTGCTGCTGGAGAAGCGAATCGACGGCCTTATCGTGGCGTCGGTGGGGGAGCAGGTCGACCTGCTCAGCAGTCTGGCAACCGTGCGCACGCCGATGGTCATCGTCGACCGTGAGCTGGAGGGTGTCGATGCCGACCTGGTGCGCATCGATCATGAACAGGGTGCTTACCTGGCGACCCGGCATCTGCTTGATCTCGGCCATCGCGATATCGCCTGCATCAATGGCCCCACCGTCACCAGCGTCGCGCAAATGCGCCTGTCCGGTTATCGCCGGGCACTGGATGAGGCAGGGGTGCGGGTGGTTTCGCAGCGGGTGGTCGAAAGTGATTTCACCAGCCCGGGTGGCTACGAGGCGGCGGTGAAACTGCTCGAGCATGATCGTCCCACAGCGATATTCGCGGCCAACGACTTGATCGGCATGGGGGTGTTGCGAGCGGCCGCCGAGCGCAATATCCGGGTGCCGGGTGAGTTGTCGGTGATCGGCTTCGACGATATCCAGATGAGCAAATATGTGTATCCCGCGTTGACCACGGTAGGGCAATCGATCCGCGAGCTGGGCGAGATGGCGGCCGAGATGTTGCTGCGCAGGATCATGCAGCCCGACGGGGGTATCGAGCACAAAATCGTGGCACCGAGCATCGTCCTGCGCGAATCCACGGCGCCGCGCTCGGGCCATTTCAATGATTACCGCGCAAGCCCGTGAGGCATGGACATGGACGTGAACGTTGTAGTGGTGGGCAGCTTGAACATGGACCTGGTAACCCGCGCCGAGCGCTTGCCGCGTGCCGGCGAGACCCTGGCCGGTGAATCCTTTGCGACGGTGGCCGGTGGCAAGGGGGCCAACCAGGCCGTGGCGGCGGCGCGCCTGGGTGCCAGGGTGGCAATGATCGGGTGCGTCGGCGCCGACGCTTATGGCGAGCAGTTGCGCGCGGCGCTCGAGCGCGAACAGATCGATTGCCAGGCGGTGACGTCCGTCGAAGGGGTTGCCACTGGCGTGGCGTTGATCGTGGTCGATGCCAGCAGCCAGAATGCGATCGTGGTCGTGGCCGGCGGCAATGGCCAGTTGTCCCCTGCGGCCGTGGCGCATTTCGACGGGCTGCTGCAACAGGCCGAAGTGATCATCTGTCAGCTCGAAGTGCCCCAGGCGACGGTTGAACATACGCTTGCGCGCGGGCGAGCATTGGGCAAGACCGTCATTCTAAACCCTGCCCCGGCTGCCGGGCCGCTGCCCGCCGATTGGTATGCGTCGATCGACTACCTGATCCCCAATGAGAGCGAAGCGGCAGCCTTGAGCGGCTTGCCGGTGGTTTCCCTGGAATCGGCCGAGGCGGCTGCGGGTCGTCTGCTGGCGCTCGGGGCGGGTAAGGTCATCATTACGCTGGGTGAGCAGGGCGCGTTGTTTGCCGACGGGCAGTGTTTCGAGCACTTTGCGGCGCTGCCGGTTCAAGCGCTGGATACCACGGGGGCAGGGGACACGTTCGTCGGCGGCTTTGCGGCGGCGCTGGCCCAGGGCAAAAGCGAACGCGAGGCCATTGCCTTCGGTCAGGTGGCGGCGGCCCTGTCGGTCACGCGGGCCGGCGCGCAGCCGTCGATTCCCGGTCTCAATGACGTTCAGGGGTTCAGGCCATGAAAAAGACGCCTTTGCTCAATGTGGCCTTGTCGCGATTGGTTGCCTCGCTGGGGCACGGTGATATCGTCGTGATTGCTGATGCCGGGTTGTCGCACTGGTTGCCGGCGTGACGTTCTAGCTCGGTGAGGGTTGGCGATGGTCGAAGTGACAGCGGTAAAGACTCTGCGGCATGACTTGATCATCGACACCGATCCCGGCGTCGACGATGTGGTGGCCTTGCTGGTGGCGCTGGCATCGCCCGAGGCGCTGAATGTGCTGGCCATCACCACGGTGGCGGGCAATGTTCGGGTGGAAAAGACGTCACGCAACGCCTGCCTGGCTCGGGAGTGGGCAGGGCGCGAACAGGTGCCGGTCTATGCCGGCGCCGCGAGGCCTTTGCAGCGCGCGCCGATTTACGCCGAAGACATTCATGGCCAGGAAGGTTTGCCGGGGTTCTGCGTCCAAGAGCCTCGGCAAGGCTTGGCGACCGGTGGTGCGGTCGAGCACTTGATTGACATCTTGTCCAAGGCCGAGCCGCACAGCATCACCCTGGCCATGCTCGGGCCGCAGACCAACCTTGCCTTGGCGCTGCGCCAGGCGCCGGACATCGTTCGCGGTATCCGCGAGGTGGTTGTGATGGGTGGGGCGCAGACCATGGGTGGCAATATCACCCCGACGGCCGAGTTCAATCTCTATGCCGACCCGCACGCGGCCGAGGTGGTGCTGGCCAGCGGCGCGAGGGTGGTTTATCTGTCGCTGGATGTCACTCACCGGATATTGACCAGCGAGGCACGGTTCAGGCAGCTCGCTACATTGGGTAATCGGGCTGGCGCTCTGGTCGTTGCGATTCTGCAGGCCTATGTCGCAGCCGACATGGAGCGCTACGGCCTGTCGGGAGGGCCGGTGCACGATGCGTGTGTGATTGCTTACCTGCTGCAGCCCGAATTGTTCCGTGGTCGTCCAGTTCATATGAGCGTCGACTGCCATGAGGGGCCGACCTTCGGTCAAGCCCGGATCGAGGGTGGGAGGGGTTCAGGATTGTCGGCCAACGTCCTTTGGATCGAAAATGGTGACCCCCAAGGCGTCTTCGACCTTCTCTGTGCCCGTCTGGCTCGGCTGGGATGATGTTTCGGCGTGGAAAGGCGTGTCGATGCCGTATCGCTCGAGCACTTGCCCAATGAATTGGTGAGCGGCTTCACCCCCCAGTTCCTTGACCAGCAGATCGATGGCGATAATGGCCAGCTCCTCAGTGGTGCCTGGACTGTAAGCGCTATGCCCGTCTTGTCGCGTGACCTTGATATCGGCGTCTATGGAGAGAGTCGACATAGGGTTTCTCCATACATGATGTGACGTGAACTGATTGTCGGTTGCAAGGATTGTATCGCTGATTATGGTACGTCCCCGGCTTCAATGCTGGCAGTAAACCATTTTGCCGCGGCTCTGGCATTGCTACTTAGGCATAAGGGCGGGAGCGTGGCAAACTTAAGCATCTTTCATTGCCTGGAACCCCGTTGTGCAAATCGATCTGAATGACCCTGCGCAGTTCACGCGCGAGGCTGTGCGCCAGCTGATTGCCGCGGCCGACGGTACGGTTCACAACCAGTTGCGGGTTACCCGGGAGGGCATTGCCTTCATGTCGACCGTGGTCGGCGGGGCCGATACCGATGGCCTGTCCTTTCGTCTGGAAACCTGGGCCGCCGGTTCCGGTTGCGTGGGGCCGGTAGCGGCCAGCGATGAAGTCTGGGTGCAGCAGATTTTCAATGCCTTGCAGCAGAACTGGCCCAACCCGCCTTTTGATTACATCGATGTCTACTGAATTAAATATCCGGTCACGATTTGTTATCCCTTCGTGATACCGGGTCAGGCAGACTTGCGGCGTTTTGCAACCAAACGCGACTCGCGGTGTCGCACAAGCAGCCATTATTTTTTACAAGGAGGATTCATGTCTCGCATGCGTGCATCATTGGGAGCTGTGCTGGCAGCCATCGTTCTGGCCGGCTGTTCTTCGTCGGGTTCGACCTCCAAAGCGCCTGAGGTCGCCGCGTCGAATTCCGATGGTCGTTGCCAGGCCGGCGCCGCCGATTTTGCCATCGGCAAGCAGGCATCGCCCGCGTTGCTGGAACAGGCGCGTACGCGCGCAGGGGCGCAGACTGCGCGCATCCTCAAGCCGCACGATATGGTCACGCTGGAGTACCGCTCCGATCGGCTGAACCTTAACGCCGATGACCGCGGTGCAATCATCCGGGTCAACTGCGGCTGAATCGCAGGCACAAAAAAACCCGTCTCAAGGACGGGTTTTTTTCGTTCGGGGAGAATTACTCCGGACGAACTTGAGCAGCTTGCATGCCCTTCTGGCCTTTCTCTGCTACGAAAGAAACGGTTTGGCCTTCTTTCAGGCTTTTGAAACCGTCGGATTCAATAGCTTTGAAGTGTACGAACAGGTCGTCACCGCCACCTTGAGGAGTGATGAAGCCGAAGCCTTTCTCATCGTTGAACCATTTTACGGTGCCGGTTTGGCGATTAGACATGGTGTATCTCCAAGAAACATAATATTCAGTAGTGCTGTGCTGCTCAGGCCAACTGGGCACACGGAGACATCATAGTCTAAATGTACGCCTGAGAACCTTTTTAGATGCGCCTGTTGCGAAACATTTGACTGGATGTTTCCCCGTTTTTGGCCTCTGACCCCCGGTTTTGCTGGGGATGAGGCCAAATGAGGGGGGCTAAAAAAAAGCTGAGAAATCTGCATTAATCAGATGAAACGGCCTTTTTTCAGCCCTCGGCGGCCCACAAGGCGCATCTGTCGTGGCCAGCCTGAGCTCAATTTGCGGTGCCGCAGGTCTTCTCTACCTCACTCAAAAGGCGATTTACCAGGGCTACCCGCGGGCCGTCCCGGTTCAGCTCTTCAACCTCCGTTTTCGTGAATTTCTTGTCAATGACCTTTGCGCTGCAATCGCAATGCTTGAGCGCGGTTGACTTGCTCACTTTGTTTTGCATGGCGGCCGCCTCACAGTCGTCCATGTACTTCTCGCGTTCGCCCTTGGGCCAGTCGGCATGGGCGCTCAAGGGCAAGGTCATGGCGCAAGCGACGATCAGGGAGAAAAGGGGCTGAAAACGCATACCGGTTACTCCTTGTGTTCAGGTAGTTCAAGAGTAGAACCCTCTTGGTATCTGAGGGGAAAAAATCCCTTCGAGTTCACCCGATGCCGCCAATTTGCACAATTTGCACAATTTGCCCTGGATTGCCCGCGCCAGCGCCAAACACGCGGGTTTTCTGTGCTAGGATGCCCGGCTCGGGAACGTCTGCTGGCCGCATCTGGCCGCGCTTCCCGGTAAACCACCCGAATTCGTGTTAATCCAGTCACTCTGGTTCGTATCCTGGTTGGCCTGACGGCTCCTGCCAATGTAAGGCAGGCGTTACCAAACGGCCTGGTTCGAATCTTGTACTGGCTCATCCCAACCCACGTGACCTTTGGTAGGGGTCACCACTAGGAGAGGAGGCGCCATGCCAACTATTACTCTTCCCGACGGCAGTCAACGTTCGTTCGATCATCCCGTGACTGTTGCTGAAGTCGCCGCCTCGATTGGCGCCGGCCTGGCCAAGGCCACCCTGGCCGGCAAGGTCAACGGCAAGCTGGTCGACGCCTGCGATCCGATCGAGGCCGATGCCACCCTGCAAATCATTACGCCCAAGGATGCCGAGGGGCTGGAGATTATCCGCCACTCCTGCGCCCACCTGGTGGGTCACGCGGTCAAGCAGCTTTATCCGACCGCCAAGATGGTCATCGGCCCGGTCATCGACGAAGGCTTCTACTATGACATCGCCTACGAGCGTCCTTTCACGCCCGACGACATGGCCGCCATCGAACAGCGCATGAATCAGCTGATCGACAAGGACTACGACGTCGTCAAGAAAGTGACCCCGCGTGCCGAAGTGATCGATGTGTTCAAGGCCCGTGGCGAAGAGTACAAGCTGCGCCTGGTCGAAGACATGCCGAACGAGCAGGCCATGGGCCTGTACTACCACGAAGAATACGTCGACATGTGCCGTGGCCCGCACGTGCCGAACACGCGCTTCCTGAAGTCGTTCAAGTTGACCAAGCTTTCCGGTGCCTACTGGCGCGGCGATGCCAAGAACGAGCAACTGCAGCGCGTCTATGGCACCGCCTGGGCGGACAAGAAGCAGCTGGCGGCCTACATTCAGCGCATCGAAGAAGCCGAAAAGCGCGACCATCGCAAGATCGGCAAGCGCCTGGGCCTGTTCCATACCCAGGAAGAAGCCCCGGGCATGGTGTTCTGGCACCCCAACGGCTGGACCCTGTACCAGGTGCTCGAGCAGTACATGCGCAAGGTGCAGCGTGACAACGGCTACCTGGAGATCAAGACCCCGCAAGTGGTCGATCGCAGCCTGTGGGAGAAATCCGGGCACTGGGCCAACTACGCCGAGAACATGTTCACCACCGAGTCGGAAAGCCGCGACTACGCGATCAAGCCGATGAACTGCCCGTGCCACGTGCAGGTGTTCAATCAGGGTTTGAAGAGCTACCGCGAGCTGCCTATGCGCCTGGCCGAGTTCGGTGCCTGCCACCGCAACGAGCCATCGGGTGCCCTGCACGGCATCATGCGTGTGCGTGCCTTCACCCAGGACGATGCGCACATCTTCTGTACCGAAGAGCAGATGCAGTCCGAGTCGGCCGCCTTCATCAAGCTGACCCTGGACGTCTACGCCGATTTCGGCTTCAAGGACATTGAGCTCAAGCTGTCCACTCGTCCGGAAAAACGCGTCGGTTCCGACGAGCTGTGGGATCGCGCCGAGAGCGCATTGGCCGCGGCGCTGGACAGCGCGGGCCTTGCGTACGACCTGCAGCCGGGCGAGGGCGCCTTCTACGGGCCGAAAATCGAATTTTCGCTCAAAGATTGCCTTGGCCGCGTCTGGCAGTGCGGTACACTGCAGCTCGATTTCAACCTGCCGATCCGTTTGGGCGCCGAGTACGTCTCCGAAGACAACGGCCGCAAGCACCCGGTCATGTTGCACCGGGCGATCCTCGGTTCCTTCGAGCGTTTTGTCGGTATCCTGATCGAGCACTACGAGGGTGCGTTCCCTGCGTGGCTGGCTCCGACTCAGGCAGTGATCATGAATATCACTGATAAACAAGCAGATTTTGCTCACGAAGTGGAAAAAAATCTGCTTGAAAGCGGATTTCGTGCCAAGTCTGACTTGAGAAATGAAAAGATCGGCTTTAAAATCCGCGAGCATACTTTGCTCAAGGTTCCTTATCTCCTGGTTATCGGGGATCGGGAAGTCGAAACGCAAACTGTCGCTGTGCGTACACGTGAAGGCGCTGACCTGGGCTCCATGCCCGTCGCCCAATTCGCTGAATTCCTCGCTCAAGCGGTTTCCCGGCGTGGTCGCCATGATTCGGAGTAATTATTATTAAGCGTGAAATGAGACAAGATAAACGAACTGCACCGAAGGCCCCGATCAACGAGAATATCTCGGCACGCGAGGTTCGGTTAATTGGCGCTGACGGCGAGCAGATTGGCATCGTCTCGATTGATGAAGCGCTTCGTATCGCTGAAGAAGCGAAGCTGGACCTGGTAGAAATTTCTGCCGACGCAGTACCTCCGGTTTGCCGTGTCATGGACTACGGCAAGCACATCTTCGAAAAGAAGAAGCAGGTCGCTGCCGCGAAGAAGAACCAGAAGCAGGTCCAGATTAAAGAGATCAAGTTTCGTCCAGGGACGGAGGAAGGGGATTACCAGGTAAAACTGCGCAACCTGGTACGTTTCCTGAGTGATGGGGACAGGGCCAAGATTTCCTTGAGATTTCGCGGCCGTGAGATGGCTCACCAGGAGCTGGGGATGGAGCTGTTGAAGCGGGTCGAACAAGACCTGCTCGAATATGGCTCGGTCGAACAGCATCCGAAGATGGAAGGACGCCAGCTGATCATGGTCATCGCCCCCAAGAAAAAGAAGTAATCAACAGGGCACGGCAGGCCTTGCGATTATGTTTATCCACTGAATGCGGAGTATCCGAACATGCCAAAGATGAAAACTAAAAGTGGTGCTGCCAAGCGGTTTCTGAAAACTGCTAACGGCATCAAGCACAAGCACGCTTTCAAGAGCCACATCCTGACCAAAATGTCGACCAAGCGTAAGCGTCAACTGCGTGGTAGCAGCTTGCTGCACCCGTCCGACGTGGCAAAAGTCGAGCGCATGCTGCGCCTTCGTTAATTTTTGGTTAAGAATAGAGGAAGTTACTCATGGCTCGTGTAAAGCGTGGCGTCATTGCCCGTAAGCGTCACAAGAAAATTCTGAAACTTGCTAAAGGCTACTACGGCGCGCGTTCACGCGTATTCCGTGTTGCCAAGCAAGCGGTAATCAAGGCAGGTCAATACGCCTACCGTGACCGTCGTCAGAAAAAACGTCAGTTCCGCGCTCTGTGGATCGCTCGTATCAACGCCGGTGCGCGTACCAACGGTCTGTCCTACAGCCGTTTCATCGCCGGCCTGAAAAAAGCGTCCATCGAGATCGACCGTAAGGTTCTGGCTGATCTGGCAGTGAACGAAAAAGCGGCGTTTGCTGCGATTGTCGAGAAAGCTAAAGCCACCTTGGCTTAAGTACCCACGACAATCACTGCCGGGCAGTTCTGCCCGGTGGTGTTAAACGTCATAAATAGGGGAAGAGCCTTAAGCTCTTCCCCTATTTCGTATCTGGAGTCTGTACATGGAAAACCTGGATGCGCTGGTCTCTCAAGCTCTGGAGGCCGTGCAACAAGCTGAAGACATCAATGCCCTGGAGCAGATCCGGGTTCACTTCCTTGGCAAGAAGGGTGAGCTGACTCAGGTGATGAAGACCCTGGGCAGCCTGCCGGCCGATGAGCGTCCGAAAGTCGGCGCGCTGATCAACGAAGCCAAGGAGCGTGTTACAGAAGTCCTCAACGCGCGCAAGGCGTTGTTCGAAGAAGCAGATCTCGCTGCCAAGCTCTCCGCCGAGTCCATTGACGTAACCCTGCCTGGCCGTGGCCAGACCTCGGGGGGGCTGCATCCGGTTACCCGGACTCTGGAACGTATCGAACAGTTCTTCACTCATATTGGCTACGGCATTGCCGAAGGCCCTGAGGTCGAAGACGACTACCACAACTTCGAAGCGCTCAACATCCCAGGCCATCACCCGGCCCGCGCGATGCATGACACCTTCTATTTCAATGCCAACATGCTGTTGCGTACCCACACCTCGCCGGTTCAGGTACGGACCATGGAGTCAAAACAGCCGCCGATCCGCATCGTCTGCCCAGGCCGTGTCTATCGTTGCGACTCGGATATCACTCACTCCCCGATGTTCCACCAGGTCGAAGGCCTGCTGGTCGACCGCGATATCAATTTCGCCGACCTGAAAGGGACCATCGAGGAGTTCCTGCGCGTGTTCTTTGAAAAAGAACTGGCAGTGCGTTTCCGTCCTTCGTTCTTCCCGTTCACCGAGCCATCGGCCGAAGTCGACATGGAGTGCGTCATGTGCAGCGGCAAAGGCTGCCGTGTCTGCAAGCAGACTGGCTGGCTGGAAGTCATGGGCTGCGGCATGGTTCACCCGAGCGTGCTGCGTATGTCCGGCATCGATCCGGAAGAGTTCTCGGGCTTTGCCTTCGGCATGGGCGTTGAGCGTCTGGCCATGCTGCGTTACGGCGTGAATGACCTGCGCCTGTTCTTCGACAACGACTTGCGGTTCCTTGCGCAATTTCGCTAGGTCGCACGCCCGTAACGAATCTTTCAGGAGAGCAGGATGAAATTCAGTGAACAATGGCTGCGCGGCTGGGTAAGCCCGCAGGTAAGCCGCGACGAGTTGGTCGCCCGTCTGTCGATGGCTGGCCTTGAAGTCGACAGCGTTACCCTGGCTGCCGGCGAATTCACCGGCGTTATCGTCGGTGAAGTGCTGAGCACCGAACCACACCCCGATGCCGACAAGCTGCGCGTCTGCCAGGTCAGCAACGGCAGCCAGACCTTCCAGGTCGTCTGCGGCGCGCCGAATGTGCGCCCGGGCCTGAAGATACCTTTCGCCACCATCGGCGCCGAACTGCCGGGCGACTTCAAGATCAAGAAGGCCAAGCTGCGTGGCGTCGAGTCCAACGGCATGCTTTGTTCGCAAGTCGAGCTGCAGGTCGGCGAGGGCAATGATGGCTTGATGGAGTTACCGGCCGATGCGCCGGTAGGCCAGGACATCCGTGTCTACTTGCAACTGGACGACGCCAGCATCGAGGTCGACCTGACCCCGAACCGCGGTGACTGCCTGTCCCTGGCGGGCCTGGCCCGTGAAGTCGGCGCGCTGTATGCCGCCCAGGTCACGCGTCCGGTTGTGGCCACCATCCCTGCCGTGCACGACGAAGTGCGTCCGGTTGAAGTGTTGGCGCCAGAAGCTTGCCCGCGTTACCTCGGCCGAGTGATCCGTAACGTCGATCTGACCAGGCCGACACCGCTGTGGATGGTCGAGCGCCTGCGTCGCGCTGATGTGCGTAGCATCGACGCGGCTGTCGACATCACCAACTATGTGATGCTGGAGCTGGGTCAACCCCTGCACGCCTTCGATCTCGCCGAAATCAACGGCGGTATCCGCGTGCGCATGGCCGACGAAGGCGAGAAGCTGGTCTTGCTCGACGGTCAGGAAGTCACCCTGCGTAGCGATACGCTGGTGATCGCCGACCACACCCGCGCTCTGGCCATTGCCGGCGTGATGGGTGGCGAACATAGCGGCGTGTCCGCGACCACTCGCGACATTTTCCTGGAAAGTGCTTTCTTCGATCAGATCTCTGTCGCTGGCAAGGCGCGTTCCTATGGCCTGCACACCGACGCTTCGCACCGCTACGAGCGTGGTGTGGACTGGCAGTTGGCCCGTGAAGCCATGGAGCGCGCCACCGGCCTGCTGCTGGAAATCACTGGCGGTGACGCTGGCCCCATTATCGAAGCTGTCAGCGAGCAGCATCTGCCGGCGATCGCGCCGATCTCGCTGCGTGCCCAGCGCATCACCCAGATGCTGGGCATGGAAATGGATTCGGTCGAAGTCGAGTGTCTGCTCAGCGCCTTGGGCCTGACGATTTCTGCCGATGGGGCAGGGCAGTGGCGTGTTGAAGTGCCAAGCCATCGCTTCGATATCAGCCTGGAAGTCGACCTGATCGAAGAACTGGCGCGTCTGTACGGCTACAACCGCCTGCCGGTTCGCTACCCGCAAGCCCGCCTGGCGCCACAAGCCAAGGCTGAAGCGCGTAGCGATCTGCCGGAGCTGCGCCGTCTGCTGGTGGCCCGTGGTTACCAGGAAGCGATCACTTACAGCTTCATCGATCCGAAACAGTTCGAGCTGTTCAACCCGGGCGTCGAGCCTCTGTTGCTGGCCAACCCGATTTCGAACGACATGGCCGCCATGCGCTCGTCTCTTTGGCCTGGTCTGGTCAAGGCACTTCAGCACAACCTGAACCGTCAGCAGGATCGCGTCCGCCTGTTCGAAAGCGGCCTGCGCTTCGTCGGTCAGCTGGAAGGCCTGAAGCAAGAGCCAATGCTGGCCGGTGTGGTGTGCGGCAGCCGTCTGCCGGAAGGCTGGGCGCAAGGTCGCGATGCCGTGGACTTCTTCGACGTCAAGGCCGACGTGGAAGCGGTACTGGGCTTTGCCGGTGCCCTGGATTCGTTCACCTTCGTTGCGGGCAAACACCCTGCGTTGCACCCGGGTCAAACCGCTCGCATCGTGCGTGAGGGTCGCGAAGTCGGTTACCTCGGCGCTATCCACCCTGAATTGTCGAAAACCCTCGGTCTGGACCGTCCGGTGTTCGTTTTCGAGCTGGTTCTGGCCGAAGTGGCGTTGGGCAAGATGCCAAAATTCCACGAGTTATCGCGCTTTCCTGAAGTGCGCCGTGACCTGGCATTGCTGGCCGACAAGGACGTTGCAGCCAGTGCCGTGCTTGAAGTAATCCGTGAAAATGCAGGCGAATGGCTCACGGACCTCAGGCTCTTTGATGTTTATCAGGGTAAAGGCATTGATCCTCATAGAAAAAGCCTTGCAGTTGGCTTGACCTGGCAGCATCCATCGCGCACTCTTAATGACGATGAGGTGAATTCCACGACGCAAGCGATCCTCACCTCGCTCGAACAAAGGTTGAACGCCACGTTAAGGATGTAGCGTATGGGGGCTCTGACGAAAGCTGAAATGGCCGAACGTCTTTATGAAGAGCTGGGCCTGAACAAACGGGAAGCCAAGGAATTGGTCGAACTGTTTTTCGAGGAAATCAGGCACGCTCTCGAAGACAACGAGCAGGTCAAGTTATCCGGTTTCGGCAATTTCGACCTGCGCGACAAGCGCCAGCGGCCTGGCCGCAATCCAAAGACGGGAGAAGAAATCCCGATCACGGCTCGCCGTGTGGTCACCTTTCGTCCAGGGCAGAAGTTGAAGGCCCGAGTTGAGGCATATGCTGGAACCAAGTCATAACGACGAGCTTCCGCCGATTCCTGGCAAACGCTACTTCACCATTGGTGAAGTCAGTGAACTTTGCGCTGTAAAACCCCACGTACTCCGGTACTGGGAACAGGAGTTCCCTCAGCTCAACCCGGTCAAGCGCCGCGGAAACCGCCGGTATTATCAGCGCCAGGACGTGCTGATGATCCGGCAGATCCGCGCCTTGCTCTACGACCAGGGCTTCACCATCGGCGGCGCACGGCTGCGCCTGTCCGGCGACGAGGCCAAGGACGACACCACGCAATACAAGCAACTCATTCGCCAGATGATCGCGGAACTGGAAGATGTACTGGTGGTGTTACGCAAGTGATACAACGCGATAAAAATACTTCCACATTTCAAAAGCTTAAGGTATATTCTTAAGCGTTCCCGCAAGTACGGGGACAGGTTTCACGCCTAGTCGGGGCGTAGCGCAGTCCGGTAGCGCACTAGCATGGGGTGCTAGGGGTCGAGTGTTCGAATCACTCCGTCCCGACCATATTTTTCAATGACTTAGCCCAATCTTCTCAGGTTGGGCTTTTTCATGCGCGTGAATTTTGCGTGACTTCTCGATTTTTCATGCCTGCTTCCTCTTCAAAATTGTCAGCACCGGTCCACGCGAGTCGGTTGCTGATACCATGTTTGCAGCTTCAATCAGATGCCCGAGCTCGGCGCCCGAGTAGTGACTGGTGATGCTGCCGTTCTTGTGCCCCAAAAGGGCCTTGCGATCTTCTTCGGTGACACCTGCGGCGCGGAGACGCCGACCAAATGTATGCTTGAGGTCGTTAATCCTGATCGATGCATACCCAGGGTGAGCGGGGCGAAGGTTTTCCTCCTGCCAGAGTTTCGCCGCTCTCACCCGTGCTTTTTTCCAGGCTGAGTCGTTCATGCGGTGCATCGCGGTGCCGTTGTAGGGAAAAACCCATTCCCGGCTGATTCCGCGCTGCTTGTCGATGATCGACTTCGCCACGTTGTTCAGCACAACCAGGCGCTCGTCGCCGTTCTTCACCCCGGACCGCTCATGCCGGCCGCCGAAGTCCGCGGGGATCAGAAATACACTGGTGCCCAGTTCCGGTACCGCGATCTCCCATTACCACTTCAATTTGCAGACCTCGCCTGTGTTCACCTTGAACAAGGCCATTGTCTGCAGGTGCAACTCCCCGAAAAGAATCGACTTGTAGTGGTCAACTAATTCCGGACTCAAGCGCAACCTCAAGAAGTCGATCACGGGTGCTGGGTGCTGGGTGCTGGATTTGCTGAGGTGATGGTTACTTCCATTGCGAATTCTCAAAAAGTATTCACGTTCAATCAATAGGGAGGCGATCGTATTGATGGAGCTTTCGAAAAGTCGTAACAAGTACGTCATCCGACCTAGCCTTTGCGGGGTGCCTGGCACAGGTCGGTTGAAAACGTTAATTTATGCTTGGAAGGCAGGGGTGGTTGTAATGAAGTTATGCAATTCTTCAGAGAAAGAATCAAACTCGGCACCTACTTGAAATATAGGTGATATGTGGTTGTGTCCGGCCAAGAAGTGCATGGGTGGCCAGCAACCATTTCGTTCGAAAAATTGGTCAAGCAATTCTTTGGCTTGTTGCTGGAAGTTAGGAGGATCTAGTTCTGATACGGTAAAAAGTAAAGGAATCTTTGCATCCAAAAGCTTCGGCAGTGGAGATTGACTAGCAAATTGACTAGTGTCCTCACCAAAGTAAGCGGCTTCCCTTTCGCTGTGCGCAAGAGTAGTCAGGTCATAAAGGCCAGACATCATGATGGCCGAGGATACCGGGCCACCTGCGCTGCAGTGTTCCGCAACAAATCCTGCAACGTGAACAGCGCCTGCCGATTGCCCCCAAAGAACAATTCGCGTTGTATCGCCGCCATGTATTGAAGGATTGTCGACAAGCCAGCGGATTGCCATATGGATATCCTCTTTACCTGCCGGATAGCGATAATTGGGGGCCAGTCGATAATTCATGACGACCCCGATAAAACCTTGCCGGGCTGCCCAACGGCCAACGTTGGAATAGAAAGGATCGCTTGGGTGACCCTTGGATCCAGCGACAAAGCCTCCGCCATGCACGAAAATTACGATCGGAGGTTTCTCAGCCAGGTGCCCTGCCGGCTGGAAAAGATCTAACCGATGACGCTCGTGTGTGCCATAGGCTAGATCGCGAGTTTCTAAGCAGGTGGTTGAGTCCTGGCTTGGTGCTCCGGGGAGGTACAGTGCTTTGGTGGCAATGATTTGCTCGAGGCTTAGGGTGCTTCCTAACTGGGCAATTTGCGTGCGAAGAGCATCGGGCATTTTATTATGAGAGGTCATCAAGGTGCTCCAATTGTAATGCAGGGTGAAGGGTATCCCGCGGCGTAGATTGTGTTGTCTGCTGAATCAAGTCCTTGTCTGGGCAACGTTCAATTTCATCTAGATGTCCAAGACCAATACAGCTGTTTTAGATCGCGAGCAGCAAGGAGTGAATTGATCATTACACGCCTGCTCATCTTCTGTGAGAAACATATCCCGATGCTCGGGAGTTCCTTCCAGTACTCTGGTAAGGCAGGTCCCACATACACCTTGCTCACAGGCAATTGGAATGTCGAAGCCGTGTTGATGCAGTACCTGAACGACACTTTGGTTGGAGGTCACCTCTAATAACTGACCGGTGCTCGCGACCTTGATGGTGAAAGCGTCATCCTGTGAGGTATTGACCGGCGAAGCGCTAAAGTATTCTCGGTGAAGGGTATTGGGAGGCCAGCCCAGTGCCTTTGCTGTACCAAGGATGTGCTCCATGAAGCCGGTAGGGCCACACACATAAAGGTGTGTGCCTGGTTCAGGATGGGCGAGTACCGTCTCGGCCTGCAATTGTGTTGCCGGCTCTTCGTCAAAGTGAAAATTTACTCGATCGCGGAATGCCGAGTGCTCCAGACGGTCCAGAAAGGCCGCTCGCTCTTTCGAGCGAAAGCAGTAGTGCAGTTCAAAGTTTGCCTGGGTCTGCTCCAAGCGTTCTGCCATGCACAGAATGGGCGTGATGCCGATGCCACCTGCAAACAATAATGTACGGTTCGCCTGTTGGGTGAGTTCGAAGAGATTGCGAGGTTCGCTGATGTGCAACCGATCGCCACACTGGACCTCTTCATGCATACAGGTCGAACCACCTCGCGAGTCAGGACTCTTAAGCACACCTATTTGGTAGCGATGGCGCTCGTGAGGCGGATTGCAAAGTGAGTACTGGCGGATCATTCCATTTGGAAGATGTACATCAATATGCGCACCGGCGCTGAACACCGGTAGCGGACGACCTTCGAGGCTCGCAAGCTCAAATGTACAAATGTCCTTTGCTTCGTCAGTGCGCGACACTACAACTACTTCAATCATGATTAACCCTCTACATCGGCTGGTATCAGTGGCTGGCAACCAATTGCGCAGTCATGTGCTCGCAGGCGATAAGGCGATCTAGAACGCGTCGCGATTGGACGCCGCCGGCATCAATGTTGAGCTTGAGCAGGTCGCGATGTGGGTTTTCCAGAAGATTGCGTTGCTGGCGCTCGAGCATGTCCAAATCTTCACTGAAGATTTTTCCTTGGCCCTCTCGAATGCTGTCAGTCAGCGATGAGTCCGCAGTGTTGAAGTTACGTGCCATCCCCCAAAAGTACCAGATAGAGGTTTCTGTTTCGGGGGTGATGAAATCCACAACGATACTTGAAACCTTATGTGCCGGGGCAGCGTGGTACCCACCGTGCCCAGCATGCGCGACGCCAACTTCGATTAACACGTGACTGGGAGGGGTGAAGCGACAGATCTGCCAGCGATCTACCGGGACGTCATCGGCTAAATTATTGCCTCGTAACGCCATACGCCAGAAGGGCGGGGCCATGATGTTTTCCATATGGCGCGCGGTCACTACTTCATCACCATCAGTCGTTGTAACGGGTGCTGCCTCGTCGATTTCTTTCTGACCAATACTCGAAGCATGGACATAGGTCTCGTGGGTCAAGTCCATGAGGTTGTCGATCATCAGTCGATAGTCACAGGCGATATGGAACAGTCCTCCCCCGTAAGCCCACTCGTCGCTTACGGCCCACTCTAGATGATGAATCAAAGCAGGGTCTGCTTGATGTTGGTCACCAGGCCATACCCATATGAAGCCATAGCGCTCCACCACGCAGTAGCTTTTATTGCAGGGAAACCCGCGCACCCTCTGCCCGGGCATCGAGACTGTTTTGCCGTCACAACCCATGACCAATCCGTGGTAACCGCACACTAGGTTGCCATCTTCTACATAACCAAGTGAAAGCGGTGCTCCGCGATGGGGGCAAAAGTCTTCAATTGCAACGACCTGCTGATCTTTACCGCGGTAAAATACGATTTTTTCACCACAGATCTGCCTGCCCAACGGCTTTTCGGCAATTTCGTCTGGTGTACAAGCGACATACCAGGCGTTCTTTGGGTACATGCTCACTCTCCTCAGAGGCTTATTTTTGTTGGGGACAGCTGCAGTACTTACGAACTGAACAGACGATGTGGGTCGATGACGAATTTTTTCGGTACGCCGGCGTCGAACTCGCCGTAACCCTGGGGCGCCTCGTCCAAGGTGATGACTTGTACTCCAACCACTTCGGCAATGTTGATGCGGTCCCACATGATTGCCTGCATCAATTGGCGGTTGTACTTCATCACTGGGGTCTGGCCGGTATGGAAGCTATGAGATTTAGCCCAGCCCAGGCCGAAGCGGATACTTAGGCTACCCATTTTAGCGGCGGCATCGATTGCACCCGGGTCTTCAGTGACATAGAGGCCGGGGATGCCGATCTTGCCAGCGACACGGACCACGCCCATGAGTGAGTTCAATACCGTGGCCGGTGCTTCGTGCTGCGCGCCGGCATGACCATGGCCGCGCGCTTCGAAGCCAACGGCATCGACTGCGCAATCGACTTCTGGTTCTCCCAAGAGGGCGGCAATCTGCTCATGCAGTGGGGTGTCCTGCGACAGATCGGCGATTTCAAAACCTTGGGCCTTGGCATGGGCCAGGCGCACTGGGTTGACGTCGCCAACGATGACCACTGCCGCACCCAGCAGGCGCGCAGAGGCTGCTGCCGCCAAGCCAACCGGACCGGCACCGGCAATGTACACCGAGGTTCCGGGACCAACGCCAGCGGTTACGGCACCGTGGTAACCGGTCGGGAGAATGTCGGAGAGGCAGGTCAAGTCACGGATTTTTTCCATGGCCCGGTCGCGGTCTGGCAGTTTTAGCAGGTTGAAGTCGGCGTACGGCACCAGTACGTATTCGGCCTGGCCACCGACCCAATCGCCCATGTCCACATAGCCATAGGCGCCACCGGCACGAGCCGGGTTGACGGTCAGGCAGACGCCCGTGTGTTGTTCCTTGCAGGAGCGGCAGCGACCGCAGGCCACGTTGAACGGCACCGAGACGAGGTCGCCAACCTTGAGGTGCTCTACGTCGCGGCCAGCTTCGATGACCTCACCGGTGATTTCATGCCCCAGCACCAGCCCGACCTGAGCGGTGGTACGGCCGCGCACCATGTGCTGGTCAGAGCCGCAGATGTTAGTGGACACAACCCGCAGGATCACCCCGTGTTCGATACGCTTGCCGCGTGGGTCCTGCATTTTGGGGAAGTCGATCGATTGCACTTCAACTTTGCCATCGCCGAGATAAACTACGCCTCTGTTGGACATATTCCGCCTCTTATTGTTGTTGTCCTGATGATTTTTCAGGTCTATTGGGAAACTGCTTCAGCTCAAACTGACCAATTTGGTAGACAGATAGCCGTCAAGTCCTTCGCTTCCGCCTTCGCTACCAAAGCCGCTGTGCTTGACACCACCGAAAGGTGTTTCGGCGAAATTGATTTGCATGTTGTTGATACCAAGCATTCCGCACTCGACTTCATTGCTCAGTGTGTGCGCTGTCTTGATCGATTCGGTGAATCCGTAGGCTGCGAGCCCAAAGGGCAATCGATTCGCGAGCTCTAGTGCTTCTTCCAAATGGCTGAAAGTGGACGTCAGTGCCAGCGGCCCGAATGGCTCTTCCTGCATGACCCGCGATTCGGCTGGTACGCGAGCCAGCAGGGTAGGGCGAAAGAAATGACCTTCGCGCCCTATGTCCTGTGCTCCGCAATGTAGTTCTGCACCTCTGTCCAAGGCATCCTTGATTAGGCCCTTGAGTGCATGGGGGCGCCGGCTGTTGGCCAATGGCCCCATCTGAGTTCCAGGCTGCAGGCCGTGACCGACTTTCAATGCAGCTGTCCGCTCGACGAAGCGTTGAACGAAAGCGTCATGTACTCGTTCGTGTACATAGAAGCGAGTCGGCGATATGCAGACTTGCCCTGCATTACGAAACTTGTTTTCCACGCAAATCGCAGCTGCCCGGTCCAGATCAGCGTCCTCGAACACCAGGACGGGAGCGTGTCCTCCCAGTTCCAGGGTGCTGCGCTGCAATTGCTGCGCGGCTAGACTGCCCAGTTGGCGGCCCACAGCGGTTGAACCGGTGAAGGAAATTTTTCGGATGACATTGCTGCGCAGAAGATAGTCGGAGATGAAGCTGGGGTCGCCGGTAACAACGCTTAACACGCCTGCGGGCAGGCCTGCATCGGACAGTGCCTGGGCTAGCGCAAGGCACGTTGCAGGGGTTTCCTCAGCAGGTTTAATGATGCACGTGCAGCCGCTGGCCAGGGCTGCAGCAATCTTGCGTGCGGGAATCACGGCTGGAAAATTCCAGGGCGCAAAAGCGGCTACCGGCCCGACAGGTTCACGCAACACCTGGTAGCGGATATCAACAGAGCGTGCAGGGATTATCCGTCCATAGGCGCGCCGGCCTTCTTCGGCAAACCACTCGAAAATATCGGCGGCGGCTGCGATCTCGATGCGTGCTTCGGTCAGAGGTTTGCCCTGTTCAAGCGTCAGGTTTGCTGCCAGGGTGGGTAAGCGTTCTCGGAGAAGCTGCGCGGCTCGTTTTAGCAGGTTGCCGCGTTCCATTGCAGAGGTTTGACGCCAGGACTTGAAAGCAGATTCAGCACCATTCAATGCCTGGTCGAGGTCATCGGCTGTGGCATGGGGTAGATGGCCAATCAACATACCACTTGCAGGATCATGCAATGCTGTTGTGACACGGCCGGCGGCAGCTTGCCAGCGACCGACAAGAAACAGCTGCAAAACGGGATAATCGGTCGCGACCATCATGGCGAGTTCCTTTGGCGGGAGGATGGGAGTGCCTTGCGTATAAGCAAACCTTATGTAAGTTTAATTTCTACGTCAAGCCCTCGCTTGGAGCCCAAAACCACCGGTAGGGCAAACAAAAACATGCTCATGGCTTGACTGCATGTATGGAAGCCTTATATAAGTTATATGTGCTTTCGTCGTAGCTGATCAATTCACATTGACAGCCTCTCGTCAGCCATATAAGTATTGCTTACATTGTGCTCACCTATACTTACAACAGGAGCTCCCTCTCATGAGCGAAACACCTAAAGACCAACCACCGGTGCTGCTGAAAATCGAAGATGGCATTGCTTGGGTGACCCTGAATCGTCCAGAAAAACGCAATGCCATCAACCCTGGCATCGTCTATGCGATGCGCGACATCATGGCGCAGATCGAAACTGATGATCGTTGTAAGGTGATGGTGCTGACCGGCGCAGGCAACGCCTTCTGCGCTGGAATGGATTTGAAGGAGTATTTTCGCGAAACCGATAACGACCCGGTCGAGCGAGCCCGTTTGGTACGCGCCAACGGCGACTGGCAGTGGCGGCACTTGCGGGTTTTCTCCAAGCCCACCATTGCCATGGTCAATGGCTGGTGTTTTGGCGGGGCCTTCACACCCTTGATTTCTTGCGACCTGGCTATCGCTTCGCAAGATGCTGTTTTCGGTCTTTCGGAAATCAACTGGGGCATCATTCCGGCAGGTGTGGTCAGCCGTGCTGTGGCTGCCGTGGTCCGCGAACGAGAGGCGATGTACTACATCATGACAGGCGACAAATTCGACGGCCGCCGCGCTGCGGAAATCGGCCTTGTCAATGAGGCTGTACCGGCTACACAGCTCCGTGAGCGGACGATAGAGCTGGCGCGCAAGTTGATGGACAAGAACCCAACCGTGCTCAAGCAAGCCAAGATCGCCCACCGAATTGCCTCGGAAATGAGTTGGGAGCAAGGGGCCGATTATTTGATGGCCAAAAGTGACCAATCACTGCTGCATGATACCGAGCGTGGTCGCGATACCGGCATGAGCCAGTTTCTGGATGAAAAATCCTTCCGCCCAGGGTTGGGTGCCTACCGCCGCGATACCAGCCTTTAATTTTTTAGGGAGTGACACTGTGGACGTGACTCGCAATTCATTGACGCGGCTGCTGCAACCGCGCTCGCTTGCAGTAGTGGGGGCTTCTCCGGAGCCAGGGTCGGTGGGCAATCTGGTGTTGAACAACCTGTTGCGCTTCAACTACCCCGGTTCGCTGCACCTGGTCAGCCGTAGCCGCGACGAAGTGCTGGGTCGCGCCTGCGTGCGCTCTATTGATGACTTACCCGAAGGCATTGATGCCGCAATCATTGTCGCTCCTCAGGTTGCTATTGCTGATGCATTGGCTGCCTGCGGGCGACGAGGGATAGGTGGTGTCGTAGTTTTCGCGTCCGGCTTTGCCGAGATGGGTGAAGCCGGTCAAGAGGCTCAGCGGCAACTAACCGAATTAGCTGCTGCGCATAACATCGCCCTGCTGGGCCCAAACTGCATGGGGTTCGTCAACTTTCTTGCTGCAACCCCCATGACGTTCGAGCAGGTGCAGCCGCAAGCGCTGCGGCCTGGCCCGCGGCTGGGAGTGATCGCACAAAGTGGTGCTATGAGTGGCAACCTGCGCCAGGCGCTGTTGGCCAAGGGCTTGAACGTAGCCTGCTCATTGTCCACGGGTAACGAAGCCGCTCTGGGGGCGGAGGATCTGCTGGCCCACTTGGTGGATTCAGACGATATCGATGTGTTTGCCTTGTTCGTGGAGATGATTCGCAAGCCTCAGGTTTTTCTGGAGGCCGCCGCCAAGGCACGTTCAGTGGGCAAACCGATTGTCTTGATGCATCCGGGACGCAGCGCCAGGGCGAGAGAGGCCGCGCAATCTCATACCGGCGCACTGGCAGGCGACCACTTGATCATGCGCACGCTGGTCGAGCGAGAGGCTGTGGTGGTGGTTGAAAGCCTCGATGAGTTGTTCGATACCTGCGCGATTCTTGCGCGCTACCCCACGCCGGTCAAGCAGTCGGCGACTGCAGTAGCCTCCAATTCTGGAGCGGTTAAGGGGATAGCCATCGATTTCTGCGAAGACCTGGGCTTGCCATTGGCAGATCTGCAGCCGCGCACCGTAGCGGCCCTGGCGGCGGTACTACCGGACTTTGCGACTGTAGAGAACCCTCTCGATTTGACGTCCAAAGGCATGCAGCAGCCTGAACTGTTTGGCTTGTGTGCTCGGGCATTGCTGGATGACCCCGACGTGGGAAGCCTGCTGATGCCATTGATGGGCGGTGGCCCCACGCAGCAGATGGACAAGGTGCGTTCTTTGCTGCCTGTGATGACCGATTCGCAAAAACCCGTGGCTTTTGCCTTCATGGGGGATGGCTCGGCGTTGGCCGACGAGGTCACAGCATGTATCAGAGACAGTCAGGTACCGTTTTTCCGTTCACCCGATCGTGCATTGCGTGCCTTGGCGAAGGTGCATGAGTACGGTCGCTTGTTCCATGCTGCTCAGGTCCGTAGTGACGTAAGGTCGGTACCTTTGCTCGAGGGCCTGAACAGCGGACCGTTGGCCGAGTACAAGGGTAAGCAGTGGTTGGCTGAGTTGGGGCTTGAAGTGCTAGACGGTCGCCTGGCGCGGAGCGTTGATCAGGCTGTGGCTATTGCCGCTGATATTGGCTACCCGATAGTCCTCAAGGCCCAGGCCGATACGCTGACCCACAAGAGTGACATTGGCGGGGTAGCGATCGGTTTGAAGGATGAGCCGAGCCTGCGCCAGGCCTGGAGCCGGATGATGGATCAGGTAGGCGACGCGATGCCGGGGCTGACGCTGGACGGTTTGTTGGTTGAGCGTATGTCGGCGCCGGGTTTGGAACTGGTGGTCGGCGCGCGTCGCGACCCGCAGTGGGGGCCTGTAATCCTGATTGGGTTGGGCGGTATCCATATCGAGGTGCTTAAGGATGTGCGGTTGATGGCTGCTGATTTGAGTGAGGCACAGATCCTGGAACAGCTTCGTCTGCTCAAAGGTGCCGCACTGCTGGACGGAGTGCGTGGCCAACCGCCTAGGGACATCAATGCCGTGGCCAAAGTAGTGCGTCGAGTGGCGGATTTGATGCTCGGCAATCCGAACTTGCTGGAAATCGATATCAACCCATTGGTGGTCCAGCCGCAAGGTTGCGTGGCACTGGATGCGTTGTTGGTCGTTGCCTGAGAGGGCCGAAGTTTTTTCCGCCTGCTGCATTACAGAAATTGGAGGGATAACAATAATGAACCTCACGTTGAACCAAGAGCACATTTTTGACATCCGTATCGACTTTGACCAGCGGCAGCGCTTCGGTCCAGTCTGTGGCGGTGGGGAAGTCGGCTTTACCTCAGTGGCGGGCGGGGTGGTCGAAGGCCCGCGACTCAATGGCAGAGTGATCCCCCATGGGGGGGCGGATTGGGCAGATATTCGGCCCGATGGCGTGGTAGTGATCAATGCTCATTACCTGCTCGAACTCGATGACGGCACCACGGTGTATGTGCAAAACCGCGGCTTTGTGGTGCCAGCCCAGCGCCCTGTCGATGCCTCACCGGATCAGTTGATTCAGCCGGCCTACTTTCGTTTGGCGCCAACTTTCAAGGTCCCGGTGGGGCCTCATGACTGGCTGAGCCGCACGGTGATCGTTGGTTGCGGCGAGCGACACCTGAACCCGGATTACACGTTGTTTCGCTATTACGCCATGGGCTGAGGCTAACGGATGAACACTTTCGATTTCATCATCGTTGGCGCCGGTTCGGCCGGGTGTGTGCTGGCCAATCGGTTGAGCGCCGACCCTTCTCACCGCGTGCTCCTACTAGAAGCTGGACGTACGGACAACATGCCCTACATGAGTATGCCGTTGGCGTTCCGCAACATGTTCACCAACCCGGCTATTGACTGGGGCTATGTGAGCGAACCGGAGCCTTATGCCGACAATCGCCGCCTTCCGGTTTTTCGCGGCAAGGTCCTGGGTGGATGCTCATCGGTGAACGGAATGCTCTATGCCCGCGGCCATTCCCGCGACTATGACGAGTGGCGGGACATGGGGTTGAAAGGATGGGGCTATGAGGATGTGCTGCCGTACTTTCGTCGCAGTGAGTGTAACTGGCGTGGCACGTCACGTTTCCACGGAGGCGAGGGGCTCATGGGTGTTTCTCGACACCAAGGTGATGCGCACCTTTACGATGACCTGGCACGGACCGCGCAGCGATTGGGACATCGCTCGGTCGATAACTTCCACGGTGAGGATCAGGAAGGCTTCGGCGCGCCTGACTTCACCGTTGCCAAGGGGCGTCGGGCAAGCACTTCGCAGGCATTTCTGCACCCAGTACGTGCTCGGCACAACTTGGTAGTGCGAACGGGCTGTATGACCACTCGCGTGTTGTTCAAGGGCCATCGGGCCATCGGGGTGGAGTACATCGAGCATGGCCAGCGCCATCAGGTGTTCACCGATCGCGAGGTCATCCTCAGTGGTGGTGCGTTCAACTCACCACAGTTGTTGATGCTCTCGGGTATTGGCCCGGCCCTGTCACTTCGCAAGCACGGCATCGACGTGCACCTGGACCTGCCCGGTGTCGGGCAGAGTCTTCAGGATCACCATTCCATCCGGGTAGAGTTCGCCGCCAACGGTCCGATTGCCTTCGACTCGCAATTGCGCTACGACCGTTTGGCCCGTTCGGTGATTCAGTGGAAGTTGTTCGGCACCGGGCCTGCGGCTGGGCTACCGGTCAGCGGCATGCTGTTCTATCACAGTGAAGTGGGGCTGGACCGCCCCGATGGCCAGACGCTGATCAGTCCCGTGGCAGGTCATGCCAAGGTCTGGTACCCACTGGTAGGTAAGGGTGTTGGTCATCAGCTTTCCACCGCCAATGTGTGCTTGCGACCCGACAGCAAGGGTCATGTTCAGCTACGTTCGGCAGATCCCCTCGCCAAGCCAGCGATCCAGTTCAACCTGCTGCAGGCCGAAAGTGATCGGTTGTTCTTTCGTCGTGCCGTGCGCGGCATGCGTGAGTTCTTTGCAACGCAGCCGGCTGCACGATTGGTCAGCCATGAGCTAGTGCCGGGTACCACTGTCCAGAGTGATAGTGAGATCGATCAGTTTGTACGCAGCATGATTGGCACTGCGTTTCATCCTGCCGGTACCTGCGCCATGGGCTTGGGTGCCGACGCGGTAGTGGATGCCGGACTGAGTGTGCATGGCATCGAAGGGTTGCGGGTGGCCGACGCGTCGGTAATGCCACGCATTGTGGGCGGCAATACCAATGCGCCAGTGATCATGATCGCGGAAAAGGCTGCCGACCTGATCTTGTGCAAACCAGTAAGTAGCGTATCGAAGCCTGAATTAATTACCTCACCAATGGGAATGAACCAATGAAGTATTTGAAAGAGTGCTGGTACATGGTCGGATGGGCAGACGATTTTGCTCCGGAGACGCTCGTGCCGTTCACCTTGTTGGGTGAGGCCGTGATTATCTTCCGCAAAAGCGATGGCTCGTTCGGTGCCCTTGAGGATCGTTGCTGTCACCGCCTGGCGCCCTTGTCCTGCGGCCGCCTCGAAGGTGATGACGTGCGTTGCATGTATCACGGTCTGAAGTTCAATGCCCAGGGCGCCTGCATCGAGATCCCCGGGCAGGATCGCATTTCGCCAAAAGTACGGGTGCGCAGTTACCTCGCGTTGGAACGCCACAGTGCGGTCTGGCTGTGGATGGGTGAGGGTGAGGCGGACGAACAGCTGATCCCTGAATTCATCGGGATCAACCATCCCGACTGGGCGATGCTGCCCGGGCAGATGGATTACCAGGCCCATTACCGGCTAATCAACAACAACCTGCTGGACCTTTCCCATTTGACCTACGTGCACAATGCGGCGGATTCGTTTGCAGCCGAAGATCAATGGGCTTTGTCAAAAATGCAGGTGCAGCAGATACCGCGCGGTGTCCGTGTCGGGCGCTGGATCGAATCTGCCCGCCGACCCGGTATCCTCGGGCAGTCGGACGAAATAACCGATCACTGGAGCACGTTTGACTTCCTCGTGCCTGGCGTTTTCCTCCTGTACATCTACGTATTCGAGGCGGGGACGGCGGCACGCTGCAATCGCCAGGAGCCGCCGGCAGACCTGCCGCCGCTGCGTAAGACCTTCACCTGCCAGGCAGTCACACCCCTCACCGAGAAGACCACGAGCTACTTCTTTGCCGTCGGCCCGAACGCTGAGAACGCCGATAAAAAACATCTGTTTCTCCAAATGACCAAAAATGCTTTTGCCGAGGACCAGCAGATCATCGAGGCGCAGCAAAAGTGCATTGATCGTTCGCCGGGGGTTGCCGTGATACCGCTGGCGATGGACCAGGCCGTCATGGCCTTCAATCGCATGTTTGATGAGCTGATCGCCGCGCAGGCAGGTCAGGGCAGTCATCTCAACTTTAAGGAGGTCGTGACCGATGCAGTGCATCAATAAGTGGATACCCAGCTTTGATGGCTGCTTGATTCATTGCCAAGTGGAGGGCAACTTCGACGCGCCAGCAGTGCTGCTAAGCCACCCTCTAGGCTGTGATCTGAGCTTCTGGGATGAACTTGCGGCAGCACTTGCGGAGCATTTCAAAGTCATTCGCTATGACAGTCGCGGTCATGGTCGCTCCGACAGTCCCGAAACCGAATTCGGCGTCGACACATTAGGCCGTGATGCTCTGGCAGTGCTCGCTGCACTCGAGGTGAATCGTACTCATTTTGTCGGGCTATCCCAGGGCGGGATGTGCGGGTTATGGCTGGCGGCTGAAATGCCCGGGCTGATTGAGCGGCTGGTGGTTGCCAACAGCGCAGCATTTATTCCCAGAAAGGAGGGGTTTGCGGCACTGGCTGAAAAGGCTCGGGAAGAGGGGCTGGCCGAGATTGCACGGACAATGATCCATGGCTGGCTCAGTGATGATTTCAAGGCCCGCGAACCGCATTTGACCAACAACCTGGTGGCGCGGATGGCCTCGATGTCCGTGCAGGGGTTCATCGCCAATCTTGCCGTTTTGAGGGATGTCGATCTGCGCCAGTCACTCGGTGCAATTGAGCTCCCGGTGCTGGTGATCTGCGGAGCAGATGAGCCGCCACCACTGCAGATGGCCGCGCAGGGAATCGCGTCGGCCGTGAGCGGTTCTACGTTAATCACGTTACAAGGCGTGGCTCATCTCAGCAGCCTTGAAAATCCGACCCTGTTCAATGAGCGGGTACTGCACTTCCTGTCGGAGCCGGACAGGAGCTGACGAATTCATCATTTACTCATGAGAGGCCTGCCGTGAACTACCCCGAGATCAAGATGTACATCGATGGCCAATGGATTGCTGCCGACGGCCGCGATACCCAGCCGGTCATCAACCCCGCCACTGGCGCAATCATCGGCCAGGTGCCATTGG
The DNA here is from genome assembly GCF_024741815.1 of Pseudomonas sp. LS1212. NCBI lineage: Bacteria > Pseudomonadati > Pseudomonadota > Gammaproteobacteria > Pseudomonadales > Pseudomonadaceae > Pseudomonas > Pseudomonas sp. LS1212. The sequence continues at coordinate 1,958,253 of NZ_CP102951.1, forward strand.
CTACAGCTGACGACCTTGACCGTGCGCTAGAGTCTGCACAGCGTGGATTTGCGCTGTGGCGGGCCACGCCAGCGCTGGAGCGGGCGCGAGTGCTACGCCGCGCTGCGGACTGGTTGCTGGCGCGGCGCGATGAGATCGCCGCCATTGCTACTTTCGAGCAGGGCAAGCCCTTGGGAGAAACCCGCATTGAGCTGCAAGCCGCCGCCGAATGCCTGGAGTGGTATGGCGAAGAGGGGCGACGTGCGTATGGACGGGTGATTCCGCGTCAACCCGGTTCGCGCACAATGGTCGTCAAGGAACCCGTGGGCCCCGTGGCAGCGTTCGCGCCCTGGAATTTTCCGTTGGGCAACCCGGCGCGCAAGCTGGGCGCGCCGATCGGTGCCGGTTGTTCGGTCATTCTCAAACCGCCAGAAGAAGCACCGGCCTCGGCGATGCTGATCGCTCAAGCCTTGATCGAGTCTGGATTGCCGGCAGGCGTCATGAACATTGTCTACGGGGTACCGGACCAGGTCTCGCGGCACCTGCTGGCATCTCCCATCATCCGCAAGCTGTCGTTCACCGGCTCGACTGCGGTCGGCAGGCACCTGATGAAACTGGCGGCCGACGGTGGCCAGCGTACGACCATGGAACTGGGAGGGCACGCCCCCGTTCTGGTGTTCGATGACGCCGATCTGGATCAGGCGCTGAACCTGATGGTGGGCAGCAAGTATCGCAATGCCGGTCAGGTGTGCATCTCGCCGACCCGATTTTATGTCCAGGAAAACGTCTACTCGCGCTTTCTTGAAGAGTTTACCTTGCGTGCCCGCGCCGTGACGGTCGGTAACGGCCTGCAAGCAAGTACACGCATGGGGCCGCTGGCCCACGAGCGGCGTGTCGAAGCGATACAGGCACTGGTTGAGGACGCCCGTCGCCAAGGCGGGCAGATTCACACTGGCGGTCATCCTATCGCGCTCGATGGAGGGTACTTCTTCGAGCCCACGGTGATTAGCCAATTGCCCCTTAGTGCACGGGTCATGAATGAGGAACCCTTCGGTCCGCTGGCACTGATACAGCCGTTCAGGACTTTTGATGAGGTCATCGAACAGGCCAACAGACTGCCTTTTGGCCTGGCCGCCTATGCCTTTACCCAATCGGCGAAAACCGCACTTCTCGTGGGCGATGCGTTGGAGGCAGGGATGGTCGGCATCAACACGACGGCTGTAGGCTCGGCCGATGCCCCGTTCTGCGGGATCAAGGATAGCGGCCATGGTGCTGAAAACGCCATCGAAGGACTTGAAGCCTGCCTGACCATTAAGCAGATCAGCCAAGGCTGAACCCGGGAGGGATCATGCATCATTGCCAATTGTTGATAGATAATAATCCGACTGCAGCCAGTCAGCAGCGAACATTCGAGCGCCTGAACCCACTGACCGCCGAGGTGGCCACCTGCGCCGCCGCCGCAAGCCCTGACGATGCGCGGCGCGCGGTCGACGCCGCCGCACAGGCGTTTCTCGGCTGGAGCGAGACAGGGCCGAATGCCCGGCGCACATTGCTGCTTCGGGCAGCGGATTGCCTGCAAGCCAAGGAGCCGCAATTTGTAACGGCCATGGCTGCTGAAATCGGCGCCACTGCTGGTTGGGCCCGTTTCAACGTAATGCTGGCGGCCAATATGTTGCGTGAAGCGGCTGCCATCACCACTCAGATTACCGGTCAGGTCATTCCGTCGGACAAACCCGGTTGCCTGGCCATGGGTATTCGCCAGGCCGCTGGCGTGGTGTTCGGCATAGCACCCTGGAATGCACCGGTGATTCTGGGGGTGCGTGCACTGGCCTGGCCGTTGGCATGCGGCAACACGGTCGTACTCAAAGCGTCGGAAATCTGTCCCTATACCCACTACCTGATCGGAGAAGCCCTCTGTGAAGCAGGCTTTCCCAGCGGGGTGGTGAACGTTATCAGTCATAGCGCGCAGGAGGCTGCGGCGGTGGTCGAGGCGGTGATCGAGCATCCCGCGGTGCGGCGCATCAACTTCACCGGGTCTACCCGAGTGGGCCGACTGATAGCGGAATCGGCTGCGCGCCAGCTAAAACCAGTGCTACTCGAACTAGGCGGAAAGGCACCGTTGCTGGTCCTCGACGATGCGGATCTGGACGAGGCCGTGAAGGCGGCAGCATTCGGCGCGTTCATGAATCAAGGGCAAATCTGTATGTCCACCGAGCGGCTAGTCGTGGATGAGCAGGTTGCCGACGCGTTCGTCGACAAGCTGGCCAGCAAGGCCGCGACCCTCACAGCGGGTGACCCGCGCGAGGGCCGCAGCCCTCTTGGCTCAGTGGTAGACAAGCGCTCGGCCCTAGCCCTGCAGGTGCTTGTCAATGATGCCTTGGCCAAAGGGGCCACTTTGGTCTGCGGTGCTGCCAAGGGGGAGTTGCTGATGGATGCCACAGTGCTCGACCACGTCACCCCCGACATGCGCATTTACCATGAAGAAAGTTTCGGTCCGGTGGTCTGCGTGGTGCGGGTCAAAGACGAGACCCAGGCCATCGCTGTAGCCAATGACAGCGAGTACGGGCTATCGGCAGCAATTTTCAGTCGCGACATCGCCCGCGCCTTGCGGGTTGCCAAACGGATCGATTCCGGCATCTGCCACATCAACGGTGCCACGGTGCACGATGAAGCACAGATGCCCTTTGGCGGCGTGAAGGCCAGTGGTTATGGACGGTTTGGCGGCACGGCCGGGATTGATGAGTTCACGGACTTGCGCTGGATTACCGTGGAAACCCAGGTTGGGCATTTTCCTCTTTGAAGCACATGAGTTGAACCTGATATGCACACAACAACAAAAGCGGGTTACGACTACATCATTGTCGGCGCAGGTTCGGCAGGCTGCGTGCTTGCCGAGCGCTTGAGCGCAGACGGACGGTATTCGGTGCTGGTGCTGGAAGCAGGGGGGAGTGATCGCAGGTTTTTATTGACCATGCCCATGGGCTTTCTCAAGGCTCTGCGTCGGCCTGAATTTATCTGGGACTACAAGTCCGAGGCCGAGCCCACCCTCAATGGTCGATCAATCCTGATACCCCGGGGCAAGGCCTTGGGCGGTTCGTCGTCGATCAATGGCATGCTCTACATGCGTGGCCATCCACGTGACTACGATCAATGGCGCGACATGGGCTGCGAAGGGTGGGGCTATGCCGATGTGCTGCCCTATTTCAAACGTGCCGAATGCAGCTGGCGCGGCAGTGACGCCCTGCATGGCGGTACAGGCCCTTTGAGCATTACGCCGATCGAAACCCGGGGGCGCCTGCACGAGCCGTTGATGCGAACTGCCGAAGCGGTGGGGTACCAGACCAGCGATGATCTGGATGCGCAGCCGGAAGGGTTTGCCCGGGGTGAAGTGACCATCGATGCGCGCGGGCGCCGCGCCAGTACGGCGCGTGCCTACCTGCACGGTGCGCTCAAGCGCCCGAACCTGACGGTCATCACCCAGGCGCTGACCCAGCGGGTACTGCTGGACAATGGCTGTGCCGTAGGCGTCGAGTACCTCAAGGACGGCCAGCTGCAACGGGCCATGGCCCAGCGTGAAGTGATCCTCAGTAGTGGTACCTACAACTCAGCGCAACTGTTGATGCTGTCAGGCATCGGCCCCCGTGACGAATTGCAGCGTCATGGCATCGAGGTACTCAAGGAACTCCCCGGGGTAGGCCGCAACCTGTCGGAGCACCCACGGGTCAACATCGACTTTGAAGCCAGCCGGCCGGTGACCTTCATCAACGAGCTGCGCCTGGACAAGGCTTTGTGGTCGGTGGTGCGGTGGAAATTGTTCGGTACGGGGGCATTCGCCAGCCAGATCAATAGCTGCAACATCGTGCTGCGTACCCGGGATGACTTGGAGCAGCCCGATATCCAGTTGTTGTGCAACCCGGTTCGCCTCGATGCCGGGCTCTGGTTTCCCGGTGTGGTCAAACCCAAGTCTCATCGCCTGTCCGTGTCGATCTGCCTGCTGCATCCGCAAAGCCGTGGCTGGATGACCCTGCGTTCGCGTAACCCGGCCGACCCACCGAAAGTGCAGTTGAACATTTTCGATAATGAAGAAGATTTTGCCACGCTGAGGCGAGGCATCGAAGCGGTACGCAGGATTTATGCTACCCGGCCCCAGGCCGACTGGGTCGGCGCCGAAGTCTTGCCGGGCATCGAGATCCATAGCGACGCCCAACTGGACGCCTTTATCCGCGAAACGGCTGGGGTTACTCAGCACCCTGTAGGCACCTGCAGCATGGGCCATGGTCCGCTGGCAGTAGTGGACCCGCAACTTCGGGTGCACGGGGTAGGTCGGCTGCGCGTGATCGATGCCTCGATCATGCCTACGGTTCCCGGCGCCAATACCAATGCTGCGGCGATCATGATCGGCGAAAAAGGTGCCGATCTGGTGTTGGGACGCTCAAATTCCACTTCAAGTGCTACACGACAGAACGCAGCCTCTACCCCTCAAGCCATTGATAATCAGGAGTTGTCATCATGACCGTACAAGAGCGCATTCAAACGCTGCAGTCGGGCTTTCTCGCCCAGCCACAGCAACTGTATATCGATGGTCACTGGCAGGCAGCCCAGTCTGGTGAGACCTTTGAGGTCTTCAACCCGGCGACAGGGAAAGTATTTGCTCACGCTGCTGCAGGCGCAAGCGCGGATGTCGACCTGGCGGTACGTGCGGCACGCCGAGCGTTCGACAGTGGCCCATGGTCAAAGATGAACGGTGCCCAACGCACCCATCTGCTGTGGAAGCTTGCGGAGCTGATTAGTACCCATGCCGACGAGCTAGCGTTGCTCGAATCGCTGGACAACGGCAAGCCACTGGCCGCTGCACGGATGATCGACATGAACGGTGCTCCGGAAATCCTGCGATACAACGCGGGCTGGGCAACCAAACTGACGGGCGAGACCATTCCCGTGTCAGTGCCTGGTGAGCACCATGCCTATACGGTGCGCGAACCCGTCGGGGTAGTAGGCCAGATCGTTCCCTGGAACTTCCCGATGTTGATGGCGGTGGGCAAGCTGGCCCCCGCTTTGGCTGCTGGTTGCACCATTGTATTGAAACCTGCCGAGCAAACGCCCCTGACCACCGTGCGCCTGACGCAATTGATCGAGCAAGCGGGCTTTCCGCCAGGGGTGTTCAATCTGGTCACCGGGCTTGGGGAGTCGGCGGGCAAGGCGCTGGTCGAGCATCCGATGGTGGACAAAATCTCGTTTACCGGTTCAACCTCGGTCGGCAAGGCGATCATGGCTGCGGCGGCGCGTACACTCAAGCGTGTCACTTTGGAGCTGGGCGGCAAGTCGCCCACTTTCATCTTCGCCGACGCAGATCTTGAGCGTGCTATTCCGGCCGCAGTACAAGGGATTTTCAGCAACTCTGGGCAGGTGTGCGTGGCCGGCTCTCGTTTGTATGTACACCGCAAGGTCTATGACCAGGTGCTGGAAGGTATTTCTGCCCGGGCCCAGCAACTGCGTGTAGGCGCGGGTACGGATGAAGGTACTGAAATTGGTCCGCTGGTTTCCCTCGAGCAGAAGCAGCGTGTCAGCGGTTTCATCGAAGCTGGTCGCAGGGAGGGTGCGCAAGTGGTGGTGGGCGGGCAGTCGCCTGACCGTGAAGGCTATTTCGTCAACCCGACCGTGCTGGCTCATACCACACCGCAGATGAGCGTGTTCCGCGAGGAGATCTTCGGGCCGGTACTCAGCGCCATGATCTTCGATGACGAAGACCTGGATACCTTGGCCGAGCGCGGTAATGACAGCCCTTACGGACTGGCTGCCTCGGTCTGGACCCGTGACATCAGCACCGCACACCGCCTGGCTCGCAAGCTGAAGGCCGGAGCGATTAAGGTCAACACCCCGTTTGGCATGGACTTCGCCTTACCCTTCGGCGGCTTCAAGGAATCGGGTGTCGGACGAGAAAATGGGCAGGAAGGGGTTCTTGCCTACACCGAAACCAAGTCTGTAATCGTCGGGCTGTGAACCCGGGCCATGATGGGGGTGTGGCTAGTGGTGAACGCTAGCCCAACCCACCACGGCGTGTGTGCTTGATCGTCGTACACAAAGGGGGGCGTGACACCGCTCTCCTTCCCTCCCTGCGAGCCAATAGGGCTTCGCTTGAATCACTTGCATCCACTGCACTGGGGCGCCAGTGCGATTAGGGAAATCTGCTACTAGGAGGGGATTAAGCCGCCATCCTCCGGCACGCCAGTGCAAGTGCGTTTCGCTAGACATATCGAGACTATCATGTTGAATCTGACGATTAGAGCCCGCCTGGCGGGCGTGGCTCTGCTTTCCCTTGGCGCTTTGATTGCGGTGGGGCTCTCCGGGGTTCTTGCTGCCGGACGTCTTGGCACAGTGCTGGATGCAATCAGCGAACGAAGTGTGCCAGCCCTTACCAGTCTGATGACCGTGCGCATTGCTCAACTAGATGGGCAAATCATTTTGGCTAATAGCCTTGGTTCCTACATTGATGAACTAGACGCCTATGCGGCGACTAAGCCCGATGCCTCGCTTGAACAAGCGCATACCTATTTTCAGGAGGTCCTCGACTCCAAGCGAGAAGCTGATCGCCAAGCAGCCGAGGGTATGGCGCGCTACCTCAAGGCAATGTCGCAGTCGACGAAACCCCCTGGCTGGGAGGCGTTCGAGGACCACTGGCAGGAGTGGCGCGAGGAGGGGAAGCAGGCCGAGGATTCGCTACAGCAGATCGTTTCTGCGCAGCACTGGGCCCAGGTGCTGCAGCATGTCCAGATGTTGCGCAGCTACGGATTGGCCGTTACCTCAGCCAGCTTGGCGGTTGCTGAAGGGCTTGAGGGACTTATCGCCTCGACCACCGCCCAGGTTCAGGCTGACCGGATGGTAGCGCAGCAGGTACGCAGCGGTTCTCAATGGGGGATCGGTGGCTTTTTCGTTGTCGCGGCGCTGACGTTGCTCATTGGTTCGGCCCTGGTGGGGCGCAGCATTGTCGGGACGCTGGAGCGATTGCGAGCCGCCATCGTTAAGGCTGCGTCAAGCAAGGATTTCACCGGGCATGTGGACACAAATGGCGCAGCAGAAGTAGGCCAGGCGGCACAGGCTTTCAATGAGTTGCAGGAACGTCTTCGACTCTCGCTTCGAGAGGTTTCCACCTACGCCGAGTCTGTATCGACTGCATCGGGAAGCTTATCGGCCATGTCGCAGCAGGTCTCGCAGTCTTCTAGTGGACAGAGCGAGGCGGCGCAGGAGATGGCGATGGCCATTCGCGAAATGACCAGCAGTATCCAAAGCATTTCCGAAGGTACCCAGCGTGCTCTGGAACTCGCCCGTGAAGCGGCTTGTGAGGCAGAGCGTGGCGGCAAGATCACCTTGCGCAACAGCGTTGAGATGGAGCGAATCTTAGGATGCGTTTCGGTTGCGGGTGACCAGGTCCAAGCGCTCGGCGTTCAGACTATTCAAGTCTCGGGCGTCATGAAGGTGATTCGCGACGTTGCCGACCAGACAAACCTGCTCGCATTAAACGCTGCTATTGAAGCTGCTAGGGCAGGCGATCTTGGCCGTGGTTTCGCCGTCGTGGCGGATGAGGTTCGGCAGTTGGCTGAGCGCACGGCTGGCTCGACTGAGGAGATCAGCCAGGTGGTTCAGGAAATGCAACGCTCGGCGCAGAGTGCTGTGGGGGATATGACAGAGGTCGTCAGCGGTGTCGAAGGCGGCCGGCGACTGTCCGACGAGGCTTCTGATTGCATGCAGGCCATCCACTCCAGCGCAGGGCGCGTTAGCCAGACCGTTGATGAGATTGCCGCATTGTTGGCCGAACAGAGCGAGGCCGCTCAGAATCTGGCTTTGCGGGTCCAGCAGGTGACTGACATGGTTGCCGAGAATAATCGATCAGCACGTGAAGCAGCTGCGGTGGCAGCAGACCTGGATGGACTATCGGCTTCGCTGCGCGAGGTAGCGGGGGCATTCCGGGTCTGATATGAGTCTCGTGTATGCGCGGTTGGGTACACCCCTCGCACTGCATGGGGTAACCTCCTGAACGTAGCGATGGTGGGCTGACAATCCACCGGCCATAGAGCCCCGCCAGGCGTCGAGCCCAGACCTGCGCAAGCGCGGCTACATTCCCCCGTCCCACCACCCAAGGTTTCATCTGCGGTACTATTAATCAGGTATCCTTACTTAGCAGGTTCCTTCGTGCCGTCCATCGATCTGAATGCACTGATGCTTTTTCACGAGATCGCCACTGCCGGGAGCCTGGCCCGCGCAAGCGTTCGTTGCGGTGTACCCAAGGCCACCCTCAGCCGCCAATTGCGGGCTCTGGAGGAGAAGTTGGAATTGGTCCTGGTCAAGCGCAATGCCCGGGGCGTTATGCTCACTGAAGCCGGGAAGGCAATCCTGGAGCACTGTGAGCGCATCCGCACTGAAGTGGCGAGCGTCACCGACCTAGCAAGCGAGACGCACTCGGAGCCCACCGGTACCCTTCGCATCAGCATGCCCTTCGGCTTCGGCGGAGCGGTGGTGACCCGCGTAATTGCTTGCTTCGCCCGCCAGTACCCCCAGGTTAAACTGGAGATAATGGCGACCAACAATCCGGTAGACCTCGGCGAAAGCGCCTATGACGTTGCCATTCATGTCGGCCGGGTTGGCAATCCAAATCTACCTAGCCGCTTACTAGCAGAACTGGAACGGGGGCTCTACGCGAGCCCAGAGTTCATCGCACGCTCAGGTAAACCAAACTCAATCGAAGACCTTGCAAAGGTCGATTGGGTTTTGCTGGACACACATTTGCGCGACGGTACCTGGCCAGTTGGGGCCGGCAACGCCGACAGTGCAAAAGTGCGCGCCTTGGTGTCGGAAATTGGCGTTGCTTTCCAACTGGTTCTGGAAGGGGTCGGATTATCGATACTGCCGGTGGCCATGTGCACCGCTGAAGTGGCCGCCGGCCGCTTGCAACGCCTGCTACCCGAGCTTTCGTTACCACCCACCCAAGCCTATGCCTCCTACGTCGAACGACGACATCAACCCGCACGGTTGAACGCATTTCTCGAGGTGCTGCGCGCGGAATTCAGTAACTACTCCAGAGCCAAGAGCGTTCCAGAAACGGAACAGCGGATTCCGTCCTCGGCTCTACCCGCACGCCCACATACGACTTAGCCTGTCATCTCGGTCCCATTACAAAACCTCAGCGAGGACGCCCGATGAAGACTTTCCCGCAACTGCCAATCTATACCGGCTTCAACCGACCAAACCGCATGGAGCTCGACATTCCCGACCTGGAGATCGAGGGTCAGTTGCCGGACATCGAAGGGGCGTTCTATCGCGTCGGGCCAGACCCGCACTACCCACCGCTGCTGGGGAATGACATTTACTTCAACGGCGACGGCATGATCTCCATGTTCCGTTTCGAGAAGGGGCGCGTAAGCCTCAAGACCCGCTACGCCCGTACTCAAAAGTTCCTCGCTGAGGAGAAGGCTGGCCGTCCCCTGTTCGGCGCCTACCGCAACCCGTACACCGACGACCCGAGTGTGGAAGGCATCAGTCGCAGCACTGCCAACACCAATATTTTCTTCCACGAGGGACGCCTGTATGCGATGAAGGAAGACAGCCTTCCCACGGAGATGGATCCCTTCACTCTGGAAACCATTGGCGATACCAGCTTCGGCGGAAAGGTGACCAGCGAAGCGTTCACTGCTCACCCGAAATATGACTATGCGACCGGGGAGATGATTGGCTTCGGTTACCACGCCAAAGGCATAGGGTCCGACGATGTCGCCTACTACGTAATCGACCGCCACGGCCAAGTGGTTCACGAAACCTGGTTCAAGGTTCCCTATGCCAACCTGATGCATGACTTCGGCGTTACCGAAGACTACGTGGTTTGGCCCATCGTGCCCGTCTGCACCAGCCTGGAACGCGCTCGTGAAGGCAAGCCGGTATTCGGCTGGGACAGTTCGAAGGATGTCTATCTTGCAGTTCTGCCGCGCCGCGGCGAGGGCAAGGACCTGCGTCTGTTCAGGGCGCCGAATCAGTTCTGCTCCCATGTGATGAACGCGTTCAACGACGGCAACAAAATCCATTTCGACACGCCGGCAGCTCGTAGCAACGGCTTCCCCTTCTTCCCGGACATCACCGGCGCCCCGTTCGATCGCGAAGGAGGCACCGCGCGTATGACGCGCTGGACCCTGGACCTGAGCTCCAAGGATGGCAGCTGGGAAGCTCGCACACTCTCGAACATGACGGGTGAATTCCCGAAGATCGATGAGCGCTACGCCTGCCACTCGTATCGCCACGGCTACCTGTGTGTCATGGATCCCAGTCTGCCGCTGGATCCCGCCACCGGACGCAGTATTTCCGGCCTTCTGATAAATGCTTGGGGCCATATCGACATGGCCACCGGAGTCAGCAAACAATGGTTCTGCGGGCCGAAGACCACCCTGCAGGAGCCAGTTTTTGTCCCCCGCAATGCAAACGCCCCCGAAGGCGATGGTTATCTGATGGGGTTGATGAATGTCTACGAGACCATGTCGTCAGCACTGGTAATCCTCGATGCGCAACATGTCGACGAAGGCCCTATTGCTACGGTCCACATTCCGACGCACTTGCGTAGCGGCTTGCACGGTAACTGGGTACCTGCAGATCAGCTGAGCAAAGGCAAAGCGCCGGTGGTTTGAGCCATCACGGTGTACAAAAGTGCGACCGCTGGTTGGATGGTCACGCCTTTTTGTTTTCGCCGCTTTGCCGAATTGCACGCGCCCCTGGTAGGCGACTGCGCAACAGGATGAAGGCCTTTCACGCAGGTAACGGCCCGTTCGAGACTTGATAGAGGCGATATGAGCAGACCAGGGCTGCTAGTTCCGGATGGGCAATCGGGAAAACCAAGCCGCTTGCTCACCGGAGTCTGCCTTCATGCGTCACGATTAGGTAGCTGACCTCTTGCAACGCGACGGGGAGTAACACCAGCGCGCCGGCGATGATGATCGGCGAGAAGGCAGCGGACCTCATTCTTGATTCGGCCGCACATGTTCCGGCGGCATCCATCAAACAACTACAAGAGGATTAGCTATGAAATACGTAAGGAATTGTTGGTACATGGTCGGCTGGAAAGAAGACTTTCCTGCCGGTGAAATCAAGCCGTTCACTCTTCTTGAAGAATCCATAGTGCTCTTCAGAAACGCAGAGGGCAAATTGGTGGCCCTGGCTGACCGCTGCTGCCACCGCTTGGCCCCGTTGTCGGTTGGGCGTCTCGAAAGCGATGGGCTGCGCTGCATGTATCACGGATTGAAATTTGCGGATGATGGACGGTGCATCGAAGTGCCAGGGCAGGACAGGATTTCCCCCCTTCTCCGCGTGCCGACTTATCCAGTAGTGGAGTTGCACGGTGCCGCATGGATCTGGATGGGGGATCCGGCAAAGGCTGACGAAAGCTTGATTCCTCCCTTTGTCGGCCATCTCCATTCTGACTGGTCGATGATTCCTGGTCGAATGGACTATGACGCGCACTACCGCCTGATCAATGACAATCTGCTGGATTTGTCGCATTTGACTTATGTGCATGGCTCCTCCGACTCCTTCGCTGCAGAAGAGCAGTGGGTTGATGCCAAGGTAAGCGTGCAGCGTTTGGAGCGGGGGGTTCGAGTTTCTCGCTGGATTGAGGGAACCGCTGGGGTGGGGAATGGCGAGAAGACGGACCGCTGGACCACTTACGACTTTCTGGTGCCGGGAATCTTCCTTCTTCGAGGTGATACCTATCCGCTGGGCACGGCGGAGAAGTTCAACCGCCAAGAGCCGGACTCAAGCGTAGCGCCGTTGCGTAAGACGCTGTCCTGCCAGGCAGTTACCCCGCTCACTGAGTTTACCAGCTGCTATTTCTTCGCGTTTGGTCCTTGGTCAAAGGAGCCCGACAAGAAAGAACTTTTCCTAAAAATTGCCCAGCAAGCATTCAGTGAGGACAAGGTCATCGTGGAAGCGCAGCAGCGTACCATCCGGCGCTCGCCCGGAGTGCGAGTCATTCCGCTTGCCGCGGACCAAGCCATTGTTCAGTTCAACAAGTTGCTTGAGCAGATGATGGAAGAGGAAGCACGGGGCGCAAGTGCTCCGGTAGAGGTTCCCTCCGCGGCAGGTTGATCCACCTGATCGCTCTATGCCGGCACTGAATTGATTCTAGTGCCGGCCAGCTTGGCTCTGCTTGTAATACGCCAGCCGTGATGACGTACAACGCCCCCGGACCTTCAGCATCCGCTTGGAAACTGCGTAGCAAGCAGCCTCCCATCGACTGAAACAGCAAACGCCCCGAACAAATCAGGGCGTTTGCTTGGCGTACCTTCAGCGTGTTTTCACACAACCTGGCGCGGTGGCTTTTTGCATCCAGTGTCCCGTCCTGAAAAAGGTTTAAACCTGTTTCAGGACGGGACAGGGGGTCAATCGAGCTTGAAAAGTCGCGTGGCATTGGTCTCGAAGAACTTCTTCTTGGCCTGGTCACTGATGTTCATGTTGTCCAAGGCCGTGACTTCGGCAGGATCGTATTGGTAAGGGTAATCCATGGCATACATGACGCGGTCTTCGCCGATCTGCTCTTGGGTGAATTTCACCGCAGGCTCCCAGGCCATGCCACTGTTGGTGATGTAAAAGTTTTCCTTGAGGTAGTCACTGGGCTTGCGCTCGAGCGGTTGCATGCTGGCGTAGCGCTTTGAACGTACGGTCGCGGCATGCATGTAGTCCAGGCGGAACATCCAGAAGGGTAGTGCCTCGCCCATGTGCCCGAGGATCATCTGCAGTTTGGGGAAACGGTCGAATACGCCGGCTGTGATGATGCGCAGGGCGTGCATACCGGTTTCAACCCCAAAGCCGAAAATGGCACCGTCCAAGCCACAGTCGAGCATCGGCTCGATCATGTTTTTTGGTGGCGTCATGGGGTGTAGGTAGATCGGTACATCCAGCGCTTCGGCGGCTTCGAAGATTTCCCAGAATTTGGGATCGGACAGGTATTCGCCATGAGTATGGGAGTTAATGATAACCCCCTTGAGCCCAAGTTCGGTGACTCCGCGGTGAATCTCCTTGGCGGCCGCCGCGGGGTCTTGAGGGGCTACGGCGGCCAGGCCAGCGAGGCGGCTAGGGTGACGTGCGACGGCCTCTGCAAGCCAGTCATTGGAGTAGCGGGCGAAGGAAACGGCGTCGGCTTTGTCCATGACCTGTACGCCTGGGGATGTCAGCGAGAGGATCTGCATGTCGATACCGGCAGCGTCCATATGGCGTAGGCGCTGAGACTCCATATCTTCCAGGCCGTCAATGATAAAGCGCGCCCGCTCACTGGTACCGCTGAGGTAAAAGCCCCACATGGTATTGAAGCCAGGATCATCCAGGGTCTTGCCCGTGGTCATGCGTCGATAGATATCGATCATTTCCGGCGGAGCGAAGGCTTCTTCGGTGGCGATGCGTCGATAGGGCGCCTTGCCCAGGTTCTGGTTTGTCATTGTTGTGCTCCAGATGAGTTATTGGAAGCATAACGTATATAAGGTTTGCATACGTTGTAAAGATGCGTCCATGCTATTTTGATCAAAATGAAGGCTTTACAATCTATATAAGATAGGCTTACATACTGCGCATAACTCCAATCAACCTACAGGGATCTGCTCCATGGCAAGCGCATTTGATTCTCAAAGCTTTCAGGCACTCCTGGATACCGTCGAACGCTACGTGAAAAACCGTTTGATGCCTCTCGAAGAGCTCGTCGAAGAGAAAAACGCCGTTCCGGAAGATATCGTTGCCGAGATGCGCGAAATGGGGCTTTTCGGCTTGGGCATCCCTCAGGAATATGAAGGCCTGGAGCTGGATATCGAGCAGGAGATGCAGGTACAGATGCTGTTTAGCCAGACCTCCCAAGCCTTTCGCCTGGTGTTCTGGCCTAACGTGGGGATTGGTAGCAAAGGCATTGTGTTGGCTGGCACTCCCGAGCAGAAGCAACGCTATCTGCCTAAGTTGGCCAGTGGTGAATACCGGGCGGCCTTCTGCCTGACTGAGCCTGAGGCAGGCTCCGATGCTGCCAGCTTGAAAACCACGGCGGTGCGTGACGGTGACCACTATGTGCTCAACGGTACCAAGCGTTTCATCACCAACGCCTTGCACGCCGATATTTTCACGGTGATGGCCCGCACGGACAAGAGTAAACCTGGCGCGGACGGTATCAGCGCCTTTATTGTGGAGCGCAGTACTCCAGGCCTGCACATTGGCAAGCAAGAGAAGAAAATGGGCCAGCGAGGCTCAGCCATTTGCGATGTGATTCTCGAGAATGTTCGCGTGCCGGCCGATGCCATCATTGGCGGGGCGCAAAACGAAGGTAAGGGCTTTCGCATTGCCATGCAGGTGCTCGATAGCGGCCGTGCCAGCGTGGCCGCCTCTGCCGTGGGGTTGGCTCGGCGGATTATCGACGAGGCGGCGCGTTACGCGTTGCAGCGCAAACAGTTCGGTCAGCCCATCGCGAATTTCCAATTGATCCAGGCGATGCTTGCCGACTCTGAAGCCGAATACCTCGCGGGTCTGGCACTGGCCCTGCGGGCGGGTCAGGCCCTGCAACAGGGCGAAGATGCACGCACGCTAGCGGCCTCTGCCAAATATTTCTGTTCGGAAATGGTGGGCCGCGTCGCTGATCGTGCCGTGCAGATTTTCGGTGGTAGCGGATATGTCGCTGAGTACCCGGTCGAGCGCCTTTATCGCGATGCGCGGGCCATGCGCATTTACGAAGGCACCAGTCAGGTTCTGCAACTGGTCATCGCCAAGACCATGCTCAAACGCTACGAGTAAGGCCTCAATAGGTCTTGTAGCGGGCCGACTTGATATGGCGGATCTGGCCGTTCTCGAGCCGGTAGTGGACCAGGCTGATGATGCGCAGGCTTTCGCCCAGGCGCAGTGGTCCGGCAATGAAGTCGGGCCAGTCTTCCAGCGACAGGAAGCGGCTGAGTCCTTCGAAGTCATTGCAATTGAAGCAGTCGATGTAAGCCTTGGAATCTGCGTGTTCATGGCCGGATTGCGCGTCGTCGGAGGCGTGCTTTTTATTTAAGTCGTCCTTATATAAATATCATTGCTATGGCTGCCTGAAGTCGCTAGGCTAAGGACGCAGGTGGCAGTTATGGCTTAAGCAGTCTCAACAACAAATAGAAGCCGTGCAGCGGCTCGGCAGGAGTGTGTGATGAGTATCTCCAGCACCCACCAGACCCCCGTGTCTGTGCAATCACCCGTGTCAACAACACTCAACTCCCGTGGTTACCGAGCCTGGCTGCTGTGCATGCTGGTGCTGGTGTATGCGTCCAGTTTCATGGATCGCATTATCATGGCGACGGTGGGCCAGGCCGTTAAAGAGGACTTGCAACTGAGCGACTTACAGCTTGGGTTGCTGGGTGGCTTGGCATTCGCGCTGTTCTATACCGTATTGGGATTACCGATTGCTCGTTTCGCAGAGCGTCGTAGCCGTGTTCGCATCATTGCCAGTTGCGTGATCGTGTGGTCGACAATGACCGCCTTGTGCGGCACCGCTAGTAACTTTGTTCAGTTGTTGCTGTTTCGCATGGGTGTCGGGGTGGGGGAGGCGGGGTGTGTACCTGCTGCACATTCACTGATTGCCGATCACTTCCCTCGCGAGCGGCGTGCCACGGCCCTGGCCCTGTTCTCCCTAGGCGTGCCACTGGGCGCCGCGGGCGGTGCTGTGCTGGGAGGATGGATGGTGCAGCACTATGGCTGGCGCGAGGCATTTTACGTAATGGGCTTGCCGGGTATCGCCTTGGGCCTGCTGGTGTACGCAACACTCCGCGAGCCCCAGCGTGGTCTGTCCGAAGAGTGTTATCAGGACAGTGACAATGTCCCGTCGTTCGTGACCGTATTGAAGCGACTGTTCGGTCTGGCAACGTTTCGTCGAATATCACTAGGTGCGGGGTTGGGCGGGTTTGCCGTCTACGGTATCAATCTGTTCATACCGGTGTACATGATCCGAGCCTTCGATATGAGTTACACCAAGGCTGGGCTGATGTTCGCGATCATTTCCGGCGGTGCGGGGATGATTGGTGGTGCGCTGGGCGGTGTGATCAGTGATTGGGCTGGGCGCCGTGGAGAGAAATGGTATGGCTGGGTACCGGCCTTGAGTTTTCTCGCCGCTGCTCCTTGCTACGTAGTCGGTTTCCTGCAAGAGAGCTGGCAGTTGAGCGTGGTTTGGATTGCCATCGGTTGTATGTTCGTGATGTTTCACCAACCTCCAACGTTTGCTGTGACCCAGAACCTGGCCGAGCCGCGGATGCGAGCATCGGCGTCGGCCATCCTGCTATTTGTACTCAATCTCATTGGAATGGGCCTGGGGCCACTGTTTATTGGCTTAGCCAGTGACCTTTATGCCGCTCGCGCCTTTTCGCTCGGTGATTACAGCACGCTATGCCCAGGTGGTATGGCTCCGGCGAATGCCGAAGCGATACTGGCTCAGGCCTGTCATGGTGCCTCAGTGATTGGCTTGCGCAGTGCCATCGTGACCTGTGCTGGGGGCTTCATCTTGGCGGCAATGGTGTACTACCTCGCTGGCAGGAGCATGGCCCGCGACTTGAATACCCGCGTTCACCCCTGAAGTAGCCAGGCAGGATAGCTACCATCCGGACGATGAGGACACCATGAGTTTAATGCCTACCTATACGAAAAAATGTGTTTTACGGCTAGTGGTAACCCTGATGGTGCTGACAGGCCTTGGGCCTGTGCAGGCAGAAGAGCGGGCTCCGGCAGCCGACAGTTGGCCACAGGGAGGAGGCTTCCGGAAGCAATACTACTCACCTTTACAGCAAATCGATGAGCGCTCGGTCGGACGGCTGGGGTTGGCCTGGGAGACCGACGCCAGTGTTCGTCGAGGTCGGGTTCAACGCGGAATGCAGGCAACCCCGGTAATGGCTGATGGTGTGCTTTATGCCACCGGTCCCTGGGGTGTGGTACAGGCCGTCGACGCTATCACGGGCAAAGAACTATGGCGTTTTGATCCTGAATTGGATGGTGCTTGGGCTCGTAAGACATGCTGCGATGTCAGTAACCGTGGGGTGGCCTTAGCGGACGGTCGCGTGTACGTCGGCCAGCTAGATGGCTACCTGGTTAGCCTCGACGCAAAAACTGGCAAGGTGCTTTGGAAGATCGATACTTTCATAGATCGCAGCCGAGGCTATACCTTATCCGGCGCCCCACAGGTCGCTGGCAATACGGTAGTAATTGGCAACGCTGGCGCCGAGTTTGGCGTGCGTGGCTATGTCACAGCCTACGACCTAAAGACCGGTGAACAGCGCTGGCGTTTTTTCACGGTGCCGGGCGATCCGAAAAACGGTTATGAAAGCCCGGAAATGGAGATGGCGGCCAAGACCTGGAGCAAAGACACGCTATGGGAGGCGGGTGGTGGCGGCACTGTTTGGGACAGCATGGTCTACGACCCACAACTTAACCTGCTGTACATCGGTGTCGGCAATGGCTCACCCCATCCAGTATGGCTGCGTAGTCAGGAGCAGACCGACAATTTGTTTCTGTCTTCAATTTTGGCCATCAACCCGGACACCGGACGCATGGTCTGGTATTACCAGACGACGCCGGGTGACAGCTGGGACTTCACCGCCACCCAGCCGATGGTGCTGGCAGAACTGAAGATAGATGCGCAAATCGTACCTGTACTGATGCAGGCACCGAAGAACGGCTTTTACTACGTACTGGATCGGCGCAACGGCAAACTGATCTCGGCCGAGAAGTACGTTACGGCAACCTGGGCTGACCATGTTGATCTAGCCACCGGGCGTCCGGTCAAGACCGAACAGGGCGACTACAGTAAGAGCGCTAAGCTGATCTACCCTTCACCCCTTGGCGGTCACAACTGGATGCCCATGGCTTTCAGTCCGCAAACCGGTCTTGCCTACATTCCTGTGATCGATGTAGCCATGGTGTTTTCCACCGAAAAAGCCTGGCATTACCAGAAGGGAAGCATGGATTGGGGATCGACCTACACGCCCTTTTTTGCCCTTCCTCAGCAGGCCTTGGCGCAATTGACCGCCAACCAGCCCAAGCCGCGCTTCGAGGAATACCTTATGGCTTGGGATCCTCTTAAACAGAAAGAGATTTGGCGTGTACCCAATAGTGGCATGTGGAATGGCGGGACCCTGGCGACTGGCGGAAATCTCGTATTCCAAGGTACCACCGATGGTCATTTGCGAGCTTACCGTGCTACGGACGGCCAGTTGCTCAAGGACATTCATGTTGGCACCGGCATCATGGCGGCGCCTATGAGCTACTCGATCAACGGTGAACAATACATTGCTGTCCTGGCCGGTTATGGCGGGCTGGTCGGCTCACAGCTGATGCCGGGTGCCGCTGCCTATGAGAACTCCAATCGTGGTCGATTGTTGGCATTCAAGCTCGACGGCACTCCCACGCCTCTACCCGAGAGGCGCCCAGAGCCGGGACTGAACGAATTGCCAGCGCGCTTGCCGGTAAACGCCGAAGCGCTGGCCCAGGGCGCGCACCTGTTCGCGCTACATTGTGCGCGCTGCCATGGCGGCGGGATTGGCGTAACACGTTCCAATTACCCGGACCTGTTCAACATGCCGCTGGGCATGCACACCGCGTTTGAACAGATCGTGCTCGGCGGCATCCTGGCTAATGGTGGTATGGCGTCTTTTGCGGATGTGCTGGATGCCAAGGGAGTAAGCAGTATTCAAGCTTATCTGATCGACACGGCCCACCGGCAGCGTGATGGTGAAACAGTCGCGCCGTCAGTACGTGGACACTGATAACAATAAGAACTTTTGCAGGAGAGTGCGAGATGACCCAAGCCCATTATGCGTCTGGACCTGCATACGGGCGAGATCAAGTCTTTCGCACCGGGGCCGTACTGCACCGTGCAAGAGCATGTACATATTGCTTCCCGGCAGTCGGGGCATGAAGGCAACCTGGCATTTGTCGTGGACCTGCGCTTGCGCTGTCAGGTTCACGGTAACTGGGTGAGCGCCCAAGCCCTGGCCCGCTGATTCCCACTTCCCCCTGTCGCAACCTACCGTAAGCACGGCCTGACTGCACATTCGAGGCGGTCGGCCGCTGCCTGCCTACGTCGCGATCATTTATTTTCACCTTACATAAGGCTTCCTGGCATTTACTCGTTGAAAAGAACATTTATATAAGTAATATTGTTATACGGCGCGGCGTCGACGACGACCTGCTGGTGGAACGACGTTCTTATAAAAATAAACGAGGAAGGCGTTGTGAAGAATTATCTCAACCGTAACAAGCGCATGTGGTTCGTGGTCCAGGCAGCGAGCGCCTGCATGGTCAGTTTGGCGGGCACGACCAGTGTGCAGGCTTACACCTTCGACACCGGCAACCCTGATTACAACCTAAGCCTTGGCGGCACGCTGCGTTACAACCTGGGCATGCGTGCCGAAGGCCGCCAGGATGATGTAGTGGCCGCCGGCAACAACAGCACCTACAGCTACGCCAAGGGTGGCATCTACACCAACCGCCTGGATCTGCTGACCGAGCTGGATGCCGACTTCCGGCAGACGGTAGGCATAAGGGTCAGTGGTTCAGCCTGGTACGATCAGGCCTTCAACAACTCGCCACCTGACGAGGTCACGAACTACACCAACAATCACTGGTCCGACACTGCCAGACGCTATAGCGAGGGACCGTCGGCCGAGTTCCTCGATGCGTACGTCTGGGGTGCTCATTCGTTCGCCAACGGCATGGATGTCACCGGGCGGGCAGGGCGTCAGGCGGTGCTTTGGGGCGAGGTCATCGCCTCGTCGGCGCACAGCATCTCCCACGCCCAGGCACCGACGGATCTGAACAAACTGTTTTCCAACCCGGGGGCCACGGCCAAGGAAACCGCCTTGCCGGTTGGCAGCCTGTGGGGCCAGCTGCAACTAAACCCGCAGTGGTCGGTGGAAGGTCAGTACTTCTATGAGTGGCGCCCCAACCGCTGGCCCGAAGGCGGTACATTCATGGCGCCGCTGGACTTCGTCCTGGAGGGGCCGGACACCGGCTTTGGCAGATTGCGCAACGGCGGTATCGACTCGCCCCATGCGCCCCAGTTTGGTGTCGCCGTACGCTATGCCCCGCAATGGTTCAGTGGCGCGACGCTTGGCCTGTATGCGCGGCAGTTCAACGAAACCAGCTTCTGGACAGACATTGACTTTGCCGGCGGTGAATACAATTTCCGCTACGCCGAAAAGACCAAGTTGTACGGCATCAGCCTGGCCAAAAGTTTCGAAGGCGTGAGTACCGGTTTCGAAATGAGTGTGCGCCAGGACGCGGCCCTGAACTCGACCTCGACACTGATCGATGGGGAAGGCGCCACAGGTAATACATTTCACGCCTTGGTCAACGGACAGATGTTTCTGGGCACCAACCAACTGTGGTCGTCCGCCTTGCTGATGGGCGAATTGGCTTACAGCCGCTGGATGAGCGTCGACCACAATGAGCAGTTGTTCAACCGCTGTGACACTGACGCCCGACGCGCTGTCGGTACTGACGATGTCGACTATGGCTGTGTTACCAAGAGTTTCTCCTCAGCCTTTCTGGTGTTTACCCCCCAATGGACCGCTGTCGCACCAGGATGGGACCTGTCTGCGTCCAGCAGCCTGAGCATCGGCTTGCACGGTAATGCCGCGACGCTCAGTGGTGGCAACGAGGGGGCTGGGAGCTATGGCATTTCGCTGACGGCTTCTTACAACCAAAAGCACGACTTTACCCTGGCGTTCAACGACAACCTGGCCAACAGCAAGCGCACCCCAGCGGGTATTGACACCACCAACGGGCTGCCGTTGCAGGATCGAGGCCGCTTTGTGTTCACCTACCAAACCTCAATTTTCTGATCGCCTAGCCGGCGACCTAGACGCACTGAATAAAAACAATCAAGCATTGTCAGGAGATTGCAGAATGAAAACTACACACTCAATGCTCACCGCCGTGCTCGCGACCTTCACACTGGTCGGTCATGCATTGGCAGCTCCCAGCGCTGCGGAAATCGCCGAGCTAGGCAACAAGCTCACCCCTTGGGGGGCTGAAAAGGCGGGCAATGCCGATGGCAGTATCCCGCCTTATACCGGCGGCCTGACAACGCCACCCGCAACGTATGATCCTGCCAGGCCAGGCTGGCGCACAGACCCGTTCCCGGACGACAAAGCGCTGTACACCATCGATTCCAAAAACATGGACAAGTATCCGGATAAGCTTTCGCCGGGCACTCAGGAGTTGATGCGCAGATACCCAACGTTTCAAATCGACGTGTACCCCACTCGGCGTACCGCAGCCTATCCACAAGCTGTGCTGGAGAACAGTCAGGCCAACGCAAGCCGTTGTACGCTCAATGAAAAAGGCGGGATAGCCGATCCTGCGGTATGCCATGGCGGTATTCCATTCCCGATTCCAAAGACGGGTCAGGAAGCGATTTGGAACCTGTTCGCGCGCTATTACGGCAAGGCGATCGAATATCAGTGGACTGCCAATTACGTCAAACCTTCTGGCGAAGTGGTCAGCCCCAGCGTGACCAACCGACAGGAAGCTTCGGGTTTTTATGCAGACCGCAAGCCGAACTGGCGCGGCTATACCCGAACTGAATACACGGGGCCGGCGCGACTACGTGGTCAAGCCACCTATTGGTGGGACATGTACAGCGATCTGGACCGCCAAGCCTGGACTTACAGTCCAGGTACCCGGCGTGTCCGCCTTTCCCCTGACTTGGCTGCAGATACGCCCATCGCGGCGTTGGGTGGCGCCGTGCTGTACGACGAGGCTTACCTTTACGACGGCAATTTCGATCGCTTCGACTTCAAGCTGGTCGGTAAGCAGGAAATGTACATCCCCTACAACAATTACAAACTGATGTACGCCGACGCCAATTCACCTTGCCATGCCAGCAAAGAATTGCTGCAGGCCAACTTCCCCAACCCTAATTGCATGCGTTGGGAGCTGCGCCGCGTGTGGCATATCAAGGGCACATTGAAATCTGGGCAGCGCCATGTGTTCGGAGAGCGCGACATCTATGTGGAAGAGGACGCTTGGTATGGTGGCATCCACGAAGGTCGTGATTCCGCTGGCAAGCTTTATCACATGACCCCAGTCGGCATTGCCGCGTCCTACGATATCAAGGCCCCGGCACAAGGCACTGCGATGTCGTTCGATTTGAGCACTGGCATTTACGTGTACAACGCCTTGGGGGTCAACGGCAATCGCCCGGTTGAGCCTCACTCGGAAAATCAGATGACTTCGAACTCTCTGAATCGATTCATTCTCAATCCTTGACGTAAGGAGGCGTGTGCAATCGCGATGAGGTTGCACACCCTTCGCCAGTACAAGAATAACAAGGTGAAAGATTATGTTGATCGAAAGAGTTGCCCAACTACTGGTTCTTATGCTGTTTGTTGTCAATGGGTACCCTGCCATGGCCGACTCACAGGATATCCCGGCACGTGTCAGTGACAAGTCATCGGTGAATCGCTTAACAGCGGTCGCCCGCACTCCACAGGGGTTGGTGGCTGTAGGCCCATGGGGGCGGATTTTGTTGGGCGACGCTGCAGGTAACCGCTGGCAGCAGGTACCTGTGCCAGTCAGTTCGGACCTGGTAGCTGTCAACTTTCCTGATGCAGTCAATGGTTGGGCTGTGGGGCATGACGGGGTCATCCTGCACAGCCAAGACGGGGGGCAGAGCTGGTCCAAGCAACTCGATGGCCGACAACTTGGAAAGTTGCTCACCGAATATTATGAGCCGCGAGTCGCCAGGGGCGAGGTGGATGCGAGCGTCATGGACAGCGTCGATCGCATGGTTACGGACGGTCCCAACATGCCTTGGCTCAATGTTTCGTTCAGCGACGCTCGCAATGGCCTGGTGGTGGGTGCGTTCAATCTCGCTCTGATGACTCACGACGGCGGTCAGACCTGGATACCGTTGCTTGAGCGTACGGCCAACCCGGAGGGCATGCATCTTTATGGCCTGGCGCGATCGGGGGCCGACCTGTATCTGGCGGGCGAGCGCGGGCTGCTACGACGCTGGAATCAGTCACGTAACACCTTCGAACCTTTACCCACGCCCTATCGCGGCACCTTTTTCGGGCTCTCGGCAAACGGAAATACATTGATCGCCCACGGACTGCGGGGCAACGCGTTTGCCAGCCATGATCGCGGCGATCACTGGCAACGTATCGAGACAGGAGCAGACGCATCTATTACCGCAAGCGCGACCCTGGCAGACGGCTCTTTGGTGTTGGCCTCCCAGAGCGGTCAGCTCATGGTCAGTGATCCTGCAGAAAACACCTTCGCCCCAATGACCCCTGCACGATCAATGCCCTATTTTGGCATCGCCGCGGGACCGGGCCGTTCAGTGATAGCGGTTGGCCCCTACGGTGTCCGCGTCGAAACGATCAAGTAATTTATCAGGGGGCACTATGGCTATCGACATGAATCAAAATGGCCTGTCTGGCACACCTGTCACGCTGCACGACTTTGACCGGCGTTCGGGCAATCTGATGGAACGCGCGTTGTTCAACCATCGGCTGCTGTTCGTCCTACTCTGTCTGTTCGCCACACTGGCGCTGGGTTGGCAGGCAACCCGCTTGGTAGTGAATGCGGGATTTGACAAGGTCATTCCTCAAAATCATCCCTATGTGCAGAACTATTTTGCCAACCAGGACAAGTTGGTCAGCCTAGGTAACTCGGTGCGAGTTGTCGTGGAAAACACCCAGGGTTCGATACTCGATCCTGGCTTTCTCGATGCCAGCTTCAAGATCAATCAGGCACTGTTCCTCACACCCGGGGTGGACAGAGCCTGGATGAGCTCGATCTGGATGGCCGCAGTGCGTTGGACCGCGGTCAACGAGGATGGCTTCGAGGGTGGGCCGGTCATGCCGGAAACCTACGACGGTTCCAGCAAGAGCCTTGAGCAATTGAACGCCAATATTCACAAGGCGGGCATTCTGGGCAGCTTGGTGGCCACCGACATGAAGTCGATTATGTTGGTTGTGCCCATGCAGGACCGGGACCCCGAAACCGGTGTACGACTGGACTACAGCACTTTTGCCTCCAAGCTCGAGGCTATCCGGCAGCAGTACTCGACGGTAGGCAAGGGCGGTAACGTCGACGTTCATATCATCGGTTATGCCAAGCTGGTGGGTGATCTGATCGATGGGCTGGCTAACATCGTTAACTACTTTCTGATCTCGATCGCCATCGCTGCCGTGTTTCTATACGCCTACACCCGCTGTGTGCGAAGTACTGTACTGGTGGTGGCCGCGTCCTTGGTCGCAGTGCTCTGGCAACTCGGCATCGTTGCCAGTTTGGGCTTTGAGTTGGACCCGTACTCGGTGCTGGTGCCGTTTTTGATCTTCGCTATCGGCGTCAGCCATGGCGCACAGAAGATGAATGGCATCATGCAGGATGTCGCCCGCGGAACGCCGGCCTATGTCGCTGCACGTTTTACCTTCCGCCGACTATTTCTGGCGGGACTCACTGCCATTCTCAGCGACGCAGTGGGATTTGCGGTGTTGATGATTATCGATATTCCGGTAATCAAGGAATTGGCCCTGACCGCCAGTATTGGCATGGCGACGCTGATTTTTACCAATTTGCTGCTGCTGCCCGTGGTGCTCTCATACACCGGCGTAAGCCGCACCGCAGCCGCTCGGGCATTGAGCACCGAGAAAAACGAAGACGCCGGCAGGGGACTGGGACGAGTACTGGACGGCCTGGCACGGTTCACCGAGCGCCGACATGCGGTGGCGGCATTGTCGCTGGCTCTCGTGCTGGCGGTGCTAGGGTATGGCGTTCGCAGTCACTTGGCCATTGGCGACCTGGATCCTGGTGCTCCGGAGCTTTGGCCTCAGGCGCGTTACAACCAAGACATTAATTTCATAAACGATCACTATCGATTGTCGAGCGATCAGTTTGTAGTCATGGTCAAGACGCCAGCAGACGCTTGCTCCACAAGTGAGACGCTCAAGGAGGTCGAGCGTTTCACCGTGATGCTACAGGAGTTGCCCGGGGTTCTGCAGGCTAGCGCCTTGTCGGATAACGTGCGCAACATGATCGCCGGTCTTAACGAAGGCAGTCCCAAATGGCTGACGATCTCGCGTGACCCCGCACTGACAGGCGTGGCCTCCTTTCAGGCCATGACAGACAATCCTGGGGCTGCAGACCGCATTTGCACCCTGTTGCCGGTGATCGCCTACCTCAAGGACCATAAAGCCGAAACCTTGAAGGCCGTGGTGGCTGCCGCCCAGGCTTTTGCCGACGAGAACTCCACCCCTGAGCGGCAGTTTCTTCTGGCAGCAGGCAGTGCCGGCATTGCGGCAGTGACCAACATTGTGGTCGAGCAAGCCAACCACACGATGCTCTTCTACGTCTTTGGCGCTATAACCGTGCTTTGCTTGATCACCTTCCGCAGTTGGCGCGCAGTACTGGTGGCGATCATCCCGTTGATGTTGACGGCGATTCTGTGCGAGGCCCTGATGGTGTGGCTGGGCATTGGCGTCAAAGTGGCGACCTTGCCGGTTATCGCTCTGGGAGTGGGCATTGGTGTCGACTATGCGTTGTACCTATTGTGCGTGCAATTGGTGCTTCAGCGTCGTGGTGTGCCTTTGAACCAGGCCTATCGCCAGGCGCTTGGTTTCACTGGCAAGGTGGTAGGACTGATCGGTGTGACCATGGCGGCAGGTGTGGTGACGTGGATTTGGTCACCGATCAAGTTCCAGGCTGACATGGGAGTTCTGCTGACCTTCATGTTTGTCTGGAACATGTTTGGGGCGCTAATTCTGATGCCGGCGCTATCGCATTTTCTGTTACAGACCCGAGTACCGTCGCCGCAACCTCAATCTTGCGCCGAAGATGTGAGTAAAGTGCCGCGCAAGGTCGATGCAGGTGTTCATCGGGTTGAAAATCTTAGTGTCTGAATGCAGTCATCATGACAATAACGAGAGAGATCGATATGAGTGAGCAAGAATTAGCACCGCATCCGTTTGAGCCCTGCTTCGAATTCGCCTTCACGATCAATATCAATCTGAGCAAGGGCCGCTACTTGCGGCCGGGGAACATGGGTGCAGAGCGAGCAGCGGTGTACGTGGAGTCAGGTACCTTCGAAGGGCCAAGCATCCGCGGTACGGTCGTACCCTTCAGCGGGGGGGACTGGCCGCTGGTAAGACCCAATGGGGTCATTGACTTCGATGCCCGTTATTTGCTCGAGGCTGACGACGGTACTCTGATCTATATGCAGAACCGAGGCTACCGGTGGTCCAGCCCTGAAGTACTGGCGCGGCTGATGCGCCAGGAGCCAGTCGATCACAGTGAGTACTACATGCGAGTTTCGCCAAAATTCGATGTGCCGGCAGGGCCGCATGACTGGCTAGATCGCCATGTGTTCGTAGGGGTGGCTGAGAAAACGCCTAGTTCCAACCGGATTCATTATTTTAAAGTGCTTTAACGCAATGCGCTGCGAGCTGAGCCAATAGCTTTGTAGCGCATATACATTGTTCTGCTGGAGAATAGGGAAAGTTGGCGATGGGTAAAAGATGTGCCGCAGACAGTGTGATCACCCGACAAGCCCTCCTGGATGCAGCTCTGGATGTATTTGCCGAATCAGGATGCGCGTTTGCCACCATGGAGATGGTGGCAAGCAGGGCGGGAATGAGTCGCGGTGCCATCTACTGGCACTTCAAAGGACGAACCGCATTGCTTGGTGCGCTGCTTGATGAGCGACGTATGCCAGTCGAGGATCTGAATTGTGCAGGGGTGGATTTGGAAAGCGCTATTGGCAAGTTGCAAGCAGCAGTAGAGGTGACACTCAGCGATCCTCGATCGCGTCAGTTGTGTGAAGTGCTGTTGCATAAAAGTAAGCTTGCGCGTGAAGACCACATAATCTCGATACGGCTAGGAGAGGCTCAGAGTCGATTGGCAAGTCAGCTCGAAATCATGTTGAATAATGCTGTTGAAAATAGGCAGTTAATAGCTGATTTTAACATTTTAACTACGATTCACTTTTTCGAAATTTGCTTTACGGGGTTAATGTTCGAGTGCCTGCGCAAGCCAGTAGAATGCACACAAAAAATTTCTTCTGTATTGCTTTGGCTGCGTGCCACGCTTAAGTCCGGTCAAGAGGTGGTTATTTAGCGATCTTGCATTGATTAGATTGTAGTGGTCTAATGAAACCGGACACCCATTTAGGCGAGAATGCTCGCCAGATCGAGGTGTCAAATGACCAAACAACGCCGTTCCTTTTCCGCTGAATTCAAACGCGAGGCTGCCGACCTCGTGCTCAAGCAAAACTACAGCTACATCGAAGCCAGTCGTTCACTCGGCGTCGGCGAGTCGGCACTACGCCGCTGGGTTGAGCAGGTTCAGAAGGAGCGCCAAGGTGTCACCCCGCTAAGCAAAGCGCTGACCCCGGAGCAGCAGAAAATCCAGGAACTGGAAGTCCGGATCGCCCGCCTTGAACGGGAAAAATCGATACTAAAAAAGGCTACCGCGCTCTTGATGTCGGAAGATCACGAGCGTACGCGCTGATCAATCAGCTTAGCGTCCACGAGCCGATTGATTGGCTGTGCAAAGTGTTTGAAGTCACCCGCTCGTGTTACTACGCCCAGCGTCTCAGGCGCCGGACTCCTGATATTGAGCGGCTTCGGCTGCGCAGTCGGGTCAATGAACTGTTCACAGAAAGTCGTAGTGCTGCGGGCAGCCGCAGCATCTTGTCGATCATGCGTGAAGACGGCGAGCAACTGGGGCGATTTAAGGTACGCAGCTTGATGCGTGAGCTTGACCTCGTGAGCAAACAGCCAGGTTCTCATGCCTATAAACGAGCGACGGTCGAACGGTTGGATATCCCGAACATCTTGAATCGGGAGTTCGATGTCTCGGCCCCCAACCAAGTGTGGTGCGGCGACATCACCTACATTTGGGCCCAAGGGAAATGGCATTATCTGGCTGTTGTGCTAGATCTTTGCGCGCGCCGGATAGTGGGTTGGGCATTGTCGGAAAAGCCGGACGCCGAGCTGGTTATCAAGGCACTGGATATGGCCTATGAGCAACGAGGAAGACCTCAGGGCCTGCTGTTTCACTCGGATCAAGGGTCGCAGTATGGGAGTCGTTTATTTCGCCAGCGGCTGTGGCGTTATCGCATGCGCCAGAGCATGAGCCGCCGGGGTAATTGCTGGGACAATGCGCCGATGGAGCGTGTGTTTCGCAGCGTGAAAACTGAATGGATACCGACCATGGGCTACCGAACTGCTCAAGAAGCCCAGCGCGATATCAGCCATTTCTTGATGCATCGGTACAACTGGATTCGCCCCCATCAATTCAACGGTGGGCTGGCGCCAGCTCAGGCCGAAGAAAAACTTAACGTCGTGTCCGGGATTAGTTGACCACTACAGATCACTCTATATCGTGGGGGCAGAGCCCCCGGCTATAATCGGACCAACTGTTTCAAGGTAGATTGACCCCAGCTGTTGTCAGGCAGAGGGGACTGTTCGCTGCGCAGCTCCTACCTTTCGCGAATCTTGCCAATCACCTTGTGCAAGGTACCGCGAAATTTCTCCAACTCCTTCTCACTCAAACCGCCGAACACCTGTTCTTCGATCAATTGCATGTCAGCTTGGCACGATTTGACGAGTGCGTGGCCGTTTGCTGTCAGGCTCATGGACAACAGTCGACGGTTTTCCGGATTTTCTGCGCGTACGAGCAAACCGCGGGACTCTAACGCTGTCAGCATCTGCCCCATCGTTTGGGGGGTGACGTAGAAGCGCCGAGATAAATCAGCTGACGACAAGCCTGAATGCTGAGCAACCACTGCCAGCAGGGTGAACTGTAGCGACGTGATGTTTTTTTCTTTAAGGGCAGGCTCGATCCACAACGCTCGCAATGCATGGAAGGCCTGGGCCATTATGTACATGGTGGTTTGCGTGGACGGGTGTTTGGTCTTGACGGTTGTTTCAGATTCAACGAATTTGTTCATGGGTTGCCATTAACGCTGTAAGAATGATTTCTATAAGGTAGCATTATATAGGGGGGGGCTCCAGATTCTTTGAAAGAGAGATCGACAACACCCACCTCTCAATTTTTTCTGGCGGGTTCCCAGGATTAGTCGATCCAGGGTTTGATGGGGCTCACCCGTAGGGGTTGGCTACTGCATAATACCCACAAGGTGATGCTCGGCCGCTTACGTTACGCTATGATCTGCGACTAACTTGACCTCTGTAATGAACCCTTTACCTCGGCTCTTTCAAGCATGACAAATCAGAAACACGTGGATCCGAACCTGGAGGCTCTCGGCCACCTGTACGCTCGAATCCCATTTCTCGTGCAGCGGCTGGATCAGGTCACCGCTGCCCTGTTCGCCCTTCATCACGGGCAACGCAGCACACCTACCCAGTTCCACTCGTTGGCTGTTCTACACTCACGCGGCCCCATGATGCAGGTCGATTTGGCGAGGCTGATGGGAGCGGACAAGTCAACGATCGGCTTGGTCGTGACGAACCTTTTAAAACATCACTTGATAGCACGCACGGTAGATGAGAATGACAGGCGCAGGAAGCTGGTCTCGCTAACAGAGAAAGGAAAGGATTTTTTGCATGCCGGACGTGAGAGTCTACAGAACGCTGAACGCGCTCTAATGGCTCCTCTTTCAGAGATGCAGTGGGAGCAGCTCTCTTTCCTGTTGAATAAATTGGCCCCCCAAGCGCCGACCTCCGAGCCTCTATCTTGGGTGCACAACCGGCCAACCTGGCTTGCCCGCCGCTGCCTGCAGTCCATCGAATCACGGTTGTCAGGTGAAACCGGGCTGTTTGGGCTGACCCTGCGCCAGTACGCAGTGCTGTACATCGTTTTCTGTCATCCAGGCATCAGCGAATCACAAGCAAGGCGATTTTTGGGCTACGAGACGTCCAATATCACTCTGGTCGCCAATATATTGGCCGA
The DNA here is from genome assembly GCF_024741815.1 of Pseudomonas sp. LS1212. Lineage (NCBI taxonomy): Bacteria > Pseudomonadati > Pseudomonadota > Gammaproteobacteria > Pseudomonadales > Pseudomonadaceae > Pseudomonas > Pseudomonas sp. LS1212. The sequence continues at coordinate 1,988,163 of NZ_CP102951.1, forward strand.
TAAAGCAATGATTGAAAGAGGGCAGACAGCTCGTTTTTCTCGGAAGTGCTATCGTGTTAGCAAGTTAGGAGCGGATGTGCTTCGTACAATTGAGCCCCGGCTCCGAACGATAGAGTTTGAATGGTTATCAGGAATGAGCGAGCAGGAAAAGTGCACACTAATCGAATTACTCTGCAAACTGGTGGTGGCGCACGCAGATAAGGTCAAGGCACCTATTGAACCACTGGAAGAGGTATCGCGAATCCCGACTTGGCCTGCCAGCTGTATCAGCAGTTACATTTTCGTTGAATGATCGCCACTCCCGCCCCTGATTGTGGGGCGAGGGCGATCGCGTCGAGGGGCGCGCGGTCGTTCGTCGGCACGCGCTGCCGAGCAATCCCGAGACCCATCCCCAGGAGAGGCATAAGCTGCGCTAGCCAATGATGGAGCACCCCAGATCGGGCGTATAGAACACCTATTTCACGCGGATTTTGCAATATCGAAACGACCGTACTGCCCGTCACCGTACAATAGGCATTCCGATCGCTCTTGCGACAACAAAATCTCTTTAATATTACCAACAAATATAGTGTGCGTACCGACATCAATAACCTGCGCCGTCTCGCAGTCGAAACAAGCCTCTGCCGTCAAAAGTACCGGTGCTCCAGTGGCTAATTCCCCCCAGTCTCCGTCCTGAAAGCGCTCATCGGCACTCAATCGGCCAGCAAAACGGGTGGCGATTGAATTGTCGCGCGTCCCTAACAGGTTGACCGCAAACCGCCCACTTTTCAAAAATGTATCGTAAGATCCATTGCTGCGATTCATACAGCACAACAGCATAGGAGGATCGGCGGTTACCGAGCAAACGGCGGTCGCGGTAATTCCATACCGTCCACCCATTGGGTCTTGGGTTGTGATAACGCAGACACTTGCGGCGAGCCGCCGCATGCCTTCCTTAAAGATTTCCGGCTGCATGTCGCTCTCCCTTATTGTTTTTGAGCAGGAGCTCAACTAGTTAATTTATCGTTGCCCGAGGATGGCCTGAAAACCCGCACATGGAACATGCGGGTCAATAACTCAGTAACTGGTGGGCCTACGATTTCGTGACAACGGGATTTTCAGAGTTCAAGTTTGCGAGGCACTGGTTCGCTCAAGAAACGAGCGACCAGAGCACGGGCTCTATCTTTATTCGCAATGCGTTGGCTAACTTCGAAAGCGCGCGGCGAGGAACCTAAATAGAACCGCTCGTAAAGATCGCCGCGGCTTGCCAGTGCGGATCCGGCAAAGTCCCATGCCAAACGACACAAGCGGGTACGCAGTTCCACATCCACCTCACCTGCTCCCCGCAGATACTTGTTCAGTACCGGCCGAAGTTCCGAGTTTTCCAGCATCGACAACGTAGGAGTGGTCAATAGGTGGTGCGAACCCACCTGGCGAATAATCTCACCCACTCGCGGCATCCAGATCGGCATCATTGCCTGTAACGGTTGGAGTAACTCTCGATTCGGTAGTACCAGACCGTTGCCGTAGTCCATGGCTTGTTCTTCGGCCGCGACCAACGCAGCCCGGGTCAGCGATGCGTAGCTCCAGATCTCCCCCAGTAATTGCGCAGTGCGGGGCGAGCTATCGCCAACCGCTTCGGTCATCGCGGTGGCGATCCCCCAAGCAAATTCAAGCTTCGTCTGGGCTCGAATAAAGGTCTGTTGAAAAATGTTTGCCGCCCATGTGCGCCGGGTGACCTGATTGTGAACAGAGACGTTGCCGTCGATAAAAATCCGCTCCCTGGGCACTTCTACGTTGTCAAACACAACAAAGGCGTCCTGCTCATCAAAGCGGGCTGAAAATGGCTGATCAAAGATATTGTTTACGGTTGTATAGCTGTCGCGGCAGAAGAACTTAAGCCCCGGCGTATTGATCGGGATAGCGAAGGAGAGTGCGAACCGCTGGCCATCCTCTGAAACCGGGGTGGGAGAATAGACAATGAGTTCGTCTGCAAAAGGTGAAAGCGTGGCCAGCACCCGTGCTCCGCGCACCAAAATTCCCTGCTCAGTGTCCTCAACTTTCTGCAGGCAGACTTGCGCGTTGTCGCCGCCGTTGGGATGCTGTGATTTGTCGACCGTGGCGTTCAACAGCGCGTGTGTCAGCAACAAATCATTACGGCGCAGGTGCTTCTGATATTCCACCAGCCGTTCTGCACCCGCTTCGTTACCATTCTTCGCCCATTCAACATAATCACCTGCAAAACCTGCAACGGTGACATTCTTGTAGCACGGCGTTCTTCCCAATACGCCGACAGTCCTCTCGGCGACGCGTTGTATGCAGCGATGCCGATTCTGCAGATCTTCTTTCGAGCGAGGAATGACGTGGGTTATGTTGATCATCTCTCCGGTTTCAGGGTCAGCCGTAAGACAATCCTCCGCTGACTCATGCTGGAGGTCATAGATATCGGCTAGAACTTGAGCCGTAGCGCTGAGTTGAGGATGTTCCGTGACATCTTCAACGCGCTGATCCCCCATCCAAACCTCACGCTCGGATTTCATGCCTTTTAACAGTTCTGCTCCAGTACGCGCTGTCATAATTTCACCTGTTTTATACTTGTTTTTGGTTGCTGCCAACCGCAAAGCCACCTGGCTCAAGACCGGAAAACAACATGTGGATGAGTGAGTCGTATTTTGAGTTCATTTCCTGCCGAGTAAGGTTTCCATTTAACCAGTCACGCATTACCAGCATGAAAATGCCGAGCACGAGTTCCGCCAAAAGGGCCGAATCAACGTGACCTGATATTTGTCCTTTCTTCTTGGCATCATCGATTAGCTTCGCCATGCGCGCAGCCCAACTGTGAATAAATCGCTTCAGCTCGACTCGGCAGGTGCCGTCCAGGTAAAGGATCTCTTTCAGGAAGTGGCGGCAGAGCGCAAAGTTTTGTTCATGGTGGTCTGCTACTACGTCGAAGATAGTGCGTAACTGCTGCGGCAAACCATCGTCTGGCAGAGTCTCAAATCCAGCATTAATGAGCGGTTCGAGCTCCTCCTCGAATACCAGTAGCAGGAGTTCTTCTTTAGTCTTCGCATAGAGAAACACGGTTCCCGTTGCCACCCCGGCCGCAACTGCAATATCCCGAAGCCTCGCCATTTCAAACCCTGTTTCTGCGAATGCCTTACGAGCCGCAGCCATAATGGCTGATCGCTTAGCCGTTTTATTGCGCTCTCGGAGTCCGGTTGATAGTTCCATTTGCGCCATGCACCGTTGCTGCGTAGATAATGATCTGGATCATAAATGACCCGGATCATTTTGCAAGGGGATTTTGACCTGCTGACGTTTTTTGAGGCTTGGCTGCCTTGACCTTCGGGAACAAATACGCTGAAACCCACAGGCCATGCGCCTTCCCTTGATCAGCGTGATGCGGTTTTTGATGCTTTCAAGCGAGTAACTGGTCCTGGATGTCGATGTGGCGCTGAGGAAAAACCTCGGCCTAACGGTGATCTACACCGCAAGCGCCATGGGCGCGGGGGCATGAAGGGGTGCTAGATCACCGGGAGCCGAGGCTCGTTCCTCGGCGCTCATGCACGAGGGTGCGGATTCCGCGGCCATCCGGCCACCTATTCCACGATGATCCGGCCACCCATTCCACGCGCATCCGGCCACTGATTCCACAGCCATCCGGCCACCCTTCAGGCAGGCAGCCACGCAGGATTAATTCACTACCATCGACCTCTTTTTTCGAAGCAGAGAGGTCGTCGTGGAGCGTTTATCCATGCGTAAGATTCGAGAAGTTCTGCGCCTCAAGTTTGAGGTGCGTCTATCTGCTCGCCAGATCGCGGTCAGCTTGCAAGTGGGGCGAGCCACCATCGGTGACTACCTCAATCGCTTTGCTGCCTGCGGGCTGACTTGGCCCTCTGCGCTGACCGACGCCGAATTGGAACGTCAGTTGTTTCCGCCTGCGCCGACCATCCCCAGTGAGCAGCGTCCGATGCCTGACTGGGCATGGGCTCACGCCGAACTGCGCCGCCCCGGCGTCACCCTGGCTCTGCTTTGGCAAGAGTACCGGCTCAGCCACCCGCAAGGCTTCCAATACAGTTGGTTCTGCGAGCACTACCGGCTCTGGGCCGCCAAGGTCGACGTGGCCATGCGCCAGGAACATCGCGCCGGCGAAAAGCTGTTCGTCGACTATGCCGGCCAGACCGTGCCGGTCATTGACCGGCACACCGGCGAAATCCGCCAGGCCCAGGTCTTCGTCGCTGTCCTCGGCGCCTCCAGCTACACCTTTGCCGAGGCCACCTGGTCGCAGCAACTGCCCGATTGGCTGGGCTCGCACGCCCGCTGCCTCGCGTTTCTCGGTGGAGCGCCCGAGATCCTGGTGCCGGATAATTTGCGCAGCGGCGTCACCAAAGCGCATCGCTACGAACCGGACATCAACCCCAGCTATCGCGATCTGGCCGAGCATTACGGGGTCGCCGTGTTGCCCGCTCGCGCCCGCAAGCCCAAGGACAAGGCCAAGGTCGAAGTCGGCGTGCAGGTGGTCGAACGCTGGATCCTCGCGGCCTTGCGCAACCGCCAGTTCTTCTCGCTGGGCGAACTCAACACCGCAATCGGCGTGCTGCTGGAGCGACTGAATCAACGACCCTTCAATAAGCTGCCCGGCTCGCGCCGCTCGGCCTTCGAGGCGCTCGACCAACCCGCGCTGCAACCCCTGCCGGAACAGCCCTATGTCTACGCCGAATGGAAAAAGGTGCGGGCGCACATCGACTACCACGTCGAAGTCGACGGCCATTACTACTCGGTACCGTACCAACTGGTGAAGCACCAACTCGAAGTGCGCCTGACCGCACAGACCGTCGAGTGCTTCCACGCCAACCAGCGCGTGGCCAGCCATGTGCGATCGCCGCACAAAGGTCGCCACACCACCCAAACCGAGCACATGCCCAAGAGCCACCGCGAACATGCCGAGTGGACGCCGCAACGGCTGATCCGCTGGGCAGAGCAGACCGGGCCAAACACCGCGGGTGTCATCGCCCACATCCTCGAGCGCCGAATCCATCCGCAGCACGGCTTCCGTGCTTGCCTGGGCATCCTGCGCCTGGGCAAACAGCACGGTGAAGAACGGCTGGAAGCCGCTTGCCAGCGCGCCCTGGCGCTGGGCGCATGCAGTTACAAGAGCCTCGAATCGATCCTGCGCCAAGGGCTGGAGCGGCTACCGCTGGCCCAGCAGAACCTGCCGCTGTTGCCCGATGAACACATCAACCTGCGCGGCCCCGGCTACTACCACTGACCTGAAGGAATACGCCCATGCTCCCCAATCCCACCCTGGACAAGCTACAAACCCTGCGCCTGCACGGCATGCTCAAGGCGCTGAGCGAGCAACACGCAACGCCCGACATCAACAGCCTCAGCTTCGATGAGCGCCTGGGGCTGATGGTCGATCGCGAGCTGACCGAACGTGAAGATGCGCGCCTGAGCACTCGCCTCAAAGCCGCCCGACTGCGCCACAACGCCTGCCTGGAAGACATCGATTACCGCAGCCCGCGTGGGCTGGACAAGTCCCTGATCCTGCAACTGGGCAGCGGCCAATGGCTGCGCGACGGCCTGAACCTGATCATCGGCGGCCCCACCGGCGTGGGCAAAACCTGGCTGGCCTGCGCACTGGCCCACAAGGCCTGCCGGGACGGCTACAGCGTGCGCTATCTGCGCCTGCCGCGCTTGATGGAAGAACTGGGTCTGGCCCACGGCGACGGTCGCTTCGCCAAACTGATGGCCGGTTATGCCAAGACCGATCTGATCATTCTGGACGACTGGGGAGTGGCGGCGTTTACCGCTGCGCAACGGCGCGACATGTTGGAGCTGCTGGACGACCGCTACGGGCACCGCTCGACACTGGTGACCAGCCAGATGCCGGTAGACAAATGGCATGAACTGATCGGCGATCCGACCTTGGCCGACGCCATCCTCGACCGGCTGGTGCATAACGCTTACCGCATCGAACTCAAGGGTGAATCGATGCGCAGGCGCTCGATGAAATTGACTGCAACAGGGACTTCAGACTAACAATGCAAACCTGCGTCGCTGCGCTCCGACTGCCCGGCCGGATGGCCGTGGAACAGGTGGCCGGATGTGCGTGGAATGCCCGGCCGGATAAGCGTGGAATGAGTGGCCGGATGGCGTGGAATCCGCACACGAGGGTGCAGTGACCACAAGACGCCGTCACGTCGTCGTTTGTGCTGGTGCTTCCAATGCCCAGGAGGTCTTCGGTGATGCCAAGTGTCTGTGCTGTGTGGCAAGGGGGCGCACCAGCAAGTGACTGCTCCACCGCCTCGCGTTTGAATGATTCGGAAAAACATCGCCTAGCCTGGGTGATGCCTCCCCTTGCGTTGGGCATGATCAACCTTAAGTCAGCGTCCTCTCAGCACGGGACAGGCCAACATCATTGAATGGATGTGCTACTGGCGGGAGGAAAACCGGGTGGTGGGTACCCGCTACGACAAGCTGGCAAGGAGTTTTGCGGCCATCGTGTTGCTGGCTGCACATTACGCTGCCTGAGGCAGCACTTTTGTACAGATCTGTGTCGCTAACGCATTGGGGGAGTATGCGTGTGACCCGCGCGAGAGGGGGAAGCTTGACCTGCATGGATCCGTGGGAGGGGCAGGCCAAGCTTGGATTCGGGTCCGCGCTCGGGGATGAGCGTGATCCGTTACGTTACGACACTGGTAACTCGCTTGCCATTAAGGCATATAGTTCTTGAGTTCATCTTCCGGGATAAAGCATCCATGGAACTGGAATGGCATGTTGAACGGCAGCTTGACTGTCGCCAGAGGCGGCTGCGAAACGTCCCGCCCATCCAGAATCACCAGATCTGCGCGGTTCTCTTTTAGGCGGTTGACCACGGTGAGGATAAATCCGTCTCCTTCGGGAGCATCCTTGTGTCGCGGGACGAACAAGGGTTCTTGGGCTGAGGAGTCCGGCATGTCGTGGATTTTCAGCTCCTTCGTATCCCAGTCCACCTGGCCAATGCCGAAGTGAGGCGGATTGCGATAGATGGAGTAGCCGAATTTGTACTTCGACATCGCGAAGCGTTCGTCGAGTCTAGGCATGTCACCAAATGCGCCAGCCACGGGGCTCAGCGTGATCGCTTGGTCATCTGGTTTGCTCAAGTCAAAGGACAAGCGCGTGAGGGTTGTATTGGCTTCACGTGGGTCGCTCCAGGTGCCATCGACGTTGGGGAAGAAGCAAAAGACATTCCCTGAACTTACAAAGGCATCGACGTGAACGACATTACCCTCAGTGAAGCCGTTCATGAAGTGGCTGGTCATGACATTAGGGATTTCAAACCAGCGGATGTCGGACACCTTACCGTCGCGAGGCATGATACCCCACATCGACGGGAGGCTAGGGTCCCAGGCATAGAAGGGGCCCCCAGCTTCGATGCGCTTGATATCCGCGGTGAGCGGCATTACGGGGAAGATCACGTGGTCGCGGGTTACTACCCAGTCGTGGGCGACCCCCGGATAGGGCGTTTTGAAAAACTCTTCTCGTATCAACACCCCATTTTTATCGAACACGTGAAGCGACATGTCAGTGGTCGGTTCGCCATTTGCAAAAAGGCCAATCGACCACCATTCGCCCGTGATTGGATCAATCTTTGGGTGTGCCGTCACGCTTTTGCTTTTCAGGTCGCCAGCAAAGTGCTCAACCGGAAGTGTATCCAGCGTAATCGGATTTATTTGGTACGGATGGGAGTCCTCACGCAGAGCAAACAGACGTTGGTGGTGGGTGAAGGCGAATGTATTGGCGGTATTGTTGCGATTGGTGCCCTGGACAGAAGGGTCGTCTGTGAATTTGTTGCGATAGTTACCATAGAGGCGACGACGAGCTTCGCGCTCCTTCAGAAGCCGCTCAGTCTTGACGTAGCGCATCTTGAAAGAGACGTGCCCATCTTCGAACCGAAACATCGACAAGAGGCCATCGCCGTTGATGATATTGTCATCCTTCAGACTGGGAAACTCCCGGTCACCGCCTACGCGGTAGAGAGCTCCATTTAGCTCCTTGGGGATTTCTCCGATGACCTCACATTCAAAAACGTCGGCTTCGAAGCGGACTGATTGTTTGGTGACACCACCGAAGGATGCAACAGGATAGAAAGTCTCTGGCATTTTATTTTTGTCCCTTTCAAAAGGTCTGCGGTTCGAGATTGGCTGAAACCATATTTCGCTGAAGTCTTCCCAATCGGCAATTAGTAAGACGTCCTTACTTTATGGCCATTCGAGTCATATGGTCAATGCCGTTTCGACTTTCATGGGGCGCGTGGGGTTGAGGCATTGAGCAGAGAAGTCATCACCTACACGCGTAGTCGGGGGTGACGAAGATCAGCTTGCACGGGTTGCCGGCGACGGCGAGTTTTTCCCGGTACTCGTTGGTGATGCGCTCGGCGCGTTCGAGCTGGGCTCGGGTCGGCAGCAGGCCGAGACGGTTCAGGTGTGCCCAGCCATAGAACTGACAGGTGGCCAGTTCGACAAAGTCGGCCTCAAGGGCGATGCACAGCTCAATGAGTCGATCTTGTCGATCTTGTCGATGTTGTGCCGATGGGTAACGAAGTTCAGCACCATCGGATAACCGTGTGCCTTCACCGCGCGGGCCATCTCCAGCTTCTGTGCGAAGGCCTTTTTCGAACCGGCCAGCAGGTTGTTGACCTGTTCGTCGCTGGCCTGGAAGCTGATCTGGATGTGGTCCAGGCCAGCTTCTTTGAAGGCGGCGATCTTTTCCTCGGTCAGGCCGATGCCGGAGGTGATCAGGTTGGTGTAGTAGCCCAGGCGCCGACCTTCACCGATCAACTCGGCGAGGTCCTGGCGTACTAGTGGCTCGCCGCCGGAAAAGCCCAATTGCGCCGCGCCCATTTCCCTAGCTTCGGCCATCACCTTGAACCACTGCTCGGTCGTCAGCTCCTGGCCCTGGGCGGCGAAGTCCAGCGGGTTGGAACAATACGGGCATTGCAGCGGGCAACGGTAGGTCAGCTCGGCGAGCAGCCACAGCGGCAGGCCGACTTCGGGTTTTGCCGGCATCTCACTCAAGGACGATCCAGTGTTCGACACGGGCGACCTCCATGAATTGCTCGATGTCGTCACCGAGCTCAGGTACACCGGGGAACTGCTTGTCCAGCTCGGCAATGATCGCCGCTACATCACGCTGGCCATCGATCAGCCCGCCGATCAGGGCTGCGCTTTCATTGAGCTTGATCATGCCCTCGGGGTAGAGCAGGACATGCGCTTTTTGCGCCGGCTCGTACTGGAAACGATAACCCGGGCGCCATTTCGGGGTTTGCGCGCGATCAAAACTCATAGTGCGATTCCTTTGTGCCAGACCCGTTCGTTGGTGACGCTGTGATAGGGCGGACGGTTCAGCTCGTAGGCCATGCTCATGGCATCGAGCATGCTCCAGAGAATGTCCAGCTTGAACTGCAGGATTTCCAGCATGCGCTGCTGGCCCTCTACTGTAGTGTAGTGCTGCAGGGTGATCGCCAGCCCGTGTTCGACATCGCGACGGGCCTGGCCCAGGCGTGTGCGGAAGTATTCGTAGCCGGCCGGATCGATCCACGGATAGTGCTGCGGCCAGCTGTCCAGGCGCGACTGGTGGATCTGCGGGGCGAACAGCTCGGTCAGCGAACTGCTGGCGGCCTCTTGCCAGCTGGCGCGGCGGGCGAAGTTGACATAGGCATCGACGGCAAAGCGCACACCGGGCAGCACCAGTTCCTGGAAGCGCAGCTGGTCGGGGTCGAGGCCAACTGCCTGGCCCAGGCGTAACCAGGCCTCGATGCCACCGTCTTCACCCGGCGCGCCGTCATGGTCGAGCAGGCGCTGGATCCATTCACGGCGGATCTCGCGGTCCGGGCAGTTGGCGAGGATCGCGGCATCCTTGAGAGGGATATTGACCTGGTAGTAGAAGCGGTTGGCAACCCAACCCTGGATCTGCTCGCGGCTGGCGCGGCCTTCATACATCGCCACGTGGTAGGGGTGATGGATGTGGTAGTAGGCGCCTTTGGCGCGCAGGGCCTGTTCGAATTCGGCGGGGGACAGTGCTTTGGCGTCGCTCATGTCGGCTCCTGTTAGAGAGTGATGCTCATGCCGTCGAAGGCGACTTCGACGCCACGGCGATCCAGTTCGGCGCGCTCGGCCGAGTCTTCATCGAGGATCGGGTTGGTGTTGTTGATGTGGATAAGCACCTTGCGCTGCGCAGGGAAGCCCTCCAGCACCTCAAGCATGCCGCCTGGGCCATTCTGTGCCAGGTGACCCATTTCCCGTCCGGTGCGGGTGCCGACACCGCGGCGCTGCATTTCATCCTCCTCCCACAAGGTGCCATCGACCAGCAGGCAGTCGGCCTCACGCATCATCTGCAGCAGGTTGTCGTCCACCTGGCCCAGGCCCGGGGCGTAGAAGAGTTTGCCGCCGGTGCGCAGGTCTTCGACCATCAGCCCAAGGTTGTCGCCCGGGTGCGGGTCGAAGCGGTGGGGCGAGTAGGGCGGGGCGGCACTGCGCAAGGGGAAGGGGGTGAAGCGCAGGTTCGGGCAGGCGTCGATGACGAAGCTGCCTTGCAGTTCAATGCGCTTCCACTGCAGGCCGCTGTTCCAGTGGCTGAGCATGGTGAACAGCGGGAAGCCGGTGCTCAGGTCCTGGTGGACCATCTCGGTGCACCAGACCTGGTGCGGGCAGCCTTCACGCAAACTCAGCAGGCCGGTGGTGTGGTCGATCTGGCTGTCGAGCAGGACGATGGCATCGATACCGCTGTCGCGCAGGGCGCGGGCCGGCTGCATGGGCGCAAAGCTTTGCAGTTGCGCGCGGATATCGGGCGAGGCGTTGCACAGCACCCAGTGGACACCGTCGTCAGAGAGGGCAATCGACGACTGGGTACGCGCCGAAGCGCGCAAGGTACCGTCACGAAAGCCTTTGCAGTTCACGCAGTTGCAGTTCCACTGCGGGAAACCGCCACCGGCGGCGGAACCTAGAACCTGGATGTACATGGCCACTCCTGCCGCGTCTTGAAATAAAAACGCCCCGGCTGACCGAGGCGTTGTACCGCAAGCAGACTCAGCGGCTTGCGAAATACATGGTCACTTCAAAGCCGATACGCAGATCGATGTAAGCAGGTTTGGTCCACATGTGGGGCTCCTTAAGAGGTTCTCAGGGGAAACTAAATGGTCAGCACATATTTGAGCGCGAACGTTCAAATGCTTAGGTAGCTAGTCACTGGGGATACAGGGTTTGCTATATCGAAGTCTGCAAGAAAGCGCTCTGATGGTACGCAGCAATATTTCGATTGGTGACAGGAATACTTATATAATTGTTATTTCTTTTTTGCAATTAGCAATCACAGGTTTTTTTCCTCCAGCAGGGAGCCATCGAAACCAGCGGTCTAGGCAGCTTAGCCACTACAAATGGCTCAGTAGAAGCGTTGAACATTCCTTTCGTGTGAGCTGCTGGGATCTGGTCCTTGCATTTCACCGAGAACGGCGACTCAATCGAGTTGCGCTTTTATCTGTGTCTCAATCTTTTCGCGGATACGCTCGCTGTCATAACCCTTGTCTACCACGATCACCTCGGCAGACGGCAGCTGTGCAATGAGTTTGGGAGTTGCCGTGCAGTCGTTGATGTCGCCTCACCCCCGTACAAGATCCCGACCACCCCGGCATGACGTCGGCAAAGCTCCAGATCCGCAGCGTGGGCCCAGTGACCCGGAGCATTGACCCGAACCAGAACCTGTACATCGGGGCTTTCGCCCAAAAAGCGCTGCAGATTATCCCTGGCCTGTTCCTTGAGGTTTTCCTGCACGGCATCCTCCAGGTCGACGATGACCCGGTCAGCGCCGGTGGCGATGGCTTTGGGGATGCGCTCTGGACGCGTCGCCGGCACGAACAGGGCACTGCGAACAATCGATGTACTCATGGTGTTTCTCCCTCGAACTCGACCTCTCCGACCTGCGCGGTGCCGTCCTGGTTGCCCGCCCATACCTGCGCCTTGCCGCTGTCGATCAAACGTCCGCCCACCTCGAAAGGTTGGAGGGAGATCAGCGGCCGGACGCCACGGAAAGTGAAGCGCTTCAAGCGTACCGATGTCGGCCGAGAAGTGCTGGCCCATGCCACTGGAAGAAATGGAATCCATTCGAAGTTCGGTGGTGGGTGGCCGGTCTTCTTTCCGGGGAACGGTGGTCATCGGTACCACGCCGACGGTAGCCGAAATCGTTACCGTACCGCTGGTGCGCAAGATCAGAGAAGCGCATCCGAATCTTGCCGTCAGGTTCTCTTCGGCCTTCAGTGGCTACCTGCTGGACTGGGTGCAGCGCGGCGAATTGGAGCTGGCCATTTCCTACGACCCCCAACCTCTGCATACGCTGCGAATCGTGCCGGTGATGATGGAGAATCTCCAGCTGGTCGGCCCCGCCAGCGGTCTGACGGCTTTGCCTCTGGCGTCGATTTACACGCAAGTCGAATCCGGAGCGCTGAGTGCGGCCCCCTTGGTCGACCCCGTTCCCATGCGCAAACTGGTTCAGGTTTTTCCGGCAGACGAGTCAGTCCGGCAGCCAAGTTTGTCGGGGATGCATTCATCGAGATTGCCGCCGATCTGGTCAATCGCAAGATCTGGGCCGGACACATGCTATGAGCAGCCGGCGAGCCCAACTCGTCGGTACAAGCCCAGCAAACCTTGACCGAACTTTTGTTCCCCGCCACTGATGACACCATCAGGCTGGTGTGAAAGAACCGTGGTTCAAGTCGCATCAGTTGCCCCCTTGCTCGAAACTGGGCTGCTGGAAAGAGCCCTGCGCTCATGAAGGATGGCGACGCCCATCAGCGCTCCAACAATACTCAGATGCTCCAGCACCCAGAGTTTCTGGACGAACGCCTCTTCGCCACTCATTGACCAGAATGCATGGGCGATAGGGATGGTGAGCAGGGTGAAGACCGCCAGTGCGCCAGCTCCCAGCCAAACGTGGCGGCCCAGGATCACCAGCGCCGACCCGCCAAGTTGAACGAAAACAACTGCAGCAGCAATGGGGCCGGCTGGGGCCAGGCCGAAATGGGCCATTTCGGCCATGGCGCCCTCGAAGTCGAACAGTTTGGCCAGGCCGCTGGCCAGGAACATCACCGTCAGCAGCGTGCGCGCAACGATTGCAGAGGTGGAGGAGTTCAGAAACCAGGAAACGGGTTTTGGGCTCATTGCAGACTCCGCATAGACAGTGGGTGGGAGGCATTCGGCGTTCAGTCCGACCACTGTTCAGCATAGCGGCCCTCCCGATATGTATCAGTGTGGATATGAACACCGCCTGATACACCCGCATTGCTGTTGATCCGTCGATCGCGTGCGCTTTTCCGAACTCGGCCCATTGGCCTGGTGACTGCGCCAGGGCAGGTCCAGGTGGAGCTGCCCTGGTGGTGACCTCAATCGTTCATCAATTGGGCAATGCCGCGCGTGATGTGCTCAAGATTGGCATCGAGGGTGGTCAGGGTTTCGCGCACGTTGTCGGCGACTTCGGTGTGACCCCGCTGGTCGAGCCACTGAGCAAGCTGTTCCACTGCAGCGGCGATGGCCAGCTGATTCTCGTTGAGCCGGAAGAGCAGGGAAGAAATGAGCTCGTTGGTTGGCATGGCGTGGTCCTCCTTTGGGTGAGGAAAGCGTAGCAGCGGACAACAAAAATCCCCCACAGGGCGGCCTTTGTGGAACATCGCTTGAGCTAGGGTCAAAGCAGGCCGGTCCAGCCGACGTCTATTGAGGGGTGGACCTCTTCAGGAGAAGTCGGAAATGCACCATTCTTTTTTTAGATTATCGCTTATGGCAGGCCTTCTCGCCTCATTGGCGTCGTGTGCCAGCGGGACGCCATTACACCCATGCCGGCATTAGCGTGCTCTATCCCAATGGCGCCAAGTGGTACGCGGTGGTGGACTTCGGCGCGCACTGAAGCGTTGCGCGCAACTTTCAGGCAACGCTGGCATCGCGTTTTTGCGTCAACCAGTCGATGAACAGCGAGAACAGCTCTGCCTGGGAGCTGATGTCCAGCTTGGTGTAGAGGTTCTTGCGGTGCATGCGTACGGTTTCCGGAGAGATTTCCAGCACCTGTGCAGTGGATTTCACCGAGTGACCACGCAGGATCAGGTGCGCGATCTCGCGTTCGCGTACCGTCAGCAGGTTGCAGCCAAAGTTCATGAAGGCGGCTTCGATCTGCTGGTTGAGGCTGGACGGCGGGGCAGTGTCCGGTGGGTTGGCATCAACCCGTCCGAGCATCTGCTGCAGGCCGCCGGCGGTGCCGAAGCGGCGCAGCAGTTCGCGCACCATGGGCTCCACGGCGCGCAGCAGCGCCAGTTGCTCGGGGCTGAAGTGGCTGGCGCTGAGGCCCTGGAACATGCACAGGGAGATCTTGCTCTGCTCGTCGAGATCGACGATGTAGTAGCTGTCTTGCGCGCCGCCGCTCTTGAGGTAGTAGGTCTTGTAGTACTCGCTGTTGAAAAAATCATCCGGCGCGATTTCTGCTAGGTGGTAGAAGCCCTCGGCGAGGCCGTTGTCCACGGCCAGGCAGAACGGGTCCAGCAGGTAGCCGCGGGAGAAGTAGCGGTTGATGATCTCGTCGCGATGCACGCGCGGGATGCCTTGCTCGTACAGCAAGCGCGGTGGCTGGCTTTTGCGTTCAAGGCTGATCATCATCGATTCGATGGGCGTCAGGCCGCTGAGCGCGGCCGCCAGCTGTTCGAGGAAGGCCGTGCCGTCGATCGCCATGAAGGCCAGCGCCAAGCCGCCATGCCAGGCCTGCAAGGCCTGGAGCGGGAGCGTGGCAGGGGTATCGCTATGGGTATCGGTCATGCCCGGCAGTCTACTCGCCGGGCAGGTTGCAGGCAAAACGCCGGGCAAGCGCAGGGCACGCTCGCTACCCATGAGCTGCCGGTGGTTCATTGGCCCTGGTACTGTCCGCTGCGCTTGAGTTCATCGGCGGTTTCGAGGATGCATAGGCGCAAGGTCTCGACCACTTCATCGACCTGGGCGTGGGTGATGATCAGGGGAGGCGACATCACATTCAGGTGCCCGATCGGGCGCACCATCAAGCCTTTGGCTTGCGCGCGCAGGTGGATCTTCTCACCGATGTTCAGTGCGTCCGGAAACAGCGCCTTGGTCCGTTTGTCGGCGACGAACTCGATGCAGGCCATCAGTCGCTTGCAGCGCACATTGCCCACCAACGGCAGTTCGGCGAGGGTCTGCAGGCGCTGTTCCATGTAGGGGCCGACTTCCTCGACGTGCGCCAGCAGGTTTTCCCGCTCGATGATCTCGATGTTCTTCAGCGCGGCGATGCAGCTGACGGGGTGCCCGCTGTAGGTGAAGCCATGGGTGAAGCAGCGGCCCTTGCCAGGCTCGCCGATCACTTGCCAGATACGGTCGGAGAAGATGCAGGCGCCCAGAGGCAAATAGCCGGAGGTCAGGCCTTTGGCCGTGGTGATGATGTCCGGTTGCATGCCGAACACCTCTTCCGATGCGAAGAACGTGCCCAGCCGACCGAACGAGGTTACCACTTCGTCGGCGACGTAGAGCATGTCGTAGCGCTGGCAGACTTCCCACATGCGCCGGTGGTAGCCCTCTGGCGGAATGATCACGCCACCCGAACCCATGACGGGTTCGGCAAAGAACGCCGCGACCTTGTCGGCGCCGATGGTGAGGATCTTGTCTTCGAATTCGTCGACCAGGAAATCGAGGAACTGCGCTTCGCTCATGCCCTCCGGTGCCCGGTAATAGTTGGGGCAGGAGATGTGGTGGAAGAGGTCACTCATGAAGTCGAATTCAGGTGCACGGTCAGCGGCCTTGTTGCCGATCGACATGGTCAGGAACGTCGAGCCGTGATAGGCGCTGAACCTTGAGATGATGTGTTTCTTTTCGTGCTTGCCACGGCTGTTCTGGTAGTACTGGACCAGCCGGTAGGCGGTGTCGACCGCAGTGGAGCCGCCGGTGGTCAGGAACACATGATCGAGGTCGCCAGGGGCCAGGCTTGCGAGCTTCTCGCAGAGCTGGATAGCGGTGACATTGGCCATGTCGCAGAACGGGTTGGAGTAGGCCAGCTGGCGCACCTGGTTGGCGATGGCCTCGGCCATTTCTTCACGGCCCAGGCCGATATTGGTGCACCACATGCCGCCCACGGCGTCGAGGTAGCGATTGCCGGCAGTGTCATAGATATAGGCGCCGACGCCGGCGGCGATGTTCAACGAGCCTTGCTCACGGTGTTCGTCGAACATGTGGAAGCCGTGCATGTAATGGGCCTTGTCGGCGGCGACCAGTTTTTCCTGGTCGAATTGCGCGAAGAACGCTGGGGATTGAGTTGGCATAACCTTCACCTTCCATAGAGCAATAGAGTGGATGTCTGGCGGGCGTGGCCCGGCGTCACTTACCGGTCTTCACCGCGTTCCAGGTACGGGTGATCAGGCGAACGCTTGCCTGCGATTGAGTCTTCTGGGTGAACAGGCGCTGGAGCGTTCCCTGGTCCGGGTAGATCGCCGGATTGTCGCGAACCTGCGCGCTGACCAGTGCAGTCGCCGCCTGGTTGCTATTGGCGTAGCGGATGTAGTCGCTGACCTCGGCGATCACTTGCGGCTGCAGCAGGTACTCGATGAATTTGTGGGCGTTGGCCACGTTTGGCGCATCGACCGGGATGTAGAAGTCATCGAACCAGATCAGCGAGCCTTCCTTGGGGATGAAGTAGTCGAGCTCGATCTTCGCCCCGGCTTCCTCGGCGCGCGCCTGGGCGGTGGCGTAGTCGCCGGACCAGGTGGTGGACATGCACAGATCACCGTTGGCCAGGCCATTGAGATAACTGGTCGAATCGAACTTGCGAATGTACGGACGCACGGCCATCAGCACGTCCTGCGCGGCCTTGAGGTCTTTCGGGTCGGTGCTGTTGGGGTCGCGGCCCAGGTACGTCAGCGCCAACGGGATGATGTCGGTCGGCGAATCGAGCAGGGTCACGCCACAGTCGGCAAAGTGCGAAACGACCTTGGGGTCGAAGATCATGGCCAGCGAGCCGATTGGCGCGTCCGGCATGCGTTCCTTGATCTTGCTGACGTTGTAGGTCACGCCGTTGCTGCCCCAGGTATAGGGCGCCGAATAGGTCACGCCGGGGTCGTAGGTTTCCAGGCTCTTGAGTACATGCGGATCGAGATTCTGCCAGCTGGGCAGCAGCGTCTTGTCCAGTGGCTGGAACACCTTGGCCTTGATCAGCAGGGGTACCAGGGCGGCATTGAGCACCACCAGGTCGTAGCCCGAGCGGCCGGGCAGCAGCTTGCCCTGGACGGTTTCATAGGAGTCGAAGGTGTCGTAGGTCACCTGGATGCCGGTGGCCTTCTCGAAGTTGGCGATGGTGTGCTCGCCGATGTAATCCGTCCAGTTGTACAGCCGCAGGGTGTTGCTGGACGCCTGGGCGCCATGACTGAGCGCCGGTAGTGCGGCAAGCGCCGCACTGAGGAGTGCTACGAGGGCTTTGTGCATGTCAGTCCCACCTTCTTGTTGTTCTTGCGTTCGGGCCGAGCGGCTGACTCCACTCTCGGGCAAGCCCGGTGATTGCGCCATAACCCGATTGGGTAGGTGATGCGCAGAGCTGTGTCGAACGATTACGACCGACCATCCGAAGAAAGTCGCACTTTCCCCGGAAAGCTAGAATTCATGAGGGGGATCACTTCAACGCGTCCTTACGAAGCAGGAGGTTTACGATGAACATCGTATCTTCACTGGCGTTGGTGGTAGCGGTAGGGTGGCTCTCCGGGTGCGCGACTACGCCTGACAGTCAGATCGCCTCCGTTGCCCTGAACGCAACCAAGCATAATGCCGGGCATATCGCTCAGGCCACATTGGCCCCGATGGGCAGTGAAACGGAAATCTGGCTTTTCGTCGGGGGTGTACCGATGAACACGGCATTGCCCGCTCGTTTGTACACTTACATCTACGCAGGAACCTGTGCGAGCCTGGGCCCGAAACCGGCCTATGAGATGAACCAGAGTGTGAGGACGGATTTACTCCCGGCAGCGGGAATACAGCTCTGGAAAAGTGTACCGGTAGCCTATGATCAGCTTCGAACCGGCAGCTATGCGCTGGTTGTGCGGGCAAGCCCGGCGGATGGCAATCGCGATATTTTCTGCGGGAACATTACCTGACAACGCGAGCCTTCTGTAGCAGCTGCCGCAGGCTGCGTTCGGCCCACAGGGCCGCGCTCGACCGCTGCGGACGCATGGCTTCGAGATTGATAGAGGTTCTACAGACCTCGACGCAGCCTGCGGCAGCTGCTACGGCTATCGTAGCGATTCAACGACGCCGTTGCACAAAGCTCTCCAGCGCCTCGCGGCATTCCGGGCTTTGCAGGCGGGCAACGAAGTTCAAATTCTCCTCACGGATAATCGCCAGCACACTGTCCAGCTGAGGCGCTTTCATCAGTCGTTTGCTGATTTGCATGGCGGCAGGCGAGGCCTGTGCCAGGCGCGCGGCATAGTCCATGGCAAAGGCCAGGCATTCTTTACCCTCGTCGAACACATGAGTGCACAAGCCCAGCGCATGGGCCTGTTCGCCATCGATGCTTTCCCCACCCAGCAACAGCCGGGCAGCATGGCCGTGCCCCAGCCGTTGCGGCAGCAACAGGCTGGCGGCGAATTCCTGGCAGAGCCCGAGCTTGACGAAGGGCGTGGCGAAGCGGCTGGTGCGGGTGGCCATGACCATGTCGCAGTGGGGTAGCAAGGTCGTGCCGATACCGATGGCTGCACCGCACACCGCGGCGATGAGCGGCTTGTCCAACGCAACCACGGCGGCCATGAAGCGAAAAGCCGGGGCGTCGAGGTCGGTGGGAGGATGTTGCAGGAAATCCACCAGGTCGTTGCCAGCGGTGAAACAGTCCGCACCGCCGCTGATGACGATCACCCGAACCTCGTCGTCGGCACTGGCGGCGTTGAGCGTTTCGCTCAGGCTGTCGTACATGGCGTTGGTCAGGGCGTTGTATTTGTCTGGGCGGTTGAGGGTGATCGCCAGGCAATGCTGCTGGCGTTCGACCCGGATGTGCTCACTCATGCATGCGAATTCCTTGTGGACGTTAGCGTCAGCCTGATCGATCGGGTAGTCCCTGTCCATAGTCTTGTGGACTAGTCCATTTAAACGGTAGGCAACACAGTACAAGTATGCATATCATAAGCTAGCTTGTTAATTTTCCGGGGTCTGTTGATGCGTCCTACCGTTGGCTTCCTTCTGCATGACGTGGCGCGCCTGATGCGCAAGCGCTTTGAACAGCGCGCCCGTAATTTGGACCTGACCCGTTCTCAGTGGCAGGTGCTGGCCAAGTTGTCGGTCAACGAAGGCATCCACCAGAAAGGCCTGGCCGATCTGCTGGAGATCGAGTCGATCACCCTGGTGCGCCTGCTCGACAAGATGCAGGAGCGCGGGCTTATCGAACGCCGCAAGCATCCCACCGACCGGCGGTTGTCCCTGCTGTTTTTGACGCCAGCCGCCCATCCCTTGCTCGATATCATGCGCGGCCTGGGCGAGCAGACGCGCAGCGAGGCGATGGCCGATTTCACTGAGGCTGAACGCGAGCAGCTGCTGCAGATGCTGACGCGGATGAAAGAGCAGCTGTTGCACGCCTGCACCTTGCCGGTCGAACCAGAGAGCACAGAACATGACTGAAAACGTTCTCGAACGAGCCGAGGCCAGCGCCGATAGCGGTCGTGCCACGCAGGCTCCAGATACAGCGAATGTCTCAAGCGTTTCGCTACCCACGGAGCCAGCGAGCAGCGCTGCGCAGCGTCCGCGCTCGAGCAGGACCCGAACCGGGCTGTTCATGTTGTTGCCGGTGGTGTTGCTCGGTGCTGGCTGGGCCTACCTGGCAGGCGGGCGCTTCGTCTCCACCGACAGCGCCTATATCCAGGCCGAGCGGGTGGGTGTCGCCACCGATGTGTCGGGCCTGGTTGCTTCGGTCGAGGTCCAGGACAATCAGCAGGTCAGCAAGGGCCAGGTCCTGTTCCGTTTGCGCGGCGCCGCCTTCGAAACGGCCCTGGCCAGCGCCCGGGCGGAGTTGGGGACGGTGCGCAATGAGCTGATGAACCTCAAGGCCAGCTACGATCAAGCCCTGGCCGAAGTGGCCCAGGCCCAGGCGGAGTTGCCCTACCATCAGGAAAACCTCCGCCGCCAGGAGCAACTGCTGAAGGTTTCGGCGGTGTCGAAAACCAATTATGACGATGCGCACCACGCGCTGGAGACCAATCAACAACGCGTGGCCGTGGCCAAGGCCAAGGCCAAGGCGGTGCTGGCCCAATTGGGCGGGCAGGCCGGGCTGCCGGTCGACCGTTACCCGACCTATCAAAAGGCTCAGGCGGCGGTCGATGATGCGCAGCGGATGCTCGCCGATTCGGTGGTCAGGGCGCCTTTCGACGGCATCGTCACCCAGGTCGACACCTTGCAGGTCGGCTCCTATCTGCAGGCTTCCCAGGCGGGCGTGAGCCTGGTCTCGAGCGACAGGCTCTGGGTGGCTGCTTCACCCAAGGAAACCGAACTGACCCACGTGACAGTCGGCCAGCCGGTGGAGATCACCGTCGATAGTTACCCGGGCCAGGCCTGGCATGGCGTAGTCGAAAGCCTCAGCCCTGCGTCCGGCTCGAGCTTCGCCTTGCTGCCGGCACAGAACACCACCGGCAACTGGGTCAAGGTGGTGCAGCGGATTCCGATCCGGATTCGCATCGACGACGCCGCCGGAAAACCGGCCTTGCGCCATGGCATGAGCGTGGAGGCCCGGATCGATACCGGTCGAAGCCGTGGTTTGCCCGAGGGTGTCAGCCAGCTGTTCGCAGGCGAGGCGCCGGGCCATGAGTGAGGAGGGCGCTAATGCCCCCCCTGACTTCAACCGTCCGATGATCACACTGTGCGTGATCCTGGCGGTGATCATGCAGGCGCTCGATACCACCATCGCCAACGTCGCGTTGCCGTATATGCAAGGCAGCATCTCGGCCAGCTCCGACCAGATCAACTGGGTGCTGACCTCCTATATTGTCGCTGCAGCAGTGATGACGCCACCGTCGGCGTTCCTGGCCCGACGCTTCGGTCGCAAGCGGGTCTTGCTCTGGGCGATTTCGGGTTTCGTATTCACCTCGGTGTTGTGCGGGATAGCCCAGTCGATCGGTGAAATCGTGGTATTCCGCCTGCTCCAGGGCCTGGCCGGGGCGGCGCTGGTGCCGCTGTCACAAGGCATCCTGCTGGACATCTACAGCGAGCGCGAGCGCGGTTCGGCCATGGCCATGTTCGGCGTTTCGGTGATGGTCGGCCCCGTGCTGGGCCCCATGCTCGGCGGTTGGCTGACGGACAATCTGAGCTGGCGCTGGGTGTTCTTCATCAACCTGCCGATCGGCCTGCTGGCGTTGGCAGGCATGCTCAAGTACGTGCGCGAGACCGCGCCGGAAAAACAGGCACAACTGGACTGGCTGGGTTTCGGTTCCCTGAGCGTGGCGATCCTGGCGTTTCAGTTGTTTCTCGATCGCGGCGAGCAGCTGGACTGGTTTTCCTCCGGGGAAATCCTGATCGAAGCGGCAATAGCCTTTGCCGCGACCTATATTTTTCTCGTGCACACGTTCACCGCTGATAAGCCCTTTATCAGTCCTGCGCTGTTCAAGGACCGTAATTTCTCCGTTGCCGTCGTGTTTATCTTCACCATCGGCATTACCTACCTGTCTTCCCTGGCACTGATGACGCCCTACCTGCAAAAGCTGATGAACTATCCGGTGCTGACTGCCGGCATCGTCATGGGCCCGCGTGGCCTGGGGACCATGCTCTGCATGTTTTTGGCCGGGCGTCTGATGGGGCGCGTCGACACCCGTTGGTTGCTGCTGACAGGGTTGCTGCTTTCGGCGTTGTCGATGGAGATGATGACCGGCTGGACCCCGGCGGTCTCCATGAGCGCCATCGTCTATACCGGTTTCCTGCAAGGGGCCAGCCTGGGCTTTCTCTTCGTGCCGCTGAGTACCATGGCCTTCGCCACGTTGCCGCCGGCCTTGCGCGGCGATGGTGCCGGCCTTTACAACCTGTCGCGCAACATCGGTTCCAGCGTCGGCATCTCGATTTGCAGCGTGTTGCTGGCGCAGAACATTCAGATCAACCATGCCGATATCGTGAGTTACGTCACGGCCTTCAATCACGCGTTCCGTGACGTGACCATCCAGAACCATCTCGACCCACTGACCGCAGGCGGTCGTGCGGCACTGGATGCCATGATCAACGAGCAGGCCAGCTGGATCGCCTATATCAATGACTTCCGCTTGCTGATGATCCTGTCGCTGGCCGTGATCCCCTTGATTCTGCTGCTGAGAAAGCCTGCGGCCATGACTGAAGTCGCGTCCGTAACCGACTGACCTGCCGCGTCAGAACGTTGGTGGGGTAATGACCCAGATCACTATCGCATCGACGTCACCTGGGTTGCCGTAACGGTGCGGTTCCTGGCTGGAGAAACTGAAGCTGTCGCCCTCATTGAGCTGGAAATGGCGCTCGCCGACCCACAGTTCGAAGCTGCCGGACAGCAGGTAGCCGGCTTCTTCGCCTTCATGGCTGTAGCTCTGCTGGCTGTAGGTACCGGGCGGGAAGCGCGAATGGAGGATTTCCAGCTGCCGGTTGGGCTGCGGGGTGAGCAACTGGTCGACGATGCCGTCTTCATAGTGAACGCTCAGGCGGCTGTTCTTGCGCACCACGTAGCCGTTGTCTTCAGGTGCGGTATTGGCCTCGCTGGCAAAGAACCACTGAATGGTCACGCCCAGGCTGCGGGCGATGTTGAACAACGCCGGAATCGACGGATAGGCGAGGTTGCGCTCCAGCTGGCTGATGTAGCCTGCGGTCAGTTCGCTCATCTCGGCCAGCGCGGCCAGGGTCATGCCCCGGCGCTTGCGCAGGCCGCGAATCCGCGTGCCGAGAAAATGCGTCTCTGCCGCGCCGCTGGGCGCGGCGCCGGCAGGTGGCGTTTGGCTGCTGTTGCTCATTGCAGGCTCCAGGCCTCTGGCGGTCAAAGAGCCGGAGTATAAAACAGCATCAGATCTCCCAGGCGACTTTCAAACCTTCGAAAATCGCTTCCTCGGCCGTGCGCGGTGCCAGGCAGTCGCCAATGCGCTTGAACTCCACCAGCCCTTTCAGTTCGTCGGCCAGGGTATCCACCGGCTGATGCCCCTGGCACAGCACCAGCGTATCGATATTCTCGAACAGCATCGGTTCGCCACTGGCGGTGTGCTGCAGGTAGACAGTGTTGTCGTCGCAGCCGTACAGCCGGGCATAAGGAGTGATCGGGATGCCCAGGCGATGCAGTTCGCCGGCCAGGTGGTCGCGTACATACAGCGGCAGGTTTTCCCCGCAGTGCGTGCCGTTGACCGCCAGTTGCACTTGATGCCCGGCGCGCACCAGGCGCTCGGCGATGCCCGGCCCGATCCAGTCACAGCGCCAATCGACCACCATGACCGATCGGCCCGGCGTGACTTCCTCGCGCAGGATTTGCCAGGCATCCACCACTTGCAGTTCACCGCCGCGCTCGAACGCCGGCCAGTAGGGTTCGGCACCGGTGGCGATGATGACCAGGTCCGGGCGTTCACGTTCGACCAGTGCCCGGTCGACCCGGGTATTACGTACCACGCGTACCCCGGCCAGTTCCATTTCGCGTTGCAGGTTGGTGCTCGCGCCACCGAATTCGCTGCGCCGTGGCAGCAACTGAGCCAGCAGCACCTGGCCGCCGAGCTGGGCATTGGCCTCGTAAAGCGTGACCTCGTGACCACGACGCGCGGCGACCGCTGCGGCCTTCATCCCGGCCGGGCCGCCACCGGCGATCATGATGCGTTTGCGCGTGGCGGTCGGTTGCAGCTGGCCATAGCGCAGTTCGCGGCCGGTCTCCGGGTGCTGGATGCAGGAGATCGGCAGGCCCTTGTGGAAATGTCCGATGCAGGCCTGGTTGCAGGCGATACAGGCCCGCACGTCTTCGGCACGACCGCTGTCGGTCTTGTTCGGCATCTGTGGGTCGCAG
This sequence comes from Pseudomonas sp. LS1212, assembly GCF_024741815.1. Lineage (NCBI taxonomy): Bacteria > Pseudomonadati > Pseudomonadota > Gammaproteobacteria > Pseudomonadales > Pseudomonadaceae > Pseudomonas > Pseudomonas sp. LS1212. The sequence continues at coordinate 2,012,157 of NZ_CP102951.1, forward strand.
ATCAGCGCGCGGGTCATGCCGCAGACATCGGCCTGGCCACGGGCGAGGATCAGCTCGGCCTCCTGGGGCTGATTGATCCGCCCGGTAACGAACACCGGTACGGCCAGGCTGGCCTTGAAGGTGGCGGCGTCCCTGGCCAGGTAGGCCGCTTCGATGGCCATCGGCGGGACGATATGAACGGCGCCGCCCAGCGACGCCGAAGTGCCGGCGACGATGTGCACGTAGTCGAGCTGTTGCTGCAGGGCCTGCACCGCTGCCAGCGATTCGTCTTCGGTCAACCCTTCGGGGTCGCGCTCATCGGCGGAAATCCGCAAGCCGATGATGAACTGCTCGTCGGTACTGGCCCGCACGGTGGCGATCACCTCACGCAAAAAACGCAGGCGCTGCGGCAAGTCGCCGTTGTAGTCGTCGGTGCGGCGATTGACCCGGGGGTTGATGAACTGTGCCGGCAGGTAACCGTGGCTGGCGACCACTTCAACGCCGTCCACGCCCGCTTCGTGCAGCCGCCGGGCGGCGGCGCCATAACCGGCGACGATCTCATCGATCATCGCTTGGTCCAGTGCCCGCGGCATGACCCGGAAGCGTTCGTTGGGTACGGCCGAGGGCGAGTAGGCCACGGCCAGCAAGCCATCGCTGGACTCCATGATTTCCCGGCCCGGGTGGAAGAGCTGCGAGAGCACCACGGTGCCGTGGGCATGGCAGGTTTCGGCCAGGCGGCGGTAGCCCTCGATGCATTCGTCGTCGGTGGCCATCAGTACATGCGAGGTGTAACGCGCGCTGTCATGCACGCCCGCCACCTGCAGGATGATCAGGCCGACGCCGCCTTCGGCACGCGCTCGGTGATAGGCGATCAATTGCTCGTTGACCAGGTTGTCGGTGGGCATCGAGGTGTCGTGGCCACTGGACATGATCCGGTTCTTCAGGCGTTTGCCGCGGATCTGCAGGGGTTCGAACAGGTGTGCATAGGCTGGGCTGGACGGCATGGCTGGACTCCTGAATGCCCGTCGCTCGGGCTTTTTATTTATCTATAGAAATTTACCCTCAGTAAAAAATCAACTTGTTTTTTTAAAATCGATTGCGTAGCTTCAAATGGCGCCCAGCGTGGGTGCACCCTCACACAACAAAAAAACGGACGACGCGCAAGCGTCAGACCTGCTAGAGGAATCACAGATGCAAGCGAACAGGCTCAAGACGGTTTTCCATCCATTGCTCCTGTGCCTGGCCGTTGGCCTGGGCAGCGCCCAGGCGGCGCCGGGCATGGTCGTGGTCGGCTATGGTGGCGCAGGGCAGAAGGCCCAGGACGAGGCGTTCTTCAAGCCCTTCAGCGCCAGCGATGGCAAGCCGCTGATTCAAAGCGAATACAACGGGGAAATGGCGCGGATCAAAGTCATGGTCGACACCGGCAATGTCGATTGGGACGTGGTGCAGATCGAAGGCCCCGACCTGCTGCGCGGTTGTGAAGAGGGCATGTACGAGCGGCTGGACTGGAACCGCCTTGGCCACGCCGATCAGTTGATTCCCGATGCGGCGCAGGAATGTGGTTCCGCGGCGCTGGTGTGGAGCGTGGCGATTGCCTACGACCGCAACAAACTGGCCCAGGCGCCGACCTCCTGGGCCGACTTCTGGGACGTGAACAAGACCCCCGGCAAGCGTGGCTTGCGCAAGCGCGCCGTGTACAACCTGGAGTTCGCCCTGCTGGCCGACGGGGTCAAGGTCGAGGATGTCTACAAGGTCCTGAGTACACCGGCAGGGGTTGACCGCGCCTTCGCCAAGCTCACGGAACTCAAGCCACATATCCAGTGGTGGGAAGCCGGGGCGCAACCGCCGCAATGGCTGGCGGCGGGCGATGTGGTGATGACGTCCACCTACAGCGGCCGCGTTGCCACCGCTGCCCAAAATGGCAGCCCGCTGGCCCTGGTCTGGCCGGGCAGCCTGTATGGCATGGACTACTGGGCCATCATCAAGGGCTCCAGGCATGTCGATCAGGCCAAGCGCTTCATCGCCTATGCCAACCAGGCCGACGCCCAGGTCGATTACGTCAAACGTATCCCCTACGGTCCGACCAACAAACAGGCCGCCGAGCGCCTTGCCCCTGACCTCGCGAAATGGGTGCCCACCTCACCGCAGAACCTGAACGGTGCGCTGTCGATGGACGTGGCGTTCTGGGTCGACCATGGCGAAGAGCTCGAAGAACGCTTCAACGCGTGGGCGAGCAAGTAAGTACTATGGCTGGCGCCGCACATGCGCCGGCCATAAGCTTGTGCCCGACAATAAAAACCTGGGGAGCCATGTAGATGAATGACATTGCAGGAATCGATGCGATGATCGAACAAAGACTGCGTCAGGAGCTGGCGGCCTGTTATCGGTTGATTGCGCACTTTCGCATGACCGACCTGATTTTCACCCACATTTCGGTGCGTTTGCCCGGGCCCGATCATCACTTTTTGATCAACCCGTACGGCTTGATGTTCGATGAAATCACCGCCTCGAACCTGGTCAAGATCGACCTCAACGGGCACGCGGTCGAACCTTCGCCGTACCCGGTGAACCCGGCGGGTTTCGTGATCCACAGCGCCATCCACGGCGCGCGCGCGGATGCCCAATGCGTGCTGCACACTCATACCAGGGCCGGTTGCGCGGTGGCGGCGCTCAAATGCGGGCTGTTGCCGGTCAATCAGATCTCCATGGAGTTCTATGGCCGGGTGGCTTACCACGATTACGAAGGCATCGCCCTGGACCTGGACGAACAGCAACGGCTGGTACGCGACCTGGGTGACAAGTCGGTGCTGATGCTGCGTAACCATGGCTTGCTGACGGTGGGCGAGAGCGTGGCCCAGGCGTTCTTGCGAATGTACTACCTGGAAAAGGCCTGCGAAATCCAGCTGGCGGCGCAAGCCTGCGGCGAGATCGTTCTGCCGCCGGCGGCGGTGTGCGAGCATACCGAGCGACAGTTCAACGAGCCGGGTCGGCCGTTGGCCGAAGGCGAATTGAGCGACCCGGACGGGGTGCAGCTGGCGTGGGCGGCGATGTTGCGGTTGCTCGATCGCGTGGCGCCGGAGTATCGGGATTGATGTGAGATTGTTGCGACCGCTGCTCGAGCGCGTAGCGGTCGCAACGATGTCGAACACTGCGCAAATCCCCGACTTGCTGTACATTCGTTCAATTCAAGAGCGATCACCGGAGATGCGCCAGGATGTCCCAGGAAGCCCGTTTTTCCCGCCTCGAGCCCGAACTGCGCAAGGCCAATCTGATCGAGGCCACGCTGGTCTGCCTCAAGCGCCATGGCTTCCAGGGTGCCTCGATCCGCAAGATCTGCGCAGAGGCGGGCGTGTCGGTCGGGCTGATCAGTCATCATTACTCGGGCAAGGACGAACTGGTCGCCGAAGCCTACATGGCCATCACCGGCCGGGTCATGGGCATGTTGCGCGAAGCCATGGACCAGGCGGCGCCGAGTGCCCGGGCGCGACTCTCGGCGTTTTTTCGCGGTTCGTTTTCCGCCGAATTGCTCGACCCGCAACTGCTGGACGCCTGGCTGGCATTCTGGGGCGCGGTCAAGACGGCCGAAGCGATCAACCAGGTTCATGAACATTCCTATGGCGAGTACCGCGCCGTACTGCGCAAGGCACTCGACGAACTGGCGCAAGAGGAAGGCTGGACCGACTTCGATGCAGACCTGGCGGCGATCGGCCTCAGCGCCTTGCTCGATGGCTTGTGGCTGGAATCGGGGCTCAACCCCGGCACCTTCACGCCGGCGCAGGGCATCCAGATCTGCGAGGCCTGGGTCGATGGCTTGCAGGCCGGTGGTCGCGAGCGCTACAAACGGCTGGTCGAGAACTGTTGATCGCTCGTTCAGCAATGGCTACTCTGCCCATGGCTGGTCCCGGCCAGCGGCAAATCTAATAAATAGCTTGCCCCGAAACCGGTTTGGCGGCATTTGCAGGACACCAAGCAATGGCTCCTCGGGTATTGATCGTCGATGACGATCCGTTGATTCGCGAACTGCTTCAAGCCTACCTCTCCCAGGAAGGCTACGACGTGCATTGCGCTGCCACGGCGGAACTGGCCGAAGCCCACCTGGCGAACTCGCCGGTGGATCTGGTGATGCTCGACATCCGCCTGCCTGGCAAGGATGGCCTGACCCTCACCCGCGAGCTGCGGGTGCGTTCGGAAGTCGGCATCATCCTGATCACCGGTCGCAACGATGAGATCGACCGTATCGTCGGCCTGGAATGCGGCGCGGATGACTACATCATCAAACCGCTCAATCCGCGCGAGCTGGTCTCGCGGGCCAAGAACCTGGTGCGCCGGGTACGCCATGCGCAAACCCAGGCAGCCCCGGCCGCAGCGCCGCGCCAGCAGATCAAGCAGTTTGCCTCCTGGGCGCTGGACACCGACCGACGTCGGCTGATCGACCGCGAAGGCACTGAAACCCTGCTGACCCACGGTGAATATCAGTTACTGTGCGTGTTCCTGCGCAACAGCGGGCATACCCTGAGCCGCGACCAGTTGATGGACCAGATCCGCAACCGCGAATGGGTGCCCAACGATCGCTCCATCGATGTGCTGGTCGGGCGGTTGCGGCGCAAGCTGCACGACGATCCTGCCGAACCGCAGTTGATCATCACCATCCATGGGGCGGGCTACCTGTTCACGGCCAGCGTTGCGGCCGCCTGATTGCCATGGGGCGTCTGCTTTGTCTGTTGCTGATGCTGCTTGGCGGCCAGGTGTGGGCCGATGAGCGCATTCGCTATTGCGATTACCCGGTCTACCCGCCGATTTCCTGGAGCGACGGCAAGCAGGTGCGAGGCCTGGCCCCCAGCGTGGTCAAGGCGGTGCTGGGCAAGCTCGGCTACGAGGTCGAGATCGTCGTTCTGGGTAACTGGAAACGCTGTTTGCTCGACGCTGCCGAAGGCCGCGTGGATGTCGTGCTGGCCTACAGTTCGGAGCAGCGCGAGCAGAGCATGCACTTTTCCAAAGTACCGGTATTGCGTGAGGAAGTGGCGGTGTTTTTCAATCGCAAGCATCCGGTGCATTTCGAGCGCCTCGAAGACCTGGCCAGGTACCGCGGCGGGCTGCTGTTCGGGGAAAGCTACGGGCCGGACTTCGATCGGTTCGTCGCTCGCCACGGCAACATCGAATGGGTCTCGGACAGCCAGCAGAACTTCGGCAAGCTGGTTCGCGGACGAATCGACTTCATCACCCACGAACGCCGTACCGGCCAGCTCTATGTCGAGCACCTGCAAGGCGGTGCCGATATCCAGGCGTTGCCCAACTCCTTGAGCGTGGATTACCTGCGCCTGGCGGTTTCGCGTCGTTCCAGGCTGGCCGGGCAGATGCCGCAGATCGATGCCGAACTGCAGCGGCTGGCGGATGCGGGCATGATCGAACGGTGGCTGAACGAGAGCGAGGCGACCTACCGTGACATGATCAAGCTGCCGGTGGATGCACGATGAGCACGCGGCCGAGCGGATTGTTGCGGCGCCTGCTGCTGTTCATCCTGCTGTTCAGTCTGTGCTTCACGATACTGGCAAGCACCGTGCAGCTGTATATCGAGTACCGCCGGGAAATGCGCGATATCGAAGCGCGCCTGCAACTGATCCGTGACGGCTATCTGGCCAGCCTGGAGCGTAGCCTGTGGGACCTCAACCAGGAGCAGCTGAAGGTCCAGTTGCGCGGCCTGGTGGATTTTCCCGATGTGGCCCGGGTGACCCTGGACAGCAGCGATTTCCAGTTGCAGCAGGGTACCGATGCGCCTGCCGGGCCATTGCGTATCGAGCGTTTCGACCTGCGCTATCAAACGGCTCAGGGCGAGTCCCGGCACTTGGGCACGCTGCAAGTCAGCATCGATCTGGGGGCGGTTTATCGACGCCTGTTCGCAACCGGCCTGACCAGCCTGTTATGGATGGGCGTGTTCTTGTGTGGCCTGGCGGTCGCGCTGTCATGGCTGTTCTATCGCCTGGTGACCCGGCATTTGCTGGTCATGGCCGACTTCGCCGGGCGGATTGCCGCCGGGCAGTGGCATGAACCGTTGAAGCTGCACAAGCGCAGCGGCCCGGCCGAGGACGAGATCGATACCGTGGCCAACGCGCTGGATGACATGCGCCGAGCCATCCTCAGCGATATTCACCGGCGTGAGGTCGACCGCCTGGCCCTGCAGGACAAGCGCGACGAGCTGCAAAAAATGGTCGAGCGACGCACCGCCAGCCTGATGCGGGCCAAGGAGGACGCAGAGGCGGCGAACCTGGCCAAGTCACGCTTCCTCGCCACCATGAGCCATGAACTGCGCACCCCGCTCAATGGCATTCTCGGCATGGCCCAATTGCTGCGCGGCGCGGGCCTGGATGCGCGCGACGGCAAACGGCTGGAGGCGCTGTACAAGGCGGGCGAGGGGTTGCTGGCGATTCTCAATGAGGTGCTCTACTTCGCAAAACTGCAGGAAGGCGAAAGCGACCCGGAGCGGGTCGACTTTTCCCTGAGGCAATTGGTCGATGAGGTCGTTACCCTGCTTGAGCCCAAGGCGCAGGACAACCGTACCCGATTGCACTGCCATTTCGATGCCCAGGTGCTGGATCGGTACCAGGGCGCCGAGCAGTTCCTGCGGCAGGTGCTGAGCAACCTGCTGGCCAACGCGATCAAGTTCACCGAGGCCGGGCTGATCGAGGTCGAAGTCCGGATGCTCGGCGAAGATGCGCACGGCCAGCGCTTGTGGGTGAGTGTGACCGATAATGGCATCGGCATCGCCCCGGCGCTGCAGGAAAAAATCTTCGAGCGCTTCACCCAGGCCAGTGACGAAGTCGCGCAGCGCTATGGCGGTACCGGGCTGGGCCTGGCGATTTGCAAGCATCTGATCCAGCGCCTGGGTGGGCGGATCGGTGTGCAAAGCGAGGAAGGGCAGGGCAGTTGTTTCTGGTTCGAGCTGACCCTGCAGCCGGCCACGGGCAGCCTGGCGCCGGTGCCTGCCAGTGCAGCGACACCTTCACTGAATATTCTGGTGGTCGAAGACGTGGCGCTGAACCGTGAGGTGGTCAGCGGCCTGCTGGAGCGTGACGGTCACCGGGTCATCCTGGCCGAGGATGCCGAACAGGCCCTGATGCGTTGCCGGGCCGAGCGCTTCGAATTGATTCTGCTCGATGTGCATTTGCCGGGGCGCTCCGGGGTCGAGTTGTGCAGGCAGATCCGCAGCGAAGCGGGGCTCAACCAACAGACGCGGATCCTCGCCCTGACCGCCAGCGTGCAGCCGTCACTGGTGCGTGGCTACCTGGATGCTGGCATGCAGGGCGTACTGGCCAAGCCGTTGAAGCTCGAGCACCTGCGCCAGGCCCTGGCCGGCGAAGCCCCCCTGCCGGCGGTGGATGTCGACGAAGCGCTGGTGGATTGGCAACTGCTGCGTACCCACCGCGACCTGCTCGGCGATGTGAAGGTCAACGGCCTGCTGGAGACACTGCGCGGCACCCTCGACCAACATCAGGTGGCGTTGGAGGAAGCCTTGCAGGCCAACGACTGCACCGAGGTGGCAAACCTGGCCCATCGTCTGGCCGGCAGCAGCGCTTCATTGGGTTTTTGTGCCCTGGCCGACAGTCTGCGGGAGTTGGAGGAAGCTGCCCTGGCGGCAGACCAGGCGGCCCTGCAACGTCTGGAAGCGCCGTTCCTGTTGATTTTGCAGCGCTCGCGCGCCTTGTTGCAGGCCTTGATCGCAGAAGAATCGGGCTTCGTACAATCTCGTTACAACTCATTACATCTTTGATCCTGGCGTACAACGGGACCTTACATGACTTTCCAATAATCGATGGCATCCGTGCAAGACGCGGTCTTCGAGGCTTATTGGAGATAATAATAATGAATTGCCGTAAAGCTGATCCTTCCCTGCGCGATGACGTCCTGTCATCCGCTTCGCTCCTCATCCGATCCTGAGGGGCGCGTCATGACCGAATCCAAGGAAAAAATCACACTGACCCGTGCCCTGAAAAGCCGGCACATTTTCATGCTCTCGCTCGGGGGCGTCATCGGCACCGGCCTGTTCATGGGCTCGGGCGTGACCATCAACCAGGGTGGCCCGTTCGGCGCGATCCTGGCCTACCTGGTCGCAGGCTTGCTGATGTACCTGGTGATGGTCTGCCTGGGCGAGCTCTCGGTGCAGATGCCGGTGTCCGGCTCATTCCAGGCCCACGCCACGCGCTACATCGGGCCGGCCACCGGCTTCATGATCGGCTGGGTTTACTGGATGAGCTGGGCCACGACCGTTGGCCTGGAGTTCACCGCCGCCGGCATGCTGATGGAACGCTGGTTCCCGGACGTGCCGATCTGGTACTGGTCGGCGTTGTTCGTCGCCGTGCTGTTCTCCTTGAACGCCTTGGCCACCCGCGCCTTCGGTGAGGCCGAATACTGGTTCTCGGGGATCAAGGTCGCGGCGATCCTGGGCTTTATCGTCGTCGGCCTGCTGGTAATCTTCGGCGCCATCCCGCTAACCAGTGGCGAGCCTGCACCGATGATGTCCAACCTGCTCGGTGACTCGCTGTTCCCCAACGGCTTCTCGGCGGTGTTCGCGGTGATGATGACCGTGGTCTATGCCTTCCAGGGCTGCGAAATCATGGGCGTTGCCGCTGGCGAAACCGACCAGCCGGAGAAGAGCATTCCCCAGGCCGTGCGCAACGTGGTGTTCCGCGTGCTGATTTTCTATGTGCTGGCGATTGTCGTGCTCTCGGCCATCGTGCCATGGCAGCAGGCCGGCCTGATGGAAAGCCCGTTCGTGCAGGTGTTCGACATGGTCGGCATTCCCTATGCCGCCGACCTGATGAACTTTGTCATCCTCACCGCGATTCTTTCGGTGGGTAACTCGGGCCTGTATGCCTCCACGCGGATCCTATGGGCCATGTCCAAGTCCGGCATGGCGCCCAAAAGCCTGTCGACCTTGAGCTCACGGGGCGTGCCATTGCGCGCGCTGAGCATCACCCTGTGCTTCGCATTGGTGTCGTTGCTGACCAGCTTCGTCGCCGCCGATACGCTGTTCATGGTGCTGATGGCCGTCAGCGGCATGGCTGGCACGGTCACCTGGATCGTGATCGCCCTGGCGCAATACCGTTTCCGCCGCGAGTTCATCAAGGAGGGTGGCAAGGTCAGCGACTTGAAGTACTCGGCACCGTGGTTCCCGTTCCTGCCATTGCTGTGCATTGCGCTGTGCAGTTCGCTGTTTCTGTTCCTGGCGCTTGATCCGACCCAGCGGCCTTCGCTGTACTGGGGCTCGGGGTTCATTGCGATCTGCTATGGGGCGTATTTCGTGATCAGGAGCAGGCGCCAGGGTGCGGGGGAGGTGGTGTCGGTTCCGACGGTGTGAGGGTGGGTGTTTGACGGAAAAAGACGGCGGCTTCGGCTGCCGTTTTTTTTATGCGGTGCCTGCACTGCCGCTATCGCTGGCAAGCCAGCTCCCACAGGGGGACAGTTGTCGTACACAAATACGTGTACTGACATCAATCCCTGTGGGAGCTGGCTTGCCAGCGATTAGGCCTGCCCGGCCACCACCCTGTAGGCAGTTGTTCGAATATGTAACAGCCACCTCATCAATTTCTCGGTATTTCAAAATAAATACATATAAAACAATAAGTTAATAAAGATTTAGAGCCGAAAGCCCACTTTTTATCAAAGCATTGCCGCCTTACTGAACACTCGTTTAGTATGGCCTCCATAACGTCCCTCACCTCATGACAAACAAAACAATTCGAGGACTCGCATGACTGCTCAATCGTCGCTGCTCAGCCAGGTCGAAGCCGGTGTTGCCTGGATCACCCTCAACCGTCCGCAACAACGCAATGCACTGGACATTCCGACCCTCAAGGCGCTGCATGAACTGCTCGAGCAGTACAACGCCGACCCTGCCGTGCGCGTACTGGTACTGACCGGCAGCGGCCGCAGTTTCTGCGCCGGTGCCGACCTTGCCGAGTGGGCCGAAGCCGAAGCTCGCGGGGCGCTGGAAACCTACGGCTGGACCGAAACGGCCCATGCGCTGATGACCCGCCTGCACAGCCTTGACAAGCCGACCATCGCCGCCATCAACGGCACCGCCGTCGGCGGCGGGATGGACCTGGCCCTGTGCTGCGATTTGCGCATTGCCGCCCAATCCGCGCGCTTCAAGGCGGGCTACACCAGCATGGCCTACTCGCCGGACGCGGGCGCCAGTTGGCATCTGCCACGCTTGATCGGCAGCGAGCAGGCCAAACGCCTGTTGTTCCTCGATGAACTGTGGGGCGCCGAGCGTGCGCTGGCGGCCGGGCTGGTCAGCGAGCTGTGTGCCGACGACCAACTGACCCACTGTGCCGGTGACCTGGCCCAGCGTCTGGCCAGCGGCCCGACCTTTGCCTTTGCCCAGACCAAGAAGCTGATGCGCGAAGGCTTCCTGCGCACCTTGCCTGAGCAACTGAGCGCGGAACTCGCTGCAGGCCTGCTCTGCGGCCGCAGCCAGGATGGTGCCGAAGCACTGCGCGCTGCCGTGGAAAAACGCACCCCTGACTTCATTGGCCAATAAGCGGACGACTGCGCTATGAACTTCCAGCTCACTCAAGAACAAGAAATGTTGGTCGAAGCGGTTCGCAGCTTCGTCGCCAAGGAACTGCTGCCCCACGAAGAAGCCGTGGACCGCGCCGATGCCGTCTCGCCGGAACTCGCTGCACAGATCCGCGGCAAGGCCATTGCGGCCGGCTTCTATGCCTTCAACATGCCTGAAGAGGTCGGCGGCGGGGGCCTGGACTATCTGTCCCAGGCGCTGATCGAGCGTGAACTTTCCAAGGTTTCCTGGGCCCTGCACGTATTCGTCGCCCGGCCTTCGAAAATCCTCATGGCTTGCAAGGGCCAGCAAATCCAGGATTATCTGCTGCCGTGTATCCAGGGCGAGAAGATCGACTGCTTCGCCCTCACCGAACCCGGCGCCGGCTCCGACGCCAATGCGATCAAGACCCGCGCCGTGCGCGAGGGTGACGATTTCGTGATCAATGGCAGCAAGCACTTTATCAGCCATGCCGGGCATGCCGATTTCGCCATCGTCTTCGCGGTCACCGACACCTACGAGCACAACGGCAAGAAACGCAACGCCGTGACGTCTTTCCTGGTCGATCGCAACACCCCGGGGATGACCATTCGCCGTGGGCCCAAATGCGTCAGCAACCGTGGCTACCACACCTACGAAATGTTCTTCGATGACTGCCGCGTACCGGCCTCCAAGGTCCTGGGCGAAGTCGGCAAGGGCTGGGAAGTAGCCAACGCCTGGCTGACCGCAGGCCGGGTCATGGTCGCCGCCAACTGCGTCGGTCAGGCCCAGCGCGCAATGGATGTCTCGCTGCAGTGGGCGGCCGACCGCAAACAGTTCGGCCAACCTATCGGTACCTATCAGGGCGTGTCGTTCAAACTGGCCGACATGGCCACGCAGATCCGCGCCGCAGAACTCTTGACCCTGCACACCGCCTGGAAAATGGACCAGGGCACCATGACCGATGGCGAAGCCGGCATGGCCAAGCTGTTCGCCAGTGAAGTGCTCGGTCGCGTGGCCGATGAGGCTGTGCAGATCTTCGGCGGCATGGGCTTGATGGATGAGAGCCCGGTCGAGCGCATCTGGCGTAACGCGCGGATCGAGAGGGTCTGGGAGGGCACCTCGGAAATCCAGCGGCACATCATTTCCCGCGAACTGCTGCGGCCGCTGTTGCGCTGATCGGGAGAACGAATATGGTACGCGACAACCTCAAACGCCTGCTCGCACCGCGTCATCTGGCGTTCATCGGCGGGCGCAGCATGGCCCGCGCCCTGAAGCGTTGCGCCGAAGGCGGTTACCAGGGCCAGATGTGGCTGGTCAACCCGCAGCATGACAACCTCGAAGGTGTGCCGTGCGTGCGCTCGGTGGCCGATTTGCCCGAAGGCCCGGATGCGGTGTTCATCGCCACCAACCGCGACTTGACCCTGACCTGCGTGGCCGAGCTGGCCAGCAAAGGCGCGGGCGGGGTGATTTGCTACGCCTCGGGCTTTGCCGAGACCGGCGCCGAAGGCCAGGCACTGCAAGAGCAGTTACTCAAGGCCGCCGGCGACATGGCCTTGCTCGGCCCCAATTGCTACGGCCTGCTCGACTACCTGCACAGCTCGGCGCTGTGGCCGGTGGCCCATGGCGGCAAGGCGGTAGAGAAGGGCGTGGCGGTGCTGACCCAGAGCGGCAACTTCGCCTACAACCTGTCGATGAGCGATCGCTCTCTGCCGGTGGCCTATATGGCCTCGGTGGGCAACCAGGCGCAGCTTGGCGTTGCCGAGCTGATGGACGTGCTGCTCGATGAGCCCCGCGTCACGGCCATCGGCCTGCACCTTGAAGGCCTGAAGAATGTGCCCGGCTTTGCCCGTGCCGCGCACAAGGCGCTGGAGAAGGGCATCCCGATCATTGCCTTGAAAACCGGCGTGTCGCAGATCGGCGCCGAACTGGCGCTCAGCCACACCAGCTCGCTGGCCGGCTCCGATGCCTTGTACGACAGCCTGTTCGACCGCCTCGGCGTGATCCGCGTCAGCGGCCCGGTGAGCTTCGTTGAAACGCTCAAGGCGGCAGCCTGCGGCAACCTGCCGAGCGGCGACAGCCTGATTGCGCTGGCGTGCTCCGGCGGTGACGCCGGCTTTATCGCCGACTATGCCGAACGCAATGCCCTGACCCTGCCCAGGCTCAATGCGCAGCAGGTGACGGAACTGGCGCAGGTCCTGCCCAGCTACGCCAACCTGGTCAATCCGCTGGATTTCACCACAGCGATCTGGGGTGACCGCGATGCCCTCGAGCGTATGCTCGACAGCGCCCTGCGCACCCCCGCCGACGCAGCCATGCTGGTGCTCGACTACCCGACCGAAGCCACTGGCGAGCGCAAGGAATGCGACCTGTTGCTGGAACTGTACTGCGCGGCGCTCAAGCGCCACGGCAAGACCGGCTTCGTCACCTCGGCCTTCCCGGAACTGCTCCCGGCCAATGCCCGGGAAAAACTTCACGAGCAAGGCGTGGCCGCCCTGCAGGGCGTCGAAGATGGCTTTGCGGCCTGGGGCCTGATCGCCGGTTACCGCCAGCGCCGCGAGGCATTGCTGGCCTTGGGCGAGTCGGCATTGGTGCCGGTCTGCCCGCAGGCATTGGCAGGCGAGGGCGCGCTGCTCGATGAGTGGCAATCCAAGCAAGCCCTGCACGCATTCGGCCTGGCCACCCCACAAGCCCTGTTGAGCACGCCGGCTCAAGCAGCGCAAGCGGCAGCCCAACTGGGTTACCCGCTGGTGCTCAAGGCGGTCAGCGCCCAGTTGCCGCACAAGACCGAAGCCGGCGCAGTGGCCCTGAACCTGGCCGATGAAGCCGCCCTGAACACCGCGCTGGTGACGATGCAACAACGCATCGCCGCCTACGCGCCGGGCGTGCCGTTCGACCAGGTATTGCTCGAGCGCATGGCGACCCCGCCACTGGCCGAGCTGATTGTCGGGATCAAGCGCGAAACCAACTTCGGCCTGGCGCTGGTGATCGGTACCGGCGGGATCCTGGTCGAGCTGCTCAAGGACAGCCGCAGCCTGCTGCTGCCGACCACCGACGGGGCCATCCATGCCGCGCTGCTGGGCTTGCGCAGTGCACCGCTGTTGCAGGGTTTCCGTGGCCGCCAGGCGGCGGACCTGGACGCCCTGGTGGCGGCGATTCGTGCGGTGGCCGACTACGCCTGCGAGAACGCCGGGCAGTTGCTCGAACTCGATGTGAACCCCTTGTTGGTCGGTGCCCAGGGCACGGTAGCGGTCGATGCGTTGATTCGTCTTGGCAAGCAGTGAAGAGGATATGACCATGCAAACTGAACAAACCTTGACGGGCGGCCAGGCGCTGGTGCGCTTGTTGGCCAACTACGGTGTCGACACCGTGTTCGGCATTCCCGGGGTGCATACCCTGGAGCTCTATCGCGGCTTGCCCGGCAGTGGCATCCGCCATGTGCTGACGCGCCACGAACAGGGCGCCGGCTTCATGGCCGATGGCTATGCGCGGGTCAGCGGCAAGCCGGGGGTGTGCTTCATCATCACCGGTCCCGGCGTGACCAATGCCGCGACGGCCATCGGCCAGGCCTATGCCGATTCGATCCCGATGCTGGTGATTTCCAGCGTCAACCATACCGCCAGCCTGGGCAAGGGTTGGGGCTGTCTGCACGAGACCCAGGATCAGCGTGCCATGACGGCGCCGATCACCGCGTTCTCGGCGGTCGCTTTGAGTGCTGAAGACTTGCCCGAGCTGATTGCGCGGGCCTATGCAGTGTTCGACAGTGAACGACCGCGCCCGGTACACATCTCGGTACCCCTCGATGTGCTGTCGGCCAAGGTCGCTCGCGACTGGAGCAATGAGGTCGTACGGCGACCAGGCCGTGGCGTGCCGTCGGCTGATGCGTTGAGCGCTGCCGTGGCAAAGCTGCAGGCTGCGCGCAAGCCGATGATTATCGCCGGTGGCGGTGCAATCGACGCAGGCCAGGAACTCGAGGCGCTGAGCACGCGTCTGGCCGCGCCATTTTTTACCAGTGTCGCCGGCAAGGGCCTGCTGGCGCCGGATGCGCCCTTGAACGCCGGATCAACCCTGTGCGTGCAGCCGGGCTGGGATTTGATTGCCCAGGCCGATGTGCTGCTCGCCATCGGCACTGAAATGGCCGATACCGATTACTGGCGCGAGCGCTTGCCGCTCAATGCCGAAATCATTCGGGTGGATATCGATTCGCGCAAGTTCAATGACTTCTATCCCTGCGCCTTGGCCTTGCAGGGCGATGCGCGGGAAACCGCTGCCGCATTGCTGGCACGTCTGCCCGAGGTTGCACGCGACAGCAGCGCCGCAGTGGCTGCCGTGAGTGCGCTGCGTACAGCGATCAAGTCTGGGCACGGGCCACTGCAGGCGATCCATCAGTCGATCCTGGACCGTATCCATGCGGTGCTGCCGGACAACGCGTTCATCAGCAGTGACATGACTCAACTGGCCTACACCGGCAATTACGCCTTCGCCAGCAATGCCCCGCGCAGCTGGTTGCACCCGACCGGTTACGGCACCCTCGGTTACGGCCTGCCGGCCGGCATCGGTGCCAAGTTCGGCGCGCCCGGGCGGCCGGGGCTGGTGTTGGTCGGCGACGGTGGCTTCCTTTACACCGCCCAGGAGCTGGCCACGGCAACCGAAGAGCTGGACAGCCCGCTGGTGGTACTGCTGTGGAACAACGATGCGCTCGGCCAGATCCGCGACGACATGCTCGGGCTGGATATCGAACCGATCGGCGTGTTGCCGCGCAACCCGAATTTCGCAGGTCTGGGCCGGGCATTCGGCTGCACCGTCAAACAGCCGCAAAGCCTCGATGCGTTGCAGGAGGATCTACGCGCAGGATTCAGCCGAAACGGTGTGACGCTGATCGAATTACGACACAAATACGCCTGTTGAGGGTCCGTAAAATCCTGCGGCGACCACCTGTTTGGTGTAGCCGCAGTCCATCGAACCCACAGTGCTTGATCAAAATAATAAGGATCGTTTCCATGCCCTTTACCCGTACTCTCCTGGCGCTTTCCCTTGGTCTGGTCTTCTTGCAGAGCCAGGTCCAAGCTGCACCACCGCTGACACTGAACAACGGTACCGCCGAGTTGACGGCGCAAAACAGCAACGCCTGGGTCGAGGTCAACAAGGCGGCGCTGGAGCACAATATCCAGACCCTGCAGGCGACGCTTGCCGGAAAGTCCAAGCTCTGCGCGGTACTCAAGGCTGACGCCTACGGTCATGGCATCGGCCTGGTCATGCCTTCGGTGATCAAGCTGGGCGTACCCTGCGTGGCGGTCGCCAGCAATGAAGAGATGCGCGTGGTTCGTCAGAGTGGCTTCAAGGGCCAGTTGGTCCGTGTACGCGCCGCGGCTTTGAGCGAACTGGAGGATGCACTGCAGTACAACGCCGAAGAGCTGGTCGGTAACCTCGACTTCGCTCGCCAGGCTGCCGAGCTTGCCCACAAGCACGGACGCAAGCTGCAGGTGCACATCGGGCTGAACTCCAGCGGCATGAGCCGCAACGGCCTGGAAATGGCCAGCGAGCAGGGCAAGCAGGATGCCGTGGCGATCACCAAGGTGCCGAACCTGGAGGTGGTTGCGATCATGACCCACTTCGCCGTCGAGGATAAGGACGACGTGCGCAAGGGCCTGGCGACCTTCAACGAACAGGCCGCCTGGTTGATGGACGTGGCCCGGCTCGACCGCAAGAAAATCACCCTGCACGCCGCCAACTCGTTCGCCACCCTGGAAGTGCCCGAGTCGCACCTGGACATGGTCCGCACCGGCGGCGCCCTGTTTGGCGATACCGTGGTCTCGCACACCGAGTATCAGCGGGCGATGCAGTTCAAGTCGCACGTGGCGTCGGTCAACAGTTACCCGGCCGGCAATACCGTTGGCTATGACCGTACCTACACCCTGGCGCGCGATTCGAAGCTGGCCAACATCACCGTCGGCTACTCCGATGGTTACCGCCGCGTCTTTACCAACAAGGGCGTGGTGCTGATCAATGGCCATCGCCTGCCGGTGGTGGGCAAGGTTTCGATGAATACCCTGATGGTCGATGTCACCGATGCGCCGGACGTGAAATCCGGCGATGAAGTGGTGCTGTTCGGCAAGCAGGGCGCGGGCGAAATCAGCCAGGCCGAAATCGAGGAAATCAACGGGGCCCTGTTGGCCGACCTCTACACCGTCTGGGGCAATTCAAACCCCAAGGTGCTGGTAGATAAGTAACCACTCAAGCGCTATCCATAGGGGAGAGCATCATGCGTTTTTCCGCACTGACTCAACGCATCGCCGGCGACGGCGCTGCTGCCTGGGACATTCACTACCGTGCCCTGGCCTTGCAGGAACAGGGCGAGGACATTCTGTTGCTCTCGGTCGGCGACCCGGATTTCGATACCCCGGTGCCGATCGTCGACGCAGCAGTCGAGAGCCTTCGGGCCGGCAATACCCATTACGCCGATGTCCGTGGTAAACGGGCCCTGCGTGAAAGCATTGCCAGGCGGCATCAACAGCGCAGCGGCCAGGCGGTCGACGCCGATCAGGTCGTTGTGCTGGCCGGCGCCCAGTGCGCCTTGTTCAGCGTTGCCCAGTGCGTGCTCAACCCCGGCGATGAAGTGCTCGTCGCCGAGCCGATGTATGTCACCTACGAAGCGGTGTTCGGTGCCTGTGGCGCCACAGTGATTCCGGTACCGGTGCGCTCGGAGAATGGCTTTCGGGTGCTGCCCGAAGACGTCGCCGCGCGCATCACCCCGCGCACCCGTGCGCTGGCCCTGAACAGCCCGCACAACCCGTCGGGTGCAAGTCTGCCACGGGCCACCTGGGAGGCGCTTGCCGAGCTGTGCATTGCCCATGATCTATGGCTGATCTCCGACGAGGTCTACAGCGAACTGCTGTTCGACGGCGAACATGTCAGCCCGGGCAGTTTGCCTGGCATGGCCGAGCGCACCGCGACCCTGAACAGTTTGTCGAAATCCCATGCCATGACCGGTTGGCGAGTCGGCTGGGTGGTGGCGCCGTCGGCATTGACCGCGCACCTGGAAAACCTCGCGTTGTGCATGCTCTACGGTTCGCCGGATTTCATCCAGGACGCCGCGGTCGTGGCCCTGGAAGCGCAGTTGCCGGAACTGGAGTCGATGCGCGAAGCCTATCGGCAGCGCCGCGACCTGGTCTGCGAAACCTTTGCGGGCTGCCTGGGCCTGCGTGCCTTGAAGCCCGATGGCGGCATGTTCGTGATGGTCGATATCCGTGAAACCGGGTTGAGTGCCCAGGAATTCTCCAACCGCCTGCTCGATCGCCATGGCGTTTCGGTGCTGGCCGGCGAAGCGTTCGGCCCGAGCGCGGCCGGGCATATCCGCCTTGGCCTGGTGCTGGGCATCGCGCAGTTGCAGGACGCCTGCCAACGTATCGCGCGCTGCGCGGCTGAACTGATGGAGCATCGCAATGCATAAACACACCGCGCTGTTTATCGACGGCGCCTGGCAGGCGCCTTCCGGGCAGGGCCTGGCCGAGGTTGTCAACCCGGCGACCGAAGCCGTGGTCGGTGTCGTGCCTTTGGGCGATGAGCGGGATGTCGACAACGCCGTCGCAGCTGCACGCAAGGCTTTCGCCAGCTGGTCGCGCACGCCCTCGAGCGTGCGTGCAGAGTACATTCGCGCCCTGGCCGATCAATTGCAGGCCCGCGCCGATGAGATGGCCGCCGTGATCACCAGCGAGCTGGGCATGCCGGTGCAATGGTGCCGTTCGGTGCAGGTCGAAGGGCCGATTGCCGGGCTGGAGCACTACATTGAAATCGCCGGGCTGATGGATGAGGTGCGTGAGGTCGGCAATTCGCTGGTGCTGCGTGAGGCGGTCGGTGTCTGCGCCTTCATCAACCCGTGGAATTATCCGCTGCATCAACTGATCGGCAAGCTGGCGCCGGCCCTGGCGGCCGGTTGCACGGTGGTGGTCAAGCCGAGCCAGGAAACGCCGCTGCACGCCTTCTTGCTGGCCGAGATGATCGACGCGATCGGGCTGCCAGCCGGGGTGTTCAACCTGGTCAGCGGGCCGGGCTCCAAGGTTGGCGAAGCCCTGGCGCGCCACCCGGACGTGGACATGGTCTCGTTCACCGGTTCCACCGGTGCCGGCGTGCGGGTTGCCCAGGCAGCGGCGCCGTCGGTCAAGCGGGTGTGCCTGGAGCTGGGCGGCAAGTCACCGCTGCTGATCGCCGAGGATGCCGACCTGGCGGCGGCGGTACGCTACGGTGTGCAGGACGTGATGATCAACTCGGGGCAGACCTGCACCGCCTTGACTCGCATGCTGTTACCGGCCAGCCGCTATGCCGAGGCGCTGGAAATCGCTCGGGCCGAGTGCGAAAACCTGCGCATGGGCGACCCGCTCGACCCGCAAAGCTTCCTCGGGCCGATGTGTTCGGCGGCCCAGCGGCGCACGGTGCGCGAGTACATCCAGATCGGCCTGCAAGAGGGCGCACGCTTGCTCTGCGGAGGTGACGAAACACCAGCTGAGCTGGAGCGCGGTTACTACGTCAAGCCGACCCTGTTTGCCGACGTCGACAACCGGATGCGCATCGCCCAGGAAGAAATCTTCGGGCCGGTGCTGTGCCTGATTCCGTATACCGATGAGGCGCATGCGATCGAGTTGGCCAACGATTCACCGTTTGGCCTGTCCAGCGGCGTCTGGGCCGGTTCCCCGGCGCGTGCATTGGAACTGGCGCGGCAACTGCGCGCCGGGCAGTGCTTCCTCAACGGCGGCGCGTTCAACTACCAGGCGCCGTTCGGTGGCTACAAGCAGTCGGGCAACGGCCGTGAGTGGGGCGAGGAAGGGCTGGCCGAGTTCGTCGAAATCAAGGCCATTCAACGCTGAGCTTCGAGCGGCGTGTCGAAGGCGACGAACAGCTGATCGGCGGTGATCTTGCCCAGGTCCAGCCGGACATTGTTTTCCAGCATGGCGAAAAGGTTGGTGAAGACCTCGAAGACCTTGCAATGGTCCTCCATGCCGGAAAACGGGTTGTCGATTTTCTCGGCGATCAGCGAGCTTTCCTGCACTGCGTCATACACCTCGCGCAGGGTGATCTGACTGGCCGGCCTGGCCAGGGTCAGGCCGCCCCGGGCACCCCGATACGACTTCAGAATATTGGCCTTGACCATCTGCGAGACCAGGTTGCGCACGCGGGTAGGGTGGGTCTTGACCCACTTGGCGATGGTTTCGGTGCGCAGTTTCTGCGGCGCGTTGGCAGCGACGAACGACAGGATGTAGGACGCTGTGATCAGGCGGGTCGACTGGCTCATGAGGCGGTTAGGCTCCCAGGGTTGGGCAAAGTATGTGTGAGAGCATCTCAGGCATTTTCGGCGCTGTGAATATTATCCGCTCAAACGATGAAAGTGGGTTTCAAATTGTTAATGTGTTTGCTACGTTAACAATTAGAAGGCTAGCAGCTTCCGCAAAAAACGTAAGGCTCTTCTAACGATCAACGCCGATCAATGTAGCCGCTGCCGAAGGCTGCGCTGGGGCCGCAAGGCCCCCGGGGATTTCGAGATTTTGCGCCTGCCGTGCAGGCGAGCGCAGCCTGCGGCAGCGGCTACATGTGCGTGTCAGCAACTCCGCGTTTTAACGACAGGGGCAATGCAATGAGCGATAACAACAACAAGATTACTCAAGCACTTCAAAACGGCACGCTTCACCGCCGCGATTTCCTCAAGTACAGCATGGCGGCGGGGTTGGCAGGCGCCGCGTTGTCCATGGGCCTGCCGATGGGCGCCTTTGCCCAGGAGGCCACGCCAAAAGCGGGTGGGGTATTGCGCCTGGGCCTGGCCGGGGCCAGCACCACTGACTCCTATGATCCAGGTTCCTGGAGCGACACCTTTACCTTTGTCGGCTTCTCGGCGGTATACAACACCCTGGTCGAAATTGCCGTGGATGGCACCGCCATTCCGGAGCTCGCCGAAAGCTGGACGTCCTCGCCCGATGCCAGGGTCTGGACCTTCAAGCTGCGCCAGGGCGTGCAGTTCCACAACGGCAAGAGCCTGACCGTCGATGACGTGGTTGCCTCGATCAATCACCACTTGGGTGATGCCTCCACCTCTGCGGCCAAGACTGTGTTGGGTGACGTGGCCAAGGTCCGCGCCGACGGCAGCGACAGCGTGGCCTTCGAGTTGCACTCGGGCAATGCCGATTTCCCCTATGTGGTCGCCGACTACCACCTGGCAATCATGCCGAGCAAGGACGGCGTCGCCGACTGGCGTGCCGGCGTCGGCACCGGCGGCTACAGCATCAAGGCCTTCGAGCCGGGCGTGCGCATGGCGCTGGAACGCAACCCCAATTACTGGAAGCCGGGCCGGGCGCATTTCGCCAGTGCCGAGCTGATCGGTATCGCCGACGGCGCGGCGCGGATCAATGCGCTGGTGACCGGTGAAGTCGATGTGATCAACAAGGTCGACCTCAAGACCGTCGGCCTGCTCAAGCGCAACCCGAACCTGGTGATCGAGGAAACCAAGGGGGCGCAGCACTACACCTTCCCGATGCTCTGCGACAGCCAGGAGTTCAAGAACAACGATATCCGCATGGCCATGAAACACGGCATCGACCGTGATGTCATGCTTGGCACCGTGTTGCACGGCTACGGCCTGGTCGGCAACGACCACCCGATCCAGCCCGGCAGCCGCTTCCTCAACACTGCGCTGGAGCAGCGCAAGTACGATCCGGACAAGGCGCGTTTCTACCTGAAAAAGGCCGGCGTCGATACGTTCAAGGTCCGCCTGCAAGCCTCCGATGCGGCCTATGCCGGCGCCGTGGATGCCTCGGTGCTGTTCAAGGAGCAGGCGCGCAA
This sequence comes from Pseudomonas sp. LS1212, assembly GCF_024741815.1. NCBI lineage: Bacteria > Pseudomonadati > Pseudomonadota > Gammaproteobacteria > Pseudomonadales > Pseudomonadaceae > Pseudomonas > Pseudomonas sp. LS1212. The sequence goes on from NZ_CP102951.1 coordinate 2,033,494, forward strand.
GGCTGGCATCGACATCGATGTGGTGCGCGAACCGGCCGACGGTTACTTCTCCAATGTCTGGAACAAGCAACCCTTCACCAGCTCCTTCTGGTACAGCAGCCTGACCGCCGACCGCATGTTCAGCATCGGTTACGCCAAGGGCGCGGCCTGGAACGAGACCCACTGGGACAATGCCCGTTTCAACCAATTGCTCAACGCCGCCCGCGGCGAGCTCAACGACCCGCTGCGCCGTGAGATGTACAACGAGATGCAGCAGATCTGCCGCGACGACAGCGGTGCCATCGTGCCGTTGTTCGCAAGCTCCGTGGCAGCGCGTTCCAACCGCGTCAGCCATGGCCCGCAAACGGCACCTTACGGCGAGCTCGATGGCTTGCGGGTGATCGAGCGCTGGTGGCAGGCCTGATCGACTGATCGCTTGCAGGAAAGCCGGGTTGTGTTCACGCGAGGAGTAGTGCGGTGAAGAGTATTTGCACGTTGTTGCTGCAGCGCCTGGCGCTGGGGTTGTTATCGTTGTTCGCCGTCTCGGTGATCATCTTCCTGGCCGTCGGCATGCTGCCGGGCGACGTTGCCCAGGCCATGCTCGGCCAGTCCGCCACGGCAGAAACCGTGGCGGCGTTCCGCGCCCAGCTGGGGCTGGATTTGCCGCCGCTGACGCGTTTCGGTCAGTGGATCTGGCATTTCCTGCAAGGTGACCTGGGCACTTCGCTGGCCAACCAGCGGCCTATCGCCGAACTGGTCGGCACGCGGCTGGGCAACACCCTGTCGCTGGCTGCACTGGCTGCACTGGTCTCAGTACCGCTGGCGTTGCTGCTGGGGATGCTCGCGGCGCTGTACCGCAATTCCTGGTTCGATCGCCTGCTCAACACCTCGGCCTTGAGTGCGGTGTCGTTTCCCGAGTTCTTCGTGGCCTATCTGCTGATCCTGTTTTTCTCGGTGAAGCTCAACTGGTTCCCGAGCATCTCCAACCTGGCGCCGGATGCGTCCTTCGGTGATGTCCTGGAGCGCTCGGTGCTGCCGGTGGCGACCCTGAGCCTGGTGGTCATTGCGCAGATGATGCGCATGACCCGGGCCTCGCTGATCAACCTGTTGGCCAGCCCGTACATCGAAATGGCGCGGCTCAAGGGCATCAGCCAGACGCGGATCATCTTCAGGCACGCCTTGCCCAATGCGCTGGCGCCGATCGTCAACGTGGTGGCGCTGAACCTGGCCTACCTGGTGGTCGGCGTCGTCGTGGTCGAAGTGGTCTTCGTCTACCCGGGGCTGGGCCAGTTGCTGGTGGACTCGGTGGCCAAGCGCGACATTCCGGTGGTGCAGGCTTGCAGCCTGATCTTCGCGGCGACCTACGTGTTGCTCAATACCCTGGCCGATGTGCTGTCCATCGCCAGCAACCCACGTCTGATGCATCCGAAGGGGTAGTCCATGAAGCGTCTGCTCAATGAATTGATCAGGGCGCCGCTGAGTGCGCAATTCGGCATCGCGGTGATCCTGTTGTACATCCTCGTGGCGCTGTTCGCCCCGGTGCTGGCGCCTTTTGGCGAAACCGAAGTGGTCGGCGAAGGCTTCGCGCCCTGGGGCGGGCAGTTCCTGCTGGGAACCGACAACCTTGGCCGGGACATGTTCAGCCGCCTGGTCTATGGCGCACGCAACACCCTGGGCATTGCCTTCCTGACCACCGTGCTGGCGTTCCTGCTCGGTGGCACCTGCGGCCTGATCGCGGCGATCAAGGGCGGTTGGGTCGACCAGGGCCTGTCGCGGGTCGTCGATATTCTGATGGCCATTCCGCAACTGATTTTCGCCTTGCTGATTCTCAGCGTGGTCGGCACCACCGCCACCTCGCTGGTGCTGGTGATTGCCTTGCTCGACGCCACCCGGGTGTTTCGCCTGGCACGGGCGGTGGCCATGACCGTGGTGGTCCAGGACTTCGTCGAGGCGGCGCGCCTGCGGGGTGAAGGCCTGTGGTGGCTGGTGACGCGCGAAGTATTGCCCAATGCCGCCGCGCCACTGATCGCTGAATTCGGTCTGCGCTTTTGCTTTGTTTTCCTGTTTATCAGTGCGCTGTCGTTCCTCGGCCTGGGTATTCAGCCGCCGACGGCCGACTGGGGCAGCATGGTCCGTGACAACGCGGTGCTGATCACCTTTGGCGATATCAGCCCGCTGCTGCCGGCACTGGCGGTGGCCTTGATCACCGTGAGCGTGAATTTCGTCGTCGACTGGATGCTGCATAAATCCAGCGGGCTCAAGGAGTGCTGAGCATGAACAAACCATTAGAGCGTGGCGCAGCACCCTTGTTGACCATCCGCGACCTGCAGATCGAAGGGCATTACGAAGAGGCCTGGCACCCGCTGGTCAAGGGCATCGACCTGACCCTGCAGCGTGGCGAGGTGCTGGGCTTGATCGGCGAGTCCGGCGCGGGCAAGTCCACTCTCGGCCTGGCGGCCATGGGCTACACCCGCGATGGCTGTCGCATCACCGGCGGCTCGGTGCAGTTTGATGGCGTGGACCTGCTCAAGGTGGCGCCCGATGCCTTGCGCAAGCTGCGTGGCACGCGCATCGCTTATGTCGCGCAGAGTGCTGCGGCGTCCTTCAACCCGGCGCATCGGCTGATCGATCAGCATGTCGAAACGGCGGTCATCAACGCCGGCATCAGCCGCGCCCAGGCCGAGGCCGAAGCCATCGAGCTGTACCGGGTGTTGCGCCTGCCGAACCCTGAAACCATCGGCCAGCGTTATCCGCATCAGGTCTCCGGTGGTCAGTTGCAGCGGGTGATGACGGCCATGGCGATGGCCTGCCACCCCGACCTGATCATCTTCGACGAGCCGACCACGGCATTGGATGTGACCACACAGATCGAAGTGCTGGCAGCCATTCGCGATGCGGTGAAGCGCTATGGCAGTGCGGCTATCTACATCAGCCATGACCTGGCGGTGGTGGCGCAGATGGCCGATCGGATCATGGTGCTGCGTCACGGCAAGCTGGTCGAAGAGGCCGAAACCCGCAAGATGCTCGCAGCGCCAGAGCAGGAATACACCAAGTCGTTGTGGGCTGTGCGCTGCTTCCGTACCGAGCCCAAGCCACGTCCGCATGGGGAGTTGCCGTTGCTGGAAGTGCGCAAGGCCTGCGCCAGCTATGGTCAGCAACCGGTCCTGCATGACGTTTCGCTCAGTCTCTACCGTGGCCAGACCCTGGCGGTGATCGGTGAGTCGGGCAGTGGCAAGAGCTCCACCGCAAGGCTGATCACCGGTCTGTTGCCACCTACTGGCGGCCAGGTGTTGTATGACGGCCACCCGCTGCCGGCCGATTTCCGTCAGCGCAGCAAGGAACAATTGCGCCGGGTCCAGATGATCTACCAGATCCCGGACACGGCCTTGAACCCGCGCCAGCGCATCGTCGACATCATCGGCCGGCCGCTGAGTTTCTATCTCGGTCTCAAGGGCAAGGCATTGCGCGATCGCGTCGCCGAACTGCTGGAAATGATCGAGCTGGATCCCGCCAAGTTCATGGAGCGCCAGCCCCGCGAGCTTTCCGGCGGGCAAAAGCAACGCATCTGCATCGCCCGCGCCCTGGCCGCCGAGCCGCAGCTGATCATCTGCGACGAGGTTACCTCGGCGCTGGACCAGTTGGTGGCCGAAGGCATCCTCAAACTGCTCGACCGGGTCCAGCGTCAGCTCGGCGTGTCCTACCTGTTCATCACCCACGATGTCGCCACCGTGCGCGCCATTGCCGATGAGGTGGTGGTGATGCAGCGGGGCAGGGTGGTCGACCACGGCGCCCGCAACGCCATTTTCACGCCACCGCATCAGGACTACACCGGCTTGTTGTTTTCTTCCGAGCCGGAAATGGACCCCGAATGGCTTGATCGCATCCTCGACCAGCGCGGCGCTCCACAGCCCCTGGTTACTCCAATCTGACATTTCAAGGAGCCACCATGAACGTACTGATCGTCCACGCTCACCCCGAGCCCAAATCCTTCACCGCCGCCCTGCGCGACCAGGCCGTGCAAACCCTGCAGGCCCAGGGGCATGAGGTGCAAGTCTCCGACCTGTATGCGATGAACTGGAACCCGATCGCCAGCGCCGACGACTTCTCCACCCGGGAAAACCCGGACTACCTGGTCTATGCCCTGGAACAACGCCTGGGCGTGAAAAGCCAGTCCCTGGCCGGCGATATCCGCCAGGAGCTGGACAAACTGCTCTGGGCCGACCTGCTGATTCTCAACTTCCCGATCTACTGGTTCTCGGCACCGGCCATGCTCAAGGGCTGGATCGACCGCGTGCTGGTTTCGGGCATCTGCTACGGCGGCAAGCGTTTCTACGACCAGGGCGGCCTGGCCGGCAAGAAGGCGCTGGTGACCGTGACCCTGGGCGGGCGCGAGCACATGTTCGGCGAAGGCGCGATCCATGGGCCGCTGGAAGACATGCTGCGGCCGATCCTGCGCGGCACCCTGGCGTATGTCGGCCTGGACGTGCTGCCACCGTTCGTGGCCTGGCACGTGCCTTACATCAGCGCCGAGGCGCGGGAGGAGTTTCTTGGGCAGTATCGCCAGCGACTGGAAAGCATCGAGCAGGATTCGCCGATTGATTTCCCGCGGTTGTCGCAGTTCGATGAGGCATTGTATCCGTTGGTCAACAATGCCTGACGGACCTAGTCACGCATCAGGGAATGCTCGTGCTTCGGAGCGCGGGCATACCAACCGTAGATTGCGATGCCGGCATAACAGGCTGCTGGCACGCTCAACGCCATCGCCAGTGTCGAGAGGTCGGCTGCGTACCCTGTCAGTGGCGGAATAAATGCCCCGCCAACAATGGCGCAACAGAACAGGCCCGAGCCTTCTGCCGCGCGGTGACCGAGCCCTGCGGTCGCAAGGGTAAAGATCGTCGGAAACATGATGGAGTTGAACAGCCCGACGGCCAGCAGCGACCATCCGGCAACAACGCCTTGTGTGGTGGCAGAGACCGTCAACAGCACAATGACTGCCGTGGCGGCAAAGGCCAGCAGTTTCCCGGGCGCGAAGGTGCGCATCAGCGCCGAGCCGATAAAGCGGCCGACCAGGGCGCCACCCCAATAGAAGGCAACATGCTTGCCCGCGGATTCGGCGGGAAGGGCCAGGGTTGTCGGCAGCATGAGGTAGTCAGTGATCAGGCTGCCAATTGTGACCTCTGCGCCGACATAGAGAAATATGCAGGCTGTGCCGAGTGCAAAGCGGGGTTGTTTTAAAAGGTTGAGCGCAGAAAGTGGGTTGAGGCGCTCGGGTCTTGTCGACGACTGCAGTTCATTTCTTTTGAGCCAGACGATCATGGCGACAAGGCAAATGAAGAGCGTAATGCCTGCATAGGTGCTACTGATCACGCTAGCTTCCTGTGCCAGGAAGGACGTCAGTTCCGATGGCGACAGTGCCGAGGTGTCCACCGCGTTCAGAGAACCCAGAATCAGGATGGCTCCCATATACGGCGCGACCGTTGTTCCCAGCGAATTGAACGCATGGCCGAGGGTGAGGCGGCCAGGGGCCGTTGCGGCCGCCCCCAACAGCGCAAGCAGCGGATTGGCAACGACCTGAACGGTTGTAACGCCAATCGCAAGCACAAAGAGGGCGCCAAGGAAGGCTGGAAACACTGCTGACTGAGTGGCGGGAATAAAGAGCAGGCATCCGGCAGCCATCAACAAGAGCCCAATGACGGCAGCTCTCATGTAGCCGATTCGCGAGATGAGCATTCCCGCGGGTATGGAGGCAACGAAGTAGGCAAAAAAGAATGAGGACTGTACAAGCATCGCCTCGGTATAGCTCAGGCTGAAGAGATGCTTCAGTTTTGGAACCAGTACGTCGTTAAGGCTGGTGATGCCGCCGAGAATGAAAAACAGCGCAAACACATAGGTGCTCATCTGTTGGGCGTGGGGTGTTGCCAAACTGTTCGTGACAGTCCCGCTGGCACTAGCGTTTGTCATCACGGGCTTCCTCTTTCTTGTGATTGTTACTTTCAAGGAATGCTCTATCGAGCCTCAGGCACCTTGACATTGAGATAGCGCAATCTTTGCTCGCTAAAGGAGCGGTCGCTGCCATCTGGTTTTTTGTCTATTGCTGCTATGGCTCACTCAATCGGTGCCCCGGGCAGGTGCGCCAGTCGTTGAGAGGGCGCTACATTAGTGCCTGGGATTTCGTTTGGCAAGCAGCTCGATTGCTTGGTTTTCGCATCAAGTGAAACGATTAATCATGGCGATTTGCCCTGATACTGCTAGCGGCCACCTTTACGACGTTACAGCAATGGATCGGAGCGAGGTTCAGCAGGTCGGGCATAACAAATGTTGTTTTATTACTACAAATCACATTGATGAAGCGATTAATCTAGTGTATTTCTAGTGTTTTGTTGGATATAAAAATAAATACTATGACCGCAATCACACTCCCCCGAAAGCAGCATCACCTCACACCCCTGGACGCGACCCAGCTCGATAGCTGGCAAGCCTTGGTTGCTCATCGCAAGGACCTGCGGCACTTCACGATGCGCCAGGCCTTTGCCGAAGACCCAAAACGCTTCGATCGTTTTTCCCTCAGTGCTTGCGGCCTGTTTCTCGACTTCTCGAAGAACCTCATCCGCGAGGACACCCTCGATCTGTTGGTCAAGCTGGCGCAGGAAGCCCAGCTCGGCGATGCCATCGATGCCATGTTCCGTGGCGATGCGATCAATGCCTCCGAGCGCCGACCGGTGCTGCACACCGCACTGCGCCGGCCTGTTGCGGACAAGGTGCTGGTCGACGGTCGGGACGTGATGCCGTCGGTTCATCGGGTGTTGCTGCAGATGACGGAGTTGGTCGGTGATGTACACAACGGCCTGCGGCGCGGTTACACCGACAGGCCGATCACTGATGTGGTGAACATAGGCATAGGCGGCTCATTCCTGGGTCCGCAATTGGTTGGCGAAGCGCTGTTGCCATTCGCTCAGAAAGGGGTGTGCTGCCATTATCTGGCGAACATCGACGGCAGCGAGTTCCGCGAACTGGTTGGTCGCCTGAGCGCTGAAACCACCCTGTTCATTGTCTCGTCCAAGACCTTCAGCACCCTCGAAACCCTGAAAAACGCGCAGGCGGCACGCGCCTGGTACCTCGCCCGGGGTGGTAGCGAGCAAGAGCTGCACCGTCACTTCATTGCCGTTTCCAACAACAAGGAGGCGGCGGTGGCTTTCGGTATGCGTGAAGAAAACATCCTGCCGATGTGGGATTGGGTCGGCGGGCGCTACTCGCTGTGGTCGGCCATCGGCTTGCCGGTCGCCATGTCCATTGGCATCTCCAATTTCAAAGAGCTGCTGTCGGGTGCATACGGCATGGACCAGCACTTCAAGGCTGCGCCCTTCCAGCGCAACATCCCGGTGCTCCTGGCGCTGTTGGGCGTCTGGTATGGCGACTTCTGGGGAGCGAAGAGCCACGCCATCCTGCCCTATGACCACTACTTGCGTAACATCACCGATCACCTGCAGCAGTTGGACATGGAGTCCAACGGCAAGAGCGTGCGCCAGGATGGTACGCCGGTCACTGCCGGCACCGGGCCGGTCATCTGGGGTGGGGTCGGCTGCAATGGTCAGCATGCCTACCATCAGTTGCTGCACCAGGGCACCCACTTGATCCCGGCAGACTTCATCGTGCCGGTAAGCAGCTACAACCCGCTGGCCGATCACCACCAATGGCTGTTCGCCAACTGCCTGTCGCAAAGCCAGGCCTTGATGGTCGGCAAGTCCCGCGGGGAAGTCGAAGCGGAGTTGCGCGCCCAGGGTTTGCTTGAAGAGGAGGTCCAGCGTTTGGCCGCCCACAAGGTGATTCCAGGGAACCGGCCGAGCAACACCCTGGTCATGGAGCGCATCAGCCCGCGCACGCTGGGGGCGTTGATTGCCATGTATGAACACAAGGTCTACGCGCAGAGCGTGCTCTGGGGGATCAATGCCTTCGACCAGTGGGGGGTGGAGCTGGGCAAGGAGCTGGGCAAGGGCGTTTATTCCCGGTTGGTGGGCAGCGAGCAATTGCCCGCCGAGGATGGCTCGACCCAGGGCTTGATCGAGTTTTTCCGTGGTCGGCATCGGGGCTAGGGCGGGCCATCAGTTAGTTTCTGGCGAGCTGTGATTTCAACCGCTCCTCAGCTAAGTCTTTGCTTCTGTTGGATAATCCCGGACAATCGCGCCCCTCTTTATGGCTGGGGCGCTGCCGTTCATGTGTTTTGATCCGCCCCGGCCATGTGTCAATGACCGGCTAGCGGAGATCTCGACCGGATGAATGACCAGGCCCAGAGCGTTGACCAACGCTTCGATTCGGCAACGGCGAGCGTTGCTACCTGGAATCGCCATGACACCACGTGGATGCTCGGCCTTTTTGGCACGGCCATCGGCGCGGGTACGCTGTTCCTGCCTATCAATGCCGGCATCGGCGGCTTCTGGCCGTTACTGATCCTGGCCTTGCTGGCGTTCCCGATGACGTTTTACGCCCACCGTGGCCTGACCCGTTTCGTGTTGTCCGGGCGTGAAGGTTCGGACATTACCGAAGTGGTCGAGGAGCATTTCGGGATCAAGGCAGGGGCGTTGATCACGCTGCTGTATTTCTTCGCGATCTTCCCGATCCTGTTGATCTACAGCGTGGCGCTGACCAATACCGTCGGCAGCTTCATGGAGCATCAACTGCATATCGCGCCGCCACCGCGGGCGATCCTGGCCTTTGTGCTGATTCTTGGCTTGTTGGCCGTGGTGCGTTGCGGCGAGCAGGTGATCGTCAAAGCCATGAGCCTGATGGTCTATCCGTTCATCGTGGCCCTGCTGTTTTTGGCGGTGTTCCTGGTTCCGCACTGGAACGGCGGCATCCTGGCCACCGCGACGACCCTGCCATCCTCCTCGGCGTTGCTGCACACCTTGTGGCTGGCGATTCCGGTAATGGTGTTTTCGTTCAACCACTCGCCGATCATTTCGGCCTTCGCGGTGGATCAGAAACGTCGTTATGGTGAGCATGCCCAAGAGCGTAGTTCGCAGATCCTCGGGCGTGCCCACGGCCTGATGGTGGTCATGGTGCTGTTCTTCGTCTTCAGTTGCGTGCTGACCCTGTCGCCGGCACAACTGGCCGAGGCCAAGGCGCAGAACCTGTCGATCCTGTCGTACCTGGCCAACCACTTCAGCAACCCGACTATCGCCTTTGCTGCGCCGTTGATTGCCTTCGTGGCGATTGCCAAGTCGTTCCTGGGTCACTACATCGGTGCCAGCGAAGGCCTCAAGGGCTTGATCGTCAAGAGCGGTCGGTGCCCGGCGGCCAAGACTCTGGACCGGGTGACCGCCGCCTTCATGCTGGTGGTGTGCTGGCTGGTGGCCACGTTGAACCCGAGCATTCTCGGCATGATCGAGACCCTGGGCGGGCCGATCATTGCGGCCTTGCTGTTCCTGATGCCGATGTACGCGATTCGCCGGGTACCGGCCATGCGCCGCTATGCCGGGCACGCTTCGAACGTGTTCGTGGTGGCAGTGGGGTTGGTGGCGATTTCGGCGTTGATTTATTCGTTGTCGGTTTAAGCTCGCGTATTGCGACCGCTTTGCGGTCGTTTCGCTGGCAAGCCAGCTCCCACATGCCCCTGTGGGAGCTGGCCGGGCGGCGCTCCGCTTGCCAGCGATGAGGCCCTTGATTCACATTCATTCCCACATTCCTGCCCATTCTTTGCCATGCTGATAGATGCACTCATCGCTGGCAAAGGAGTTCGGCTATGGACGAAATTCAGCAACTGGGCGAAATGCTGCGCCAACATGCCCTCAGCGAAGAGCACAAGAAGCGCCAGTTCGAAGAGCAGGCCGCAGCCTGGGCTGCCAGTGTCGCGCGGTTGTATGCCGATATCGAGCAGTGGCTACAGCCAGTTCAGAGCGAGGGATTGCTGGAGGTCCAGCGCGAGCCCTATATCGCCTCCAGTTCGGCGTTCCCGGTCACTGTCTCGCCTTTCGCCGCCGAGAAGCTCGGCGTGACCATTACCGGCAAGACCGTCGAACTGGTGCCCGAAGTCATGGGGGCCAAGGGTTCGATCACGATTTCGGTGGTAGGCCTGCCTTCGGATCGCTACGGGAGCATCTCGCTGATCTGCCTGCCGCCGTCCACCAACTGGTTGTGGCGCAAGGACCGCGGTATCAAGGAGCCTGATCTGTTTCCTTTTACCGCCGATTTCTTTGCCCTGCAGCTGCAGAGCCTGATACCCAAGTTGCGCGAGCAGGCTGAACCGCCCGCGCCCTAGGGCGAGCCACGGGCTGACGAACGGATTGGGGGTCATTAGTGCGACGGGAATTGGTGATGCCTGCATATTTCATGAAGTTAACGATGATGAATCGTTTCACTAAAAAATTGATTTGCCGAGTCAATCGGTGTTCCGGCACCGATTGACCGAATTGTCGGGGGATCGTTTGCGAGCGGGGGGGTGTCAGGGGTATATACAGAAGGATACATCTAATGCGATGCAGCGGATCAGTAGCCAGGATTCCGTTGCCATCAGCGGCGAGCGTTGCACTTTTTGCGGTTTCTGCCTGAGGAAATGAACCATGATGACTCTAGGTCTTTGCCCGCTGGAACTACGCAACATCATTGAATGCGCCTTCCTGCCTCTGCAATGTACCTGCACATGCGCGCCTGATCAGTCGCTGACTGTGCAGATCAACGATCCGGTTACCGGTCGTGTCGATTTGCTGGAGGCGGGAATTTCCATGGATCGCCTGTCCAGCAGTCATGACATCTTGAAACTGGTCGATGAGTTGCGTGAGCGTCTGGAGCGCAACCGGCATACCTTCCCGCATGCGAAAACGGGTTGACCGTCCGGGCCGATTCCAGAAATGCCACATTCTTGTCCGATGCTGCTTCCCGCACGCCGTTCAGTCTTGAACCGGGGTGCGGGAAGCTGTCCGTGAGTTCAACATTTTCTTGCAGGCCCATAGGTGCAGCAGCACTTTCGTGTTTAACTTTGCGGCTCAACCAAAAACCCTTCAGAAGGACTTCGTTCATGGCTCAAGTGACTCTCAAAGGCAATCCTGTACAGGTCAACGGTCAACTGCCGCAGGCAGGTTCCCAGGCACCGGCATTCTCGCTGGTTGGCGAAGGTCTGGCTGATGTGACGCTGAAGGATTTCGCCGGAAAGCGCAAAGTGCTGAACATCTTCCCAAGCATCGATACCCCGACCTGCGCCACCTCGGTTCGCACGTTCAATGCCAAGGCCAATGACGCGGCAAACACCGTAGTACTCTGCATTTCGGCCGACTTGCCGTTTGCCCAGGCGCGTTTCTGCGGCGCCGAAGGTCTGGAGAACGTCAAGAACCTGTCCACCTTGCGTGGTCGCGAGTTCATCGAGAATTACGGCGTAGCCATCGCCGACGGCCCGCTGGCCGGCCTGACCGCCCGCGCCGTGGTGGTGCTGGACGAGAACGACAAGGTCCTGCACAGCGAGCTGGTCAAGGAGATCGCTGAGGAGCCGAACTACGAAGCAGCCCTGGCCGTTCTGAAATAATATCGTTGCTGTTTGCGACGGCCTGGCTCTGTCCAGGCCGTTTTTGTTTGCGGTTCAAGGCTTTAGGTGAATGTCAGGGTTAAGTAAAGGCCCTTTGCTAAATGCTCGTCACTGCTTATCGTTCAGCCTCCCCCCAGTAAAAGTTCACGCGCACAATGGTCGGTCTCCCCATGCAATCCTCCGGTTCCCGCAATTCCCGTCGCTGGCTGTTCGGCCTGCTAGTCCTGCTGCTCGTTGCCCTGCTGTGCTGGTGGCTGTGGCCTGCCACGCAAGCACCCAAGGCCGACGCGGCGGCCAGGGGCGGGGCGGGGCGGCCCGGTTTCGGTGCGTTCGGCGGGCCGGTACCGGTGCGTGTGGCACCGGCGACGGTGGGTGATTTCCCGGTGTACTACAAGGCACTGGGGACGGTAACCGCGACCAATACCGTCAACGTGCGCAGCCGGGTGGCCGGGGAGCTGATCAAGGTCGCGTTCCAGGAAGGCCAGATGGTCAAGGCCGGAGACCTGCTGGCTGAAATCGACCCGCGCAGCTATCAGATCGCCCTGCAGCAGGCCGAGGGGACCCTGCTGCAAAACCAGGCCCAGCTCAAGAACGCCCAGCTGGATCTCGAGCGCTATCGCGGGCTGTACGCCGAAGACAGTATCGCCAAGCAGACCCTCGATACCCAGGCTGCGCTGGTCAGCCAGTATCAGGGGACGATCAAGACCAACCAGGCGGCGGTGGGTGACGCCAAGCTCAACCTGGAGTTCACCAGGATCCGCGCGCCGATTGCCGGGCGCCTGGGCTTGCGCCAACTGGACGTCGGCAACCTTGTAGCGGCCAATGACACCACGGCCCTGGTGGTCATCACCCAGATCCAGCCGATCACGGTCAGCTTCACCTTGCCGCAAACCAACCTGACCCCGGTGTTGGCGCGCTTTCGCAGCGGCGCGAGCCTGCCGGTCGAAGCCTGGGACCGCAACGACCTGAAGCAGCAGGGCACCGGCGTGCTGCGCAGCCTCGACAACCAGATCGATACCGCCACCGGCACCCTGAAATTCAAGGCCCGCTTCGAAAACAAGGACGAAGCGCTGTTTCCCAATCAGTTCGTCAACGTTCGGCTGCTCGCCGATACGCTGATGGATGTCGTGCTGGCACCTTCGGCGGCGATTCAATTCGGTAACGACGGCACCTTCGCCTACGTCATGGACGGCGACAAGAAGGTCAAAATCCGTCCTCTGACCGTGGGCGCCACCGACGGCACTTCCACCGTGGTCACTGCGGGCCTGGCCAAGGGCGAGCGGGTAGTGCTCGAAGGCACCGACCGGCTGCGCGACGGCAGCGACGTGGAAGTGGTCGATGACAGCTCCCAGGTGCCGACCACGCCTGGCCAGCACCTGCAGGGCCAGGATTCGAAGCAGGGCTCGTCGGCCGGGGCAGTCGAGCAGGGCAAGAGCGGCGTATGAATCTCTCGCGGCTGTTCATCCTGCGTCCGGTAGCGACGACCCTGAGCATGCTGGCCATTGTCCTGGCCGGCCTGATCGCCTATCGCCTGCTGCCGGTGGCGGCGTTGCCGCAGGTCGATTACCCGACCATCCGGGTGTTGACCCTGTACCCCGGCGCCAGCCCGCAAGTGATGACCAGCGCGGTCACGGCGCCGCTGGAGCGCCAGTTCGGGCAAATGCCCGGCCTGACCCAGATGGCCTCGACCAGCTCGGGCGGCGCTTCGGTGCTGACCCTGCGTTTCAACCTCGACATCAACATGGATGTGGCCGAACAACAGGTCCAGGCCGCGATCAATGCCGCGACCAATCTGCTGCCCAGCGACTTGCCGGCGCCACCCGTGTACAACAAGGTCAACCCGGCCGACACCCCGGTGCTGACCCTGGCGATCACCTCCAAAACCATGCCTTTGCCCAAGCTCAACGACCTGGTCGATACCCGCATGGCGCAGAAGATCGCCCAGATCAGCGGCGTCGGCATGGTCAGCATCGCCGGCGGCCAGCGCCAGGCGGTGCGGATCAAGGTCAATCCCGAGGCGTTGGCCGCCAACGGCTTGAACCTGTCGGACGTGCGCACGCTGATCGGCGCCTCCAACGTCAACCAGCCCAAGGGCAACTTCGACGGCCCGACCCGGGTCTCGATGCTCGACGCAAACGATCAGCTGCGCTCGCCCGAGGAGTACGCCAACCTGATCCTGGCCTACAGCAACGGCGCGCCGTTGCGGCTCAAGGACGTTGCCCGGATCGTCGACGGTGCCGAGAACGAGCGCCTGGCCGCCTGGGCCAACCAGAACCAGGCCGTGCTGCTGAACATCCAGCGCCAGCCGGGTGCCAATGTCATCGAGGTGGTCGACCGGATCAAGGCGTTGTTGCCATCGATCACCGATAACCTGCCGGCAGGCCTCGATGTGGTGGTGCTGACCGACCGCACCCAGACCATCCGCGCCTCGGTCAAGGACGTGCAGCATGAACTGTTGATTGCCATCGCCCTGGTCGTGATGGTCACGTTCCTGTTCCTGCGTCGCTTCAGTGCCACCATCATCCCCTCGATCGCAGTGCCACTATCGCTGGTAGGCACCTTCGGGGTGATGTACCTGGCCGGGTTTTCGATCAATAACCTGACCCTCATGGCGCTGACCATTGCCACCGGTTTTGTGGTCGATGATGCGATCGTCATGCTGGAGAACGTTTCGCGCCATATCGAAGAGGGCGAAACGCCGATGCAGGCCGCCCTCAAGGGCGCCCGACAGATCGGTTTCACCCTGATTTCGCTGACGTTCTCCCTGATCGCGGTCCTGATTCCGCTGCTGTTCATGGCCGATGTGGTCGGGCGGCTGTTCCGCGAGTTCGCCATTACCCTGGCCGTGGCAATCCTGATTTCCCTGGTCGTCTCGCTGACCCTGACGCCGATGATGTGCGCCCGATTGCTCAAGCGTGAGCCGAGCGAAGCCGAACAGGGCCGGTTTTACCGGGCCAGCGGCGCCTGGATCGACTGGCTGATCCAAGCCTACGGGCGCAAGTTGCAGTGGGTCCTCAAGCATCAGCCGCTGACCCTGCTGGTCGCCGTCGCGACCCTGGGCCTGACCGTTGTGTTGTACCTGGCGGTGCCCAAGGGCTTCTTCCCGGTGCAGGACACCGGGGTGATCCAGGGCATTTCCGAGGCGCCGCAGTCGACTTCCTTCAGCGCCATGAGCCAGAGCCAACAGGAACTGGCCAGGGTCATCCTGCAGGACCCGGCGGTGGCCAGCCTCTCGTCCTATATCGGTGTGGATGGCGATAACAGCACCCTCAACAGTGGCCGCCTGCTGATCAACCTCAAGCCCCATGGCGAGCGTGACTTGACGGCCGCGCAAGTGATTGCGAGGTTGCAGCCGCAGGTCGACAAGCTGGTTGGCGTGCGGCTGTTCATGCAACCGGTGCAGGATTTGACCATCGAGGACCGGGTCAGCCGTACCCAGTACCAATTCAGCATGTCCTCCCCGGATGCCGAATTATTGAGCCTGTGGAGCGGCAAGTTGGTGGAGGCCCTGGTCAAACGCCCGGAACTCACCGATGTCGCCAGCGACCTGCAGGACAAGGGCCTGCAGGTGTATCTGGTAATAGACCGCGACGCCGCCAGCCGGTTGGGGGTGAACGTCGCCGACATCACCAATGCGCTGTATGACGCCTTCGGCCAGCGGCAGATCTCCACCATCTACACCCAGGCCAGCCAGTACCGGGTGGTGCTCCAGGCTGCCGCGGCGGTCGATATCGGCCCCCAGGCGCTGGAGCAGATCCACGTCAAGACCACCGACGGCGGGCAGGTGCGGCTGTCGAGCCTGGCGCATATCGAACAGCGCCAGGCACAACTGGCGATTGCCCACATTGGCCAGTTCCCGGCGGTGATGATGTCCTTCAACCTCGCCCCGGGCGTGGCGCTGGGCCAGGCGGTCGAGCTGATCGAGCAGGTGCAGCAGGAAATCGGCATGCCGACCGGTGTGCAGACGCGCTTCCAGGGTGCGGCCGAAGCGTTTCAGGCCTCGCTGTCGAGCACGCTGCTGTTGATCCTGGCGGCGGTGGTGACCATGTACATCGTGCTCGGGGTGCTCTACGAGAGCTATATCCACCCGGTGACGATTCTCTCGACCTTGCCCTCGGCGGCGGTAGGCGCCTTGCTGGCATTGCTGATCAGTGGCAACGACCTGGGCATGATCGCCATTATCGGCATCATCCTGCTGATCGGTATCGTCAAGAAGAACGCGATCATGATGATCGACTTCGCCCTGGAGGCCGAGCGTAACCAGGGGCTCGATCCGCAGACGGCAATCTACCAGGCCGCCTTGTTGCGCTTCCGGCCGATCCTGATGACCACCCTGGCGGCGCTGTTCGGTGCCATACCGCTGATGCTGGCCAGTGGTTCCGGTGCCGAGTTGCGCCAGCCGCTCGGGCTGGTGATGGTCGGTGGGCTGCTGGTCAGCCAGGTGCTGACACTGTTCACGACGCCTGTGATCTACCTGTACTTCGACCGCCTGGCCCGGCGCTGGCGGCATGAGCCGCAGGGCCAGGAGCAAACCCCGGCATGAACCTCTCAGGGCCGTTCATTCGCCGGCCAGTGGCGACCATGCTGCTGAGCCTGGCGATCATGTTGCTGGGCGGGGTCAGCTTCGGCCTGTTGCCGGTGGCGCCGTTGCCGCAGATGGATTTTCCGGTGATCGTGGTCTCGGCCAACCTGCCGGGGGCCAGCCCCGAGGTGATGGCGTCGACCGTGGCCACGCCACTGGAGCGCTCCTTCGGCACCATCGCCGGGGTCAACACCATGAGCAGCCGCTCGAGTCAGGGCTCGACCCGGGTGATCCTGCAGTTCGACCTCAACCGTGACATCAACGGCGCCGCGCGCGAAGTGCAGGCCGCGATCAATGCCTCGCGCAACCTGCTGCCCAGCGGCATGCGCAGCATGCCGACCTACAAGAAGGTCAACCCGTCCCAGGCGCCGATCATGGTGCTGTCGCTGACGTCCAACGTCCTGCAGAAGGGCCAGCTCTATGACCTGGCCTCGACCATCCTGTCCCAGAGCCTGTCCCAGGTGCCCGGGGTCGGCGAAGTGCAGATCGGCGGGAGTTCGCTACCGGCGGTGCGGGTCGAGCTCGAGCCGCAATTGCTCAACCAGTACGGCGTGTCGCTGGACGAGGTCCGCGAGACCATCGCCAACGCCAACGTGCGGCGCCCCAAGGGTTTTGTCGAAGACAGCCAGCGCAACTGGCAGATACAGGCCAACGACCAGCTGGAAAAGGCCAAGGATTACGAACCGCTGATCATTCGCTACGAAAACGGCTCTGTGTTGCGCCTGAGTCACGTGGCCAAGGTCAGCGATGGGGTGGAAGACCGCTACAACAGCGGCTTCTACAACGACGATTCCGCCGTGCTGCTGGTGATCAACCGCCAGGCTGGCGCCAACATCATCGAGACCGTGGCGCAAATCAAGGCGCAGCTGCCGGCGCTCGAGGCGGTCCTGCCGGCCAGCGTCAAACTGAACGTGGCCATGGACCGTTCGCCGGTGATCAAGGCGACCCTGCACGAAGCCGAAATGACCTTGCTGATCGCCGTGGCGCTGGTGATCCTGGTGGTGTTCCTGTTTCTTGGCAATTTGCGCGCTTCGCTGATTCCAACCCTGGCGGTGCCGGTGTCGCTGGTGGGTACTTTCGCGGTTATGTACCTCTGTGGTTTTTCTCTGAACAACCTGTCGTTGATGGCGCTGATCCTGGCGACCGGTTTGGTGGTCGATGACGCCATCGTGGTGCTCGAGAACATTTCCCGGCACATCGATGAAGGCGTGGCGCCAATGCGTGCTGCCTACCTGGGGGCCCAGGAGGTCGGCTTTACCCTGCTGTCGATGAACGTTTCGCTGGTGGCGGTGTTCATCTCGATCCTGTTCATGGGCGGTATCGTCGAAAACCTGTTTCGCGAGTTCTCGATTACCCTGGCGGCAGCGATCATCGTGTCGTTGCTGGTCTCCTTGACCCTGACGCCCATGCTCTGTGCGCGCTGGCTCAAGCCCCATGTTCCGGGCCAGGAGAATGGCCTGCAGCGCAAGAGCCGGCTGGCCAACGAGCGCATGATGGCGGTTTACGAACGCAGCCTGGGCTGGGTCCTGCGTCACCCGCGGTTGACCCTGTTCAGCCTGCTGGTGACCATCGCGGTGAACGTCGCCCTGTATGTTGTCGTGCCCAAGACCTTCCTGCCACAGCAGGACACCGGCCAACTGATCGGCTTTGTGCGTGGCGACGACGGCCTGTCGTTCTCGGTCATGCAGCCGAAAATGGAAACCTATCGCCGGGCCATTCTTGCCGACCCGGCCGTGGAGAGCGTGGCGGGCTTCATCGGCGGCAACAGCGGCATCAACAACGCCATGATCCTGGTCAAGCTCAAGCCGATCAAGCAACGCAATATCTCTGCGCAGAAAGTCATCGAGCGGCTGCGCAAGAGTGTGCCCAAGGTCGCCGGTGGCCGGCTGTTCCTGGTGGCCGACCAGGACCTGCAATTTGGCGGCGGGCGCGAGCAGAGCAGCGCGCAATACCAGTACATCCTGCAAAGCGGCGACCTGGCCTCCCTGCGCCTGTGGTACCCGAAAGTGGTGGCGGCGCTCAAGTCGCTGCCGGAACTGACGGCCATCGACGCCCAGGAGGGCAGGGGCGCGCAGCAGGTGACCCTGGTGGTCGACCGGGATCAGGCCAAGCGCCTGGGGATCGACATGAGCATGGTCACCTCGGTGCTGAACAACGCCTACAGCCAGCGGCAGATATCCACCATCTATGACAGCCTGAACCAGTATCGGGTGGTGATGGAGATCAACCCCAAATACGCCCAGGACCCGGAAACCCTTAACCAGGTCCAGGTGATCACGGCCGATGGCGCGCGGGTGCCGCTCTCGACCTTCGCTCGCTACGAGAACAGCCTGGCCGAAGACCGGGTCAGCCATGAGGGACAGTTCGCCTCCGAAAGCATTGCCTTCGACCTGGCCACCGGGGTCAGCCTGGACACCGCCATGGTCGCCGTCGAGCGAGCAGTGGCCAAGGTTGGCCTGCCCGAGGAAGTGATCGCCAAGGTGGGCGGCACCAGCGATGCCTTCGCGGCCAGCCAGAAGAGCCAGCCGTGGATGATTCTCGGCGCGCTGCTGGCGGTCTATCTGGTGCTGGGGATCCTCTATGAGAGCTATATCCACCCCTTGACCATTCTTTCGACACTGCCTTCGGCCGGGGTTGGCGCCTTGCTGACCATTTACCTGCTTGGCGGCGAGTTCAGCCTGATCTCCCTGCTGGGGCTGTTCCTGTTGATCGGCGTGGTCAAGAAGAATGCCATCCTGATGATCGACCTGGCCCTGCAGCTCGAGCGCCAGAGCGGCCTGACCCCGCTGGAGTCGATCCGCAGTGCGTGCCTGCTGCGCCTGCGACCGATCCTGATGACCACCCTGGCCGCTATTCTCGGGGCCTTGCCCCTGTTGCTCAGCAGTGCCGAAGGGGCCGAAATGCGCCAGCCGCTGGGCCTGACCATCATCGGCGGCCTGGTGTTCAGCCAGGTCCTCACGCTTTACACCACTCCGGTGGTTTACCTTTACCTCGACCGCCTGCGCCATCGCTTCAACCATTGGCGCGGCGTGCGAACCGATGCTTCCCTGGATACCCCGCTATGACCGCCAGCCTGCCCACCTCTGTCTGTAAACCACGGCTTATGCGCCTGCTCTGCGCGCGCGGTTCGCGCCTGCTCAGCCTGAGCCTGTGCGGCTTGATGCTCAGCGCCTGTGCCATTGGCCCGGACTACCAGCGCCCGGACGTGACCACGCCGGCCCGGTTCAAGCAAGCCGAAGGCTGGCGCCAGGCCCAGCCGGCCGACGCGCTGGCGCGCGGCACCTGGTGGGAGCTGTATGGCGATGCACAACTCAATGGCCTGGTCGAGCAACTCAACAGTGCCAACCAGACGGTCGCCCAGTACGAGGCGCAGTACCGCCAGGCCCAGGCGCTGGTGCGCAGCACCCGGGGCGCGCTGTTTCCGTTCATCGACCTGAGCGCGGGCAAGACCCGCTCCAGCCAGGGCACCGGCAGCAGCAGCTCGAGCCTGACCAGTTCCAGCAGTGGCATTCGCGATACCTACAGCACCCAGTTGGGCGTGAGTTGGGAGGCCGATCTCTGGGGCAAACTGCGGCGCGGCCTGGAAGCCGACCGGGCCAGTGCCCAGGCCAGCCAGGCCGACCTGGCAGCGATTCGCTTGAGCCTGCAATCGGAGCTGGTGCAGAACTACCTTCAGCTGCGGGTGATCGATGAGCAGAAACGCTTGCTCGAGGCGACGGTCGAGGCGTATGAACGCTCGCTGAAAATGACCGAGAACCAGTACCGTGCCGGCGTTTCCGGCAAGGATGCGGTGGCGCAGGCGCAGACCCAGTTGCGCACGACCCAGGCCGACCTGATCGACCTGGCCTGGCAGCGGGCGCAGTTCGAAAACGCGATTGCCGTGCTGATGGGCAAGGCCCCGGCAGACTTCAGCCTGGCCGCGACCACGCAGATTCCGGCGTTGCCGCCGATCCCGCTGGCGCTGCCGTCGCAGTTGCTTGAGCGCCGCCCGGACATCGCTGCCGCAGAGCGCGCGGTGATGGCCGCCAACGCCGAGATCGGCGTGGCCAAGACCGCCTACTTTCCGGACCTGACCCTGAGCCTGAGCGGCGGCTATAGCAGCAGTAGCTTCTCCAACTGGATCAGCCTGCCGAACCGTTTCTGGTCGGTCGGGCCGCAACTGGCCATGACCCTGTTCGACGGTGGTCAGCGGGCGGCGGAAGTGGACCACACCGAGGCGGTGTACGATCAGACCGTGGCCCAGTACCGGCAAACCGTGCTGGACAGCTTCCGCGAGGTGGAGGACTTCCTGGTCCAGCTCAAGGTCTACGAGCAGGAGGCGGCTGTACGTGCCCAGGCGCTGGAGTCGGCGCGCGAATCGCTACGGCTGACCAACAACCAGTACAAGGCCGGGCTGATCGCCTACCTGGACGTGGTCAATGTCCAGACCACGGCCCTGAGCAATGAGCGCAGCGTGCTCACCCTGTTGCAGGGCCGGCTGATTGCCAGCGTCCAACTGATTGCTGCACTGGGTGGTGGCTGGGATGCCGAGACCGCCCTGAGCGAGAAAAAATAGGTTGCCTTTGCGAATGATGGCTATTTAATTCCCGTGCGTTTCCTGGAAGGTTGAGTACAATGATCGGCTTTTGATCGAGCAGGGATGCTGTTCGCCAAATCGGTCTCGGAACACTTGATGCTCATCGGTAGCTACTCTCCCTCCCTCGTTTTCGTCTCCCTCTGCGTGGCAGTCCTTGCCTCCTATACCGCACTTGACCTGACCGGCCGAATCGCTACGGCGAAGGGCCGGGCGGTCCCGTTATGGATGGCAGGGGGCGCCCTGGCCATGGGCATCGGTATCTGGTCGATGCACTTTATCGGGATGCTTGCCTTCAGCCTGCCGATCGAACTGGGGTATGACCTGACGATCACCCTGCTTTCGCTGTTGATCGGGGTGATGTCCTCGGGGTTTGCCTTGTGGCTGGTCAACCAGCCGAGCCTGCCGCTGGGGCAGTTGGCCTACGGTGCGCTGATCATGGGGGCGGGCATCAGTGCGATGCACTACACCGGTATGGCAGCCATGCGCATGCAGCCGGGCATCGACTACCACCCCGGGGTGCTTGTCGCGTCACTGGTCATCGCTGTGGTGGCCTCGGCGGCGGCACTCTGGATTGCTTTCCGTCTGCGGCGCCAGTCGCCTCATGTGCGCCTGGTGCGCGGCGGGGCAGCGATCGTGATGGGCGTGGCTATCGTGGGCATGCACTACACCGGCATGGCTGCCGCGAACTTTGCCGAGGGCAGCTTCTGCGGCGCGGCCGGCTCGGGGCTCAGTGGCAATGGCCTGGAATACCTGGTGCTGATCACCAGCCTGGCGGTACTGGCCATCGCCTTGCTGACGTCGGTGCTCGATGCTCGTCTGGAAACCCGCACCGCGGACCTGGCCAATTCCCTGACCCTGGCCAACCAGGAGCTGACTCAGCTGGCATTGCACGACACGCTGACCGGCCTGCCGAACCGTGTGCTGCTGGCCGATCGCCTTGATCAGGCGATGCACATGGTCAACGAAGGCGGCGGCTGTTTTGCCTTGATGTTCATCGATCTGGATGGCTTCAAGCCGGTCAACGATGCGTTCGGCCACCATACCGGCGACCAGTTGCTGCGCGAAGTCGCCCTGCGCCTGCGCGATAGCCTGCATGGCCAGGACACCCTGGCGCGTATCGGCGGCGATGAATTCGTCCTGCTGGTACAACTGCGTGAGCCAAACGACGCACCGAGCGTCGCGGCCGAGTTGGTCGACCTGATCTCGCGCCCGTTCCGTGTCGCCGAGCAGGACCTGCAGATTTCCGCCAGCATCGGGATTGCCATGTACCCCGGCAACGGCGCCGATCAGCACGAGTTGCTGATGAATGCCGATGCCGCCATGTATCACGCCAAGAGTGCCGGCAAGAACGGCTACAGCTTCTTCGATGGCTCGATGAATACCAACGCCCGCAAACAGTTGCAACTGTTGCAGGACCTGCGCATGGCCCAGGAGCTGGGGCAGTTGCGCCTGCACTATCAGCCCAAGTTCGATGCCCTCAAGGGGCACCCGGTGGGCGCCGAAGCACTCCTGCGCTGGGAGCATCCGCAGTTGGGGCTGTTATTGCCGGATAAATTCATCGTCCTGGCGGAAAAAACCGGGTTGATCATCCCCATCGGCGAGTGGGTGCTCGATGAGGCCTGTCGGCAAATGCGCGTCTGGGCGCTGCAGGGGTACAGCCATTGGCGCATCGCCGTGAACCTCTCGGCCTTGCAGTTTTGTCATGCCGGCCTGGTCACCAGTGTCGCCAGCGCCTTGGCCCGGCACCAGTTGCCGGCCAACAGCCTGACCCTGGAAATCACCGAGACCACTGCCATGAGCGATGCCGACGCAAGCATGACGGTATTGCAGCAGCTCTCGGAAATGGGCGTGGACCTGTCGATCGACGATTTCGGCACCGGCTATTCGAGCCTGATGTACCTCAAGCGCCTGCCGGCCAACGAGCTAAAGATCGATCGCGGTTTTGTCCGTGACCTGGAGCAGGACAGTGACGACGCCGCCATCGTTTCGGCCATCGTTGCGCTGGGGCAGGCACTGGGGCTGCGCATCGTCGCCGAAGGTGTGGAAACCAACCTGCAACAGAGTTTCCTGACCCAGTTGGGCTGCGATTCACTGCAGGGTTACCTGCTGGGGCAGCCGTTGCCGGCCGAGTGCTTCCTTGCCGATATCCGCCGTAGCGAGCGCGAGGCGATGGTTACTTAAGGTAGATACCGTCTCGCCCATCATCGGGCAAGCATTATCTTTGGGGCAAATGCGGACCGTGTAGCCGCTGCCGAAGGCTGCGCTCGCGTGCGTTAGCGTGCGCAAGATCTCAAGACCGCCAGAGGAGCCCCTGCGGGACTCCAGCGCAGCCTGCGGCAGCGGCTACAGGTCTCTATGTGCCAGCCTTCAGATCGAGTAGTGCTTCAACTCCCGCGCAATCAGCATCCGCTGAATCTCGCTCGAGCCTTCGTAGATCTGCGTTATCCGCGCATCGCGGTAGTAGCGCTCGACCGGGTAATCCTCCAGATAGCCATAGCCGCCATGCACTTGTATGGCCTTGGAGCACACCGACTCGGCCATTTCCGAGGCGAACAACTTGGCTTGCGAGGCTTCCGACAGGCAGGGCAGGCCGGCGCTGCGCAGGCGTGCCGCGTGCAGGATCAGCAAGCGCGTGGCATTGATCTGCAGGTGCATGTCGGCCAGCAGGTTGGCGATGCTCTGGTGTTCGCCGATCGGTTTGCCGAATTGCACCCGATCACGGGAATAGCCCAGGGCCGCCTCGAAGGCTGCACGGGCAATGCCCAGGGCCTGGGCGGCGATGCCGATACGGCCGCCTTCGAGATTCGACAGGGCAATGGCCAGGCCCTTGCCGCGCTCACCCAGCAGGTTGGCCGCCGGAATCCGGCAATCGTTGAAGGTGACCGCGCAGGTATCGGAGGCGCGAATGCCCATCTTGTGCTCGGTACGGTCGACGATGTAGCCCGCAGTGTCGGTCGGCACCAGGAAGGCCGAAATGCCCTTTTTGCCAAGGTCCGGATCGGTCACGGCAAAGACGATGGCCAAACCTGCGCGTTTGCCGTTGCTGACGAATTGCTTGGCGCCATTGATAACCCAGTGATCACCCTGCAACTCGGCCCGGGTGCGCAGGTTGTGCGCCTCGGAACCGGCCTGGGGCTCGGTCAGGCAAAAGCATCCGATCACTTCACCGCTGGCCAGCCGCGCCAGCCAGGTTTCCTTCTGCGCCTGGCTGCCATAGGCCAGCAGCGGCCCGCAGCCGACCGAGTTGTGGATGCTCATCAGGGCGCCGGTGGCGCCATCGCCGGCAGCGATTTCCTCGACGGCCAGGGCATAGGCGACATAGTCGGTGTAGCTGCCGCCCCATTGCTCGGGCACGACCATGCCCAGCAGGCCCAGTTCGCCCAGCTTCTCCACCAGCGCATCGTCGATCCAGCGAGCCTTTTCCCAGGCCTGGGCATGAGGTGCGATCTCGCCTTTGGCGAAGTCGCGCGCCATGTCGCGGATCATGATCTGTTCTTCGCTAAGCTCAAGGTCTTGCATGTCGTGGCTCCGGCCTTCAAAGGCCTTCGAAGAATTGTTCAACCCGCCCGGGATCCAGCGCTTGCAACGTGGCGGGGTTCCACTTGGGTTGTTTGTCCTTGTCGATCAGCAGGGCACGCACGCCTTCGATCAGGTCGCCGTGCTCGAACCATTGCCGGTCCAGGTGCAACTCCATGGCGAAGCAATCTTCCAGGCTTAGGTGGCGACCGCGCCGCAGCATCGCCAGGGTAACGGCCATGGCCAGCGGCGAGCGGCTTTGCAGCAG
Organism: Pseudomonas sp. LS1212; assembly: GCF_024741815.1. Lineage (NCBI taxonomy): Bacteria > Pseudomonadati > Pseudomonadota > Gammaproteobacteria > Pseudomonadales > Pseudomonadaceae > Pseudomonas > Pseudomonas sp. LS1212. Next base: position 2,057,924 of record NZ_CP102951.1, read on the forward strand.
GTCGGCTGTTTTCAACGCCCACGCATGGCTGTCGGCAACCGTTACCCGGCGTAGTTGTTCGATCATGCTCGGCAAATCCGCCAAGGCAAAGAAGTGGTCGATGGCCGGTCGCAATGCTGCCAGGGGAGGATTGGCCAGTTGTTGTACGCCGAGCTTGGCCAGCAGGCCTTGCAGGTTCTTGAGCGGGTATTGGCTCCACGCCAGGGTGTCGAGCTGCTCGTTCAGCGTGGCCAGTTTCGAGCTGTCCAGGTACCAGTCGGCCAACCCGCAATACAGTGCATCGGCGGCCTGGATCTGCACGCCGCTGACGCCCAGGTAGATTCCCAGTTCGCCGGGAATGCGCGGCAGGAAGTAGCTGCCACCGACATCCGGGAAATAACCGATGGCCGTCTCCGGCATGGCCAGCCGGCTACGCTCGGTCACTACCCGCAGGTCGGCACCCTGGGCCAGGCCCATACCGCCGCCGAGGGTGAAGCCATCCATCAGCGCCAGGATCGGCTTGGGGTAATGATGAATGCACAGGTCCAGGGCGTATTCTTCGACGAAGAAGTCCTGGTGCAGGGTGTCATTGCTCTTGAAGCTTTCATACAGCGAACGGATATCGCCACCGGCGCAGAAGCCTTTTTCACCGGCGCCGCGCAATACAACGGCGTGGATCTGCGGATCAACGGCCCAGGCATCGAGGTGGCCTTGCAGGCTGCGAACCATGTCCAGGGTCAGGGCATTGAGGCCGGTAGGGCGATTGAGGGTCAGGTGACCGATATGGTTGCGGACTTCGTTCTGGACGTGGGCATCCAGAGAACTGGCAGTCGACTCGGCGGAAGGTCGGGCCTGGGCTGTCATCGCTATCTCCCTGCGTTGTTATTGGTTTTCCAAATGATTTGGAGCGGATACAGGCTAGGGCGTGGATCGTAACAGTGCAAATTTGCCGAAGACAATCAGGAAAACCGCGGATTGCCTCCAGCAGACTAGCCCTCGCACTTGAGCCTTGCGTTGCCGCTCGGCGGCCTATCGGCTTGGTTCCTGTTCTCGCGGGGTATCCGTGCAGGTCTCCAGGGGTTCGGCCTTGCGCTTGCCCTTGAGCTCACTGACGATCACCGCCGCCACGATCAGCACTGCACCAAACAGTGCAATCCCCGGCAGGCGTTCGCCGGCGATTCGCCCGACGATCCCGGCCCAGACCGGTTCGCCGGCATAGATCAGGGTTGCCCGGGTCGGCGATACGGATTTCTGCGCCCAGTTCATCGCCACCTGGATCACCGCGCTCATCGCGCCCAGGCCCACGGCGCTGAGCAACAACAGCCAGGAGAAGTCCGGCAGGCGTTCCTGGGTTGGCACCACCATCATGAATGACAGGGCCGAAGCGGTGGCCAATTGCACCACAGTGACCCGGCGCACATCGACCTTGCCGGCATAATTGCTGATCAGGATGATCTCGGCGGCGATTGCCACGGCACTGACCAGGGTGGCGATTTCACCCGGGCTGAAGCTGATCGAACTGCCGCTGGGACCTGCCACCAGCATCAAGCCGGCAAAGGCCAGGCCGATCCCCAGGCTTGGCATCAAGCCGGGCCGGCGCCCCAGGATCAGCCATTGCAGCAATGGCACGAAGGGCACATAGAGCGCGGTAATGAAGGCCGACTGGCTGCTGGTGATGGTTTGCAGGCCGACGGTCTGCAGGCCATAGCCGAGCATGATGGAGGCACCGATGAAGACCCCGGCCTTGAGCTCGGTCAGGGTCAGCCCCGGCAGTGATTTGAGGGAGAACAGCCCGACGAACAATGCGGCGGCGGCAAAGCGCAGGCCGACGAAGAACATCGGCCCGCTGACCGTCATCACGTTATGGACCAGCAGAAAGGTCCCGCCCCACAGCATGGTGATGAACACCAATACCAGTTCGGCTTTGCTCAGACGGATGTTCATGGGGAAACGCTGTGAGGTGTTCACCGGATTCATGGCCTTGCGCATGGAGTGAGGTCGACGCACAATGCGCCAAAGTGGGCAGTATACTGCGCAAACCCTATCAGTGAGCAATATAGTGCACAAAGATCCAGCCCAAAGAGCTTCGGTACTCCAACACGTCAGCCACAATGTGCGACGCCTGCGCCATATTGCCGAGATGAGCCAAAGTGCGCTGGCGGAAAAGTCCGGGGTCAGCCGCCGGATGCTGGTAGCCATCGAGGCGGGAGAAAAAAACGTCAGTCTCACCACCCTCGACCGGGTGGCCGAGGCGCTGGACGTGGCCTTCACCGACTTGATCAAGGCCCCGGACAATCGCGACCCAAGCCGCATCAATGAGCTGGCCTGGGCAGGTATCCATCCCGGCAGCAAAGCGGTGCTGCTGGGCAGTGCCGTGGCCAGTAGTGAAGTGGAATTGTGGGAATGGCGGTTGGAGCCCGGCGAGATTTACGCCGCCGAAGCAGACCCCGATGGCTGGAGCGAGCAGCTTTATGTGTTCGAGGGCTGCCTGACGCTGGTGGTCGAGGACCAGGAGCAACGACTGGAAACGGGCGAATTCATTGTGTTCACCAGCAACCGGACACACGCCTATCGCAATGATGGGTCGGTGGCGACGCGATTTATCCGCAATGTGGTGATTTGAACTGGTCGGGGGAACCCGGCCAGCGGCGCGTAATCGCCAGTAGGTTGTCTGATAGCTCGAAACATCGAAGCCCCTGCACAATGCGCATCGTACAGGGGCTTTGTATTACTTCAGCCGTATCACGGCAGGAAGCGCAACGCTCTTCAGCGAATGCTCTCGATGCTGCCCTTGTTGCCTGTCACTTTCACATCGACTTTCTTGAAGATCAGGTAGTTCTGTACGGACACTTCATAGCGCGGCGCAACGATCAGGTCGGCGTTCGAGCTTTTGACGGCCTTGTAGGCGGCTGCAGCCTTGGCGGAGGACACTGGATCGGGCAGGCTGAAGCCACCGCTGGGGGCGCCGCCGTAGCTCACGCCGTCAGCGAATTGATTGTCGCCACCCAGGTTCAGGAAGCCGAACAGTATGTTGCTCGAAGACTGGCCGGTAATGGTTTCGCCGACAGCGACCTTGGCTTTCAGGTCGGCGCTTACGGTGCCCGCGATAGGTGCGATCGGCTGGCTTACGTTATGGCTCATGCAACCACTGGTGGTGACGATGACTGCAACGATAGCGGCGGGCAACCATAGCTTTTTCATGTGTAGCTCCTTGTGTTACGACTTATTTATTTACAGCGGCGAAACTCTAAACATCTGATTGTTTTGTTGATGTCGGACGATTCGGATTTGAGTGAGCGATTTTGGTGTCGTAGTGAGTAGGATCTGCTTCATTGGGGCGGCTCTCGGTTTTCAGCATCAGCGGTGGCACTGCCGAAATCAGCCCGGCCTTGGCCAGTCGCGAAGTGCCATGCCGGCCGATATAGCGGGCCACTTCACCACCCCCGGTGGAAAACCCGAACAGAATCACGTCCTTGAAATTCAGCGTTTCGATCAGCTCGGCCAGATCGTCGGGGGTCGGTGGGAAAGCGATGAAAAGCGTGAGACGGGTTCAGGTTAGCGGACGCTTCAGATGTTCACCGGACTTGCCCCCAGCGATTACCGTCGTCGCTATGGCGTGGCGGCGCTGGCGCGGTCTTCGGTGAGTAGCCAGGCCTGAATGCTGCCTGCAATCAACTGTTTGTGTGCCAACAGTGATTCCGCCCTGGCGGCAGCTGCTACAGAGAATGAGTGATGCCAAACCGGTGTTTCATTCGATGCCCGGCTCCAGCAACTGCGGCTGAAACGGTAGGCGGTTCGCAGTGGCTGGTCGAGGCGTAGCGAACAGCAATACTCACTATCGAGCAGGATGATTTTTTCGAGAGAAGCGGGCGCTGTAGCCTTTGTTCAGCACTGAATCATTCAGGACTGAGAGCACTGGAGGCTTTCATGAATCGCATGCTCGCCACCGCACTGTTGATTGCCATGACCATACTCGCCGGCTGTGCCAGCGGGCCTGGGCCGGAGTCGCGGCGCCATACTGCCGAGGAAACTCGTCAACTGGCGCTGGAGGCCTTGAACCGTCGCGGGTTGTCTTTCGACGAGTACCATCGGCTCAAAGCCCAACTGCAACGCGAACAGCCTCAGGCTTATGGTTTCGAAGGCATGGGCCAGGTGAATGCCGAACGCGCGCAGGTCACCCATGGTCGTCAAGGTTGATCGCCCTCAGGAGTACCAGGGCGAGTGATGCGGGTATTTGTCCAGCCGCGCACCGATCACCATCTCGCTGACCCAGGCGCTCAGTATCGAACTGTAGGCCTTCTGGCTGATGCCGGAGGACAGGCCATGATCGGCGCCATCGACGATGCGATGGGTCAGCGAATGGGCGCTGACGAACGCCGAGCGATAACTCATCAAGGTGGCGTGCGGCACATAGTCATCCTGCTCGGACTCCACCAGCAGAACGTCCCCGGCGAATTCGGCGCAGGCTGCCAGCGCACGGTTGTCGGCCGCGCTTGGCGAACTCATCGGTCCAACCTTCAGGCGAGGTCGCGTAGGCAGGCAGCGGGTGGGAAATAGCCTTGGTCGCCATATAGGGCTGACTGATCATGCCACCGAAGAAATCTTCCATCGATTCGATGCCCAGCTTGCGGTAGCGCTCAGGGCCGATCAACGTATCGGTCGGCAGGTAGTACAGGTTGCCTTTGGCTGCGGCACGGTCTTTTTCTTCGATCACTTCAGTGCCCAGCGATTTCGCCAGGCGCGCCGCGAGGTTCTGATGCACGACGCGTTCGTGGGGAGGCGTCGGGGCTCGTGCGTCAAGCAGAACTACGCCGGCCTTGGCTGCATTGGAACGGGGCATGAGCGAATTCCTTGGTCCGGTTCAAGATGCCTTCACAGGTTCTGAAAGACACCCATACCCGGAAGTTCAGCGGGGCTGATGAATGGCGGAGCGTCTTTATGCTGTTTATGGAATATAAGTATGAAAATTAATAATTAAAAGATCTATGCGGTGTCGTGCACTATGGCGTGACTGAAATGGAAGTCTTTTTCCGACACGAACTTAGGAAACGTCTGCTTCTAAAGGCAGCGACGCCCAGAGAGTCTTACACCATGAAAAATCTCCCGCTTTATTTCGACTACGCCGCCACAACACCCGTCGACGAGCGAGTCATCGAGGTGATGGTCGAGTGTCTGGGCAAGGCCGGTAACTTTGGCAATCCGGCTTCCGGCTCGCATATCTATGGACAGCAGGCGCAGCAGGCGGTAGAGCTGGCGCGGCGTCAGGTGGCAAGCCTGGTCGGGGCGAGCGCCGAGCAGATCGTCTGGACCTCCGGTGCTACCGAATCGAACAACTTGGCGCTCAAGGGGGTTGCGCAAAGTCGGGCGGGGCAGGGTGGGCATATCATCACAAGTCGTATCGAACACAAGGCCGTGCTCGATACCGCCGGGCAACTGGAACAGGCCGGGTTCAGCGTCACTTGTCTGGCCCCGGACGCGCAGGGCTTGATCAGCCCGCAGGCGGTCAAGGCGGCCTTGCGCGACGATACATTTCTGGTTTCCCTGATGCTGGTCAACAATGAACTGGGTACGCTCAACGACGTTGTCGGGATCGGCGAGCAGGTCCGTCGTCATGGTGCCTTGCTGCATGTGGATGCTGCTCAGGGGGCCGGCAAGGTAGCGATCGATCTGGCCAGTTGGCCGGTCGATCTGATGTCCTTTTCCGCGCACAAGGTCTATGGGCCCAAAGGTATCGGTGCGTTGTACGTCGGCCCTCGCGCCCGCTCGCAGCTGCGGGCACAGATCCACGGGGGCGGGCATGAAGGTGGCCTGCGGTCCGGGACGCTGGCGACCCATCAGATCGCGGCGATGGGCGCCGCCTTCGCCCTGGCCGGTGAGGTGTTCGAGGAAGAAACGGCGCGCATCCGCCGCTTGCAACGGCGGCTGTTGGCGCACCTGGCCGACATCCCGTACGTGGGGCGTAACGGCAGTCCGCAGCAGTGCATTGCCCATACCTTGAGCCTTACCTTCATCAATGCGGATTTCAATCGGCAGGCGCTGTCCCAGGTGCTGGCGTTCTCCTCGACCTCGGCCTGCAACTCGGCCAGCACGGCACCCTCCCATGTACTGTTGGCGCTGGGGCGTGATGCCGAGGCCGCCCGGCAGACCATCCGTTTGAGCCTGGGCCGCTACACCACTGAGCAGGACGTCGAGCAAGCGGCACAGGCAATCAAGGCTTCATTGAGTGCGCCGGCATTCTGGGCAGTTGCTCGCCACTGAGTGCTGCTCCATTATCTTCTCCGAATAATTACCGTGGTAGCAGGAGTCAGAATGAGCACGCAGCCTTTAACCCAGGAAGTGATCACCGAGCGCCTGGCGCGCATACGTGAAGTGATGAGTCGCGAAGGTGTCGATGCTTTGCTGGTGCCTTCGGCCGACCCGCATCTTTCCGAATACCTGCCGGGCTACTGGCAGGGGCGGCAGTGGCTCTCCGGCTTCCACGGCTCGGTGGGTACCTTGATCGTGACCAGGGATTTCGCCGGTCTGTGGGCTGACAGCCGTTATTGGGAACAGGCCGACAAAGAGCTTGCCGGCTCGACCATCGAATTGATGAAGCTGTTGCCGGGCAATCCTGGCCCGCTCGAGTGGCTGGCCGAGCAAGCCCCGCAAGGCGGCGTGGTGGCGGTGGACGGCGCGGTGATGGCAGTGGCTTCGGCTCGCCAGCTGGGTGACAAGCTTGAGCCGCGCAATGTTCGCTTGCGTACTGATATCGACCTCTTGGCCGAGGTCTGGGAGGACCGCCCGGCACTGCCGGACAACCCTGTCTACCAACACTTGCCGCCGTATGCCACCCTCAGTCGTGTCGACAAACTGGCGAGCCTGCGCCAGAGCCTCAAGGAGCGGGGGGCGGACTGGCATTTCCTCGCCACCCTCGATGACATCGCCTGGCTGTTCAACCTGCGTGGCAGTGACGTTTCGTACAACCCGGTATTTGTTTCCTTCGCCTTGATCGGCGAGCATCAAGCCACATTGTTCGTCGGGCCAGGCAAGATCGACGCCGCGTTGCGTCAGGCGCTGGAGCGCGATGGTGTCAGCCTGCGCGATTACACCCAGATCCACTCGGCACTGGGTGCATTACCGGCCGGCGCCTCGTTGCTGGTGGATCCGGCGCGAGTTACCTGCGGTCTGCTGGTCAACCTTGGCAGTGAGGTCAAACTGCTTGAGGGGCTCAACCCCACTACCTTGTTCAAGTCCCGCAAGAGCGACGCCGATGCCGCGCATATCCGCCAGGCCATGGAGCAGGATGGGGCCGCCTTGTGCGAGTTCTTCGCCTGGTTCGAGTCGGCACAGGGGCTGGAACCGATCACTGAAGTTACTGTAGACGAGCATTTGAGTGCAGCGCGAGCACGTCGGCCCGGTTACGTCTCCCTGAGTTTTGCCACCATCGCGGCCTTCAATGCCAATGGCGCGATGCCGCACTACCGTGCAACCGAACAATCCCATGCGCGCATCGAAGGTGATGGCCTGTTGTTGATCGACTCGGGTGGCCAGTATCTGGGGGGAACCACCGATATCACCCGCATGGTACCGATCGGTTCGCCGAGCACTGAACAGAAGCGCGACTGCACCCGCGTGCTCAAAGGGATGATCGCCCTGTCGCGCGCGCGTTTTCCGCGTGGAATTCTTTCGCCGTTGCTCGATGCCATCGCTCGTGCGCCGCTGTGGGCAGAGAATGTCGATTACGGCCATGGCACCGGCCATGGCGTGGGTTATTTCATGAATGTCCACGAAGGGCCGCAAGTGATTGCCTATCAGGCGGCGACCACGCCGCAGACGGCCATGCAAGCGGGGATGATTACCTCCATCGAGCCCGGCACCTACCGGCCAGGCCAATGGGGGGTGCGCATCGAAAACCTGGTACTGAACCGCGAAGCGGGCCAGAGCGAATTCGGCGAGTTCCTCGAGTTCGAGACATTGACCTTGTGCCCGATCGACACCCGCTGCCTGGAGCATGAGTTGCTGACGGTCGAGGAGCGAGCCTGGCTCAATGCCTATCATCAGCAGGTTCGCGAACGCCTCAGCCCGTTGTTGGCCGGCGCCCCATTACAATGGCTGCAGACACGCACAGCCGCTATCTGACCTGCCTTGGCGCCATCGGCAATGTGGCCGATGGCACCGCTTCAGTCCTGGCTCAGGGCTTCACGAACGAACTCCAGCCGATCCTGGCCGAAAAACAGTTCGTCGCCGACGAACATGCTCGGTGCCCCGAAGACGCCGCGTGCTACGGCTTGCTCGGTGGTGTGCTTGAGCTGATCCTTGACCTTGTCGTCCTGGGTCAGGGCGAAGACCTCGTGGGCTTCGAAACCCTTGTCTTCCAGCAGCCTGGCCAGTACATCCGGGTTGCCCAGATCGAGCTCATCGACCCATAACGCCGAGAACACACTGTCGACCAGTGCCTGGAAATGTTCCGGCTGACGCATTTGCACGCCTGTGATGGCGCGCATCAAGTACAGCGTGTTGATCGGGAAGTAGGGGTTGAAGTTCAGCGTGACCCGGTAGCGTTTTGCGTAGCGCTGCAGGTCATGGGTCATGTAGGCGCCTTTGGCCGGGATGCTGTTGGGCGATGTGTTGCCGGTGGCCTTGAAGACACCCCCGAGCAACATCGGCCGGTAAATCAACTGGCTGCCGGTTTCAGCACACAGCGCTGGCAGTTGAGTGTGAGCCAGGTAACTGGCGGGGCTGCCCACATCGAAGTAGAACTCAACGGTCTTGATCATTTATCTGGCTCGCTCGGGTCGGTTGGGGCGGGATTTACCAGCGTTCGCTCCAGGGGCGCAGGTCCAGTTCGAAAGTCCAGGCATCGCGTGGCTGGTTGTGCAGGTACCAGTAGTTCTCGGCGATGTGGTCGGGGTTGAGGATGCCGTCCTGGTCCTTTTGCGCATACTTGTCCGGAAATTTGTCGCGGATGAACTCGGTATCGATGGCGCCGTCAACCACCACATGCGCTACATGCAGGTTCATGGGCCCCAATTCGCGGGCCATGCTTTGGGCCAGGGCGCGGATGCCGTGCTTGGCCCCGGCGAACGCAGCAAATCCGGCACTGCCACGCAGTCCTGCTGTCGCGCCGGTAAACAGGATCGTGCCGCGCTTGCGTGTGACCATGCGTTTGGCGACTTCCCGTGCATTGAGAAAGCCCGCGAAGCACGCCATCTCCCATACCTTGAAGTACTTGCGTGCTGTTTCCTCAAGGATGCTGCAGGGGACGTTGGCGCCGATATTGAAAACGAAGGCTTCGATGGGGCCAATTTCAGACTCGATCTGCTCAACCAGGGCAATCACGTCTTCTTCCCTGCGGGCATCGGATGCGAACCCATGGGCCTCACCGCCGGCGGCCTGGATAGCGGCGACCAGAGGTGCGAGCTTGTCGGCGCTGCGTCGTGTGACGCAGGCAACATAGCCTTCGCGGGCGAAGCGCCGGGCAATAGCGCCGCCGGTTGCATCACCGGCGCCAATGATCAGGGCGACTTTCTTCTTGGAGGCAGGGGCACTCATGGCAAATGTCCTTGATGGAACGACGGTCGTCTCAGCGAACCTTAGCCACGAGTGGAGGTGGCGGCAACTCGAAAGCTGCCGATTGATAAGCAGGGATTCAGCGGATTACTTGCAGATGACGATCATGCTGCGGCTAGTGTAGCCGGCGGGATTGAGACCAAACGGGTAATCGCCCGGGTCTTCGACGCCGTCGCCGGACTTGGCGACAACCTTGTAGCCCTTGTCACCGCAGGAATTGGCGGCCTTGGTGTAGCACTTGTTCCATGAGGAGGACAGTCCCGAACAATTGATATGAAGGCCCTTTTTGCCATGCTTGACCTCGGTCTTGGAGGTGGCCGCACAACCGGCAATGGCCAGAATGGCCAGGATGATAAGAATTGGTTTCATTCCTGTCCTTATTGCATGCCCGGTTGCCCGGGTCAGGTCTCTTGATTTCTGCTGATGCTCGTAGACTTCCGTGTCAGTTTAAAATTTCAAGCTTGGCACAGGGTTACAATGTAAACATGGCCTAAACGACGCTGAATTACCAGACCTGGGGCAAAAGTAACAATTCTCAATCAGTCGGTAGCGACCAGCCGCGCGCTTTCTCGACGCATTGTCAGTGTTGCGCCGACCGAGGCGGTGATGATCGACGCGATCGCCAGCCATTGTGCCAAAGACAGCACCTCGTGCAGGAACAACAGCCCCGAGAGTGCACCGAAGGCCGGCTCGATGCTCATCAGCGTGCCGAAGGTACGGGCGGGCATTCGGGTGAGTGCGACCATTTCCAGGCTATAGGGGAGGGCGGTGGACAGGATCGCAACGCCCAGGGCGATCGGAATCAAGGACGGCGTCAGCAAGGCGCTGCCAGCATGGACAATGCCGAAGGGGGCAACAAACAGCGCGGCAACGATTACCCCCAGCGCGGCGGTCTGGATGCCATTGTCGGCACCGGCCTTCTGGCCATACAGAATATAGAGTGCCCAGCACCCACCCGCGCCCAGCGCATAGCACGCACCCAGGAGGTCAATACCGCTGCTGGACTCACCCACGGGGATCAGCAGTAGCAGGCCAATGATGGCCAGGCCTATCCAGAGAAAGTCGATGGCGCGGCGCGAGGCGTAGATGGCGACCGCGAGCGGCCCGGTGAACTCGAGCGCTACGGCGATCCCCAGCGGCACAGTGCGCAGGGACATATAGAAGAGGAAGTTCATGCCGCCCAGGGCCATACCGTAGATCACCACGGTGCGCAGTGACTGGGCTGTCAGCCGTACGCGCCAGGGTCTGAGCAAGAGGGTCATGATGACGGCGGCAACGATCAGGCGCAGGGTAGTGGTTCCCTGTGCGCCTATAAGGGGGAACATGCTCTTGGCCAATGACGCCCCTGATTGGATCGAGGCCATTGCAATGAGCAACAAGCCGATAGGGAACAGGGTCGATGCCAGACTGCGAGGTTGGTCGCTCATTGCGATGCTTGTCCCTTATATAGAGAAGAACAACAGGAGGCCGGAATGCCTATGGGTATCTATGATGCGCAAGCGCTGGACAATGAGCAATATAGTGCGCAGTTTTCTTTCTTTATGGGGCTTAAAGCCTTGATAGAGAGGCCTGTGGACCGAGAATTGCCGAAACCTGGAATTAACCCTTGACGCCCCCGCGGATCTCTCTATAATTCGCCCCACTTCCGGCGCAGACGAAACGGAAAACTCCTTGAGAATCAAAGAGTTAACCGAAGTAAGCAGCGAAGAAGCAGCTTCGATCTTCCGATCGGAAGCGGTGAAAAAGGTGGTTGACAGCGGTTTGAAACGCTGTAGAATTCGCCTCCCGCAACGAGAGATCGAAGCGAGTCAAGTGTTTGAAGTTGAACGAGAAAATCGAAAAACTTCTGAAAATAAACGCTTGACAGAGACAGAGGAAAGCGTAGAATTCGCGCCTCGGTTGAGACGAAAGAATCAACCAACCGCTCTTTAACAACTGAATCAAGCAATTCGTGTGGGTGCTTGTGAGCTCAGACTGATAGTCAGAAAGATTATCAGCATCACAAGTGGCTACATGAGCAATCATATAGTTCATTTTGAGATTGCTGAGCCAAGTTTAGGGTTTTCTCAAAACCCAAGCAGTATTGAACTGAAGAGTTTGATCATGGCTCAGATTGAACGCTGGCGGCAGGCCTAACACATGCAAGTCGAGCGGCAGCACGGGTACTTGTACCTGGTGGCGAGCGGCGGACGGGTGAGTAATGCCTAGGAATCTGCCTGATAGTGGGGGATAACGTTCGGAAACGGACGCTAATACCGCATACGTCCTACGGGAGAAAGTGGGGGATCTTCGGACCTCACGCTATCAGATGAGCCTAGGTCGGATTAGCTAGTTGGTGGGGTAAAGGCTCACCAAGGCGACGATCCGTAACTGGTCTGAGAGGATGATCAGTCACACTGGAACTGAGACACGGTCCAGACTCCTACGGGAGGCAGCAGTGGGGAATATTGGACAATGGGCGAAAGCCTGATCCAGCCATGCCGCGTGTGTGAAGAAGGTCTTCGGATTGTAAAGCACTTTAAGTTGGGAGGAAGGGCATTAACCTAATACGTTGATGTTTTGACGTTACCGACAGAATAAGCACCGGCTAACTCTGTGCCAGCAGCCGCGGTAATACAGAGGGTGCAAGCGTTAATCGGAATTACTGGGCGTAAAGCGCGCGTAGGTGGTTCGTTAAGTTGGATGTGAAATCCCCGGGCTCAACCTGGGAACTGCATCCAAAACTGGCGAGCTAGAGTAGGGCAGAGGGTGGTGGAATTTCCTGTGTAGCGGTGAAATGCGTAGATATAGGAAGGAACACCAGTGGCGAAGGCGACCACCTGGGCTCATACTGACACTGAGGTGCGAAAGCGTGGGGAGCAAACAGGATTAGATACCCTGGTAGTCCACGCCGTAAACGATGTCAACTAGCCGTTGGAATCCTTGAGATTTTAGTGGCGCAGCTAACGCATTAAGTTGACCGCCTGGGGAGTACGGCCGCAAGGTTAAAACTCAAATGAATTGACGGGGGCCCGCACAAGCGGTGGAGCATGTGGTTTAATTCGAAGCAACGCGAAGAACCTTACCAGGCCTTGACATCCAATGAACTTTCCAGAGATGGATTGGTGCCTTCGGGAACATTGAGACAGGTGCTGCATGGCTGTCGTCAGCTCGTGTCGTGAGATGTTGGGTTAAGTCCCGTAACGAGCGCAACCCTTGTCCTTAGTTACCAGCACATTATGGTGGGCACTCTAAGGAGACTGCCGGTGACAAACCGGAGGAAGGTGGGGATGACGTCAAGTCATCATGGCCCTTACGGCCTGGGCTACACACGTGCTACAATGGTCGGTACAGAGGGTCGCCAAGCCGCGAGGTGGAGCTAATCTCACAAAACCGATCGTAGTCCGGATCGCAGTCTGCAACTCGACTGCGTGAAGTCGGAATCGCTAGTAATCGCGAATCAGAATGTCGCGGTGAATACGTTCCCGGGCCTTGTACACACCGCCCGTCACACCATGGGAGTGGGTTGCACCAGAAGTAGCTAGTCTAACCTTCGGGAGGACGGTTACCACGGTGTGATTCATGACTGGGGTGAAGTCGTAACAAGGTAGCCGTAGGGGAACCTGCGGCTGGATCACCTCCTTAATCGAAGACATCAGCTGTCTTATAAGCTCCCACACGAATTGCTTGATTCATTGAAGAAGACGATATCGGTAACAGCTCTTAACTGGGTCTGTAGCTCAGTTGGTTAGAGCGCACCCCTGATAAGGGTGAGGTCGGCAGTTCGAATCTGCCCAGACCCACCAGTTTCTTGTTGGGGCCATAGCTCAGCTGGGAGAGCGCCTGCCTTGCACGCAGGAGGTCAGCGGTTCGATCCCGCTTGGCTCCACCACCCCTTGTTACCGTGTCAAAGCTTAGAAATGAATATTCGCATCGAATATTGATTTCTGAACTTTTTCAGAATCGTTCTTTAAAAATTTGGGTATGTGATAGAAAGATAGACTGGATAGCACTTTCACTGGTGTTTATTCAGGCTAAGGTAAAATTTGTGAGTTTAATCGCGAATTTTCGGCGAATGTCGTCTTCACAGTATAACCAGATTGCTTGGGGTTATATGGTCAAGTGAAGAAGCGCATACGGTGGATGCCTTGGCAGTCAGAGGCGATGAAAGACGTGGTAGCCTGCGAAAAGCTTCGGGGAGTCGGCAAACAGACTGTGATCCGGAGATGTCTGAATGGGGGAACCCAGCCATCACAAGATGGTTATCTTGTACTGAATACATAGGTGCAAGAGGCGAACCAGGGGAACTGAAACATCTAAGTACCCTGAGGAAAAGAAATCAACCGAGATTCCCTTAGTAGTGGCGAGCGAACGGGGACTAGCCCTTAAGTTGATTTGAGATTAGCGGAACGCTCTGGAAAGTGCGGCCATAGTGGGTGATAGCCCTGTACGCGAAAATCTCTTGTCAATGAAATCGAGTAGGACGGAGCACGAGAAACTTTGTCTGAATATGGGGGGACCATCCTCCAAGGCTAAATACTACTGACTGACCGATAGTGAACTAGTACCGTGAGGGAAAGGCGAAAAGAACCCCGGAGAGGGGAGTGAAATAGATCCTGAAACCGTATGCGTACAAGCAGTGGGAGCAGACTTGTTCTGTGACTGCGTACCTTTTGTATAATGGGTCAGCGACTTATATTCAGTGGCGAGCTTAACCGAATAGGGGAGGCGTAGCGAAAGCGAGTCTTAATAGGGCGTTTAGTCGCTGGGTATAGACCCGAAACCGGGCGATCTATCCATGGGCAGGTTGAAGGTTAGGTAACACTGACTGGAGGACCGAACCGACTACCGTTGAAAAGTTAGCGGATGACCTGTGGATCGGAGTGAAAGGCTAATCAAGCTCGGAGATAGCTGGTTCTCCTCGAAAGCTATTTAGGTAGCGCCTCATGTATCACTGTAGGGGGTAGAGCACTGTTTCGGCTAGGGGTCATCCCGACTTACCAAACCGATGCAAACTCCGAATACCTACAAGTGCCGAGCATGGGAGACACACGGCGGGTGCTAACGTCCGTCGTGAAAAGGGAAACAACCCAGACCGTCAGCTAAGGTCCCAAAGTTATGGTTAAGTGGGAAACGATGTGGGAAGGCTTAGACAGCTAGGAGGTTGGCTTAGAAGCAGCCACCCTTTAAAGAAAGCGTAATAGCTCACTAGTCGAGTCGGCCTGCGCGGAAGATGTAACGGGGCTCAAACCATACACCGAAGCTACGGGTATCACCTTAGGGTGATGCGGTAGAGGAGCGTTCTGTAAGCCTGTGAAGGTCAGTTGAGAAGCTGGCTGGAGGTATCAGAAGTGCGAATGCTGACATGAGTAACGACAATGGGTGTGAAAAACACCCACGCCGAAAGACCAAGGTTTCCTGCGCAACGTTAATCGACGCAGGGTTAGTCGGTCCCTAAGGCGAGGCTGAAAAGCGTAGTCGATGGAAAACAGGTTAATATTCCTGTACTTCTGGTTATTGCGATGGAGGGACGGAGAAGGCTAGGCCAGCTTGGCGTTGGTTGTCCAAGTTTAAGGTGGTAGGCTGGACTCTTAGGTAAATCCGGGGGTTCAAGGCCGAGAGCTGATGACGAGTGCTCATTAGAGCGCGAAGTGGTTGATGCCATGCTTCCAAGAAAAGCTTCTAAGCTTCAGGTAACCAGGAACCGTACCCCAAACCGACACAGGTGGTTGGGTAGAGAATACCAAGGCGCTTGAGAGAACTCGGGTGAAGGAACTAGGCAAAATGGCACCGTAACTTCGGGAGAAGGTGCGCCGGTGAGGGTGAAGCATTTACTGCGTAAGCTCATGCCGGTCGAAGATACCAGGCCGCTGCGACTGTTTATTAAAAACACAGCACTCTGCAAACACGAAAGTGGACGTATAGGGTGTGACGCCTGCCCGGTGCCGGAAGGTTAATTGATGGGGTTAGCTAACGCGAAGCTCTTGATCGAAGCCCCGGTAAACGGCGGCCGTAACTATAACGGTCCTAAGGTAGCGAAATTCCTTGTCGGGTAAGTTCCGACCTGCACGAATGGCGTAACGATGGCGGCGCTGTCTCCACCCGAGACTCAGTGAAATTGAAATCGCTGTGAAGATGCAGTGTATCCGCGGCTAGACGGAAAGACCCCGTGAACCTTTACTATAGCTTTGCACTGGACTTTGAATTTGCTTGTGTAGGATAGGTGGGAGGCTTTGAAGCGTGGACGCCAGTTCGCGTGGAGCCATCCTTGAAATACCACCCTGGCAACTTTGAGGTTCTAACTCAGGTCCGTTATCCGGATCGAGGACAGTGTATGGTGGGTAGTTTGACTGGGGCGGTCTCCTCCTAAAGAGTAACGGAGGAGTACGAAGGTGCGCTCAGACCGGTCGGAAATCGGTCGTAGAGTATAAAGGCAAAAGCGCGCTTGACTGCGAGACAGACACGTCGAGCAGGTACGAAAGTAGGTCTTAGTGATCCGGTGGTTCTGTATGGAAGGGCCATCGCTCAACGGATAAAAGGTACTCCGGGGATAACAGGCTGATACCGCCCAAGAGTTCATATCGACGGCGGTGTTTGGCACCTCGATGTCGGCTCATCACATCCTGGGGCTGAAGCCGGTCCCAAGGGTATGGCTGTTCGCCATTTAAAGTGGTACGCGAGC
Organism: Pseudomonas sp. LS1212; assembly: GCF_024741815.1. Classification (NCBI taxonomy): domain Bacteria; kingdom Pseudomonadati; phylum Pseudomonadota; class Gammaproteobacteria; order Pseudomonadales; family Pseudomonadaceae; genus Pseudomonas; species Pseudomonas sp. LS1212. Next base: position 2,074,113 of record NZ_CP102951.1, read on the forward strand.
TGGGTTTAGAACGTCGTGAGACAGTTCGGTCCCTATCTGCCGTGGACGTTTGAGATTTGAGAGGGGCTGCTCCTAGTACGAGAGGACCGGAGTGGACGAACCTCTGGTGTTCCGGTTGTCACGCCAGTGGCATTGCCGGGTAGCTATGTTCGGAATAGATAACCGCTGAAAGCATCTAAGCGGGAAACTAGCCTCAAGATGAGATCTCACTGGAGCCTTGAGCTCCCTGAAGGGCCGTCGAAGACTACGACGTTGATAGGTTGGGTGTGTAAGCGCTGTGAGGCGTTGAGCTAACCAATACTAATTGCCCGTGAGGCTTGACCATATAACACCCAAGCAATTTGAGCGAAAGCCAGATTGCGGTGTTGTGAAGACGAAACGAACCGAAAGTTTGCGAACACAAATCATCACATACCCGATTCGCTGGAGTGTCTGACAAGACCTTCTGGCTACAGAATTTCTTGACGACCATAGAGCATTGGAACCACCTGATCCCATCCCGAACTCAGTAGTGAAACGATGCATCGCCGATGGTAGTGTGGGGTTTCCCCATGTGAGAGTAGGTCATCGTCAAGATTAAATTCCGAAACCCCATCTGCGAACGCAGGTGGGGTTTTGTTTTTGCCCCGCAAAAAGCCCGAACAACGCCGGCCCCGTAGCCGCTGCGGCAGCGGCGATCCTCGCTGTGGAAAAACACCGATACCCGCGGCCAGGGCTACGTGACCGGACTGGAGCCGGGCACCAGCTTTTCCTACAACCGCCGCTACCAACGGCCACTGAATCTGGTGCCGACCATCGGCCCGAGAGAACAGCGTCAGTTCCATGTCAGCTACAGCCTGCTGGCCGATAAAGGTGCGGTCGACAAGGCGCTGGGGGAGGTCAAGACCATTCAGGCGGGACGCACGACCGAGGTGCGCAAAGAACCGCTGGTGGACCTGACCAAGGAATGACGAATAAAAAAACCACCGGCAACGGTGGTTTTTTTATGCCCTGTACACACTCACTCGCCGTAATACTCACAGCCACTGGTGCAAGTCTCGTGGATACGCACCTTCGACAGTTCCGGTAGCAGCGGCTTGAGTTGATCCCAGATCCACTTGGCGATGTTTTCGCTGGTCGGGTTTTCCAGGCCAGGGATTTCGTTCAAATAATTGTGGTCCAGCTGATCATAGAAGGGCTTGAAGATGGCCTTGAGTTCGGAAAAGTCGCGAATCCAGCCAGTGTACGGGTCGACCTTGCCGCTGATGTAAATAGCAGCCTTGAAGGAGTGGCCATGCAGGCGAGCGCACTGATGCCCTGCCGGGACATGCGGAAGACGGTGCGCTGCTTCAAAAGTGAACTCTTTAAAAATTTCCACGGTTTCTTGGACTCTGAAAGGTAATGCCGACTGCCAGTTTACCAGTAAAAAACTGCCCCTTGGGCCAAATACCCTACAGCAGGGGCTGAAGCCTCTACCCCCGGACGTCCAGCCTCAAAGGAATGCCCCGTATATTCAGTTATCATGTCAGCGCTCATTTTCAGCTTCAATTAAGTTGCGTTCGATACTCTGAGCCCCGTAGACAAGATACTTCTCAACGGAGACTCACCATGAAAACTTTGACTGCCTTGATGGCCGCCGCTGCCTTGGCCTTGACTGCCGGTATTGTCCAGGCCCGTGACCTTGGCCCGGACGAAGCGTTGACGTTGCGCGACGCCGGTACCGTCCAGTCGTTCGAGAAACTCAATGCAGCGGCACTGGCCAAGCACCCGGGTTCGACTATTCATGAAACCGAACTTGAGCAGGAATACGGCAAGTACATTTACCAGGTCGAGTTACGTGACGCCCAGGGCGTGGAATGGGACCTGGAGCTGGATGCCACCAGCGGCGCTGTACTGAAGGACCATCAGGACCAATGAATGAAAGGTAAGACGCGGGATTCGGTGATCGTTGGCCTGCTGGCATTCTGCTCGCTGGCAATGGCCCGTGACCTGGATCAGGATGAAGCCCTGCGCCTGCGGCAGCAGGGCGTCATCCTGCCCCTTGAGCAACTCCTGCATCACGCGTTGGATCGCTATCCCGGCGCGAAGCTGTTGGAGGCCGAACTGGAAGAGGAAGACGGTACCTACGTCTATGAAGTCGAGTTGCTGACCGTCGACGGTACAGTGCGCGAGATCGAACTCAATGCGGCCACCGGGCAGGTCCTCAAAGACAAGGAAGATGACTGATGCGCTTGTTACTGGTCGAGGACAATGTCCCGCTGGCGGATGAATTACAGGCTGGCCTCAACCGCCAGGGTTACGCGGTCGATTGGCTGGCCGATGGCCGCGATGCGGTCTACCAGGGCAGCAGCGAGCCCTATGACCTGATCATTCTCGACCTTGGCCTGCCGGGCCTGCCGGGCCTTGAAGTGTTGAGCCAATGGCGCAGCGGCGGGCTCGCTACACCGGTGCTGATCCTTACGGCGCGGGGCTCCTGGGTCGAGCGGATCGAAGGGCTCAAGGCTGGTGCCGACGACTACCTCACCAAGCCCTTTCATCCTGAAGAGCTGCACCTGCGCATTCAGTCGCTGCTGCGACGTGCGCGCGGTCTGGCCAACCAGCCAACGCTGGATGCCGCTGGCCTGCAACTGGATGAGGGGCGCCAGTGTGTCAGTCGAGGCGGGGTCGATGTTCAGCTGACGGCGGCGGAATTTCGCCTGTTGCGCTACTTCATGCTGCACCCCGGCCAGATCCTCTCCAAGAGTCACCTTGCCGAGCACTTGTACGACGGTGAGACCGAACGTGACTCCAATGTGCTCGAGGTGCATGTCAATCATCTGCGGCGCAAGCTGGGTCGCAGCGTCATCGAAACCCGGCGCGGACAGGGCTACCGGTTCAGTGGGGCGCTGGAGTGAAGTCGATCCAGGCTCGATTGAGCCTAGGTCTGATCGGTGTGCTGGTCGTCATCGGCCTGGGGGTGGCTCAACTGAGCCTCTGGCTGTTCGAAGTGGGCTTGCAACGCTATCTCGAAGCCGGCCTGCGCAACGAAAGCGAGAGCCTCCTGGTGGCACTGGTCCGTGGGCCCAACGGGCTGAAACTGGACGAGCAGCGCATTTCCCCTGCCTATGAGCGCCCCTTTTCGGGCCACTACTTCCGGATCGACTTTGCCGATGGCAACTGGCGTTCGCGCTCGCTCTGGGACCTGGAGCTGCCACGCCCGCAGACGCCCGGGCTGCACACTGATCTTGAGCTGGGTCCAGAGGGCCAACAGCTGCTGGTACTGCGCGCCGACTACCGGCGTATGGGCCAGGCGATCTCCATCAGCGTCGCCCAGGATTACACGCCGGTTCGCTCCAGTTTTCGGCGCATGCAACAGATCGGCATGGGGCTGGGCCTGGCGGCGTTGGTCCTCATTCTGATCCTGCAGCGCATCATCGTTAAGCGGTCCTTGCGCCCGCTGGAACGTACCCGCGAACAGATTGCACAGTTGCAGCAAGGAAAGCGCTCGCAACTGGACACCGAAGTCCCCGTCGAGTTGGAACCACTGGTTGGGCAGATCAACCATTTGCTGGCCCATACCGAAGACAGCCTCAAGCGCTCGCGCAATGCCTTGGGTAATCTCGGGCACGCCCTGAAAACGCCGCTGGCGGTCTTGCTCAGCCTGGCCGCCAGCGATCGGTTGCGCGGCCTGCCGCAGGTCCGCGAGCAACTGCGCGAACAGCTCGAGCAGATTCAGCAGCGCCTCAGTCGTGAGTTGAACCGCGCACGCCTGGCCGGCGATGCCTTGCCGGGCGCGCAGTTCGACTGCGATGCCGAGTTGCCAGCGCTGCTCGGCACCCTGAACATGATTCACGGCAGTGAGTTGCGCCTGAGCCAGGCCGTCGAACCGGGATTGATGCTGCCCTGGGATCGCGAAGACCTGTTGGAAATGCTTGGCAACCTGCTGGATAACGCCTGCAAATGGGCTGACGCGCAGGTGAGCCTGACGATCAGCGAGGCAGCAGGGGTGTATCGGCTGTGGATCGATGACGACGGCCCGGGCATTCCCGAATCCTCGCGTCAGGAGGTACTCGGTCGGGGGGCAAGGCTCGACGAGCAGGTCAGCGGCCATGGCCTGGGCCTGGGGATCGTGCGCGATATCGTCGAGGCCTGGGATGGCCGGATGACGTTTGAGGACAGCCCGCTGGGCGGGTTGCGGGTCAGTATCGAATTGCCCGCCAGGACGCGGCACTGAGGTGCTGCGCTCCTGCACGGGGCAGGAGCGCAGGGTGTGATCAGACGCGGAACTGGTCCATCAGCCCTTGTTGTTGATTGGCCAGACTGTTGAGCGACTGGCTGACGCGAGCCGATTCGTTGGCCTGGCCGGACAGCGATTCGGTCACATCGCGGATGGTCGCCACGTTGTTGTTGATCTCTTCGGCCACGGCGCTCTGCTCTTCGGCAGCACTGGCAATCTGCAGGTTCATGTCGGTAATGACCGTCACAGCATCGCCGATCTGGCGCAGGGCGGTGACGGCCTGGCTGACCTGCTCGACACTGCCATTGGCCTGACGATGGCTGTTGCCCATGGCGTCGACCACGACCCTGGTGCCTTCCTGCAGATGTTCGATGACCTGGCGCGTCTCTTCCACCGACTCCTGGGTGCGGCGTGCAAGGTTGCGCACTTCGTCGGCGACTACCGCAAAGCCACGCCCGGCTTCACCGGCGCGGGCGGCTTCGATAGCCGCATTGAGCGCCAGCAGGTTGGTCTGTTCGGCAATCGCACGAATCACTTCCAGTACCGAACCGATTTTCTCGCTGCTCGCGGCCAGGCCTTCGACCTGGGACATGGCGGTGCTCATGTCGGCGGCCAGGTGGTCGATGCTACTGGTGGTGCGGTCGATGACGGCCAGCCCCTGACGCGTTGCCTGGTCCGCGTCACGTGCAGCCTGGGCGGCCTGCGCGGCGCTGCGGGCGACGTCCTGGGCAGTCGCGCTCATTTCGTGGGAGGCCGTGGCCACCTGGTCGACCTGGCGATACTGTTGCTCCATGCCGGCGCTGGTCTGGCTGGCGATGGCCGCGGACTGATCGGCGGTGTTGCGGGCATCCTGAACCGAGCGTTTGACCTCGGCGATGGTCGGCTGCAGCTTGTCGAGAAAACGGTTGAACCAGCCAGCCAATTCGCCCAGCTCGTCGCGTTTGTCATAGTGCAGGCGACGGGTGAGGTCGCCCTCGCCGCTGGCGATGTCCTGCAGCATGTGCGCCACGCCCAGAATCGGTTTAGTCACGCTGCGCGCCATCAGCCAGATCAGCAGCAGGCCGATGACGGCCGCCAGCAGGCCCAGTCCCAGTTCGATCAAGGTGCCGGTGGTGTTGCGTTGGTCGAGTTCGGTTTTCAGTGCCTCGGCCGGGCCGATCAGGGCTTGCTCCGGTACATCGAGCAGTACACCCCAGGGTTTGCCGCCAGGGATCGGAGCGAACGACGCCAGCACCTTGAGGCGCGCTTCGTGGTGCACGCTGTGCATCCTTTTGCTGTCCGACAGCAGGCCAATCAGCTCGGCACCCTTGTCGGGGTCGATCTGGTCCAGGCGCGTGGCCAGTTTGCTCGCATCGGGGCTGTAGCCGGCCAGCAAACCTGCAGGGCTGAGGATGCTGACGTTGGTCCGACCTTCGTACAGATTGCGGCTGGCCTCCTGGCTGACGGCCTGCAGGCTGTTGAGGTTGATGTCGACCGAGAGCGACGCGATCACCTTGCCATTGGCGATCAGCGGGAAGACGATGCTGGTCATCAGCACGTTCTGGCCGTTGATTTCGTAGAAGTAGGGTTCGATCACGCAGGTTTTCTGGGTGCTGCGCGGGCAGACGAACCAGGCGTTGTTGGGCTCGCCGCTGGGGCCTTTGCTGGTATCGACCAGGTCGCGTTCGGGCAACGCCATGGAGGTCAGCTGGCCGGGTGTCGGTTGCGACCAGTAGAGCGAGAAGCGACCCTTCTCGTTGCTGCCCACGGCCGGCTGGTCGGCGAACAGCTCATCCTTGCCATCGAGCGCATTGGCCTCGAATACCAGCGACAAGCCGAGTAAATCCGGGTTGGCCTGCAGGGCGGACTTGACCTGACGGGTCAGGTCCTCGCGCAGGTCGAAGGCGTCGAGAAAGCGCTTTTCCGCCTGTTCGCGCAAAAACAGTACCTGACGGGAAAAGCCATTGCCGTACTGATAGGCATCCATGAACTGGCGGCGGATGCTCAAGGCCTGGACTTCGCCCTGGGATTCGATGCGGGCCTGTGCGGCGCCGGTCAGCATTTGCATGCTGCTGGCCTTGACCAGCTCCGAATTGTGCTCCATGCGATACAGCGAGAGCCCGACAAGCAGGGTGACGATGCCCGCAAGGCACAATCCGGCAAGCAGGGTGATCTTCCATTGGATGGAAAGTTGTCTGAGCGACATGGCGAAGTCCCTTGATCGATAAACACGAAGGCTGTCGTCTATATCGGTAAACGGGCGGCTTTCTTTATTCGAGCGGGGCAATTAAATGCACTTTCGCGGCCTGTTTGGCTGCCGACTTTTTCGAACTTGTCATGCGCGCCAATGCAAACGCTTTTACGCCGTTAATGGTCAGGACTGCGACCCTGCCCAGGCCTGCGGCAACGCGTTTTGACAACCCGCCAGAGCTGCTTCAGAGTGTGCGCCCTTTCGCCGGGACACCCCTGTGCGCAAGGCCGCCGAAGATCCCGTTCGGTCGCTGCAACAGATGCGTTGTGCAGTGTTTTTCGAGTGACTTGTTCCAAGAGGTTGGATATTAAATGAATGCAGTTATTGCCGCGGTCGGCATCATGCTGATTCTCAGCTTGTCCCGCGTGCACGTGGTCATCGCGCTGATTGTCGGTGCATTAGCGGGTGGCCTGATCGGCGGCCTGGGAATTGAGGGTACGTTGAAGGCCTTCAACGGGGGGCTGGGTGGTGGTGCCACTGTTGCCTTGTCCTACGCGTTGCTGGGCGCATTCGCGGTAGCCATTGCCAGGTCGGGGCTGGCCCACGCCCTGGCCGACAGGATCCTGGCCATGGTCGATCGCCGGCATGCGGCCCAGACCGGGCAAATCAAATGGTTGTTGATCGGCCTGCTTTTGGTGGTGGCGATTTCCTCGCAAAACATCCTGCCGATCCACATCGCCTTCATCCCCTTGCTGGTTCCGCCCTTGCTGTATGTACTGACCCGCCTGGAAATCGATCGGCGGCTGGTGGCCTGCGTGATCACCTTCGGTCTGATCACGCCGTACATATTTCTGCCGGTAGGCTTCGGCAATATCTTCCTCAACGAGATCCTGCTGGCCAGTGTCAGCAGGAGCGGGGTGGATGTCAGCGCGGTGAGCGTGACCCACGCCATGGCGATTCCGGCGGCGGGCATGCTGGTCGGCCTGCTGGTCGCGGTCTTCATCAGCTATCGCAAGAAGCGGGTCTACGATCTTGAGAAGATCGAACAGGTCGAACAGGTCAGCATCCGCTACAACCCACTGACACTGCTGGTCGCCCTGGGGGCCATTGCCGCGGCGTTCATCATTCAGCTGTGGCTGGATTCGATGATTGTCGGCGCCCTGGCCGGTTTCGTGATTTTTTCGCTATCGGGCATCGTGCGCTGGCGCGAGACCGATGACCTGTTCACCGAAGGCATGAAGATGATGGCCATGATCGGCTTCATCATGATTGCCGCCTCCGGGTTTGCCGAGGTGATGAAAGCCACCGGTGAGGTTCGCAGTCTGGTCGAATCGTCCGCTTACTGGATCAATCACAGCAAAGGCATCGGCGCGCTGTTGATGCTGCTGGTTGGCCTGCTGGTGACCATGGGGATTGGTTCGTCGTTTTCGACAGTACCGATCCTGGCAGCGATTTTCGTCCCGCTTTGCGTGCAATTGGGGTTCGACCCTATCGCCACGGTCTGCATAGTGGGCACGGCCGGCGCCTTGGGCGACGCCGGGTCGCCGGTCTCGGACTCGACCCTGGGGCCGACCTCCGGCTTGAACGTTGATGGCCAGCATAGCCACATCTGGGACACGGTAGTACCGACCTTTCTGCACTACAACCTGCCGTTGCTGGGGTTTGGTTGGGTGGCGGCGATGGTGTTGTAAGCCTCCTGCCTTTGCGGGCCTTCGGGATTTATGATGCAGTTCTAAACTCGTACCTGGATCGGTTGACCAAGCATTAAGGCGCACCGCTTTATCCGGCGCTTTGCTGACAAGGACCAGGCATGAACGAGACCACGCTGCAAAACAGATACCTGCTACTGCTCCTGTTGCTGGTAACCATCGCCTTCATGTGGATTCTGGTGCCCTTTTACGGCGCAGTATTCTGGGCAGTGATTCTGGGCATTCTCTTCGCCCCGCTGCAGCGCTGGTTGTTGATGCGCCTGAAATGGCGGCGCAATCTGGCGGCGTTCATCTCGTTGCTGGTCTGTCTGGTCATTGCGATCCTGCCTGTGCTCATCGTCGGCACCTTGCTGATTCAGGAGGGTGCGGCGCTGTACAAAAGCATCGAAAGCGGGCAGTTGGACATTGCCGGCTTTATCGCCCAGCTCAAGGACATGCTGCCAACCTACATGCAGCGCATGCTCGACCGGATGGGCATGGGCGACCTCGAAGGCCTGCGCGACAAGATCACCAAGAGCGCCGTGCAGGGCAGCCAGTTCTTCGCGACCCAGGTTTCCTATTTGGCCAGGGCACGTTCGATTTATTGATCAGCCTCGCCACCATGCTGTACCTGCTGTTCTTCTTTTTACGCGATGGCGCCGAACTGGCCCGTAAAATCCGTACGGCCGTTCCGCTTGCCGAACACCAGAAACGCCTGCTGCAGCTGAAGTTCAACCGTGTGGTACGGGCGACCGTAAAGGTCAACGTGCTGGTGGCCATCACCCAGGGTGCGCTGGGCGGGGCGATCTTCTGGTTTCTGGATATACTCAGCGCCCTGGTCTGGGCAGTGATGATGGCGTTACTCTCACTGTTGCCAGCCGTAGGCGCGGGGATTGTCTGGGCACCGGTCTCCGCGTACTTCCTGATGATCGGTGAAACCTGGGAGGGCGTGCTGCTGGCACTCTACGGTGTGTTCGTCATTGGCCTGGTGGACAATGTCCTGCGGCCCATCCTGGTCGGCAAGGACACCAAGATGCCAGATTACCTGGTGCTGATTTCAACCCTCGGCGGCCTGGCCGTATTTGGCCTCAACGGTTTTGTGATCGGGCCGTTGATCGCCGCCTTGTTCATGTCTTGCTGGGATATTTTCGTCAGCAACAAACAGAAGGTGCAGTTGCCCTAGTTCAGTCTTTTGGAACTACCTGAAACTGTAGGATGATGCCCGACCCACGGATGGAGAGCTTGATCCCGTCATTGCCGGCCGATTGCGCATAGATGCCCGGCTGATAGGCGAACACGTCCTGGTTGGTAGCGGTGCGGCCTTGCTCGACGCGGTCCATGTCGATGAGGTTGCTGGCACCCGGGACTTCGTTCAATCGGTTGCGGGCTGACTCGAGCTCGCTGGTTTCGTTGCCCTGGATGGTCATCTGGTCCAGTTCGATGCCTTCGTTGGCGTGGGCGGATTACGCAACGCCCAACAACGCGAGCGGGAAGGTGAAGGGCAGGGGGGCACGCATCGAATGAAGCTCCAAATGATTCGGTCTGACGAGGCAATGGAAGCTCAGACGAACAATGCATCATCCGAAGCACGTGCATATTGCGGCCGCTTCGCACCCGAGCGCAGCCTGCGGCAGCGGCTACGCCGACCATGGTGTGCCGGACATTTGTAGCCGCTGCCGCCAGGCTGCGCTCGGGCGCGAAGCGGCCGCAAGATTTTCGGCCCCTGCGGAAAACAAAACACCCCGCCGAAGCGGGGTGTTGGGTGTAGCGTGGGTTACATCAGCCGACTAGCTGAAACCCGGCATGCTGCACCATGTCCAGCAGCGGTTGCGGGTACACGCCGAGCACGAACGCCACGATCGCGATCGCCAGCAGCATCACGCCACCGGTGCGTTGTTCCCAGTTCAGCGGTGCATCGTGACGACGCAGGTTCGGTTCGATCAGGAACAGGGTGACCATCACGCGCAGGTAGTAGAACACGCCGATGGCACTGCCCAGCACCAGGGTACCGATCAGCCACCACAGGTGCGACTCGACGCCAGTGGCGATGATGTAGAACTTGCCGATGAAGCCGGCGGTCAGCGGGATACCGGCCAGCGACAGCATCATCACGGTCAGTACGGCGGTCAGGTACGGACGACGCCAGAACAGGCCGCGGTACTCGTATAGCGCATCAGCGTCACGACCGTTGTACGGCGAGGACATCAGGGTGATGACGCCGAAGGCGCCCAGGCTGGTGATCACGTAAGTGACCAGGTACACGCCGATAGCTTCCACGGCCAGCCCCTTGCTCGCCACCAGGGCGATCAGCAGGTAGCCGAAGTGGGCGATCGAGGAGTAGCCGAGCAGACGCTTGAGGTTGCTCTGGGTCAGGGCCAGCAGGTTGCCGATGATGATCGAAGCGACCGCGATCACCGCCAGCACGTCGTGCAGCACGCCGCTGCTGGCAGCAGGAGAGAGCTGGAACAGACGCACGACCACGGCGAACACGGCGACCTTGCTGGCGGTAGCCAGGAAGGCGGCGACGGGCGCCGGAGCGCCTTCATACACGTCCGGGGTCCACAGGTGGAAGGGTACCAGCGACAGTTTGAACGCCAGGCCGACCAGCATCATGGCCAGGCCCAGTTGCGCCAGCATGCTCGGCATGCCGGTGGCGGCCAGGGCTGCACCGATGCCGCTGAAGCTCAGGCTGCCAGCGTCGGCGTAGAGCAACGCCATGCCGAACAGCAGGAAGGTCGAGCCGGCGGCCGACAGCACCATGTACTTGATGCCGGCTTCGAGCGAACGCTTGTTGAAGAAGGCATAGGCGACCAAGCCGTAAACCGGTACCGATAGCAGCTCCAGGCCGACGAACAGGCCCGCCAGGTGCTGCGCGCTGACCAGCACCAGGCCGCCGGCAGCGGCCATCAGGATCAGCAGGTACAGCTCTTCGCGGTTGCCCGGGTAGCCCGAGCCGCCATCACCCAGATACGCATGGGCGAGGGTGACGCAGGCCAGGGTGGCAACCAGGATCAGTGCCATGTACAGGCAGGCGAAGTTGTCGATCTGCAGCAGCGGAGTGACGGCCAGCGGAGCGACTTTCAGCGCCGGGAGGATCGACAGCAACGCCAGGTTCAAGCCTGCCACCGAGAGCAGGAAGGTTTGTGAGTGATTGCGACGCCAGGCGATCGCCAGCATCACCACGATGATCGTGGCGCTGGTGATCAGCAGCGGCGCAAGCGCGATAAAGCTTTGAGTCGTAAGGTCCATAGCGCTCTTACCGGGCCGAAGCGAGTTGAGTGAAGGCGGAGCCGAACCATTGCTGCACACCACTCATGGTGGCGGCAGAGGTGTCGAGGAACGGCTGCGGGTAGACCCCGAGCAGGATCAGCAGGCCGGCCAGGCCCACCACCATGATCAGTTCGCGACCATCCATGCCCGCCAATACTTCATCGGACCTGGACGGGCCGAAATAGGCACGGTGAATCATGATCAGCGAGTAGACCGAACCGAACACCAGGCCGGAGGTGGCGAGCACCGTGACCCACGGGGCGCTGGCAAAGGTGCCGATCAGGATCAGGAACTCGCCGACGAAGTTGCCGGTCACTGGCAGGCCGAGCGAGGCAGCGGCGAAGAACAGGCTGACTCCCGGCAGGTAAGCGATGCGCGACCACAGGCCACCCATTTCACGCATGTCGCGGGTGTGCATGCGCTCGTAGAGCTGGCCGGCCAGGATAAAGAGTGCCGCTGCCGACAGACCGTGTGCCAGCATCTGGATCACAGCGCCTTGCAGGGCCTGCTGGCTGCCGGAGTAGATCCCGATCAGCACGAAGCCCATGTGCGACACGCTGGAGAACGCGACCAGACGCTTGATGTCGGTTTGGGCGAAGGCCAGGAAAGCACCGTAGAAGATCCCGATCAGACCCAGGGTCATGGCGACCGGTGCAAACTCGGCCGAAGCGTTCGGGAACAGCGGCAGGGCAAAACGCAGCATCCCATAGGCAGCGGTTTTCAGCAGAATACCGGCAAGGTCGACCGAACCTGCAGTCGGCGCCTGGGCGTGCGCATCAGGCAACCAGGAGTGGAAGGGCACCACTGGCAGCTTCACCGCGAAGGCGATGAAGAACCCGAGCATCAGGATGTACTCGGTGCCCTTGGACATCTGGGTGTTCAACAGCTGGCTGTAATCGAAGGTGATCACACCGGTGCTGTTGTAGTTGACCAGAACCAGGCCCAGGATCGCCACCAACATGATCAGGCCGCTGGCCTGGGTGTAGATGAAGAACTTGGTCGCCGCGTAGATCCGGGTCTTCTTGCCGTCCGACGAACTATGACCCCAGAGCGCGATGAGGAAATACATCGGCACCAGCATCATTTCCCAGAAGAAGAAGAACAGGAACAGGTCCAGGGCCAGGAACACGCCGACGACGCCGCCCAGGATCCACATCAGGTTCAGGTGGAAGAAACCCACGTGACGCTGGATCTCTTTCCACGAGCAGAGCACCGAGAGGACGCCGAGCAGGCCGGTCAGCAGGATCATCAACAGCGACAGGCCGTCGAGGGCCAGGTGCACGTTGATGCCGAAGCGCTCGATCCAGGGCAGCTTGAACTCAAGCGCCCAGGCCGGTTCAGCGCCCGGAGCGGGCGCCAGGGTGTAGTTGCCGTTGGCCCACAGCCAGAGGCCGAGGGCCAGCAGCGTGGACATGGTCAGCAGCGCGATCCAGCGTGGCAGGGTGGCGCCGAAGCGCTCACCCACCCAGCAGAGCAAGCCGCCGATAAAGGGGATCAGGATCAGCCAAGGCAAAATCATGACGGGCTCAATTCCTTTCGCAAATTCGCAAGGTTCATATCAGATCGCAGCCAGTACTACGGCGCCGAGCACCAGCACTGCGCCTGCGGCGATGGAAGCTGTATACCAACGCAGCTGACCGGTTTCGGTACGGCTCATGGCGGAGTGGCCGCCTTTTGCCATGCGTGGAATCAGGCCGATACTGCGGTCGATCGGGTCCCGGCGCAGCACATGGATGATCAACAGGTAAGGTTTGACGAACAGCTTGTCGTAGATCCAGTCGAAGCCCCACGCAGCGAACCACCAGGCCGAAAGCATACGCCCCGGCGCGCTGTTGGCGACGGCAGTGGCGAAGCGACGCTTGCCCAAGAACAGCATGGCCGCCAGCAGGATACCGGCAATGGCGATGGCGCCCGAGGCGATTTCCAGGCTGTGCTTGGCTTCGCCACCGGCATGGCCGACGCTTTGCGGCAGTACGCCAGCCAGTGGTGGCGAGATCAGGGCGCCGACAAAGGTCGACAGCACGATCAGCACGCTCAGTGGCAGCCAGTGGGTGATGCCGTGGCCTGCGTGCGCTTCGGTCTTGGCTTCACCGTGGAAGGTGATGAAGATCAGGCGGAAGGTATACAGCGAGGTCATGAAGGCACCGACCAGGCCGGCATACAGCAGACCCTGATTGCCACTGGCGAACGCTTCCCAGAGAATTTCATCCTTGGAGTAGAAGCCGGCGGTCAGCAGCGGCAGGGCAGCCAGGGCGGCACCACCGACGATGAAGCTGGCGTAGGCCAGCGGGAGCTTCTTCCACAGGCCGCCCATCTTGAAGATGTTCTGCTCGTGGTGGCAGGCAACGATCACCGAACCCGAGGCAAGGAACAGCAGGGCCTTGAAGAAGGCGTGGGTCATCAGGTGGAAGATCGCGCCTTCCCAGGCGCCGACGCCCAGGGCCAGGAACATGTAGCCGATCTGGCTCATGGTCGAGTAGGCGAGGATGCGCTTGATGTCGGTCTGGACCAGCGCGGCGAAGCCAGCCAGGACCAGGGTCACCCCACCGACGATTCCCACTAGATGCAGGATGTCCGGCGCCAGGGCGAACAAACCGTGGGTACGGGCGATCAGGTAGACACCGGCGGTCACCATGGTTGCCGCGTGGATCAGCGCCGAAACCGGCGTCGGGCCAGCCATCGCGTCCGCCAGCCAGGTTTGCAGCGGCAGTTGCGCGGATTTACCGACAGCGCCGCCCAGCAGCATCAGGGTCGCCAGGACGATCCAGAAGTCACCGACCTTGAAGTGCTCAGGCGCCTTGACCAGCAGTTCCTGGACATTGAGCGTGCCCAGTTGCTGGAACAGGATGAACAGGCCAATGGCCATGAACACGTCGCCGACGCGGGTGACGATGAAGGCTTTCAGTGCGGCGTTGCCGTTGTTGCGGTTGCTGTAGTAGAAACCGATCAACAGGTAACTGCACAGGCCCACGCCTTCCCAGCCGAAGTAGATGAACAGCAGGTTGTCGCCCAACACCAGGAACAGCATGCTGGCGATGAACAGGTTCATGTAGGCGAAGAACCGCGAATAGCCCGCTTCACCGCGCATGTACCAGGAGGCGAACAGGTGGATCAGGAAACCCACCCCGACCACCACGCCGAGCATGGTGATCGACAGGCCGTCGACGTACAGGGCGAAGTTGGGCTCGAACCCGTCCACTGACATCCAGCGCCAGAGCACCAGGGTGTAGTGGCCGGCCTCGGGCGGCGCCACATTGAACTGCCAGATCACATAGGCGGCGACGATGGCCGAGAGGCCAACGGAGCCGACGCCGATCAGCGCAGACAGGTTTTCGGAAAGGCGCCCGCGGGAAAACGACAGCAGCAGGAAGCCGATCAGAGGGAATACGAACGTCAGATAGATAAGGTTCATCCGCGCATCTCGCTGGCAGCGTCGATATCGAGAGTGTGGAAGCGGCGATACAGCTGCAACAGGATCGCCAGGCCGATACTGGCCTCGGCAGCTGCAAGGCTGATCACCAGGATGAACATGATCTGCCCATCCGGCTGCGCCCAACGGCTACCGGCGACGATGAAGGCCAGGGCGGAGGCATTCATCATGATCTCCAGGCTCATCAGCACGAAGAGAATGTTGCGGCGCACCATCAGGCCGACCAGACCCAGGCAGAACAGGATGCCGGCGACGGCCAGGCCATGTTCAAGAGGAATTGCAGGCATGTTCTTACTCCTTCGCCTCGGCGCGGCCGAGATGGAAAGCCGTCACCGCTGCAGCGAGCAGCAGCATGGAAGCCAGTTCCACGACCAGCAGGTACGGGCCGAACAGGCTGATACCCACCGCCTTGGCATCAACGGTGGTGTGCCCGATACCGGCTGCGCTTGGTTCGGCGAACAGTACATACAGCAGTTCGGCCATCAGCAAGACAGCGAGGAAAACAGGGCCCGCCCATATGCCCGGCTTGAGCCAGGCGCGTTCCTGCTGCGCCGAGGCCGGGCCAAGGTTGAGCATCATCACCACGAAGACGAACAGCACCATGATGGCGCCGGCGTAGGCGATCACTTCCAGAACCCCGGCGAACGGTGCGCCGAGGCTGAAGAAGGTCATGGCCACCGAGATCAGCGAAATGATCAGGTAGAGCAGGGCGTGCACGGGGTTGGTGTTGGTGATCACCCGAAGGGTGGACACCACAGCGACACCGGATGCGAAATAGAAAGCGAATTCCATCTTTCTTCCTTAAGGGAGCAAGCTCTTCACGTTGATCGGCTCGGCTTCGTTCTGCGCAGCGCCTTTCGGCTTGCCGGCAACGGCCATACCTGCAACACGATAGAAGTTGTAGTCAGGGTACTTGCCGGGGCCGGAGATCAGCAGATCTTCTTTCTCGTACACCAGGTCCTGACGTTTGAACTCGGCCATCTCGAAATCCGGTGTCAGCTGGATCGCGGTGGTCGGGCAGGCTTCCTCGCAGAGGCCGCAGAAAATGCAGCGCGAGAAGTTGATACGGAAGAACTCGGGGTACCAGCGACCGTCGTCGGTTTCGGCTTTCTGCAGCGAGATGCAGCCAACCGGGCACGCAACGGCGCACAGGTTACAGGCTACGCAGCGTTCTTCGCCATCGGGGTCACGGGTCAGGACGATACGGCCACGGTAGCGCGGCGGCAGGTAGACCGGTTCTTCCGGGTATTGCAGGGTGTCACGCTTGCGAAAGCCGTGACCGAAAATCATCACCAGGCTGCGCAGCTGAGTGCCCGTGCCTTTAATGATGTCACCAATATATTTGAACATGGGTCAAATCCTCACTGAGCCGCGACAGCAGGCGTGTTCAACAACACGACAGCGGCGGTGACCAGCAAATTGATCAGGGTCAGCGGCAGGCAGAATTTCCAGCTGAAATCCATCACCTGGTCATAGCGCGGGCGCGGGATAGAGGCGCGCAGCAGGATGAACAGCATGATGAAGAACGCGGTCTTCAGGGCGAACCAGACGAACGACAGTTGCGGCAGGATACCGAATGGGCCATGCCAGCCACCGAAGAACAGGGTCACCAGCAGCGCCGAGATCAGGATGATCCCGATGTACTCACCGACGAAGAACATGCCCCATTTCATGCCGGCATACTCGATGTGGTAACCGTCGGCCAGTTCCTGTTCCGCTTCCGGCTGGTCGAAGGGGTGACGGTGAGTCACGGCCACGCCGGCGATGAAGAAGGTACAGAAGCCGAAGAACTGCGGAATGATGAACCACAGGTTCTGCGCCTGATACTCGACGATGTCGCGCATGTTGAACGAGCCGACCTGGGCCACGATGCCCATCAGCGCCAGGCCCATGAACACTTCGTACGAGACGGTCTGGGCCGAGGCCCGCAGGCTGCCGAGCAGGGCGTACTTGTTGTTGCTCGACCAACCGGCGAACAGCACGGCATACACCGACAGGCCGGCCATGGCGAAGAAGAACAGCAAGCCGATGTTCAGGTCCGCGATACCCCAGGTCGGGGTCAGTGGAATGATCGCGAAGGCGATCAGCAAGGCGCTCATGGCCACCACCGGCGCCAGGGTGAAGATCACCTTGTCGACGAAGGGTGGGTTCCAGTCTTCCTTGAAGAACATCTTCAGCATGTCGGCAGCGATCTGGAACATGCCGAACGGGCCGACGCGGTTCGGACCATAACGGTCCTGCCACCAGCCCAGCAGACGGCGCTCGACGAAACTGAGCAGTGCACCGCAGACCACCACGGCGAGCATGATGACGAGGGCTTTGACGACTGCAATGATCACATCGATCACTTCAGGGGTGAACCAGGTCATAGTGCTGCCTCCTGCAGGCCTTCAACGGGTTGGCCGAAGATCGCTGGCGGAATCCCGGCAAGGCCCGAAGGCAGCGCGATCAAACCTGCACCCAGTTCTTCATTGATGCGCAGCGGCAGACGCAGCGTCTGGCCGGCGATGGTGAAGCTCAGCATGGCACCGTCGTTGACGCCCAGGCGGTCGGCTTCGGACTTGGCCAGCGCCACGTAGGCGGCCGGGATGCGCTCTTGCACGGGAGCTGCGCGCGAGGAGTTCTCTTCGCTGCCGAACAGGTGGAAGAACGGGACTGCTTGCCAGGTGCCACGGGCCGGCGAGAACGCGCGCGGAACGTTGGCGAACCAGCTCAGCTTGTCGCCCTTGCTTTCGATCAGGCGGGTGCCCGGGTCGCCGGCACGCAGGTGACCACCGACTTCGTCCTGGAACTTGTTCCACGCCTGTGGCGAGTTCCAGCCCGGAGACCAGGCGAACGGCACCTGTTGGCGCGGTTCGGCCGAGCCCGAGTAACCTTCCATGGAGAAGGCGAACGAGGAGTCGTTGTCCTGGGTGGTCCGCGGTTCGTGCACGCTGATGTTGGCGCGCATGGCGGTACGACCACTGTAGCGCAGCGGCTCGCGCGCCTGTTTCAGGCCCTTGATACGGAACGAAGCCGAAGGGGCGGCGTTGACGATCCCGGCCAATTGCGGTGCGCTGCTGGCGCAGGCGGCAGTCACGTGATCCAGCTGGGTCCAGTCCACCGACTTGTTCAGCAAGGTTGCGCGCAGGGCGTGCAGCCAGCGCCAGCCTTCGTGGATCAGAATGCTGGCGTCCAGGTAGGTGGGGTCGAAAACCTGGAAGAAACGCTGGGCACGGCCTTCCTGGCTGACCAGGGTGCCGTCGGCTTCGGCGAAGCTCGCCGCTGGCAGGACCAGGTGTGCACGGTCTGCGGTGCGGGTTTTCTGGTGGTCGGCGACGATCACCACTTTCGCGGCGTTGAGCGCAGCGTCGACCTTGGCGGCATCGACGCGGGTGTACAGGTCGTTTTCCAGCACGACGATAGCGTCGGCCTTGCCATCGATGACCGCTTGCATGGCCGCGTCGACGGATTCACCGCCGAGCAGGGCCAGGCCGAGGCTGTTGGCTTCCGGCACGATCAGGCTCAGGGAGCCGGCTTTTTCACGCAGCTTCAGCGCCTTGGCAATGTTGGCCGCGGCCTGGATCAGCGCTTCGGAACCCAGCGAGGTACCGGAGACGATCAATGGGCGCTTGGCTTCGACCAGGGTAGTGGCAATGCGTTGGGCCAGTTCCAGGGCTTCGGCATCCAGGCCTTCGACCGCAGGGGCGCTGGCGTCGATGGCGTGAGCCACGGCAAAGCCGATGCGGGCCAGGTCGTCGGGGGCGGCGTGCACGCATTCCTGGGCGACGTCGTCCAGGCGGGTTTCAGCCAGGCTGGCAATGAACAGCGGGTACATCTCATGCTGACCGATGGTCTTCACCGCAGCGTCGAGCCATGGCTGAATGCGCATGGCGTCGGCCATGGCTTCGGCCTTGCCCTTGACCGACTGGCGCAGGGACAGGGCCAGGCGCGCGGCAGTCTGGGTCAGGTCTTCGCCGAGGACGAACACGGCATCGTGATCTTCGACCTCGCGCAGGGTCGGGATTGGCAGCGGGCTGTCTTTCAGTACCTGGGCGACCAGGCGGATGCGCGCCAGCTCACCGGCTTCGATACCGGAGTAGAAGTGCTCGGCACCGACCAGTTCACGCAGGGCGTAGTTGCTTTCCAGGCTGGCGCGCGGCGAACCGATGCCGACGATGTTGCGACCGCGCAGCATATCGGCGGCTTTGTCCAGCGCCGCATCCAGGCTGAGCTTCTGACCATTGGCCAGCGCCGGCTGACGCGGACGGTCTTCGCGGTTGACATAGCCATAGCCGAAGCGGCCACGGTCGCACAGGAAGTATTGGTTGACCGAGCCGTTGTAGCGGTTCTCGATACGGCGCAGTTCGCCATAACGCTCGCCGGGGCTGATGTTGCAACCGCTCGAGCAGCCGTGGCAGATGCTCGGGGCGAATTGCATGTCCCACTTGCGGTTGTAGCGCTCGGAGTGGGTCTTGTCGGTGAACACGCCGGTAGGGCAGACCTCGGTGAGGTTGCCGGAGAACTCGCTTTCCAGCGCACCGTCTTCGACGCGGCCGAAGTAAACGTTGTCGTGGGCGCCAAACACGCCCAGGTCGGTACCGCCGGCGTAGTCTTTATAGAAGCGCACGCAACGGTAGCAGGCGATGCAGCGGTTCATCTCGTGAGCGATGAACGGGCCGAGTTCCTGGTTCTGGTGGGTACGCTTGGTGAAGCGATAACGGCGCTCGTTGTGGCCGGTCATCACGGTCATGTCTTGCAGGTGGCAGTGACCGCCTTCCTCGCACACAGGGCAGTCGTGCGGGTGGTTGGTCATCAGCCATTCGACGACGCTGGCGCGAAACACTTTCGCTTCTTCGTCATCGATGGAGATCCAGCTGCCATCGGAAGCGGGGGTCATGCAGGACATGACAATACGACCACGCTTGTCGTTTTCGTCGGTGTACTGCTTGACCGCGCACTGGCGACAAGCGCCAATGCTGCCAAGGGCGGGGTGCCAGCAGAAATACGGAATGTCGAGGCCCAGCGACAGACATGCCTGTAACAGGTTGTCTGCGCCATCGACTTCGAGCGCTTTGCCGTCTACGTGGATAGTGGCCATGGTTCAAAGTTCTTCGTTGGCCCGGTGTCAACGGGCGTGGCTAATGGAATCTTGTTATCCGTGCGAGTCAGAACAGCCGGTCAGGGCGTCATCGAACGGAAGGCGAGCGGCACGGACCACTCGCCTTTTCTTGAGCGTTATGCGCCGACGGTGATCGGACGCGCCAGACTCGGGGTGGCCGCGCTGGTAGGTGCGATGCCGGCCTCGAACTCCGGACGGAAATACTTGATGGCACTGCCCAATGGCTCCACGGCACCTGGTGCGTGAGCACAGAAGGTCTTGCCCGGGCCGAGTAAACCGACCAGACCCAGCAGGGTCTCGATATCGCCGGCTTGCCCTTCACCGTTCTCGATCGCGCGCAGCAGCTTGACGCTCCACGGCAGACCGTCACGGCACGGGGTGCAGAAGCCGCAGGATTCGCGGGCGAAGAACTCTTCCATGTTGCGCAGCAACGAGACCATGTTGACGCTGTCGTCCACCGCCATGGCCAGGCCCGTACCCATCCGGGTACCGACCTTGGCAATGCCGCCGGCGTACATCTGGGCGTCCAGGTGCTCGGGCAACAGGAAACCGGTACCGGCGCCACCTGGCTGCCAGCACTTGAGCTTGAAGCCATCACGCATGCCGCCGGCGTAGTCTTCGAACAGCTCGCGGGCGGTCACGCCGAACGGCAGCTCCCACAGGCCAGGGTTCTTGACCTTGCCGGAGAAGCCCATCAGCTTGGTGCCGTGGTCTTCACTGCCTTCGCGGGCCAGCGACTTGTACCAGTCGTTGCCGTTGCCGACGATGGCCGGCACGTTGCACAGGGTCTCGACGTTGTTCACGCAGGTCGGCTTGCCCCACACGCCAACGGCGGCAGGGAAGGGCGGCTTGGAGCGCGGGTTGGCGCGACGACCTTCGAGGGAGTTGATCAGCGCGGTCTCTTCGCCACAGATGTAGCGGCCGGCACCGGTGTGCACGAACAGCTCGAAATCGAAGCCGCTGCCCAGGATGTTCTTGCCCAGCAGGCCTGCGGCCTTGGCTTCTTCCACGGCACGGTTGAGGTGCCTGGCGGCGGTGACGTACTCGCCGCGCAGGAAGATGTAGCCACGGTAGGCTTTCAGTGCGCGGGCACTGATCAGCATGCCTTCGATCAGCAGATGGGGCAGTTGCTCCATCAGCATGCGGTCTTTCCAGGTGTTGGGCTCCATTTCATCCGCGTTGCACAGCAGGTAGCGGATGTTCATGGATTCGTCCTTGGGCATCAGGCCCCACTTCACACCAGTGGGGAAGCCAGCGCCGCCGCGGCCCTTGAGGCCGGAGTCCTTGACGGTCTGGACGATGTCGTCCTGGGACATTTGGCCGAGCGCCTTGCGCGCCGCCGCGTAACCGTCCTTGGCCTGGTACTCGTCGAGCCACACGGGCTCGCCGTCGTCACGCAGACGCCAGGTCAACGGGTGGGTTTGCGCAGTGCGCGCGATGCGGTTGGCAGGGCCGAACGAAGTCAGGGTCATACGTAGCCCTCCAGCAGTTTGGCAACGCCGGCAGGCTGTACGTCACCGAAGGTGTCGTCGTCGATCATCACGGCCGGAGCCTTGTCGCAGTTGCCCAGGCAGCAGACCGGCAGCAGGGTGAAGCGGCCGTCGGCAGTGGTCTGCCCCAGGCCGATGCCGAGCTTGCTCTGGATCTCGCTGACCACCGACTCATGGCCGCCGATGAAGCAGACCATGCTGTCGCAGACGCGAATGATGTGACGACCGACCGGCTGGCGGAAGATCTGGCTGTAGAAGGTGGCCACGCCTTCGACGTCGCTGGCCGGAATGCCAAGGATCTCGCCGATGGCGTAGAGCGCGCCGTCAGGTACCCAGCCACGTTCCTTCTGGACGATTTTCAGGGCTTCGATAGACGCCGCGCGCGGGTCTTCGTAGTGGTGCAGCTCGTGCTCGATGGCCGAGCGCTCGGTTTCGCTGAGGGCGAAACGGTCAGTCTGGATTAGCGGGCTGTTCATGCTTAGCGGTCCACGTCGGCCATAACGAAGTCGATACTACCCAGGTACGCGATCAGGTCCGCGACCATGCTGCCACGGATCACCGAAGGGATCTGTTGCAGGTGCGGGTAGCTCGGCGTACGAATCCGGGTGCGGTAGCTCATGGTGCCGCCATCGCTCGTCAGGTAATAACTGTTGATGCCCTTGGTCGCTTCGATCATCTGGAAGGATTCGTTGGCCGGCATGACCGGGCCCCACGAAACTTGCAGGAAGTGCGTGATCAAGGTCTCGATGTGCTGCAGGGTGCGCTCTTTGGGTGGCGGCGTGGTCAGCGGGTGGTCCGCCTTGTACGGGCCTTCCGGCATGTTGCGCAGGCACTGGTCGATGATCTTGATGCTCTGGCGCATCTCTTCGACCCGGACCATGCAGCGGTCGTAGGCATCGCCGTTGGCCGCCAGCGGCACTTCGAACTCGAAGTTCTCGTAGCCCGAATACGGGCGGGCCTTGCGCAGGTCGAAATCGCAGCCGGTGGAACGCAGGCCGGCACCGGTGACACCCCATTCCAGGGCTTGCTTGGTGTTGTAGGCGGCGACGCCGACGGTACGACCCTTGAGGATACTGTTTTGCAGGGCGGCCTTGGTGTATTCGTCCAGGCGCTTGGGCAGCCAGTCGACGAAGTCCTTGACCAGCTTTTCCCAGCCGCGCGGCAGGTCGTGGGCGACGCCGCCGATGCGGTACCAGGCCGGGTGCAGACGAAAACCGGTGATGGCTTCGATCACGGTGTAGGCGCGCTGACGGTCGGTGAAGGTGAAGAACACCGGGGTCATGGCGCCGACGTCCTGGATATAGGTACCCAGGAACAGCAGGTGGCTGGTGATCCGGAAGAACTCGGCCATCATGATACGGATGACGTCGACCTTCTGCGGCACCTGGATGCCGGCCAGCTTCTCGACCGCGAGCACGTACGGCAGGTTGTTCATCACCCCGCCGAGGTAGTCGATGCGGTCGGTGTAGGGGATGAAGCTGTGCCAGGACTGGCGCTCGGCCATTTTCTCGGCACCACGGTGGTGGTAGCCGATGTCCGGGACGCAGTCGACGATCTCTTCGCCATCCAGTTGCAGGACGATACGGAAGGCACCGTGGGCCGAAGGGTGGTTCGGGCCCAGGTTGAGGAACATGTAGTCCTCGTTGGCGCCGGAACGCTTCATGCCCCAGGCTTCCGGGTTGAAGCGCGCGGCTTCCTCTTCCAGTTCCTGTTTGGCCAGGGTCAGGCTGTATGGATCGAATTCGGTGGCGCGCGCAGGGTAGTCCTTGCGCAGCGGGTGACCTTCCCAGGTCGGTGGCATCATGATCCGGGTCAGGTGCGGGTGGCCGGCAAAGTCGATGCCGAACATGTCCCACACTTCACGCTCGTACCAGTTGGCGTTTGGCCAGATACCGGTGACGGTTGGCAGGCTGAGGTCGCCCTCGGACAAGGCCACCTTGATCATTACGTCACTATTACGCTCGATCGACATCAGGTGGTAGAACACGCTGAAGTCGGCGCCCGGCAAGCCGCGGCGTTGCGTGCGCAGGCGCTCGTCAACGCCGTGCAGGTCATAGAGCATGACGTACGGCTTGGGCAGGTTGCGCAGGAAGGTCAGTACTTCCACCAGTTTTGCCCGGGCAACCCAAAGCACCGGCATGCCGGTGCGGGTGTGCTGGGCGGTGAACGCCTCAGGGCCAAAACGGTTGTTCAGTTCGACGACCACGTCTTGGTCGTCAGCCTTGTAAGGCGGGATATACAGAGCGGTGTCCGCTGTCATGGTCTCGGTCGCTATCGGTCAACGTACAGAATGAAGCCAGGGTTCTTGTCGTGCCTTATCTAAAGCACAAAAAGCTGGATCAGACTTCGTCGGGGCTGCGCAGGTTGGTGACGGCAATACGCTGTTCACGGCGCGCCTCTTTCTGCGAAGGCATCTCGGCGCGGTATACGCCTTGATCGCCAACGACCCACGAAAGAGGGCGGCGCTCCTGGCCAATCGATTCCTGCAGCAGCATCAAGCCTTGCAGGAATGCTTCAGGGCGAGGCGGGCAGCCGGGCACGTAGACGTCCACGGGGAGGAACTTGTCGACCCCCTGAACGACCGAGTAGATGTCATACATGCCACCGGAGTTGGCGCACGAGCCCATGGAGATGACCCACTTGGGTTCGAGCATCTGCTCATAGAGACGCTGAATGATCGGCGCCATCTTGATGAAGCAGGTTCCGGCGATAACCATGAAATCCGCCTGACGCGGCGATGCCCGGATAACCTCGGCGCCGAAGCGGGCGATGTCGTGGGGCGCCGTGAAGGCGGTGGTCATTTCCACGTAGCAGCACGACAGACCGAAGTTGTACGGCCACAGGGAGTTCTTGCGCCCCCAGTTGACCGCACCGTTCAGTACGTCTTCTAGCTTGCCCATGAAGATGTTTTTGTGGACTTGATCTTCTAGCGGATCGGAAACGGTTTCCCGCTCGCCGATTGGATATTGCTCGTTGGGAGCATCCGGGTCGATCCTGGTGAGATTGTATTGCATTGCCAAAGCCTCATTGTTTCAGCTTCGCCTGCCGCATACGACGACCCACGGGTGCCCAATCGAGCGCCCCGACCCGCCATAGGTAGACAAGACCTGCCAACAGAATTGCTATGAAAACGAGAGCTTCGACGAATCCGGTCCAGCCGCTTTCGCGGACGGACACAGACCAGGCAAAGAGAAAGAGGGCTTCGATATCGAAGATCACGAACAGCATCGCGACCAGATAGAATTTGGCGGATAGGCGCAGGCGAGCGCCGCCCGTAGGTAGCATGCCGGATTCGAACGGTTCGTTCTTGCTGCGGCCCCAGGCCTTGCTGCCGAGCAGGCTGGACAGACCGAGCATGAAGGCACAGAGGCCCGCAACGCCCAAAAGGAAGATGGCAAAACCCCAGTTGTGGGCGATGAGTCCGGTCGATTCGGGCATGCTGGAAATCCTTGACAGAGAGCAATGGTCTCTGAGCTTGAAAAGAAGAAATGCAGTGACGATATGTCGCAGTGAAATCTATCCCGCCGATTTTATGGGTAAACAGGTGGCAAGTAAATTAGGAATAAGGACATATCATGGCCGAGAAGCGCCGTAGGCCATGTATTACGGGCATTGGGCAGGCTTTTGTCAATTATGTTTCTTGCCTGCTGTAATGAACTGATACTGCAGAAATGATAATCAATATCGTTTGCGCGCTATATCCGCGAGTGGGCTTGTTCAATAGTGTAGAAGTTCAATAGCCAGGCTGCTGCGCAAAGTTGCCTGAGTGCACGTTTTACCGGCTTTTTCTTCCCGATATACCGCTCTGGGTCAACGCTTTACAGGGCAGACTGAAAAGGCCGCCATCGCACGGTCGGCGTAGCCGCTGCCGCAGGCTGCGCCAAGGGCCGAAGGACCTTCATTCGACCGTGAATTTTGCGAACGCTTCGCGCTCGAGCGCAGCCTGCGGCAGCGGCTACAGAGTTCGGCGTAATGCAGGCGAAATTTCTGCAGGCAAAAAACAGGCCACCCGAAGGTGGCCTGTTTTTCAGTGCGTCATCCGCTGATCGATGATCAGTGGAACTGCTCTTCTTCGGTCGAACCGGTCAGCGCGGTTACCGAGGACGAACCACCCTGGATCACGGTAGTCATGTCGTCGAAGTAGCCAGTGCCCACTTCCTGCTGGTGAGCCACGAAGGTGTAACCCTTGGCAGCATCGGCGAACTCTTGCTCTTGCAGTTTGACGTAGGCAGTCATGTCGTTGCGAGCGTAGTCGTGCGCCAGGTTGAACATGCTGTGCCACATGTTGTGGATACCCGCCAGGGTGATGAACTGGTGCTTGTAACCCATGGCCGACAGTTCGCGCTGGAACTTGGCGATGGTCGCGTCGTCCAGGTTTTTCTTCCAGTTGAAGGAAGGCGAGCAGTTGTAGGACAGGATCTGGTCCGGGTATTCCTTCTTGATCGCCTCGGCGAAGCGGCGGGCTTCGTCCAGGTCTGGCTTGGCGGTTTCGCACCAGATCAGGTCGGCGTAAGGAGCGTACGCCAGGCCGCGGGCGATGGCTTGATCCAGGCCGGCTCGAACCTTGTAGAAACCTTCCTGGGTGCGCTCGCCGGTAACGAACGGCTGGTCGTACGCGTCGCAGTCGCTGGTCAGCAGGTCAGCGGCGTTGGCATCGGTGCGGGCCAGGATGATGGTCGGTACGCCAGCAACGTCGGCAGCCAGACGGGCAGCGGTCAGCTTCTGTACGGCTTCCTGGGTCGGAACCAGTACCTTGCCGCCCATGTGGCCGCATTTTTTCACGGAAGCCAGTTGGTCTTCGAAGTGAACGCCGGCAGCGCCTGCTTCGATCATGCTCTTCATCAGCTCGTAAGCGTTCAGTACGCCGCCAAAACCGGCTTCAGCGTCGGCAACAATCGGAGCGAAGTAGTCGATGTAGCCATCATCGCCTGGGTTCTTGCCGGCTTTCCACTGGATCTGGTCGGCGCGACGGAACGAGTTGTTGATGCGCTTGACCACGGTTGGAACCGAGTCAACCGGGTACAGCGACTGGTCCGGGTACATGGATTCTGCAGAGTTGTTGTCTGCAGCAACCTGCCAGCCCGATAGGTAGATGGCCTGGATACCGGCTTTAACCTGTTGTACAGCCTGGCCGCCGGTCAGGGCGCCCATGCAGTTTACGAAGTCTTTTTCTGGACGGAAGGCCGGCTTGGCGCCCTGGGTCACCAGGTTCCACAGCTTCTCGGCGCCCATGCGGGCCAGAGTGTGCTCAGGTTGAACAGAGCCACGCAGGCGAACGACGTCGGCAGCGGAGTAAGTGCGGGTCACACCTTTCCAGCGAGGGTTTTCTGCCCAGTCTTTTTCAAGGGCTGCAATTTGCTGTTCGCGTGTCAGTGCCATGGGGATAAACCTCGTCGCATAGGTCTTGGGTGGAAAATGCTTGCTCCGCCTGGCGCTGTCATAACAGTGGTGCCGGTGGCTACTCGCAAATCAGAGGCTTCAGGCGATCAAGCCAGCATCTGATGGGGATGGCGACGATTGAACGAAGGGCTCATGGGTGGGAAGTGAGCGGGAGCAGGGCGAGTCTTTCGAGTGCACGGTGGCTCGTGGTTGCCGGTGTGCAATCGGTCAGGGTCTTGCCTTGAACCTCATTACGCGCTTCCGTCCCTCAGGACAACTTCGTTCCAGTCGCAACCTCGTCAAACTGCCTTGTGGGCGGTACAGACACGAATCGGCTCAGGTGGGTAGATTAGAGCGGCGACTCGAAGACCCTTTGCCAGGGCCTCTGATTAGCGGGAGCGGGGCCATCATGCCTCCCAAATTTTGACCCGTCAAATGTTTTGTAGTGCTTTTTTTGCGGCACTACATCTTTGGTCTAATACGACTCGTCGGTCAGTTTCGAGGCCTTTGGTCGAGGCCTTGATTGGCGCGGGGTCAGTCCAAAGTGTCGACTTTGACGCGCAGGATCATGTCATCGCGGCCCTGGGTGGAATACTGGCGAGCCTGGCTGTTCAGGTCGGCCTGGCTCTGCTGATTGATTCCGGCGAGGGTGATCCATTGGCCCAGCCGGCCGCTGACGTTGGTGTCGGTGCTCTGCACATTCACGACATCCGGGCGTTCCTGGCTCATGCGATCGTTGTTGGTGCTGATATTCAGGTGCACCGTCTCGCCGGTCACGCTGGCGGTAACGTAGAAACCCTGGGTGACGTTGCGGTATTCGGTCTGGCTTTGCAGGCGACCAAAAGTGTCTGTCTGGGTGCTGGTCAGCGGGATGCTCTGGCCGACTTGAATCAGGGCCGCAGAGCCTTCGCTGGCCTGTATCTGCTGGACGCCGCCGGTGCGGTTGGTGGTGCTGTGGCGGATGATCCGGGTGCCGTTGGCTTGCTGGTCCTGGTAGTTGCTGTCGTTGGTGTCGACGCTGATCAGCAGGCGCTTGGGAGCAGTGTCCAGTTGCTCGAGCAGGGCGCGAAGTTCGGTGATCTTGCGCGCATCCTCGGCCTTGACGATCAGTTGATTGCCATAGGCGCTGACGCTGCCGTCCTTGCCGAGGAAGGACTGTGCGACGGGAAGGATTTCAGCGCTGGGGCGGTGGTTCAGCGGGATGATTTCGGTGGCGGCCAGCGCCGAGAGGCTGAAGCTCAGGAGGAGGGTGGCGAGCAGGGGGCGTAGCGGCATGTCCATAATCTCCGCGAGGGGGATAATCATTATGGCGCATTGTGGTGTCAGGGAGAGTGGTGTGGGTCTCATCGCTGGCAAGCGGAACGCCGCCCGGCCATCTCCCACAGGGGGATTGTGGATCGTCACGGCCATTGTGGGAGCTGGCTTGCCAGCGATGCGGGCAACCCAGCTCCCAAGCCTGGCTCGGATCAGGACCCGCGGACCATGTCCACGTGCGGAATCCCGGCTTCCAGGAACTCCTCGCTCTGGATTTTAAAGCCCAGCCGTTCGTAGAAAGCGGTGGCCTGAACCTGTGCGCTGAGCATCTGCTGCTTGAGATCGCAGCGTTCAGCTTCGGTAATCACCGCCTGCATCAACGCATCGCCGACTTTCAGCCCGCGCCAGTCCTTGAGCACCGACACACGGCCGATCTGGCCATCGGGAAGCAGGCGCGCGGTACCGATCGGAAAATCGCCCTCGTAGGCCAGGAAATGCACGGCACTGTCGTCCTCGGCATCCCATTCGAGCTCCGGCGGTACGGATTGCTCGGCGATGAATACCGCCTCGCGGATGCGCCGGATTTCGCTGTTGTCTTTTTGCCAGTCGGCTACACGTACCCGAATCTTATTCATTGGCAAACCCCAGGCTTCCTTGTTTGACCAGTTCGCACAGCAGCAGTTGCCCTTGCTCATCGTTCAGCCATGGGCCGAGGTTTTCGATGTGCAGCGCGTCGGCAGCGCAGATCAGTTTCAGCAGTTCGCGCAACTCGCCCGGCAGCAGGCGGCTCTGGCCGCTGGCGAACAGCAGCAGGTCGTCGTCGACCTCGGACCAGGCCAGGCGTGCGCTCGGGTTGCGGATCAGGATCGCGCCCTGTTCAAGGCTGGCGAGCAGGTCCTGCTCTTCCAGCTCTTCACCGGCAACCAGCTCCGGGTAGCGCGGCTCGGTCATGAATTGGCCGAACCAGGTGAGCAGCAAGCGCTCGTCGTTCATGTGCTCGGCCAGCAGGCGCTTGAGCCGGTCCAGCGCATCGTGCTGGATCTGATGTGGGTCGCTGACTGGCTGGGCATCGGCATCGCTGTAGCGTTCTTCGTCAGGCAGGAACTGGCTGAGGAAGTCGGTGAAGTGGGTCAGCACTTCGGCGGCGCTCGGGGCGCGGAAGCCCACCGAGTAGGTCATGCAGTCGTCCACGGCAACGCCGCAGTGAGCCAGGCGCGGTGGCAGGTAGAGCATGTCGCCCGGTTCCAGGGTCCACTCGTCGGTCTGCTGGAAGTCGGCGAGGATGCGCAGGTCCGAATGCTCGAGCAGCGGGGTGCCTGCGTCGCACATCTGGCCGATTTTCCAGTTGCGCTTGCCATGGCCCTGCAGCAGGAACACGTCGTAGTTGTCAAAGTGCGGGCCCACGCTGCCACCGGGGGCGGCGAAGCTGATCATCACGTCGTCGATACGCCAGCTCGGCAGGAAGCGAAAGTGCTCGAGCAGCTCGCCGACTTCCGGGACGAACTGGTCGACAGCTTGCACCAGCAGCGTCCACTCGCGTTCCGGCAGTTTGCAGAACTCGTCTTCGGCAAAAGGGCCGCGACGCATTTCCCAGGGGCGCTCGCCGTGCTCGATGACCAGGCGCGACTCGACTTCCTCTTCCAGAGAGAGGCCAGCCAATTCGTCGGCGTCGATCGGGCTTTCAAAATCCGGGAAGGCCTGGCGGATCAGCAGCGGTTTCTTCTGCCAGTAATCGCGCAGGAATTCGCGTGCAGTCAAACCGCCCAATAGTTGAAGAGGAGTATCAGGATTCATGTGTAACCTATTGAAAAAAAGCACTTTTGTTGCAGGAATAAAAACGCCCGGCACTGCCGGGCGTCAGAGCTGTGTGCAGTACGTCAGATGCGCTTGGCTTGTTCTGCCGCGTTGCCGATGTAAGAGGCTGGTGTCAGCTTCTTCAATTCGGCTTTCGCTTCGGCAGGCATGTCCAGGCCATCGATGAAAGTCTGCAGTGCTTCGGGGCTGATGCCCTTGCCGCGGGTCAACTCTTTGAGCTTTTCGTACGGGTTTTCGATGTTGTAACGACGCATCACCGTTTGAATCGGCTCGGCGAGGACTTCCCAGCAGGCGTCCAGGTCGGCGGCGATGCGCTGGGTGTTGATTTCCAGCTTGCTGATGCCCTTGAGGCTGGCTTCGTAGGCGATGACGCTGTGAGCGAAGCCGACGCCCAGGTTGCGCAGCACGGTGGAGTCGGTCAGGTCGCGCTGCCAGCGCGAGATCGGCAGCTTGCTGGCCAGGTGCTGGAACAGTGCGTTGGCGATGCCCAGGTTGCCTTCGGAGTTCTCGAAGTCGATCGGGTTGACCTTGTGCGGCATGGTCGAGGAACCGATTTCACCGGCAATGGTGCGCTGCTTGAAGTAACCCAGGGAGATGTAGCCCCAGATATCCCGGTCGAAGTCGATCAGGATGGTGTTGAAGCGGGCGATCGCATCGAACAGCTCGGCGATGTAGTCATGCGGTTCGATCTGGGTGGTGTAGGGGTTGAAGCCCAGGCCCAGTTCGTCTTCGATGAAGGCGCGTGCGTTGGCTTCCCAGTCGATCTGCGGGTAGGCCGACAGGTGGGCGTTGTAGTTGCCCACGGCACCGTTGATCTTGCCCAGCAGCGGTACGGCCGCGACTTGGGCGATCTGGCGCTCCAGGCGGTAGACCACGTTGGCCAGCTCTTTGCCCAGGGTGGTCGGCGATGCCGGTTGGCCGTGGGTGCGCGACAGCATCGGCACGTCGGCGAAACGGATGGCCAGCTCACGGATGGCCTGGGTGGTCTGGCGCATCAGCGGCAGCAGCACGCCATCGCGGCCTTCGCGCAGCATCAGGGCGTGGGACAGGTTGTTGATGTCCTCGCTGGTGCAGGCGAAGTGGATGAACTCGCTGACCTTGGCCAGTTCCGGCAACTTGGCGGCCTGCTCCTTGAGCAGGTATTCGATGGCCTTGACGTCGTGGTTGGTGGTGCGCTCGATTTCTTTCACGCGCTCGGCGTGCTCGAGGGCGAAGTCTTCGGCCAGGGTGTTGAGAATGGCGTTGGCTTCAGCCGAAAAGGCCGGGACTTCTGGAATTTGTGGATGAGATGCCAGGCGCTGGAGCCAGCGAACCTCAACCAAGGCGCGAAAACGGATCAGGCCGTATTCACTGAAAATAGGGCGCAGGGCCTGGGTTTTGCCGGCGTAGCGGCCGTCAACAGGGGAAACCGCAGTGAGCGAAGAGAGCTGCATGGGGTGTTCTCGGACAGTCGGGCAACGAAATGGGGCGCGTATCATACATGAAAAACGCGCCGGTGATGTAGGCGCTGGCTTGCCAGCGATCTGATACCGCGCCGACCCTATCGCTGGCACCCCCGGGGGTACCTTCAAAATCAGCCACGCATCATCGGATAAAGTTCTTTGAGCAGCTTGCGCCGGCTGACGACCAGCTGCCAGCGATGACCGCCAAGCTGTCGCCACAGGCGTGCCGAGCGGATGCCGGCCAAGAGCAGGGCGCGGATCTTCGAGGCGTTGCTGGGTTGCTGCAGCTGGCGCATGTCGCCATGCACCTGAATGCGCTGGCGCAAGGTGCTGAGGGTGTCCTGGTAAAGTGCGCCGCTGGCGGCGATGACGTTTTCGTGAACCAGGCCGAAATGTTCGACCTGGGACTGGATCTGCGGCAGGCGCTTGCCGATCATGTCGAGCATTTCGCCACGCTTGGCCAGTTGTCGCTCAAGGCCCAGCATCGACAGGGCGTAGCGCAGCGGCTCGCGCTGCAAGGTGTTCGGATCGCGTTCCAGGGCGCTGACCAGGGCGCGGTAGCCATCACGCAGGTTCAGGTCGTCGCCGCCGAAAACCTCCAGGGTGTCCTTGGGGTCGCGGATCAGCAGGCTGCCAAGCATGCAGCCCAGGGCTGCTTCACTGACCTGGCCGGTCTTGGCGATACGGTCGACCAGCACGGCGGCCTGGAATACGCCGCCCAGGGCAATCAATTGCTCTTGAAGCGGGTTCATGCGTTGGATTCCTTGCTGCTCCAGGGTTCTGCAGCTTCGATGACGCCACCGCCCAGGCACACTTCGCCGTCGTAGAACACCACTGATTGCCCGGGTGTCACCGCCCGTTGCGGTTCATCGAAGACTGTACGATAACCGTTGGCGGTCTGTTCCAGGGTGCAGTGCTGGTCGCCCTGGCGATAGCGGACCTTGGCGGTCAGGCGGCGCGGGCTGCTCAGGTCGATCGGGTTGACCCAGAAAATCTCCGAGGCGAGCAGGGCGCGGGAGAACAACCATGGGTGGTTGTTGCCCTGGCCGACGATCAGTTCGTTGTGTTCCAGGTCCTTGACCAGCACGTACCAGGGTTCGTCGCCGGCATCCTTCAAGCCGCCGATGCCCAGGCCCTGGCGTTGGCCGATGGTGTGGTACATCAGGCCGTGATGGCGGCCGATGACTTCGCCTTCGGTGGTCTTGATCTCGCCCGGCTGGGCCGGCAGGTACTGCTTGAGGAAATCGCTGAAGCGACGCTCGCCGATGAAGCAGATGCCGGTCGAGTCCTTTTTCTTGGCGGTGGCCAGGCCGTGTTTCTCGGCGATGGCGCGAACCTCGGGCTTTTCCAGTTCGCCGACCGGAAACAGGGTGCGAGCGATCTGCTCGCCACCGACGGCGTGCAGGAAATAGCTCTGGTCCTTGTTCGGATCCAGGCCCTTGAGCAGTTCGGTGCGACCGTCGATGTCGCGGCGGCGCACATAGTGGCCGGTGGCGATCAGGTCGGCGCCGAGCATCAGGGCGTAGTCGAGGAAAGCCTTGAACTTGATTTCGCGGTTGCAGAGGATGTCCGGGTTGGGCGTGCGCCCGGCCTTGTATTCGGCCAGGAAATGCTCGAAGACGTTGTCCCAGTACTCGGCGGCGAAATTGGCGGTATGCAGCTTGATGCCGATACGGTCGCACACGGCCTGGGCGTCAGCCAGGTCTTCGCGGGCGGTGCAGTACTCGGTGCCGTCGTCTTCTTCCCAGTTCTTCATGAACAGGCCTTCCACCTGATAGCCCTGCTCCATCAGCAGGAGGGCGGAAACCGAAGAGTCAACGCCGCCGGACATGCCGACGATCACGCGTTTCGTTTCTGGGTGAAGAGCAGCTGGTTCACGCATAGGGATTCGATGTGTGTCTGGAAAAAGGACGAGATTCTATCAGGGTGTGGCCTTTAGCGCTCGCGGATCAGCGACAGGCTGTGCAGCGGGCCGTCGAGATAATCGTCTACGCAGCGCAGCAGCAGTTCGCTGCGCCAGCGCTCGCGCTGCTCGACGATTTCCTCGCGGGTCAGCCAGCACGCGCCGATGATGCCGTCGTCCAGCGTGCGTTCAGGGTGATGGTGCAGCGCCTTGGCGGCAAAGCACACGCGCTGGTAGGTCACGCCATTGCTCGGTGCAGTATACAGGTAGATGCCGACGACTCCGATGAGCTCGACGTCCCAGCCGGTTTCTTCGAGGGTTTCGCGCACGGCGGCCTCGATCAGGCTTTCGTCGGGATCCAGATGGCCGGCGGGCTGGTTGAGCACGGTGCGGCCGCCCTTGAGCTCTTCGACCAGGAGGAAGCGGCCCTGGTCTTCGACAATCGTGGCCACGGTAATGTGGGGAAGCCAATCCATAGAGACGCTCGATCTTTCAGGTAATGGAGAAATCATACCAGCGGCAGGCACTGTTTTCAGAAAGCAGAAACCCCGGTGTGTGGCCGGGGTTTCTGGTGTTACGGCGTCCGCAGACGCCTGCTTGCCTGTGCCTTATGCAACCAGCGCAGCGATCGCCGCGTTGAAGGTTGCGCTAGGGCGCATGACTTTGCTGGTCAGCTCCGGGTTGGTGCTGTAGTAGCCGGCGATGTCCACTGGCTTGCCCTGGACGGCATTGAGCTCGGCGACGATGGTCGCTTCATTCTCGGTCAGGGCTTTGGCCAATGGGTTGAACTGCGCTTGCAGGGCAGCGTCTTCGGTTTGGGCGGCCAGTGCCTGGGCCCAGTACAGCGCCAGGTAGAAGTGGCTGCCGCGGTTGTCGATGTTGCCGACTTTGCGCGAAGGCGATTTGTTGTTGTCCAGGAACTGACCGGTTGCCTGGTCGAGAGTCTTGGCCAGAACAAGGGCTTTCGGGTTGCCGCAGGTATTGCCCAGGTGCTCGAGCGAGGCTGCCAGGGCCAGGAACTCACCCAGCGAGTCCCAGCGCAGGAAGTTTTCTTCGAGCAGTTGCTGGACGTGCTTGGGTGCCGAACCGCCGGCGCCGGTTTCGAACAGGCCACCGCCATTCATCAGCGGCACGATCGACAGCATCTTGGCGCTGGTGCCCAGTTCCATGATCGGGAACAGGTCGGTCAGATAGTCGCGCAGTACGTTACCGGTAACCGAGATGGTGTCTTTGCCTGCACGGATGCGCGACAGGGAGAACGCCATGGCGTCGACCGGCGACATGATGCGGATGTCCAGGGCTGAAGTGTCGTGATCCTTCAGGTACTGCTGGACCTTCTCGATCATGACACCGTCGTGGGCGCGCATCGGGTCGAGCCAGAACACGGCCGGGGTGCTGCTGGCGCGTGCGCGGTTGACGGCGAGCTTGACCCAGTCCTGGATCGGCGCGTCCTTGGTCTGGCACATGCGGAAGATGTCGCCGGCTTCGACGTTCTGTTCCAGCAGCGGTTTGCCTGCGCCGTCGCTAACGCGGACGACGCCGTCGGTCTTGATCTGGAAGGTCTTGTTGTGCGAGCCGTACTCTTCGGCTTTTTGTGCCATCAGGCCGACGTTCGGCACGCTGCCCATGGTGGTCGGATCGAAGGCGCCGTGTTGCTTGCAGTCTTCGATGACAGCCTGGTAGATGGTGGCGTAGCAGCGGTCCGGAATGATCGCCTTGGCGTCGTGCAGTTGGCCGTCGGTGCCCCACATCTTGCCGGAGTCACGGATCATTGCCGGCATCGAGGCGTCGACGATGACGTCGCTCGGTACGTGCAGGTTGGTGATGCCTTTGTCGGAGTTGACCATCGCCAGGGCAGGGCGCACGGCGTACACGGCCTGGATGTCAGCTTCGATTTGCGCTTGTTGCTCGGCTGGCAGCGCCTTGATGCGGGCGTACAGGTCGCCGATACCGTTGTTCAGGTTGAAGCCGATCTCGTTCAGTACATCGGCGTGCTTGCTCAGCGCATCCTGATAGAACTCGGCAACGATCTGGCCGAACATGATCGGGTCGGAGACCTTCATCATGGTCGCTTTCAGGTGTACGGAGAACAGTACGCCCTGGCTTTTCGCATCGATGATCTGCTCTGCGATGAAGCTGCGCAGGGCTTTTTTGCTCATGACCGCGCAATCGATGATCTCACCTGCCAGCACGGCGGTTTTTTCTTTCAGGACGGTGGCGGTGCCATCCCGAGCGATCAGTTCGATCTTGACGTTGTCATTGCTGCTGATCAGGGCAGCTTTTTCGCTGCCGTAGAAGTCACCGTTGTTCATGTGCGCAACGTGCGACTTGGAGTCAGCGCTCCAGGCGCCCATTTTGTGCGGGTGCTTGCGGGCGTAGTTCTTGACCGACAGCGGTGCGCGACGATCGGAGTTGCCTTCGCGCAGAACCGGGTTCACGGCGCTGCCCTTGATCTTGTCGTAGCGGGCCTTGGCGTCCTTGTCGGCGTCACTGGCAGGCGCTTCCGGGTAGTCCGGGATGTCAAAGCCCTGCGCTTGCAGTTCCTTGATGGCTGCCTTGAGTTGTGGCACCGAGGCGCTGATGTTGGGCAACTTGATGATGTTGGCTTCTGGCGTGATGGCCAGGGCGCCGAGTTCTGCGAGGTGGTCCGGTACCGATTTGTCAGCACCCAGGTGTTCCGGGAAGCTGGCGAGAATGCGTCCTGCCAAAGAGATGTCGCGGGTTTCTACGGAGATGTCAGCCGATGCCGTGAAGGCTTCGATGATGGGTAGCAGCGAGTAGGTGGCGAGGGCGGGGGCTTCGTCAGTGAAGGTGTAGATGATCTTCGAACGGGTTGGCATTATCGGATTAACTCTCTCTTTGCTGAGCGTGCACAGAATCTCGAGATGCGCAGGGTAGGCGCTTTCGTTTCAAAGTCGTCAATGAGCCGAAAGTCGAGGCTTCTTCGCGGTGATGTGGGGTACATCAGTAGAGCGTCAAGCGGCTGAGCTGCGGTAACAGCTCGGCCTTTTCGTATGGCCGGGGCCTCAATCGAGGCGAATCGGCCGTGGTGACCCAGTGGTCACCTGCGACAGTATACCACTGGTCAGGAGAATAATTACCATGTAGGGAGCACGGGAATCGTTGTCCATTGGTCTAAAGCGCGGTCGCTATTGTACGTTAGTGTGGCCGCCTGCTCCTGTGTTTTGGCCGATTCCTCATGAGTAGTGGGCGATCAGCGTACACGTCGAGTGTCGGACAATAGAACATGTGGTTCCAGTCGCCATATAACTGGGTTACGCTCGAAGGCTGCGATTAAGTTTAATAACACCAAACGGAGTGCAGCATGGGATACCAGAAAATCAAGGTTCCAGCGGTCGGCGACAAAATCACCGTCAACGCAGACCATTCTCTCAATGTTCCTGATCAGCCCATCATTCCATTCATCGAGGGTGACGGCATCGGCGTCGATGTCACCCCGGTCATGATCAAGGTCGTGGATGCCGCGGTCGAGAAAGCCTACGGCGGCAAGCGCAAGATTTCCTGGATGGAAGTCTATGCGGGCGAAAAGGCCACCCAGGTCTACGACCAGGACACCTGGCTGCCCCAGGAAACCCTCGATGCGGTAAAAGACTACGTCGTATCCATCAAGGGGCCGCTGACCACGCCGGTCGGTGGCGGTATCCGCTCGCTGAACGTGGCGCTGCGCCAGCAGCTGGACCTGTATGTCTGCCTGCGTCCTGTCGTCTGGTTCGAAGGCGTACCGAGCCCGGTGAAGAAGCCAGGCGACGTGGACATGGTCATCTTCCGCGAAAACTCCGAAGACATTTACGCCGGGATCGAGTGGAAGGCCGGCTCGCCTGAAGCGCAGAAGATCATCAAGTTCCTGAAAGAAGAAATGGGCGTTACCAAGATCCGTTTCGACCAGGACTGCGGCATCGGCGTCAAGCCGGTTTCCAGGGAAGGCACCCAGCGCCTGGTGCGCAAGGCCCTGCAGTATGTTGTCGATAACGATCGCGACTCGCTGACCATCGTGCACAAAGGCAACATCATGAAGTTCACCGAAGGTGCCTTCAAGGATTGGGGCTACGAAATCGCCAAGAACGAATTCGGTGCCGAGCTGCTCGACGGTGGGCCGTGGATGCAGTTCAAGAACCCGAAAACCGGCAAGAACGTCATCGTCAAGGACGCCATCGCCGACGCCATGCTGCAACAGATCCTGCTGCGTCCGGCCGAATACGACGTGATTGCGACCCTGAACCTGAATGGCGACTACCTGTCCGACGCACTGGCTGCAGAAGTAGGCGGTATCGGTATCGCGCCGGGCGCCAACCTGTCGGACACCGTTGCCATGTTCGAGGCGACCCACGGTACCGCGCCGAAATACGCCGGCAAGGACCAGGTCAACCCGGGCTCGGTCATCCTCTCTGCCGAGATGATGCTGCGTCACATGGGCTGGACCGAAGCGGCCGACCTGATCATCAAGGGCACCAACGGCGCTATCTCGGCCAAGACCGTGACCTATGACTTCGAACGTCTGATGGAAGGCGCCACGCTGGTTTCCAGCTCTGGCTTCGGTGATGCGCTGATCAAGCACATGTAAGCGAGCAGGCAGCACGAAAAACCGGCCAAGCAATTGGTCGGTTTTTTTATATCCGTTAGTTACGCAAACGCTGCGGTCTAGGCTGAAACCTGGTCGCCCTGTGACTCGGCAGTGGTTGGCGTGGCGGGTGCAAGGGCGGCGTCATAGATATTGACGGCATGCAGGCCCTTGGGGCCCTGGACAATCTCGAAGGTCACGGCCTGGCCGGCCTTGAGCGTCTTGTAGCCGTCCATCTTGATGGCGGAGTAATGAGCAAAGAGGTCTTCGCTTTTACCCTCCTCATTGATGAAGCCATAGCCTTTGGCATTGTTGAACCACTTGACCTTACCACGTGCCATGCTCATATCCCTCTGCAAAGGACTCCATCACTGGAGTATCATCCACTACATCCGCATCCGAACCGCAAAAAATGGTTGACTGGGCGGATCTTTATTACCCAATGTGGGTTCTATTGTTTGTAACACCGTTTTGCCGATAGTCAAGGTCATGCAGCGGCCGAGTTGAAATCGGTCACACGGTCAAAACCCACAACCCTATTTGCTCAACGATGAACCTTCTTTCCATGCATGCATTCAGCCAGATTCGACTAACATTCAATCAGGATCGCCCGCAATCGCATGAGGACGATTCAGCCGGCCTGGCCGTACAGGAGGCCAAGCCGGCACTGCAGGCTCCGCCGATGTACAAGGTGGTTTTGTTTAATGATGACTACACACCGATGGATTTCGTCGTCGAAGTGCTCGAGGTGTTTTTTAACCTGAATCGCGAGCTGGCGACCAAGGTCATGCTGGCCGTCCATACCGAAGGGCGGGCAGTATGTGGATTGTTTACCCGCGACATCGCCGAGACGAAGGCCATGCAGGTCAACCAATACGCCAGGGAAAGCCAGCATCCGCTACTCTGTGAAATCGAGAAGGACGGTTAATCGCCGACCACTTGGGTATGAGGTGAAGCTATGTTAAACCGCGAGCTCGAAGTCACCCTCAATCTCGCCTTCAAGGAGGCGCGCTCCAAGCGTCATGAGTTCATGACCGTGGAGCATCTCCTGCTGGCTCTATTGGATAATGAGGCAGCCGCCACCGTTTTGCGTGCATGCGGCGCAAACCTCGACAAACTCAAGCACGACCTGCAGGAGTTCATCGACTCCACCACGCCGTTGATCCCCCTTCATGACGAGGATCGCGAAACCCAGCCAACCCTGGGCTTTCAGCGTGTGCTGCAACGTGCTGTCTTTCATGTACAGAGCTCGGGCAAACGTGAGGTCACCGGTGCCAACGTGCTGGTGGCAATCTTCAGTGAGCAGGAGAGCCAGGCTGTGTTTCTGCTCAAGCAGCAGAGCGTGGCCCGGATCGATGTGGTCAATTACATCGCTCACGGGATTTCCAAGGTGCCAGGGCATGGCGAGCACTCCGAGGGTGAGCAAGATATGCAGGACGACGAGGGCGGTGAGTCTTCTTCTTCGGGCAATCCACTGGACGCCTATGCGAGCAACCTCAATGAGCTTGCGCGCCAGGGTCGCATAGACCCGCTGGTGGGTCGTGAAAGCGAGGTCGAGCGGGTTGCGCAGATCCTCGCCCGTCGGCGCAAGAACAACCCTTTGCTGGTCGGTGAGGCCGGGGTCGGCAAGACCGCCATCGCCGAAGGCCTGGCCAAGCGCATCGTCGACAATCAGGTCCCGGACCTGTTGGCCAACAGTGTCGTCTACTCCCTCGACCTGGGTGCTCTGCTGGCCGGTACCAAGTACCGCGGTGACTTCGAGAAGCGCTTCAAGGCGCTGCTCAACGAACTGCGCAAGCGTCCGCAGGCCATCCTATTCATCGACGAAATTCACACCATTATCGGTGCCGGTGCGGCTTCCGGTGGCGTGATGGATGCCTCCAACCTGCTCAAGCCGCTGTTGTCTTCGGGCGATATCCGCTGCATCGGTTCGACCACGTTCCAGGAGTTTCGCGGGATTTTCGAGAAGGATCGGGCTTTGGCCCGGCGCTTCCAGAAGGTCGATGTCAGCGAGCCGTCGGTGGAAGACACCGTGGGCATCCTGCGCGGGCTCAAGGGGCGTTTCGAGGCGCACCACAACATCGAATACAGCGACGAGGCGCTGCGTGCAGCGGCCGAGCTGGCTTCGCGCTACATCAATGACCGGCACATGCCGGACAAGGCGATCGATGTGATCGACGAAGCCGGTGCCTATCAGCGCCTGCAGCCTGTCGAAATGCGGGTCAAGCGTATCGAAGTGCCTCACGTCGAAGACATTGTCGCGAAAATCGCGCGTATTCCGCCCAAGCATGTCACCAGCTCCGACAAGGAACTGCTGCGTAACCTCGAGCGCGACCTGAAGCTCACCGTGTTCGGTCAGGATGCTGCGATCGACTCGCTGGCCACGGCCATCAAGCTGTCACGCGCCGGCCTGAAGTCGCCTGACAAGCCTGTGGGTTCGTTCCTGTTCGCCGGCCCTACCGGGGTGGGTAAAACCGAGGCAGCGCGGCAGTTGGCCAAGGCTCTCGGGGTGGAACTGGTGCGTTTCGACATGTCCGAGTACATGGAGCGTCATACCGTTTCGCGTCTGATCGGTGCGCCTCCGGGTTACGTCGGTTTCGATCAGGGCGGCTTGCTCACCGAGGCGATCACCAAGCAGCCGCATTGCGTGCTGCTGCTCGATGAGATCGAGAAGGCGCACCCGGAAGTCTTCAACCTGCTGCTGCAGGTGATGGATCACGGGACCCTGACTGACAACAACGGGCGCAAGGCGGACTTCCGCAATGTGATCGTGATCATGACCACCAATGCCGGTGCGGAAACCGCTGCGCGGGCTTCGATCGGTTTCACCCATCAGGATCACTCTTCCGATGCCATGGAAGTGATCAAGAAGAGCTTCACGCCGGAGTTCCGTAACCGCCTGGACACCATCATTCAATTCGGTCGCCTCAGCCATGAGGTCATCAAGAGCGTGGTGGACAAGTTCCTTATCGAGCTGCAGGCGCAACTGGAAGACAAGCGCGTGCTGCTTGAGGTGACAGATGCGGCCAGAGGCTGGCTGGCGGCCGGTGGTTACGATGCACAGATGGGTGCGCGGCCGATGGCGCGTTTGATCCAGGACAAGATCAAGCGTCCGCTGGCCGAGGAAATCCTGTTTGGCGAGTTGGCCGAGCATGGCGGTGTGGTGCACATCGACATCAAGGATGGCGAACTGACGTTCGAGTTCGAAACCACGGCCGAAATGGCCTGACGGCCTCTGTGGGAGCAGGCCGGGCGGCGTTCCGCTTGCCTGCGATGCGAGCGACGCGGTTTGTCTGAAGCGTTGCGGTGATGCAATCGCTGGCAAGCCAGCTCCCACAAGTCACCCAAAGCTCCAATTTGTACCGCCCACACAAAAACGCCCGGCATCTGCCGGGCGTTTTCGTTGGTACTACTTAACGAGCGCGATAAGTAATGCGCCCTTTGCTCAAGTCATAGGGCGTCAGTTCAACGCGCACCTTGTCACCGGTCAGAATACGGATGTAGTTCTTGCGCATCTTACCGGAGATGTGCGCGGTTACGACGTGCCCATTTTCCAACTCCACACGAAACATGGTGTTGGGCAGGGTGTCGACGACAGTGCCTTCCATTTCGAAGCTGTCTTCTTTCGACATGCAGTAAAGCCCTCGGTGTCCAGTTAATGGCCCGGTGCAACTGCGCCAGGCAAAAGCGGCGTGCATTGTGCCCGAAAAGTGGGGGTCAAGCCAAGGGCTTCAGTTCAGCGCGACCCATCGTTGGTTGATAAGCAGCTCGATGGGGCGGTATTGGGTCTTGTAGTTCATCTTTTTGCAGTTCTTGATCCAGTAGCCGAGATAGACGGCTTCCAGGCCCAGGCGCAAGGCTTCGGTGATCTGCCAGAGGATGCAGTAGCGACCGAGGCTGCGACGTTCTTCATTGGGCTCGTAGAAGGTATAGACCGCTGAAATGCCGTTGGGCAGCAGGTCGGTGACGGCGACGGCGACCAGGCGGCCGTCGATCCGAAACTCGTAAAAACGGGAGAAAGGCAGGTCGCGTACCAGGAAGGTCGAGAACTGATCCCGGCTGGGCGGGTACATGTCGCCGTCGGCATGGCGCTGTTCAATGTAGCGCCGGTACAGGTCGAAATATTCTTCGCTGAATGCCGGGCGAGCGGCGGTGACCTGGATGTCGGCATTGCGCTTGAGAATGCGTTTTTGTTGGCGGTTCGGCAGAAACCGGGCAGCAGGGATACGGGCCGGCACGCAGGCATTGCAGTGCTGGCAATGGGGGCGATACAGGTGATCGCCGCTACGCCGGAACCCCATTTCGGACAGGTCGGCATAGACGTTCACATCCATCGGCTGGCTGGGATCGAGAAACAACGTCGTTGCCTGTTCTTCGGGCAGATAGCTGCACGAATGGGGTTGAGTGGCATAAAACTTCAGTCGCGCCAGCTCAGTCATGATCAACCCTCGGGATGTGCCTTTAAATAAGTGTAAGCCAGCCGTGGCAACTCGCCTAGCAAACCCAGGTGGCTGAGTTGGGCTGGTCGAGGTAGTTCTGCAAGTGCTCGGCGAAGGCTTGCCGGGAAATAGCGCGGGCGCCGAAGCTGTGCAGGTGTTCGGTCGGCATCTGGCAATCGATCATGACAAA
This sequence comes from Pseudomonas sp. LS1212, assembly GCF_024741815.1. NCBI lineage: Bacteria > Pseudomonadati > Pseudomonadota > Gammaproteobacteria > Pseudomonadales > Pseudomonadaceae > Pseudomonas > Pseudomonas sp. LS1212. Next base: position 2,116,458 of record NZ_CP102951.1, read on the forward strand.
GCCGGACGCTTGCAAATGGGTGACCAGGGTCACGAAACCCACTTTCGATGCGTTGTCGGCACGGCTGAACATGGACTCGCCAAAGAACAGCCGACCCATGGCCAGGCCATAGAGGCCGCCGACCAGCTCGTCGCGGTCCCAGACTTCGACCGAATGCGCGAAGCCCTGTTGGTGCAGTTTCAGATAGGCGGCCTGCATGTTGTCGGTAATCCAGGTGCCGTCGGCATAAGGGCGAGGCGCTGCGCAGGCGTGAATCACGGCGGCGAAATCCCGGTCGAAGGTGACCCGATAACGTTGTTGGCGCAGCACTTTTCCAAGGCTGCGGGAAACATGCAGCTCCTCCGGGAACAGCACCGTCCGTGGGTCGGGCGACCACCAGAGAATCGGCTGGCCTTCCTGATACCAGGGGAAGCAGCCGTGACGATAAGCCTGGACCAGGCGCTCGGCGCTCAGGTCGCCGCCGGCGGCCAGCAGGCCATTGGGTTCGCGCAGGGCTTTTTCCAGCGCAGGAAAGGTCAGGGTTTCGCGATTGAGCCAGGTCAGCATGGGATTCGAACGGGAAAAGGGGAAGAGGGGAGGGTATACGACCCGGCGCCAGTGGACCATATGTGGACCGCCTGCACTGGGCCACCTGGTCAATTGTCGTCGAGAAACTTCTCGGCATCGAGTGCGGCCATGCATCCCGCGCCGGCAGAAGTGACCGCCTGGCGATAAACATGGTCGGCTACATCGCCTGCGGCGAACACGCCTGGTATGCCGGTGGAAGTGGCATCGCCTTCGCTGCCGCCCTTGACGATCAGATAGCCATTACGCATCTCCAGTTGCCCCTGGAAAATATCGGTGTTGGGTTTGTGGCCGATGGCGATGAATACGCCGGAAAGTTTCAGGTCCTGGGTCGCGCCTGTCTGTGTGTTGATCAGGCGGGCACCGGTAACGCCACTGGCATCGCCCAGGACCTCGTCCACGGTCTGGTTCCAGTGCAGGACGATATTGCCGTGACTGGCTTTTTCGAACAGCTTGTCCTGGAGGATTTTCTCGGCCCGGAGCTTGTCGCGCCGGTGCACCAGATGGACTTCGGTTGCGATGTTGGACAGATACAGGGCTTCTTCGACCGCGGTATTGCCGCCACCGATCACCGCCACCACCTGGTTGCGATAGAAGAACCCGTCGCAGGTAGCGCAGGCCGAGACGCCCTTGCCGGAAAAGGCTTGCTCCGACGGCAGCCCCAGGTACTGCGCCGAGGCGCCGGTGGCAATGATCACTGCATCACAGGTGTAAATGCCATTGTCGCCGTGCAACCTGAACGGACGCTGCTGCAACTCTGCCGTGTGAATGTGGTCGTAGACGATCTGGGTGTCGAAGCGCTCGGCGTGTTTTTGCATGCGTTCCATCAGCACCGGGCCGGTGAGTCCCTCGACGTCGCCGGGCCAGTTGTCGACTTCAATGGTGGTGGTCAATTGACCTCCCGCTTCCATCCCGGTGATCACGACGGGTTTGAGGTTGGCGCGGGCAGCATAGACGGCAGCGCTGTAACCGGCAGGGCCGGAACCGAGGATGATCAGGCGTGAATGCTTTGTCTGCGTCATGAAAAACACCTCATAAGCCTTTGTCACAAAAGAGAATGCATGCTCAAATTGGGAGCGGGAAGCTGCTGTCGGCTATGCTTCACCGAGGCCGCTCTAGCGTGGCATCGCAGAGGCAAACCCGTACAATGCCAGGTGGCCTCGAGCCGGGGCTGTGGCCCGGGAGCTTCAAGAGATCCGGCAGTATGTTAAAAGTAGTCGTTGATTCACTTTTCACCTGACCTGCAAGGGCAGTATTTTCATCGTCAATCAACAGTTGGACGCGCTACCAGCGCAGGAAAAGACGCGTTTTGAAGAAATCCACCGCTACATCCAATCCCGTTCCGCTATGGCGTCAGCAGCTGCACTACCGGCTCAAGGAAGGTGCGTTGATCGCCATGGGGGCTCTTTGCCTGTACCTGTGGATGGCGTTGCTGACCTATGACCAGGCCGACCCGGGCTTCAGCCATACCAGCAATGTCGATCAGGTGCAGAACGCCGCCGGCCGGGCCGGTGCCTGGTTCGCCGATATCCTGTTCATGGTCCTGGGGTATTTCGCCTATGTCTTCCCGCTGCTGCTGGCCGTCAAGACCTGGCAGATCTTTCGTCAGCGCCACGAGCCGTGGCAGTGGAGCGGCTGGCTGTTTTCCTGGCGCTTGATCGGGCTGGTGTTCCTGGTGCTGTCCGGCGCTGCGCTGGCGCACATCCACTTTCACTCGGCGCCCAGCCTGCCGGCCTCGGCGGGTGGCGCGCTGGGGGAAAGCCTCGGCGACCTGGCGCGTAATGCGTTGAATATCCAGGGCAGCACGCTGATGTTCATTGCCCTGTTCCTGTTCGGCCTGACGGTTTTCGCCGACCTCTCCTGGTTCAAAGTGATGGATGTCACCGGCAAGATCACTCTGGACCTGTTCGAGCTGCTTCAGGGCGCGGCCAACCGCTGGTGGGCCGCGCGCAACGAACGCAAGCAACTGGTGGCGCAGCTGCGTGAAGTCGATGAGCGCGTCCACGAGGTAACGGCCCCGGCAGCGCCGGACCGCCGCGAGCAGGTCAAGGTCAAGGAACGCATCATCGAGCGCGAGCCGTCGCTGGCCAGGCACATTACCGAGCGCGAGCAGCATATACCGCCAGTGATCATGCCGGCCCCGGCCAAGGTGCCGGAGCCGAGCAAGCGTGTGCAGAAGGAGAAACAGGCGCCGCTGTTTGTCGACAGCGCCATCGAAGGCACGCTGCCGCCGATTTCGATCCTCGACCCTGCCGAGAAGAAACAGGTCAATTATTCGCCCGAGTCACTGGCCGGTGTTGGCCACTTGCTGGAGATCAAGCTCAAGGAGTTCGGCGTCGAAGTTTCGGTCGACTCGATTCACCCGGGGCCGGTCATTACCCGTTACGAAATTCAGCCGGCTGCAGGCGTAAAGGTCAGCCGCATCTCCAACCTGGCCAAGGACCTGGCGCGCTCGCTGGCCGTGACCAGCGTGCGCGTCGTTGAAGTGATTCCGGGCAAGACCACGGTCGGTATCGAAATTCCCAACGAAGACCGCCAGATCGTGCGCTTCTCCGAAGTGCTGTCGACGCCGCAGTTCGATGAGGCCAGGTCGCCGGTCACCCTGGCCCTGGGCCATGACATCGGCGGCAAGCCGGTCATCACCGACCTTGCGAAGATGCCGCACCTGCTGGTGGCCGGTACTACGGGTTCCGGTAAGTCGGTGGGTGTGAACGCGATGATCCTGTCGATCCTGTTCAAGTCGGGCCCCGAAGACGCCAAGCTGATCATGATCGACCCGAAAATGCTCGAGCTGTCGATCTACGAAGGCATTCCGCACCTGCTGTGCCCGGTGGTCACCGACATGAAGGACGCCGCCAACGCCCTGCGCTGGAGCGTGGCGGAGATGGAGCGGCGCTACAAACTGATGGCGAAGATGGGCGTACGTAACCTGTCGGGCTTCAACCACAAGGTCAAGGAGGCCATCGATGCCGGCACGCCGCTGACAGATCCCTTGTACAAGCGTGAAAGTATTCACGACGAAGCGCCGCTATTGCACAAGTTGCCGACCATCGTGGTGGTGGTGGATGAATTCGCCGACATGATAATGATCGTCGGCAAGAAGGTCGAAGAGCTGATCGCCCGTATCGCCCAGAAGGCCCGTGCCGCCGGTATCCACCTGATCCTCGCGACCCAGCGTCCGTCGGTGGACGTGATCACCGGTCTGATCAAGGCCAACATTCCGACCCGCATGGCGTTCCAGGTGTCGAGCAAGATCGACTCCCGGACCATCATCGACCAGGGTGGCGCCGAGCAACTACTGGGCCACGGTGACATGCTCTACATGCCACCGGGCACGAGCCTGCCGATCCGTGTCCACGGTGCCTTCGTCTCCGATGACGAGGTTCACCGGGTGGTCGAAGCCTGGAAACTGCGTGGTGCACCGGAATACAACGACGACATTCTCAATGGCGTCGAAGAGGCCGGCAGTGGTTTTGAAAGCAGCGGTGGCGAAGGCGGTGAAGACAGCGAAACCGACGCACTCTATGACGAGGCGGTACAGTTCGTTCTTGAAAGCCGCCGCGCCTCCATTTCGGCCGTACAGCGCAAGCTGAAGATCGGCTACAACCGTGCCGCTCGCATGATTGAAGCCATGGAAATGGCCGGCGTCGTCACGGCCATGAACACCAATGGCTCGCGTGAAGTGATTGCGCCAGGGCCGATGCGCGATTAATCGAGGTTGCCGGCCGCCCTGGGGGTGGCCGGCCCATTTATTTTTGATGAGGAATTCCATGCGCCTTATTCGCATGTTGTTGGTCTCTGCTCTGGCTTTCTCCGTTATCCCGGCCCAGGCCGATGAAAAGGATGTGGCGCGCCTGACCCAGTTACTGGAAAAGTCGCAAACCCTGACTGCCCGGTTCTCCCAATTGACCCTCGATGGCAGCGGCACGCAGTTGCAGGAAACCACCGGCGAAATGGCACTGCAGCGCCCGGGCATGTTCAATTGGCATACCGATGCACCCCAGGAACAACTGATGGTTTCCGATGGCAAGAAAGTCTCGCTGTGGGACCCGGACCTGGAGCAGGTCACTATCAAGACCCTCGATCAGCGCCTGACCCAGACCCCGGCCTTGTTGTTGTCCGGTGACGTGTCGAAGATCAGCCAGAGTTTCGATATCTCCGCCAAGGAAGCCGGCGGCGTGATCGATTTCACGCTCAAGCCAAAAACCAAGGACACCCTGTTCGACTCCTTGCGCCTGTCGTTTCGCAACGGGCTGATCAATGACATGCAACTGATCGACAGCGTCGGCCAGCGCACCAACATTTTGTTCACCGGCGTAAAAGCCAATGAACCGATCGCCGCCAGCAAATTCAGGTTCGATATTCCCAAAGGCGCGGACGTGATCCAGGAGTAACTCCTGGAATAAGAGGTTAGATCCAACCCATGGACTTGTTTCGTAGTGATCCGATCGCTCAGCCCCTGGCCGCGCGCCTGCGCCCGGCCAATCTGGACGAGTACGTTGGCCAGGAGCATCTGCTGGCGCGCGGCAAGCCCCTGCGTGAAGCGCTGGAGCAGGGCGCCCTGCACTCGATGATCTTCTGGGGCCCGCCCGGGGTCGGCAAGACCACACTGGCGCGGTTGCTGGCCAAGTTCTGCGACGCGCACTTCGAAACGGTTTCGGCAGTACTGGCCGGGGTCAAGGAAATTCGCCAGGCGGTCGAGATCGCCAAGCAGCAGGCGGGCCAGTACGGACGTCGGACTATCCTCTTCGTCGATGAAGTGCATCGCTTCAACAAGTCCCAGCAGGATGCCTTTCTGCCTTACGTGGAAGACGGCACGCTGATCTTTATCGGTGCAACCACCGAGAATCCGTCCTTCGAGTTGAACAACGCCTTGTTGTCGCGGGCGCGCGTCTATGTACTCAAGAGCCTCGACGAGGCCGCCCTGCACAAGCTGGTGCAGCGTGCGCTGAGCGAGGAGCGTGGGTTGGGCAAGCGGCAGCTGAGCCTCGGCGACGAGGGCTTCAAGATGCTCCTGGCGGCGGCCGATGGCGATGGTCGGCGCCTGCTCAATCTGCTGGAGAATGCCTCGGACCTGGCCGAAGACGGCAGTGAAATCGGTGTCGATCTGTTGCAAAGCCTGCTCGGTGACACGCGCCGGCGTTTCGACAAGGGCGGTGAGGCCTTCTACGACCAGATCTCGGCGCTGCACAAATCCGTTCGTGGTTCCAACCCCGACGGCGCGCTCTACTGGTTCGCGCGCATGCTCGATGGCGGCTGCGACCCCTTGTACATCGCCCGGCGCGTCGTGCGCATGGCCAGCGAAGACATCGGCAACGCCGACCCGCGCGCCCTGAGCCTGTGCCTGGCCGCCTGGGACGTGCAGGAGCGCCTGGGCAGCCCCGAAGGTGAGCTGGCCGTATCCCAGGCCATTGTCTACCTGGCCTGTGCACCGAAGAGCAATGCCGTGTACATGGGCTTCAAGGCGGCCATGCGTGAAGCCGCCGAACACGGCTCGCTGGAGGTGCCGTTGCACCTGCGCAATGCGCCGACCAGGCTGATGAAGCAACTGGGCTACGGTGAAGAGTACCGTTACGCCCACGACGAGCCGGATGCGTACGCTGCCGGTGAGGACTATTTCCCTGAACAACTCGAGCCGCGCCACTACTACCAACCTGTTCCCCGGGGCCTGGAGTTGAAGATCGGCGAGAAGCTCAAGCACCTGGCCGAACTCGATCGCAGCAGTCCCCGACAACGGAGAAGGCCTTGATTCGGATAGTCACTGCCGTTGCTGCCGGGGGTATTTCCGGTACCTTGCTGCGTTTTGCCACGGTCAATTGGGTCGCATCGAACTGGCCACGGCACTTCTATGTCGGTACGCTGGCCGTTAATATTGTCGGCTGCCTGTTGATTGGCCTTCTTTACGGTCTTTTCCTGCTTCGCCCGGAAGTGCCCGTCGAGGTCCGAGCGGGCCTGATCGCGGGTTTTCTCGGCGGCTTGACCACTTTTTCATCCTTTTCACTGGATACGGTGCGCCTGCTTGAAAGCGGGCAAGTGCTTCTGGCGCTCGGCTACACCGCCGTCAGCGTATTCGGCGGGCTGCTCGCGACCTGGGCCGGCCTGTCCCTGACCAAACTTTGATAAACGAGAGACCGACATGCTCGATTCCAAACTGTTACGTAGCCAACTCCAGGACGTAGCGGACCGCCTTGCCTCCCGTGGCTTCAGCCTGGATGTAGCGCGCATCGACGCGCTGGAGAACCGTCGCAAGGACGTTCAGACCCGCACCGAACACCTGCAGGCCGAACGCAATGCACGCTCCAAATCCATCGGTCAGGCCAAGCAGCGCGGTGAAGACATCGCTCCGCTGATGGCTGACGTCGATCGCATGGCGGCTGAATTGAACCGTGGCAAGGTCGAGCTGGACGAGACTCAGGCCGAGCTGGATTCGATCCTGCTGGGCATTCCCAACCTGCCGCACGAGTCGGTACCTGTGGGCGACGACGAAGACGCCAACATCGAAGTGCGCCGTTGGGGCACGCCGACGACCTTCGATTTCCCGATCCAGGACCACGTTGCCCTGGGCGAGAAGTTTGGCTGGCTGGATTTCGAAACCGCTGCCAAATTGTCCGGTGCTCGCTTTGCCTTGTTGCGTGGCCCGATTGCCCGCCTGCACCGCGCGCTCGCGCAGTTCATGATCAACCTGCACGTCAGTGAGCACGGCTACGAAGAGGCCTACACCCCGTACCTGGTGCAGGCCCCGGCGCTGCAAGGCACCGGCCAGCTGCCGAAATTCGAGGCGGACCTGTTCAAGATCAGCCGCGAAGGCGAGGCTGACCTGTACCTGATTCCGACCGCCGAAGTGTCGCTGACCAACATCGTGGCCGGCGAAATCCTCGATCCAAAGCAACTGCCGCTCAAGCTGGTCGCGCACACGCCGTGCTTCCGTAGCGAAGCCGGTGCCTCGGGTCGCGATACCCGCGGCATGATCCGTCAGCACCAGTTCGACAAGGTCGAGATGGTCCAGATCGTCGAGCCCGGCAAATCCATGGAAGCACTGGAAAGCCTGACTGCCAACGCCGAACGCGTGCTGCAGGCGCTGGAGCTGCCTTACCGGGTACTGGCCCTGTGCACCGGCGACATGGGCTTCAGCGCCATCAAGACCTATGACCTGGAAGTCTGGGTGCCGAGCCAGGACAAGTACCGCGAGATTTCTTCGTGCTCCAACACCGGCGACTTCCAGGCGCGGCGCATGCAGGCGCGCTGGCGCAACCCGGAAACCGGCAAGCCGGAGCTGGTCCACACCCTCAACGGTTCGGGCCTGGCAGTAGGACGTACCCTGGTTGCGGTGCTGGAAAACTACCAGCAGGCCGACGGTTCGATCCGCATTCCGGAAGTGCTCAAACCGTACATGGGCGGCCTCGAGGTCATCGGCTAAATGGAATTTCTACCGCTGTTTCATAACCTGCGTGGCAGCCGGGTGCTGGTTGTGGGGGGCGGCGAGATTGCCTTGCGCAAGTCTCGCCTGTTGGCCGACGCCGGCGCCTTGCTGCGCGTGGTTGCGCCCGAGATCGAAGCGCAGCTCGATGAGTTGGTGCAGCGCAGCGGTGGAGAAGCCATGGTTCGCGGTTATCAGGAGGCCGACCTCGATGGTTGCCAACTGATCATCGCGGCCACCGATGACCAGGCGCTCAACGCCCAGGTCTCTGCCGATGCCCAGCGCCGCTGCGTGCCGGTCAACGTGGTCGATGCTCCGGCGTTGTGCACGGTGATCTTCCCGGCCATTGTCGATCGTTCACCCTTGGTGGTGGCGGTCTCCAGCGGTGGCGATGCACCGGTGCTGGCGCGGCTGATCCGGGCCAAGCTGGAAACCTGGATACCTTCGGCCTATGGCGAACTGGCCGGCCTGGCTGCGCGGTTTCGGCGTCAGGTGAAAAACCTGTATCCGGATGTGCAGCAGCGTCGAGCGTTCTGGGAAGACGTTTTCCAGGGCCCTATCGCTGACCGCCAACTGGCCGGGCAGGGTGCCGAAGCGGAGCGCTTGCTGGTAGACAAGATCAACGGTGCGCCGCCCCACGCGCCTGGCGAGGTGTATCTGGTCGGTGCAGGTCCTGGCGACCCGGATTTGCTGACCTTCCGCGCCCTGCGTCTGATGCAGCAGGCCGATGTGGTGCTTTACGACCGCTTGGTCGCGCCAGCCATTCTCGAACTGTGCCGCCGCGATGCCGAGCGCGTCTATGTCGGCAAGCGGCGCGCCGATCACGCCGTGCCCCAGGAGGAGATCAACCAGCACCTGGTGGACCTCGCCAAACAGGGCAAGCGTGTGTTGCGGCTCAAGGGTGGCGATCCGTTCATCTTTGGCCGTGGTGGCGAGGAAATCGAAGAGCTGGCGGCCCATGGGATTCCCTTCCAGGTGGTGCCGGGTATCACCGCGGCCAGCGGTTGCGCGGCGTATGCCGGGATTCCGCTGACCCATCGCGACTACGCACAATCGGTGCGCTTCGTCACCGGCCACCTGAAAGACGGCACCAGCGATCTGCCCTGGAACGACCTGGTCGCGCCTGCCCAGACCCTGGTGTTCTACATGGGGCTGATTGGCTTGCCGATCATCTGCGAGCAGCTGATCAGGCATGGTCGTGCCGCCGACACGCCAGCGGCATTGATTCAGCAGGGCACCACGGTCAACCAGCGGGTCTTTACCGGCACCCTGGCCGACCTGCCCAAGCTTGTGGCGGAGCATGAAGTCCATGCACCGACCCTGGTGATCGTCGGCGAAGTGGTCCAGCTTCGCGAGAAGCTGGCCTGGTTCGAAGGCGCTCAGCAGAACGTCTGAAATACGGTGGGCACAGCCGCTGTTCGAGGCTGCGCCCATCCGTCAGAACAGTGTTTTACCCTTGTCCAGTTGCTGGTCGACCAGCCATTTGCCATGGGCGATCGACGCGTGCAGGGCCTTGTCCCGCTCGGAAAGAAAAGCCATTTTCAACGGTAGCGACAAACGCCTGCTGGTGTGCCCTTGCGGGTCTGTAATCAGGCAGCCGCCGGCCCAGGGCGTGGGGATGCCGGGGTGTTCTTCGACATAGGTGGTAATGGTGTAGTTGCGATGGACACAGTGAAAGGTGTTCATGAGATCAACCTCGCTGTTGTTCAGGGCCGTCAACCGTGCCCGCAGTGGAGCCACCGAAGATCATCCGGTGGATCGATGGTTCCATGAATATGCCCAGTGATAACACAGCCTGGCGAAACTGAGGCTCGGGCCGACGAAACGCCCAATGAGGGACCTGGCACCGCTATGCGGTCGCAGGCTCACCAAAGCTTGATCACATAACTCACAATCAGCCGATTCTCGTTCATGTCGCGCAGACCTCATTAAATTAATTTTAACTGTGGGAATATGTCGCTCAGCAGGTCGGAGATGTCTGTATTTTTCGCGGAAAAAAGCCAAATCCGGCGTGCGTGCTCTTTGCACGCCGGTGAATCCTTAAACTCGTCGCAAAACAAACGAACCAAGGATTTTTCCCATGGAAACGCAGATTCATCCGGCTGATTACCTGAACACCGTGCATGCCCGAGCCATTGGTGATTTGCTCAATCATTACGCTGAAGATCCCATAGGCGGTGGTGAAGCCTTGCCCTTGCATGTGCGCGAGCGCGTCGCCGGGGAGTTGGCCAAGCGCACTAATGCCTTCAGCTTTCTGGCTTTCCAGGGAGAATGCGCCGTGGGTCTGGTTAATTGTTTCGAAGGCTTTTCGACCTTTGCCTGCCAGCCGCTGATCAATGTGCATGACGTGGTGGTGACAGCCAGCGCCAGAGGACAGGGGATCAGTCGCAAGTTGCTCGAACGGGTGGAACAGGTCGCTAGAGTACGCGGGTGCTGCTTATTGATGCTGGAGGTGCTTGAGGACAACGAGTCGGCCAAGGTGGCCTATCGCAAGGCTGGATTCGAACAGGCACGCTTCGATGCTCGGCGTGGTTACATGCAGCTATGGTGCAAGCCGCTATAGGCAGCAGTACCCGCCAGGTCGGAAGACCTGGCGGGCTGCGTTGTGGTTAGAACGCGATGCTGGCCTGTACGAACAGCGTACGCGGCTGGCCGATGTATTTACCGAAGTTGTTGTCCAGCGACCGTGTGAAGTATTCCTTGCCGAACAGGTTCTTGATCCCGGCGCCGAGCGTCAGGTTCGACAACTGCGGGCCGAAGGCATATTCGCCACGGACATTCCACAGGGCATAACCCGGGATATCGCCGAAGCGGCCGTCTGCGCTTTCCTCGCGGATGTACACAGGCCCGGGCGCGCCCGGCGAGTACTGCTGCGACTGGGCGTAGCCATCGAGGTTCCAGGTCCAGCGGTTTTGCTCATAGCGCAGTCCGAGGGTCGCGGTTTGCCGGGAATAGAAGGCCAGGTCCTTGTCGGCAAAATCGCCTTTTTCCGAGATCGCCTTGGTGTAGGCAAAGGTCGCGTAGGCACTCAGACCGCTCAGGACGGGGTCGAGGCTGCCCAGGTCGTAGTTCAGCGCGGTTTCCACGCCGGTATGGCTGGTGGCGCCGAGCTGAGTCCAGCCGTCCTGTTTCACGTACTGCAACTGGCTGTCGAAATCGATGCGGAACAGGGTGACTTCGCCGCCCCAGACGCCGTTGTTGTAGCGCGTACCCACTTCATAGGTCTTGGCCTTCTCTGGCTCCAGGCCCGGCCCGACTTCGTTGCCATAGGTCCCGCCCGAAGGGTCCTGACCAACCTGGAAGTACTGCAGGCTGCCGAAGGAGGTGTTGTAGTTGGCGAAGAGTTTCCATTCGTCAGACAGGTGATACATCACGTTCAGCGATGGCAGTGGCTCATTGTAATTGACCTCGCGGTTCAGGCCCTTTATGCGGCTGTGCCAAGTGGTGCGCACGCGCTCGTAGCGCAGGCCGGGGGTGACGGTCCAGTTGCCGACGTTGATCTTGTCGTCGATATACACCGAGTGGGCTTCGGTGCCGCCGGTATTATCGGCAGTGACGGTCATGGGCCTGGTGTATGGGCTGCCGCCGTCGGCCAGGTAGGCGGGGCTGCTCTTGGTGGTTTCGTGCATGCCTTCATCGATGTAGCGGTAGCCTACGCCGACTTCATGGCTGGTTTCGCCGAAGTAGAACAACTGCGAGTAGCGCGGTTCGATGCCGAATACATGGTAGTCGCGCGGGTATGAGAACAGCTTGTTCTGCGCCGGGTTGGCCTGCACGGTGACGATGTTGCTGCCGCGGTAACTCTCGTAATAGTAGGAGTTCAGTTCGAAGGTGCGCAGCTCGTCCGGGGTGCGGGTGTACTTGATCGAGATGTCCTTGCGCTCGCCTTCAAAGGTATCGTACGGGCGGGTGGACTGGTACGGGTCGTCGTCGAACTGCGCGGTGGACAAGCCGCCGGGCATGTCGGCGTCGGCGCGGAAGTAATGCAGGGTGGTGGCCAGTTCGTCGATTTCGCTCAAGGCGAATTTGTTCTTGAGCATGAAATCGTCGATCAGCGTGCCGTCGTTGTCATCGCGAAAGCCCGAGCCCCGGACACCCGAGTACAGCAGGGCCGCGCCCATGCCGTTGTCGGCGGTGCCGCCGAGGAACGCGCTGGTGCTGGTCTTGATCCCGCCATGGCCCGCGCCTTCGGAGGTGATGCTGGCGCTGCCGGCACGATCGGTGGGGATCTCACGGGTGATGAAGTTGATGATGCCGCCGACGTTTTGTGGGCCATAGCGCACCGAACCGCCACCGCGAACCACGTCGATCGCCTGCAGGTTGCCGACCGCCACCGGTGCCAGCGACAACTGCGGCTGGCCATAGGGTGCGAAGGCCATCGGCACGCCGTCGATCAGGATGGTCGAGCGCGGCGAAAGGCGCGATGTCAGCCCGCGAGCGCCGACGTTCAACGCCAGGTCGCTGCCGCCGGTGCCGTTGCTTTCCTGAACCTGCAGGCCCGGAACCCGGCGCAACAGCTCCCGTGGGTGCACGGCAGCGCTTTCATGAATGGTTTCTTCTCGAATCACAGTACGAGCACCGGGATGGTTCTGCACATCTACGGCTGCCGCTTCGCCGAGCCAGTCGCCCTGGACGGCCAATGGGGCCAACTCCAGTGTTTCCGCTGCGTTAACGGTATAGGGGGAAATAGCGAAAGCGACGCTGAGGGCCAGGCTGGAGCGCTTGCAGGCAGGTGTCACAGAGTTGTACTCCGATCGATAAAAAAACATTGGGCGCGACTATACGCGAACAAGTCTCGAACGTGAATACGAATAAGTTACAAATACACGGATTTGGTGACTACTGGTTGATGCCGGTTGCCCCCCTTGTTTCGCCTGGGCAAATAGCAAGTGACCAGGGGGGGAATTTACTGAGTGAAGGTCAGGTGGCGGGTAGCAGCGAGGAGTGGTGGCTGGTAATCAGCCATTGCGTCCCGTCCCAGCGATACGCGAAGGAATAGCGGGCCTTCACCTCTTTGCCGGAGGCGGCGAAACGGAAGGTGTAGAGGCCGGCATGGTGGGCGCTGTTGCAGTCGATCTGGACATGACTGGTGTCGAGGCTGCCGACGGGGCGATCCTTGAGGAAATGCTGAAAGTAATCGACCTTCTCGTCGAATGTCAGCCTGGGGGTTTTGGAGACAGTGGGCAGCAGGAGTGCATCGGTTGCATAGAGCGCGGCAACTTGTTTTGCATCGCCGGTTTTAAGTGTGTCGTTCCAGCGCTCGAACAGCGCAACGACCTGGTCCTGGCTGACACTCTGGCACTGCATGGCCAGCGATTGGGCCTGGGCAGAGCCTGTGCCGAGCAGGGTCAAAGAAATAAACACGGCCGATATCCGTAGCATGACAATTCCTGAACAAAGGATTCATTGGCCGGAACAAACGTCGGCCATTCTAGAGGCGGCCACAGTCTATCGGACATGAAAAGCCGGTTAAAGGGGGGCGGACACGGGGATCTGGTGACAGGAAAAGTATGTTGCCGAATCAGGCAGCGAAGGCCTCCTCCAAAGAAGGCCTGCATACCGGGGCAAGGTTTTGACGGCGACGCGAGCGTCGCCTTTTGCGTGTCAGGCCTGGAGCGCGGTAGAAGCAAGGGCTCCCTGATCGTGGGCTTGCTGCAGCAGCCTATTGAGCTGTGCGACCTGTTGCCTGAGCTGGTCGCGCTCGTCCTTCAACTGGCGCAATTCATCGCGGCGCACAGTGACGTAAAGGGTTTGGGGAGGACTTGCTGGCAGAACTGTACCCATTGCACACCTCGCAAATGGCTTGTCACAAACGAGATCGCAGACGCTGGCAACGTTGAGTGTGCCCAGGCTCGAATCTCAATCGGGGGCAAGTTTGAATTCTTTTTTGCTGTTATGGAACTTTTTTACTTTTTTCAATCTGCGCTAGTAGCAATCGTCTGCGTAGAGTACGCAAGAAGCTCTCCTGCTCGTACTGGACTAACCTGAGTATCCAGGGGATGCCCTGCGTAACTCACCTTCAATCGTATCGAGTGGAGCATCGGCATATGCAACTGGGAATCGTGGGACTTGGCCGCATGGGCGGCAACATCGCAAGACGACTGCTGCTGCGCGGGCACGAGACGATGGTCTTCGATCGCAATCAGTCATCGGTCACGGCGTTGGAGGCAGAGGGGGCCAAGGGGGCGAAAAGCCTGGCCGACCTGGTCCAGCAAATGACCACGCCGCGAGCGGTCTGGGTCATGCTGCCGGCTGGCGCGCCGACCGAAGAAACCATCGAACAACTGAGCGCCTTGCTTGAGCCGGACGATGTGATAATCGATGGCGGCAACACCTTCTACAAGGACGATATTCGTCGAGCCGCGAGCCTGGCCAGGCGGAACCTCCACTATGTCGATGTGGGTACTTCCGGTGGCGTGTGGGGCCTGGAACGTGGCTACTGCATGATGATCGGTGGCGAGCAGGCGGTGCTCGAGCGCCTCGATCCACTGTTCGATGCGCTGGCGCCAGGCGTTGGCGATATTCCCCGCACGCGCGGGCGCAGCGGGCCAGAGGAGCGTGCCGAACGTGGCTATATCCACGCAGGGCCAGCGGGTGCCGGTCACTTCGTCAAGATGATCCACAACGGTATCGAGTACGGCCTGATGCAGGCCTATGCCGAGGGTTTCGACATACTCAAGACCAAGGCCTCGCAAAGCCTGCCGTCAAACCAGCGCTTCGACCTGAACCTGGCCGATATCGCTGAAGTCTGGCGGCGCGGCAGCGTGGTGTCGTCCTGGCTGCTGGATTTGACCGCCGATGCCCTGGTCAGTGACCAGCAATTATCCGGCTACAGCGGCGCGGTCGCCGACAGTGGCGAAGGGCGCTGGACCATCGACGCAGCGGTGGAACAGGCCGTGCCGGTGCCCGTGTTGTCCAGTGCACTGTTTGCAAGGTTCCGCTCGCGCCAGGAAAGTACCTATGGCGACAAATTGTTGTCGGCCATGCGCTTCGGATTCGGTGGCCACGTCGAGACGCCTAAATGACTACAGCAAACGTTGAAGCGGCACCTGCAACCACCCTGTTTCTGTTCGGCGCCCACGGCGATCTGGTCAAGCGCCTGTTGATGCCAGCCCTGTACAACCTCAGTCGCGATGGCTTGCTGGACAATGGCCTGCATATCGTCGGGGTCGATCATAACGAAGTCAGCGACGCCGAATTCGCCGGCAAGCTGGAAACCTTCATCCATGAGCAGTGCCGCAGCAAAGGCGACCAGGCGCTCGATGCCCGGCTCTGGAGCAAGCTGGCCAAGCGCATCAGCTACATCACCGGCGACTTTCTCGACGAGGCCACGTACGCAACCATCGCGAAGAAAATCAAGGCTCATCAAACCGACAATGCCGTGTTCTACCTGGCCACCTCGCCACGGTTTTTCAGCGAAGTGGTGCAGCACCTCGGCGCCGCCGGGCTGCTCCAGGAACAGCCCGACGGCTTTCGGCGGGTAGTGGTCGAAAAGCCTTTCGGTTCCGATTTGCCCACCGCCGAAGCACTCAATGCCTGCCTGCTCAAGGTGATGAGCGAGAAGCAGATCTATCGCATCGACCATTACCTGGGCAAGGAAACGGTGCAGAACATCCTCGTCAGCCGCTTCTCCAATGGACTGTTCGAAGCCTTCTGGAACAACCATTACATCGACCATGTGCAGATCACCGCGGCCGAAACGGTAGGGGTCGAGACCCGAGGCAGCTTTTATGACAGCACCGGCGCCTTGTGCGACATGGTCCCCAATCACCTGTTTCAACTCCTGGCCATGATCGCCATGGAGCCACCCGCCGCGTTCGGTGCCGATGCGGTACGCGGCGAAAAGGCCAAGGTGATCGGCGCGATCCGGCCCTGGTCCAAGGCCCAGGCCCTGAAAAACTCGGTGCGCGGGCAATACACGGCGGGCACGATCGGGGGCAAGCAAGTGCCCGGTTATCGCGAAGAGGCCAAGGTTGACCCGCAGAGCCAGACCGAAACCTACGTGGCCCTGAAGGTGATGATCGATAATTGGCGCTGGGTCGGGGTGCCGTTCTACCTGCGCACCGGCAAGCGCATGAGCGTGCGCGACACCGAAATCGCTATCTGCTTCAAACCTGCGCCCTATGCGCAGTTTCGCGATACCGAGGTCGAGCGCTTGAAGCCCAACTACCTGAAGATCCAGATCCAGCCCAACGAGGGCATGTGGTTCGACCTGCAGGCCAAGCGACCAGGGCAAAAGCTTGAGATGGCGAACGTCGAACTGGGTTTTGCCTACAAGGATTATTTCCAGATGCAGCCCTCGACCGGCTACGAGACCTTGATCTACGACTGCCTGACGGGGGACCAGACGCTGTTCCAGCGTGCCGACAACATCGAGAACGGCTGGCGTGCGGTACAGCCCTTTCTCGATGCCTGGCGCGAAGGCGGTGAGGTCCAGCCGTACGCGGCTGGCGAGGATGGGCCGGAGGCGGCCGATGCCTTGCTTACCCCGGATAGGCGCGTCTGGCACAGTATCGGATAAGGGGCGCTGCCATACAGTGCCCGGTCCGCGACCGGGCACAATGCAGCCGATAGCCGCTGGCTTCAGAGCCAGAAGCTGACCGCCCACCAGCCCAGCACGCCCATCACCACGGTGTATGGCAGGGCCATCCAGACCATCCGGCCATAGGAGAGTCGCACCAGCGGGGCGATGGCCGAGGTCAGCAGAAACAGAAACGCCGCCTGGCCGTTGGGGGTCGCCACGCTTGGCAGATTGGTGCCGGTGTTGACGGCGATGGCCAGGGTCTCGAAGTGTTCCCGGCTCATGTGCCCGGCCAGGAAGGCCTGTTTGATTTCGGTGATATAAATGGTGGCGACGAACACGTTGTCGCTGATCGCCGACAGCAGGCCATTGGCGATAAACAGCATACCCGGCTGTTGATGGGCAGGCAGTGCCAGCACGGCCTGGATCAACGGGGTGAACAACTGCTGATCATGAATGACCGCCACCACGGCGAAGAACACCACCAGCAGGGCAGTGAACGGCATGGCGTCCTGGAAGGCCCGGCCGATTCGATGCTCTTCGGTGATCCCGGTAAAGGCCGTGATCAGCACGATCACCAGCAGGCCGATCAGACCTACCTCGGCAATGTGAAACGCCAGGCCGACGATCAGGATCAAGGCAGCCAGGCCTTGTACCAGCAACGCAGCGCGCTGTTGCGCAGTACGCTCGGCATTGTCCTGGGCGGCATACGCGGCCAGCACCTTGTGCACGTTATCCGGCAGCAGCGTGCCATAGCCGAACCAGCGCAGTTTCTCCAGCAGTACGCAGGTGATCAGGCCGGCGACCAGCACGGGCAGGGAAACCGGAGCAATCTTCAGGAAAAATTCGCCGAAGTTCCAACCCATTTCATGACCGATCAGCAGGTTCTGCGGCTCGCCGACCAGCGTGCAGACACCGCCCAGCGCGGTACCCACGGCGCCATGCATCAGCAGGCTGCGCAGGAAGGCGCGAAACTGCTGCAGGTCTTCGCGATGCAAGTGGGCGATGTCATGATCGCTGTCGATATTCGACTCTTCCCGTGGGTTGCTGCCCGAGGCGACGCGGTGATACACCGAATAGAAACCCACGGCGGCGCTGATGATCACGGCAATCACGGTCAGGGCATCGAGAAAGGCCGACAGGAAGGCCGAAAGGAAGCAGAACAGCAACGCCAGCAGGCTCTTGGAGCGAACGCCCAGCAGCAGTCGCGAGAACAGAAACAGCAACAGGTCCTTCATGAAGAAGATACCGGCGACCATGAACATCAGCAGCAGGATCACCGGGAAGTTGTGCTGCAGCTCTTCATACAAGGCCTGTGGCGTCGTCATTTTCAACAACAGGGCTTCGACCATCAGCAGCCCGCCTGGCATCAGCGGGTAGCACTTTAGCGCCATGCCCAGGGTGAAAATGAACTCGGCGACCAGAACCCAGCCAGCCGCCACGGGACCTGCACTCCACAGCAGCAAGGGATTGATGATCAGGAACAGGACAATGGTCGCTTTGTACCAGCGCGGAGAGTACCCCAGAAAGTTGCGGGCAAAGGCTTGGACCAATGAGCTGGGCATTGGAGATGTTTCCTTGGATTTCAAAAGGTGCGCAACTTGCCCGATGCGCGTGCGAAGATCAAGCAGTCCCGGTTTTGGCGCAAGTGCTGCCTCAAGCTGGAGGCATCCTTGATATAGTCCTTCGACGATTTACCCTACCCACTGTCGAGGATTGAAACGTGGCCGATTACCAGGCATTCAAAGTAGAGCTGACGGACAACATTGCTCATGTCCAGATCAACCGTCCGGAAAAGATCAACGCGATGAACGCGGCGTTCTGGAGCGAGATCGTCGACATCTTCCAGTGGATCGAATACACCGACGCGGTGCGGGTGGTGGTGCTGAGCGGCGCGGGCAAGCATTTCTCGTCGGGTATCGACCTGATGCTGCTGGCCTCGGTAGCCAATGAACTGGGCAAGGACGTTGGCCGTAACGCCCGTTTGCTGCGGCGCAAGATCCTGCAGATGCAGGCGTCGTTCAATGCCGTCGACAATTGCCGCAAACCGGTGCTGGCGGCCATCCAGGGTTATTGCCTGGGCGGTGCCATCGACCTTATCGCAGCCTGCGACATGCGTTACGCCGCCGACGACGCGCAATTCTCGATCAAGGAAATCGACATGGGCATGGCCGCCGATGTCGGCACTCTGCAGCGCTTGCCGCGGATCATCGGCGACGGCATGTTGCGCGAACTGGCCTATACCGGGCGCACCATCGATGCCGCCGAGGCGCGCAGCATCGGCCTGGTCAACCGCACCTGGCCCGACACTGCCAGCCTGCTTGACGGAGTCTTTGCCATTGCCCGTGAAATTGCAGGAAAATCACCCATAGCTGTCGCCGGCACCAAGGAAATGATCAGCTATATGCGCGATCATCGTATCGACGACGGTCTCGAATACATCGCGACCTGGAATGCCGCCATGCTGCAGTCGACCGACCTGCGCGTGGCCATGGCCGCCAGTATGAGCAAACAGAAACCGGAGTTTGCCGACTGACGCGCCGGCTTCGGGGGCTTGCAACCAAGGAA
This sequence comes from Pseudomonas sp. LS1212, assembly GCF_024741815.1. NCBI lineage: Bacteria > Pseudomonadati > Pseudomonadota > Gammaproteobacteria > Pseudomonadales > Pseudomonadaceae > Pseudomonas > Pseudomonas sp. LS1212. The sequence continues at coordinate 2,135,528 of NZ_CP102951.1, forward strand.
CCTGAACATGTCTGAGCGTTGGATAACTGCAGTACTGGATACGATCGTTGGCGGCGGTTGGGCGGTTGCCCGTAGCTCTCAGGGTTTTCTGCTCGACGGCAATGGCGTGCTGTTCCCCCGTGAATGGCTCAAGCGCCAGGAACTGGATGTACTGTGCGAGCACGGCATCGGTCATTTCGATGGCGAGCCGGTCTACCTGCTCGAACTGAGAAACCCGCAGGACCTGCCGGGCTGCACCTGGCAGGGTTTGCGCCAGTTCATGCTGCAAGGAGATTTCGATACCTACAAGCTGCTGGGTTACGCCGCGCAGATTGGCACCTGGGCTCGCGAACATCGCTTTTGCGGTAGCTGCGGTGCCTCCATGACCCAGTTGCCACGCGAGCGCGCAATGTATTGCGAACCCTGCGATTTGCGTTGCTACCCGCGGATCGCGCCGAGCATGATCGTGCTGATTACGCGTGGCGACGAGGTTCTGCTCGCACGTTCACCGCGCTTCGTCGCCGGGGTCTACAGTACCCTGGCCGGCTTTGCCGAACCGGGCGAATCTGCCGAGGCTTGCCTGATTCGCGAAGTGCGCGAAGAGGTGCAGGTCGAGGTTGGCAATATCCAGTATGTGGGCAGCCAGTGCTGGCCGTTCCCGCACTCGATGATGCTGGGCTTCCATGCCGAGTATGTCAGTGGCGAGATCGTGCCGCAGGCGGACGAGATCGAGGATGCCCAGTGGTTTCGCATCGATGCGCTGCCACCGCTGCCGGCATCGCGCTCGATCGCCCGTTACCTGATCGACTTGTATGTGGCGCGGCGTTCAGGCCTGGCTGAACCAGTGCTGCCAGGCTAGGCGTATGGTCAGTCCCAACACGACGGTGATGAACACCGGGCGGATGAACTTGGCGCCGCCGCTGATGGCGGTGCGTGCGCCGAAGTACGCGCCAACCATCAATGCCGAGCCCATGCTCAGGCCGATCAGCCAGTCGACCTGACCGGAAAGGATGAACACCGTCAGGGCCGCTGCATTGCTGACGAAGTTCATGCTGCGCGCCACGCCGCTGGCGCGGACCAGGTCGATGGGGTAGAGCAGCAGGCTGCTGACCGTCCAGAATGCGCCGGTACCGGGGCCGGCCACGCCGTCATAGAAGCCCAGGCTGAAGCCCTGGGGGAACTGCCATTTCTTCTTGATCGGCGCATCGGCATCCAGCGGCGCCTTGGGCGTGCCGCCGAACAGCAGGTAGACCCCGCAGCCGAAAACAATCACTGGCAGCATCTTGTTTAGCCATTCGGCGGGCAGGTAATGAGCCGTGACCGCACCGATCGCCGAGCCCACCAGAGTGCCGACCAGCGCCTGGCGCCACTGCGCCGGGTGGAACAGCTTGCGCCGGTAGAAGGTGACGCTGGCGGTAGCCGAGCCGAAGGTCGAGCTGAGCTTGTTGGTGCCCAGCACCAGGTGCGGTGGCAGGCCGGCAGTCAGCAGCGCTGGGATGGTCAATAGACCACCGCCGCCGGCGATGGCGTCGATGAAGCCGGCGACAAAGGCCACGGCGGCGAGAATGGCGAGGGTGGTCAGGTCGACGCTGAGTTCGAAAGGCATGGGGATGGGCTTATTCGGCAGGGCGCAGAATGGCTGCGCGTAAAGCCGAGTATTCTACCCAAAAAAGCGCGGCCGCTGCGCGCCCGAATCGCTGGCAAGCCAGCTCCCACAGGGAATCAGTGTCAGCCCACAATCTTATGAACGCCTCTGACTCTGTGGGAGCTGGCTTGCCAGCGATGAGGCCCTTAAGACAGAAACCCACCGTCCACATTCAACGACACACCCGTGGTATAGCTCGAAGCATCACTGGCCAGGTACAACACAGCCCCCGCCATCTCACTCGGCGCAGCAACACGTTTCAATGGAATCTGCTGCAGCGCGGTATTGAGGATCGCATCGTTCTTGACCAGCGCCGAAGCAAACTTGGTATCGGTCAAACCCGGCAACAGCGCATTGCAACGAATGCCGAACTGCGCGCACTCCTTGGCAAAAACCTTGGTCATGTTGATCACGGCAGCCTTGGTCATCGAATAGATGCCCTGGAATTCGCCCGGCGAAACGCCATTGATCGACGCCACGTTGATGATGCTGCCGCCACCGTGCTCGCGCATCAGTTTGCCGGCTTCGACCGACATGAAGAAGTAGCCGCGGATATTGACGTCGACGGTCTTCTGGAAGGCGCTCAGGTCGGTATCCAGCACGTTGCAGAACTGCGGGTTGGTCGCTGCGTTGTTGACCAGGATATCCAGTCGCCCGAACTGCTCGCGAATGCCGGCGAAGACCTTGCTGATCTGTTCCATCTCGCCAATGTGGCAGGCCACCGCGGTGGCCTTGCCGCCCTCGGCAATGATCGCATCGGCAACATGCTGGCAGCCTTCGAGCTTGCGGCTCGAAACGATCACGTGGGCGCCTTGCTGGGCCAGCAGTTTGGCGATCGCCTCACCGATGCCGCGGCTGGCGCCGGAGACGAATGCGATCTTGCCATCGAGGTCGAACAACTGAGTCTTGGACATGGTTTTTCCTTGTTGTAATGGCTGTCAGAGGCTGGATTTGTTGATGACTTGCAGGCTCATCTGCTCCAGTAGCTTGTTCATCTGGATGAACTGCGCGAAGCGTTTGTCCTGGGTCTGGCCGTGGTAGAAACGGTAGTAGATCTGCTGGACGATCCCGGCCAGACGGAACAGGCCGTAGGTGTAGTAGAAATCGTAATTGCCGATCGCGATGCCCGAGCGCTCGGCGTAATAGTCGACGAACTGACGGCGGGTCAGCATGCCCGGGGCATGGCTGGGCTGGCGGCGCATCAGTTGCACGGGCGCGGGGTCATCGGCTTCGATCCAGTAGGCCAGGGTGTTGCCCAGGTCCATCAGCGGGTCGCCGATCGTGGTCAGTTCCCAGTCCAGCACACCAATGATCTGCATGGGGTTGCCCGGGTCGAGGATCACGTTGTCGAAGCGGTAGTCGTTGTGCACGATGCTCGGCTGGTGATGGTCGGCGGGCATCTTGTCCTTGAGCCAGGCCTTGACCGCTTCCCAGCTCGGCGCGTCGGGTGTCAGCGCCTTGTCGTAGCGATCGCTCCAGCCGTTGATCTGGCGCTGTACATAACCCTCCGGCTTGCCCAGGTCGGCCAGGCCACAGGCCTTGTAATCCACCTGGTGCAGCTCGACCAACTTGTCGATGAAGCTCTTGCACAGGGCTTCGGTGCGGGCTGCATCGAGGCCCAGTTCCGGCGGCAGGTCCGAGCGCAGGATAATCCCCTTGACCCGCTCCATCACGTAGAACTCGGCACCGATCACCGATTCGTCGGTGCAATGCATGTAAGCCTTGGGGCAGTAGGGGAAGCCACTGTTGAGTTGGTTGAGAATGCGGTACTCGCGGCCCATGTCGTGGGCGGACTTGGCCTTGTGGCCAAAGGGCGGGCGGCGCAGCACGAACTCCTGCTTCGGGTATTGGAGCAGGTAAGTGAGGTTCGAGGCGCCACCGGGAAACTGGCTGATCACCGGCGTTCCCTCAAGGCCCGGAATATGCGCCTTGAGGTAGGGGTCGATCAGACTGGCATCGAGTTCTTCGCCTGCGCGAATGCGGGTGGACTGGTCAGTAAGCGACATGCTTATCCCTTATGATTGAGGCCAGAGATTATTGGCTAATCTAATTCGCAGGCCCTGTACTCACAAGCGCCCAGCGGCCTTATTGGTGAGCGTGTTGCAGGTCAATCAGCGTTCTTGATGAGCTGCCGGCCAATGGGGTGCAAAAAAAAACCGAAGCACTCAAGGCTTCGGTTTTTTTGCATCCGGCGTTACGGCTCAGGCCGGGAACAGCTCGCTCAGCTTCATCGCCAGCATCATGTCGCCTTCGGCGCGCAGCTTGCCGCCCATGAAGGCCTGCATGCCGTCGGTCTCGCCGCTGACGATGCCTTTGAGGGTTTCGCCGTCCATGACCAGGGTCACCTGGGCGTCAGGGTTCTCACCGTCTTTCAGTTCGCAAGTGCTGTCCTTGACGATCAGGGAGAAGTTCTTTTCTTCGTCGATGCGAAAACCAAACACCAGGTCCAGGCCTGCAGCAGCGGCTGGGTTGAACTTGGCTTTCATTGCTTGAATGGCATCAGCTACAGAGGTCATGGTTCGATCCTATCTCAAGTGGTTCAGCGACCGGCGAGGGTCGCGATTAGCCGGACTCAACGGTAAGTGATGAGTTCCGGCGCCTTCATCAGTTGCAAATGGGTTTGACTGTTGAAGGAAGCCAGGGCCACCTCGCGACCGCGAAACCTCAGGCGGTTGAGCGAGGTGTTGATGATCTGCCAGTTCAGCTCGAAGGCCTGGGCGGCAGTCATTTGGGTGATCAGGTGGAGCAGGGCGGTGATGGTACCGCCGGAGGTGAAGATCGCGATGTCATGCGAAGGCTCGGCTTTATCCAGGATGCGCTGCAGGCCGGCCTGGACGCGCTCGACGAAGCCGAGCCAGCTGTCCAGCCCTGGCGTATCATAAGTACCGCTGACCCAGCGGGTAATGATCAAGGCGAACAGGCGCTGGAATTCACCGCGGTTCTGCCCGGCATTGCGCAGAATGTCCAGGGCTTCGGGCTCTTCGGGCAGCAGCGCCGGCAGCAATGCGCGGATTACCGCGTCGGCGTCGAACTCGTCGAAGGCGCTGTCGATTTCCAGGCCAGGCACTTCGATGCCGGCAGCCGCGACTTGTTCAAGGGCATGCCTGGCCGTGTCCTGCTGGCGACGCAGGTCGCCGGCCAGGCAGCGATCGAAGCGCAGGCCCAGTTGCGCCAAGTGTGCGCCCAGTACTTCGGACTGGCGAATGCCCACCGGCGACAACACGTCGTAGTCGTCTGCACCAAAGGAGGCCTGGCCATGTCTAATCAGGTAGATGCTGCCCACGTCCGCGTCGTCCCGGTACGTTGAAAGGTTTGGCGAGGTTAGGGGGATGCCTTGGACCTGTCAATAAAAAACATACGCTTGTTTGAAATTGTCGTTTGAAACTTTCGAGCAGATGTTTCGCAACTGGCAGGCACGAGGGCGCGTCGGTATGCTTGAGCCATACCCTAGCCCTTTACCCAGAGGGGCGCAAAGCGACTGAGGAGTAGCTGTGGAGTTTCTTGCCGAGTACGCCATCTTTTTGGCCAAAACCGTCACCCTGGTCATCGCCATCCTGGTGGTGCTGGCCACGGCTGCCGCGTTGCGCAGCAAAGGTCGGCGCAAGTCGGCCGGCCAGTTGCAGGTGACCAGGCTCAACGATTTCTACAAGGATCTGCGCGAGCGCCTGGAATCGAGCCTGCTCGAGAAGGATCAGCTCAAGGCCCTGCGCAAGGAGCAGAGCAAGGCCGCGAAAAAGCAGAAGAAAAAGCCCGAGGCGAAATCGCGGGTATTCGTGCTCGACTTCGATGGCGATATCAGGGCAACAGCCACCGACCACCTGCGACATGAAATCACCGCCTTGCTGAGCCTGGCCACGCCAAGGGACGAAGTCGTACTGCGTCTGGAAAGCGGCGGCGGCATGGTCCACAGCTATGGCCTGGCGGCTTCGCAACTGGCGCGCATTCGCCAGGCCGGCGTGCCGCTGACCGTGTGCATCGACAAGGTGGCGGCAAGCGGCGGTTACATGATGGCGTGCATCGGCGAGAAGATCCTCAGTGCTCCGTTTGCCATCCTTGGCTCGATCGGCGTGGTTGCGCAGTTGCCCAACGTCAACCGTTTGCTGAAAAAGCACGATATTGATTTCGAGGTGCTGACCGCGGGCGAATACAAGCGCACCTTGACTGTGTTTGGCGAAAACACCGAGAAGGGCCGGGAAAAATTCCAGGAAGACCTGGATGTTACCCATGAGTTGTTCAAGAACTTCGTTGCCCGCTACCGGCCACAATTGGCGATCAATGAAGTGGCCACCGGTGAGGTCTGGCTGGGCGTCGCGGCGCTGAACAAACATCTGGTCGACGAATTGAAGACCAGCGATGAATACCTTTCCGAGCGCGCCAGGGAAGCCGATCTGCACCACCTGCACTACGCCGAGCGCAAGAGCCTGCAAGAGCGTGTCGGGCTGGCAGCCAGCAGTTCGGTCGAGCGGCTGGTGGTCAATGCCTGGAGCAAATTGACGCAGCAGCGCTTCTGGTAAATGCTCATAAATATATAGCCCCTCGTGTGGGCAGCATGTCGTTTAGATGACGGTTCCGACAGAAGTCATCAGGACAAAACGACATGCTGGAAACTCCAGGCAACACTACTCCAACAGCACAGCCCGCCGCGACAGCGGAGGGCGTGCACGATCATTTCATCCAGCAGCGCCTGCCTGACTGGTTACGCAACGCCTGCGCTGCGCAACGCCAGCAACTGCGTGCTGCTATCCTGCGCAGCCAACGCAGCAAGCGGGAAGTACGCCAGGCCCTGGCGGGTTGGCAAGGCCTCAAGGCGTTCGCCGAACCGCTGCTCGCCGAAGCCCTGCAACGTGAGTTCGGGCTCAAGCCTGACCTTGAGGGTTCCACCTTTGTTCATCTGATTCGCGGCTCGCGAGTCGCCACCAGCAGTCCGGGCGCAGTTCTCAAAGTCCTGACGCCAAGCCTGCTGCAGGCGGCAATGCAGAACTTCGTTGCGGACGAAGCATTTGATGCTGGCACCGAATTGCGCCAGGGTGACGATAGCCTGGCCATCGATGCGCAAGCCTTTGCCCGGGTTTGTCGAGAGCTGGACCTGGGGCGTCGCTATCAGGAACACCTGGCAACGGTTTTCGAGCCTGGCTCGCTGCCGGGCCAAGCGTCGGATTCAGCCAAAAACAATCTACGAGCCAGTGTGATGCATTGCCAGCGTGATGCCCTGGCGGTGCAAGCCTCTCTGGCCGTGCTCCAGGGGCACATCGGGCAACAGGCTCATGACGCGTTGCTGGCAGGCTTGCAGTTTCGCCCGGGACCGGTGTTCAGGGTGTATCGGTTGAGTCTGTGGGGGCTGGCGCTCGATGAGTTGCTGCTGTTTGAAGTCGAAGCGGCAGATGCCGACGGAATACAACCCTGCCTGGTGTATATCCCCGAAGACGTGAATGGTGCGCTGCGTCATTACTCTTCGCGCGGCGCCTTTATGCAGGTCCTGCGTGGGCGCCTGCGAGAGCGTACTTACCAAGCGTATTTCAGCCGATTTGTCGGCCAGCGCAACCGGGGCGCGTACCTGCAAAAAATCGAGCAGCTTTTCAATGCATACCAGGTGACATCAGACCAATCAATTGTGCCTGTGGATACCTCGCAGGTACGGCTTGACCTGAATGAACATCGTATTGAAGGCAATCTCTTTCGCAAGTGTTTCGACCAGCATCTGGCGCGGATAAGGGATGACGCGCGGGTGCTGGCGGTACCGACCGAAGACATCGATGCCAGCGAACGTTTGACGCGCCTGGAACAATGGCTGGAAGTGGGCCTGAATGTGGTCAACACGGCTGCCCTGTTCGTGCCGGTGCTGGGGTTGGTGATGATGCCGGTGGCCGCAGCGCAGTTGCTCGGGGCCTTCTTTCACGGGGTAGAAGCCTGGGAAGCCGGCGAGACAGACCTGGCGCTGGGGTACTTGATGGGGGTGGTGCAAAACCTTGCCCTGCTGGCCGCCCTGGGTAGCCTCCATGGTGCTGGCGAGTCTGTGCTGCCGGCCGAAGGCGTGGGTTTTACCGATCGCCTGGAGACGGTCAGGCTGCCCAATGGCCAGCAGCGTCTGTGGAAGCCGGATATGACACCTTATCAGCATGACATCGAGCTTGCGCCGTTCACGGTCAATGCCCAGGGACAGTACACGCTGGGTAACAAGCACTACATACGGCTGCAAGGGAAAGTCTATGAACAGATTTACAATGCCGAACTCAAGCAATGGCAAATCAAACATCCCGGCGATCCCGAAGCCTACCAGCCGCTGCTCGAGCATAACGGTCAAGGTGCCTGGTTTCTGGCCCATGAAAACCCGCTGAGCTGGGATCGGCCGACCTTGCTGCGGCGCATCGGCCACTCGGTGGGCGCCCTGACGGATGCGCAACTGGAGCAGGCCTTCAGGATCAGTGGCATCGATGAGGACATGCTGCGGCAAATGCATGCCGATCGCCAGGCTGTGCCGCCATTGCTGGCCGAGACGCTGCGGCGATTGGAGATTGGCGAGGTGGTGGACCCAGTCGTAGGCCAAACGCAGCCATCTGCTTCGGTCGACGTGATGGTCCTGGAGCGCGATTTTCCCGGCCTGCCGAGATCTGTTGCGCAGGCATTGGTCGAGCGTGCCAGCGGCGTTGAGCGAGAGCGGATGAGCGGCAGTAAACGCGTACCGCTGCGTCTGGCAGAAGAGGCTCGGGGGTATTTGCAGCAGGTACGTCTGAATCGCGCTTATGCGGGCTTGTACGTTGAGAGCCTGCACGTGGTAGATAGCGATACGCTGGCGTTGCGCATGCTCGAACAATTGCCCGGCTGGTCAAAAGATATCCGTCTTGAGGTGCGCAAGGACAGCGCTGAAGGGCGACTGCTCGATAGCGCAGGAAGCCGTGATGCCTCTGTGGTGAGGTACCTGGTCAAGGAGGCTGGGGGGTATCGGGCATTTGACGGCAATGGCAATTCGCTCAATGCCCTGGCTGACACCGGCAATAACCTGTTTCCTTCTATTTTGCATGCGCTGCCCGATGCACAACGTCTGGCATTGGGGTATGACATTCATGAAAGCCAGAAGCTGCGCCAGGCAGTCGCAGAGCTGGCAGTGAAGGATCGTGGCCGCGCCGCGCGAGCGCTCGGGCAGCGTGCGACAAGCTCCGGGCTCCAGATGCCAACGCGTGTGGCGGGCGGGCGTTTGGGCTATCCCTTGAGCGGGCGAGGGGCGGTCACCACGCGAGCGGTGCTGCTGAGCAGGGTCAGCCGGCTTTATCCCGGTTTCACGGCAACTCAAGCCGAGGAGTTCTTGACCGCGCTTGGGCTTTCGGAGGCGCAGACGGGCGAGGAATTGTTGAGGCTTGAAGCTGAATTCGATGCATTGAGCGGGGATCTGGATTCCTGGGTACAAAGACCTGCCTGGCACCAATACAGCGAGACGCATATCCAGGCGGTTTCAGAGCACAGCAGGCGTCAGGTCGCCGACAGCATCAAGCGTTGCTGGCAGCGACAAACCCGGCGGCTGTACAGTGGCGATGACCGGTTTATCGGCCATGAGCTCGACCTGTCCTTCCATACCTTGGGGCCACTTCCGGAGCTGACGGCTGACTTCAGTCATGTGGGATCCTTGTCGTTGAGCAATATGCGGTTGTTCCGGTCGCCGGATGCTTTCTTGAGGCGCTTCCCCCAGCTTCGCTGGCTCGATATGGCAAACAACAACTTGACTGATCTCCCGCCTGCCATCAGCGACATGGCGGGGTTGACCAAATTGCGCCTGCAACACAATCGAATTCGCCTGACTCCGCAAAGTGTGGGGCAACTGCGTGCAATGACCGGGCTGAAAGTCCTGATGCTCGATTACAACCCATTGGAGCAAGTGCCGGACGTCAGCCTGATGACGGACTTGCGTGGACTGACCGTACGCGCCACCGGGATCGACCGCTGGCCAACCGGGATTTTCGAAATTCAGCAGCCAACGCTATTGGATTGGCTCGACCTGCGCGACAACCAGATTCAAACCTTGCCTGAGGCCGTGTTGAACCCACTGCCGGAAGGCGCCGAGGTCGTTGCCCGGGTCAATCGCGTCACCTATCTGGATGGCAACCCGCTGACGCCCCGGAGTTTACAGCTGTTGGCTGAGTATCGGCAGCGCACCGGTATTACGCTGGGCATTGTCCCGGCTCGTGCACCGATCATGGCCGCAGCGCCTGTTCGCCCGGTCACTCGCTGGTTGCGGGACGAGCCTGTCGAGCAGGTTGCGTTGAAAACCCAACGATGGGATGCGCTCGTTGCTGAACCGGCTTCAGCCGACTTCTTCAGGATTCTCGGCAGGTTGGGTGAAAGTGGAGAGTTTCAGGGCAATGGCTACGCAGACCTGAAATTACGCGTCTGGCGAATGATTGACGAGATAACTGACAGTACTGCCTTGCGGGCGGAGTTGTTCAACCTGTCGGCGCATCCTGAAACCTGTGCCGACGGCGTATCGTTGGTGTTCAGTCAACTGGAAGTTCGGGCGCTGGTATACAACGCCACGCGGGCAGCGGACGAAGCCCAATCCCAGTTTGGGCTGTTGGATCTGGCCGGCCGTCTGTACCGTCTGGATGAGGTCGACAGTATTGCCGCAAAAGATATTGCCGCGCGGATCAAGGCCAACCCCGGGCTCGATGAGGTAGAGGTTCGACTGGCTTACCGCGTAGGCCTTCGTGAGGTGCTGGGATTGCCAGGGCAACCATCGGCCGCGCGGTTTACGCAGATTGCAAACGTCAGCCAGACGATGCTCGATGCAGCAGAAGCCACGGTTCTGGCGAACGAGCAAACCACTGCACGATTTGCGTCGATTTGTCAGCGAGATTTCTGGCGCGCGTTTCTGGAGAGGAGATACGCCGAGCGTTTCGAGCAGGTCAATCGGCCGTTTCACAATCGTTTGGCGGCACTGGATGAAGACAGTCAGACGATGACAAGCGATGGCTATTTGAAAAAGATTGAAGCGTTGAATGCAAAACGCAAGGCTGACATTGAAAAGCTGATTGACGAGCTGACCCGCAAGGCAATGGACGAGGCTGAGCCGGAGATCGAAATCACAGAGCTTTGAGTGCTCATCGCCAATAGCCCCGCGCCTTGAATGCCGGCATCAAGCCCGGCATTCAAGGCGTTTTAGTAGCGGCCCGTTGGAACAGGCAGTGGTTCCAGGGGATACTTATGTAAGGCACTTGGCCGGCGCCGCTGTGGTTTTCTGATGCCTCCAAACAGTCCTTGAAGGCATGCATCATGACTCAATCACAAGCAGTGGACCCGGGCGTCCACACTTCATTCATCAGGAGCAAGATCCCCCTCTGGGTCAAACACGCTCACCCCGACGCCATCAAAGCGTTGCATCAAAGCCAGTCGCCCGTAGGTGAACCTGACTGGTTTATGAGTGCCAACCCTGCACTGCGCCAGGCGCTGCTCGACTGCAAGGCGCGAAGTGATGCTTCCCACCGGGCGGCGGCACATGCACTCGTTGGGCTCAAGGGCATCACTGAGTTTGCCGAACCTTTGCTGGTGCAAGCCATCCGAACAACGTACGGCCTCACGCTGGATGTCAACGCCAATGAGTTTGTGCGCCTGCGTGAGGATGCGTCATGGCGAATTGACAAACTCAGCGAGGTGTTGATCTCCAGGCAGTCATTGCTGCAGACGGCCTTGCAGAACTTCGAAGCAGCAGATGCCCAGGCGCTGCGGTATGACACCTACAGCGCGCTGACACCGATGGGTGCATTGGCCCCTTTCCCCGATACAGTCGATCCCGAGCGCCGCGCGAGCGATTCCATCCGGTATACGGCCAAACTTTCGATTACACCTCGGCAATTCGCGCTGTTTTGTCGGACATTGGACCTGGGCCAGCAATATCAGGATCATCTGGCCTCGGTCTTCGACTCGCCGACGACTTCCACAACCCTGAGCCAGGCCCTGACAAGTGCCACCAGGGACGCCATGGAAGTGCAGGTGCATACCGCACGCATGAAGGCGCGTATCAGTGAAGAGGCCCATGCCAGGCTTATGGCATTGCTGGGCAGGTCGCCCCCCGCTTCGGTAGAGGGGGGCACGCCTGTGCGCTGCAGCCAATTGCAACTGTCAGGCGTGGCATTGAGCGATATCCTGGTGATCGGCGAGGCCCCTACCGACATCTCAGGCCCGACGCCCTGCATCATCTATCTGCCGGGCGATCCGCAATTCCCGCTCAAGGAGTACCCCTTCAGAGCGGCCTTTTACCTGGACCTTAAGGCGCGTTTACAGGACCCTGCGTATCAACGCTTCTTCAGTCGTTTCGTGCCCAGGCGCCTGCAGTCGGAGTTCTTCAACAAGCTCAAGGCAGATGAAGCGTTCAAGGGCCAAGGCGCGCTGGTGGAGTCACCGATCACGGGCGAGCTGTTCGATACCTTGTACAAGCGCATGGTGGCCAAGGCCAAAGACGATGCCCAGGCGCTGGCAGTACCGACCAGCAAAAGTGATCACGAAGCCTGGCTGAACGCATTGGAACACTCTCTGGATGCCGGGCTTGATGTCTTGAACATCGCCGCCTTTTTCGTGCCGGGTTTAGGCGAAGTGATGCTGACGGTCATGGGGGCGCAGTTGATGGGGGATATCTTTCACGGTATCGAAGCCTGGGAAGCGAACGAAAAAGAGCAGGCCGTTGCGCACCTGGAGTCGGTTGCCATCAACGTCGCGGCTATCGCGACGATCGGTGCGATCGCTCACACCGTGGGGCCTGCGCTCAAAGCTTGCGATTTCGTCGATGGGCTGGTGCCGGTCGAGATGCCTGATGGTGACACCCGTTTGTGGAAACCGACCCTGGCAGGTTATGAGAGCGACCATGACCTGCCCAAGGATCTGGAGCCCAATGCACGAGGACAGTATGAGCACCGAGGTCGGTATTTCGTTCGACTAAACGAGCGACTCTTTGAACAGGTCCTGGATGAGCGCACTGGGCAGTGGGTGATTAAAGCCAAGGACAATGCGGCGTACTCTCCAAAGCTGTCTTCCAATAGCGCAGGTAGTTGGCTGTCCGAGGGTGAGCATCCCGCCAGTTGGTCGCGGGCGAAATTATTGCGCCGGATCGGGCCCGTCACCGATGGCCTGACCGATGCCGAGCTGGAACTGGCAGCGTACATCAGTGACACCCGCGACGAAGCGCTACGCATGATGCAGGTCGAACAACAACCGGTGCCACCGTTGTTGGCCGACACGCTTGAGCGCATGAAAAACCTGGGTGAAGTGGATCGCCTGATTCGCTTCACGCGCAATGGTGATCCGGTCAATTCGCGGCCTTCGCCCCCGTCTTGGCGCCCTCGCTGGCTGGATGGCCGCCGGGACGAAACCTGGAAATCTTCAAAGGTCCGGAGTTATGGGGGGAGAAAGCCGTAACCTACCCAGCGGCGGGGACGAACACGTACCGCCCGGTTAGAGTCCTGTTCTCGGATCTTGTGTCAGGCAAGTTGGCCGAGGCGATTTTGGGCGAGCTTGACTCCGGGGAAATCAACGGATTGTTGGGCGACTCCGTACCCGTTGCCGAGCGTGTTCCGAGCCTGCGCGACCTTTTGGCCCGCCAGCTTGAACTAAAACGCAAGGATGTCTTCGAGAGCCTCTACAACGGTGCCGACGAGGCTGATGACCAGGTCCGAATAGTGCGCCAACATTTTCCACGGCTGGACAAGCCTTTGGCCCGGCGCTTGATAGCGCGCCTGCCGCAGGCAGAGCGCAATGGGTGGGGCAGCCTGTTGGAGATGCCCGAGCAGCTGCGCACCCTGGCGGCTGAAATGAACGGAGATAGTGTGATGGTTCGCGTGTATGAGGGGCTATATTTTCCCTCGATCGCCGAGGCCGACAGCGACCGCCTGATTCTGGCTTGCCTGAGCAGGCTCGAGGGCTGGTCGCCGCAGATGGGCCTGGAGCTGCGTGGGGGAAGTTCTGTCGGACCGATCCTGGGCAGGGCCGGCAAAGTCGGGGCGCCGGTCAAGCGCATCATCGTCAAAAATAACGCTGGCTACCGCGCCTATGAGGGGAGCATGACATTGCAGTCATTGGCCCCGGCGGCGCAAGACAACACCCTGTTCAAGGCTCTGCTGCATGCCTTGCCGGATGCGCAGCGCGACGCGCTCAACGTGCAACTCCATGATCATGACAGGCTGCGCAGCCTGGTGCTTGAGGTAGCGAAAAAGCACCGTGGGCAAGCCGAGCGCTGGCTATACGGTGTCGACGATCTACCGCAATGGCCCTACACCGGTCGTCTCGCCGGTGGCGGTAGCAATTTGGGGCGCATGCTTTCTTACTTGCCTGCCGCGGTGAACGAGCCCTATGCGCATCGCCAGTACCGGAGCTTGTTTCCCGGTGCCAGCGATGCCGTACGGGAGCGGGATTTCGCGTTGTGGCGGGAGGCCGGTACGGTGCCCATCGACGAAATCAATAACCTGACGGAGGAATGGCGCAGGCTTGAGACCAGGCTGGCCGGCTGGGCCGGCACCGAATGGAAGCGGGCACGGATCAGCGAGCAAATCCGCAAGGCATGGCAGCAGGTAACCCAGTTCGACAGCCAGCAGGGCGTGCCCATGTTGGATCTGGCAGACCGTAACCTGACCGACCAGGACTTTGCCGATTTCCCATTGCTCGACGCCTCTTTCGATCATGTGTTGTGCCTTGAGCTCAGCGGCAACGATTTGACCCAATTGCCTGATCGATTGCTGCGCAGTTTCAGGCGAGTGCAATGGTTGTACGCCTCCGGCAATGACCTGACTCGATTGCCATTTTATGTAGAGGGGGCGCCATTGAAACTTCTCGACCTTCGCGGCAACCGCATCGAGCTGGACCCGGCAGGCCAGAATTGGCTGGCGTCTTGTGTGCAATTGGATACGTTGGCCCTGGCGGGCAACCCATTGGGTGTTGCCCCGGATTTAACGGCGTTGAGCCTCCTGAGAATCGTTAAGCTGGCCGAATGCGATTTGACGCAACTCCCTGATGGTCTCGCTCGATTGAGCCGTCTGGAGCGTGCCGAACTCTTCAGGAACGCTATCGTGGAGTTGCCTGCGAACTTGTCCGAACTCCCCGTCAATATCGGCCGTGCCCTGGATCTTGGGGAAAACCCTCTGGGTGAACAGGCCATGGAGCAGGTCGACGCCTATTACAATGCCCGCGGTATCGACCTGGATGAGGAGGCCGGCAAGGACCCGCTCAACTTCGCCGACTCCGTCGATCCACAATCGTTGCAGCGTTGGCATGGCTTGCGACAGTCAGGTTCACGGGCGTTGTTCCGTGCGTTGGCCAACCTGTCCGAGACGGTGACATTCCGTGTCGCCGAACAAACGCTGCGTCGGCGCGTCGACGAGGTGCTGATATGGCTGGAGGGGTCGCAAGCGGCTCGCACAGAAGTCTATGGCTTGAAAAAGCCGGCATTCATCGATATCGAACAAAAGATGCGCGTGGCCCGGGTTTTCTCGGATGTGCCGCCAGCGCAGCAGAGTCTTCGCCTGCTGGAACGGGTGACTGGCTTTATCCGTCTGCCCTATATCGATGAATGGATCAGGTTGCTGTTTGAGGACTATGTTCAGCCGCCAGCGTATCCGTATACACGCGAGGTGATCGTGCAAACCATTCGTGGAGCCGCCTCAACCGAACCACGACTGTGGATGCCCGAAGCGCCGCGGCCCGATGAAGACATTGATGTTGATCTGGCCGACCCGGCTGCTTTCGATGTGCTGGACGAGCATATCGAGGGGGTGGCCGTTCGTTTGCTGACATTGGATGCCGGTTCGCCAGAAGGGCTGGAGGCAATAGTAGGTAATGACTACTGGGTCCGGCACCTGAATACACTGTCAACGCGTTTCGCTGAATTGGATCAGGAGTTCACAGCGTTGGAGGCTCAGGTCATGAGCGAAGAAATCAATGAAAATCACTACAACAGCGAGGCCAAGAGGATTGCTGCCGAGCACAAAGCGCTACAGGAGAGTTTGACCCAGCAGATTTATCAGCAGCTGCAGGGGCAAGGCTAGCAGAGAGCGTTTTCAGGAGAAGGATGGCCCCGCCTGCCAGGGCAGGCGGGGCCTTGTGCTGTCAGCGGCGGCGGAAGAGCGGCAATGGCTCATCCGTTGCAGCCTGGTAGGTCACCGAGAAGTCCTTGAGGCTCTCAAGGGCTTCGTACGGGTCTTTGTCCGCACGAATGGCAAAGGCGTCGAAACCGCAACGACGCAGGAAGAACAACTGGTCGCGCAGCACGTCGCCGATCGCCCGCAGTTCACCCTTGAAGCCATAGCGGTCACGCAGCAGGCGGGCGTTGGAGTAGTTGCGCCCGTCGGTGAAGGCCGGGAAGTTCAGGGCAATGACCTGGAGCTCGTTGGCATCCTCACCGATCTCTTCGGCTTCTTCATCGGCGTCCAGCCACACGCCCAGGCCACCGTCGCGGGCCTTGAGCATGCGGCTGTGTTCGCGCCACAGCTGCAGCGGGACGATGTAGTCATCGCAGTTGGTCAACTCGTCGATGCTGACGTCCTTGGGCAGCAGGTGCCAGGTTTCGTCGACGATTTCGTTGTTCTTAATTATTCGCTGCATAGACGCGCTCCTTGAAAGGGTCGATGCCGATACGTTGGTAAGTGTCGATGAAGCGCTCGTCTTCGGTGCGCTGTTCCACATACACGTCGATCAGCTTTTCGATCACGTCGGGCATGGCGTCCTGGGCGAAGGACGGGCCGAGGATCTTGCCCAGGCTGGCATCGCGGCTGGCACTGCCGCCGAGGGAGACCTGGTAAAACTCCTCGCCTTTCTTGTCCACGCCCAGAATGCCGATATGGCCCACATGGTGGTGGCCGCAGGCGTTCATGCAACCGGAGATGTTCAGGTCCAGCTCGCCGATGTCGAAGAGGTAGTCCAGGTCGTCGAAACGGCGCTGGATGGATTCGGCAATCGGGATCGACTTGGCGTTGGCCAGGGAGCAGAAGTCGCCGCCCGGGCAGCAGATGATGTCGGTCAGCAGGCCGATATTCGGCGTGGCGAAACCATTTTCGCGCAGCTCCAGCCACAGGGCGTGCAGTTGGCTTTGCTCGACATCGGCCAGGATGATGTTCTGCTCATGGGAGGTGCGCAATTGGCCGAAGCTGTAACGGTCGGCGAGATCGGCGATCGCATCGAGCTGCTTGTCCGTCACATCGCCAGGGGCGACGCCGGTCGGCTTGAGCGACAGGGTCACGGCAGCATAGCCAGGCTTCTTGTGCGCCCGGACGTTGCGCGTGCGCCAGCGGGCAAAACCCGGGTGCTGTTGATCGAGCTGGGCCAGTTCGCCGCTGAAGTCGCCCAAAGCCTTGTACTCAGGGTCGACGAAGTGTTTCGCGACGCGGTGCAGCTCGGCTTCGGTTAGGGTCGTGCTGCCGCCACGTAGGTGAGCCATTTCGGCTTCGACCTTCTCGGCGAAGACTTCCGGCGTCAGTGCCTTGACCAGAATCTTGATACGCGCCTTGTACTTGTTGTCACGACGGCCGTAGCGGTTGTAGACACGCAGGATGGCATCCAGGTAGCTCAACAGGTCCTGCCACGGCAGGAACTCGTTGATGAAGGCGCCCACTACAGGCGTACGGCCCAGGCCGCCACCGACCAGCACGCGGAAACCCAGCTCGCCCGCTTCGTTGCGCACCGGCTCCAGGCCAATATCGTGCACTTCGATGGCGGCGCGGTCGCTGACCGAACCGTTGATGGCAATCTTGAACTTGCGCGGAAGGTAGGCAAATTCTGGGTGGAAGGTGGTCCACTGGCGAACGATTTCGCACCACGGGCGCGGGTCGACCAGTTCATCGGCGGCGACGCCGGCAAACTGATCGGTAGTGACGTTGCGCAGGCAGTTGCCGCTGGTCTGGATCGCGTGCATCTGCACGGTCGCAAGCTCAGCGAGAATGTCCGGGATATCTTCCAGGGCCGGCCAGTTGAACTGTACGTTCTGGCGGGTACTGATATGGGCGTAGCCCTTGTCGAAATCGCGAGCGATTTTGGCCATCATCCGCGTTTGGTGCGAAGTCAGTTGGCCATAAGGCACGGCAACCCGCAGCATCGGGGCAAACCGCTGAATATAGAGGCCATTTTGCAGGCGCAGGGGGCGGAACTCTTCTTCACTGAGCTCGCCAGCCAGATAGCGGCGGGTCTGATCACGGAACTGCTTGACGCGGTCCTCGATGATCCGCTGATCGTACTCGTCGTATACGTACATATAGGTCCTGTTCTCAGGCTGCTTACAGCTAATCTGCGCGCACGGCCGCGCACTCCAGGCGGAGCCGGAGCAAGATAACAGTTTGTAGTTATGCGCAAAAGTGAAGTTTTAGTATATGCAAATAACGAAATGAGCTAACTGCGTATATAGAGCAGGGAGGGTGTGGGGCCAGCGATGAAAAATGACAGAAGGAGGGCTTTGCGGCCAGGGTGTGGCCAGGACTGCGGCTATTCCTTCGTCAGTGGAGGCCGATTCTGAAATAACTAATTACCCCCCTTGTTGATTGTCATCCTGTTTTTCTGAGCGCTTCAATAGCATCGGGAAAACAGACATGGCGCAGGATACACAGAGCAGGGAGGCAGCCGGTGAGCATTCGGTCACCCAACGGACACCTGTCGAGGCTGGTTT
This sequence comes from Pseudomonas sp. LS1212, assembly GCF_024741815.1. Classification (NCBI taxonomy): domain Bacteria; kingdom Pseudomonadati; phylum Pseudomonadota; class Gammaproteobacteria; order Pseudomonadales; family Pseudomonadaceae; genus Pseudomonas; species Pseudomonas sp. LS1212. The sequence goes on from NZ_CP102951.1 coordinate 2,153,770, forward strand.
GCATGGCCGCTTCAGCCAGCAGCGCATACCCGCCTGGCTGGTTGGCGCCACCACGGATCAACGACTGCAGCTGCAAAAAGCCATTGTGCAAAGCCAGCGGCACAAGCGCGTTGTACGCGGCTTGCTATCGGATTGGCAAGGTTTGCAGCGCTTTGCCGAACCGCTGTTGTCAGCCGCGCTGGAGGAGTCATTCGGGCTGAAGATCGATGTTACGCGCTCGTTTTTTTTCCATGTAGTGCGGGGTTCTCGAGCGCTGAGCAGCCGTCCCGGTGCTGTATTGGCGACCTCGCGTCAAACCCTGTTGCAAGCGGCGCTGCAGAATTTTGTCGAGCAAGAGCCCTTCGATTACGGCACCGCGTTGTTGCAGGCTGACGACCAACCCATCGATATTGCCCCTGAAGCGTTCGCCAGGGTTTGCCGGAACCTGGATCTGGGCCAGCGTTATCAGGAGCATCTGCAAAGCGTGTTCTTGCCCTCGGGGAGCCCGGGCATCACGGACCAGGTCGCGCAGGGTAACTTGCGTGGAGACATGATGACTTGCCAGCGTTACGCCTTGCTGGCCGAGGCCGAACTGGCACTGCTCAAGGGCGACATCGATGCTGCCAGTCATGCAGCAGTGGGCGCGGGTCTGCAGTTCCGAGGCGACCGTTACTACAAGACCTGCCGGCTGACGATTTGGGGGCTTTTACTCGATGAGTTGATTCTGTTCGAGGTTCTGCAGCCGGCGCCCAGTGGTATTCAGTCCTGCCTGGTCTATATCCCCGACGACCCCGATGGCGCTTTCAAGCAATATGCTTCGCGGGCTGCTTTCATGCAGGCGTTGCGCGGCAAACTGCGTAATCGCAGCTATCAGCGTTTTTTCAGGCGGTTTGTCAGTCAACGCAATCTGGCTGCCTACAACCACAAGATCGACAGCCTGTTCAATGCCCATACCGTGACCCATCGAGAAGGTGTGCGAGCGCTGGACAGTTCGCGAGCGCGCCTGGACCTCGTCGCGCAAGAGGTAACGGGCAATCTTTTTCGGCAGTGTTTCGATCAGCATCTGCGACGAATTCGAGATGATGCCCGGGTGCTGGCGGTGCCCACCGCAGAGGTCGACGCAGTTGCTCGCAGGGAGCGTCTGCAGGGCTGGCTGGCAGCTGGTTTCGACGTACTCAATCTGGCGGCCCTGTTCGTGCCGGTGTTGGGCATCATTATGATGCCGGTGGCGGGCGCACAGTTGATGAGCGAACTCTTTCACGGGGTCGAAGCCTGGGAAGAGAGCGAAACCGATCAAGCCCTCGGCTATTTGATGGGCGTAGCCGAGAATCTTGCCTTGATAGGTGCCCTGGGGTTCGCCCATGGTTCGGTCAACCCGCCGGCATCCAAAGGCGTGAGCTTTGTGGATCGGTTGGTGCCGGTACGTCTGCCTGATGGCAGTTCACGGCTATGGAATTCCGACTTGAGCGTTTATGAGGTGTCGGCGCCCAATCTCGATGCGCTGCAACCCAACCAACTGGGGCAGTATGAGCATGCCGGGCGCCGATTCATCCGGCTGGAGCAACGAACCCTGGAGGTTCGCCCTGACGGGGAGCCCGGCAAGTGGCGGGTGACCGCACCTGATGACCCACAACGATACTCGCCATTGGCCACGCACAACGGCATGGGCAGTTGGTGGATCGAAGGCGAGAACCCCCGCGGTTGGGACGTGTCCCGGTTGATTCAGCGCCTCAGACCGGGGTTGAGTCAGGTGCCCGATGCCGATCTGCTGGCACTTGTCCGTGTCAGTGCAGTCAGTGAAGCCCGGCTGCGGTCGGTCTATTCCAGAGGCCTGCCTGTTCCGGCGCTGTTATTGGACGCGATCGAAGGCTATCGAATCGATCGCGGTCTTGCGGATCTCGGTCTGGCCTTCGCTCTCAAGCCTCAGGGCAAGTTGTTGATCCGCGATTTTCCCGGGCTCAGTGCCAATTGTGCCAATGAGCTGCTGGGCATGAGCCGCGCGAGCGAACGTGCGCGGATGTTGCGCACGGGGCGCGTGCCCCTGCGCATGGCAGAAGCGGCGCGCTGGTATCTTCAACAGTCACGTCTGAATCAGGCCCTGCTGGGCCTTGAGTTCGAAACCATGGCCAATGCCGATAGCGCCGTCTTGCAGGCGAAGGCAGCGCCTGGACAGCGACTGTTCGATGACCGCGCCCAGGCTGCCATGTTGCTTGACATGCGCCCCATCAAGCCACGCATCCAGGCGCTGCAACGGTTGTCCCAAGGGCGCTTCGGTTATCCGTTGGGCGGTGTTGTCGGCCGGCTGCTGCCCAATCCTGATGGGCGTCTGCAGGCCCTGTTTCCCGGGCTCGATGCAGCGCAACTGGCTGATTTCAGAGCAGCGTTGCAACAGTCCAGGGTGCCACTTGCGACGCAAATCACTCGTCTTGAAGAGCAATGGCGCTCGTTGGAGGCGTCATTGGCGACGTGGTCCGAGCAGGAGGGCCCCTATGGGGTTCACCGGCGGTTGTTCGCCGACCAGTTGCAGGATTGCTGGCAGCGAAGAGTGCACCCTGGGTCCCGAGCCTATACCTATGAAGGCTATCGTTTGGCGATCAGTGAACTCGATGTCGGCGAACTGCCAGCGATCGGTGATGGCTTCGAGCATGTGACGGAGCTGGCGCTCAGCGATATGCAGCTTACTGAAGGAACAGAGGCTTTCTTGCGCCGGTTCACCGGCCTGCGGGCGCTGGTCATCTCCCGCGGCGGCTTGACCCGTCTCCCGGAGGCGGTGCGCGCCATGCCGCAACTGCGCGAATTGCTGCTGCCCGATAACCACATTCAGGCGTTGGGCACCGACTTGGGTCTGCTCAGTGGGGCACGCTGGCTGCAGGTCCTGGACCTCTCCGGCAACGGCTTGGCCATCAACCTTGAGGCGCTGGAGCAATTGGCTTCGTTGCGCCAATTGCGCTCGCTCAACCTGGCGGGCAACGACAGTCTGTTTCCCGCAGGTTCCCTGGGCTGCATTGCGCAACTGTCGAGTCTGCGTCGCCTTTATTTGTCCGGCAACTGGATAACCTTTTTTGCCGGTGATATCCGTTTGCTGGCGGATATGACCGAGCTTGAAATACTGAGCATGAGTGACAACCCACTCGGTCAGGCGCCGGATGTGTCGAACCTGAGCCGGCTCACGCAATTGAACCTGCAAAACACAGGGTTGACTGGCTGGCCGACGGGGCTTGGGCAATTGCAGAACCTGCAGTCGGTGAACCTGAGCTTCAATCGGCTGCAGATACTACCGGACGGTCTGGCAAATCTCTGGCGATTCAACCTGGACGGTAATCCGCTGTCTACCGAAGCGGCGGCAGCGTTTGCCGAAGGGGGCGGAGTTTACCGCACGGGGAGCACCGCGTCAGAGGCCTCTACGTTGGCTGAGACCGACATGACCCGTTGGTATGACGGGGCCACCGCAGAGCAGCGATCGCGCTGGGAAGAACTGCAGGAGCAGCCTGGCGCGCAGCCATTTTTCCGGGTGTTGCAACGCCTGGCGGACTCGGCCGAACATGACCCGGGCAATCGCGCTTCACAGCAGCGTGTCTGGCGCCTGCTCGATGCCGCTGCTGACTCACAGGGATTGCGTGAGCGCCTGTTTGCCCTGGCCCGAGGGGAGGAGACCTGCGCTGACCGGGCCGCATTGCTGTTCAGTCAGTTGGAGGTTGAACTCAGGGTCTACCAACTGGATCTGCAAGACCTGCCGATCGAGCGCAAGCGCGTGCCGATGGCCGCTTTGGCCAGGCAGCTGTTTCGCCTCGACGAGGTCGATATCGCCGCCAGGAAGTTCATCAATCGTTGGCGCAGAGCCGCACCGGATCAGGAAATCGACGAAATTGAAGTGTTGCTCGCATTTCGCGTTCGCCTGGCGGCCAGGCTCGGTTTGCCTGACCAACCGACCGAAGCACTGTACCTTGATCTCGCCGACCAGGTCACCGATCAGGTACTGACAGAGACCGCCGAGATGATCGAGCACAAGGAGCAGACCCTTGCCCTGAAGCAATGGATGGTCGCGCAGGATTTCTGGGTCGAGTTTCTCAAGTCCGGATACCCCCTCGAATTCGAGCAGGCCGCACAGCCCGGGCACCTGGGGCTGGACTATCTGGACGCCTGCCTGGACCCGGCCAATCCTTTGCCTGAAGTATCCGAAGCGGTGTTGAGCGAGTTGGCCGATCCGCTGCAGGTCACGCTCGACGTCATGCGTATCGAGGGGAGAGTGCAGCGCGTCGAGATCGATGATTATCGCTACTTGAAAGCTATCGACACCCTCAACCGGCTACAGCAACAGGCAGAGGCTGACCTGCTCGAGCGCTTGACCGATGGGGCGTTGAAGCTGCCCGGCAGCAAACAATCCAGTCCTGTAAATAGCCACACTTGAGGAATGGGCAATGCTGAACTTAACTGCAGGGCGTGTCATATGCATTCCCCAATAAGAAATCACAAGAGGCGATGCAATGGGAAATTCAACCAAGGCAAGGAAAAGCGACAGCACCGTTGATGCTTGGGCAATTCTATTTTTGATTATCCTGGCGGTATCGACTGCGGTGTACTGGGTCAGCCACCAGTAGCGGCACAAGCGCGACAACAGCACCGCCCGGTGGGAAGCCTTCGGGCGGTTTGCTGATCAGGCCACGGCCAGATGCAATATCACTTTCACTACGCCAATCAGCACCAGCACAAACAGCAGGGTGAACAACACCCCGAGTGCGATGAAGTGACCGGGTTTGCCGTGAGTGAAATCGCGAGCGCGGTTCTTGGCGCTTTGCACGCCGAAGGCGGCGGCGATGACGCTGTGCAGCATTTGCCAGAACGTGGGTGGCTTTTGTTGAGCGGGGTCGTCCATGAGGGGCTCCTGATGGCTGGGTTTGCCATCAGTGTAGTCCCATGAAGGGCCTTGCAGCCCTTATCGCGGGCAAGCCAGCTCCCACAGGTTTTGCATTCGACACAAATCACTGTGGGAGCGGGCTTGCCCGCGATCGACCGCGAAGCGGTCGCAATACGCTGATTAGTTGTCATACCCCAGATTAGGCGACAACCACCGCTCACTCACCGCGATGTCCTGGCGCTTGCGTCCCGAATAGCTCTGCACCTGATCCTTGTCGATCTTGCCCACGGCAAAATACTGCGCCTGCGGGTGAGCAAAATACCAGCCGCTAACAGCCGCCGCCGGGAACATGGCGTAATGCTCGGTCAGGGTCACGCCGCTCTGGCCATTCTGATCCAGCAGTTCGAACAACGTACCTTTCTCCGTGTGATCAGGGCACGCCGGGTAGCCCGGGGCAGGGCGAATGCCCACGTACTGCTCCTTGATCAGCGCGTCGTTATCCAGTTGCTCGTCCTTGGCGTAACCCCAATGCTCTTTACGCACCTGCTGGTGCAGCCACTCGGCGCAGGCCTCGGCCAGGCGATCGGCCAGGGCCTTGACCATGATCGAGTTGTAGTCGTCGCCCTTGTCCTGATAAGCCTTGGCCACTTCTTCGGCACCGATGCCGGCGGTGGTGATGAAGCCGCCCACATAGTCGGTCACGCCGCTCTCTTTAGGCGCGACGAAGTCGGCCAGGGAGAAGTTCGGCTTGCCATCGGTCTTGATGGTCTGCTGGCGCAGGTGGTGCAGCAATGCCAGGGGCTTGCCATCGTCGCCATAGACTTCGATGTCATCGTCCTGCACCTGGTTGGCCGGCCAGAAACCGAAGGTCGCGCGGGCGCTGATCAGCTTCTCGTCGATCAGCTTGCGCAGCATCTCCCGGGCATCGGCGTACAGCGCCGTGGCCGCTTCACCGACCACTTCGTCGGTGAGAATGCGCGGGTACTTGCCGGCCAGGTCCCAGGAGATGAAGAACGGTGTCCAATCGATGTACTCGGCCAGAACGTTCAGGTCGATGTTGTCCAGGACCTTGACCCCGGTGAAGGTCGGCTTCACCGGCTGGTAACTGCTCCAATCGAAGTTGGCCTTGGCTGCAATGGCCTGCGGGTAGCCCAGGCGCTCGGTGCGGGCGCTGCGGTTGGCGGTGCGCTCGCGCACTTCGATGTATTCCAGGCGAGTCTTCTCGACGAAGGCCGGCTTGAGTTCCCTGGACAGCAACTGCGTGGCCACACCGACGGCGCGCGAGGCGTCGGTGACATAGATCACCGCGTCATTGCTGTACTTGGGCTCGATCTTCACCGCCGTGTGGGCCTTGGAAGTGGTCGCGCCGCCGATCATCAGCGGCAGGTGGAAGTCCTGGCGCTGCATTTCGCGGGCAACGTGGACCATCTCATCGAGCGACGGGGTAATCAGCCCGGACAGCCCGATGATGTCGCACTTCTGCTCCTTGGCCACTTGCAGGATCTTTTCGGCTGGGACCATTACGCCGAGGTCGACGATGTCGTAGCCGTTGCAACCGAGCACCACGCCGACGATGTTCTTGCCGATGTCGTGAACGTCGCCCTTGACCGTGGCCATGAGGATCTTGCCCTTGGCTTCGGGTTTGTCGCCTTTTTCCAGTTCGATGAACGGAATCAGGTGGGCCACGGCCTGTTTCATTACCCGTGCCGACTTGACTACTTGCGGCAGGAACATCTTGCCGGCACCGAACAGGTCGCCAACGATGTTCATGCCGGACATCAGCGGGCCTTCGATCACTTCGATCGGGCGGGCGAAGGACTGGCGCGATTCTTCGGTATCTTCGACGATGTGGGTGGTGATGCCCTTGACCAGCGCGTGCTCGAGACGCTTGTTGACGTCCCAGCCACGCCACTCTTCGGTTTCGGCTTCCTTGACGCTGCCGTCGCCCTTGTACTTGTCGGCGATGGCCAGCAGGGCGTCGGTGCCTTCGGGGGTGCGGTTGAGGATGACGTCCTCGACCCGCTCACGCAGCTCCAGCGGGATCTGATCGTAGATCTCCAGCTGGCCGGCGTTGACGATACCCATGCTCAAGCCGTTGCGGATGGCATGCAGCAGGAACACCGAGTGGATCGCCTCGCGCACCGGGTTGTTGCCACGGAACGAGAACGACACGTTGGACACGCCGCCGCTGGTCAAGGCATAGGGCAGGTGGTCGCGGATATAGGCACAGGCGTTGATGAAATCGACAGCATAGTTGTTGTGCTCTTCTATGCCGGTGGCGACAGCGAAGATGTTCGGGTCGAAAATGATGTCTTCCGGCGGGAAGCCCACTTCATCGACCAGGATATCGTAGGAGCGCTTGCAGATTTCTTTCTTGCGCGCTTCGGTGTCGGCCTGGCCGGCTTCGTCGAAGGCCATCACCACCACGGCCGCGCCATAGCGCTTGCACAGCTTGGCGTGGTGAATGAACTGCTCCACGCCTTCTTTCATGCTGATCGAGTTGACGATGCCCTTGCCCTGGATGCACTTCAGGCCCGCCTCGATGACTTCCCACTTGGAGGAGTCGATCATGATCGGCACGCGCGAGATGTCCGGCTCGCCGGCAATCAAATTGAGGAAGGTGACCATCGCCTTCTTCGAATCGAGCATGCCCTCGTCCATGTTGATGTCGATCACCTGGGCGCCGGCCTCGACCTGCTGCAGGGCGACTTCCAGTGCTTCGGTGTAGTTGTCTTCACGGATCAGGCGGGCGAAGCGGGCGGAGCCGGTGATGTTGGTCCGCTCGCCGACGTTGACGAACAGCGATTGCCGGTCAATGGTGAACGGCTCCAGGCCCGACAGGCGGCAGGCCTTGGGAATGTCCGGGATCACCCGCGGGGCATAGCCCTTGACTGCCTCGGCGATGGCCTTGATGTGCCCCGGCGTGGTGCCGCAGCAACCGCCGACGATGTTCAGGAAGCCGCTTTGGGCGAATTCTTCGATGACCTTGGCGGTTTGCTCGGGCAGTTCGTCGTACTCGCCGAAGGCGTTCGGCAGGCCGGCGTTGGGGTGTGCCGAAACATAGGTGTTGGCCTTGTTCGCCAGCTCTTCCAGGTACGGGCGCAATTCACTGGCGCCCAGGGCGCAGTTCAGGCCGACGGAAATCGGCTTGGCGTGGCTGACCGAGTTCCAGAACGCTTCGGTGGTCTGCCCCGACAGGGTTCGGCCGGAGGCGTCGGTGATGGTCCCGGAGATCATGATCGGCAGTTCAACGCCCAGCTCTTCGAACACGCCTTGTACGGCGAAGATGGCCGCCTTGGCGTTGAGGGTGTCGAAGATGGTTTCGATCAGGATCAGGTCGGCACCGCCTTCGATCAGGCCTTTGGTGGCCTCGGTGTAGTTCACCACCAGTTCGTCGAAGGTGACGTTGCGGTAGCCGGGGTTGTTCACGTCTGGCGACAACGAGCAGGTGCGGCTGGTCGGGCCGAGCACGCCGGCGACGAAGCGCGGCCTGTCCGGGGTTTCCAGGGTCTTGGCATCGCACACCTGGCGCGCCAGGCGGGCGCCCTCGACGTTCAGCTCATACACCAGCGTTTCCATGCCGTAGTCGGCCTGGGATACCTGGGTGGCGTTGAAGGTGTTGGTTTCGAGGATGTCGGCACCGGCATCCAGGTAAGCCTTTTCGATGGCGCCGATCACATCGGGGCGGGTCAGCACCAGCAGGTCATTGTTGCCCTTGACGTCGCTCGGCCAGTCGGCGAAGCGCGTGCCACGATAGTCGTGTTCCTCCAGGCGGTAGCTTTGGATCATGGTACCCATGCCGCCATCGAGTATCAGAATGCGCTCTTTGAGGGCTTGCTGAAGTGCTTGGAGACGAGCGCTGCGGTCAGACATAGGACTACCTGGTAGGGCGGATACGAAAGATGCGGAATAATAACAAACCTGCGCGGTATTTAAGCGTATCAATCATTTGCATGAATTTGGCTCATGTTGGTGCGGGTGTCTCACGGGTAGAATCGCCAGGTTTTTAATTTTCAGGACACCGGCACATGGTGCATCGCTTCCTTGCCAGCGCCTTCGCGTTGCTCGTTTGCAGTTCGGCGCTTGGGCAAGCCCCTCTCTCTGGCTCGGCTATTTCGTATGCCCGGGATGTTCAACCGATCTTTACCGAGAAATGCGTCGCCTGCCATGCCTGCAATGATGCCGCCTGCCAGCTCAACCTGGGCAGCGCCGAAGGCGTTGTCCGAGGAGCTTCGAAAGTCCCGGTGTACAAGGGGGACCGCAGTGTTGCCGAGGCGCCGACCCGGCTGTTTTATGATGCGAGCGGCAGCGATGCCTGGCGCCGCAAGGGTTTCTATTCGGTACTCGACGCCCAGGGCAACCAGGCCGCGCTGATGGCGCGGATGCTCGAGCTGGGCCACAGCACGCCGCTGCAGCCCAATGCCAAGCTGCCGGAAGAGATCGTGCTGGGGCTCGATCGGGAAAACCTCTGCCCGTTGCCAGGCGAGTTCGATGCTTATGCCAAGTCCCATCCCAGGGAGGGCATGCCGCTGGCGGTGACCGGCCTGACCGAGCCGCAATACCAGACCCTCAAGCGCTGGCTGGCCGTTGGTGCACCGATGGAGCAGAACGCCATCATCCCCAGCGCCAGCGAAGCAACACAGATCGCCGACTGGGAAGCCTTGTTCAACCGACCCGGTTCCACCGAGGCGCTGGTGGCGCGCTGGCTGTACGAGCACTTGTTCCTGGCGCACATCTATTTTACCGGTGGCGAGCCGGGGCACTTTTTCCAGTGGGTTCGTTCACGCACGCCCAGCGGCAAGCCGATCGACCTGATCGCGACGCGTCGGCCCAATGACGAGCCGGGCAGCGATTTTTTCTATCGGTTGATGCCGGTGCAAGGTGTGATCGTACACAAGACGCATATCACCTATCCCATGGGGCCAAACAAGCTCAAGCGTGTCGAACAGTTGTTCTACAGCGGTGACTGGCATGCCAGATCCTTGCCTGGCTACGGTCCGCGTCACCGCGCCAATCCGTTCGAAACCTTCGCCGCCATCCCGGCGGTTGCGCGCTATCAGTTCATGCTCGATAACGCCGAGTATTTCGTGCGCACCTTTATCCGTGGGCCGGTCTGCCGTGGCCAGATCGCTACCGATGTGATTCGCGACAACTTCTGGGCACTGTTCCAGGAACCTGCGCATGACCGCTTTATCACCGATGCCAGTTACCGGGGCGAGGCCACGCCCTTGTTGGCCATGCCCGGGCAGATCGACGATGTCGGCAGTGTCTTGAGCCTGTGGCATGCCTACCGGGACAAGCGCAACGAGTATGAAAGCTTGCGCCGCGAGGCTTATGCGCAAATGCCGGCACCGAGTTGGTCGACCCTCTGGGCCGGCAACGACAACGCGTTGCTGACGATCTTCCGACACTTCGACAGTGCTTCGGTCAGCAAGGGGTTGGTAGGTGATGTGCCCAAGACCCTCTGGTTGTTCGACTATCCCTTGTTCGAACGCACCTATTATCAGTTGGCGGTCAATTTCGATGTGTTCGGCAATGTTTCGCACCAGGCGCAGACGCGCTTGTACTTCGACCTCATCCGCAACGGCGCGGAGGTCAACTTTCTGCGCCTGATGCCGGCCGAACAACGCGGCGACATCCTCGGCGACTGGTACCAGAAAAGCGGCAAGATCAAGATGTGGATGGACTATGAGAGCATCGATACCGATACGCCGAGCGGTTTGAAACTGGACGAAAACAATCCCAAGCGCGACTTTGCCCTCAAACTCGTCGAGCGTACTGGCAGCCTCAATGCCAGGCCCGATCCGATCAACCGCTGTCAGGGCGCTTATTGCTCGCGGCCGGGCATCGGTGAGGAGTTCAGGAATGTCGAGCAGGTGCTCAGCCGCCTGGCGTCACGCCCGGCCGCGGGGCTGAAAGTCATCGACCAGTTGCCCGAGGCGACCATGCTGCGCATCGAGGGCAGCAACGGCAAGCGCGTGGTCTACAGCCTGCTGCGCAACCGCGCCCACAGCAATGTGGCGTTCATGCTAGGGGAAGCCCATCGCTACCAGCCGGGGCTCGACACCTTGACGATCTACCCCGGGGTGATGAGCAGCTATCCGAATTTCATGTTCAATGTCCCGGCCAGCGATGTGCCGGAGTTCGTCGAGGACATGGAACTGGCCAAAACGCCGGAAAACTTCGAGCGGATCGTCATGCGCTGGGGCGTGCGGCGCAGTCATCCGCAGTTCTGGGAGTACTTTCACGACCTCGCCAGCTATATCCGTGAAACCGAGCCGGTGGAGGCCGGTGTGCTGGATATGAACCGCTACCAAAACCTCTGAAGCGGGTATCAAGGTGCTCCTGCCCTCGTTCCCACGCAGAGTGGGAACGAGGGCAACGAGGGCATCGCAATGCACGACCGCCGAGCGGTTTTTCGCGACCTTTTACAGCTTGTCGTGGTCCGACCTCTGGGATCCCGGCCATGCCGGGGCCTGAAGTATCGATATCAATACAGGCCGTCAGAGGGTCCAGGATGCTGTATTCGCTTCAAGCTCTACGAGCGCTGGCCTCCCGGGCCAGTTACGTGCTGATCGAGAAGCGCCTGTATCACCAGATCAAGGGGTGGTTGGACAGTCATCTGGCAGTGCCTGCGACCGTGCCGGTAACCCGACAAAATTACTAGGACTTTTTCAGGCGCGCCGTTTCGCGTAAACTGCCGGCAAGTCTGTGAGGAACTTCCATGAGCGCCATTACCATTACCGACGCCGCGCACGATTACCTGGCTGATCTGCTCTCCAAGCAGAACACCCCGGGCATTGGCATACGCGTATTCATCACCCAGCCGGGTACCCAGTATGCCGAAACCTGCATTGCTTACTGCAAGCCGGGCGAAGAAAAGCCGGAAGACACCGCGCTGGGGCTGAAAAGCTTTACCGCCTGGATCGACGGCGTCAGCGAGGCGTTCCTGGAGGACGCTGTTGTCGACTACGCCACCGATCGCATGGGCGGGCAACTGACCATCAAGGCGCCTAACGCCAAAGTACCGATGGTCAACGCCGACAGTCCGATCAACGAGCGCATCAACTATTACCTGCAAACCGAGATCAACCCGGGGCTTGCCAGCCACGGCGGTCAGGTGAGTCTGATCGAAGTGGTCGAAGACGGTATTGCCGTGTTGCAGTTCGGTGGCGGTTGCCAGGGTTGCGGTCAGGCCGACGTCACCCTCAAGGAAGGGATCGAGCGCACGTTGCTCGAGCGCATCCCTGAGCTCAAGGGTGTTCGCGACGTGACCGACCACACGCAGAAAGAAAACGCCTACTACTAAGGAAGGCGTTCGCTGCAGATGAAAAAACGGCGCCCCGTGAGCGCCGTTTTTTATGCCCGATCAACCGGCCGTGCGAGCGCAGCCTTCGGGCTTGACGCTGTCGGCCAGAATCAACAATTCATAGGCGGCCGGCTGGCCAATCCGGGCAAGCTCTCCTGCCACTTACGGCCGGTACAGGTGAGCGTGGCTGGCGCGGTACAAGGCCGACTCCGAGAAGCTGTCAGTGGCCAGTACCCGGCCCACCAGAATCAGCGCGGTACGGCGAAAGCCCTTGTCCCGGACCTTGTCGAGAATATCGTCGAGGGTGCCGACGACCCAGTCCTGATCCGGCCAGGTGGCGCGGTGCACCACGGCAATCGGGCAATCGTCGCCATAGTGCGGGCGCAGCTCCTCTATGATTTTTTCAAGGTGCTGGACGCCGAGGTGGATGGCCATGGTCGAACGGTGCCGGGCCAGGCTTGCCAGCTCTTCGCCGCTGGGCATCGGGGATTTGTCGGCGTAACGGGTCAGGATCACGCTCTGGGAGATCGCCGGCAGCGTCAGCTCGACGCCAAGCAGGGCCGCACTCGCCGCCGTGGCAGTAACGCCGGGAATGATCTGGTAAGGGATGCCCAATTCTCGCAAATAGCGAATCTGTTCACCGATGGCGCCGTACAGGCTCGGGTCGCCGGAATGCACGCGAGCCACGTCCTGGCCCTTGGCGTGTGCGGCTTGAATCGTCTCGATGATTTGCTGCAGGTGCAGCTCGGCGCTGTTGACCAGCACCTCGGCACAATGGCCTTCGAGCACGGCAGCCGGCACCAGTGAGCCGGCGTAGATGATCACCGGGCAGGTGCGGATCAGGCGTTGCCCCTTGACCGTGATCAACTCCGGGTCGCCGGGGCCTGCACCAATAAAGTAGACCGTCATTGGAGAATCCTGAAAAAGCCTGGAAACGCGTTTTGCTTGAAAAAAACTCAAGTAGCCGACGCGTGCTAGAGGGAGATTATCGAATATTTTGCCGGGGAGCAGCCAATGCCAGTGTGGCGCGAGCAGATGTGCAGCGCGGTGCTTTCAGTTCGGCTGAGCAGCCGCCCAGCTGTTCGGCCAACGCCAGCGCACAGCTTTCGGCGATGCCGAAGCAACCGGTATGGCGATGGGCGAGGGTAGACCGATGGTTGAGTTGCGGCTCGAAGCGGGCCAGTTCAGCCGAGCTGAAAAACACCAGTGGCAAACCGAGTTGCTCGGCCAATGCCAGCAGCCCGGGCTCCTGACATTTCAGGTCGATGCTGGCAAGGCCGGTCAGCGCCGAACGCTGCAGCCGGTATTGCAGCAACGTCCGGTCAAGCAGGGCGCCCAGCTCGCTGGCCGAGCAACCGCGTTGGCAGCCGAAGCCGGCCACCAGGACCTGCGAACGGCCGGCCAGGCTCATCAGGCCTGGCTTTTGCGACGAAACAGCCAGGCGCTGATCAGGCCCAGTGCAACCCAAAACACGGCATTGGTCAGCAAGGATGCGATCTGGAACTGCGATTCCAGCGCTTCGGGGGCCAGGCTTTCATGCACTTCAGGCTGCGGTGCGCCGATGAAATGCGGCACCACCAGAATCGCTGCGCCCAGGACCTTGAGCAGCCAGTTCTTGCCGAACGCGATCAGCGCCAGGCCCACGGCAGTGGAAGCGGCAGTCCCGACCCACCAGGTTTGGCGCAGGGCCAGGTCTGCAGCGGCAGTGCCGGGCAGCTCCGGCGGCAAGCCCAGGTTTGGCGCCAGGCAGAACACGGCGAAACCGGCCAGCCCCCACAGCACGCCTTCGGAGGTGCGGCCGGGTGCACGCAGGGTATACAGCGCGGCCAGCATCAGCGCGAAGCCGACGGCGACCACCAGGTTGCCGCCAGTGGTGGAAAGTAGGCGCTGCCAGCCATCTTCCGGCGCCCAGGCTTCGGCATCGTGGCTGTGCCCGGCCGCAGCGCCGTCGGCATGCTCGTGTGCTTCGACGGCAGGGGCCGCATTTTCATAGGTTTCCGCTTGCAGGATCAGCGGGACGACCCAGAAGCTTTGCAGCAGGGTCAACAGCAGGGCGGCGAGCAGGCCGGTAAAGCCTGCAGTCCGGGCAATGCGCTTGATCATGTTGGCTGTTCTCAATGGCACGGGAAAGCGGCGCTGTGACGGGTGTCATGCGCGGCGTTGTGAACGGCTTCGATGTGCGAGAAACCGGCGAAATAGACCAGGCAGATGCCGAGCACGGAGGCGCATATGGCGACGACCAGGCGTTGGGTCTGGGTGGACGTGACGACGGCTGAGTGGCTGGCGGTAGTGATGGGCATGGCGCTTCCCTCTTGTGGTGATCGAGGCGGCCAAGCGCGAAGAACCCCTGCGCGCGAGCTCGCAGAGGTATCAACAGCGCCCGCCCACCGCGGGTTTGTCAGGTATGGTCTGGGCCGGTCTCCGGGCTTGCGAGGGGCTGGCGTGTTGCTCAAGCCTGCAAGAATCACCTTCCCATGCCGGACAGCTGGCACAGTGGATCTGATTCTTCTCTCGCTTACCGTTGCGGGGGCAGCGCCGGACTTGCCAGGTAGTGTAGTAGCACCTGACGCACCGGTTTCCCGTTTCACCCTGTGAAGGGCACCCAAACGAATCCGCGTAGGAGAGCATGGGTGGGTGGGGGGCGTCAAATGGCATGTGGGGTGTTGGTTGCTTGGGTATGCGCCTGTTCACACCTTTGTAGCCGCTGCCGAAGGCTGCGCTCGCGTGCGAAGCAGGCGCAGGATCTTGAGATTGCCAGGGGGCCTTGCGGCCCCAGCGCAGCCTGGCGGCAGCGGCTACGCCGATCGAGGTGCGCCGGACAGGGAGCCCCGCCGCGCAATCAACTCGACAGATGCGATTGACCAACCCGCAACCACTGCGTAGCCTTGCCCATTCGAGGTTCTCCAGCCTTCAAGCCGGAGCTAAGACGGGAACGCGGTCCAATGCCGCGGCTGCCCCCGCAACTGTAAGCCGTGAAAGATCCGACAATGCCACTGCACTGATGCGGGAAGGCGTCGGGCTCGCCGATCGAAAGCGATCGGCACACAGCAAGCCAGGAGACCTGCCTCGGACAGATTCTCACTACAACCGGGCGGGGTGATCCGGTGGCGAATGCGACCTCGTGCCTGGCACCGAGGTACTCGTCCTGCATGCCCGCCATCCGCCAAGGGCATCCAATGAAAACACTGGCCAAACTTCCCGTCACCATCGTCACCGGCTTCCTCGGCTCGGGCAAAACCACCCTGTTGCGACACATGCTCGACAACGCCCAGGGCCGACGCATCGCCGTCATCGTCAACGAATTCGGCGAGCTGGGTATCGACGGCGAGATCCTCAAGCAATGCAGCATCGGCTGCACTGAAGAAGAAGCCAACGGCCGGATCTTCGAACTCGCCAACGGCTGCCTGTGTTGCACCGTCCAGGAAGAATTCTTCCCCGTGATGCGCGAGCTGGTCGAGCGCCGCGGTGACCTCGATCATATCCTTATCGAAACCTCGGGCCTGGCGCTGCCAAAGCCTCTGGTCCAAGCCTTTCAGTGGCCGGAAATCCGCAGCGCCTGCACCGTCGATGCGGTCATTACCGTGGTCGATAGCCCAGCCGTCGCTGCTGGCACTTTCGCCGCCTTCCCGGATCAAGTGGATGCCCAGCGCAAGCTCGATCCGAACCTGGACCACGAATCGCCCCTGCACGAACTCTTCGCCGACCAATTGGCCAGCGCAGACCTGGTCATCCTCAACAAGGCGGACCTGATCGACGCCCAATTGCTCGCCGCCGTGCGCCGCGAAGTGGCTGAAGAACTGCCGCCGGCGGTCAAAGTGATCGAAGCCAGCAGCGGTCGCCTGCCGCTGGAGGTCCTGCTGGGTCTGGGAGCCGAGTCGGAGGCGCATATCGATGCTCGTCGTACACACCACGACCACCATGACGGCGATGATCACGACGATCATGACCACGATGCCTTCGACTCCATCTCCATCCAATTGCCGCAAGCAGATGAGAGCCTGCTGCTCGATGCCCTGACCCAACTGGTGGTGCAACACGGCATCCTGCGGGTCAAGGGTTTCGCCGCGATTCCCGGCAAACCCATGCGCTTGCTGATCCAGGGGGTCGGCACACGCTTCGACAAGCACTATGACCGCGCCTGGCGCGCCGAAGAAAACCGTGCCACGCATCTGGTGCTCATCGGTCAGGAACTCGATGCCGCGCTGCTCGAGAGCCAACTGCACGCCGCGTTGAACGTCTAAGCCATGCACCTGCTGCGGACCCAACCCGGCGGCTTCGTGCCGGATGACAGTATTGCCGACCTCGGCCAGACACCGGCCGAGCTGGTCATTCTCTGCAGCGGTGATTCCCACCTGGCGCTGCTGGCCGAAACTGCCCAGCAGTTGCCGGACGACTTTCCCAGCCTGCGCCTGGCCAACCCCATGCAGGTGCAAAACCACGCCTCGGTCGACCTCTATGTCGACCAGGTGCTGCGTCATGCCAAGGTCATTCTGATTTCATTGCACGGCGGCATTGGCTATTGGCGCTACGGCGTCGAGCAGCTGGTCGGATTGGCGGACCGAGGCGTGCAATTGATTCTGGTGCCGGGTGACGACCGCCCGGACCCGGAACTCAGCAGCCTGAGCACCGTCGCAGCCGCCGAAGCCGAGCGCCTTTGGCATTTTCTGCGTCAGGGCGGCAAAGCCAATGCCCTCAATCTGTATCACTGCATGGCCAACCGCTGGCTGGGCCGTGACTACGCCTGGGAGGAGCCGCAGGCCCTGCCGCGCACGGCGATCTATCACCCGCGCAACGCCCAGGCGCAGTTGCAGGACTGGCGCGCCGACTGGCAGGTCGACCAGGCCGTTGTACCTCTATTGTTCTATCGCTCGCACTTGCAGGCGGCCAATACCGCATTCGTCGATGCATTCTGCGAGCGCCTGCAGTTGGCCGGGCTCAACCCGTTGCCGATCGCGGTCGCCAGCCTGAAGGAAGCCGGCTGCCTGGCGCTGGCCGAGGACTGGCTGGATGAGGTCGGTGCCGAGGTCATTCTCAATACCACAGGCTTCGCCCAGTCCAGCCCGGAAGCACCGCACCTGCGGCCGTTTCGCCGCAATATCCCGGTGATCCAGGCCATCTGCGCCCAGGACAACCAGCCCGGCTGGGAGGCCAGCGAGCAGGGCCTCGGCCCGCGTGACCTGGCCATGCACATCGCCTTGCCGGAACTTGACGGCCGCATCATCAGCCGCCCGATCAGTTTCAAGGACCTGGCCTGGCGCAGCGAGCGCAGCCAGTCGGATGTGGTCTGCTATCGCCCGCACCTGGAGCGCATGGACTTCGTCGCCGAGCTGGCACGCCGCTGGAGCGAGCTGGGCCGTCTGCCCAATGCACAGAAACGCGTGGCGCTGGTACTGGCCAATTACCCGACCCGCGACGGTCGGATCGGCAATGGTGTCGGCCTGGATACCCCCGCAGCGGCGCTGAATATCCTGCGCGCCCTGCAGCAGCAGGGTTATCCGGTTTCCCGGCTGCCCGACAACGGTACCGCGCTGATCCAGGCGCTACTGGGTGGCGTCAGCAATGATCTGGACAGTCTCGACCAGCGCCCTTGTGCCCAGAGCATGGCGCTGGACGACTACCTGGCCGCATTCGCCCGGCTGCCACTGGCCAATCAGGCGGCGGTGCGCCAGCGCTGGGGTGAGCCCCAGGCCGACCCGATGTTCCGCAACGGCCGCATGATGGTCGCCGGCCTGCGCTTTGGCCTGACCTTTGTCGGTATCCAGCCGGCGCGGGGTTATCAGGTCGACCCCAGCGCGGTCTATCACGACCCGGACCTGGTTCCGCCCCATGGCTACCTGGCCTTCCATTTCTGGCTGCGACACAGCTTTGCCGTGGATGCGGTGGTGCATGTCGGCAAGCATGGCAACCTCGAATGGTTGCCGGGCAAGGGCGTCGGTCTGTCCGAACACTGTTGGCCGGACGCCTTGCTGGGGCCTCTGCCCAACATCTATCCGTTCATCGTCAACGATCCGGGCGAGGGTGCTCAGGCCAAGCGACGTACCCAGGCGGTCATCATCGACCACCTGATGCCGCCGCTGACCCGTGCCGAAACCTATGGCCCCCTGCGCGACCTGGAGTTGCTCGCCGACGAATATTACGAGGCGCAACTGCTTGACCCGCGCAGGGCCCGAGAGCTGCAGCGCGACATCCTCAAGCTGGTTCGCGAAGCGCATATCGACCGCGAACTGCAGCTCGAGGAAGGACAGGGCAGCGAAGCCGACGTGGCCATCTGGCTACCACGGCTGGACACTTATTTGTGCGACCTGAAGGAATCGCAGATACGCGACGGCTTGCATGTATTCGGCGAATCGCCAAGCGGCCGGCTGCGTATCGATACATTGCTCGCGCTGCTGCGCATACCCCGTGGCGATGGCCGGGGCGCCCAGTCGAGTTTGCTCCGGGCGTTGGGCAAGGCCTTCTCATTAGGCTTCGATCCGCTCGATTGTGACCTGGGGCAAGCTTGGGAGGGCGCGCGACCACAGGTTTTGCAGGCTTTGGCCAGTGATAGCTGGCGCACGGCCGGAGACGCCCGTGAACGGCTGGAAAAATATGCAGCGCGATTGATCGAGCAAACGCTGGACGATGCAACCGACTTGCCGCAAACCGAGGATTGGGCCGATGTCCGCTCGATTCTCGACGGCTTGCGTGAAACCGTCGCGCCGCGCCTGGATGCCTGTGGCCCGGCCGAAATGCAAGGCCTGCTCGATGCATTGGCGGGGCGTTTCATCCCGGCCGGCCCCAGCGGGGCGCCCAGCCGGGGCCGGCTGGATGTGCTGCCCACCGGGCGCAACTTCTATTCGGTGGATGTGCGCAACTTGCCGACCGCCACCGCCTGGCGTATCGGTTTTGCTTCGGCCAATCTCATTCTGGAGCGCCATCTGCAGGACCATGGCGATCACTTGCGTCAGCTGGGCCTGTCAGTGTGGGGCACGGCGACCATGCGCACCGGCGGCGACGACATCGCCCAGGCCATGGCCCTGATGGGCGTGCGTCCGGTCTGGGCCACCGGCAGCCAGCGCGTCGACGACTTCGAAATCCTGCCGGTGAGCCTGCTCGACCGCCCGCGGGTGGATGTCACGCTGCGCGTTTCCGGATTTTTCAGGGATGCCTTTGCCAACCTTATCCGCCTGTTCGATGCTGCGGTGCAAGCCGTCGCCGCACTCGACGAGCCGGATGATCTGAACCCGCTGGCCGCACGTGTGCGCAGCGAGCGCGAACAGCTGCTGGCCAGCGGCATGAGCGAACAGGATGCCGAGCGCCAGGCGGGCTGGCGGATTTTCGGCGCCAAGCCTGGCGCCTACGGTGCCGGCGTGCAAAATGCCATCGACGGGCGTTTGTGGCAGAGCCGCGAGGATTTGGCCCAGGTCTACCTGAACTGGGGCGGTTACGCCTATGGCGCCACCGACCAGGGCACACCGGCGCGCGAGCGCTTCGCCCAGCGCCTGAGCCAGGTGCAAGCGGTGGTGCAGAACCAGGACAATCGCGAGCATGATCTGCTCGATTCCAATGACTATTATCAGTTCCAGGGCGGCATGCTCGCGGCGGTGGAAAGCCTGGGCGGCCAACCTGCGGCCAGTTATCACGGCGATCACAGCCAGCCGGATGTGCCGCGTATCCGTACCCTCAAGGAAGAACTCAATCGGGTGGTGCGCTCGCGGGCGGTCAATCCGAAGTGGATCGACGGTATCAAGCGCCACGGCTATAAAGGTGCCTTCGAGCTCGCGGCCACCGTCGATAACCTGTTCGCCTTCGATGCCACCACGCACCTGATCGACGACCATCATTACGCGCTGCTGGCCGATGCCTATGTACTGGATGCCGATACCCGCGCGTTCATCGAACAGCACAACCCGCACGCGCTGCGCGACATTACCGAACGATTGCTCGAAGCCCAGCAGCGAGGTCTCTGGAGTGAGCCGGGCGATTATCGCCAGGCCCTGGAGAATCTGTTGCTGGACAGTGAAGAAGAGGCCTGACGAATCGCCATGAATGACATCGCACATTTTCCCTTGTCCGCCGTGGTCGGTGCCGACGAGCTAAAGCTGGCCCTGTGCCTGACCGCCATCGACCCGAAAATCGGTGGTGTGCTGATCGAAGGGCCACGGGGCATGGCCAAGAGCACGCTGGCTCGCGGCCTGGCCGATTTGTTGGCCAGCGGGCAGTTCGTCACGTTGCCACTGGGCGCCACCGAAGAGCGCCTGGTGGGAACGCTGGATCTGGACGCGGCGCTCGGCCAGGGCCGCGCACAGTTTTCCCCGGGCGTCCTGGCCCGGGCCGATGGCGGCGTGCTGTATGTCGATGAAGTCAATCTTCTGGCGGACCATCTGGTCGACTTGTTGCTGGATGTGGCAGCCAGCGGTACCAACCGCATCGAACGCGACGGCATTTCCCACCGGCACAGTGCCCGCTTCGTGCTGATTGGCACCATGAACCCGGAAGAGGGTGAGTTGCGTCCGCAGTTGCTCGACCGTTTTGGCCTCAACGTCGTTCTGAGTGGTCAGCCGGAGCCGGCTGCGCGGGGTCAGATCATTCGTCGTCGGCTCGACTTCGACAGCGACCCGCAAGCGTTCTGCGCCCAGTGGGCACCGGCCCAGGAAGCGCTGCGCCAGCGTTGCCAGCAGGCGCGGGAGAACCTGCCGGGTATCGCGCTGGACGATCAGGCCCTGGCGCAAATCACGGCGCGCTGCTTCGCTGCCGGCGTCGACGGGTTGCGCGCGGATCTGGTCTGGCTGCGCGCGTCCAGGGCTCATGCGGCCTGGCGTGGTGCCAGTGCCATCACCGAGGAGGACATCGACGCGGTGGCGGAATTCGCCTTGCGCCATCGTCGTCGCAACGGTGCCGCCACACCACCACCTGCCGAGCAACAGCCACAGGGCGGCCAGGCCCAGGCGCCGTCATCGGCGCAAGGACAGTGGGGCGAGATGCCAGCGCAACCGGTGGTCGCCGGAGCCCGGCGGGAAGTGCCGAGCTGGCCAAAAAAGCCCTGAGCATCCGCCCCCGTTCCGCCCGGGGGGCGGATGCCAGACCCCGGGCCGGTCGAATCGATCAAGGTGTGCGCGGACGTGTGCGGGTCGGCCGAGAGGGCTCGGTACATTCGGTACATTCGGTACATTGGCTGGCGACATTGCTCAAGGGGCGCCCGCGTCAACGCAGCGATCTCATGTGGCAAATGCGCAAAAGCTCACCCCATGAACTGTGGCTGATTATTGTCGATGCCTCGGCGTCGACTCTCCGTCACCAGGCCTTGAGCCAGGCCAAGGGCTTGCTGGCGCAGATTTTCGACCAGGCCTATCGCAGTCGTGCACGGCTGGCCTTGCTCACGGCCAGCGGTACCGAGCCGTGCTGGCAACGACATGGCCTGAAAGCCTCAAGGGCATTGCAGCCATGGCTCGATGGGCTCGGTGCGGGTGGCGGAACGCCATTGCTGGCGGCACTTGCACAGGCCAATCACTGGTTGGAACAGCGGCAGCGGCGGCATGGCCAGGAGCAACAGCGTTGTCTGGTGTTGACCGATGGGCGGATCAAGGAATGGCCGACACTGGCACCGCTCGGCTGTCCGAGTGTGCTGGTCGATATCGAAAGAGGGGCGATCCGGCTAGGACGCGCGCAACAACTTGCCAGGCAGCTTCAGGCCGATTACCTGCATATAGATGCGCTGCGCAGCCTGTAGACTTGGTTAATACCGGTGCAACTTGACGACTAAAGAGTAACGCCAATATAAAGAAGAATAGGCAGTCGCCAGTCGATGGCATACTGCTAGAGTTTCAGCTTTGATTGTAAGTTCGCTTGCTAACGATTTTGGCGGCGCACTTGGTGGCGCCGCAAAAGTGTCGTCAGAAACTATTCCGGCATCTTCCAGGCTTGCAAGTCATAACCTTTCTGGCGCAGTTCGGTGCGAACTTCTTCAATCAGATCGGCGAGTTGGGCCGGATCGGAATAGGTGCTGCTGGGGACCTGCTTGCCACTTATTTTGTCGTTGGTCCGGTCGATCACGGCCAGGCTCAGATCACCTGTGCCATTGAGCGATTCCCAGGCGATGCACTGGCAAGGTTCGAAGGCGTGGGTGGCAATCAAAAGTGCTTCGTTGACACGGAGCGGGGCGTTCATGGGGTAGGTCTCTCTATGGGCCCAAACATGTTTTTTAACCGTTGCAGTAAAACTGCTGTTCGGTTGCTTACTTGTACTGATGTCTCAAGTACCGTGTCGAGTCACACATGACAGAAAAAAATAGTGATTTTTTCTTCATGCCTTCCACTTCCTACCCTGCCTCAGACGTTGAATTAGCCGGAAAATTCCTGGCTACCCCCGGTATTGTCCTGCACTTGCAGACCAACGGTAGCGGGGCGCTTTGGGTTCGTTGCTACTGTTACAAACAGGCTCGCCAACGTACTGTTTCTAATAACTTTTCCAATAATTGGCGCCAAGGAACGGTCATGCTTGATATAGCACCCACCCGTCGCCTGTTAATCGTCGATCCGTGTGACGACTGCCATCGCCTCTTGCCAGGTTTGCGCACCGTAGGCTGGGATGTCGACAGCTGTGCGTTGGAGTCTGCCCCCGAGCATCCGTGTGATGTGGGGTTGCTGCGTTTGCAGCTTTTTCACCTACAGCGGCCCGAAGCGGTCAAGGACATGATCAGCCGCAGCGGTACCGAATGGATTGCCGTGCTGAATCAGGAAGTGCTGCGCGTGCAGAACGCCGGCGACTTCGTCTGCGAATGGTTTTTTGATTTCCATACCCTGCCTTTCGATGTATCCCGGGTGCAAGTCACCCTGGGGCGTGCGTTCGGCATGGCGCGCTTGCGCGGCAAGGGATCGATCCATGTCGATGACGCCGAACATGAACTGCTGGGAGACAGTCGGCCGATTCGCGAATTGCGCAAGCTGCTGAGCAAATTGGCGCCGACCGAATCGCCGGTGTTGATCCGCGGCGAAAGCGGTACCGGCAAAGAGTTGGTCGCACGTACACTGCATCGGCAATCGCAACGGCATGCCAAGCCCTTCGTGGCCATCAATTGCGGGGCGATCCCCGAGCATCTGATCCAGTCCGAGCTGTTCGGGCACGAGAAGGGCGCTTTTACCGGCGCGCACCAGCGCAAGGTGGGTCGTATCGAGGCGGCCCATGGCGGCACGTTGTTCCTGGATGAAATCGGTGACTTGCCGCTGGAGCTGCAAGCCAATCTCCTGCGTTTTCTTCAGGAAAAGCATATTGAGCGAGTCGGCGGCAGCCAGCCGACTCCAGTGGACGTACGCGTGCTGGCGGCAACCCATGTGGATCTGGAGGCGGCCATCACCAGCGGGCGTTTTCGCGAAGACTTGTATTACCGGCTCAACGTTCTACAGGTGGTGACCGCGCCGCTGCGCGAGCGCCATGGCGATCTGTCGATGCTGGCCAACCACTTCGCCCATTTCTATAGCCTGGAAACCGGCCGGCGGCCGCGCAGCTTCAGTGAATATGCCTTGATTGCGATGGGCAAGCACGACTGGCCGGGCAATGTTCGCGAGCTGGCCAATCGGGTCCGGCGCGGGCTGGTGCTGGCCGAAGGTCGTCAGATCGAGGCCCAGGATCTGGGCTTGATCAGCCAGCAAACATTCGCGCCTACCATAGGCACCCTCGAAGACTACAAGCATCGCGCCGAGCGCCAGGCGCTGTGTGACGTGCTCAACCGTCACAGTGACAACCTGAGCATCGCGGCGAGGGTGCTGGGAGTTTCGCGTCCGACGTTCTACCGGTTGCTGCACAAGCATCAGATTCGCTGATACACCGGCGAAACAAGAAAGCCCGCAGCGAATGGATCACTGCGATCTTTTTGCTGGCGCTGCAATCAACCCCGATCCACCAACCGATCCAGCTGCTCCTGCGCACGGGTGCTGAAGATCGTCAGCAAATCGGTCAGGGTGTGGGGCGGCGGTTCATCGGCGCGGGTCACCGCGTACAAGGTGATCGGCAACGGCGGCGCCAACGGCCGAATGGTCGTAGCAATCGGTGAGGCACCAAGGGCGGTGAACGGGTCGATGACCGCCAGCCCGGCGCCGGATTCGACCATGGCCCGCGCCAATGAATAGGTCTGCACGGCGATGCTGATTCGTGGCGGTGGCTCGACAGCTTTCAGGTAGCTGTCGAGCCGGGCGGACAACGGGTCGGTGCTGGATAAACCAATCAACGACGCATCGGCCAAGTCCATCAGTGGCAGCGGCTTGCCTTGGTCTGCCTCAGGCCAGTAACCGGTCGGCGCCAGCGCCACCAGCACTCCGCTAGCCAATGCCTGAGCCTTGAGCCCCGGATGATCGGGTTGTTGCAGCGTCAGGGCGACATCGATTTCGCGCATCAGCAGGTTCTGCACCAGTTCGCGGCTGTGGGCGCTGGACAGCTCGCAGACGATGTCCGGGTAACGCCGGATCCACTCGTTGATCGCCGGCGGCAGCAGCGCCAGGGCCAGCGCCGGTGTCGCGCCGATCCGCAGACTGTGACCCGGCTCGCGGCGCAGGCTCTGGGCCAGGCGTCGCACCCCTTGCAGGCTTTCGGTGACCTTGTCGACCTCGCGCTCCAGTTCCAGCGCTTCCGGTGTGGCCTGCAATTTACCCCGCACCCGCGAAAACAGCGGGAAGCCCAACTGTTGCTCGGCGTGCTGCAAAACCTTGGTCACCGCCGGCTGCGAAACGTGCAGCAATTGCGCAGCACCGCTAACCGAGCCGGTCTGGCGGATGGCCTGGAAAATCTCGATGTGTCGAAGGCGCATGGCTAGTCCATAACCTTTGTTTATGGGTCAGGCATCTTTATTCATTGTTCGGCGCCTGTCACCTGGCTTTAACCTCAGGCTCGTCTCAACAACGGCTAAGGACTGACATGGATCAGCGAGTGTGCATCATCGGCGGCGGCGTCATTGGTCTGACAACGGCTTACGCGCTGGTTCGCGATGGCGTTGAGGTGACGGTAGTCGAGGCCCGTGACTCGCTGGGCAGCGAAACCAGTTTTGCCAACGGAGGCCAATTGTCCTATCGCTACGTCGCACCGCTGGCGGATGCCGGCGTGCCGTTACAGGCCATCGGCTGGATGCTGCGCGGCGACTCACCGCTGAAGCTGCGACCGCGTTTCGACCCGGCGCAATGGCGCTGGATGGCGTCCTTCCTTGGTGTTTGCCGGACCTCGGTGAATCGCCAGAACGCGGCCCATTTGCTGCGCCTGGCGCTGTTGAGTCAAGCGACTCTGCAAAGTTGGCGCGAAGAGGACTCGCTGGGCGGCTTCAACTGGAGGCGCAACGGCAAACTGGTGACCTTTCGCCAGGTCGCGAGCTTTGAACATGCCCGCAACAGCCTCACCGATCCACAGCAACAAGAGGTGTTATCGCAAGCGCAATGCGCGCGCCTTGAGCCAGCACTGGCCGATGCAGCGTTTGTTGGGGCGATTTATACCCCGGACGAAGAAGTCGGCGACTGCCACGCCTTCTGTCAACAACTGACGAGCCGGTTGAAGGCCTCGGGGCGCTGCGAGTTTCGGCTGGGGCGGGCGGTAACCGGGATTCGTCATGCCAACGGCGCAGTGAGTGCTATCGAGTTGGGAGGCGAGGTGCTGCCCGTCGAACAACTGGTCATCGCCGCCGGCTATCGCAGTCCGTTGCTGGCACTGCCCGGTGTGCACCTGCCGCTGTATCCGCTTAAAGGTTATAGCCTGACCGTGCCGATCGGTGCCGAACATCGTGCGCCGGACCTGAGCATCACCGACTACGACCGCAAGATCGTCTACGCGCGGATCGGCGAGCAGTTGCGGGTGGCGGCGATGGTCGACATCATTGGCTTCGACCCGGCGCTGGACCCCAAGCGCCTGGCACTGATCAAGCGCCAGGCTCGCGACACTTTTCCGAATGCCTGTGCTTACGACGAGGCCATCGAGTGGGCCGGTATGCGCCCGGCCACTCCCAGCGGCGTGCCGTTGTTGGGCGCCACGGCTTATCGCAATCTGTGGCTCAATGTCGGCCATGGCGCGCTGGGGTTCACCCTGGCCTGTGGCAGTGCTCGGGTACTCAGCGAGCTGATCGGCCAACGCAATCCCTCAATCGACCTGCAGGGTTTCAAGCCCCGCGCGGCCTGACTTCTCATTCCATCAAAAGGAAAGTCCCATGAGCATTGTGCGTATCAACAGCAACCCTCGTTTGTCCGGAGCCGTGACCTTTGGCGACCTGGTGTTTCTTTCCGGCCAGGTACCGGGCGACAGCCTTGATGCCACCGGGCAGACCCGCGAGGTGCTGGAGAAGATCGACACGTTGCTGGCCGAGGCTGGCAGCGACAAGGACCATCTGCTGAGTGCGACCATTTACCTGAAGAACATCGTGCAGGATTTTGCGGCGATGAATGACGTCTGGTCGACCTGGTTGTCACCGGGTCAGGCACCGAGTCGCACCACCTTGCAGGCCGAATTGGCACGCCCGCAGGTGTTGGTGGAAATCACCGTTATCGCTGCTCGCCGCTAACCCCCCCCACGACGGAGAATAACAATGCAAAAAATCACGTTGATTGGCTGTACTCTGGGCCTGCTGCTCGGGACTCAAGTCCAGGCAAACGAGGCGCCACTGACCGGTACCCTGAGCAAGATCGCCAAGGCCAACAGTATCACCCTGGGCTATCGCGATGCGTCGGTACCGTTCTCCTACGTGGGTGATCAGTCGGGCCAGCCCATGGGGTATTCGGTGGACCTGGCGAGCAAGATCGTCGAGCGTATTGAGCAGAAACTCGCGCTGCCGGAGCTTAAGGTGAAGTACAACCTGGTGACCTCGCAGACCCGTATCCCGCTGGTGCAGAACGGCACTGTCGATCTAGAGTGCGGCTCGACCGGGGTGACGGCCGAGCGGCAGAAGCAAGTGGCGTTTTCTTATGGTTTCATTTACGTCAAAGGCCAGTTACTCACGGCCAGCGACAGCGGTATCAAGAGCTTCGCCGACCTGCGTGGCAAGAACGTGGTGACCACCGCTGGCACCACCAACGAGCGCTTTCTCAAGAGCTACAATGTCGACCACAAGATCGACATGTTCGTGATCAGCGCCAAGGATCACGGCGAAGCCTTCCATATGTTGCAGTCGGGTCGGGCGGCGGCGTTTTACATGGACGATGCGCTGCTTTACGGCGAGCGCGCCAAGGCCCGTGATCCGCACAAGTGGGTGGTGGTGGGGGAAGAGCAATCGCGGGAAATCTACAGCTGCATGGTGCGCAAGGACGATCAGCAGTTTCTCGCTCTGGTGAATGGAGCCTTGGCGGATCTCTATAGCTCGGGTGAAATCAACAGCATCTACCAGCGCTGGTTCGAACAGCCGATCCCGCCTAAAGGGCTGAACCTGGAATTTCCGATGACCAGCGAACTCAAAGCCATCATCGCCAAACCGGTGAGTGATCCGGTGCAGTAGCTTCAACTCAGATCGTTCCCATGCTCCGCGTCACTAGTGTGCTGTCTCAGAAATAAGATCGGCGGCCGCGAAAGCTGAGTGCAACACCTTACCGGAGGGTGAGGTGTTGCACTCAGTTTTCGCGGCCGCCAATTCTTTCCACATAAAAAAGAAAACCCCCATAAATTGGGGGTTCCTTGATATAACTTAACAAATTACTCGAAGGTATTGCCTAGAAGTAGTAGGGGAATTTCAGGCTGAAGGTGAAGTCCGGTGCGTCCTCGGTCAGGCCGATGGCGAGGTTGGGCACGATCGTCAGGTTGTCGGTTGCCGCCACGGTCATGCCGATGTTGAAGTACGCGGCGTTGTAGTCGCTGCTGCTGACCGACTGCCAGTCGCCACCGTCTGGTTTGATCTTGCTCTTGCGCGAGATCACGTCGGAAGCCGAGAACGACATACTCATTTTCTCGTTCAGCGCAAAAGCGATGCCCGCGCCGATCTGATAAGTGTCGCCAATCTTGACCTTGCCGCCGAGCTTGGTGCCTTCCTGCGGGCTGATATCATCGAACGATTCGGTCAGGCTGTGGGTGTAGGTGAGGCTGCCGAACAGCACGGCAGGGTCGAACGTCTTGACCAGCGAGATGCCCGGGGATATCGCCCAGACGCCGTTGCCGGTCGGCAACTCTTCAGGCACGGCCAGGTTGTCGTTCTCGTCGGACCTGACCAGCTTGATACCGTAAGGCTCTTCGCCGGTGGGCGCCTTGACCCGTAGCGAGAAGACTGCGTCGGGCCAGTTTGCCGATTCATCGAGGAACTTGTAGGCAACACCGAAGTTGGCGTCGCCAATCATCGGGTCGCGGGTAACGGTTTCTTCGGACAACGTGGTGCTGGAGCCACCGGCGCCCGACGACTGATACGTCGACTCGCGGTAGACCACCGGCACGTTCACATCGAATTGCCAGCGCTGGGCGACGTTGTAGCGGCCAGTCAGGTCCAGGGTCCAGTTGTCGGCCTTGATGCGGTCGATGCCGATGGTGCCGAGAAAGATCGAGTCCAGCGCCAGGAAGCCATTGAGGACCAACTGGCGGGTGTCGTAATGGGTGTAGGTCAAACCGGTTTCGAAGCTGAACCTGCCCCCGCCAAAGAAGCCGCTGGCTTCGTCATACAGGTTAGAGACGCTCTGTGCCGGCTCCTCGTCATCCTTGAGCGCTTGCCCGTAGGAACTGCCTCCTGTAGTCCCCGGGGCTCCTGCGGCAACAGCCTGTCCTGACTCAGGCGCGGTTGACGGTGAGCGGGTCAAACGTTTGGGGGGAGGCGTGGCCGGTGTTTCTTCGACCTGACGGACGCGCTGTTCAAGCACCATCAGGGCTTTTTGTTGCGCGTCGTAGCGTTCACGTAACAGCGATAGCTCCTCTATCAATGCTTCGACCTGTGGATCCGGTGCTGCCTGTAGCAGGGTTGCCGGTAGCATGGTGCTCAAACAAACGACTGCGTTGAATTTAAACGATCGGTGCATGGGCTATGCGTCCCTTCTGACTGCATTGATGAGACTGAGCGTAGATCAATATCCCACTGTGCGAAGGCCTTTGAGCTGGTCCAGATTACAGTCCAATGCCCCAGCCGTCGGGAGGTTGTCACGCAGGACAACATTGAGCTGGGTGAAGTTGTTGACCGCGTTGCTGCCGCCAAGCAAGGTCGACGTTTGCATCAGGCCGCCCTGGGCCAGACGTTGCATGGAGTTGCCCTGGTTGTTACTGGCCCGGATGCCCAGTTGAACTCCGCCGCCAGTGGAGCTGATGCTCAGTGTGCCTGCACCGTTGGCGCCATAAATGGTGCTGCCGTTGGGCAGGGGCACGGAGCCTTGGGCTACGTTCATGTCAGGCGCTACGCTGCCTTCTCTAATGTTGATGTCGACGTTGTTATAAGCGCTGTTGTAGTCACCGGCGGCCCTGACAACCTGGGTGACGCCTTGAGTGTTGTTGAGCCCGGAACCGCCCAGAACGCTACCGGAGCCTTGGGAGGAGGATGAGCCATTGCCGCTTCTATTGATCATCGAGACATAGAACTGCGGTCTGGTCGTCGATTGTTGAATCTGCATCGAGGTCGTGGCGCCGATCATGTCGCCCCGGGCGTTTTGCCAGGTGCTGGTCATTACGACCCCGAAACTGATGATTCGCCCTGGCATCAAGTAGCGACCGCGCAGGGTCGCGAGTTCCTGGTCCTTGATTTCGACAGGCTTGAATGAAGGTGACGCGTGAACAGGGAGGCTGGCTGCCAGGCAGGCTGCGACCAGCCAGTATGGAGTTTTCATCGAGAGCTCCTGGAGCTTCATGCTCCCTTGTCATCAGAAGAAATCGCTTTGGATGAACCCGAAGTCCATCAACTCAGCGTCTTGAACCGGGCTGAAATTGTTGATGCGATCCTTGGCAGTCAAGGGGGCTGGAGGGTCGAGCAAGGCGTTGGTCTTGTCGTAGCCCTGGCCTATGACTGCGAAGACGATGCCGTTCCAGCCTTTGACAAAGTCGTCGAACTTGTAGCGTTTATGGCCCAGCACCGGATCACCTATGTAAACCCAGCCATTCTGAGCACGTTGCAGAACCACGAAGTGCTTGTAGCCGCGAATGTCCATCAGGACCACCACTGGAATGCTGATGCTTTCCAGGCTTTCGGCCGGTATGCGATAACCACGGGCACGCATGCCGATGCTTTCCACATAACGCTTCATGTCGAGCATTGAAAAACCTTGTACGCGAACAAGGTCAGGGTCCGAGTTGGCCAGCATGCCCTCGATGATGTGCGCTTCATCCACGTCCAGCCAATAGGCTTGGCGCAGTATCGTCGCCAGGGAGGCAGCACCACAGCTGAAATCGGTTTTCTGTTGGACCAGATCGGCGAATTTGCGCTCGCGCATGCTTTGGAGGGGCTTGTAAATGACGTTTCCGCCCGGCAGGACGGCGAGTGGCATTTGTGCGGCCTCGACCAGGCCAGCCAGGCAAAGCAGAAAACAGAGGGCGACAATACGCATGATCGATACGCCTTGTATTGATGAAAAAAGGACCCCCGAAGGGGTCCTCAGGGACTTCAAACTTACAACCCGGTGCAGGCGTTGCAGCCCGAAGCGATGGACAGCGAGTTGCTTTGTTGGTTACCCGCACCCGCCGCCACGTTGGCGCCGACGTTACCCGACGCACCGTTGAGCGAACCGCTCAGCGTAGCTCTGTTGACCACTGGGTTGATCCATCCAGTTTTGACCAGGACTTCCTTGCTGGCTACGCCACTCAGCTCGAAAGTGCCACTTTCTGTGAAATAGAGCGGGTCTTTGTCCTTTTTGTGCCCCCAGCCGTCGTGCTTCTTATCGTCGTCGATCACAAAACCCGAACCTTTGCCTTTGTAGGTACCTTCGGCATGGAAGCGTGAGCGCAGGGTTACTACTTTAAAGTCGCGATCGGCTTTGTTGATCACCCGGTTGCCGCCGCTGTATTGATCGGCATCCGAGGTTGCTGTAGCGACACGGCCTCCCGAAACGGCGATGGCCATGTTGTTTTTCTGTTGGTTGAAGTCGCCCGCTGCGACGTTCATGCCGATGTTGCCGCTACTGTAATTACCCGAGTCTTCCAGCGTCGCCCTGTTCCGGGTGGAGTGATTGACCGATTTGTTGTCGTTGCTGTATTGATTCACATATGAGGTGGCTTTGGCGCTGCCGAAGATGAAGCGTTCGTCTGCGACAGCGATGGCTGAGGCGTTATCTTGTTGGTTGAGGGCGCCGGCGGCGGCGTTCAAGCCCATGTTGCCGTTGCTGTCACTGGCCGAGTTGCTGACTTTGGCGGTGTTTCTGGTGCCCTGGTTGAGCACAAAGTTGTAGTCGCTGTTCTGTTCGTCGGTCACCTTGGCAGTGGCGCCTGCGTTGATAAAGAGCTTGAGCAAGTGATGTTTATGGTGGTGTTTATTGTGGCGATCATTATGATCGTCGGCCTGTACAGCAACAGCCATGACCGCGGCGAGTGCGAATACCAAAGGCTTTAAAGCCATTGTAGGTTTCATGGTGTTTCTCCGTGCTTCATTTTAGGTAGTTAAGTGTTGTTCTTACCTTTTGGGTCAATCCACGACCCGTACGCTCAGGGTGTTGGCCATTTGGTTTCCCACCCCGGCGCTCTGATTCAACTGGATCACCCCACTGCTGCCGGTGAAGGCCTGGTCGCTGGTAACGACCTGGCGGCTGCCTGGGTTTTGATCAGTTGCCTCGGAGCTTATGAGCAGCGCCACGTTCTGTTGATCGAGGACGCTGTCGTCGATGCTTTGCGGTTTGGCGCTGATGCTTATTCGCAGTGCGTTGGCTTGCTGGTTGCTGGCGCCGGAAGACTGGTTGACGCCGAGTGCGCCGTTGCCGTTCGTGAAAGCATTGCCTTGAATCGAAGACGTGGCGTCCAGGGTAGGGTCGACCACCGTCCACGAATGCTGGCGAATTCTGTTGGAGGCGCTGGCCTCGGTACCGATGGCGATGGCCCGGCTATTGACTTGCTGCTGCTGATCACCCGCGGCCTGGTTGACTGTGAGGTTGCCGAGGTATTGCTGGCCGGATGCATCGATCGTTGCGTTGTTGATCGCCTGGGGGCCAGAGGCGGCCAAGGCGCAAGCGCTGTAAAGCATGGACAGAACCAGAAGGGTGCGTTTCATCTCAACGATCTCTGCTCAGGATTTGCAGGGCGCCCATGCCGCGATCAACGGATCGGTTGATGGTGTTGGAGATGCCATTGGTACTGGCCCCGGTGCGGCCGCTCGCCATGCCTGGCAGCTGTGCTTGACTACCGGTCAGGGCGCGCATGGCGCCACCATCAGGGGAGAGCACGCGGGTAACGGTTGAGCCACTGCTGACGCCGGCGAAGTCACCATCGCTGAGTTCGGTGCTGCTGATGACTTGTTTGGAATAGTCGGTGTTGGTAGCGACGGGTTTGGGATCAGGAGCCATCGTTGGCCGAGTGGCGATGCGCGGTTGTACTTCCCGCTTGATCACGATAACGCCTTCACCGGCAGCCTGGACTGGCAGGCTTATTGATGAACCGATTGCACATACGATCAGCAGGAGGCGAACAATGCCTTTATCAAGATTCCCCACGACGGCAATTCCTTCTTCAGGGCGCTGGGCCTTTTCGGCGTTTGCGAGGAAGAGAGCAGGAGGTGTGCCGCTTTTTGTTTTTCCATTGAAAACAGTGGGTTGGTTTTTTTGTCGGGGCGGTCAGAAATTGGTTGTAACGCCGATGAGACAGAAGACGGCTCATGGCGCTGTTCATCCCGGCGGCATTGCTCATCATGGCCCGTGTTGATTGGCTGTATCAGTCAATTAACACTTTACCCGGAGACGGGTATGAGCCCTTTTATTTGGCGGGTTTGCGGGGAGGTGAGTGTTACAGGAGTGGACGGATTGCCCGGGTTGGGTCCAACAATCAGCAGATGCCCAGCAACCGATTCACGGCTTCAAATGCCTCGCGTTGACGCTGTGCCCAGTCGCCACGAAGGACCTGGCAAGGCTGCTGGTGCAGGTCGAGCCAGGTGCGGCTCTCCTGGAAAAACGCCTGGCGTTCGGCCAGGTCGGGCTGGCAGCGCTGGCCATCGTCGCGCCAATTGACTTCTTCGGGGCTTAGCAGCAGATGCAAATCATAGTGCCGGGCGAGCAGGGCGCCCTCTATCCAGGCCGGGCAGTTTCCGAACAGCGTGCGGCTCCAGAGCATGTTGCTCAGCAAATGGGTATCGAGAATCAATAGCGACGGTTGTTTGGCACGCGCTTCGTCCTCCCACTGTAGTTGGCCAAGTGCAATCACGGAAATATCATCGTAGCAGGTGTTTCTCGCCACGCTGTCAATAAAGTGCCGGACATACTCCCCCACCAACACGCCGCCATAACGGGCCTGGATTTCGGCCCCCAGCCAGCTTTTGCCGCTGGATTCGGGCCCGGTCAGAACCAGCACTTTCATGGCTGCAACACCGGGTCGTTGCGCCATTCACGCCAGCCTTGCACGGCCAGCACGGTAAACAGGGCGTAGAGGGCGGCAGTCAGGTAGAGCCCCTTGTAGAGGAACAGCCCGACGAAGAGGGTGTCCAGCACGATCCACAATGGCCAGCATTGCACGCGCTTTTGCGCCATCCACAGTTGTGCCACCAGGCTGAAGGCGGTGAGGGCGGCATCGAGCCAGGGTTGGTCTGCATCGGTCCAGTGGGCCATGGCTGCGCCCAGGGCCAGGCTGGCCACCAGGCCCACGCCAAGGCCGAGCAACAACGGCTGGCCAGGCAGATAACTGACCTGACGACCGTGATGGGCGGCGCCTGCGCGGGTCCATTGCCACCAGCCATACAATTGCAACACGGCATAGACCAGTTGCAGGAGCATGTCCGAGTACAGCTTGACCTCGAAGAAGATCCAGCTGTAGAGCAACACCATTACCAGACCGATCGGCCAGCACCAGGGGTTCTGTTTGACCGTGAGCCATACAGCGATGACGCCGAGTGCAGCGGCGAACAATTCAAGGCCGGACATCGGCATTCCTTGGCAGCGTCAATAAGGGCTGCGATTGTAACCCGTGACAGCCCCGCTGCCACGGGTCAAAACGCAACGTTAGACGCGGAACTGACGCAGCAACTGGTTCAGTTGCTCGCTTAACACCTTGAGTTGCAGGCTGGCATTGCTCGATTGCTCCGCCGCCAGGGCCGTACTCTGGGACAGGCCGGCTGCCTGGGTCACGTTCTGGTTGATGTCTTCGACCACATGGGCCTGCTGCAGGGTGGCGCTGGCAATGGAAGCATTCAGCGCGTTGAGGTTCTGCAGGGCGTTACCGATGGCCGTCAGGCTTTCACCGGCCTGGCTGGCTTGCTCGACCGTCAGGCGCGAGGCGCGACTGCTGTCGGCGATGACCTTGACTGCCGCCTCGGATTGGCTCTGCAGGTGTTCGATCATCGTCTGGATTTGTGCAGTGGACTGCTGGGTGCGTTGGGCGAGCATCCGCACTTCGTCGGCGACCACGGCAAAACCCCGGCCTTGTTCACCGGCCCTGGCGGCCTCGATGGCGGCATTGAGCGCCAGCAGGTTGGTTTGCTCGGCGATCGAGCGAATGACTTCCAGCACGCTGCCGATCTGCGTGCTCTGGGTTGCCAGGTTCTGGATCACGTCGACCGCCTGGTCGATGGTGCCGGACAATTCATCGATCTGGCGCAGGCTGCTCTGGATATTGACCTGGCCTTGCTGGGCCTGTGCCTGGGCGTCACGCATTTCGCTGGCCGCGTGCTCGGCGTTCTTGGCCACATCCTGGACCCCGGAGGTCACCTCATTGACCGCGGTTGCCACCCGTTCCATTTGTTGCGATTGCTGTTGGCTGCGTTCCTGGGCCTGGCTGGCATTGCTGCCCATCTGGCTGGATGACAGGCCCAGGGCGCTGGCCGAGTCGAGCAACTGCGTCACCACGTGGTGGAGTTTGGCGGTGAAGGTGTTGAAGTGCTGGGCCAATCGGGTGATTTCGTCCCGGCCGTGAGTATCCAGGCTGCGGGTCAGGTCGCTTTCGCCGCTGGCAATGTCGGCCATGGCGTTGACCGCGTCCTGCAGGGGGCGAACGATACTGCGGGCGATGAGCACCACCAGCAGGGCCATGAGCACGGTAATGCCAAGGCCCATAAAGCTGGCATCACGGATTTGCCTATAGAACTCGGCCTGCATGTCATCGATGTAAACGCCGGAGCCGATCACCCAGCCCCACGGCTCGAACAGTTGCACGTACGAGGTCTTTTGCACCGGCGTACTGGCACCGGGCTTGGGCCAGCGGTAGTCCACGGTGCCGGCCCCCTTGGCGCGAGCGATGGCAGCCATTTCATTGAACAGGGCAAAGCCATCCGGGTCCTTGATGGTGGAGAGGTCCTGGCCGTCGAGCTTGGGATTGGTCGGATGCATGACCATCACCGGCTTGAGGTCATTGATCCAGAAGTAGTCGTTCTGGTCATAGCGCAGGCCGCGAATCACGTTCAACGCCTGCTTCTGGGCGGCTGCGCGATCCACCGTGCCGGCGGTCTCCAGCCCGTGGTAGTAGTCCAGGACGCCTTTGGCGGTCTGCACCACATGACGGGTTTTTTCGGCCTTGGCCTGATACAGATCGGTGTGAATCTGCTTGAGCATCAGCAGCCCGAGCGCAAACAGCATCAATACCGCGACAATCAGGATAAGCCACAAGCGGCGGCTAATAGATATATTGCGCAAGCTATTCATGAATCAGTCACCTCATTTCTTATTATTGTCACGTACATCCAGGCGATGCCTTTATCAGGCCAACCAGGCTGTCAG
Source organism: Pseudomonas sp. LS1212 (assembly GCF_024741815.1). Lineage (NCBI taxonomy): Bacteria > Pseudomonadati > Pseudomonadota > Gammaproteobacteria > Pseudomonadales > Pseudomonadaceae > Pseudomonas > Pseudomonas sp. LS1212. Next base: position 2,189,642 of record NZ_CP102951.1, read on the forward strand.
GAATTTCATGTTGCCGGATGCGGTCGACGGGCAGCGTTTAGCGCGCGGGTCTGATAGGATTTCGGCGCAAATGAATAAACCTGAATACTACCTTGGTCTTGTTTGCGTTTTTCATGGGCGCGCGTCGACGCGCAAACGAGCTCGCCGAGCACTTTAAAGTCACTAAAAACTAGGAAAGGGGCCTGCCTTGCGCATGGCTTCACGGGGGAATGATGGATTTTTGGACCGCCATACAGGCAGTTATACTAGGGATTGTTGAAGGGCTTACGGAGTTCTTGCCCATCTCCAGTACCGGTCACCAGATCATCGTCGCGGACCTGATCAACTTCGGTGGCGAGCGGGCCATGGCCTTCAACATCATCATTCAGCTAGGCGCGATCCTTGCGGTCGTCTGGGAATTCCGGCGCAAGATCATTGACGTGGTCGTGGGCCTGCCGACGCAGCCCAATGCACAGCGGTTCACCGTCAACCTGCTGATCGCATTCATGCCTGCCGTGGTGCTGGGCGTGCTGTTTGCCGACATGATTCATGAATACCTGTTCAATCCCATTACCGTCGCCGCTGCCCTGGTGGTTGGCGGTCTCGTCATGCTGTGGGCTGAACAGCGCCAGCATGTGATACGTGCCGAGCACGTCGACGATATGCGTTGGACCGATGCCTTGAAAATTGGCTGCGCCCAATGCCTGGCGATGATTCCGGGTACTTCGCGCTCTGGTTCGACAATTATCGGTGGGTTGTTGTTCGGCTTGTCGCGCAAGGCTGCGACCGAGTTTTCATTCTTTCTGGCCATGCCCACCATGGTCGGTGCCGCCGTGTACTCGGGTTATAAGTACCGCACGCTGTTCCAGCCGGCCGACTTCCCGGTCTTTGCCATCGGCTTTGTCGTGTCGTTCATTTTCGCGATGATCGCGGTGCGTAGCCTGCTCAAGTTCATTGCCAACCACAGCTATGCGGCGTTTGCCTGGTACCGGATCCTCTTCGGCCTGTTCATCCTGATCACCTGGGAGTTCGGCTGGGTGGACTGGGCGACGGCAAAAGCCACCCAGTGATGGAGACTGGGCGCCCGCGTACGGGCAAGTCGAGCGGGCCGCGAGTGGCTTCCAGGCAAGCTGTTGGCGCGGGTATCCAGAACGCAGGTGGCAAGCTGCTGGCATTGGCGGCGCTTTGCCTGCTGCCTCTTTCGGGATCGCTGCAGATGTTGGCTACAGGCCGGTCGGCGCTGCCGCTCCTGGCCTATGTGCTGGCGAGCTTGCTGACGTTTTATCTCTACTGGCACGACAAGCGCCAGGCGCGCGGCAACGCCTGGCGCACACCCGAGCGGGTACTGCATGCCGCCGAGTTGTGTGGTGGCTGGCCCGGTGCCTTATTGGCGCAACAACGGTTGCGGCACAAGACGCGCAAGTTGCCGTATCAGCTGAAGTTCTGGACCATCGTCATCGTGCATCAGCTTTTTTGGGTCGATCACCTGGTCTTCGCCGGCGCCTGGATGGGCAAGATGATTCGGCCCCTGATCGGTGCATGACGGCTGCCCCTCTCAACGCTTGAGCCCGAGCTGCAAGCGCTTGGGCAAGCGGCTGACCACCAGTTGGTGGGAGCCTGTCTTGCTGTCGGACTCATACGAATCGCTCACCACATTCCTTGAATGACTCGACCAGGTGGTCGATCCAGGCGCGTACCGCAGGCAGCACCCCGCGTCGGTGCGGATACACCGCTTGCAGATAGCCGCCGGGCATTGACCAGGCCGGCAGCAATTGCACCAGTTCGCCGCTGGCCAATCCTTCTTCACAGTACATGATCGGCAAGGCGGTGAAACCCAGCCCGGCCATCACCGCTGCCTTGCGCACGATAAAGTCATCGATGCCCAGGCGCGCTTCCAGGACCAGGTCGCGCTTGTTGCCTTGCTGGTCCAGCATGCGCAGATGCACCATGCGGTCGCTTTCCAGTGCTCCCAGCACCGGAACATTGGCCAGGTCGTCAGGGCTCTCTATCCTGCGCCCCTCGAGGAAGCTCGGTGCCGCCACCAGAACCATCTGCGCCTGACGCAGGCGCCTGGTCACCAGCATCGGGTCTTCGTCGCCCAGATCGCGCACGCGCAAGGCGACATCAATGCCTTCGGTGATCAGATCCACCCGACGGTTGAGCAGCACCATGTCCAGTTGTACGTGGGGATGGGCCTGCAGGAAACTGCTGATGATCGTCGGCAGCAGCTCATGGGCCAGGCCCACCGGGCAGGACACGCGCAGGCGCCCACGGGGCTCGCTGGACATGCTGGCAACTGCTTCGTCGGCCATTTCTGCCTCAAGCAACATGGCCTGGCAATGGCGCAGATAGCGTTCGCCCACGGCAGTCAGTTTCAGTTGCCGGGTCGTGCGTTGCAGCAGTCGGGCACCCAGGCGCTCTTCCAGCTCGGCTATGCGCCTCGACAGCCGCGACTTGGGGATGCCCAGCAACCGCCCGGCGGCAGCAAAGCCGCCGGCTTCCACCACTTTGGCGAAATAATAGAGGTCGTTGAGGTCTTGCATGGTAAGGCTCTATTGTCCTGTATACAGGACAAACTAACGCATTTACCCTGACTAATCAGCAATTGATTATGTCTGTAGGATTATCTCCAGCTTGATCGCATTTGCAGCGATCCCCCTTCAGGAGAATCCCCATGAAACTGTTGCACATCGATTCCAGCATCCTCGGCGACAATTCCGCTTCTCGTCAGTTGAGCCGCAGCGTGGTCCAGGCCTGGCAAGCGGCCGAGCCCGACAGCAAGGTCACCTACCGCGACCTGGCCAGCGATGCCATCAGCCACTTTTCTGCAGCCACCCTGGTCGCTGCCGGTACCCCTGAAGAACTGCGTGATGCCGCACAACGGCATGAAGCCCAACTGAGTGCCGACACCCTGCAAGAATTCCTCGACGCAGACGCCGTCGTTATCGCCGCGCCCATGTACAACTTCACCGTACCGACCCAGCTCAAGGCCTGGATCGATCGTATCGCGATCGCCGGCAAGACCTTCCGTTACACCGAGGCGGGCCCTGAAGGCCTGTGCGGTGGCAAGAAAGTCGTGATCGTATCGACCTCCGGTGGCTTGCACGCCGGTCAGCCTACCGGTGTGGGCCATGAAGAGTTCCTGAAGGTGTTCCTGGGCTTTATCGGTATCACCGACATCGAAATCGTCCGTGCTCATGGCCTGGGTTATGGCGATGACGTGCGCAGCAAAGCCATGAGCGACGCCCAGGTGCAGATCAGCGAGCAACTGTTCGCGGCAGCCTGATCGATCGCCCCGACAATGCCGGCGGCAGGTTCACGACCTGCCGCCGGCATTTTTGTTTCTGCTCGGAACCTGGGGCGTGCGCTTGTTCTCGCCCGGGGTTGCCAATCATTGATTGGCAGCTCGACGCGACAGCGACAGGGTCAAGACTAGACCGGCGACTGACAGCAGTGCTGCACACAAGAAAATCCAGGGGTAGCCCAGGTGCAAGGCAACAAAGCCCATGACCGGGCCTGCGATTGCCAATGCCAGGTCGAAAAAAACGGAATAGGCGCTCAGGCCCGCACCACGGCTGGACGTGGGCACCTGCTTGATGGCTTCGACGCCGAGCGCCGGATACACCAGCGACAAGCCAAAGCCAGCCAGGGCTGCGCCGGCCAGGGCAACCGGCGTCGAGGGCGCCAGCCAGAGCAGGCACAAGCCCAGGGTCTCGATGGTCATGCAGGCGATTGCCACGGGAAAACCACCCAGGCGATTGATCGAGTTGGCAAACAGCAGTCGCGCCAGCACAAAGCAGACGCCGAAGGCCGTCAGGCACCAGGCTGCACCGGCCCAGCCCCGTTCGATGTAATAGAGGGTGATGAAGGTGGTCAGGGTGCCATAACCGATCGAGGCCAGCGCCAGGCCGGTTCCGAATGGCGCGACCCGTCCGAATGCAGACCAGAATGGCAAGCGCTCACCGCCAGTCACCGCCAGCGAAGCCTTGTTGCGGATGATCACCAGCGCCAGCAAGGCGAGGGCGGTCAGAGCGACGCCCAGGGCCGCAAAACCCAGCCCGTCGACCAATACGACCCCCAGCGGTGCACCCATTGCAATGGCGCCATATGAAGCAATGCCATTCCAGGAAATCATCCGCGCCGTATGCTCGGCGCCGAGCTGGCCGATGCCCCAGCTATTGGTGCCAACGCCAATCAGGCCCTGGGCGATACCGAGCAGCAACCGTCCCGCTATGAGCACCACCAGGCTGACCACGGGCAGGTTGATCAGCAAGGTCGAGGCGAGGGTCAACACACCGCTCAAGGCGATGCCGATCAGCCCGTAGATGATTGCGCGCTTGGTTCCCAGGCTGTCGGCAAGGCGCCCGGCCGATGGACGGCTGAGCAGGGTTGCCAGGTACTGCGAGCCGATGGTCAGCCCGGCGATGGCTGGGCTGAAGCCCAGTTGGTCATGCACGTAACCGGGCAATACCGCGATGGGCAGGCCGATGCAGAGAAATGCAATAAAGGTGTAGAAAACGATGGACAGGATCTGCAGGGTGATCGACATCGAAGACGGGAGTGCTGGTTGTTGCGCAGACATGAGGCTCGTTCGCTGGCAGGCGGATGGAGAACAGCATCATGGCGGGGGTTGGGGATAAAAGAAAGCAGGCTAACGAATTTTTTCCAAGCGCCAGGCCGCCTCGTACCCACGCGCGTGGGAACGAGGGGGAGTGTAGGAAGCGGGTTAGATCACCACACCCTGACTACGCAGGTAGTCATCATAGGTGCCGCTGAAATCGACGACGCCATTGGCACTCAGCTCGATGATGCGGGTGGCCAGGGAGGATACGAACTCGCGGTCATGGCTGACGAACACCAGGGTGCCAGGGTAGTTTTCCAGCGCCAGGTTCAGCGACTCGATCGATTCCATGTCCAGGTGGTTGGTCGGTTCATCCATGATCAGCACGTTAGGCTTTTGCAGGATCAGCTTGCCGAACAGCATGCGGCCTTGCTCACCACCGGAAATCACCTTGACCGACTTGAGGATCTCGTCGTTCGAGAACAGCATGCGACCCAGCGTGCCGCGCACCAGTTGCTCGCCGCCTTGGGTCCATTGGCCCATCCAGTCGAACAGGTTGACATCATCTTCGAAATCGGCGGCGTGGTCCTGGGCGTAGTAGCCCAGCTCCGCGCTTTCGGTCCACTTGACGTCACCTGCGTCCGGGGTCAGCTCGCCGACCAGGGTCCGCAGCAGGGTGGTCTTGCCGATACCGTTCGGGCCGATGATCGCCACGCGCTCGCCGGCTTCGACCTGGAAGCTGAAGTTCTTGAACAGCGTATTGCCGTCGAAGCCCTTGGACATATGCTCGACGGTGACCGCCTGGCGGTGCAGCTTTTTGGTCTGCTCGAAGCGAATGAACGGGCTGATCCGGCTCGAAGGCTTGACCTCGGCCAGCTGGATCTTGTCAATCTGCTTGGCACGCGACGTTGCTTGCTTGGCTTTCGAGGCGTTGGCCGAGAAGCGGCTGACGAAGGTCTGCAGCTCGGCGATCTGGGCTTTCTTCTTGGCATTGTCCGACAGCAGTTGCTCGCGGGACTGGGTCGCCGCGGTCATGTACTCGTCATAGTTACCCGGGAACAGGCGCAGTTCACCGTAGTCCAGGTCGGCCATATGGGTGCAGACGCTATTGAGGAAGTGACGGTCGTGGGAAATGATAATCATGGTGCTGTTACGCGCCGTGAGAATGTTTTCCAGCCAGCGGATAGTGTTGATGTCCAGGTGGTTGGTCGGCTCGTCGAGCAACAACACTTCCGGATCGGAGAACAACGCCTGCGCCAGCAACACCCGCAGTTTCCAGCCCGGCGCGACTTCGCTCATCGGGCCGAAGTGCTGCTCCAGGGGAATACCCAGGCCCAGCAACAGCTCGCCAGCACGGGATTCGGCGGTGTAGCCGTCCATTTCGGCGAATTCGGTTTCAAGCTCGGCGACGGCCATGCCGTCATCTTCCGACATTTCCGGCAGCGAATAGATGCGATCGCGCTCGGCCTTGACCTTCCACAGTTCTTCATGGCCCATGATCACGGTATCGATCACGGCGAACTCTTCGTAAGCGAACTGATCCTGGCGCAATTTACCCAGGCGCACGTTCGGCTCCAGCATCACCTGACCGCCGGAAGCTTCCAGGTCGCTGCCGAGGATTTTCATGAAGGTCGATTTGCCACAACCGTTGGCGCCGATAAGGCCGTAGCGGTTGCCGTTGCCAAACTTGACCGAAACGTTTTCGAACAGAGGCTTGGCACCGAATTGCATGGTGATGTTAGCGGTGGAGATCAAGGGGCTTACCTATCAATAACTTAGAGAGCGCTGGTTTCAGCCGATACCAATTTGATACCAATTTGGAGCTTTGCCAGCTCGCTCCAATCAGAATTTGAGTTAATCCATCGCGCATACGTTGACAACAGCATTTGCACGCTGTGACCGAGCTGTTGGGAGATAAACGCGGGATTCAAACCGGACATTCAGCATATTGTCGCATATGTATGACGGCAGTTGTATGGCGGTCTGTACCGGATTCCAGGCGCGGCCAGGGTCGGCCGTCGCTGGATGCAGGTCGGAGGTCTGTTTTACGTGTGCTGCGAGCACTGCATGACGTGCGACAAGCCGGCGACTGACCAGGTCGATACTCGGATCGCGCGCAATCAGAGCAAGTAGCCAGTTGCATGTCCGAGGTGTCTATCCTGCACTCCGACGATGAGGTGCAGTGGAGTGTGCTGTTGCGAATCTATCGATACAACTTCGAACCCACCCACTATTTGGGGTTGTCGCTCACCCGGTTCAGTCGACTCTTCTGCCAGTGCCTTAGCCATTCTCGCGTGGTTCGCTGCGATTTCATTGAGAGTTGACACGTTACATCTCCCGGTGACTGACCAAGCGCATCGCTGGAGTCCTTAAGCGTTAATTGAATTGCCGCCGCGTCAGAATTACGTCGCTCTGGGGCTGCTGCGAGCGTCCTTGGGCAATCCTTAAGCCAGCTGTGGTCGCGTATTGCGCGCGAGGTTTCCATATGCGACGAATGGTGGCGCGGAGTGATTCATGAGCACTTTCCTGATCGACCTGCCGCGCCTGGATCGGTGAGCGTAAAATAGGGGGGGCCACCTCATCAAAAGGAGCCGCACATGATCGCCGACCAAATCAACAAACAGGTTGCTGACGAAAGAGCCGTTTGGGATCAGTATTTTTGTGCTGCATTGATTGCGGAAAGCAATCTGTCGGCACCGGTTGTAGGGGGGCCGAAGTCGAATCACGAGGACAGGCAGAACCTGCTGGTCGAGAGGGCCAAGGTTCTCGCTGACAAGATGATGGACAGTAGAAAATAAAACTGAGCCCAGCTCGCGCTGGGCTTTTTCATCTGGAGCCGACATGGCCTTCCAGGGCGACAGTTTGAGCGATGCCTGCACCTGCATGCCAAGCATCACGTTCAGATTGCGTTTGGCCACTTACCGAGAAAATTCTTGGTTGTATTCATTATTGTTTTCAATGATTACATCCTAATAACCCGAACCACCCACACCGCCCATGCCACCGACACCTTCCGACTGTTTCGCCTTGCGCTGCTGTTCACTCCATTGATCGCAGGTTTTGAAGCCCTGGTGGTCCACGCTATCGGCAACATCGAAGCTGACATGGTAGGGCTGTTGCTGGCTTGCCTGGGAGAGTCGGTAGTCGAAACAGGAACCCGGGGCCTGCGTACGCGCTACCTCGGCCAAGGGCTGGCCGCCGATGCGCAGAACCTGTTGCTTGCTCATGCCCTTTTTGACTTGTGCGACCAACGGTTGATCACGATAGGCCTCATACGTCGCATTGGCACAACCGCCCAATGCTGCCAGCACGACACAGGTTGCGAGTAAGTGCTTGTTCATTGACCGGGGCTCCCGATGCCTGGGTGAGTATCGCAGGGGACTGCTCGCTACGGATGCGCGAACTGGGTTCGAAACCAGTCATCGAGCATGGCCTTTTCAGCATAGAGGCGGTCGCTGTGGGTCGCCCGGCCGGGACGCTGCAAATAGAACTTGTCGCTCAGTTGAGCGTCGGCCTGCTTGAGTACCTGGCTGTTCTGTTTGAGCACATAATGGAGGTTGATGCTTGGCCAGGTGATGTCACGCATGAAGCGTACCTGGCTGGCATTGGTCCGCCAGGGTTCATAGCGCCCGGCCAGGTCAATATCACGCACCTCGATCTGCAACTGTTGACCGGGCTTGAGGTAGCGCTCACCCAGGCCCTCCATATAGCTGCGCAGGTCCTTCATGACAAACTCATCGGCGCCGCGTTCGTAACCGGTGGTACTCAAGCTGGCATCGCGAAAGGATTCAGGGTTCTTGTAGTTGACTTCGACGGCTTTGTTGGTCGCCGCCAGGGATTGTCCGCTGGTCGCTATCATCAACAGGGCCAGCGTGGCACCCGACATTGTCGCACGCACGTTTCATCTCCCGGCGCAGCATTGGACTGGCTGGCGCACTATATTAATTGTACGCCCGATAGCACGGGGTGCAGCATGAACAGACTGCTTCACCTTTCACCCAATACCGCAGGGCGTGATATTGCCGTGGGGGATATCCATGGGCATTTCACGCGGCTGCAGGACGCCCTGGACGCGGCGGGTTTCGACGCGTCCTGCGATCGCCTGTTCAGCGTGGGTGACCTGGTCGATCGCGGCCCCGAAAGCGAGCAGTCACTCGAGTGGCTGGACAAGCCCTGGTTTTTTGCCGTGCAGGGCAATCACGAAGCATTGGCCATTGCCCATGTCTGCGGGGGGTATCTGGATTATTCAATGTACCGTGCCAGCGGTGGTGGCTGGTTCCTGGACCTTGCACGGCAGGATCAGGAAGTGTTCGCCAGCCGTTTTGATCGAATGCCGCTGGCGATAGAGCTGGAGACTGCACAAGGGTTGGTGGCGCTGGTGCATGCCGACTGCCCATTCCCGAGTTGGGCGCCCTTGCGTGAAACCTTTGTCGAGGGCGGGCCCTTGCTGGCAGCCGTGCAGGAAATCTGCCAGTGGTCGCGACGGCGCCTGCAGCAGGAAAACACCTGCGGCGTCGAAGGGGTGCGTGCCCTGATCGTGGGGCACACACCCTTGCGCCAGGTGGCGGTGCTGGGCAATGTCTACCATATCGATACGGCGGGGTGGGCCAGCGGGTACTTCACCCTACTGGACCTGAACACCCTCGAGGCCTTGCCTACCAGCTGACACGCACGCCCAGATTGCCGCTGACGCCCTCCAGGTTGTTGCTGTCCAGGTTGGTGTTGTAGTTGGCACCGAAGTAGACGCTGACCGCCGGCGCCACCATGGCGACCAGGCCGATCCCCAGATCGGCCCAGGATGACTGGTGCTCGCTCTTGATCTTGTCAAAGTCGTTGTAGGTCACCGTGTCGTAGCCGTCGAAGGTGTGCCAGAAGTTGGCTTGCAGGTAGGGTGATATTGGCAGGTTGTTCCACAGGTAGTGCCCTTCCAGGCGTGCACCTGCCCGGCCGGTCAAGTAGCCCTGGGAGTCGAATGAAACATCGGAAATACCGTCGTTCTGGTCTTTCAGACTGATTGTCTGGTAGATCGCCTGCAGTTGCGGCTCGAGCTTCCAATTATCAGAAACCTTGATCAGATAACCGCCCTCCAACGAAAAGGTGGCGCCGTCTCCCTCGGTATCGAGCTTCGCGCCGCGTTCGGATTTGCTGTCGCCGTCCAGGTCGGTATACATGGCGACCAAATCGAGATACCAGCCGAAGGGCTTTGTGATTGTCCAATAGACACCTACATTGCTGCCGTCGAGCTTCGTTTTACCCGCCCGCCGGTCTTGGAAACCTTCCGCAAAACCTTTGACATTACCGCGCAGGTGGCTTTGGCCGACGAAGAAGCCAAAACGCTGGAATAACTCGTCGCTGGTTTGTGAAGCATACAGGTCATGCCCGATCTGGTAGCCCTTGAGCGAACCGTCGAAGCTGGGCGAGGCGGTTCCCGTCCAGCTTTTCTGGACGTCGCTGCCATAGACCCGCCCCCAGCCGGCCGGCGCGCCACCGGTTTCGGTCAGCAGGCGTTGATCGCCCTGGCGATCGTGGAAGATGCCGAGGAAATCCAGCATCATCAGTTGCGCAGCGGGCATCACCACCGAGTACAGCGGCACTTCCATTCGATACAGCGGGATTGGATCGGCACCCGCTACTGCTGTCGGCATTACCGGGGAGCCAATGGCCGGTGTCGGCGAAGTCTGCGCAGGTGTTTGCACCGGCGGGTGGGCTGGTGGCGCGGTGGGTGGCAAGGGTTGCGCGGTAGGCGGTTCCACGGGTGGTTCGTCCGGATCAACAGCAACCGGGGGCGGCGGGGCGGGTACCCTGGGCGTTACAGGTGTGACCGGCGGAGGTGGAATGGGGGTGGCGCGAGGCTGGACGGCAACGACACTGTTGCGCAAGAACCAACTGTGCTCCGAACCTGCTTGTACGCCCCCCTTGAACAGCCGGTACTCGTAGGCACCCGCCGCAATCGACCCCCCCTTGAGCGAGAACGCGTCGGCGCTGCTGGTTGCGCCATTCTGCGCCTGTACCACTTCAATACCATTGCTCAGCATCGCGGCGCCCGGGCCATTGAGGTTGCTGACGGTTATCTGCGTATCGCCGCTGATAGTGCCCTGGGAAACCAACAGCTTGTCACTGGCCGCGCCGTCGCCGGCCAATACCGTCTGCAGCCAGAGTTCGCCGCCGGTGCCGACATAGTTGCCATGCACCGTCAGCGAGTCAGTGGCAGCACTGCTGCCGGTCGTCATGTCGATAATCCCGGCGTTGTTCAGGGTGGCCGACTGGCCGGCAGTGTAAGGGCGAATGTTGCCTTGGGTGACGACCAGGGTACTGCTGTCGTCGATAGTGAAGGCGCCTGTACCGCTGCCACTGTCGCCCAGGAAAAAATCGCCGGCCAGGTCGAACCGAGAGTTGTTGGTCAGGCTGACCGACTCCCAGCCGATGTAGCGTTCGGGGGATGCGGAAGTGCTGTTGTCGAAGGTCAGGTGATCGTCGCCCAGGCCCCCATCCAGTGATGGGGTCGGGGCCAGCAGGCTTTCGGTCAGGTTGCCGATCAGGCCGGTGTCATTGCCATTGCCCATCAGAATGGCGGATTCGATGGTACCGCCATCTTTCCAGATGAAGGTGTCATCGCCCTCGCTGGCGCGGATTTGCCCGGAAATGACGCCGCCGGTGACGGTGATCTTGTCATTGCCGCCGCTGACACTGATGTTGCCGCCGATGGTGCCGCCGGACACGATGATGGTGTCGGTGCCGAACCCGGTGACCAGGTTGCCGATGATCTTCCCGCCAGACATGTCGAAGGTGTTGTCATCGAGTTTCATGTTGACGCGGCCGATGGTTCCGCCGGTCATTGTTGCCATGTCGCCGTCTTCAAAACCGTTGACGATAGTGCCGCCGGTCATCAGGAAGGTATCCAGCCCATCGCCTTGGGACAACGAACCGATCTGTCCGCCATTCATGACGAAGTCGTCGATGCCTGAGCCTTGTTGCACGCTCCCGGTAATAGTGCCGCTGTCGATGCGAATTTGATCGGTGCCTGCGCCGAAGGTAACGCTGGCAATAGTGCCGGTGCTCGCTGCGGGCAGCGTCAGCGTGTTGTTGCCCGACGAATCGTTCAGGGCACCGGCAGTGCCGGAGTCGCATACATAGTTGCTGTCACCGCTGGTGGGAGTGATCGTGCACGCCGCCTGAGCCTGTTGCAGCGTCAGGCTCAGCAGTGAAAGGGCACCTACGTATACCAGCTTGTTATTTGGCATCGATGTCATCCTTGAAAACCCGTAGGGTGGGATTTCGAGGTTTTCTAACATCGATAACGCAAGTTCATAAGCTGACAGAATTACTAGGTTGTTCGCTTATGGGAAAGGGCCGAAACTACGCGATTGGCCTTTTATCGCTGTCGCCCTCAAGTGCTCATGTGCAGGCGACTGCGCGCGCGGGGGCAAAGTTTCAACGAACTTGCGGGTGATGGCCATTTGGCAAAATAAATCCGGTAAGACTTCCCAAAGCCGCCTACGCTGATAGTTGGACCCGCAATCAACCCTGAATTAAAGATCGCGAATAACAAGGAGAAACGTAAATGCTATCAACCTTGGAGTTGCGCAACATCATCGAAAGCAGCTTTCTGCCCATGCGCTGCCAATGCACGCTGGCGCAGGATCGTTCGTTGACGGTGAAGGTGTTCGATCGGGCCAGCGAGCGGGTCGATCTGATGGTCACAGGCATTTGTGCCGAGCAACTCAACAGCAGCCGGGCGATTTCCAATCTGATTACCGGGCTGCGCCATGACCTGGCGCATACCCACGTGGCCAAGGCCAATCGCGTCAGCGATAGCCTCTGACTTGACGCGTACCCCTGTAGCCGCTGCCGCCAGGCTGCGCTCGCCTGCGCAGCAGGCGCAGGATCTAAAGATTGCAAGGGAGCCCCTGCGGGACTCCAGCGCAGCCTGGCGGCAGCGGCTACTTTACTCTTCGGTTGCCTTGTTGACCTGCTCAGCCGCAGACCAGATCCGGTAATGCACCTCCACACCCTTGGGTGCGTAGACCACGATCGGCAGCTTGCTGTTATAGCGCAGCATGAAGCCTTCCCCGACCACCGGTACCAAGGCCTTGGCTTTCTTGCCGTCCGGGCAAGCCATCAGGGTCGACATCGGCCCTTTCACCGCTTCGAGCCGATAGTAGTTGTAGCCCCAGCCCTCCAGCGTTTTTTCTTCCAGGTTGCCTGCGAGCCTTTGGCGATTGCAGTCGACTTCCAGCTGCTTGCCGGCAAGAATCTCGACCTTGTGATCGTTTTCGTCGGTTTGGCTGGGCAGGTGAATCACCTGCCGGGTGAAGCCGGCTTCGGCTTCAGGGTAGGGAGCCACGTCCTTGAGGGTGGCGGCCAATGCCTGCGGGCCGAACGTGGCCAGTGACAGAGTTAGGGTGGGCATGAGCATCGACAGACGCATGAAGCCTCCTTGCAGGGCAGAAAAAAGTATCGCAAGGGTAACCTCGACGCGGGAACGCTGTCAGTCTATTACTAGGGCGTGTCCCGTCGCCTTAACTATCAGGATGGGTAAGATCATGGTCGTCAGCACATCACTCTCCGATGTCAGCCTCGAGAAGGGCTGGGCAGCACCTGGCGCCAGCCTGGTTCGCGATGTCAGCCTCCCGGCGCTGGTGATTCACCGGCAGGCGTTGGAGCACAACATCCACTGGATGCAGAACTTTGCCCATAAAAGCGACGCGGAGCTGGCGCCCCACGGCAAGACCAGCATGACCCCGGCGTTGTTCCGGCGTCAGCTCGAGCAGGGCGCTTGGGCGATCACCCTGGCCACCGCCGTGCAGACCCGCGCCGCCTATGCCCATGGCGTGCGCCGGGTGCTGATGGCCAACCAACTGGTCGGGGCGCCGAACATGGCCCTGATCGCCGAGCTGCTGGCCGATCCGTTGTTCGACTTCCATTGCCTGGTCGACCACCTGGACAACGTCGTCGCGCTGGGCCGGTTTTTCGAAGCGCGCGGCCTGCGCCTGAATGTGATGATCGAATATGGCGTGCCCGGTGGCCGCTGCGGGTGTCGCGACGAGCAGCAGGTCCGCGAACTGGCGGCAGCGATTGCCGCGCAGCCGGCACTGGCCCTGACCGGCATCGAGGGCTATGAAGGTGTGATCCACGGCGATCATGCCGAGAACGATATTCGTCTCTATGCCGCTTCCCTGGTGGATCTGGCCGTGCAGTTGCAGCACCAGCACGCGTTCGCCCTCGACCAGCCGATCGTCACCGCCTCCGGCTCGGCTTGGTATGACCTGATTGCCGAAGCCTTCGATGCCCGTGCGGTACGTGGCCGCTTTCTCAGCGTGCTGCGCCCGGGCTGTTATGTCGTGCATGACCACGGCATCTATCAAGAGGCCCAATGTGGCGTGCTCGAGCGTCGCGGCGACCTGATCGAAGGCCTGCGCCCGGCGCTGGAAGTCTGGGCCCATGTGCAGTCGATGCCCGAGCCTGGCCTTGCGGTGGTAGCGCTGGGCAAGCGCGACGTCGCGTACGATGCGGGGCTGCCGATGCCGCTGATGCGTTATCGCCCGGATGTCGAGCCGGCAGTGGGAGAAGACGTCAGCGCCTGCCGCGTCACCCGGATGATGGACCAGCACGCGTTCATGCAGGTCGCCGAGGGTTGCGAGTTGCGTATCGGCGACATCGTTTCCTTCGGCACCTCTCATCCCTGCCTGACCTTCGACAAGTGGCGCACCGCCTGCCTGGTCGATGAGCAGCTGCAGGTTGTCGAAAACATGCCTACCTATTTCTGAAGGAATCAGTCCCGGTAAAACACCTGGACCAGGTGGTAGCCGAACTTGCTCTTGATCGGGCCATGCACGGTGCGCAGGGGTTTCTTGAAGATCACCTGGTCAATGGCGCCGACCATCTGCCCGGGGCGGACTTCGCCCAGGTCGCCGCCGCGCTTGCCCGAAGGGCAGGTTGAGTATTTCTTGGCCAGCACATCGAAGGCTTCGCCCTTGGCGATGCGCTGCTTGAGTTGTTCGGCCTCTTCGGCGTTTTTCACCAGGATATGGCGAGCTTGTGCTTTCATGTCGTGATGCCTTGCAGTGTACGGCGGTAAAAGCCGGCGATTATGCCGCAAGATCAGTGTTTGATCATGTGCTGAGCTCCGGCCGGTCACGGAACTGTTCCAGCGCCTCGGGGTTGGCCAGCGCATCGGTGTTTTTCACCGGCAGCCCGTGAACCACATTGCGCACCGCCAGTTCGACGATCTTGCCGCTGATGGTGCGCGGGATGTCGATGACCGCGAGAATCTTCGCCGGTACATGGCGCGGCGTGGTATTGGCGCGAATCACCTTGCGGATGCGTTCCTGCAGGGCATCGTCCAGCGCGATACCGTCACGCAGGCGGACGAAAAGCACGACGCGTACGTCATGCTCCCATTGCTGGCCGATGGCGATGCTTTCCAGCACCTGTTCGATTTTTTCCACCTGGCGATAGATTTCCGCCGTGCCGATGCGCACGCCGCCGGGGTTGAGCACGGCGTCGGAGCGGCCATGGATGATCAGGCTGCCGTGGGCGGTCTGCTCGGCGTAATCGCCATGGGCCCAGATACCCGGGAACTGCTCAAAGTATGCAGCCTTGAAACGTTCGCCTGTCGGGTCATTCCAGAAGCCGAGCGGAATGGCCGGGAAATGCCGGGTGCAGACCAGCTCGCCTTTCTCGCCGATGACGGGTTGACCCTCGTCATTCCAGACCTCGACGGCCATGCCCAGGCCCTTGCACTGAATCTCGCCACGGTGCACGGGCAGTACCGGATTGCCGAGCACGAAGCAGGAAATGATGTCGGTGCCACCGGAAATCGACGACAGGCACAGGTCGGCCTTGATCTCACGGTAGACGTAATCGTAGCTTTCCGGCGACAAGGGTGAGCCGGTCGACAGCAGTACCTTGAGGCGTTCCAGGCGATGGCTCAGGCGCGGCTGTTCACCGGCCTTTTCCAGCGCCGCCAGGTACTTGGCACTGGTGCCGAAAACGCTGATGCCTTCGTTGTCGACCAGGTCCAGCAGGCGCTGCGGGCCGGGGTGGAAGGGCGAGCCATCGTACAGCACCAGGGTCGCCCCCAGGGCCAGGCCGCTGGCCTGCCAGTTCCACATCATCCAGCCGCAGGTGGTGTAGTAGAACAGACAATCGTCGGGCCCCAGGTCGGCATGCAGGCCGTGTTCCTTGAGGTGTTGCAGCAAAACCCCGCCGGTGCTGTGCACGATGCATTTGGGCACGCCCGTGGTGCCGCTGGAATAGAGGATATACAACGGATGAGCGAAGGGCACCGGGGTGAACGCGGGTTCGCCGCCGCTCTGGTAGAAGTTGTCCCAGAGGCTGACTTGTGCGCTGGTCTTGAAATCTTCGCCGCGCGCCTGTTGCCGGGTATAGGGCACAACCAGTAACTGTTCGAGCGAAGGCAGTTGCGTCAGTACTTCGTTGAGCTTGTCGGTTTGATCGATGTCCTTGCCGGCGTAGCAATAGCCGGCGCAGGCGATCAGTACCTTGGGTTCGATCTGGCCGAAACGATCGATGATGCCGTGGGTGCCGAAGTCCGGTGACGAGCACGACCAGATCGCACCCAGGCTGGTGGTGGCGAGCATGGCCACCACCGTCTCCCAGGTATTGGGCATGCAAGCCGCGACCCGGTCGCCAGGGCCCACGCCGACCGCGCGCAGGCTTTGTTGCAGGCCGGCGACATGGGCGGCGAGCTGGGCGTAGGTCAATTGTTCACGCTGGCCATCCTCGCGCACCGAGACCAGGGCCGGGTGATCGTCGCGGCGGCGCAGCAGATGCTCGGCAAAGTTCAGCGTGGCGCCGTCGAACCAGCGCGCATCGGGCATTTGCGGCCCTTCGATCAGCACGCTGGACGGTGGGCTGCGCCAGGTGACGGCAAAGGTATCGACGATGGCCTGCCAGAACGCCTCGCGCTGGTCGATGCTCCAACGGTGCAGGGCGGCATAATCGGCCAGGTCCAGGTCATGCCGCTGATTGATCGTGCGCCGGAAGGCATCCATCCGTGACGCGCGAATACGTTCCTCGCTGGGTCGCCAGAGTACTTTTGCCATGTCCGCTCCCTCTATTGGGCCAGCCAGCCGCCATCGATATTCCAGGCCGCGCCGCGGACCTGGCTACCGGCTTCGCTACAGAGAAACAATACCAGTTCGCCCAGGTGCGCGGGAGTGACAAAGGCCAGCGATGGCTGTTTTTCGGCCAGCAGATCGCGTTGTGCCTGCTGCGGGTCGACCCCTGTGGCGGCACGGTCGTCGATTTGCTTCTGTACCAGCGGTGTCAGCACCCAGCCCGGGCAGATGGCATTGCAGGTGACGTTGCTGGTGGCCGTTTCCAGGCCGACGACTTTGGTCAAACCGATCACCCCGTGCTTGGCTGCCACATAGGCCGCCTTGCCGACCGAGCCGACCTGGCCATGTACCGAGGCGATGTTGACGATTCTGCCCCAGCCCCGCTGGCGCATGCCGGGCAGGGCAAGCCGGGTGCTGTGGAACACCGCCGAGAGGTTGATGGCGATGATCGAGTCCCAGCGCTCCACCGGAAATGTCTCGACCGCCTCCACATGCTGGATGCCGGCATTGTTGACCAGAATGTCGACGCCGCCGAATTCGCGCTCGGCATAGGCGAACAGGTCGGCGATCTGCTGCACATCGCTGACATCGGCCGGATGGTGGCCGACCTTGCCGCCAAAGCGCGCGACCTCGGCGATGGCGGCGCTGGCATCGCCGAAACCATTGAGAATCAGATCGGCGCCAGCCCTGGCCAGGCCCAGGGCGATGCCCAAGCCGATGCCGCTGGTGGAACCTGTGACCAACGCGGTTTTGCCTTTGAGGGTCATGCTGCGCTCCTTAAACGATGCCGGTGGCTGGTAATCCTTGAGGCTTTCGCTGTCGTTCATTGGCCGTTCCATGGGGGTGCAAAGTGCCGATTATGCCCTTGGATCGAACGCGTCGCGTAATGCCTCGCCGATAAACACCAGCAGCGACAGGATCAGCGCCAGGGTGAAAAACGCGGTGAAACCCAGCCAGGGTGCTTGCAGGTTCTGCTTGCCCTGATTGATCAGTTCCCCCAGCGAGGCACTGCCGGCGGGCATGCCGAAGCCAAGGAAATCCAGCGCCGTCAGGGTCGAGATGGCGCCGGTGAGGATGAAGGGCACAAAGGTCAGGGTGGCGTTCATGGCGTTGGGCAGGATGTGCCGCAGTATCACCAGGCGGTCGGGCAGCCCGAGTGCGCGGGCGGCCTGGACGTACTCCAGATTGCGCCCGCGAAGGAATTCGGCACGCACCACATCGACCAGCGCGAGCCAGGAAAACAGCGCCATGATCCCCAGCAGCCACCAGAAGTTCGGTTCGACGAAGCCCGACAGAATGATCAGCAGGTACAGCACCGGCAGCCCCGACCAGACTTCCAGCAAGCGCTGCCCGATCAGATCGACCCAGCCGCCGTGATAACCCTGCAGCGCTCCGGCAGCGATGCCGATCACCATGCTGATCAAGGTCAATGCCAGCGCGAACAGGATCGACACCCGCGCGCCGAAGATCACCCTGGCGAGCACATCGCGGCCCTGGTCATCGGTGCCCAGCCAGTTGACCGACGACGGCGGGCTGGGCGCTGGTTGCAGCAGGTCGTAGTTGGGGGTGTCGGCACTGAAGGGGATGGGCGGGAACAGCATCCAGCCGCCCTGGTCGGCAATCAGCTTGCGCACGTAATTGCTGCGGTAATCGGGCTGGAATGGCAGTTGCCCGCCGAATTCCTGTTCGGTGTAACGCTTGAGTGCCGGGAAGTAGAGGCTGCCCTGATAGCCGAGCAGCAAGGGTTTGTCATTGGCGATCAATTCGCCGCCAAGGCTCATGATGAACAGCAGGACGAACAGCCAGAGGGAATACCAGCCACGGCGGTTGCGCTTGAAGCGCTGCAGTTTTCGACGGCTCATGGGCGAGAGTGTCAGCATCAGCGGCCTCTTGCGTCGAAGTCGATGCGCGGGTCGACCAGGGTGTAGCACAGGTCGCCAATGAGCCTGATCAGCAAGCCGAACAGGGTGAAGATGAACAACGAGCCGAACACCACCGGATAGTCACGGGCAACCGCCGCTTCATAGCTCATGCGGCCCAGGCCATCGAGGGAGAAAATCACCTCGATCAGCAGCGAGCCGGCGAAGAACACGCTGATCAGCGCCTGGGGAATCCCGGCCACCACCAGCAGCATGGCATTGCGAAACACATGGCCGTACAGCACGCGGCGCTCGCCCAGGCCCTTGGCCCTGGCGGTGACCACGTACTGGCGGGTGATTTCATTGAGAAAGGCATTCTTGGTCAGGATGGTCAGGGTGGCGAAACCGCCGATCACCAGCGAAGTGACCGGTAGCACCAGGTGCCAGAAATAGTCGGCGACCTTGCCCAGCAACGAAAGCTGCTGGAAGTTCTCCGAGACCAGCCCGCGTACCGGGAACCAGTTCAAGGAGGTGCCGCCGGCAAACAGCACGATCAGCAACAGGGCGAACAGAAAGGCCGGCATGGCATAGCCAATGATGATCGCGGTACTGCTCCAGATATCGAACAGGCTGCCGTGGCGGATGGCCTTGCGAATGCCCAGCGGGATCGACACCAGGTAGGTGATCAGCGTCGCCCAGAGCCCCAGTGAAAGCGTGACCGGCAACTTGTCCAGAATCAGGTCGGTCACCTTGGCACCGCGAAAGAAGCTGTTGCCGAAATCGAGCAGGGCGTATTGCTTGAGCATCAACCATAGCCGCTCGGGCGCCGACTTGTCGAAGCCATACTGCTGTTCGATCTCCTTGATCAGCTTCGGATCGAGGCCACGGCTGGCCCGGGAACTGCCGTGCAGTGTTTCGCCACCACCGGCGATACCGGCACCGCCGATGCCTTGCAGGCGAGCGATGGCCTGTTCCACCGGCCCGCCCGGCGCGGCCTGGACGATGACGAAATTGACCAGCAGGATGACCAGCAGGGTAGGGATGATCAGCAGCAGCCGCCGCAGGATATAGCCGGTCATTGCTGCCCCTCGGTGCTTTTCTCGCGTGCCTCGAGTACCGCCATCTGTTCGTTGGTCAGTGCGGTCGGGCTGACTTCCCACCAGGATTCGATGGCTTCGTCGTTACTGGCCTGCACGCGCGGTATGCCAAAGCGGTTCCACCAGACAGTCGAAGTGCCCGGCGGATAGTAATTTGGAATCCAGTAATAATTCCATTGCAGTACCCGGTCCAGCACATGGGCATGGTTGACCATGTCGGCCCGGGTCTGGGCCTTGACCAGGCCAGTGATCAGGCGGTCGACGGCCGGGTCCTGCAGGGCCATGTAGTTGTTGGAGCCCGGGTCTGTGGCGCCCTGGGAGGCAAAATAGTTGTACAGCTCCATGCCGGGGGAGGGCGAGACCGGGTAGCCGGTGACGATCATGTCGTAGTCACGGGCCATCAGGCGGTTGATGTACTGCGAGGCATCGATGCGGCGGATCTGCAGGTCGATGCCGATCTGCGCCAGGTTGCGCTTCCAGGGCAGCAACAGGCGCTCGAAGCCGGCCTGGCCGTTGAGGAAGGTGAAGCTCAGGGGCTCGCCCTTGGCATTGACCAGTTGATCACCCCGGGGGTGCCAGCCAGCGGTGTCGAGCAGCGCCAGGGCTTGCAGTTGCTTGTCGCGGATAAAACCGCTGCCATCGGTTTTTGGCGCCTCGAAGACCTGGCTGAACACTTCGTCGGGGACCTGTCCGCGCAGCGGCTCGAGAATCTTCAGCTCTGCCGCGTCGGGCAGTTGTCGGGCGGCCAGCGGGCTGTTGGAGAAGTAGCTCTGTTGGCGGATGTAGACATTGCGCATCATCTGCCGGTTGCTCCACTCGAAATCCCAGAGCAGGCTCAGTGCCTGGCGCACCCGGCGATCCTGGAACACTGGCCGTTGCAGGTTGAAGACGAAGCCCTGGGCACTTTGCAGCGCCTCGCGGGCCAGGTGCGCCTTCTGCAGGCGGCCATCGTTCAGTGCCGGGCCGTCGTAGCCGATCGAGTAGCCGGTGGCGGAGAATTCCCGGTTGTAGTCAAAGGCGCCACCGCGCAACACCTGCCGGGCAACATCGGTATCGCCAAAAAACTCGATGCTGAACCGATCGAAATTGTAGCGGCCGCGGTTGACCGGCAGGTCCTCGCCCCACCAGTGCGGGTTGCGCTCGAAGGTGATGCTGCGGCCATTGTCGACCTTGCCGACCCGGTACGGGCCGCTGCCCAGTGGAGGCTCGAAGCCACCGCCGTTGGCGAAGTCGCGGGTTTTCCACCAGTGCTCGGGCAGCACCGGCAAGGATGCCAGGTCCAGCGGCAGGGTGCGGTTTTCACTGCTTTTTAAATCGAAGCGAATCTGCCGCTCGGACTCCACCTGCACGGCTTTTACATCGGCGAACTGCGTGCGGTACTTCAGGCTGCCCTGGCTCATCAACAGGTCATAGGTGTAGCGCACATCGTTGGCGGTTATCGGCGTGCCATCGGCAAAGCGCGCGCGCGGGTCGAGGTAGAAGCGCAACCACAAGCCATCGTCGGCACGCTCCATCTTCTGCGCCACCAGGCCATAGACGGTGTAGGGCTCATCTTGCGAGCGCACCGCCAGTGGCGAATAAACCCAGCCATCGAGTTGGGAGATGCCGATGCCCTTGTCGATGTAGGGCAGGATGTGATCGAACTGTCCGATCTCCAGCGCCGAGCGGCGCAGAGTGCCACCTTTGGGAGCCTGCGGGTTGGCATAGGCGAAATGGCTGAAGCCGGCGGGATACCTGGGGGCTTCGCCGTAGACGGTCAGGGCATGCTGAGGCGATGCGGTTACCGACTCAATGATCAGTACAAGCAGCAGGGGCAAGAGCGTGGTCAAGGACGGCAAGCGCATGTTCACCCTTGTCGCGTTCGGGGAGGGGTTCAAGCAGTGAAAGCGGCCGCAGCCGCTCTCACTTTATAGCGCAGGTCGATCAGTCCTGGCGGCTGGTGACTTCCAGCAGGTGATAGCCGAACTGGGTCTTCACCGGGCCTTGCACGACATTCAGCGGCGCGCTGAATACCACGGTGTCGAATTCCTTGACCATCTGACCCGGGCCGAACGAGCCCAGGTCGCCGCCCTGGCGGCTGGACGGGCAGGTGGAGTTCGCTTTGGCGACTTCGGCGAAGTCGGCGCCGCCTTCGATTTGAGCTTTCAGTTCGTTGCACTTGGCTTCGCTGGCAACCAGGATGTGACGGGCAGTGGCTTTGGCCATGGTGGTACTCCTTTGACAGTAAAGTGCTGAGCCTACCGGAATCAGTGGGTGATTTCCCGCTAAAAGTTCCTGGGCACAGCTTCCCGGCCTGGCTTTATAGGGGCCTTGCCGTTCGTCGCTACCTATCATTTCTGACAGTTGTGGGCCTTCTGATTTCAGCCTCCAATCGCCCGGGAGCCATTCACTTCTTTTTGAACTGAAGCCCGAGCTCACCATATGGACTGGAGACCGCTCATGACCGTTGAACAACCGCTCCCCGATGAGGCAGGCGAGGAACTGACACTTGCCGATCAACTCGCCGCTTACAATCAACCGTTTGCCCACCCGCCAGAGAGTTCGGCGTCTGGGGTGTTCGGCGCGGTGAACGCCGAGTCCGAGATGTATGCCGCACCAGGGCCATTGGCCTTGCTGCCCATCTTCATTCCCGGGCTGATCAGGCCTTTGCCTGG
This sequence comes from Pseudomonas sp. LS1212, assembly GCF_024741815.1. NCBI lineage: Bacteria > Pseudomonadati > Pseudomonadota > Gammaproteobacteria > Pseudomonadales > Pseudomonadaceae > Pseudomonas > Pseudomonas sp. LS1212. Next base: position 2,211,875 of record NZ_CP102951.1, read on the forward strand.
AGCCGTCGGTGCCGATGGTGGCGTCAACTTTCACATGCTGCACTCCAGCACCTCGGGCCTGCTGATTATCGTCCAGGCCTACACCAATATGCGCGAAGGCGACTGGATCGAAGTGTTCTTCGGCAATCCCGATGTGCCGGTCGCCTCGGATGGGGTCCGCGCCGAGCATCTCAATCAGAACTTCCCGATGTTCATCGCCGCCGTACGCATCCCTACCGGCCTCAACACCCTGTTTTGCCGGGTGACCCGTGCCGGCGGGGGTAATCCGGAGGAATCGACGCCCTTGTCGGTACTGGTCAAGCTGGCCTTTCCCGCCGGCACCGACCCGAAGCCGGACGAACCCGGCCATCAATTGCTGGTGCCCGCGAAATTGCCGCAGGCCGTGGTCGATGGCGGCGTCACCGAGCAGTGGTTGACAGACAATGGTGGCGTGGAGGTCACCATCGACCCCTACCCGAACATGGCGGAGCACGACACGATCCACCTCAGTTGGGGCGGTGAGTTCGTCGACCATGCCGTGACAGCGGCAGATGTCGGCCAGCCCATTGTGATCCCTGTGCCTGCCGAGCTGATTCTCGCCGCCGGCGACAGCGATGCACAGGTGGTGGTGTATCAGGTCATTGACGTGGTGCAGAACGTCTCCAGTGACTGGTCACCGCGCACCTTCGTGTATGTCGAGGCGGGTGGCTCGCGACTGGAAGCACCGATCGTGGCCGATGCCGATGAAAATGACGTCATTGATCTGGACCTGTTGGGGCAGGCTGACGTTACCATTCAGGTGGTGGCATCGCGGCCCAACTTCGCCAAGGACGACAAGGTGGCGCTGACCTGGACCGGGACGACCGCGCAGGGCCAGACAGTGGTGCATACCGACGAGCTCCCGGTTTTGGTGGTCGGTCGTATCCTGACTTTCACGATCCCCAACGCCACGGTCCGGGAAATCGCTCGGGGCCGGGCGGTGGTGTCCTATGTCCTGACCAGGGCGGTGGGCGGGGCGCAATTGCCCTCCAAGCGGGCCAGCGTCAGTGTGGTCGGCACGGCAGTAAGCCTGCCGGCACCGACGGTGACCGAAGCGGTGGGTGGCACGCTGGATCCGACCCTTGCGCAAGCCCGCGTGACGGTGCCATACCTGGGGACGAAGCCAGGCGATGTCGTGAAGATCACCTGGCTGGGCCGCAAAGCCGATGGTGGCGCTTATCTGCATGAAACTCAGCGCCCCATCAGCGGCTCGCAGGCCAGTAGGCCGCTGTCCTTTACCGTGCCCGGTACGCATATTGCGATACTCGATGGTGGCTCGGTGGAGGTGTCTTATCAGGTGCTCGTCGATTCGCTGCCCGCGCCGCTGGAGTCCGAACGCTTGACCCTGCGGGTGGGCGAGGCGCAGGCCGAACTGCCCGCGCCGAATGTCCCGGATGCCGTGGACGGTGTGCTGGACCCTGACAAGGTGCCCGATGGCACCGAGGTGTTGATTGCGGTTTACAGCAACATGGCGGCTGGCGACACGGTTTACCTGGAGTGGCGCGGCAGTACGGGGCAAGGCCATCTCAGCGACAGTGTGCCCATCAGCGGCTCAGCGGTGGGCAAACCGGTGAGTTTCTGGGTAGACGCCGACTATATCGAAGCCAACCGCAACGGCGAGGTCGAAATCTGGTATCGGGTCGAGCACAGCGGTGTCCCGACCCGGACCTCGGCTCGCCTGGTAGTGCGCATCGGCGTCGCCGTGGAAGAGCCCCTGGCCGCTCCAGTGGTGCTGGAGGCGGTAGAAGGTGTGTTGAATCCGGTGGATGTGACAGCAGGTGCCACCGTGAGGATCGCCGTTTATGACCGAATGAAAGAGAACGATGAAGTGTACCTGCGCTGGGAAGGCGACAAGGCCGGCGGTGTTTACTATGAGAGCAAGCCCATCAGCCGTGATGCCGTCGGGCAACCGGTTACCTTCACCGTGCCTTATGCGTATGTGAAGGCCAACCAGGACGGCAACCTCGGCGTTTCCTATCAAGTTCGCCGCGTCGACGGCGGCACGCAGGAATCGGTGGTGCTGCCGCTGCGGGTGAGCAAAGTGCAACTGCCCGCCCCGACGGCCGTAGAGGCCATCGGAGATACATTGGACCCGATCAATGTGCCGGCCGACGGCGCCACGGTAAGCGTTCTCTATGACGACATGACGATAGGCGACACCATCCTGCTGAACTGGCAGGGAGCAACCGTGTTCACACCGCTCCCCAAAAACGTGGAGGCGGTGGGGATACCTGTTGTTTTCAAGGTGCCTTATGAGCATGTAGCGGCCAGTCAGAACGGTAGTGTCCGTATTTCCTACCGGCTGTACCGGCTCGCGGGCAGCAGCCTGGAGTCTGAGGTATTGACCGTGCGCGTGGCCAGGGAGCCGCTGATTTTGACGGCTCCGATAGCCATCGAGGCTGTCGGCAACACATGGGACCCGGGCGATGTACCCGAGATCGGCGCCACGGTACAAGTCACCTATGAACCGATGGTGCAAGGCGATAGCGTGGTCGTTCATGTGAGCGGGGCCCCCGGCTACACCTCCCCTCCCCAAATCGTCCAGGCGGCCGGGGTGATGAACTTCCGGGTTCCCAAGGCGATCCTTGCCGGCAATGCCGGGAGGGGCGTGAGCGTGACCTATACCGTGACTCACGTTGCCAGCAGCCCGGTGAGCTCACCGGCACTCATGCTCACGGTAGTGGCGGCACTGACCATCAGCCCCAATCCGATGAACCTCAATGGCATCTCCGTCAAAGGAACGGGCTGGGCAACCACCGGCGTTGACTCCGAGGGCAATACGCAGACGCGCCTGGCCAGCGGCGGCAAGCCGCCGTACACCTATGCCTCCAGCAACCCTGCGGTCGCCTCGGTGACCGCGGCCGGGAAGGTGACTGGCAATGGCAACGGCTCGGTCAGCATTACCGCCACGGACCAGCGGGGCCGGACGGTCTCTTATTCAGTGAGCGTCAGCAATGTGTACCGTCTGGTGGTGCATAACGGAAACCTCAATGCCACACAAGCCATCGCTTGGAAGAACTCGCTGGCCAATGCCGTTCCTTGCTATTCCAGCGCGGTGGCCGATATGCACAGGGTGTATCGCATACCGTTTCCGATAAACAGGCACTATTGGCTTTGTGAGCTGGGGGCTTGCGCAGGCTTGCCTGGCACTCCCTATGCGTTCTATCACTACACTCACCGTGCAATCTACTGCGCGCACGCAACAAACACCACTATCGTAGGGGCCTGGTGTCTGCAACGCCTGTAATCCTGATGTTTTTCGGTCGCGACGCGGCCCTTGTCGTCGCCAGGCGGCGATAAGGGTCGCAAAACCTTGCGACCCCCCATCCCGCGCGGCACGTCCGCTCAGATCAAGTCGGTGGCGGCCCTGGTGTGATCCACGGACAAAACCTGGCCTTGCCTTCCCCTTCAAGCGATTGCAAGCAGGCATAACCGTTCGTCGCTACCTATCATTTCTGATAGTTGTGGGGCGTCCGCTGATCAGTTTCCAATTGGCAGGAAGCCAATCGGTTCTTTTTGAACTGACACCTGGGCTTATCACATGGATTGGAGGCCGCTCATGACCATCGAAGAACCACTAGCCGGGAACGAGTTTACGCTCCAGGACGCTATCGACGCTTTCAATAAGCGGATTAAAGATAAAGAAGTGTCCGCTTTTTCAATGTTCGCGGCAGGGTCTCGGACCTTGTTGCCGATCTATATCTCCGGTCAGATCATGCCGGTGAACGGTGCCGACGTTGGGGTCAACTACCATATGGTGCATGCCAGCACCTCGGGTTTGTTGATCACTGTTCAGGCCTACACCAACATGCGCGAGGGTGACTGGATCGATGTGTTCTGGGGCAGCCCCACGGTGTCGGTCGCTTCGGGTGTGGTCGGGGCCGCAGATGTCAACAATAACGTACTGATGTACGTCCCGGCTGCGAACATCCCGACCGGGATCAACGACTTGTTTTGCCGGGTAACCCGTGCCGGCGGTGGTAACCCGGAAGAGTCGACCCCACTGTCGGTGCTGGTCAAACTGGACTTTCCGGGCGGCACCGACCCAGAGCCGGATGCGCCCGGCCATCAGCTGTTGGTGCCGCCGGGGATCGAGGGCGACGTCAGCGAGCCGGTGGCGGTGCCGGTGACGATCGAGCCCTACCCGAACATGCGCGAGTACGACACGATCCAGCTCAGCTGGGGCGGTGAGTTTGTCTTCCATGTGGTGCAGCCGGGGGAAGTCGGCCAGTCGATCGAGATTATCGTGCCTCCCGAGACAATTCTGGCCGCTGGCGACAGTGATGCGCTGGTGGTGGTCTATCGGGTTATCGATGAGGTGCAGAACGTCTCCAGCGACTGGTCGCTGCGCGCCTTCGTTTACGTCGAGGCCAGTGGCTCGCGGTTGATGGCGCCAATCGTGGCCGATGCCGATGAAAATGACGTGATCGACCTGGACCTGCTGGGCCAGAACGACGTCACCGTGCAGGTGATTGCCTCGCGGCCCGACTTCGCGGTGGCAGACACCGTGACCCTGACCTGGACCGGGACGACCGCACAAGGCCAGCCGGTAGAACATGTCGAGCAAAAAGCGGTTGTGATCGTCGGTCGTATTCTTGAGTTCCTGATCCCCAATTCCAAAGTCCGGGAAATCGTCCGCAGCCGGGCCGTGGTGTCCTATGTGCTGACCAAGGCAGCGGGCGGCGCGCCGCTGCCCTCCAAGCGGGCCAGCGTCAGCGTGGTCGGCGCCGCCGTTCGCCTGCCGGCACCCACGGTACTTGAGGCGGTGGGCGGCACACTGGAACCGACGTTGGCGCAAGCCCGGGTGCAGGTGCCGGCCTACGCGGGCATGCTCGCTGGCGATGTGGTGAAGATCAGCTGGCTGGGCCTGCGGGCCAATGGCACGCCGTATCTGTTCGAGACCCAACGTACCGTCAGCAACTCGCAAGTGGGCAGGCCCTTGACCTTTACCGTGGCCGGCACGCATATCGCGATCCTCGATGGCGGCTCGCTGGAGGTGTACTACCGGGTCAGCAGCGATACTTCGCCTGCGCCGCTGGAGTCCGACCGACTGGCGTTGCAGGTAGGCGAAGCGCAGGCCGAGTTGCCCGCGCCCACCGTGCCGGCAGCCGAGAACGGCGTACTGGACCCCGATGCCGTGCCCGATGGCACCGAGGTGGTGATCGCCCCTTACAGCAACATGAAGATTGGTGACACGGTCTACCTGGAGTGGCGTGGCAGCACCGGGGCCGGCAGTTTCAGCGACTTTGTGCCGATCGGTTCGGGTGCCGTGGGCAAGGAGGTGACCTTCTGGGTGGACGCCAAGTATATCGAAGCCAATCGCAATGGCGAGGTCGAGGTCTGGTACCGGGTTGAACGCAGCGGTGTGCCGACCCGGACGTCAGGGCGCTTGCAGTTGCGCATTGGCGTCGCCGTTGAAGTACCGCTGGCCGCGCCGGTAGTGCTCGAGGCGGTAGGGGGGGTACTCAACCCGGGTGATGCCACACGAGGCGCCACGGTGCAGATTGCGGTCTATGACGGTATGGCGGCCGGCGACGAAGTGCACCTGAGCTGGGTGGGCGATGGCGCGGGCGGCAGTTACAGCGACTTCAAGTCCATCACCGGCAATACTGTCGGGCGGCCGGTGGTCTTCACCGTGCCCTATGCGTATGTGCTGGCGAACCAGAACGGCAATGTCCACGTTTTCTACCGGGTCGACCGTTTCGAGGGCGGCAGTCCGGAGTCCAGCGTGCTCACCCTGCGTGTGCAATCGGCACAACTGCCGCTGCCGAGCATCGTCCAGGCCAACGGCAACCAACTCAACCCCGATGATGTGCTCAATGGCGCCTCGGTACGGATCGATGCCTCGGCGCAGTTGAAAGATTTCGACGTTGTTACGGTGTCATGGCTGGGTACCCCTGGTGCAGGGACTACGACCGTCTCGCAGTCGGTCCCGGCCGGTGGCGGTGGCCAGGCATTGATCGTGACGGTGCCCTATGCCGTGGTCAACGCCAACAACGGAAACCGTATCGCGCTGAGCTACAGCATTCGCCGCAACGCCGGCGGCCCGGAAGAGCAATCAGACGTGGTCAACTATGACGTCAACCGAGTCATTGGTGCCGGCGATCTGCGGGTCATGGGCGCGCGCTACAACCGCAATACCTACCGGGCTTCGGGTGCTTCCTATTTGATCAGTGCCTTCAATGCCAACACCAACTTGCCGTTGCTGGCCGAATGGCGATATGCCGATGAAGTGGCCTGGGTTTCTGCCACCACGTGGCGCGATACCAAGCCCTGGTTGCCCTTGCATGTCCGTTCCAGTACCGACCAGGTCACGCTCAACCCGGCCAATATCATCGGCAGTGGTAACGACACCACCATCAACGGAACGGCAGCCTTCGTTGCCCATCGTGATACGGGTGATGTGGTGGGTTGGGGCAACCCTGCCAACGGCGGTTTCATCCCTCCGACCATTATCACCATGGACGACATCGTCGAGGGGGCGTGCACGCGCAGCGCCTATGCCGCGCGGCGGGAAAACGGCTTTGTGGTGGTGTGGGGCAATGCCGCCGAAGGGGGCAGCCTGGGAGCTGTACCGGCCGGCGATTTTGTGTCGGTCATCAGTAATGCCATGGCATTCGCCGGTAGAAAGTCGAGCGGGCAGGTGGTGGCCTGGGGAACCGCGGCCAATGGTGCGACCGTGCCTCCGGCCATTGATCAACTGCGCGATATCACCGATCTGTACGGTGGCGGGTCGGCGTTTGCGGCGCGCCGTGCGACGGGGCAGGTCGTGGCTTGGGGCTCCCCTGCCAACGGCGGGACGGTACCTGCCGATATCGGTGGCTTTACCGACATCGTGCGGGTTGTTGGCAGTTATGCAGCCTTTGCCGCCTTGCGCGGCAACCGCCGCGTCGTCGCCTGGGGGAATGCCGCCTACGGTGGTAACGTGCCTGCCTATGTTGCTACCTTGACGGATATCACCGAATTGTCCGGCGCCAACGCGCGCGCTTTCACGGCGCTGCGGGCCACCGGCCAGGTCGTGGCTTGGGGCGATATCAATTATGGTGCTCTGGTGCCGGACCTGATCAAGTCCTTGACCGATATCGTTGAGGTCACCAGCACCTGGCGCGCCTTTGCCGCTCGCCGGCGCAACGGCCATGTGGTGGCCTGGGGGACAGCCGCCGAAGGCGGGGTGGTGCCAGACCCGATTGCCAGCTTGTCGGATATTGTCCAGGTGGTTGGCAGCGCAATGAGTTTTGCCGCACTGCGCCGAAATGGAACGGTGGTCGCCTGGGGCAATGTAACCACTGGCGGCGACACGTCGGCGGTGGTCGGTCAGTTGACCAACGTGCGGGCCATTTATGCCAACTCCCACGGGTTCACGGCCTTGACCTCCGATGGCCGGGTCGTGACCTGGGGGCAACCGGCCGGTGGAGGCGACAGCAGCGCCGTGCAAGACAGGCTGCGCGGCCAGGTGTCCTATCAAACCGCACCAGGACTGGCGGCCAGTAGCAACGTGAGCGCTGCCCAACCGGTATCCGCTTCTCTGGTTTCATAACGCATCCCAACCCGGAATGACACTCGGCGCGCCGTGAGGGCGCCGAGTGCCCGACAGCTCATGAGGTGATGAAAAATGTCCACGATCAATCAGACGCTACCGCTCCCTTTGGTGGATCAAGCCCAGGACAACGCCCTGGACCCTGCCGATGTGCCGCAGGGCGCAACCGTGCGGATACGGCCCTATACCGGCATGGCGTATCGCGACTCGGTGACGTTCTTTTGGCAGTCCGATACCCCGGGGGGCAGTGACAGTGATTCGCTGCCGATCAGCCAGAGCGCGGTGGGCAGAGATGTCACCTTTACCGTCGCTGCGGCCAAGGTCGCCGCCAGCCTTGGTAGCGACGTCCGGGTGCGCTACGAAGTCCAGCGCTATCAAGGCGCTCTGGATTCTTCGGTCGTTCTCACCCTGGCAATCAAGGCCGGCTTCGAAGGTGCGGTCACCTTTGACCTGAGCCCCCACAACTATGTTGTCGCCGAAAAGCCGCCGCTTCAGACGCCGGCCTTTGCGCACCTGTTGCGTCCGGCTACATGGGGCGTCGCACCTTACCTTTACCGCAGCAGCAATACCGCGATCGCCACGGTCGATAACAGGGGTGAACTCACCGCCGTTAGCAATGGCCAATGCACGATTACCGCCACCGATAGCCTGGGGGTGTCAAAAAGCTACGCACTGACGGTCAGGGGCATCCAGCAACTGCATTTTCTCAGTACCGGGGCCAACTGGCAGGGGATGTCCAACGTCTGCGCAGCGGCTGGCCTGGACCCGATAAGCCTGGTGCAGATCAAGCGCCTGTGGACGTTGTATTACCCCAGCAGCGGGCCGGTGGCGAGCTACCTGGATTGGTTGGGCTACCCCTTCTGGACGGGTGACTCGCTGGGTGCCGGCACCGCCTGGGTTTACTACCTGGACGGTGAGTCGCTCCACGGCAACGCCAGCGGAGAAAGCACCGATCAGATGTGGCAGGTACTGGGCGCCTCGCGCGGTTAATCCCCGGGGCAGGATTGCCAAAAGGAGAGGGCTGTCATGTCGATGAATATTTCGCGTCTTTGCATCGCGCTGCTGGCGCTGCTGCTGATCGCCGGTACCGCGCAAGCGGTGACCGGCCCCGAAACCGCGCAACTGTTGAACAGGCGCTATGCCCTGACGCCGGCCGAGTGTGCCGGCAACAATCCCCCTTACTTTTGCAGTGGGGTACTGGCCCGGCCGGTACCGGCTGATCATGGCCAGGCGTTCTGGAAGCACGGCCCCGAGGCGATTGCCGAGGGTGCCGAGCGCTTTGCCTACCTGCGCACCGATGGCGTGACGAGCACGTTGGAGCATAGAAGTGGCTACGTGTTTGCCGACCGGTTCACCGCCATCAGCCAGGACAAGGCCTATGAGCTGCAAGGCGACGACGGGGCGGGACGGCCCGATGAGTTACTGATTAAAAACTGGGATGAGCAAAGCCCCGGGCCGCTCCCCTTGCAGGGCCTGTTTTACGACGTGACGCAAAGCGGTGCGCTGCTGGCGGCGCAACGCGATCAGCTCGCCTATTACCAGGTAACGCAGGAGTGGTTACCGATTCTGCGCATGGACTTGAACGATGGGCAAGACAAGGTGTTCGGGTTCAATCAGCAGGACCAACTCTATGTCGGTTACCAGGTAGCCTCCAGGCTCAACGCACGCTACGCCGATACCTCGCCGACCTGCCGCGATGGTCGGGCGGCGTTCTATTGCAATGGTGTGTTAATACGAACGACGGATGTGGGCGCCTTTCACGCCTGGAACCCCAGTCCGAATTCGGACAGGATCAATGGCGTGTCGTTCAGCTACCTGCGTGCCGATACCGATGTGATGAAAGTATACAAGGCGCAGGGTTTCGTGCTCCGGGAGATGGCGGCGCCCGTCGGTCACCCCTTGACCCTGGCGTGTATCTATCCGGTCGATACCGGCACGGGCGCCGCAGGACCGGGCGCCGCTTGCACCTTCAGAAGCGTTTGCGCACAGCTTGGCGTGACGAGCGTGACGCAATGGCTGCAGCGTTATTCGGCAAGCCCTCATTCGAGTTGTGCCTTCCAGCCCGACCCCACGCAGCTTCAGTTAAACGCCGATATTCGTCCGGTGGCGGGTGATGCCTACGGCTGGAATGAAATCATGTTCGCCGCTTGGCCGCAGAATATCCCCGAGCAGCTGCCGCTCGAGGCGTTTATCTATAGCGCTACGTCGCACGTGCCAGGCAACGGCCTGGCCGGTGGCCAGCATTTCCAGCGCGACTACTTTGGCGAAACCGGGCGCTACCTGCCGTTGTTGCGCGTGACGTTGACTGCCGCCAACGGGCAAATTTTTACCTTCGAACCCCAGACACAGAACCTTCAATAAACCCGGACGGCCATGAGTCAGGCAGTGGGCCACTGTACTTTAGTCAAAGGAGAAGACTGTCATGTCGCTGAGCCTTCCGCGCTTTATGGTTGTGCTGCTGGCACTGGTGCTGATCGCCGGTACCGCGCAAGCGGTGACCGGCCCCGAAACCGCGCAACTGTTGAACAGGCGCTACAACATCGTTGCAGCCACGTGCGCGGTCAACAATCCCCCTTACTTTTGCAATGGGGTACTGGCCCGACCGGTGCCGGCCGATCATGGTCGGGAATTTTGGCGGCATGGCCCGGAGGCCATCGGCCTGGGGGCCGAGCGCTTTGCCTACCTGCGCGCCGATGGCATCACCAGTACGCTGGGGCACAAAAGCGGCTATGTGTTTGCCGACCGGTTCACTGCCATCAGCCAAGGCAAGGACTATGACGTTCAGGGGGACGATGGCGCCTCAAGGCCCGATGAGTTGCTGGTCAGGAACTGGGACGAGCAACTCCCGGCGCGGCTGCCCTTGCAAGCCTTGTTTTACGACGTGACACAAGTCGGCTCGCTGCTCAGTGCGCAACGTGACCAACGCGATTATTACCGGGCGACGGGGGAGTGGTTGCCGGTGCTGCGCATGGACTTGAACGATGGGCAGCGCAACGTCTTTGGCTTCAATCAGAAAGATCAACTCTATGTCGGTTATCAGCTCGCCTCCAGGCTCAATGCACGCTATAGCGATACCGCGTCGACCTGTCGCGATGGCCGGGCGGCATTTTATTGCAATGGGGTGTTGATCCGAGGCGCGGCGGCGTCGCCTGGTTTTCATGCCTGGAACCCCAGCCCCAACTCGGTGGGGCGCAACGGTGTGTCGTTCAGCTATGTAAGGGCGGATGTCGGCACGGTCCAGTTGGCGGGGGTGCAAGGGTTCATCTTCACGGAATCATTTGCACCCGTCAGTTATCCGGCGACACTGCGTTGTGCCTATCCCGCCAACGCCGGGACCAGTGGTATCCCCAATAGCTGCAGAGGGTTTTGCGACGCCGAGAACATTACGACCGTGGCTGCCTGGCGTGCGCGCTATGCAAGCAGCCCTGGCAGCAGTTGTGCTTTCAGTCCCGGCGCGGCGCAATACCAACTCAACATCGACGTGCGTGCACATGGCGGGAGCTGGAATGAAATCATCCTCGCGGCCTGGCCACAGAACATCCCCACGCAGATTCCCCTCGAAGCGTTCTTCTACACCGCGGGGAGTGCCGCCTTGTCCGGCGCTCAGTACATCCAGCGCGACTATTACCAGCAGACAGGGCGTTACTTGCCGATTGTGCGGGTGACCTTGACGGCACCAGCCGGCCAGGTGTTTGCCTATGATCCGCAAGACCAGAATATCTAGGAAGGACTGCCAGTGTTTGGATGTGTTGCTCTTTACAAGGGGGGCTTGTCGCCACCCCTTGTAAACACCGGTGTTCAGGCCAGCGCCTGGGTGGTCTGGTGCAGACGCAACTGAGCGGCTGCTCGGCGCAGCAAGGCCTCGGTGGCTTCCCAACCCAGGCAGCCATCGGTCACCGATACACCGTAGCGCAATGACGGGCCCAGCGCCTGGCAGCCTTCGAACAGATGACTTTCAAGCATCATCCCGACCAGCGAGCGGTCGCCCTGCAGGCGTTGCTCAAGCACGTCGTTGAACACCTGCGGCTGGCGCAACGGGTCTTTGCCGCTATTGGCATGGCTGCAGTCGACCATGATCCGCACCGGGATCGCCGCCTTGGCGAGGTCGTGATGGACCTGGGCAATGTTTTGCCGATCATGGTTCGGCCCACGATGACCACCGCGCAGCACCAGGTGCGTGTCCGGGTTGCCCTGGGTTTCGATTATCGCCGGATGCCCCTGGGCATCGACGCCGAAGTGTCGGTGTGGGTGCGCTGCGCTGCGCATGGCATCGCAGGCAATGCCGACGCCGCCGTCGGTGCCGTTCTTGAAGCCGACCGGCAGCGCCAGGCCGCTGACCATTTCCCGGTGAATTTGCGACTCGGTGGTGCGCGCACCAATGGCGGCCCAACTGAGCAGGTCGTCGAAGTAGCCGGCGGCCATGGGTTGCAGCAGTTCGGTGGCAATCGGCAGGCCGAGCCTGAGCATTTCGCGCATCAATTCGCGGGACAGGGTCAGGCCGCCGACCATGTCGTCACTGCCATCCAGGCGCGGGTCGTAGGCCAGGCCTTTCCAGCCGACGGTGGTGCGGGGTTTTTCCACGTAGGCGCGCATGACCAGCAGCATCTGATCGCTGACATCGCGGGACAGGTTGGCCAGGCGGCCGGCGTATTCCAGCGCCGATTGCGGGTCGTGGATCGAGCACGGGCCGACCACCAACAGCAGGCGTGAATCCTTGCCATCGAGAATGGCGCGCACGGCGTTTCGATGAGCGATGACTTGCTCATGCAGGGCGGCAGTGAGGGGCACTTGTTGCTTGAGGCCCAAGGTGCTGGGCAGGCGTTGGCTGACGACGGTGTTGGCAGCCAGGGACAGGTTTTGTGGCTGCAGGTGAGTCAGGGGCAGAGCGCAGATGGACGAGTTCATGTTCGGGCTTCCCAGGGTTGGCGGCGGGTGCTTTCCCGCGCGCTCGACCCTATTGAGGTGTTCGACAATTGGCCGTATTGGCGTCGTGTGTGTGCTTGCCACCTGTGAGTGACCGATCGGAGGCGGCAGGCTGTCCCGAACGGAACTGGCTAAATCGCCAGGCGGTGTTGTTGTCGTAGCGGTAATAGGTGGTGTAGTTCATGGCGTATTCCTCAAGTTCAGTGTCAGTTCGATGTTGCAGGGGCTGAAAAAACAAAACCCCCGGTCGGGAGGCCGGCCGGGGGTTGAGAATTCTCTGTCAGGCGACCCCTAAGTAGTGGGCGCCGTGTGGGTATCAGGCGCGCCAGTGGCTAAACCAATACCCAAAATAAAAGTTGACCGGTGCACATACCGCACGCTCGGCTGCAGCCACGACCGAGCGACGAGCGCTGGCAGCGTGACAAGCTTGAGTGAGAGTGAGGTGAGACATGCTGTTCTCCGGTTGATGCCCCCGAGCTTACTGTAGGGCGGCCCGACGATTCAATCAGAAATTTCAATGGCCGTGATTTATGCCAGACTTTGGCAACACCCCCGGATGTCAGAGCTCCATAGTGGATTTGTATTTCACCGCCGCCACCGAAGCGGACCTGCCTTTCGCCCGGGACCTGGCCCGGCGCGCCATGTTGGGGTATTACCGCGAGTTCGACCTGTTGTGGCTGGACGAAGCTTTCGATCAGGCCTGGTTTTGGCGCGAGCAGTGGTTGCTCAGTACAGCCGAAGGTGCCGTGGGTTTTCTCAGTCTCAGTGCCGATGCCAGGGCGCTGTATATCCGCGAATTGCACCTGATCGAGTCGGCCCGCGGTCAGGGCATCGGCTCGCGGGTGCTCGATCAGACCGTACGCTGGGCCCGTGAACGTAGCCTGCCGCTGGTGCGCTTGACGGTATTCAACAGCAACCCCGCGCAGGTGCTGTACCGGCGCAAGGGGTTTGTCGCGGTCGGCGATGAGGAATGCTTCGTGCGCATGGAGCGGCCGGCCTTCGGTTGAAGCGACGGTGCTCAGCGCGAGTGGTTCAGCCCCAGTAGCTCTCCGATCGTGAAAAAGCGCTGGTTGCCGGTTCGGGGGTCGACAATGAACACGACATGGGCCGTTGTGCGGACCATGTCCACGGCAAAGGTCGTCGTGCGCGCCTCAATCTCGGCAAGGGCCTGGAGGGTGATGTCTTCGGCAGCCCCGATGCTGAGGTCGGCCGTATCGACCAGATGGCTGATGCAGCGATTGATGCGGCTGTTGCGACAGGACGCAGCCGACGCTTCGGTATGGCGGTCCAGGAAAAGCAGGGCGACTTCGTGCATGTTTTGCATGGGGTGACTCCTTGTCGGGAGGGCGATCGGCGTTGCCGATGCTCGAGCCGGTCGACGACATGCCGTGTTCCATTCTCCAAGCCTCGGCTTGTGTGGCAGTCGGTATACCGGGCATAGTTCAAAACTGTTTCAGGATGAGCGGTGTGCCTTGATTTTGCACATCTTTTTGAGTTTCGGGTAATGGATTATACATTCAAATGAGTGGAATTGGTTCGCGAATCAGGGAAGAAAGAGAGCGCCTTGGTCTGACTCAGCGGGTCTTTGGCGATATCGGTGGTGTCGAGCCCAATGCCCAGGGCAAATACGAAAATGGCGAACGCACCCCCAAGGCCGATTACCTGGCCGCAGTCGCCGAGCGAGGGGTCGACGTACTGTATGTGTTGACCGGAGTGCGCACCCCCACGCCACTGGGTCATTTGACCCAGACCGAGGAGCGGGTGCTCGGTTGCTATCGGGTGCTGCACCAGGAAGATCAGAACGCCTTGCACCGTCTGGTCACGACCTTGGCAGAGCTATCGGCATTCACTGCCGGAAAACCCCGGCCAACCGCAAAAAACTAACCTCGAATGAGGCTATGCTGCTAATAGCCACTGATGGTATTCCGGCGCCAACAGATCGGCGCTTTCAGCTAGGTCAGCAGGCTGATTATTTGCTAAGGTGGCGGGCAATCTAAAAGACCATAACGAGAGGTGTCTGTTGATTAGGGTCCTGGTAGTGGATGATCATGATCTGGTGCGCACAGGCATTACTCGAATGTTGGCCGATATCGATGGCCTGCAGGTGGTTGGGCAGGCCGAATCAGGCGAAGAATCCCTGAAGATTGCCCGCGAGCTCAGGCCGGATGTGGTCTTGATGGACGTCAAGATGCCAGGCATTGGCGGCCTTGAAGCGACCCGCAAATTGCTGCGCAGCCAACCCGACGTCAAGGTCGTGGCGGTGACCGTCTGTGAAGAGGACCCGTTTCCCACCCGCTTGCTGCAGGCCGGTGCGGCCGGTTACCTGACCAAGGGCGCAGGGCTCGATGAAATGGTCCAGGCCATTCGCCTGGTATTCGCCGGCCAGCGCTATATCAGCCCGCAGATTGCCCAGCAGCTGGCGCTCAAGTCATTCCAGCCGCAGTCCAGTCAATCGCCTTTCGATGCGCTGTCAGAGCGTGAAATCCAGATCGCGCTGATGATAGTCGGTTGCCAGAAGGTACAGATCATCTCCGACAAACTCTGCCTGTCACCCAAGACCGTCAACACCTACCGCTACCGGATTTTCGAGAAGCTCTCGGTCACCAGTGATGTCGAGCTGACCTTGCTGGCGGTGCGCCACGGCATGGTCGACGCCAGCCTCTGATCATGATAGCTCCATTTGATCCAAGCGCATTCCTGGCCACCTGCAGCGGCCGCCCCGGTGTCTATCGGATGTTCGACGCCGAGGCCCGGCTGCTTTACGTCGGCAAGGCGAAAAATCTGAAGAAGCGCCTGGCCAGCTACTTTCGCAAGACCGGGCTGGCGCCCAAGACTGCCGCCCTGGTTGGCCGGATCGCCCAGGTGGAAACCACCATCGTCGCCAACGAGACCGAAGCGCTGTTGCTCGAGCAGACGCTGATCAAGGAGTGGCGCCCGCCTTACAACATCCTCCTGCGCGACGACAAGTCCTACCCTTATGTGTTCCTGTCGGACGCCGAGTTTCCCCGCTTCACTATTCACCGTGGCGCGAAGAAGCAGAAGGGCAAGTACTTCGGTCCCTATCCCAGCGCCGGTGCCATCCGTGAAAGCCTGAGCCTGTTGCAGAAAACCTTTCAGGTTCGCCAGTGCGAAGACAGCTACTTCAAGAACCGCACCCGGCCATGCCTGCAATACCAGATCAAGCGCTGCAAGGGGCCTTGTGTCGGCCTGGTCGATGCGCAGGTGTATGCCGATGACGTTCGCCATTCGGTCATGTTCCTGGAGGGGCGCAGCAACCAGCTGACCGATGAGTTGAATGCTTCGATGGAGCAGGCGGCCATGGCGCTGGAGTTCGAGCGTGCCGCCGAGCTGCGTGACCAGATCGCCTTGCTGCGCCGGGTCCAGGATCAGCAAAGCATGGAAGGCGGCAGCGGCGATGTCGATGTGGTGGCGGCGTTCGTCAACCCGGGCGGCGCCTGCGTGCACCTGATCAGCGTGCGTGGCGGGCGCGTGCTGGGCAGCAAGAATTTTTTCCCGCAGGTGGGTATCGAAGAGGACGTCGCCGAAGTCATGTCGGCGTTTCTGTCCCAGTACTTCCTGGCCAGCCCCGAGCGCGACCTGCCCAGCGAATTGATCGTCAACGTCGTTCATGAAGATTTCGACGCGATCATCTCGGCCCTGCAAACCTTGCGCGGCCGTGAGTTGACCATCAGTCACCGGGTGCGCGGCACCCGGGCGCGCTGGCAGCAATTGGCGGTGACCAACGCCGAGCAGGCGCTGGGTGCGCGGCTGGCCAACCGGCAGCACGTGGCGGCGCGTTTCGACGCCCTGGCCGAAGTGCTTAACCTCGATGAGCCGCCACAGCGGCTTGAGTGCTATGACATCAGCCACTCCAGCGGCGAAGCGACCGTAGCCTCCTGCGTGGTGTTCGGGCCGGAAGGGCCGTTGAAGTCCGACTATCGTCGCTACAACATCGAAGGCGTTACTCCGGGCGACGATTATGCCGCGATGCATCAGGCGCTGACCCGACGCTTCAGCAAGCTGAAGGACGGCGAGGGCAAGCTGCCCGACGTGCTATTGGTCGACGGTGGCAAGGGCCAATTGAACATGGCCCGCGAAGTCCTGCAGGAATTGGCCGTTCCGGACCTGATTTTGCTCGGCGTCGCCAAGGGCGCCACCCGCAAGGCGGGTTTCGAGACCCTTTACCTCAATGATGCCGCCCACGAATTCACCCTGCGCGGCGACTCGCCGGCCCTGCACCTGATCCAGCAGATTCGCGATGAAGCCCACCGTTTCGCCATCACCGGGCATCGTGCACGCCGGGGCAAGACCCGCCGTACCTCGACGCTTGAAGGTGTCGCCGGCGTCGGCCCCAAGCGTCGGCGCGACCTGCTCAAACATTTTGGTGGATTACAGGAGCTCAGTCGTGCCAGCATCGAAGAGATCGCCAAAGCCCCTGGCATCAGTAAAAAGCTCGCTGAGTTGATTTATGCCAACCTGCATAGCGAGTAGAATGCCACCTCACCTTGTAGCCAGTTGTGCCGATGAATATCCCTAATCTGCTTACCGTTCTGCGCGTTCTGCTAATCCCGATCTTCATTTTGCTGTTCTATTTGCCATACCAATGGAGCTACATGGCCTCCAGTGTGGTGTTCGCCGTAGCCGCCGCCACCGACTGGCTCGACGGCTACCTGGCACGCCGCCTGGAGCAGAGCACGCCGTTCGGCGCGTTCCTGGACCCGGTGGCAGACAAGCTGATGGTCGCGGTTGCACTGGTCCTGCTGGTGCAGGAGCACGCCAATATCTGGCTGACGCTGCCGGCGGCGGTCATCATCGGCCGCGAGATCGTCGTCTCGGCACTGCGCGAATGGATGGCCGAAATCGGCGCACGGGCGCATGTCGCAGTCTCCAACCTGGGCAAGTGGAAGACCGCCGCGCAGATGCTGGCGCTGGTCATTCTGCTGGCCAACCCGGTCGCTGCAACCTTTTGGGTCATCCTTGGTTATTCGTTGCTGATGATCTCGGCGGTGCTGACCTTGTGGTCGATGCTGCACTACCTGCGCGCCGCCTGGCCGCACCTGAGCATCGATGTTGAGAAGAAATAAAAGTTTTTTGAATCAAGGGGTTGAAGCGCTTTATTAATGCGTTACAATAGCCACCGTCAACACGATGCGGGAATAGCTCAGTTGGTAGAGCACGACCTTGCCAAGGTCGGGGTCGCGAGTTCGAGTCTCGTTTCCCGCTCCAAATATTGGCCTACAGGTTTCATGAAAGTCTGTAGGTTGTTGAAACAAGGGGCTTCGGCCCCTTTTTCGTTCCTGTGGATGGGCTGATGGCCTTGCGGTACTGCTGAAACGAAATAAAAGTTTTTTGAATCAAGGGGTTGACGGGCGTTCTTGATTCGATAGAATAGCGCCCGTCAGCACGACGCGGGAATAGCTCAGTTGGTAGAGCACGACCTTGCCAAGGTCGGGGTCGCGAGTTCGAGTCTCGTTTCCCGCTCCAAATATGGTGTTGCAGGCTTTAATCAAGTCTGTAACCAGTAAAAAAGGACCTTCGGGTCCTTTTTTCGTTTCAGAGCCAAGAGATAGCCGACGGCTTGGCCTCCATCATTAAAAACCGCAGACCAACGTCTGCGGTTTTTTTTGCGTTGTGTACACCCGCCCACGCGTTTCACCTGCCTGGAACGGGCGGTTCAGCCCCGCAATCGCATGCGCTCAAGCCGCAACGGCATTCGCAGGAAACGTATCACGACGCGGAATATGAGCTGCTTCGATAAAATATAAAAACAAACCGGAGTCGATAAGTAACTGCACTAGAGTTTCTCCAAGACGGACGCCGCGTACCCAGCCACATTCGACCCCGCCGCTTTATTCCCCATCATCTCAGTGAGTTGTTTTTTCTCGGACGAAGAGAAAAACATAGCCAGGGAGGCGTGCCATGACCGATAGCCACGATTTTGATGTGATCGTTGTGGGCGGAGGGCCGATCGGCCTTGCCGCAGCTTATCGTTGCGCGAAAGCGGGCCAGTCGGTTCTGGTGCTTGAGAGATTCAACTTCTTTAACCAGTCCGGCAGCTCAAATGATTTCGTCCGCATGTTCCGGACAATGTATACCCAGGACTTCATGGCTGATCTGGCCCATGACGCAATCGGTCTCTGGAGAGAGCTGGAGATGGACGCCGGCGAGCAACTGATCCTCATGACGGGGTTGCTCAACTTCGGAGACCCAAATTACGCAAGCGGGCCTGAAGGCAACCTTCTGGCCCCGATCAAGAACCTCCAGCGGTTGAACATGCCCTATCGGCAGCTCACCGCGCAGCAGATCCAGGCCGAGTACCCATTCACCAACCTACCCAGCGATTTCGTCGGCATCTTCGCCCCCGATAACGGCTGTATCAACGTACCGCTCGTTCTTCGAACACTGTACCGGCTCGCCCTCGCCAACGGCGCGAAGATGAAATCCCATGCGCCGGTCACTGAGCTCAAGGTCCAGGACAACGGCGTAACGGTGGTGGTGGATGACGGTGAGCCAGAGACCTATACCGCACGAAAATGCATCGTCGCCAGCGGCGCCTACACCAACCATGTCCTGGCCGAAACGCAGGTGCAATTGAACCTGAGCATTTGGGAAATGGTGTACGAGTACTACGCTGCCGATCCCGGACCCAATGGCACTTACTTCCCCAGTATGTGGTTCCAGTTTCTCGACGCCACGGGCGGGGATCCTGCCCGGTCCAACCTGTTCTACGGGTTCCCCAGCGTGCCGTGGGGGCCGCTCAACGCGGTACGTATCGCGGTGGACAATGCGGTCAACATCATCTCCGATCCCTACGAACGCAAGATTACGCCTGCCGCCAGGGATCTTACGAACACGGCCGATTTCGTCGCCCGTCACTGCCGCGGTGTCGACGATCGACCCAACTATTGCGGGACCTGCCTGCAGACCAACGTGCCCGACAACATGTACGTGCTGGACTACTTGCCCCCTTCGGTTGGGGCCGGGTACCGCAACGTCGCGGTATTCACCGCCGGCTGGGGATTCAAGCTGGTGCCCTTGATTGGCCTGATTTTGAGCGATCTGGTGATCAGCGGGCACACCTCGTATGACATATCGCAGTTCAAGATCACGCGCCCAGGAGTTCTAAGATGAGCAAGGTTCAGCAACTCAGGGATGTCTCTCTCAACTCGGGCTATCAGGATAGCCTGGTGCTCGACACGGCAATCATCGGCGCAGGCACGTCCGGCCTTTACTCCGCCTACCGGCTGACTGTGGACGCGGGCTGCCCACCGGGCAGCGTCCACCTCTTCGAGTCCAGCGATCGAATCGCCGGCCGCCTGGACTCGGTGATCCTGCCCGGGATGCAGATATCCGGCGAACTGGGCGGCATGCGCTACCTCAACTCCCAGCAGATCGTGACCACGCTGATCGAGCAAGTCTTCGCCAGTGAACTGACGTCCATCGACTTCCCCATGGGCGACGACGCTCACCTGTTTACCTACCTGCGCAAAATGCGTTGCCGATCGGACGCCTGGGTCGTGGCTCAGCAGGACGATCAGAAGCTGCAGACCAACTACCTGTTGAACAGCCAGGACCTGGGCTACAGCGCAGATCAGTTATTCAACAAGGTCGTCTATGACGTGCTCATGGCCGATCCCTGGTTCGTTGAAAACTATCCAGGCAAGGCCACGAACACGGCCCCGTATCAGTACAGCTTCACCCTGACCAGCCTGGACTGGGATGCGATCAAGCCCAGCCTGACCTATAACTTCGCCGGCCCCTATCAAGGGCTCAAGCTCAATGATCTCGGTTTCTGGAACCTGATCAAGGATCGTGTCTCCCAGGAAGGCTATGAGTTCCTCGACGCAGGCGGTGGCTACTATTCCAACACCATCAACTGGAACGCCGCCGAAGCCTTCCCCTATATGGTCGGGGACTTCTCGGACGCCAACGTGAAATACAAGACCATCGAAGGCGGCTATGACCTCATCGCCTACGCGCTGGCTCAGCATTACCTGCAGGCGCCGGGCGCCTGCATCTGGTCCGAGAACAAACTGCTGTCATTCGATTACGCTCAGGGCGGCCCGCGAAAATACTGCCTGCAGTTTCTCAACCTGAACTCGGGCCAGCACTGGCGCGTATTTGCCAGCAACATCGTGCTCGCCATGCCCAGGCGCTCGCTCGAGTTGCTCGACCAGCAGACCTGGTTCTTCCAGGACGCCAATCTTCAGCGCAACCTCGAATCGGTGATCATGGAGCCGTCCTTCAAGTTGCTCATGGGGTTCGAGGAGCCCTGGTGGGCCGAAGACTTCGGTTGTACCGCCGGGCATTCGGTGACAGATCTTCCCATGCGCCAGTGCTACTACTTCGGCACGGATCCGAACGACTCCCACTCGCTGTTCCTGGCGAGTTACAACGACATGAAAACGGTAACGTTCTGGATTCCTCTGAACGACTATCCCGAACGCTACCAGGTGCGCCCGACCCGATTGCTTGCAGCAGAAAAACTTCCCGCTTCGATCCAGAACCAGGCGTCGGCAGTGATGGTCGCCGAGGCGATGAACCAGGTGCGGGAACTGCATGGAACGAACATGAATATTCCCGACCCCTTCGTCGCCTGGTACCAGGACTGGACGGCCGACCCATTCGGCGGCGGCTATCACGCCTGGAAGGCCGGCTACTCGGTCAAGGACGTGATGCCCTACATGCGGCGTCCATTCCCCGATCAATCCATTCATGTCTGCGGCGAGGCGTATTCGGACCAGCAAGGCTGGGTCGAAGGGGCCTTTTGCGTGGCGGAACGGATGCTACAGGATCATTTCGGCCTGCAGTGCCCGGCCTGGCTGGACAAAAACTATTACCTGGGATGGTGAGCCATGTCTTCGACAAACGAACTGACAGCGTCTCAACGTGCCTGGCTCGAACAGGCCAACCGAACCGAGCACGCGGGCTGGATCCACCTGGCCGTGAAGGGAACTCCCTTTGAAAGGGGCTTCCAGCACGGCTACCTTGCGGCGCGCGAATATGCAGAGGCAAAGAGGGTCTACGCGGCGCTTACCTACACGACCATGGGCATGACGCTGGATTTTTTCCTGGAGCAGGGCGCTCGGCTGCACAAGGACAAGATCCCTCCTGAGCTGCTGGCTGAAATGGACGGTATCGCCACCGGCCTGACCCAGGCGGGGGTTCACGCGACGCTGGACGAAATCATCGGCTGGAACGCTTACATGGAGATAACAGGCTACTGGTGGCCGACGGCGATGCACCAGTACACGGCGCTCGAGGCATCGGGCTCGATCAAGGGTAAAAGCCACTGCAGCGCTTTCATCGCAACCGGCTCGGCGACGACCGATGGCCAGATCGTCCTGGGGCATGAGACGTTCACGGAGTTCTGGAACGGCCAGTCGACGAACCTGATTCTCGACATCACGCCCGACAAGGGTTACCGCATGGTGATGCAAGCGGCTCCAGGATGGATCGCCAGCATGACCGACTTCTGGATTACCAGTGCGAACCTCGTTGTAGCAGAGACGACGATCGTTGGTTTCTCGAGTTACGACGCGACGAAAACGCCAGAGTATGTTCGGGCTCGCATGGCCTGCCAATACGCCGACGATATCGACGGTTGGGTACGTCTGATGGACAACGAGAACAACGGCGGCTATGCCAACATGTGGCTCGTTGGCGACCTGAAGACCAACACCATCGCCAAGTACGAACAGGGGCTCAAATACCAAAGCCTGGAAACCAAGACAGACGGCTGCTATTTCGGCTGCAATGTACCGGAGGATCCCCGCATCCGAAATCTGGAATGCACGGATGTCGGCTATGACGACGTGCGCCAGCAAACCGGAGCGCGGCGGGTGCGCTGGCCCCAGTTGTTGAGCAAGTTCGCGGGCAAGATCGACGCACAGGTCGGACAGGCAATGCTCGCCGACACCTTCGATGTGTACCTGATGCGAATCGAGCCATCGTCACGAACGATATGTGCCCACTACGACAAGGACCCACAGCACTTTGCCAGCGATCCGAACGCGGTCTGGAACATTCCGTTCTTCCCCGGTGGCTCGGTAGACGGCAAGGTGACGACCGCCGCGCTCGCCCGCAAGATGGACCTGTGGGCACGATTCGGAAGGGCCGATGGCGCGCCTTTCGACGCCGAAGAGTTCCTTGCCATCCACCCTCAGTTCGACTACCAGCAGGGCTACCTGCAAAACCGGCCAAGCCAACCCTGGACACTCTTCCAGCCCGAAACCCAGTCCATGCCCGGGAGAATCCGCGATGACGCGTAATCTCAATCGCCTGTATCGGCAGCACGCCGAAGGTGTATCACCGATCAACCTGAGTATCGGGCATTCTGAACTTTCTGGTGTATTCAGTCACTGCATTCAATAACCCGTCGGGTGTAACACTGTCTGGTGAGCGCCGTAAAAAACTCGTCGCCCTTGCCGAGCGGTACGACCTCATCATCCTCTCTGACGAGGTCTACCATCTCCTGAACTACTCGAGCATCCTGCCACCTGCACCGATCGCCTGCTATCGCGGTGCGGAAAACCGAGTCATCAGCATGGGATCGTTTTCCAAGATACTCGCTCCCGGAATGCGCCTGGGCTGGATTCAGTGCGCAGGAAGCGACCTCAATCCAACGGACGCCGATACCGATCCCGACGCACCAAGGCTGATCAAACAGCTCGTCGACCGTGGCTACATCATCAGTGGGGGAGGTCTTAACCCTTTCACGTCGGGAGTCGTCAGGCCGCTGCTCAGCTCAGGTTCGTTGCACGAGCAGCTTGAAAGCTTCAAACTCGGTCTACCAGCGCAAAAGGGACGTTCTCAGCGACGCGCTGCGCACAAACCTGCCGGACGGGTGCTCCTTCCAGGTGCCAGAGGGCGGATTTTTCATCTGGCTGGCCCTGCCTAAAGCGGTAGATGCCGCCGAACTCTTGCCGACCGCGATGAACAAGTACGGCGTCGGCTACCTGCCGGGCGTACATTGCGCGCCGAACAGCAACGAGTGGAAGAACTACTGTCGGATTTGCTTCTGCCACTATGAGGAGGAGCAACTGATCGAAGCGACGCTGCGGCTGAGCAGAGCGCTTGGCGCAGGGCAAGGCTGATGGGATACGGATTCTGGCCGAGGCCGCAGCTCCGGCCGGAGACGGCGAATTCGCCAGATGTACTACAATAGTTGTCCACGAAAACCGTGAGTATCTCTGTGGATAACCTCCCAATCGTCAGGTGGAGCTAGGGATTTGGCGGGCGATCAATAATTAATCAATGTGGCGGTCCCAGGGGGCAATCCCGACGGGTTGCAGAGCACGCGTGGCAGCGCGCTGTGGAATTATTTTCCTCCAGCTGTTGACAGGTCCTGCGAACAAGTCCAGAATTGCGTCCATTCCTGAGGCGGGAATGAGAAAAACCTTTAGATTTCAATGAGTTGTAATCTAAATCAAAGTCTCGTTTTCCACTCCAGTTTGTTTGCGTTTAGAGCTGCTGCATAGGGCTTTGGACGTTTGGGGCCGAGTAGCAAAATGGTTATGCAGCGGATTGCAAATCCGCCTACGCCGGTTCGATTCCGACCTCGGCCTCCACTATTGAAAACCCCGTAGATTAACGTCTACGGGGTTTTTCTTTGCGTGCAAAGAAACCTTGGCGTCCAAAAACTATTCCATCGCATCCTGCAGCTCCGCCGGCGCTTGTTCGTAGACGCAGGCCCAGCCCGTGTCGTTGGCGTAGTAGTCGTGAGGGGGCCTCGTTCTTGCTAACCCCTTTGCAGGGGTTTTCCAGTCGGGTCAGACCCCATACTCGGGCGATGTTGAACACGTGAGAAAACAGCGCCAGCTCTCGGTTGGCACGGGTTTTTGCACTACGGCTGTCACGATAGCCGGCAATCATCGCCGGGGTGATTGCGCCGCGCATATGGCAAAAAGCCATCATTTAGGTAAAGTCGGCGCGACCCGCGCAATGCGGGCAGCCAATGACGGCACAATAAAGTTCGGGAACAACTGTAATGCTTATTCGAAAAACTCTTGGTGCAGCCATCGCTGCGGCCGCGATCCTGACGTCGGGCTGTGCGAGCATCGTTGGCGACAGCAAATATCCTGTAGAGGTCTCAAGCGCCCCGACAGGCGCCTCATTTGAGATTACGGACAAGGAAGGGAAGGTTGTTCATTCGGGGAATACCCCGAGCACGATCACGCTGAAGTCGGGCCGCGGCTACTTTAAAGGCGAAACCTACACCCTGCGGTTCAAGAAGGACGGCTACCCAGACAAGGTCGCGACCTTGGATTCAAGCCTAAGTGGTTGGTATTGGGGCAATATTTTGTTTGGCGGCCTGATCGGCATGCTGATTGTGGACCCGGCTACCGGGGCAATGTACAAGCTGCCCGAGGGAGTATCGGCAGACATGGGGGCGCCTGTGGCTCAGGCCTCAGGCCAGAAAGATCTTCAGATTGTCATGATTGACTCTCTGTCACCGGAGGCTCGCGCAAAGCTGGTTCTGGTCAAGTGATCTGCCGCCGCCCTGGCTACGCTGCTGAAGTGGCGTGCAGGGCGGCACTGAAACAAAAAGCCCGCAAGGGGCGGGTGCGGGGCAGATAGACCTTCTTGGCGGCGCGCTCCCTGGCCTCATCCCATCGATTGCGCAACATTGGGTAGCTCATTTTCAGCCCCTTCAAGTTGGTTAACAGGGACGAAGTGCGGTTGCCCTGCAGGGCTCGACGCTCGAGCAGTGCATCGACTTGACAGTAGTTGTATATACATGATCGGGTTAGCTTTGTGATGGTTACCTGCATTGTGTGCGTGAACGAGCCCCATGAAAGACAGGACACTGTTTCCCCCTTACGATAAGGGATAGGCAAACGGTTATGTTTATGACTAACAGCAACGATAAGAGTGGGGGAGGGCTATTTCACGAGCTCATAAGGCTAGGACAAAACGTTACTAGACCAGCACAGGTTGCTTTGTTAGATATGAATATGCATGGCTCCCGCTTTGAAGGATGCATACACAGCGAGTGCGGTGCTACACCATTTGTTTAAATGGAAACCGCCCAACATCGAGCTGGGCAATGATCAATGAGTCTGATCACCGCCTTCGGGTTAAGCGCTGCGAATCTGGCCAACTGCTCGCGCACGAGTGCATCGGGCTCATTGACCCCTCATTTTTCACTCAACACGCCGACCATCTGTTCTTCTCCCATACGTCCTCCCGATTTGGGCAGGTGTACCTGGCCATCCGGGCGGCGATGGATGGTCATGCCGCTTTCGCTTCCCGGCGGATGGCATCGCATTGGATGCCAAACCTATTAATTGGACGGGCCTATCGTCCATCGATCGAGTACTTGCCCGGGCCTGTAATGCCCAGGAGCAGCAAGCCGCCCATGATGCTGAGATTCTTGAAGTACTGGGTCATGTTGGCGGCTCGCGCCTCATCAGCCATGGTCCAGAAGTGGTGCCCAATCAGTGCGGTGCCGAGTACGAACAAAGCGAAGAGAAATGCGAGCGGGCGAGTGTAGAAGCCCACGAGAATTGCGATCGCGACAAAGATCTCCATGATGACGGCAATCCCGGCAGCGACCATGGGCACAGGCGCCCCGAGTGAGTCCATGTAGGCGACGGTTCCTGTGAAACCAGTCATCTTGCTCCAGCCGGAGATGACGAACAGGATCATTAGAAGAATGCGGGCAAGTAGGATGATCTCGTTTTTCTGATTCTCGAACAGGGTGTATCTCATGGCGGCCTTCCTTTTGTGGTGGGCAGTTTTACATTAGCACCCGCGTGGGAATTCGCCGGTCCGCTACAAAGCGTCTGCTCTGTCACGACTCTTAACGGGTTTTTTTGTTGCCTGTAAGAAAAGGAGGCGCTCCGAAACTATCCTGTTTTGAGGGCTTGGCGATCGTACCGACTCGCCGGTAAACGCACTCTGTAATTCTCTCCTTTGAATGCCCCAGCTGAAGACTGGCGTCATCAATATCCACGTTCAGATGAGCAACTTTAATTCCAGTTCGAAGGGTTCACAGCCTTTGCTGGTGAAGCTCTGGTAGCTGCCGAACAAGCGGATCAGGTAGATCGAGCCGATGTTCATATAGCCCAGGCGGTAGACGGATTTCAACGAATCGAAGTTGCTCGACTCGACATAGGAGACCAGACCCTTGGAGCCCTGCTCCAGATAGTGCTTGAGCGCAAGGTTCATGCCGATCGCGTGCAGGCGCTGGCCGCGATAGTCGTGGTGGGTGAAGCCCTTGTACATGTACACAAAGGACGGGCTGAAATGCAGGAACAGTTCCGGCGGATCGATATGCGTGGGCTTGCGCGAGTACCAGCCGTAGGAGGCCAGTACCGCGCCATCGAAGATGCCAAAGCACTCGTCACCCTTGGCCATGGCTTCATCGATGAAGCTCGCGGAAATCTCGTTCACAGGATCGCTGGAGTAGTGGCGAAGCATCTGTTCACTGAGAAGCATCGGCTTGAAGTGCGACGGGTAGTCGAGGAACTTTGGGTCGATTTTCTGCAGCGTTACACCGCGCAGGATCTTGAACAGCATGAAGTTGTTGATCGTCTTCAGGAACAGTTGGTGAAGGGTGTTGTAGAAGCCGATCTGACGAATTTTCGTCTGGCTTTTCTGGAGCAACTGCTGCACGACCATAGAATCCTCCCAGGAGGTGTCTGGATGTCGATAGACAGGAAATCCGTTCCGACCGAGCGCCATCCACTTGGGCTTTGTTACGGGATGTTAGCAAAGGAAGGTGGTGGCCACTCGCCAGAAGCGTAAGAAAACTATCGTAGTTTTGCAGTGGTCAACATAAATGGTTGGAATTTGGCAGCTATCTCTTTGAGTCATAAGAGTTTCATTCCTTACACGCTGCCGAAGATATAATTCTTTTGTTAGTGCTGCCGCTCGTCGGTTTCGTAAGCGGAGATCTTGTCAATCCCCGTCAGTTTGTATGCATCAATATTGTTGACACTTTTTGCAGTGTCTGCCTTTGGCCGATTCCTGCTGACCGCAATACTTTTTTGAGCCCTTCATAAGTGCGTCAGCCAGGCAATTGAGAGGCCATCAATAAACAGAACCGTGACCTACGCTTATCCGCAGGCAAAACAGGATTAGTTCCCTGATCGAAATTCAACCGGCACCAACAAAAACAATAGTATCGGGAGAAAACTCATGTTCGCTTCATTCCGTCGATTCAGCCGCTGCATGTCCATTGCTGCAGCCGTTACTGCGATCACGCTCACGGCACCTGTCTTTGCGCTGGATACCATCAAGTTCATGGCTCCAGGTTCCGTAGGTGGCGGTTATGACCAGACTGCACGGATCCTGGGCAAAGCCTTGATCGAGGCCAAATTGGTCAAATCCGTTACCTTCGAGAACAAGGGCGGAGCAGGGGGAACGTTGGGGCTGGCCCAGTTTGCCAACAGCACCAAGGGTGATCCGAATGCGCTGCTCGTCGTCGGCGCGATCATGGTCACCGCCGTGGAACAGAACAAGCCGCAAATCACCCTGAAGGATGTGACACAGATCGCCCGGCTTTTCACGGAATACAACGTGCTTGCCGTAAGTGAGGAGTCGCCCTACAAAACGCTGGACGACTTGCTGACTGCCTTCAAAGCCAACCCGTCGAGTATCAAATGGGGCGGTGGCTCGAAGGGTTCGATTGATCACATCGGCATCGCCGAATTGGCGGGCAAGATGGATGTCCCCGTCAACAAGGTGAATTACGTCGCCTACGCAGGCGGTGGCGAAGTCGTTGCAGCGACACTGGGCGGCCACATCACGGTGATTACGGGTGGTTACGCCGAGCTTGCCAAATATGTCCAGTCCAGGCAGTTCCGCTTACTCGCCATCGGCGCGCCCGACCGCGTGCCAGGCATCGACGCACCGACGCTCAAAGAGAAGGGCTACGACGTGACGATCGGCAATTGGCGCGGCGTTTACGGCGCAGCGAACCTCACGCCCGAGCATCAAAAAGAAGTGATCGACGCGGTCCTGGCCGCCACCAATAGCAAAGTCTGGCAAGACAACGTCAAAGCCAACGCGTGGTCACCCAGCATTCTGACCGGCGACGAGTTCGGCAAATTCGTCGACGAAGAGCACGCGCGGCTGCGCGCGATGCTTGTCAAGGTCGGGCTGCTTTGAGATGGCCCGGCTTCGCAGAATAGTGCCGGCACAGCTGGCGATTGGCGCGGGTCTCATTGCCATCGGCGCAGTACTGGCGTTCGGCGCCTTCCGGTTTCCTGCCGAGATGGGGTTCGTCATCCTGGGCGCCCATGTCTACCCCTGCGCCGTCGCGGTGTTCCTCGGGGGCGTTGGCGTGTTGTTGAGTTATCAGGCGCTCAGCGGTGGTTTTCGCAATCTCGCAGACGACAGCGACAAGACTGCCGAGGCGCTGCCCGGCGGCAAGCCCGGTGCGGCCTGGGTGACCGCGGGCCTTGTGGCGAGCGCCTTGCTCATCAACCTCATCGGATTCGTGTTGGCCGCTGGGCTGCTGTTTGCCTGTTCGGCACGGGGCTTTGGTAGTTGCCATCCGGTACGAGACCTGGCAATCGGCATTGGCTTGACCCTACCGATTTACTGGCTTTTCAATTCCGGGCTAGGGGTTTCCCTTCCGCCCCTTATCAACGCCTGGATTTGACTTGGGCCCAAGGAGATAGACGATGTGGACATTCTCTCAAGCTTGGCAACAGGTTTTTCCGCCGCGCTGACGCCGATCAATTTGATGTGGGGGTTTATCGGTTGTTTGCTCGGCACCGCGATCGGTGTCTTGCCGGGTATCGGACCGGCGCTGACAGTGGCCTTGCTGCTGCCGGTTACCGCCAGGGTCGATCCCACCGGCGCCCTGATCATGTTTGCCGGAGTCTATTACGGCGCCCAGTTTGGCGGCTCCACAACCTCGATCCTGCTCAATACCCCAGGGGAGTCGTCCTCCATGGTCACGGCTCTGGAAGGCAATCTCATGGCCCGTAACGGTCGAGCAGGTCCCGCCCTGGCAACCGCAGCGATAGGATCATTTGTTGCCGGAACCATCGCTACCGTGTTGCTGACCCTTTTCGCACCCATTGTTGCCACACTTGCGCTCAAGTTTGGTCCTGCGGAGTATTTCGCGATTTTGGTGCTGTCCTTTACGACGGTGTCTGCGGTACTCGGCGCGTCAATGCTGCGTGGTTTCGCCTCGCTGGGGCTTGGGCTGACCATTGGCTTGATCGGTCTGGACTCGACCTCGGGTATTGCCCGGTACACATTGGGTGTCCCCGAGTTGGAAACGTCATACTGCTCGTGCTGAATCTCCCTTTGGTAGGCCTCTGGGTGAAGCTGTTGCAGATTCCTCGGCCGTACCTGAATGCCGGGATTCTGGTGTTTGCCACCATCGGCGTGTACGGCATGCGCCACTCTTCCTTTGACCTCTTGCTGATGCTGGCGATCGGCTGGGGCGGGGTATTGATGCGTCGTTTCGACTTCCCCGTCGCTCCCGTGATCGTGGGCATGCTGCTGGGCCCCATGGCCGAAAAGCAATTGCGCAACGCTTTGTCCATCAGCCAGGGAGACTGGCTGGTGTTCGTGACGCAACCCATTGCGGCCTCGGTCCTTGCGCTGACGCTGCTGGTGCTCGTGGTCCCGCATCTGCTTCACGCCCGGGGCATCAGATTGTATGAGGATGATTGAGCAGGCTACTGAGGTAGGGAGTTTCGCGGCAGGTTCTGAGTTGCTGCAAACGGTGTGTTGCAGCAACTTCTTCGCGGGAAACTTCGGTGCTAGAGTCGCCGCCCATGAAAATCGCCCGCACACCGACCGCTTACTGATTGCATGGATGCTGTACGCCAGTGTCCTGCGCAGTCGAGCGCAACCGCCGCCCCGTTACGTGTGGCCGGCCCTCAACCCCCGCGCATCCCCCGACACTTCCTGCGCTGTGAATCTCTCGGCCTGCCGACCAGCACCCTCAACGCGACCCAGGAACAGCCCTCGTAATCC
Organism: Pseudomonas sp. LS1212; assembly: GCF_024741815.1. Lineage (NCBI taxonomy): Bacteria > Pseudomonadati > Pseudomonadota > Gammaproteobacteria > Pseudomonadales > Pseudomonadaceae > Pseudomonas > Pseudomonas sp. LS1212. The sequence goes on from NZ_CP102951.1 coordinate 2,242,299, forward strand.
TCGACCAGCCGATCAAAACCGGCTCACGCCTGGGGCTGACCACCCGGGTGCGTAACCTGACCGATGAGCTCTATGCCAAGCAGGCCTACGGCACGATGTATTACCAGGGGGCGCCGCGAACGTTTGAAGTCGCCGTGGATACGCGCTTCTAGAGGAACAATCGCACCCAGGGCCGCTGGTGGGGCGTAAAACTGCACAACATGGAATTTGAATCATTCCCTATGCTGGAACGAGCTCCTGCCAGCTTTTATTGATTCATTTTGTCGCCTTCGCATTGGCGCCAATTATTCAGTTTCCGGGGTGGTATGCCATAGCACGATTCAATTTCAATAAACCTTGAATTAATACTAATTTGCCTTCAAAGGGCCATCAGAGCGAAGCGCGGTGAGGGTTGAATTCATGCATATCAGAGGAAGCGAATACTGGGCCTGGTCCGATTGCCAACTACCCGGCAAATCTCATGAAGAGAGTCTCAGCAACGGTGTCGAAATCGATGTACAGGCACGGCTTTCTCGCTCTGGTGTGACTCAGCTGTTTATCGGAGTTTATGGGCAAGGTGGGACGATTGCCGCAGAGGAGTTTTACCCTGAGATGCCCGACGAATCCGTTACGACTGCTCTGGCATGGGGAGCGCAACGGGCTCGTGCAATAGCGACGGGCGCGCAAACTTCCATCAAGTGTCCCATTGGTGGTTGAGTGGGGAATGACGGCTGCGGGGCGGGCCTCTGTGGCATATGAGGCCTTGCGCTGGCCAATAGGGAAAATGGGCTAAGCTCATGGCGGTAAAAATTGCAGGAGTGACTGTTATGACAAGAAAACTCATCTGCCAGAAATGCAATAAAGACACAGCCGTAGAGCTGTGCTTTGACGAGGATATCGACAGCCAGGTCTACAATTGCGAGCACTGTGGCGGCAGACACGTCGAGGTTGAGACTGGCCAGCTGCCGGGGGCTCCGGGCGTGAGCAGGTTCCGGTTGGATGAAGATGAATGATTGTGTTGTCGTTCTTGCTTCCTGGATTTTTTGTTTTTATCAGAAAAACAGTGGGTTGCTACGACTTTCCAGACGGTAATTAAAGAAATATTACATTCATGGAATGTAAACAATTGCCTGTGTAGAATTCCGCGCGGGCGATAACTTACCCTGTGCGGCGCAATTTCTTACACAACGCTGTTGCATTAGAAGGGAAGCAAGATGCGTTTGCTTGCATGGCGGTTTATGCTATTGACCGAAAGTTTACGGTACCTCTTGAGCCCGAGGTCGAGTACTCGATTATTGCAATTGATGCTGCGGGGCAGTATTGCCAAAATCATCGAAAAAGATGCATGCGAAGGTTCAGTGAAGTTGGCAGTGAAGCGGTAATGCCCGTATAGCGCTGAAGCCTGAACACAGCATATTGGTTGCAGTAATCGCATCGCACTTCAATTTCCTAGCCACCGGCACCCGCCTCATTGGCAGGATTCAAATAGCAGGCCATCTCCCGTTCTACAACGTCGATTTCATTTATTCCCCAGTTTGTCAGGGGCGCGGAAGGTTTGCCGGTCGACGCATAACTCGCCGCCAACAGACGGGTCATAAGCGTTTTTACAAAATCCAACTGCACCTGTAGCTCTTGAGCCGCATGATCAGATTTTTCCAGGCGCTGCTGCAGGGCATCGCGCTCGTCAGTGATTTGCCGGATATAGCCCATCGTTTCATGCGGGTCGCTCATCACTGCCAGTTTGTCTTCCAAAGATTTATCACTCATTAATGTGCTCGCTCGCTCAGGTTGAAGGCCAGGCACGCGCAGGCCTTGTCCCACTGATTGATATCGGCACGAGAGATTATTTCTAAAGCTTTCTATCGCACTGCTGAGCAATTGGGCGTAAGATTACCGCAAAGGTGCGATCTTGTGGGGCGCAAGGCGATGAGCAGAGCGCTGCCCCCGAGAGGGCGGCAGCGATATCGAGTGGGTTCTGAAGAGATGGGGAGGGGTCAGCCGGACATCCTGACTTTTTGAACCAGGCAGTAGCCACGGTTCCTGACCGACCGAAACAGCGGTGCGCCATCGGCGTAGCCCCTGAATTTTGCTTGCAGCCTGCTCAGGCACATCTCCATTCCATAATACTGATCAAGGTTCTTCTTCATCCCGAGGAGGATCTCCTCTTTGCTGACGACACGCTCCGCGCTGCTTGCCAACAGGTTGAAGATTACGCATTCAGTACGGGTCAAAATGACGGTGACATCATTGTTGACCAGCGAGCACTGCCTTCTATCGAACGTCCAGTAGTCCTCGTCCGGTAGGCTCGCGTCGTTGCAACCTGCTGGTGTGACGGAGCGTTCGCTGCCTGTATCCAGGGCATGGAGCATTCTTGAAGATCCAGTATTGACGGTCATATGAAGTTCCTTCTTTCAATTTCTTTGCTCGCACGGGCATTTTTTGTGCGCAGTATTTCTTGCGCGCGCGACTCTACGAATGCTCGGCTGGCAGTATACCTACGGTTTGGATCCAATTTTATTTACCAAGGCACGCTTGCGACAAGCATTTCTTTGGAATGTGACGGAGTGCTCGATACCGGCCATCGACGTTGCAGGCGTTCGGTGCGCCTTTTTTGGACAGGCCAGGGCGTCGGCTACGAGGTAACGTCTAACATGACTATAAATGTCCAGGGAGCCAGCCGAACCTCTGGAAGGCCGCGTCATCCTTTGTGGAGTGAGGTGCACATGAGGGATATTTCGTTCGATGAAAATCCTGCCGAGCGTCGAAACCGGCGATTAGGTGAAGCGCTGGGGTTGAACCCTGATGAAGTTTCCCTCTGGATCAAGGAGATTGACGACGATGGAAGCGGCATGGGCTATGTCGTTCAATTCAAGGAGACAACGCCGACAGAAATACGGGCCAAAGTACAGGGCCTGGGCAGCGACCTTTCGATCAACATCGGGCCGATCGATTGAGTGGTCCTGGCGCCGGCTTTTTCCATTTTGCATGCCGTCTGTCGCGAGCTTGGCACGTCCCATAGCGACCAACCTCCAACGATTACGGCCCAGATTCACTGGACCTCATGTTGGAGGTGCAAAATGGCTAACGAAAGACGTCCTCAAGACGATTCGATGTCGGACCCATCCAGACAGGACCAGCTACGCAATGAACCCGGCAGGAATCCAGGTTCGCCCAGCACAGGAGGTCAAGGCAGTTCAGGCAAGCAGGGCGGCGGAGGGGGCCAACGGCCTGGTCAAGGCCGAAGGGATCCAGCCACCCGAACGCCCCGACCAAAGGCGGTCAGGGTAGTACCGGCAAAATGGGTGGCGGTGGCCGTCAACCGGGCCAGCCTGGCCAACCGGGTCAATCCCAGGGCGGTAATCGCCCACAAGACTGGGACGACCCCATGAAAGACAGCGTTGATAAGGATGACCCCGATAACATGAGGAGATAACCGGCTCAGTCCACAGTATTGCCTCCTCTTGCCACTTTTCATTCGGTGGCTGAACGTACGCGTTCAATCGGAAGTTCATTGGCCCGCGCTCTTGCGGGCCTTTTGTTTATTCCGCGATCCATTCCTCGGCATCCACCTACAGAGCAGGGTGCCTCGTACCTTGGTGCACTAACTGAATCCAGGCGTATATTGATAGTGTCGGTCCAGATAGTTGAGGCGAGAAGCGGACGCCAAAGGTTCGACTTGCTGGGGGAACACATGTAAAACCCCGAACGTTTGGAGGTGTCACATGAGCCAGTATCAACGACTCTTTTTGATCGCAGGTCCCACCATGCGCCACTCTCCGGCGCTGCAGCGGGCAGTCGCCATCGCCAAGGCCACGGGCGCAGCGTTGCATATCGGGGTGTTCATCGATGGTTTCGATATCCTGGGGATGATGAGCCGACATGAACAGCTTCGTGAACGCGTTCAGCAAGAGAACCAACAGTGGCTCAAGGATGAAGCCGATCTGATGCGCACCAATGGCATCAATGTGACTACTGAAGTGGTTTCTACGCGCAACGCGCTTCCAGAAATCCTTCGGCATGTGACAGAAATGCAGCCGGACCTGGTTATCAAGGACGTACACCACGAGTCAGCGCTCAAGCGCGTGTTCATGACACCTCTGGATTTCCATCTGTTGCGCGAATGCCCGGTCCCCATACATCTGGTCAGCGAAATCGGGTTTCCATTGCCGCGGGTGGTCGTGGCGGCAGTCGACCCGTCAAGCCCGGACAAGCGCATCACCGGGATCAACGATCGGATCGTCATGGCTGCAAACGGATTGGCAATGCAGTGCGATGCCGAGCTGCATCTGTTGCACGCCTACGATGCCTCGCAGACGCATATCTCTGACGCAGGTGCTGGCGCAGTGACGATGCCAGGCTTCAGTAGCGAGGTGCGTCGGTCGCTGCACAAGACCTTCACTGCATTGGCCGATCGCTACGGCATACCGTCCGAGCGACAACACTTCATCGAAGGTCCACCCACCAAAGCGATGGCTGGCTTCGCAGCCCATAGCCGAGCAGACGTGATCGTAATGGGCAATGCGCATCGCAAAGGGCTGAGCAAGTTGGTGGGCAGCACTACAGAGCACGTTTTGTATCAGGTGCCCTGCAATGTGCTGGCAGTGAATGCGCAAGTGGATGAGTGAGGAGAATTGGCGCAATCCATTGGCATTCAAGAAACCCTGGTGCCGGCACGCAGGAGGTAGTTCGCAGGCGTATCTACGTTACTGGGATTCGTACACGCGAGGCGCGGTGTTACAGTCACCCCTTTTTAAAGTAAGGGGACAGCATGCGAGTATTGATTGGGGCACTGGCGGCAGCACTGTTGGCTGGGTGCGCGTCATCCGCGATGGACGAGGCTCGCCTCAAAAGCCCGAACAAGGCGTTCTCCTCCAACAAGCCAGAAAACGTCGTAGCCCAGTGCGTCCAGTTCGCTTGGCAGGATGAATCCGTGTTCGGTGTCGATGCGGGCGCATTTTTGCAGCCAGGGAAGACTGGCGGTTTTACGGTCTACACCAGGGGTGCCGAATCCTTCACCGATGTGCAGAGTGGCGCAGCGGGCACGGTAATCAATTACTACGCGGCCTCGGATAACTCGATTGCACAGCGCAGGCTTGCGGCGTTGGCGACCTGCTTGTAATCCGGCTTCGCCAATGCGGAGCCACCACTCATCGCCTGGTTGATCGCGGGATCCTCATACATGGTCAAACGATATTGGATGAGGTCGTCCATGGCGCGATCGGGATCGGCCTTCAAAGAAATTCCTTTCGGATGTCGATACTCGACCGTTCGCCAATATTCCGGTAGTTCTCCGTGAGCCACGCCTCGGTCTCGCGTCGTCCGTTGTCGCGCAGACCGCAAAGGAAGTCCCAGTCCGCATTGTACTTGCTGGACACGCTGAGCGCGCACATCGCCTCGTCGGACTTAATGGAGTGGATCAGCATCTCCTTCATCTCGCCGCGATCGAGCTTGCCTTGCTGAATGAGGTCGGTGACAAAGGCGATGGTGCGCATCTCACGCATCAGCGACGAGTTGAAGCTGATTTCACTGATGCGATTGAGGATGTCGGCAGCTGTAATGGGCACGCCCGGGCGGACGAGCGGGTTGATGTGGACGATCACCACATCGCGTGTATTGCAGTGATAGATCAACGGGAAAATGGCCGGGTTGCCCATATAGCCGCCATCCCAGTAGTTCTGCCCGTCGATCGTGATCGCCTGGAACAGTGTCGGTACGCAGGCCGAAGCAAGCACCGCTTCGGCGCAGACGTCTTCGCCCGAGAAGATGCGTATCTTTCCCGTCTCGACATTGGTCGCGCACAGATAGAGGTGGAACGGGCATTGCTTGCGCAAGGCGGCGAAATCTACCTGCCTCTCCAGCACATCCCGCAGCGGACTCAAGTTGCGGCGATTGAACTGGTAAGGCGAGAAGATACGAAGCGCCATGTCCGCGAACGTATACATGGGCGAATAGTCCAGCCCGAAGCTGTGCGTCCCTTTCAGCCATGGCATCCAGCGCAACGGATTATAACGCTCGGCGGATTGCGCCACGGCGTACCAGAAATCGTGCAGCGCCCGGCGCGCGCCGGCCTCGCCACCTTGCAGCATACCGGAGGCCAACACGGCGGCATTCATCGCGCCGGCACTGGTTGCGCTCACCCCTTCAATGGCAAGCCTGCCGTCCTCGAGCAACCGATCGAGCACGCCCCAGGTGAACGCACCGTGCATCCCGCCGCCCTGCAAAGCCAGCGCGACCGGCTTACGCTCGTCACTGCCTCGAGGCTGTCCGTTCTTCGTGGTCATTCTTGGCCTCCTCGTCGGTGCTGAGCCGAATCGGAACCTGTTGCGGCGCTTCGCCCCGTCACGCGCTCGCCGACGACGCGCCGATGCTCCATTGAGCACCCTGCGTCATCGATCGTTCACCCCCCGCTTGATGCCCATGCATCGAGCAGCGCCTTGGCTTGTTGTAAATCAACGCTGTCGAAGCCTTCGGTGAAGAAGCTATAGATGTCGGCCAGCATTTGCCTGGCCGCCTCCTTGTCTCGTGTTTCCCATAGCTGAGCAAGGCTCACTGTGGCTCGTAGCTCAAGTGACTTTGCCCCTTGTTGTCGAGCGATCGAGATCGCCGTTTGAAAGCATGCTTGCGCTTCCTGCTGCACAGAAGTATCCAGTCTGGCTTCGCCCGAACCTTGGAGAGTAAGAGTTCCCTTGAGGCGGTACAGTTCTGCTTCGTAAAAGTGCTCGCCTGTTCTGTTCACCATAGCCAGAGCGTCGGTCACAGCGTCCAATCCTGCCTGCGGTTGCCCGGAGCGCCCGTGAGCTGCGGCCAGCAGGGCCAGAAAATAAGTACATCCAAGCTCTGCTCCGGCCGCTTGGTAAGTGGCGATACCCTTGGTTATCTGAGCGATACCCTCGTCAAAGTCTCCCTGCTCGGCGCGAGCCCAACCCTGGAGAATAGTCCCCCACGCCAAATAAAACGGAAACCCTTGTTCTAGGGAAAGCTTGATGGCGGCATCAGCACACTCTTCGGCGAGTCGTACGTCGTGCTGAAACTGTCCCAGTATCGACGTAGCAGACAGGGTGAAGGCCAAGCTGAACGGGTCGGAAATCTTATTGGCCAGAGCGAGGGCATCCCGGCTGCGCGTGCTTGCCTGATCGGGGAAGCCCAAGAACCAAAGGCACCAGGCCGAAAATGTCAGGGCGTAGCCCGGATCCATGCCGCACGTACTGGCATATGTGCGATGACAGTCCGGGTTGTAGAGGACACGCGCCCGCTCCTGGTGTTCAAGGGCATTGCGCAGATCACCCTGGAAAAGCAATGTCGCCCCGAGTGCCGCATGGGCTTCCACGAGCAAGTCCGGATCCTGCGCAGTTTGCGCAACACTGAGCAATCGTTCACCCAGTTCGCATGCAGTTGAGTACTGCGCATGCAACTCGTAGTAAGTCCGCAGCCCCAGCAGCACAGGGAAAAGCGAGTCGTCGCCTACTTGCGCGCATAGCGCCAGTGCACGGGTGTAGGCGGCCGCCACCTCGGGCGCACCATAGCCTCGCATGGCCATCAAGGCCGGCCCCAGGCAGAGCAGCAACGTCAGTTCCTGATGAGCACGTGCGGGCGTGTCGGGCAAATGCTCGAGCAATTCCAGCGCCGCGCCGAGGTGACGCATCGCATCGAGATGGGCGGAATTCTGGAGGGCCTGTTGCCCGGTACGGTGCAGGTATTCCACGGCCTTCGGGACATTGCCGCTCAGCCTGTAGTGGTGCGCCAGTTCGCTGCAGTAATCCGCGATGCGGGTGGGGAACAGTGCCTCGATGGCCTGCGCCGTGCGTTCGTGCAGTGCGCTACGCCGCTCCGTGAGTAGCGAGTAGCCCGCGACCTCCTGGGTCAGCGCATGCTTGAACGAATACTCCACCTCCGGAAATGCGGGCCGCTGGTAAATGAACTCCGCGGCCTCCAGTCGGGCCAGCAGATCGCGCAAATCGTCGTCCATCCGAGCGACCCCTCCATCACAGATGCGCTGGATCAGACTGAACGGAAAATCCTTGCCGATGACGGCGAGCGTCTGCAGCAATTCCTTCTCCGCAACGGGGAGCCGGTCGATACGGGCGGCGAGCACACCCTGCACGGTGGTGGGAATATGCAGCGCAGCCGGAGTTTGCTCGATCCGGTAACGGCCGGGTTCGCCGAGCAGTGATTTCTCCTCGACCAGCGTTTGCACCACTTCCTCCATGAAGAAAGGGTTGCCCTCCGTCTTCTCCAGGATGAGCTGTTTGAGGGGGACGAGGGTGGGATCGTCCCCAAGCAAGGCCGTGAGCAGTCCCTGGGCTTCGGCCGGGCCCAGCGGTTCGAGCCGCAGCTGGCTGCAATGACCCGCGCGCGTCCACGCAGGCTGATACTCGGGCCGGTAGTTCACGAGGAGCAGGATCGGGGCACTCGCCACGCGGTCGATGAGGCACGCGAGGAATGCTTCGGTCTCGCGGTCCAGCCATTGCAGGTCCTCGAACAGCAGTTCGATCGGCTGATCGCGACTCTCGCGCGCCAGAAGTTGCGTAATCGCGTCGAAGATGCGATCGCGCCGGATCTGAGGATCCATTTCCGCGAGCGCCGAACTGCCTTCGCCAATACCCAGCAGATAGAGCAGGTAGGGCACGAGATCCTCGAAGCTGCGCTCGAGCGTCAGGGTCTTGCCCATGACCTTTTCCCGGCACCGCCGCTCGTCGTCCAGGGCAGTGATCTGAAAGTAGTTTTTCAGAAGCTCGATGAGTGGAAAATAGGCAAAGGCCTTGCCGTGCGACACCGAGAACGTCTCCAGCACCAGACAGCCGCGCCGCGAGCGTTCCTTGAACTCATGGAACAGCCGCGACTTCCCGACCCCTGCCTCACCTGCCACCGCGACGACCTGCCCGTGGCCCGCTTTGGCCTGCTCGAGCGCCTGATGCAGGTGGTCCAGCTCGACCTGGCGGCCGACGAACCTGGCCAGCCCGCGATGTGCCGCCAGTTGCAGGCGCGTGCGCAGCGCGCCCAGACCCTGCACCTCGTACACGACGAGCGGCTCGGGAATACCTTTGACCTGGGTGGCCCCCAGAGTCCTGAACTCGAAATAGCCCTCCGCCAGCTTGTAGGTGGACTCGCTCACCAGGATCGACGATGGCGCGGCGATTCCCTCCATCCGGGACGCAATGTGGATCGTGTGCCCGACCGGATCGTAATCGGTGTGCAAATTGTCCGTGCGGATCGAACGCACGACGACCTCTCCGGTGTGGATGCCGACGCGGATTTGCAACGGAATGCCTTTCTCCAGGCGAATGCGGTCGCCATGTCGGCGTATCGCCTGCTGCATGCGCAGTGCCGCATACAGCGCCCGCTGCGGATGATCCTCATGGGCGATGGGTGCGCCGAACAGCGCGAGGATGCCATCGCCCAGCGTCTTGGCCACATAGCCTTCGTAGTAGTGGACGGCTTCCATCATCATCGCGACCACAGGCTCGATCAGGCGCTGGGCCTGTTCCGGATCGAGGTCGTGGATCAGCGCCGTGGAGCCGGCCATGTCGGCAAACAGCGCCGTGATGGTCTTGCGTTCGCCGGCGGTCTCGCCCCGGGCTTCCATGGCCGCCTGTTCGGCGCGGATGCGCTCGGCAAGATAGTGGGGCGTGTAATGAATGGGCGCTGGAGAAGGCCCTGAAACAGGCCGGGGGCGCGGTAATGGCGCAGCAGGCGCATCGGTTAGCGGTGCGCCGCATTCACTGCAGAATTTGGCGCAAAGGTCCGCCTCGTGGCCACAGCGCGGACAGCTGCAAGCCAGCTTGGCGCCGCACGCTTCACAGAAGCTGGCCCCGGAGGGATTCTCGAATCCGCAGTTTACGCAGCGCATACGACCTCTTCGCTTGCCTGGCCCACCGGGGGGCCGATGGCGCGCTCAGCATGCTGAATAACGGCTCACCGCTATCTTGATCGAAATGAGGTGTGGTGCATAGGTTCGCGGTAGGTTTTTGCTTGATGGGCGGCGCTTCGCGATTTTGCACCGGGCTCTCGAAGCAGAGCCAGGCCACATAGTGATCGCGGCTGTAGACTCGGAGCCAGTCTGCAAGCGACTGGTCAAAGAGTGTGGTCAGATCGTCTTGAAGTCCGAAAATCCCCGATACCCCTAACGACGGTTGCGTGATCGCTCGATCAGCGGACAGCAAGCCCTGCGTGAGGATGGGCGAGCCGTACTTTCAGATCAAACACAAGCTCAAGCAGCACGGTATCGTGGCGTTCTCATCGAACTACGCGCTTTAGTAAGTTAGGTGGAATGCTTTTTGAGCTAGTCTGAATCGGTCGACGTTCTGGGGATTCGCCCATGACCTCTCCCGCATCGTATGAGCTGGTGCTGGAACGCTATTCCAGTGTTCAGGAATGGCTGCAACTGCTCGGTAATCTGGGGCGTGCGCCTGCCACCTTGGACGCGTACGGTCGTGGTTTGGCACATTACCTGCTCCACTGCGAGACCTCTGGCCTGGAAGCTGAATCAGTCACGTTTGAGCAGGTCACGCTTTACATCCGCAGGCTTTTGCCCGGGCAAGAAGATGCGGTGGCGAATGCAACCTTGCACCAACGGCTCACCGCGATCCGTCTTTGGTACGACCACCTAGTCTTTCAGGGAATCTGCCAGCAAAATCCTGTACCTCGCGGACAACACGCTCGACTGTTCCAAGTACCCGCACACTCAGGGTTTGTCAGGGGCCTAGTGCCTCGTCTCATCAAGCTGCCCGACATCCCCACCGATGAGCAGTGGAGGTGCTTGCTGAGCGTGGCGGCCAGGTCGTCTATCCGTGATCGGCTCATGCTCTCTCTAGCGTACTGCGGGGCGCTCCGTCGTGCCGAACTGGTGGCCTTAAGAATCGAAGACTTGGACGTTGCACATCGGCTGATCTCGGTGCGAGCTGAAACGACCAAGGGCCGACGCAGCCGAATCGTATGCTACAGCCCTGCCATAGCGCCTGTACTGATGGTGCATCTTCACGCGCTTCGTCGTGCCGGGTGGGTGAAAGGGCCGTTGTTACGATCCGAATCAGACCGCAATCGCGGATCGGGTTTAACCCGCTGGACGTGGAGTAAAACGGTAGAAGCGTGGGCCAGGGACGCAAACCTTCCATGCTTGAGTACGCATACCTTCCGCCATCTGCGGCTAAGGCATCTGGCCCGCACTGGCTGGAAACTGCATGAGCTAACCGCTTACGCCGGACATCGAGACCCGAAAACCACCTTGATTTACCTGCACCTGTCGGGCGCGGATCTGACCGCAAAAATGGCGCAATCGGTGGGCAGTCTGGATGCCCGAATGTTCGGTGTGCGGATTCCACGCCATCCGGCCACTCATTCCACGCTTATCCGGCCGGGCATTCCACGCACATCCGGCCACCTGTTCCACGGCCATCCGGCCGGGCAGTCGGAGCGCAGCGACGCAGGTTTGCATTGTTAGTCTGAAGTCCCTGTTGCAGTCAATTTCATCGAGCGCCTGCGCATCGATTCACCCTTGAGTTCGATGCGGTAAGCGTTATGCACCAGCCGGTCGAGGATGGCGTCGGCCAAGGTCGGATCGCCGATCAGTTCATGCCATTTGTCTACCGGCATCTGGCTGGTCACCAGTGTCGAGCGGTGCCCGTAGCGGTCGTCCAGCAGCTCCAACATGTCGCGCCGTTGCGCAGCGGTAAACGCCGCCACTCCCCAGTCGTCCAGAATGATCAGATCGGTCTTGGCATAACCGGCCATCAGTTTGGCGAAGCGACCGTCGCCGTGGGCCAGACCCAGTTCTTCCATCAAGCGCGGCAGGCGCAGATAGCGCACGCTGTAGCCGTCCCGGCAGGCCTTGTGGGCCAGTGCGCAGGCCAGCCAGGTTTTGCCCACGCCGGTGGGGCCGCCGATGATCAGGTTCAGGCCGTCGCGCAGCCATTGGCCGCTGCCCAGTTGCAGGATCAGGGACTTGTCCAGCCCACGCGGGCTGCGGTAATCGATGTCTTCCAGGCAGGCGTTGTGGCGCAGTCGGGCGGCTTTGAGGCGAGTGCTCAGGCGCGCATCTTCACGTTCGGTCAGCTCGCGATCGACCATCAGCCCCAGGCGCTCATCGAAGCTGAGGCTGTTGATGTCGGGCGTTGCGTGTTGCTCGCTCAGCGCCTTGAGCATGCCGTGCAGGCGCAGGGTTTGTAGCTTGTCCAGGGTGGGATTGGGGAGCATGGGCGTATTCCTTCAGGTCAGTGGTAGTAGCCGGGGCCGCGCAGGTTGATGTGTTCATCGGGCAACAGCGGCAGGTTCTGCTGGGCCAGCGGTAGCCGCTCCAGCCCTTGGCGCAGGATCGATTCGAGGCTCTTGTAACTGCATGCGCCCAGCGCCAGGGCGCGCTGGCAAGCGGCTTCCAGCCGTTCTTCACCGTGCTGTTTGCCCAGGCGCAGGATGCCCAGGCAAGCACGGAAGCCGTGCTGCGGATGGATTCGGCGCTCGAGGATGTGGGCGATGACACCCGCGGTGTTTGGCCCGGTCTGCTCTGCCCAGCGGATCAGCCGTTGCGGCGTCCACTCGGCATGTTCGCGGTGGCTCTTGGGCATGTGCTCGGTTTGGGTGGTGTGGCGACCTTTGTGCGGCGATCGCACATGGCTGGCCACGCGCTGGTTGGCGTGGAAGCACTCGACGGTCTGTGCGGTCAGGCGCACTTCGAGTTGGTGCTTCACCAGTTGGTACGGTACCGAGTAGTAATGGCCGTCGACTTCGACGTGGTAGTCGATGTGCGCCCGCACCTTTTTCCATTCGGCGTAGACATAGGGCTGTTCCGGCAGGGGTTGCAGCGCGGGTTGGTCGAGCGCCTCGAAGGCCGAGCGGCGCGAGCCGGGCAGCTTATTGAAGGGTCGTTGATTCAGTCGCTCCAGCAGCACGCCGATTGCGGTGTTGAGTTCGCCCAGCGAGAAGAACTGGCGGTTGCGCAAGGCCGCGAGGATCCAGCGTTCGACCACCTGCACGCCGACTTCGACCTTGGCCTTGTCCTTGGGCTTGCGGGCGCGAGCGGGCAACACGGCGACCCCGTAATGCTCGGCCAGATCGCGATAGCTGGGGTTGATGTCCGGTTCGTAGCGATGCGCTTTGGTGACGCCGCTGCGCAAATTATCCGGCACCAGGATCTCGGGCGCTCCACCGAGAAACGCGAGGCAGCGGGCGTGCGAGCCCAGCCAATCGGGCAGTTGCTGCGACCAGGTGGCCTCGGCAAAGGTGTAGCTGGAGGCGCCGAGGACAGCGACGAAGACCTGGGCCTGGCGGATTTCGCCGGTGTGCCGGTCAATGACCGGCACGGTCTGGCCGGCATAGTCGACGAACAGCTTTTCGCCGGCGCGATGTTCCTGGCGCATGGCCACGTCGACCTTGGCGGCCCAGAGCCGGTAGTGCTCGCAGAACCAACTGTATTGGAAGCCTTGCGGGTGGCTGAGCCGGTACTCTTGCCAAAGCAGAGCCAGGGTGACGCCGGGGCGGCGCAGTTCGGCGTGAGCCCATGCCCAGTCAGGCATCGGACGCTGCTCACTGGGGATGGTCGGCGCAGGCGGAAACAACTGACGTTCCAATTCGGCGTCGGTCAGCGCAGAGGGCCAAGTCAGCCCGCAGGCAGCAAAGCGATTGAGGTAGTCACCGATGGTGGCTCGCCCCACTTGCAAGCTGACCGCGATCTGGCGAGCAGATAGACGCACCTCAAACTTGAGGCGCAGAACTTCTCGAATCTTACGCATGGATAAACGCTCCACGACGACCTCTCTGCTTCGAAAAAAGAGGTCGATGGTAGTGAATTAATCCTGCGTGGCTGCCTGCCTGAAGGGTGGCCGGATGGCTGTGGAATCAGTGGCCGGATGCGCGTGGAATGGGTGGCCGGATCATCGTGGAATAGGTGGCCGGATGGCCGCGGAATCCGCATTCGGTGAGCTCTTCAAATCGGAGTCATCAACATGAGCGCCCCATCTACTGCGGACTATATACCGTTTGATGTCAGCCTGTATGAGCGTTGCGAGGTGTTGTTGGATTCAGAGCAGGCCGTTCTTTCCAATCATCTTTACCGTTCTGACTGGCCCTACCTTCAATCGAAGATGCCTGGGCTCGTAAATCCACTGATTGATCTGGTGGCGCATAGCGGGGTTTCTCCTCGATTAGCCGTCTCTTCAGTTGCTGCCATTCTTTGGCATGTCAGCAAAACCGGCAAGCCATATTGGTCCTGGTCAGAAACACAGTGGCTGACCTTACTCAACACCCGAGCGGGGTCACGCCCCTACCTTGCTGCAGTCGCCTACCACCTAGGGGGCTTCCGAACGCCTCAGCGCATCGCCAAATTTCGACAGTCAGCAATTTATGCATCAGCAATCTTCGGAAGCCAGATATTCAAGCGTGAACATACTCGTTTAAGTCAAACCTTAAAGTCGCTGGGGTACGCAGCACGCCACCTGGAACAATTCCTGTCCAGCGTTCTTGGTGCACTGATGCTGGAAAATGGTGATCCTCGACTTGAAACATTCACCGAAGAATTGCTGTTGCGAGGGCAGGCACACCGAAGCGAAGGTATCGCACGGTCGGTTGGCAAGGTTTCGCATGGCCTGGCTGCATTGGGCATCCTGGCGAAACCGTTGCGCATGCGTGGGTACGTTGGGTGGCGTGAAAAGAGCATTGATGGCATTGATCCCGTTTGGGTCGAGTGCTGCCGGCGCTGGCGAGATACCTCGACCTTACGTCCTCGTACGCGAGAAAGTAACTACAGTTTCGTTTTGAGAACAGGCATCTGGTTGGCGAGAGAACAGCCATGGGTTGTTTCCCCAGTCGACTGGAATATGTCCACCTGCGCGGCCTTCATCGCGGCGGTTGACCGAATGACGGTCGGCGAATGGGCGTTGGAGTCTGCCCGCCACACGAAATTTAAGGGACTCGGCCAGCCGATTGCGCCGAATTCCAAACGCGGGTTTCTACATGCTGTGCGACGTTTTTTATCGATTTTGAGCTATGGGGCTGGGGACGTTTGAAGTTCAGCCCACGCCATCACCTGGCGACCCCAATTTCCGTGGCGTTCAATTCGGGTGTCAACCCTCGCGTCATTGACGATTCAAGTTGGCTCAAACTGATCTGGGCGAGCTTGAATTTGGAGCGTAAGGATTTACTGTCGGAAATTCACTATCCTCTGGCAATGGTTCAGGCGATTGCCGTTGTGTGGACGCATACGGGGCTACGTAGTAATGAGGTTATGCGACTGGCCATGGGCTGTGCGCACGCACAGTCAAGCGATGTAGTGCATGAAGATGGAACCACGGTGCCCGCAGGAACATTATGCTATCTCGATATTCCTGCCAGTAAGACGTTCAAAGCATTTGTTAAGCCTGTTGCGGCGGTGGTTAAAGAGCGAATTGATGCCTGGCTGCGGGAAAGGCCAGTGAACCAGGCCCCCCTTCTGGATGAGCGGACAGGGGAGAAGGTCAGTTACCTGTTTCAGTTTCGTGGTAAGCGTATGGGAACAGGTGCCATCAACAGCACAATCATCCCGATGCTGTGCGCAAAAGCGGGTGTTCCTCTGGAGGACAGTCGTGGACGCATTACCAGCCATAGAGGCCGAGCCTCTGCGGTTACCGCGTTGGCCAGCGTTCCCCAAGGCATGTCATTAATTGAATTGATGCAATGGTCAGGGCACAGCTCACCGAGTTCGACGTTACACTACATTCGCATTCGCCCCACCAAGCTGGCTGCGTCATTTGTCAAAGCAGATCAGATGTCCCACATGGTTTCACTGCTCATCGACCACGACGTAATCGCTTGTCACTCGGAAGAGCCTTATACATTTTATGACCTGGGCAACTCGTATTGTTCGAATCCGTTCTGGAGCAGTTGCCCGCATCGCATGGCTTGTGCCGGGTGCGATTTCAACCTGCCGAAAGCCAGCGCACGGGCTCAGGCCTTAGAAAGTAAAACCTCGATTGGACGTTACCTGGAAGCAGTTCCATTGACCGCTGATGAACGGGCAATTGTAGAGGGCGATTTGGAGAAGCTGGACGGCCTTATTCGAAAGCTGGACAACGTGCCGACTTTGGACGGCAGGACGCCAAATGAGATCGATGCGAGGAAGGGCCGCTCCTGAGATTCCGAGACCTACCGGCGACCTGCTGCCTGAGGTGACAGGCCGGAATCCACAACCTAAACCGGTCAGTAGTGACGGACAGTAATCGGCCAGAAGCGTATCCAACCCTCTCCGCGATCTTGCCGAAATCGCCCCCCTAGATCTTCACTCCAGCACAGGACGCAGGAAGCTACGTTCGTAGCTCAGGATGAATTTTTTCTCAATGGCCTGGCTGACCGCCTCAACGCAATCAGAATCCGTTTCAGCCTCCTTACGATACCGTTCGTAATCTGCAAGGCTTGAGAAGCTGAACAGGCAGTACGCAATGTTGTTAGCGCCTTCTGCGGGAAGGAAATAGCCATGATGCTGTCCCCCCATACGTGTCACCAGCTGTATCCAGCGCCGCGAATAGCTCTCAAAAGCCGGAACCTGGTAAGGGTCAATTACATACCTGACGTGACAAGTGATCACTCGGTCATTCCTTTGAAAATGGGCAAAACGTATTCTAGGCGTTATGCCGAGATAAGGGGAAAATTCACTCACTTCCCTTCTATCTATCTAATTTTACTGATGATTTTAAATTCTTCATTTCGCACGCGAGGAGCGACTGGCCGGCATCAGGGGGCGGCGTCGGACGCCGCGGGCGCACCAGCCAGCACCGACCGGGCGGGCGCCGGTCAGCGCTGCGGGGCTCAGCTTAAATGCACGTAGGTGCCCGGCGCGGCCTCCATCGGTGGGTGGTCCTGATTGCCCAGGGCCGCCAGGGCCTCGCGCTGCTCACCGGAACGCGCCTGAATCCAGTCCAGCCACGCCGGCCACCAGCTGCCGTCGTGCTGCTCCGCGTCGAAATACCAGGCGCGCGGGTCGGACGACAGTTGGCCGTTCTCCAGGTAGCTGGCCTTGGGGTTGCCCGGTGGGTTGAGGATGCTCTGGATATGCCCGCTGTTGGACAGCACGAAGCGCCGTTCGCCACCGAGCAGCAGGGCCGAGCGGTAGACCGTGTCCCAGGGAGTGATGTGGTCGTTGATGCCGGCGACGCTGAAACTGTCCACCGTGACCTTCCGCAGGTCGATCGGCGTGCCGCAGATCGCCAAGCCGCCGCTGCGGGTCAGCGGATTGTGCTTGAAGAGGTCGAGAAAGTCGCCGTGCAGGGCGGCCGGCAGGTGGGTGTTGTCGTTGTTCCAGTAGAGGATGTCGAAGGCCGGCGGTTGCTTACCGAGCAGGTAATTGTTGACCCAGTAGTTCCACACCAGGTCGTTGGGGCGCATCCAGGCGAACACCTTGGCCATGTCGCGGCCGTCCAGCACGCCCTGTTGGTAGGAGCGGCGCTTGGCCGCCTCCAGGGTCTGCTCGTCGACGAACAGTGCCGCCGGGCTCTCCACCCGGCTGTCCAGCAGGCTTACCAGATAGCTGGCGCTGGCCACCTTGCGCAGCTGCCGCTTGGCCTGCAGATGGCCCTGCAGCGCGGCGATGGTCAGGCCGCCGGCACAGGCACCCATCAGGTTGACCGCCTTGCTGCCAGTGATGGCGCGACAGGCATCGAGCGCTTCCTCCAGCGCCTGTACATAGTTGGAGAGGCCGCACTCGCGATGGCGAGCGTCCGGGTTGCGCCAGCTCAGCATGAACACCTGCAGGCCGTTCTTCAGCGCGTACCGGACGAAGCTCTTCTCCGGGCTGAGATCAAAGATGTAGAACTTGTTGATCTGCGGCGGCACGATCACCAGCGGGCGCAGGTACTGCTTCTCGCTCAGCGGCTGGTACTGGATGAGTTCCAGCAGCTCGTTGCGAAATACCACGGCACCGGGGGTGGTGGCGATATTGCGGCCGACTTCGAAGGCCGCCTTGCTGACCTGGCTGGGCATGCCGCCGTTGTGCAGCAGGTCGTCCACCAGGTGGCGCACGCCGTTGACCAGGCTCAGTCCGCCGGTGTTGAACAACTCCTTGACTGCCAGCGGGTTGAGCAGGCTGTTGGTGGGTGACAGCGCATCGCCGAGCAAGGCCAGGATGAAACGGGCGCGGGCTTGGTCGTCGGCCGCCAGGTCGCTCTCGTCGACCCAGGCGTTGAGCTGCTTCTGCCAGGCCAGGTAGGCCTGCAGGCCACGGCGGTAGAAGGGATTGAGGTGCCAGGACGGGTCCTGGAACCGCGCATCCTGGACAGGGGCTTGGTGCGGCGTATCGCCAAGCAGCACGCGACCCAGTTGGCCGCCCAGGGCCAGGGCATGCCGGGTGCTGTGCAGCGGCTGTTTGAGGCCCTGCAGCGCCAGGGTGCGCAGGGTGGAGAACAGGTCCCGGCCACGCAGGCCGGGGGTGGAGCTTTGTTCTGCTTGCACAAAGGACGCGGGTACAGGCAAGTTGCCCGCCGCTGGTTTATCTCGCATGGGCCACACTCCGTCTTTCTACCGTCGGGGAGCCAAACACAAAGGGGTTGAACCAAGGCGCGGCGGCGGTGCATCCAAACTGCCGGGCAAAGAATTACCCCAGCGACACACCCCCGCTAATCGGTCAGGTGGCTGCGCGCCGCACGGTGACTACGCGGTCACTGGCGGCGTGGCGGTGTCGACTGTCCAGCGGCCGCGCGCCGTTCGGCCGGGCCAGGCTGGAAGCTGGCTGCAGAAAGCCAAGTAAGGCTTGCTGGGTATCGTCCCAGGCCACCTTGTGTTCCAGGTCGAGGAAGTGCCCGGCGTTCTGGATGGTGCGGAACTGGCACTGCCGGGCATGGCCGGCGAATAGGCGGGCGTCGCCCGTCGAGGTGTACTCGTCCCATTCACCGTTGATGAACAGCAGCGGGATATCGATGGCAGCGGCGCAGTCGGTGTAGCAGGGGGTGTCCTGTGTCAGCACCTCATTGATATGGAAGTGCATCTGCCGGTATTCGTGCTCGGCCAGGCTGCTGACATGGCGTAAGTTGTAGCGCTTGAACAGCGACGGCAGGTGCTTGCCGATGGTGGTGTTGATCAAGCGGCCCACCTTGATGCGGTCGCAGGCCTGGAGACAGTTCAGGCCACGCTCCAGGTAGTCGCGCATTGGCTGGTTGATCCGCGCGGCGAAGGAACTGATTACCGCTTTCTCGATCCGTGGTGGCCGCTGGGCCAGTGCCAGCAGGGTGGCCGCGCCACCCCAGGAGAAGGACAGCACATGGTCGGCGGCGACCCTTTCGATCAATTCCAGCAGGATCTCTGACTCGTCTTCCTTGCTGATCGGCTGGCTGTGGCGGTTATGCGGCTTCGACTGGCCGGCGTAGGGTTGGTCGTAGAGAACCACGTTGAAGCGCGGCTGCAGGTAACGCACCGTCTGGGCAAAACATGCGGTGGTTGAGAATGCGCCATTGACCAGAATGATGGTCTTCTCAGCGGCGTGGCTACGGTAACGCTCCGTGTAAACCTTGTACTTCCCGTGAATGTCGACGATGGCGGTTTGCGGCTTCATTGTTCTCTCCCTCGCACGGATTGGGCTGAGCGAACAGCCGGAGCGGCTGTTCGCAGG
Source organism: Pseudomonas sp. LS1212 (assembly GCF_024741815.1). NCBI lineage: Bacteria > Pseudomonadati > Pseudomonadota > Gammaproteobacteria > Pseudomonadales > Pseudomonadaceae > Pseudomonas > Pseudomonas sp. LS1212. The sequence continues at coordinate 2,261,836 of NZ_CP102951.1, forward strand.
GCTATTCGACAGACAACAGAACGCCTCGGCCTGACACACGAGTGCCAAGCGAATAAGTTGACTACCCAGGTCCTTTCGATGAGTTGCGGAAGTGGACCGGGACGATTCTCAGCGTCGAAGCATGCGACCCCGCGAATCGGCCGGAAGTTCAGCCCAACAGCAAAAGCGCGAGTGCGCTTAGATGGCCGTGGCAACCAATCAGTCACGTATCGACTTGGTGGTCGAAGTTAAGCAGGCGACTTGCCGGCCTGCAAGAAAACAGTAACCCTTCCGTCGTGCCGTGAGCGCTGCCGCGCGAGATTGGACGGCCGGCGCTCCATGCCGCCCAAGCGGCGGATTGCGCGTGCCGCGGCCAACGATTGCACATCTGCGCCCATGCCTAGGGATAGCTTCCTCACTCCGGGTTGCCAGGGCAGCTTTGTGGGCAAGGGCCACGAGGCCAGCGATGAGCAAGCCGGCTCCGCTGCATGGGAACAGCCGGGAAAGTCGGGGCGGTTCAGGCACTTCAAAAACCAGCTCGTTGCGCAGACGACGGGGTTGCCCCCATGCATGTTTCGCCCGCTTCGAACGCATAATGCGGGGGGTTCTGCATGCACAAGAAGACGGCATGAAAACTCGGAATCGCATCCTGAAATGCGCCCTGACGCAGGTCACCCAGCAGGAGGAGCCGAATGTTTCGACGCTGACGATTGCCCCCGAGCTGAGCATCAGCCCAGGCAATCGGTACTCTCCCCCGGCAAGGGGCCGCTGGTAATGGCGCTGTCGGGCATTTGCAGCGAGAGCTGGCGCTGCTGCTCGACCCACCGACAGCTGCGCAACTCGTCACTGGTCCTGGTCAAACCACCGGGACGTTCCTGCCCTCTCCTGTTACAGCGCAGCCCGCCCGTTATGCTGTCATTCACCTCAAAGGGTCGTAACTGAACGGCATTACCAGCGACGCGGGGCTTCTCTTCGTAATCCTCCTGCGTAGTTGCTGCTATTGCGCTACGCAGGCGCCGAAAGTCGAACTACTAGAAATTCGGCACGATGTTGTGCTCGCAACAAATCATGCGAGCTTCGAAGGTCGTGATGTACGGGTTGTTGCTGACCTGCATCAGGCTGGAAGCGCCGGCGCTTTCCTTGCGGATAAGCGGCGAGGAACCCTGCAGCAGCGCTTCTTTCGGCACCCGGTACAGATCGCCCGAACCCAATTCGACATAGGCGCCGGGGCCAGGAATATCCTGCCACGACACCTCCAGCAGCCGGGTTCTGTGTTGCGGTTCGGCGGAGTTGTTTTTTACTTCAGCCATGATATTTCTCCTCTTTTCAGATGGAAAAATGATGAAGGGACCAAGCTCATCCCCTCGTTAACCCGGCCGGGGTTAGTAAGACTAGTTCGTCAGAAGGTCAATGCTAGCCCGCCTATCGGAGAATAACGCCAGCATGGGGTCAGTCCACTCGAGCGTTTCACTGGCGCAAGCGGGGCAGAGGTGCAGATAGCGCCCGCAAAGGGGCGGGCACTCGGCCTGGGGTTCCAGGCTGAGGGTCAGGGTGTTGTCGGCGGACTGGCGGCGGGCAACGTAGCCTGGCCAGAACTGGGTAAGATCAACAGGACGCACGGTGACAGGAGGGGCGGCGGTTGGTGTGTTTGGCGACTGCCAATCTAGCCGCTTCCCTGAGTGTCAACTCGCTCTTCCCCCTGATTCCGCGAAGAACCAAAAAATTCCGGCGCAAGTCCAGAAGCAGCTCGACGCCAACCTGGCGCTGATGAGCGAGCTTGGGCGCATGGCAACACCGGCGGTTTTCTATCTGGATGACAACGGCCGCCTGAAAATGCAGCAAGGGGTGCCGCAAGCGCCGGGGCTGACAGAGATATCATGGGGCCGAAGTAGGCCGTTATGCCCCGATGCAGCAAGCCCTGCGGCCTACCTATGGCGCCCCATCGGCGAAGTGCTCCGATCCGACAGCTGAGCCAAGGGATCATCGGCCAATCGCGGATGCCATGAGTAAGGGCACTCTTGGCACTGTCCTCACCCAATCAGCGACCGGAAAACCAGTTGGAACTGTTCTACCACTTCAGGCGTCGTGCGGACCCGGCGTCAGTTTCGGCTATGTGCATCCGAACTGGGGCAGCCCAGCAGATTGAGCCGGAATACGCTCCAGCGCTGCTATCGGCTTTCGCCTACGCCCGCCTGGCCCCGAAGCCCAACCAAGAAAAGGCCGCCTCGCAGGCGGCCGAAGAAGGGGAGTTCACGAAAGAGTTTTCACTGTAGCAGCTATGCGGCAGGCCCGAGGGCAATCCCGATGAAATTCGCTGGCGAGGCGCGCTGCGCAGGTGACGCTGGCTCGAGCAATCCACGCCGCGTCCTCACGGTCGCCGGTGAGGTTGGCAAAAAGGTGGCCCCGGCGCATGGGCGGGCGGACCTGAAACGCCTGAACCGCGGCGAGCACAGGTCGAAAGGCTGGCCTACACTCACGGCTGCCGGCGAACGGCTCAGGTTCATCGAGAGCCTGCCCTGCCGGGCTGTGTCGTGTTCAGCCGCCCTGCCGGTGAAGGATGGACAGCACACACTCCCATTCGAGAAGCAACCTCCAGGAGGCCACCATGCACAGACGAGACTTCCCAGGGCACGCCGCCTGGAGCGAAGCGCGCTTGAACGGTGACCATGCGTTGGCATTCATTGCGGTCAAGCCGCACAACTCGGCAGTCGAGCCGCTGCTCCACCAGGTCTATGACCGCACGTATTTCGCGCGCCGCTCCGACGCGATCGAAGCGGCCGAGGAGGCACTGAGCAAGCTGCTGCACATCGACGAACAGGGGTGGCCGGTGTTCAGTTCGCTGGACTGTTGACCATCCTCCTCACAGCAACTGACCCGAGCTGCGAAGGGAGGTTGCTAAGTGTCCCTCAGGAGAGGAGGGTGTTAGCGATCTTCCCCACGGATTCTATAGCTAAGCGTGAGCCCATAGCCATGGAATGCAAGCCGGTGCAGCCGAATGCAAGCTCGCTCGCAGCTAATGTGAGACCAGCCGCTCCGTCAGTTGCTGATTGCCGAGCCCGGGGTGAGAACGGCGCAGCCCTGGAACAGGTGGAAGCCCTGCAGGGCCGGCTCGAACGCGAGGCACCGCAACTTTTGCCCAGCAGCACCGCCCCGCCTCCGGCGAAGGACTGATCAAGGCTGGAAAGACCCTGCATCCGGGGTACCATTGAGGTCTTCGTCACGTGGGAGACGCGAACATGCAGGACTGCTCCACACCTCGCATCAAGGGCTTTCATGCCCACGTCTATTTCGACGCATCCACCCTCGATCAGGCCCGCGCACTCTGCGAGGAAGCAGCGCAGCGCTTTCCGCTGAAGATGGGGCGCGTCCACGAGAAGCCCGTCGGCCCCCACCCCGACTGGAGCTGCCAGCTGGCCTTCAAGCCTGAGCTGTTCGGCGAGGTCATCCCCTGGCTGGCGCTGAATCGGAATGGCCTGACCGTGCTGGTGCACCCCATCACCGGCAGCGACCTGCGCGACCACCGCGACTACCCCATGTGGATGGGCGCGATGCGGCCGCTGGATCTGTCTGACCTCGCGGATGGGGCGGTGGAGTACGACCTGTGAGGGGGCTGCTCAAGTCGCTGGTTGTTTTGCGAAGACGCTATCGACCTCTGTGCGCTCGTGCCCACAGACTCCACGGCTATCCAGACAGTTTCAAGCCGGAAGCAATGCGAGACTCTTCGCTATCATCGACCTCTTTTTTGACATGAAGAGGATGTCGTGGGGCGTTTAGCTGGACCCGGCCCACTGCGGCGTCGGCTTCGCAGTCCCTTCCTTCATTTTTTGGCAGAGTGCGCAAAAAGTTGCGCACTCAAATGTCGATACTGCCCATGTACATCGCCGCAAGTCACGAACCTCAAGGCTTACAGACGAGTGCGCAACTTCTTGCACAGTACTGCGCAAGAAGTTGCGCACTTTTCATCTATTTCTCATATGAATAGTGGCTTTAACCAAGAGGAAGGATGCTGTAAGCCCCGGACCATATGGCTTAATCGGCTTCTGGCATGCCTCTTGAATACTGTACAGGTACCCACCGGGTGTTTTACCCATCGGGCACCTCTATTTTTCCAGCAAGGAGAGCATCCATGGCTACACCAGCATACATGTCCATCACTGGCACCAAACAAGGTCTGATCACCGCCGGTGCCTTCACCGCTGATTCGGTTGGCAACACCTACCAGGAAGGTCACGAAGACCAGGTCATGGTTCAGGGTTTCCAGCACGAAGTGATCATCCCGCGTGACCCACAGTCCGGCCAACCCACCGGCCAGCGCGTACACAAGCCCGTTGTCATCACCAAGGTCTTCGACAAGGCTTCGCCACTGCTGCTGGCGGCCCTGACCTCCGGTGAGCGTCTGACTAAGATCGAAATCCAGTGGTACCGCACCTCGGCTGCCGGCACCCAGGAGCACTACTACACCACCACCCTGGAAGACGCGATTATCGTCGACATCAAGGACTACATGCATAACTGCCAGGACCCGGCGAACTCGCATTTCACCCACCTGGAAGACGTGCATTTCACCTACCGCAAAATCACCTGGACCCACGAAGTCTCCGGTACTTCCGGTTCCGATGACTGGCGTACGCCGGTCGCTGGCTAAGGCTTCCCAATCGTCACACCGCATGGACCATGCCTTGTGCTGGCCCATGCATTTGTTTGTTGCTTCTGAAGTGCCTACAGAGAGGAGCGTGGGATGTTCAGCTCAGCTAATCGGACGCACCCAGCATGGCTGTTGCTCTTGGGACAGGACTTCTCTGTCGATCGTTTCTTCTCTCCCAGCTTTAGGACAAGCCTATGTTCGCGTCGGCCAATACCGCGCATTTCGAACTACTAATCCCTGCTGTTCGCAATGATTTCAAGGTACTAGCTTTTGATGGTACTGAAGCCATCAGCACCTTGTACGCGATCCACATTGAACTGGTCAGCGAGTACCCCGACTTTGATCTGGAAAGCCTGCTCAGTCAGTCGGCATTTCTCCGGTTCGGCCTGAACGGCGAAGGTCTTCACGGGCGTATCGAAGATGTTTGCGTGGGTGAGTCCGGAAAACGCCTGACTCGTTACCACCTGACCTTGGTGCCGGCACTGCATTACTTGAAATTTAGCCACAACCAGCGGATTTTCCAGCACCTGACGGTGCCGCAGATCGTGGCCAAAGTGCTCCAGGGCCATGGGATTCAGGCCGATGCCTTTACCTTTAATGTCAGCACCAGCCCCGAACGCGAATACAGCACTCAGTATGGGGAAAGCGACTTCGAATTCATCCAGCGCCTGCTCAGTGAAGACGGGATTTCGTGGCACCACCAACACAGCCAGGATGGCCATCGGCTGGTGTTTACCGACGATCAGTCCTATTTTCCCAAGCTGGGAGCAACACCTTATCAGCAAGGCTCCGGTCTGGCGGCGGATAACCCAGTCATCAGCCAGTTTTCCATGCGTTTCAGCACGCGTACCAGCACGACCACCCGCCGTGGCTATGACTTGAAACGTCCAAGCCTATTGCTGGAAAGCCAATTCACCACTGAGTTTAGCCCTGCACTCGAAGACTACCGCTACCCAGCGCTGATCGAGAATGAACAACGTGGGAAACAGTTGGCTCGACAGGCGCTGGAACGGCACCGCACCGACTACCAATTGGCTGAGGGTAAAAGCGATCAGCCGACTCTGCGCAGTGGTCATTTCTTCGACCTGACCGAGCACCCGCGTCAGCAGTGCAACGACTTGTGGCTATTGCTCAGTGTGACCCACTCCGGAAAGCAGCCCCAGGTCCTTGAGGAGTCGGTCACCAGCGACAGCAAGCCCGAAGACGGCTTCACCCAAGGTTACCGCAATACGTTCAGTGCAATTCCCTGGGATGTGTTCTATCGGCCGCCGCTGGTCACGCGCAAATCGGTGTTGGTCAGCCAGACCGCCCGTGTCACCGGACCTGTGGGCGAAGAAATCTTCTGTGATGAGCATGGGCGGGTCAAAGCCGAGTTCCATTGGGACCGCGCCGAACTTGGCAGTGACAAGAGCAGTTGCTGGCTACGGGTTTCATCGAGCTGGGCGGGGGACAGTTTCGGTGCGGTGACCATTCCTCGCATCGGTATGGAAGTGGTGGTGACCTACCTGGAGGGTAACCCCGACAATCCGTTAATTACAGGTTGCGTGCCTAACAAGCTTACACCTGTGCCATATCCCTTGCCGGCGAACAAAACCAAGACGGTGTTGCGCAGCCACAGTTCGCCGCGCAGTGGCGGCTACAACGAACTGTCGATTGAAGACCGCAGCGGTCAGGAGCTGATCTATCTGCGTGCTCAACGCGACATGGCGCAGAAGATCGAAAATGACAGCCGGCTGGAAGTCGGTAACGAGCGCCGGGAAACCATCAAGGGCAACAGCATTGCTGTGTTGGAAGCTGAAGAGCAACGCACCGTCACCGCTGACCGTAAAGTAGATCTCAAGGCCAACGACTATTTGCAAGTCGCGAGCAGCAGCCATACCCGAGTCGGGCAAACGCTGGTGATCGAGGCCGGCCAGCAGGTCCACCTCAAAGCGGGTGCCCATCTGATCCTCGATGCTGGGGCCAGCATCACCTTGAAAGGTGGTGGTCAGCATATCGTCATTGGCCCAGGCGGCATTTTCAGCAGTACCGAGATTCAAATCGGTGGTGCACCGACTGCGGGAACCGCTGCTGCCCCAGTGTTGCCTGGAATGCTTGAAGGGCTGTCGGCACCCGCGGCACTGCCGCTTCCCAGCGTACCGTTTTATCAACAGCAATCGGTGGCCGGTGCTCTCTTGCCCATTCCGGGCTGCCAGCTTGACGCCTCAGGTCATTGCCCGATTCACCATCCAGGTAAGACTGCATGATCCAATCCATCTCGTCGCCCTTTCAAACGCCTGTAGCACCGGGAATCTTGTGCGTGATTCTGGATGCCAGTTTTGACCCGGACTTGCAGGCTCATGTCGATCAGGTCATCAGCTACGGGGCTGAACGCTGCGTCCCGCTATTCGACAGCACTCCCTATACAGCCTTGCAGGCCGCAGGGCCATTCGCCTTGCTGTGTCCGTTACCCGATGCGTTGCTGGCGTATGCCAGTACGCTGCTTGAACAGGCCGATGCCGGCTGTGTGGCCTACCTCAAGGATGAACAATCCTTCGAGCAGGCCGTTGGACATTGGCGCAGTCTGCTCACCGTCAGCACCGATGACTCACCCGCCCAGATGATGCGCTTTTTTGAACCGCGCTGGCTGGAGCCGTTGTTGAGCAGCCTCGATGAAACCGAGCTGTTGCAGTTCATGGGGCCGCTTACTGACATCGCCTGGCGCAACGAGCTGGGCTGGCGTCATCAGGCTCATCCACACCCCGAACTAGAGCCCGAAGTTCAAGCGCCGGGTTGGTTGCACCTGGGGCACGAGCGCCAGGCCCTGATGGATCAGCAGCGCTTGAAGGTGCTGGCTGGACGGTTCGCTCAGGACTATGAGGCGGTATTGCCAATGTCCGGGCCGGCGGCCTTTGTATATCGACAGCTACTCGCGGCCCAGCAAGCAGGGTATCTGCAACTGGCCGAGCAGGAGCGCTGGCTGCGCCTGTCGCTGAGCAAGGGCGATGACTTCTGGAGTCGATCCCCGCATACCGAATTACTGGCCCGTGATGACCTGGGTCTTGGCGACAAGCTGATTGAGCTTGAGCGTCTCTGAATCACAAGGATGATGATGGATGAGCAGCACTTACACGGTTAAACATGGCGATACCCTGGGGGAAATTGCCCAGCAACATGGCGCTAAAGTGTCTGAAATTCAGGCGCTTAACCCGATCATCAACGACCCCAACCACATCAAAGCCGGGTGGGAGTTGAAGCTTCCCGGCTCCGCGCCAAAACTCGAACTGCCGCCACCGATGCATGCAGATAACACCAGCTCGACCGCGCTCAAGGGGCAGGCCCAATGTGACGAGGAGCTGGTTGACGTCGCACATATTACTGGCGAGCCGCATTTCTATGTGTTAACCGACAAACAGTCCAAGGCACTGAAGCAGGAAATCAACGCGGTTCAGAAACTGATGGATGAACTGCATCAGAACCTGGCCAACGCCTTGCCCATCACTCAGTGCAAGAAACTTCAAGATCCCAAGGCCAGCTGCGCCTGCGCCCGATGCGTCAAAGATGCCTGGGCGGTCAAGGCTGAAGAGGCGGGGTTGTTGACGCGCGAGACCAAGCCGCCAGCGACCGAAGCGGTTCCCCTGACGACTGATAGCGACCCTCAGGGACAACTGGCGACCTTGCAGCAGGCGCGTGACTGGTATCAGCGTTACACGCCCAGCATTGCCGGAACAACGCAATTTGAATCCAACTGGAAGTCCTTGCAGAACAAGAAGGTCCTGGCGCTGGATGGTGAAATCGGCAAACTCCGCGCCCAACTGGCAGCACAGAGAGCAGCCGAGCCAGAAGACAGTTCCAGCACTGCCAACAGCGCGGCACCCGACTTGAAGCATGGCAAGGGGCGCAGCATTGAACGTCAGCAGGGTAAGCAAACCAAATCCGGTATTACCGTGGTGGAAATCATCCTGTTCAGCGACCCCACTCGGCGTCACTACATCTCGATCCCGTACCGCAACACCACCTCATGGAATGTTCGCGTCCCGACGCGGATCATGGCCGGCAAGCCATTCAGCAAACAACTGGCCAGCGATCTGATAAAGGACATCAAAGCGGGGATCAGCGAAGGGCGCAAGGCAGGCCCCTTGGGCAATCTTGAACTCAAGCTCAGTACCTGGAGCAGTAAAGAAGACAACCTGCTCAACACGCTGCATCAGGAAGTGTCCTGGACGTCCAGCCAGAGCGACGCATCGCGCTATGCGGTATCTGCAGAAGCTCACGCCCTGCGTTTTGCTGCCAGCGCCAGTGCCGGTGTGAATAACTGGAACCCCAAGGAAGGCAGTATCGATGTTGGTGTCAAAGGCAGTGCGGCATTCTCTTTGGCAGAGGCTTCGGCGTCATTGAACCGGTTTTTCCCTAGCCAGGGCGGGTATGTCGCGAACATGGCTTATCGCAATGCCGTGGGTAAGGAGGTGCTGCAACCCATGGGCGTGTTCCGCATGAGTGGCAAGTTGGAGTTGTCGTGCTTTGTTGGAGCCAGGGCACAGGGTGAAGCAGGGGTTAAAACGCAGTACAAACCTGCCGAAGCCCCGGCTGGTGCTAGTGCGCTGCTAAGTACACCGACAATGGAGGTCGGGCCGAGTGGCAACATCGGTGTCAAGGGCGATGCGTTTGCCGGTGCCCAGGCTGGCGGCGTCCTAAGCGGTTCCTTTGATTGGGTTGCGCCGGATAAACAAGGGTTGGGGAAAGCCTTCGTCGGGCAAGCTAATGCCAGCAGCAATTGGGTCACGCTGGCTGTGGTCAAAGCGGAAGGGAATGCTGCTTTGGGGGTTGGTGCCAGTGGTGAGTTTGGTATCAGTATTTCGAGGGACCGATTGGCATTTAATTGCAAGGGTTCCGTAGTTTTGGGGCCGGGTGCTGGCGGTGGGTTTGGTACGGTGGTGGATATCGATCAGGTCGGGGAGCTGATCTTACTGATTTGCAATGCGTTGGCAGATATGGATTACAGGCACCTGTTGGGAGTGACGGGGGAGGCGTTTAATTATTTAGCTTCGGGGCTGTACCAAGTAGCAACCTCTCCCACGAAGACGGCGAGTGAGGCGTTTGAATTGGGGCGAAATGAAATAAACATTTTGTGGAAAAGGCGTCAGGCGTCTAAAGTTGAGGCGCAAAATCTGGCCAGCTACCTCATCAGTCATAAGTTCGATAAAGTCATGCCGGTTCGTGGGCAAAGCCTACCGTTTAGTATGTTGCCGCCGGAAACTCTTGGCCCAATGGTCTATATGCTGACCGAAGGGTTTGTTGAGAGCTTTAACGAGCAACAAGAAGAGGCTCTTGTAATATTGCTTTCAGAGGTCCGCCGCTGGCGCCAGTTTATCGAAGTGCTTGAGCACTGCTCGCCCAATGCGGAGAAGGTTAATGCGATGAAGAGTCTCGATCGGATCAACTCCTTGCTGGATGGTCACGAGCAAAACCAGTTTAATCGTTTTATTGATAATCTGGCGATCAACCAATCAATTGAGAATCCGATCAGGGTAGCTTGGAGTCCAAGCAACGCATGGCGTAAAGAGAAGGTGCTGATGGCCGCTCGTAACAGCGGGCGGTTCGACGGTTTGGTTTAGATTGGACGGCGGATGGTTTAATAAAGGCGCTGATTAGCGCCTTTATTGTTGATAAAACTATAGTGGCTTTTGGGATTGAATTGCGCAGCGAAAGCCCGTGCCAGGATAGTAACCATGCGCTACGGGGGAATCTTCCCAGCGCCGAACTGTGCTGGCATTGATTGGCGGATGTTCTGCTACATTTGCACCACGGCGTATCCGTTGTGTTCCGGTTTCTGGCCCTTTTGGATTATCGACAGGTGAATGGAGATAATAATCTTTGTCATACCAATCATTAACCCAGTCGGTGGCATTACCCGAAAGATTGTAGATGCCCAGCGGGTTTGGGACAAACTTGTCTACGGGGAAAGTGTCCTGCTGAGCTGGCTCTGGGAAATTGCGCCCGTAATTTAGGCTACCGTTGTCGGTAGGGAACGCCACATATTGACCGCGATTGCGTGCTGCAAATTCCCATTGGGCCTCTGTTGGCAAATCTACTGGGAAATCGCTAAGCTCCCCTAGCCAAACGCAGTAATCTTTGGCTTCTTGCCAACTTTTAATGGGAGCTGGCAGATTAGGCGCGTACAGCGTCAATGTTAAATCTTCTCGCTCACGGTACTCAGCATCAAACAATGGCTTACCTTGCGCACTAAAGAATAGATCGAAATTCTCCAGTGTTGTTTGAAATTTTGATAGTGAGTAGCTGCTTAGCTTGACGGGATGAACAAATTTATTGTTAGCGCCCATACTGATCGGCCCCATCCTCGCAGGCTCCACACCGCATGGCCAGTCGCACAAGTTGGTGGGGTCATCATCGTGCGGCCAACCAAAATCCCCCATTTGAAATTCGCCCCCTTCGACAAACACCATATTGTCCAGCGACTGCACGACAGTATTCAACAGCTTGCCGCGAACCTCTGCAGAAAGCTTTGGGTATTTCTGCTCGATAGTTTCAGCTATCTGGGCGACTTTTTCGGCAGAGAGCTTCTGACTTTCAGGCAATGGATAGGATTGTGCTTGGCAGCCTGTCAGTAGCAATAGGGTGCAAAGAAGAAATAGTGTCTGTCTTACCATAATGGAAGTCCTAATGCTTACTAAACAAAGTTTCAAGTTTATCATGTTTTAGGTCTGGCCTGACCTCAGGGCTTCCCATTGGCTGAATTTTTCTACAGCTTCACTCTGTTGCCACAATATATTCCATTACCATTTTTGATGGGGTGTTCGTTTTATTCCTCGCTTTCTGAGAATTCCTAGAAATTTTCAGAATTGTCTGACAGATATTCGTTCCGCATTTGTGTTATTGAGAATTTGAATCGATCGTCATCTACGCCGAGTTAGCAGTGCAGGTGCTGAGAAGCTTGAAAAACAGCTCTGACCATGCGCTTTGCCGGAACAAGGCAATTTGAATCCAACTGGAAGTCCTTGCAGAACAAAAAGGTCCTGGAGCTGGATAGGGAAATCGGCAAACTCCGTGCCCAACTGGCAGCACAGAGAACAGCCGAGCCAGAAGACAGTTCCAGTACGGCCAACAGCGCGGCACCCGACTTGAAGCATGGCAAGGGGCGCAGCATTGAACGTCAGCAGGGTAAGCAAACCAAATCCGGTATTACCGTGGTGGAAATCATCCTGTTCAGCGACCCCACTCGGCGTCACTACATCTCGATCCCGTACCGCAACACCACCTCATGGAATGTTCGCGTCCCGACGCGGATCATGGCCGGCAAGCCGTTCAGCAAACAACTGGCCAGCGATCTGATAAAGGACATCAAAGCGGGGATCAGCGCAGGGCGCAAGGCCGGCCCCTTGGGCAGTCTTGAATTCAAGCTCAGCAGTTGGAACAGCAAAGAGGACAATCTGCTCAACACCTTGCATCGAGAGGTGTCCTGGACCTCCAATCAGAGCGATGCCGCGCGTTATGCCGTCACCGCAGACGCGCACGCCCTGCGCTTTGTTGCCAGCGCCAGTGCGGGGGTGAACAACTGGAACCCCAAGGAAGGGAGTATCGATGTTGGTGTCAAAGGCAGTGCGGCATTCTCGCTAGCAGAGGGCTCCGCATCGTTAACCCGGTCATTCCCCAGTGTGGGCGGCTGTGTCGCCACCATGTCCTATCGCAATGCCCTGGGCAAGGAAGTGTTGCATCCCATGGGCGTGTTTCGCCTGACCGGCAAGCTGGAGTTGTCGTGTTTTGTTGGTGCCAAGGTACAGGGTGAAGCAGGGGTTAAAACGCAGTACAAACCTGCCGAAACCCCGGCAGGTGCAAGTGCGCTGCTAGGTACACCGACAATGGAGGTCGGTCCAAGTGGCAACATCGGTGTCAAGGGCGATGCGTTTGCCGGGGCCCAGGCTGGCGGCGCCCTAAGCGGCTCATTTGAGTGGGTTGAGCCGGATAAACAAGGTACAGGGAAAGCCGTCGTCGGCCAGGCCAATGCCAGCAGCAATTGGGTCGCGTTGGCGAAAATCAGCGCGGAAGGGAATGCGGCGTTCGGGATTGGGGGAAGTGGTGAATTTGGTCTCGATATTTCGAAAGATCGATTAGCGCTTACTGTAGAGGCTCCATGGTGTTGGGCCCCGGTGCCGGAGGTGGGTTTGGTACAGTGGTGGACATTGAGCAGGTTGGAAAGTTGACATTGCTGTTTTGCAATGCCTTGGCTGACATGGACTATAGGCATTTGTTAGGGGTGACGAACGAGGCTTTTAGCTACATGGCCTCAGGCCTGTATCAGGTAGCAACCACTCCCATTAAAGTGGTTAATGAGGCGTTTGATGATGGTGTTGTTGCGATGCGGGACTGGTGGAAAGTACGTGCCGCATCTAAGACCGAGGCGCAAAACTTGGCGAGCTATGTGGACAAGCATAAAAACAATAAAGCTATGATGATTCGGGGGCAATCCCTGCCTTTTAGCTTGCTTCCGCCCGAAACGTTAGGCCCAATGATCTATCTATTGACAGAGGGGTTTGTTGAGAGCTTTAACGAGCGGCAAGAAGAGGCGCTTGTCATTCTCCTCTCAGAGATACGGAGCTGGCGGCAATTTATCGAGGTGCTCGAGCATTGCTCACCCAAGGCGAGGAAGGTCAATGCGATGGTGAGCTTGGAAAGAATCAACGCATTATTGGACGGATATGAACAAAATCAGTTCAATCGGTTTATTGATAATCTGGCAATTAATCAGCTGACTGAGACTTCGGACAGAGTGGCTTGGAGTCCAAGCAATGCTTGGCGTAAAGAGGGGCTGTTGCTGGTTGCTCGTAACAGCGGGCGGTTTGATGGCTTGGCTTGAATTAGTGGCGAGTCTCGCAACAGAGGCGCTTAATAAGCGCCTTTGTTTTTAAAGTTAGAGCGGTTTTCCAGATTGGATTGAACATCGAAAACTGACACCGGCATAGTGGCCACCTTGTATCGGTTCAACACCCCAGCGGCGCACCGTACTGGCGCTTAGAAGCGGGCCCTCTAGCATATTTGCACCTCGCCAAACTCGTTGGATGCCAGTGCTTGGTCCTTGCGGATTCTCAACGGGGGATTGCCGGTAGTAATCTTTTTCGTACCAGTCATTGACCCAGTCAGTCGCATTACCCGAAAGGTTGTAGATACCCAATGGGTTAGGGACAAATTTATCCACAGGAAATGTATCCATTTCATCGGGTTCTGGAAAGTTTCGCCCGTAATTCAAACTGCCATTGTCAGTAGGAAATACAACGTGCTGGCCGCGATTGCGGGCAGCATATTCCCATTGCGCTTCAGTCGGTAGATCTACAGGGTAACCACTCAACTGACCTAGCCAGCCGCAGTATTCCTTCGCCTCTTGCCAGCTTTGGGCGGGAGCCGGCAGATTAGGTTGATGGAGAGACTTTAAATCTTCACGTTTACGGCGCTCTGCATTAAAAACAGGTTTGCCCTGAGCAATGAAAAATAAATCGAAGTCACCTATCGTTGTCTGAAATTTCGACAGGTAGTAACTACTCAACTTGATGGGGTGAACGAAGTCATCATCACCGAACATGGTGATGTTGCCCATTTGATCTCGGTCGAGCCCGCATGGCCAGTTGCACAAATCTGTAGGGTCATCGTCATACGGCCAACCAAAATCCCCCATCTGGAAATCGCCACCTTCGATGAACACCATATTGTCCAGCGACTGCACCACGGTATTCAGCAAGTTTCCGCGCACCTCAGCGGAAAGCTTTGGGTATTTCTGCTCGATGGTCTCAGCTATCTGGGCGACTTTTTCGGGCGATAGCTTCTGGCTTTTAGGGTGGGGCGAGGATTGCGCTTGGCAGCCTGTCAGCAGCAATAGAGTGCAAAGAGGCAATAGTATCTGTCTTGCCATATGGAAGTCCTAATACTTACTAAACGAAGTCTCAAGTTTATCATGTTTCACGTCTAGCCAGACCTCAGGGCTTCCCTGGGGCTGAGTTTTTGTCCGGTTTCACTCTGTCGCCAAAATAGTTCAATACCATGCTTGATGGGGCGCTCCTTCTAATTGCCTTGGGAAAATTCCTACAGGTCGTTAAGAATCGTCTCATGGGAACTATTGCCAGCCCTGTGTATCTTTGAAGTTCGACTCTACTGTCGCGTTGCAGGGTCTGGATGAGCGAATTTCGCTTGTGTTAAAGGCAGGCGCTGGGGGCAGCATAAGCCTGGGCGTTCTACTCATGCACAAAACACATTAAAACCAAGAGGTTGCATCGGCTAACTTTAATGAAAAAGTCATAAATGTCCTACTCAAGCAAGCTATCAGCTCACTATCTTGAGCTCGCGAAATCAGCTATTTGCAAACAAAGTTTTGCAGGCGAGGACGTTCGATTTTCGAGCGAGTTCGAGGCGTTGGAGAGTGAGCTGGCTAAAGCGCAGTCGATGCATGAAAGCGGCCAGATCGACTGGCTGAAAGTACAAGAGATCGGTGAGGTCTTGCTGCGTACCCAATCCAAGGATTTGCGGGTTGCAGCTTGGTTGACCTGGGCGCTGTATCAGCGTGAATCCTTTCCGGGCCTGCTGGCGGGCTTTGGTTTGCTGCACTATCTGTGTGAAAACCATTGGCCGCAGGTCCACCCCGCCAAATGGCGTACTCGAGCGGCTGCTGTTGGCTGGCTGGTACTGCGTCTTGAGCAAGTGCTGAGCGATAACATCCCGATCAAGGAACAGCTGCCGTTGTTTCGGTGCATGGTCGAGCATCTGGAAGGCCTGGATGCCTTGCTCACAGAGCATCTGGCGGATGATGCGCCTCTGCTGCTGCCGCTTTGCCGTCGCTTGAAAACCATGGTCCAGCGTGCCGCGGACAACCAACCGGAACACGGTGTTGTCCGGGCGGTAGTGGCACAAGTCCAGCAGGTCGCCAACCAGCTGTTCACCCCCGGCGCACCGATCGACAACGAGAAGGAAGCCCAGAAGGCCCTGCGTGCGTTGCAGGAAAACGCCCGTCCACTGTGCGCCTGGTGGCTCAAGCAGAAAGCCATCGACGTGCGCGCGCTACGCTTGAACCGCACCATGCTGTGGCTGCCCATTGATGCCGTCCCCGAGCGTAATGCCGAGCAGATCACTGCTCTGCGCGGGCTGCCGGTCGACAAGTTGAAGACCTACCAGGAGCGCTACGCCAATGGGCAATACGCCGATCTGCTGGTGGAGGTCGAAGCCAGTCTGGCCCAGGCGCCGTTCTGGTTCGACGGCCAGCGCCTGACCTGGGAATGCTTGCAAGGGTTGAACGCCGACCAGGCGATGCGCGAAGTGGAGTTTCACTTCGCGCTCCTGCTCCAACGCTTGCCCGGCGTAGTAGAGCTGCGCTTCCACGACGGCGCACCGTTCGCAGATCCGGCCACCCGCAGCTGGATCAGCGCCCACGTCATGCCCCATCTGCAAAGCGCCAGTGCGCCGCGTAAGGTCGAAACGACCGCCAGCCAGCCGGCCTGGGAAGAAGCCCTCGAACAGGTATTACCGGTCCTGCGCAAGGACGGCCTCAAGGCTGCCGTGCAGATCCTCAAGCAAGGTCTGCAAAACGCCCACGGTAGGCGTGTGCGATTTTTCTGGCAGTTCAGCCTGGCGCGGCTGTGCTTCATGGCCAAGAAATACGAGCTGGCCAAGACCCAGCTCGAAACCCTCGATCAAGAATTACAGTGCTCGGGCCTGCATGCCTGGGAGCCGGATCTTGCGCTGGAAGTGCTGCACCTCCTGCATAGCTGTTGTGAGTTGTTGCCGCAGAACCACGCAGTGCGAGAACGCAAGGAAGAGATTTATCGCAGGCTGTGCCACCTCGACCTCGAAGTGGTACTCGAATAGGCCCCAGGGCCAACAACCGCAAGGAGAAAAGCCATGGCCAAAGAAGGCTCGGTAGCCCCCAAGGAACGCATCAACGTCACCTTCAAACCCGCCACCGGTGGTGCTCAGGAAGAGATTGAACTGCCGTTGAAGCTGCTCGCAATCGGTGATTACACCCAGCGTATGGAAGAACGCAAGGTGGAGGACCGCAAGCCGATCAGCATCGACAAAGTGACCTTCGATGAAGTGCTGGCCAAGCAGGAGCTGAGCCTGACGCTGAGCGTGCCTAACCGTCTACAGGAAGAGAGCGACACCGAAGAGCTGGCGGTCAAGCTGCGCGTCAACTCGATGAAGGACTTCAATCCAGCCAGCCTGGTCGAGCAAGTGCCTGAGCTGAAAAAACTGATGGAACTGCGCGACGCGCTGGTGGCCCTTAAAGGTCCGTTGGGTAATGCCCCTGCATTCCGTAAAGCCATCGAAGGTGTACTCGCCGACGACGAGTCGCGCGGTCGTGTGCTCGGTGAGCTGGGCCTGAACGCCGCCGTCCCGAAAGCCTGAGTCACTATCAGTCAAGGAAGCCAATACTATGAGCACTAGTGCAGCACAACAGAAAAACAATGAGAACGGCGAGTACAGTATTCTCGACAGCATCATTGCCGAAACCCGCCTGACGCCGGACGACGAAGCCTATGACATCGCCAAGCGCGGTGTGTCGGCCTTCATCGAAGAGCTGCTCAAGCCGCAAAATGACGGTGAACCGGTCAAGAAGGCCATGGTTGATCGCATGATCGCTGAGATCGATGCCAAGCTCAGCCGCCAGATGGACGAAATACTTCACCACAAAGACTTCCAGTCCCTGGAGTCGGCCTGGCGTGGACTGCAGTTGCTGGTCGACCGCACCAACTTCCGCGAAAACATCAAGATCGAAATCCTCAACGTCTCCAAGCAGGACCTGCTGGACGACTTCGAAGATTCGCCGGAAGTAATGCAGGCCGGCCTGTACAAGCACATCTACACCGCTGAATACGGCCAGTTCGGTGGCCAGCCGGTCGGCGCGATCATCGCCAACTACTTCATGTCGCCCAGCTCGCCTGACGTGAAGCTGATGCAGTACGTGTCCAGCGTTGCTTGCATGTCCCACGCGCCATTCATCGCCGCGGCCGGTCCGAAGTTCTTCGGCCTGGAAAGCTTCACCGGCCTGCCGGACCTGAAGGATCTGAAAGATCACTTCGAAGGTCCGCAATTCGCCAAATGGCAGAGTTTCCGCCAGTCGGAAGACTCGCGCTACATCGGCCTGACCGTGCCGCGCTTCCTGTTGCGCAACCCGTACGATCCAGAAGAGAACCCGGTCAAATCCTTCGTCTATAAGGAAACCGTTGCCAACAGCCACGAGCATTACCTGTGGGGCAACACCGCGTACGCGTTCGGTACCAAGCTGACCGACAGCTTCGCCAAGTTCCGCTGGTGCCCGAACATCATCGGCCCACAGAGCGGTGGCGCGGTAGAAGACCTGCCGCTGCATCACTTCGAAAGCATGGGCGAAATCGAAACCAAGATTCCAACCGAAGTCCTGGTCAGCGACCGTCGTGAATACGAACTGGCCGAGGAAGGTTTCATCTCCCTGACCATGCGCAAAGGCAGTGACAACGCGGCGTTCTTCTCCGCAAGCTCGGTGCAGAAGCCGAAGTTCTTCGGCATCAGTGCGGAAGGCAAGACGGCTGAATTGAACTACAAGCTCGGCACCCAGTTGCCGTACATGATGATCGTCAACCGCCTTGCTCACTACTTGAAAGTGCTGCAGCGCGAGCAACTCGGTTCGTGGAAAGAACGTACCGACCTCGAACTGGAACTCAACAAGTGGATCCGTCAGTACGTGGCCGACCAGGAAAACCCGAGTGCAGAAGTTCGTGGCCGTCGTCCGCTGCGCGCCGCGCAGATCATCGTCAGCGATGTGGAAGGTGAGCCGGGCTGGTACCGCGTCAGCCTGAACGTGCGTCCGCACTTCAAGTACATGGGGGCCGATTTCACCTTGTCGCTGGTTGGCAAGCTGGACAAAGAGTAACCAGGAGCTAAGTCATGATCGGATACGGCAGCCTTTTCGAACGCCTGAGTGGCGAAGCCGACAAACGTATCGGCTGGAGCCGCGAGGTTTCCGCCATGGCTTCGGTGGCTGCCCATCTGGACATGATGCTCAGCACGCGTGCGGGCAGCGTGCAGACGCTGTCCGATTATGGGCTGCCTGATCTCAACGACATGCGCCTGAGTCTGCACGACGCCCTGAGCCAGGCTCGTCTGGCCATCGAAAACTTCATCGAAGCCTATGAGCCGCGTCTGAGCAATGTGCGTGTCGTTCCCCTGCCGCGTGATCACGATCAGCTTCGCTTGTCCTTCAACATTGAAGGCCTGCTGGAAGTTGATGGTTTCAAGCGCCAGGTCCGTTTTACTGCGCGCCTGGATGGTAGCGGACAGGTCAAGGTCAGTTAAGCCGACGACGATGTTAGCCAAAAGCGCGTCGTTGCTAATGCTACTGACTTCACAACGTTAACAAGCACGAAAAGCAGGGAGCCCGAAGTGTCCTTCAACCACTACTACCAAAGCGAACTCACCGCGCTGCGCCAGCTAGGTCGCCGCTTCGCCGAGCGTAGTCCGGCGTTGGCTCCATTTCTCGGCGAGGCTGGGCGGGACCCGGATGTGGAGCGCCTGCTCGAAGGTTTCGCCTTCCTCACTGGTCGTCTGCGACAGAAACTCGATGACGAGTTACCGGAGCTGAGCCACTCGCTAATGCATCTGCTGTGGCCGAACTACATGCGGCCGCTGCCGGCGTTCAGCATTCTACAGTTCGACCCGCTGAAGCAGTCCGGGCCGGCCCTGCGCGTGGCGCGTGATACACCGGTGGAGAGCGAGCTCATCGATGACGTGCGCTGCCGTTTCCGCACCTGCTACCCGACCGAAGTCCTGCCGCTGAACCTGACGGCGCTGAATTACTCGGTGAAAGGCGACGGCGCGCTACTCAGCCTGCGCCTGGAGATGAGCTGCGACGGCCATCTCGGCGAGCTGAACCTGAGCCGTCTGCGCCTGCACCTGGCGGGCGAGCGCTACATCAGCCAGATGCTCTACCTGAGCCTGCTGCGCAACCTCGAAGGCATCGAGCTGGTGCCGCTGGGCATGGACGGCAAGCCGTCCCCGGGTGTCAGCGGCGACGCCATGTCGTTCAAGATGCCGGGCAACCGCGTGCAGCCGGTGGGTTTTGCCGAAGAAGAGGCGTTGATCCCGTATCCGCTGAACACCTTCCGCGGCTATCGCTATTTGCAGGAGTATTTCGCGTTCCAGGACAAGTTCCTGTTCGTCGACCTGAACGGCCTGGACCTGCTCAAGTCGCTGCCGGAGGACACCCTCAAGCAGATGCACGGCCTGGAAGTGCGCTTCGACATTCGCAAGAGCGGCATCCAACGCCTGCGGCCGACCCTGGACAACGTGAAGCTGTATTGCACGCCGATCGCCAACCTGTTCAAGCACGATGCCCTGCCGATTCGCCTCGACGGCAAGCAGGACGAATACCTGTTGCTGCCGGCCGAGTACGACCTGGAGAACTGTGGCGTGTTCTCGGTGGAAACCGTGACCGGTTGGAAACCCGGCGGCCTGGGTTACCAGGAATATGTGCCGTTCGAGTCCTTCGAGCACGACCCGAGTTTCGACGTCTCGCAAAGGCGCCCGCACTACAGCATCCGCCAGCGTTCCTCGCTGCTACACGACGGCCTGGACACTTACCTGAGCTTTGGCATCCACCACACCGAGGCCCACGAAACCCTGTCCATCGAGCTGACCTGCACCAACCAGAACCTGCCGCGTCGTCTCAAGCTCGGCGAGATCAACCAGGCGTGCGCGCAAACCCCGGAATTCCTCAGTTTCCGCAATATCACCCCGGCCACCTCGAGTTACGCGCCACCGCTGAATCGCGACTTCCTGTGGAAGCTGATCAGCAACATGTCGCTCAACTATCTGTCGCTGGCCAACGTCGATGCGCTCAAGGTGATCCTCGAAACCTACGACCTGCCGCGCTACTACGACCAGCACCTGGAAAAGGTCAGCAAGCGCCTGCTGGGCGGGCTCAAGTCGATCCGCCACGAGCATGTTGACAGGCTGCATCGGGGCTTGCCGATGCGTGGTTTGCGCACTGAGCTGACCATCGATCCGGAAGGTTATATCGGCGAAGGCGACATGTTTGTGTTCGCCTCGGTACTCAACGAGTTTTTCGCTCTTTACGCCAGTCTCAACTCGTACCACGAGCTGCGGGTAAAAAGTACACAGGGAGAGGTGTACCAATGGACACCACGTATGGGTCTTCAGCCCTTGCTTTAAACGGGCTGACCCGGGTCATCCGCGAGTACTCGCTGTTTCAGGCCGTGCTGCTGGTGGTGGACCGGCTGCGCGATTCCCATCCGGACCTGAGCGAGGAGGATCTCTACGATCAGCTGGAATTCCAGGCCAATCCGAGCCTGGGTTTCCCTGGCAGCGACGTCGATCGCGTGGAGTTTTTCGAAGAGCACGGGCAGATGCGCGCGCGCCTGCGTTTCAACCTGATCGGGCTGTTCGGCTCCGGCTCGCCGCTGCCGGCGTTTTACGGTGAACAGGCCCTGGGCGACAGCGAGGACGGCAACCCGACCCGCAACTTCCTCGATCTGTTCCACCATCGCCTGCAGCGGCTGATGCTGCCGATCTGGCGCAAGTACCGTTACCGCGCCAGCTTCAAGAGCGGCGCGCTCGACCCGTTTTCCGCCCAGCTGTTCGCCCTGATCGGCCTCGGTGGCGAAGACATCCGCAAGGCCAAGGAGCTGAACTGGAAGCGCCTGCTACCGTACCTCGGCCTGCTCAGCCTGCGTGCCCACTCGGCGGCGCTGATCGAGGCCGTGCTGCGTTACTACTTCAAGCATGCGGACCTGGTGATCGAGCAGTGCATCGAGCGCCGGGTAGAGATTCTCGAAGAGCAATGCAACCGGCTGGGCCGCGCCAACAGCCAGCTCGGCGAAGACCTGGTGCTGGGCGAGCGGGTGCGCGACCGATGCGGCAAGTTCCGCATTCATATCCGCCAGCTGGACTGGCAACGCTTCCACGAATTCCTGCCGATCGGTTTCGGTTACCAGCCACTTTGCGCGCTGGTGCGGTTCACCCTGCGTGACCCGCTGGACTACGACATTCGCCTGGTCCTGCGCCAGGAAGAAATCCGCGAACTGCGCATCGGTGAGCAGAACGCCTGTCGCCTCGGATGGACCAGTTGGCTCGGCCGCGAACGCGCGGACGGCGTGGTCACCCTGGGCAATAAAATTCATTAAGGACAGATGGCATGATCAACGTAGACCTGCAGCAACTTATCCAGGCGCTGGACGCCGAAACCCGTCGTGATCTGGAAAGCTCCGCCGAACGTTGCGTCGCCCGGGGTGGCAGTAAAATCCTGGTCGAAGACCTGCTGCTGGGGCTGCTGGAGCGCCCGCGGGGTCTGCTCGCACGCGCGATGCAGGACGCCGAAGTGGACGCCGGCGAGCTGAGCGCGGCCTTGCAGTCGCGGGTAGAACATAGCGCCTCGCGCAACCCGGTGTTCGCACCTGAGCTGGTGCAATGGCTGCAGGATGCCTTGCTGGTGGCCAACCTCGAACTCGGTCAGAGCCAGGTCGAGCAGGCGGCGCTGATCCTCGCGCTGCTGCGCAACCCGATGCGTTACGCCGGTAGCCGTTACCAGCCGCTGCTGGCCAAGCTGAACATCGAACGCCTGAAGGATTTCGCCCTGTCGCAGCAGGACGAGCCGGCCAGCGGCAAACCGCCGGCGCCGGGTGAGTCGCTGTTGCAGCGCTTCACCCACAACCTGACCCAGCAGGCACGCGAGGGCAAGCTCGACCCGGTGCTGTGCCGTGATGGCGCGATCCGCCAGATGGTCGACATCCTTGCCCGTCGCCGCAAGAACAACCCGATTGTGGTCGGCGAAGCCGGCGTCGGTAAAACCGCCGTGGTCGAAGGCCTGGCCTCGCGCATCGCCGCCGGTGAAGTGCCGCAGGTGCTCAAGGGCGTTGAGCTGCTATCGCTGGACATGGGTCTGCTGCAGGCGGGTGCCAGCGTCAAGGGTGAGTTCGAGCGCCGCCTCAAAGGCGTGATCGACGAGGTCAAGGCCTCGCCGAAGCCGATCATTCTGTTTATCGACGAAGCCCACACCCTGATCGGTGCGGGCGGTAACGCGGGCGGTTCCGACGCGGCCAACCTGCTCAAGCCAGCCCTGGCCCGTGGCGAGTTACGCACCATTGCTGCCACGACCTGGGCCGAGTACAAGAAGTACTTTGAGAAAGACCCGGCCCTGGCCCGTCGCTTCCAGGCGGTGCAGCTGCATGAGCCGACGGTCAGCGAGGCGGTGACCATCCTGCGTGGCCTGGCCCAGGTCTACGAGAAGAGCCACGGTATCTACCTGCGCGACGATGCGGTGGTGGCCGCGGCCGAACTGTCGGCCCGTTATCTGGCCGGCCGGCAACTGCCGGACAAAGCGGTGGACGTTCTTGACACCGCCTGTGCGCGGGTTCGCATCAGTCTGGCGGCGGCACCGGAGAGCCTGGAACGCCTGCGTGGCGAACTGGCCGAAGGTAACCGCCAGCTTCAGGCGCTGCGCCGCGATGCCGAAGCCGGTCTGGCGATCGACCAGGAGGCACTGGACGCTCTGAAGACGCGTCTAGCAGAAGCCGCGGCCGAGCAGCAAACCCTGGAAACCCTGTGGAGCGAACAGCGCACCCTGGCTGAGCGTCTGCTCGAACTGCGCCAGCAACTGGCCAAGGCCCGCGAAGCGGCCAACCAGCCACCGTTGGTGTCGGTGGAAGAGGGCGCCGAAGGCACGGTGATCGAAACCCTCGCCGCCGAAGTGGAAGAGGGGCAGGGCGTCGAGGCGCTGGAAGCCGCCCTTAACGAAACCCATCACGCCCTGAGCGATGCCCAGAGTCAGGAGCGTCTGGTCAGTTTCGAAGTCTGCCCGCGGCTGGTGGCCGAAGTGATCAGCGCCTGGACCGGCGTGCCGCTGGCGCAACTGGCCCGTGAACACAATGCCAAGGTGGCGAGTTTCGCCACCGACCTGCGGACGCGGATTCGCGGTCAGGAACAAGCGGTGCACGCGCTGGACCGTTCGATGCGCGCCACCGCCGCTGGCCTGAACAAGCCGGATGCTCCGGTGGGCGTATTCCTGCTGGTGGGCCCGAGCGGCGTCGGCAAGACCGAAACCGCCCTGGCCCTGGCTGACCTGCTGTACGGCGGCGATCGTTTCATCACCACCATCAACATGTCCGAGTTCCAGGAGAAGCATACCTTGTCGCGTCTGATCGGTGCGCCGCCAGGCTATGTCGGCTACGGCGAGGGCGGCATGCTCACCGAGGCGGTGCGGCAGAAACCCTATTCGGTGGTGCTGCTCGACGAGGTCGAGAAAGCCGACCCGGACGTGCTGAACCTGTTCTATCAGATCTTCGACAAGGGCGTGGCCAACGACGGCGAAGGGCGGGAGATCGACTTCCGCAATACCCTGATCCTGATGACCTCGAACCTGGCCAGCGACCGGATCAGCGCGCAGTGCGAGAACGGCGAGCGACCGAGCGCCGAGACCCTGGAAGAGACCATCCGCCCGGTTCTCAGCAAGCACTTCAAGCCAGCGCTGCTGGCGCGCATGCGCGTGGTGCCGTACTACCCGGTGGGCGGCCCGGTCCTGCGCGAGCTGATCGAAATCAAACTGGGCCGTCTGGGCGAGCGCCTGAACCGTCGCCAGCTGGATTTCACTCATTGCCAGAACCTGGTCGATCACCTGGCCGAGCGCTGCACCCAGAGCGAAAGCGGCGCGCGCCTGATCGACCATTTGCTCGACCTGCATGTACTGCCGTTGGTGGCCGACCGCCTGCTGGATGCCATGGCCACCGGCGAGAACCTCAAGCGCGTGCACGCGACGCTCGACAGCAGCGGCGGCGTGACCTGCGAGTTCGCCTGAGGTGGGTGTGATGTTCACTCGTGTACCGCAACCACTGATCTACGCCGAGGCGCTGCTGGCGCAGTTCGCCAGCCTGTCCCGGGTGGCCGACGGTGGCGCGCTGCTGGGCGATTTCGTGCGCGGGGTGGCCGCGCTCAGCGGTTGCGAGCTGAGCCAGCTGTACCTGCTGGATGCCACCCATACCCGACTGGGCCTGAGCACCGAATGTCTGGGCGGCATCCTGCAACCGCGGGAAGCGGCGAGCCTGCCGGCGGATTACAACGGTGAGCAGCTGCTGCAATTCGCCCTGTGCCAGAACCGCGTGGTGAGCCTGGTGGGGCTGAGTGGCAGCCTGCACGAAACCAGCTTCCTGCCGGCCCAGGACACACCCTGGCAGTCGCTGTTGTGCGTGCCGCTGGTGAATACGCAAAAGGCCGTTGAAGGTCTGTTGCTGTGCGCCAGCCGTGAACATGTCGACCTTCAGGGCTTCGCCGATTCCATGGGGCAGTTGGGCTCGTTCGTGCTCGGGCAACTGCACCTGCTGCAACGCCTGCACCGTCCGGTGGGCGACGCGGCACCCGTGCCCAGCACCCCGGTCAGTGCCAGTGGTTACGGGCTGATTGGCAACAGCACGGCCATGCGCCAGACCTACCAGCTGATCAGCAAGGTTCTGCACAGCCCCTACACCGTATTGCTGCGCGGCGAGACCGGCACCGGCAAGGAAGTGGTGGCCCGCGCCATCCATGACTACGGCCCACGGCGCTCCCAGGTGTTCGTCGTGCAGAACTGCGCGGCGTTCCCGGAGAACCTGCTGGAGAGCGAGCTGTTCGGCTACCGCAAGGGCGCCTTCACCGGTGCCGATCGCGACCGCCCGGGGCTGTTCGATGCGGCCAATGGCGGCACCCTGTTGCTGGATGAAATCGGCGACATGCCGTTGTCCCTGCAGTCCAAGCTGTTACGCGTGCTGCAGGAGGGCGAGATCCGTCCGCTGGGTTCCAACGACACCCACAAGATCGACGTGCGCATCATCGCCGCGACCCACCGCGACCTGGCGGTGCTGGTCAGCGAAGGTAAGTTTCGCGAAGACCTGTACTACCGTCTGGCGCAGTTCCCGATCAAGTTGCCGGCCCTGCGCCAGCGCGAAGGCGACATCCTCGACCTGGCCCGGCACTTCGCCGACAAGGCCTGCGCCTTCCTGCAGCGCGACCCGGTGAACTGGTCGGAAACCGCCCTCAATCACCTGTCGAACTACACCTTCCCGGGCAACGTGCGTGAGCTCAAGGGCCTGGTGGAGCGGGCGGTGCTGTTGTGCGAAGGCGGCGAGCTGCTGGCCGAGCATTTCTCCCTGAGCAGCGAAGCGCTGCCGGAAGAACCTGGGCTGAACCTGCGTGAGCGCCTGGAGAAGGTCGAGCGCCATCTACTGCTCGATTGCCTGCGCAAGAACGACGGCAATCAGACCCTGGCGGCCCGCGAGCTTGGGTTGCCCAGGCGCACGCTGCTGTACCGCCTCGCGCGGCTGAACATCAATCTCGGCGACTTCGAGGGCTAGCGCGACATGACTTCCCCAAGCGCCTTTTTCGTTTCTCGGAGCGTCGCCCGCAAGGGTCGGCGCTTTGTGCATTGTCTACCCATGGAGACCTTCTGATGTCTGTTCGTCACTGGCAAGCCGCCCTGCTGGCTCTGATCGTTCTCAGCGGCCTCGGCGGCTGTAGCGGCAATTACAAATTCAACGACAACACCTATCGCCCATTGGGTGATCCGCATGCGGTCAATCGCGGCAAGTGAGCGCAAGGAGCATCATCATGGAACTGGTTTTCGAAATGCTGAACACCAAGCAGTTCGTGCCCACGGAGTTGCGCAGCAAAACCTTCAAGCAGGCCGGCGGCGTGATCGGGCGCGGCGAGGATTGCGACTGGATCATTCCGGACCGCAAGCGCCACCTGTCCAATCACCACGCGATCGTCAGCTACCGCGGCGGTACGTTTTTCCTCACCGATACCAGCAGCAACGGTATCCAGGCCAGCGACAGCGGCGCACGCCTGCGCAAGGGCGAGCCGCAGCGTATCGAGCACGGCAGTGTCTATGTGCTGGGGGATTTCGAGATCCGTGCGCGCCTGGTGCGCGATTCGGCGACCTTCGACACCGAGGTCGGTCGTCCGCAAGCCGCTGGCAGCATCATTCCCGATGACGTATTCCTCGACCTCGACCCTCTCAACGCGCTGGACCAGCAGGAGCGGGTGTATTCGGAAATCGACGAACTGACCGCGCTCAACACGCCGCGCCAGGAACCACCGCAGCGCGCGGACTATGCGCGCATCGACATGGAAAGCCTGCTGGTGCCGGGACTGGTGGCGCAGCCCGAGGCGCTGGTCGCCGTCGAGCCGGCCCCGGTGGAGCGTCAGAGCGAAGGCTTCTGGGAGCATTTCAGCGCGGCGCTGGGGGTGGATCTCAAAGGCCTCGATAACGACAGCCGCGAAGCCCTGGCGATCAATGCCGCGCGTCTGCTCAAGCAAAGCATCGGCGGCCTGCAGCAGAACCTGCGTACCCGCAGTGAGCTGAAAAACGAACTGCGCCTGGCCCTGACCGCCGCCCAGGGCGGCAGTAAGAACCCGCTGAAGTTCGCCGTGGACGCCAGCGAAGCGCTGGGCATCCTGCTGCAGGGCAACAAGCCCGCCCAGTTGCCGGCCGAGCAGGCGATCTCCCGCGCCTTCCGCGATCTGCAGGCGCATCAGGTGGCGCTGTTGACGGCCAGCCGCGCGGCCGTGCGCGGCACCCTCGAGCATTTCTCGCCACAGCAGCTAACCCTGCGTTTCGAGCGTGACAACAAGCCGCTGTTGGCCACTTCCGGCAGCCACTGGAGAGCCTACAACCGTTACCACAAGGCACTGAGTCAGGACGATGATTGGAGCGAACGTCTGCTGGCCCGTGACTTCGCCCAGGCCTACGAAGAACAGATCCGGCTGATCTCCACCCTTCACACCGAACACCAAGGATGATGCGCATGTCTCGCTGCTCGACCCTGTTACTCAAGACGCTGGCTGCGCTGACCGCCCTGGCGTTGCTGGCCGGCTGCTCGTCGCTGTCGCCGTACTCGACCATGACCAAGCTGAACATCAAGCTGACCGCCAGCGACCAGCTCAACCCGGACCTCAACGGTCGTCCGTCGCCGATCGTGGTGCGGCTGATCGAGCTCAAGCATCCGGTGGCCTTCGAGAGCGCGGATTTCTTCAGCCTCTACGAGCGCGCCAAGGAGTCCCTGGCGCCGGACATGGTGGCCAGCGAAGAGCTGGAACTGCGCCCGGGTGAAACCGTGGAACTCAAGCTCAGCGTCGAAGAAGGCAGCCGCTACGTCGGCGTGCTGGCGGCCTACCGCGACCTGTCGGAAACCCAGTGGCGCTATGTGGTCCAGCTCACTCCGGTGGAGCTGACCGAAGCCGATCTGACCCTCGACCAGGCCGGTATCTGTACCAGCAATGCAACGCTCGCCAAGGCGGACAAGTAATCATGAACGTGCATAAAGTCATTTGGCAGGAAGGCATGCTGCTGCGCCCGCAGCACTTCCAGCACAACGATCGTTATTACGACTACCAGATGAAAACCCGCACCCAGTTGCTGGGCAGTTATTCCTGGGGTTTTCTGGGGCTGGAGATCGACCTGCAGTTCCTCAACATGGGCAAGCTGGTGATCAGCCAGGCCTCCGGCATCCTGCCCGACGGCAGTCTGTTCGAACTGGGCGGCAACACCGAGCCGCTGGCCCTCGACGTGCCGCCGAACACCGGCAATACCCCGATCTATCTGGCCTTGCCGCTGGTGACCGGTAACCACATCGAGTCGCGCCGTCCGGAGCAGTCCGACGTGCTGGCGCGCTACACCACCTACGAGGCGGAAGTGGCCGACTCCAACGCAGGCGACGAATCCAGCAGCCAGGTCAGCTGTGCGTGGCCGGACTTCCGTCTGCTGCTGGGCGAGCAACAGAGCGACCAGGCCTATGTGAAGCTCAAGCTCTGCGAAGTCCTCGATACCACGCCTGACGGGGTGATCACCCTCGACCCGGACTTCGTGCCGACCTTCATCCACGCCCATGCATCGAGCTACCTGCTGTCGTGCTTGAAAGAAGTGATCAGCATGCTTAGCCACCGGGGCGACACCATTGCCGACCGGATTCGTTCCAACGGCAAGGTCGGCGGTGTCGAAGTCGGCGACTTCATGATGCTGCAACTGATCAATCGCACCGAGCTGCTGCTGCGCCACTACCTGGGCCTGGAGCAGGTGCATCCGGAAGAGCTGTACCGTACGCTGCTGACCATGCTCGGCGATTTGGCGACTTTCGCCAGTGACAGCAAGCGGCCGCGCCTGGACAGCCGCTACCAGCACAGCGACCAGGGCGCGAGCTTCCGCAAGTTGATGGACGCGATCCGCCAGGTGCTGTCGATGGTGCTCGAACAGCACGCCATCGAGCTGGAGCTGCAGGCGCGTCAGTACGGGATCATCGTGTCGCCGTTGCACGACCACAAGCTGCTGGGTTCGGCCTCGTTCGTCCTGGCCGCCAGTGCCAACTGCGACTCCGAAGAACTACGCCATCGCTTGCCGGCGCACCTCAAGGTCGGCCCGGTGGAGCGTATTCGCCAGCTGGTCAACCTGCACCTGCCCGGGATCAAGGTCAAACCGTTGCCGGTGGCGCCACGGCAGATCGCGTTCCACTCCAACAAAACCTATTTCATCCTCGAACTCAGTTCCGAAGACCTGGCGCAACTGGAGCGTTCCGGCGGTTTCGCCTTCCATGTGTCCGGCGAATTCGCCGAGCTTGAACTGAAATTCTGGGCCATCAGGAGCTGACCGACATGATCAAGGACATGGAACACAACCAGGACGACAAAACCGTCCTGCTCGATCGCCAGGGCCATGGCCCGGCGCAGAGTCCGCTGACCGATTTCGCCGCGCCGCCGCGCTTCGAGCAACTGGAAGAACGGATGATCTACGCCGCGCGCTTGCGCCCGGCCGAGGCCTTCAACATCAGCCTGAACGCGTTGGTGGCGGCGGCCTCCGATCTGTTGTCGGAAGTGGTGCGCCTCAAGCACAGCGACACCCGCGAAGACCTGTACGCGCTCAACGAGCGGCTGACCGCGGGCCTGAAACTGTTCGAAGTGCGCGCCCTGCACAACGGCGCCGAAAGCAGCCAGGTCATGGCCGCCCGCTACGTGTTGTGCACCGTGGTCGACGAGGCGGTGGTCACGACCCCCTGGGGCAATGAAAGCGAGTGGTCGCAGATGAGCCTGCTCAGCAGCTTCCACAACGAGACCTTTGGTGGCGAGAAGTTCTTCCAGCTGCTGGGTCGACTGTCGAAGAACCCGGTCAAGCATCTGCCGATGCTAGAGCTGATGTACCTGTGCCTGTCGCTGGGCTTCGAGGGCAAGTACCGGGTCATGGCCCGCGGCATGCTCGAACTCGAAGGCATCCGCGATGCGTTGTACCGGCAGATCCGTCAGCTGCGTGGCGACGTGCCGCGCGAGCTGTCGCCGCACTGGGAGGGCTTGCACGACAAACGACGCAACCTGGTGCGCATCGTGCCGTGGTGGATGGTCGCGCTGTTCACGGTGGTCTGCCTGGTGGTGATGTATTCGGGGTTCGCCTGGGTTCTGGGCGAGCAGCGCGAGACCGTTCTGCAACCTTATCAGAAGCTTGACCCGGCCGTGGTCCAGCCCCAGCAGTAATACAGGGACGTGTGATGAAAAACTTCTTCAAGAAAATCGGCGCCTTCCTGCGCAAGACGTGGGTCTGGACGCTGTTGCTGGTGCTGTTCGTGGCACTGTTGGTGTGGTTCGTCGGGCCGCTGCTGGCGGTCAACGACTACAAGCTCTGGGAAAGCGCGACCTCGCGCCTGCTGACCATCAGCGTGCTGTTCCTGATCTGGGGCCTGACCATGGTCTTCGTCAGCTGGCGCGCCGGGATCCGCAAGAAAGAAATGGAAGACAGCGAAGACGGCCAGGAACGCCTGCATCGTGAAGAGCTGATCGACGAGGAACAGAAAGAGCTGCGCAGCCGCTTCAAGGAAGCCATGCGCACCCTCAAGACCTCGAGCCTATATCGCGGACGCAGCGAGCGCTGGCGCACCGACTTGCCCTGGTACCTGCTGATCGGTCCGCAGAGTAGTGGCAAGACCAGCCTGCTGGATTTCTCTGGTCTAGAATTCCCGATCAACAAGATCGACCGCAAGCTGACCCGCGACACCATCGGCACCCGGCATTACGACTGGTACTTCGCCGACCACGGCGTACTGATCGACACCGCTGGCCGTTACCTGACCCAGCCTGACGCGGAAGTCGACGGCAGCGCCTGGAGCACCTTGCTCAACCTGTTGCGCAAGCGCCGTCGCGGGCGTCCGCTCAACGGCGTTCTGGTGACCATTCCAGTGGAACTGTTGCTGAGCGGCAATGAACAGGATCTCGACACCCTGGCGCGCCAAGTGCGCGCGCGCCTGCAGGACGTTCACCAGAAGCTGCACGTCGATGTGCCGGTGTACCTGGTGCTGAGCAAGGCCGACCAGTTGCTGGGCTTCGACGAGTTCTTCGATCAGATGAGCCGCGAGGAAAGCGATCAGGTGCTCGGCACCAGCTTCTGCAAGGAGCAGAACGGCACCGACGTCGCCGTGCTGCGCCAGGAGTTCGAAGAGCTGCTGCGGCGCCTGAACAGCCAGGTGATCATGCGCATGCACCAGGAGCGCGACACCCAGCGCCGTGGTCGCATCCTCGACCTCCCGCACCAGTTGGGGCAGATCGGTGAGCGCCTGTGCCTGTTCGTCGACATGGCATTCACCGGCAACCGCTACCAGCGGGCCAGCCAGCTGCGCGGTTTCTACCTGACCAGCGCGCCGCACCTGACCGAGAAGCTCGACCACGACACTGCCAGCATCGGCGCCAGCCTGGGCATGGCGGCCGGCATTCTGCCGACCCTGCGCAGCGGGCGTTCGCGTTTCATTCATCACCTGATGAGCCGGGTGATTTTTCCCGAGGCCGGTCTGGCCGGCTTGGACAAACGCGAGCGCAATCGCATCCATTGGGGCCAGCGTGCGCTGTACTTCGGCGCGCTGGTGGCACTGGCGGTGTTCGGCCTGCTCTGGGCCGGCGGTTTTTCCGCCAACTACGAGCGCCTGGAAAACCTGCGTTCCCTGGCGCAGAACTGGGGCCAGCAGCGTACGTCCCTGACCGCGCGCGACGACGCGATGGCGGCGCTCAGAACCCTCGACACCAGCTTCGAAGCCACCAAGGTATTCCCGGCCAAGGGCGATGTGTCTCTGCGCGAACGTCTCGGCCTGTACCAGGGCGAAGAAAGCAACCCGGTGTTGCTCAGCGCCTACGAGCGTGAGTTGCAAGCGCAACTGCTGCCACGGGTGGCGCAGATGCTGGAAGGGCAGATCCGCACCAACATGCGCGACCGCGACCGTCTGCTCAACAGCCTGCGGGCCTACCTGATGCTGAACATGCAGGATCGTCGCGATCCGTCCTGGCTCAAGGACTGGGTGGCCACCGACTGGTCGACGCTCTACGCCGGCAACACCTCGGTGCAGAACGGCCTGAACGCACACTTCGAACGTCTGCTCAAGCTGCCGTTCAGCTACCCGCTCAACGACACACTGGTGGCCCAGTCCCGCCAGGTGCTGCGCAGCGAGTCGCTGGCCAACGTGGTTTATCGCGTGTTGCGCGAACAGGGCCGGAGCCTGCCGGAGTACCGTCTGAGCCAGCACCTAGGGTCGCAGGGCGACCTGTTTTTCGGTACCGACTATGCCATCCCGGGCTTCTACACCCAGCAGGGTTATCAGCAGTACTTCTCGGTCCAGGGCGCAGCATTGGTCACCGATATCCTGCGTGATAACTGGGTGCTGGGTGAAGGCAGCGGTATCAGCGGTATGGACCTGCGCCGTCTGATGGTGGCGCTCGAGCAGTTGTACTTCCGCGACTACGCCAACTACTGGAGTGAGGCGGTCGGCCAGGTTGGCCTGCAACCGTTCAACGATGCCGGCGAAGGCGCCGATCAGGTCGCCGGCCTGACCTCGGCCAACTCGCCGGTGCTGCAACTGCTGGTGGAGGTGCGTGATAACACCCGCTTCCAGGCCATCGCCGAAAGCGCTGAAGACGTGACCGCCGCGGCGGACAAGGCAGCCGAGAAGGGCGGGGCGCTGGGCAAGGTCGCGGCGGTTGCCGCGGGCAAGGCTCAGGAAGCCCTGGCCAAGAACCTGCCGGATAACGCGAAGAAGTCGCTGCAGCGTCGCTTCGAGCCGCTGCACCGTCTGCTGGATGACAACAACGGCCCGGCGGCGGACCTGACGCCGGCGCTGCAGGCGCTGAACGACCTGCAACTGCAACTGGCCGGCCTGGCCCGTGCCAGCGCGCCCGAGCAGGCGGCGTTCGAGATGGCCAAGACCCGCATGAGCGGCCAGCGCGATGCGCTGAGCAACCTGCGCAACGCCTCGGTGCGCCTGCCGCGTCCGGTGAGTGTGTGGTTCAACGTGCTGGCGGAAGACACCTGGCGCCTGGTGCTCAACGACTCCTACCAGTACCTGAACCAGCGTTATCAGAGCGAGCTGTACAGCTTCTACGGCAAGGCCATCAGCAAGCGTTATCCGTTCAGCGCCCACAGCACCAGCGATGTTGCCATCAGCGACTTCCGCGAGTTCTTCAAGGCCCAGGGCATCGCCGATCGCTTCTTTGAAACCTACATGCGGCCTTTCGTCAGCGGTGATCCGGGCAACTACCGCCTGCGCAGCATCGATGGCCACAACCTGCCGATGTCCAAGGCCTACCTCGACCAGATGGCCGCGGCCCAGGTGATCCGCCAGAGCTTCTTCTCGGAGAACTCGGCGGAGCCGCAGGTGCAGTTCAAGCTGGAGCCGTACACCCTGGACCCGGCGGTCAGCCGTTCCGAGTTCCGTTTCGGCGACAAGACCATGGAATACCGTCACGGCCCGATCGTGCCGGTATCTTTCAAGTGGCCGACCGATGCCGAAGACGGCCGGACCAGCCTGGTGCTGGACAAGATGGCCGGACGCCCGATCGGAATCGAAAAGAGCACCGGCCCCTGGTCGCTGTTTCGTCTGTTTGACCTGATGCAGACCGAGTACCTGACTGGCCGTGACGTGCTGGTGCTCAAGGCTGAGGTGGGTGGCCTGCGCGCCAACTATCTGCTGATGAGCCAGCGCACGCCGAACCCGTTCGACATGGGCGTGCTGCGCACCTTCCGCATGCCGGTGCAGCTCTGATGGTGGTTGCCACTACCTGGCGCAGCGCTGCGCGCACCGACCCGGGCAAGGTTCGGGCGCGCAACGAAGATGCTTTCCTCGACTGTCCGGAGCAGGGGCTCTGGGTGGTCGCGGACGGCATGGGCGGGCATCAGGGTGGCGACATCGCCAGCCAGTTGATCGTTGCCAGCATGGCCGAGTTGCCGGTGCAGGACAGTTTCGACGAGCGGCTCAAGGGCCTGCGCCAGTGCCTGCACTGGCTCAACCGGCGCCTGGGCCAGGAGTTGACCGTCACCGCCGAGCGACACGACAGCATCATGGGCAGCACCGTGGTCGCGCTGTTGCTGGAAGGCAACCGCGCGGCGTGCATCTGGGCCGGTGACAGCCGCTGTTACCTGTGGCGCGGGCAGCGTTTGTACCAGCTGTCCAAGGACCATTCGCTGCAGCAGCAATTGATCGACGAGCAACAGATGAGCGTCGAACAGGCGCGGGCGCATCCGGCGGCCAATGCCCTGACCCGGGCAGTGGGAGCCAGCGAGCAACTGACCCTGGATGTCCTGGAACTGCAGGTCTACCCCGGCGATGCCTTCCTACTGTGCAGTGATGGCCTGTACCAGGGGCTGACCAGCGATGCGCTGGGCAACGCCTTGAGCTTGGCTTCACCGCAGGTGGCGCTGGAACGTCTGTTCGACGGCGCCATGCGGGGCTCGGCACGGGACAACCTGACAGCCGTGGTGATCCGCCAATGAGTCATTTCAAATCCGGTCTGGATGACATCCTGATGAGCGAGGAAGAGGCCAGCAACCTGACCTATTTCGCCTTCGCCAAAGCCAATGAGGCACCGCGTCCCGTGGCGCCCAAGGCCAGAGGCAAGGGGCGCAACCGCTCCAAGGGCCGTTCCAAGGCCAAGCCCACGGCACCTGTGGGCGAGCTGCCGGATGTGTTGGCCGGACGTTACCGCCTCGAGCGCCTGCTCGGGGCCGGAGGCATGGGCGCGGTCTACCGCGCGCGGGATCTGCTGCATGAGCAGTTCGGCGATCCCGACCCTTACATAGCGCTCAAAGTCATGACCGAAGAATTCTCCGAGTCGCCGGATGCCAGCGCCTTGCTCTACAGTGAGTTCGCCCTGGCTCGACGCCTGCGTCACCCGAACGTCGTACGCTTGCACAGCTTCGAGGTGGACACCCAGTGCCAGCGCGCCTTCATCACCATGGAGCTGATGCGCGGCCTGACCCTGGACAAATTGCTCTGCGAGCGGCCCACCGGCCTGCCGTGGCAAGAGCTGCGCGATGTGGTGTTACCGCTGCTCGATGCCCTGGCGTACTGCCACGCTCGCGGTGTGCTGCACGGCGACCTGAAGCCGAGCAACGTGATGCTGTGCGAAGACGGTGTGCGACTATTCGACTTCGGTCTCAGCCAAACCGAGGAAGGCATCCTGACCGGCTTGCCACAGCTGAGCCGCAGCCGCTTCAACGCCTGGACACCAAGTTATGCCGCTCCAGAATTACTGGAGGGAGGAGTACTGTCTGTCAATAGCGACCTATACGCCGTGGCTTGCGTAATCTATGAGCTGGCCTGCGGTAAACACCCGTTCCACCGTTTACCTTCAACTCAGGCCCGTAAAGAGCGTCTTGATCATGAACTGCAAGCGCCTCGGAACTTTCCGAAACACTGTTGGCCTGTTCTGCAGATGGCACTGACTTTTGATCCGTCGGCACGATTCACCACGTTCTCCCATCTACAGGATGTCTTTAGAGAGCCCGCGTCGTGGCTGAAGAGCTGGCTGAATCGGCGCACTGGGTATGGATGCCACCGTTGAATCAATCTGTGGCGAAAGATAAATGTAGTGACCCAGGGATCGAAAGGATCTGATACCTCGTGTCGAGTATTTGCATCAAGAGATCGCAGATTGCCATGAAGACCTTGATCTATCAGGAAGATAAAGCTGAATTTTGACTAAATCATCGCCCCCTTAGACAACGGATCATTTCATCTTGCCCCACATGCGTTAATTTCGTCGTTAGGCACGCCGTTCTAGTGGGTACATGCCATGGACGAAACGACCCAGTCGTGACTTGCAAAATATCCTTCCTATGGACATTAGTACTCAGCCTTGAAAGCGAGAAACATCGGGTCATTGAGGCGTGAACGAGCCCCATGAAAGACAGGACACCGTTTCCCCCTTACGATAAGGGATAGGCAAACGGTTATGTTTATGACTAACAGCAACGATAAGAGTGGGGAGCTTTTGGGCCAGGAGCGGCGGCGCCGCTGGAGCCCAGAGCAAAAACTGGCCATGGTTCGCGAGAGTCTTGAGTCAGGGCAAAGCGTTTCGGTGGTGGCTCGGCGTAACGGCATCAACGCCAACCAGCTGTTCCTGTGGCGCAAGCTGTACCAGGACGGCAGCTTGTCTGCGGTCAGTGCTGGCGAAGCCGTGGTGCCGGCCTCGGAGCTGAGCGATGCGCTCAAGCAGATCCGTGAACTGCAACGGATGCTGGGCAAGAAAACGATGGAAGCAGAAATCCTCAAAGAGGCCGTGGAGATCGCCCGGTCGCGAAAATGGATTGCGCACTCACCCTTGTTGCCGGGGGACAACCAGTGAAGCTGGTCAGCGAATGTCTCGGTGTGGCGCGCTCGCAATTAACGGTTCGAATCAAGCAATCAGCCTTGCCCAAGGTACGGCGAAACAGGCCCGTGGACGACGCTGAACTGGTGGTTGAAATCCAGCACCAGGTCAGCGAGCTGCCCAGCTATGGCTACCGTCGTGTCTGGGGATTACTGCGTCGCGCACGTGAAACCCAGTTGCTGCCCGCGATCAACGTGAAGCGGGTTTACCGGGTCATGCGTGATCACAATCTGCTGCTTGAGCGTCGACTCAAACAGCCCGGCGTGCCACGTCGACACGAAGGCCGTATTGCGGTGAAAACCAGTGATACGCGTTGGTGCTCGGACGGCTTTGAGTTCCGCTGCGAGGACGGCGCCAAACTGAGCGTGACCTTCGCCCTGGACTGCTGTGATCGCGAAGCCATCGGCTGGGTCGCCAGTCCAGCGGGATACAGCGGTGATGATATCCGTGACTTGATGCTGGAGAGCGTGGAAAAGCGCTTTGGCGACCAACTGCCCGCCACGCCGGTGCAATGGCTAAGCGATAACGGTTCGGCCTATACCGCCGAACAGACGCGCCTGTTTGCTCGGCAGATCGGTTTGCAACCGGTGACCACGCCAGTACGCAGCCCGCAGAGCAACGGCATGGCTGAGAGCTTCGTGAAGACGATCAAGCGTGATTACGTGGCGCACATGCCCAAGCCGGATCGAGAAACGGCGCTGCGTAACCTGGCCATTGCCTTCGAGCATTACAACGAGGAGCATCCGCACAGCGCCCTGAAATATCGCTCGCCGAGGGAGTTCAGGCGCTTGGCCGCCGCATCAATTTAACGGGGAGTTGGTGTCCGGTTTTTTAGGGGCAAGTCCAGGCACCAACGTGACCCTGATGGCCAAGCCTTTGGTGTCGGTATCGTAGACCAGGATATCGGCCTTGCCCTCCAGACACGTCAAATTGTCCAACAGTGCCTTTGTGAAGTTGATTTTTAGGGCCATTACTGCTGGGTTCCGTACCTAAGTGATTGATTCTGGTTTTGTTTTGGGGTTAAATCAGCGCCTGCTTTCGCTTTTCCCATGCCCCGATGGTGAAATTGGTAGACACACCGGACTTAAAATCCGTCGTCCGAAAGGATGTGCCGGTTCGACTCCGGCTCGGGGCACCATACGAAACAACGACTTAGGCTCACCTTGCGGTGGGCCTTTTTCGTTTATGGGGGTTTTCGTGTCTGTTGGGTGTCTGTTAGACACAAGGGGCTTGCAGGCCCTTGTCGTTTCGGGTCGGGGTTACGCTGCCGCTGACCATCACTTGCATCCGACTTGACCAATACACGCACAGGGAGCGCAACCTGGACAAAAACATTATCTACCATACACTCGGCAGATAAAGGCACAGCTTTTGTTTGCCGACTAGCCCAGGTTAGGCCTATGAACCCTCGCTACCACGAAATACACAAGGTCGAGATAAAAAGACGGCTATATCGCTCTGTAGTGGTCAACTAATCCCGGACACGACGTTAAGTTTTTCTTCGGCCTGAGCTGGCGCCAGCCCACCGTTGAATTGATGGGGGCGAATCCAGTTGTACCGATGCATCAAGAAATGGCTGATATCGCGCTGGGCTTCTTGAGCAGTTCGGTAGCCCATGGTCGGTATCCATTCAGTTTTCACGCTGCGAAACACACGCTCCATCGGCGCATTGTCCCAGCAATTACCCCGGCGGCTCATGCTCTGGCGCATGCGATAACGCCACAGCCGCTGGCGAAATAAACGACTCCCATACTGCGACCCTTGATCCGAGTGAAACAGCAGGCCCTGAGGTCTTCCTCGTTGCTCATAGGCCATATCCAGTGCCTTGATAACCAGCTCGGCGTCCGGCTTTTCCGACAATGCCCAACCCACTATCCGGCGCGCGCAAAGATCTAGCACAACAGCCAGATAATGCCATTTCCCTTGGGCCCAAATGTAGGTGATGTCGCCGCACCACACTTGGTTGGGGGCCGAGACATCGAACTCCCGATTCAAGATGTTCGGGATATCCAACCGTTCGACCGTCGCTCGTTTATAGGCATGAGAACCTGGCTGTTTGCTCACGAGGTCAAGCTCACGCATCAAGCTGCGTACCTTAAATCGCCCCAGTTGCTCGCCGTCTTCACGCATGATCGACAAGATGCTGCGGCTGCCCGCAGCACTACGACTTTCTGTGAACAGTTCATTGACCCGACTGCGCAGCCGAAGCCGCTCAATATCAGGAGTCCGGCGCCTGAGACGCTGGGCGTAGTAACACGAGCGGGTGACTTCAAACACTTTGCACAGCCAATCAATCGGCTCGTGGACGCTAAGCTGATTGATCAGCGCGTACGCTCGTGATCTTCCGACATCAAGAGCGCGGTAGCCTTTTTTAGTATCGATTTTTCCCGTTCAAGGCGGGCGATCCGGACTTCCAGTTCCTGGATTTTCTGCTGCTCCGGGGTCAGCGCTTTGCTTAGCGGGGTGACACCTTGGCGCTCCTTCTGAACCTGCTCAACCCAGCGGCGTAGTGCCGACTCGCCGACGCCGAGTGAACGACTGGCTTCGATGTAGCTGTAGTTTTGCTTGAGCACGAGGTCGGCAGCCTCGCGTTTGAATTCAGCGGAAAAGGAACGGCGTTGTTTGGTCATTTGACACCTCGATCTGGCGAGCATTCGTATCCGTCCGGCCAAGTCATCTACCCAGCCCTGCAAAGCCAAGACATGGTGTGCACTTAAATTTAAGTGGGCACCAGTTCGAGCCTTTCAAGCGGGTATTTCATGCAACCACAACGCCGTTCCTACTCCAAATCCTTCAAAGTCCAAGTCATTCAAGAGTGCGCCCAGCCCGGCGCCTCGATTGCCAGCGTCGCGCTGAGCCATAGACTCAACGCGAACCTCGTCCACAAGTGGATTCGAGGGCAAAAGCAAAAAAACACGGAGCTGCAACCTGCTTTTATTCCGTTCCCCATGCAGCTAGCCGGAGCAAATTCGCAAACTGCATCATCGAATATCTGCGTTGAAATCCAGCACCCGCGTGGCACTGTCAAAGTGAACTGGCCGACCGAAAGCGCGGCTGCCTGCGCCACCTTTCTGCGAGATCTGTTGCGATGATCCGCATCGACTCCATCTGGCTGGCGACGGAGCCCATGGACATGCGCGCCGGCACCGAAACCGCGCTGGCGCGGGTGGTCGCCGTGTTCGGTGCGGCGCAGCCGCACTGTGCTTATCTGTTTGCCAATCGTCGCGCCACGCGCATCAAGGTGTTGGTACACGATGGCCTAGGTATCTGGCTGGCGGCCCGCCGCCTGCACCAGGGCAAATTTTTCTGGCCGGGTTCTCGACACGGCGCTCACGTGGAATTGGGCGCTGAGCAGTTGCACGCTCTGGTGCTGGGTTTGCCCTGGCAACGAGTCGGGCCGGGCGACGCTATTTCCATCGTGTGACGCCTGCCATGGCCAGCCTGGCCGCGCAATTGTCCGATGAGTCTATCGCCGGTATTGGCCTGCTCTGGCAAAATCGGCGGCATGACTTCGCTTTCCAATCTCGACCAACTAAACCCTGACCAACTGCGCGCGCTGGCCGCGCAGTTGATGCAGCGCGTCGAGACGATGGACAAGCAAATCCATCGTCACCAAACGGTTATCGAGAAACTGACCCACGAGATCGCGCAGCTCAAACGCTTCAAATTTGCCAAGCGCAGCGAGCAATTAAGCCCGGATCAAGCCAGCCTGCTCGATGACCTGATCGACACTGACATCGCAGCCATCGAAGCCGAGCTTGCAGCTCTGCAACCGGCTCCCGTGCCGACCGAGGCTCGTCAAAAGCCCAAGCGTACGGCTTTGCCGCCGCAGTTTCCGCGCACCCTGATCCATCACGAACCGGACAACACGCAGTGCACCTGCGGCTGCGCCCTCAAGCGCATCGGCGAGGATGTCAGCGAGAAACTCGACTACACGCCGGGCGTGTTCACCGTCGAACGCCATATCCGTGGCAAGTGGGTCTGCGATCAGTGCGAAACCCTGATCCAGGCCCCGGTTCCGGCGCAGGTGATCGACAAGGGCATCCCGACAGCAGGCCTGCTGGCCCAGGTGATGATCGCCAAGTACGGTGATCATTTGCCGCTGTATCGTCAAGAAAAGATCTTTGCCCGGGCTGGCCTGGCCATCCCGCGCTCAACCCTGGCGCAGTGGGTCGGCACCTGCGGTGTGCAGTTGCAACCGCTGGTTGATGCGTTGCGCGAGGTGGTGCTTGGACACAACGTGGTGCACGCTGACGAAACGCCGGTACAGATGCTCACGCCGGGCGCGAAGAAAACTCACCGCGCCTATGTCTGGGCCTACGCTACCAGCTCGTTTGCCGACGTAAAGGCGGTTGTTTACGACTTCAGCCCCAGCCGCTCGGGTGAACATGCCCGCGCTTTCCTGCAAGACTGGAAGGGCCAACTGGTTTGCGACGATTTTGGTGGCTACAAGGCCAGCTTTGCACTCGGCGTCACCGAGATCGGCTGTATGGCTCATGCCCGGCGCAAGTTCTTCGAGCTGCACGTCACGAACAAAAGCCAGCTTGCCGAACAGGCCTTGCGCTACATCCAGGTGCTATACGAAATAGAGCATGAAGTCCGCGACCTCGCACCTGACGCTCGACGACGGATACGCCAGGAAAAAGCCGCGCCAGCGATGGATGCGTTGCATGCCTGGATGACCGCCCAGCGCCAGCTTGTGCACGATGGGGTGGCTATCGCCAAGGCTCTGGATTACAGCCTCAAGCGCTGGGCGGCGTTGTCACGCTATCTCGATGACGGCGCGGTACCCATAGATAACAACCACGCCGAGCAGCAGATAAGGCCGTGGGCGCTGGGTCGCAAGAACTGGCTCTTTGCCGGGTCGTTGCGCAGCGGCAAACGTGCGGCGGCACTGATGAGCCTGATCCAGTCGGCCAAGCTCAACGGGCATGATCCGTACGAATACTTGAAGAACGTACTGGCGCGGCTGCCGACGCAGCGGGCGAGCCAGATCGCCGAGCTGTTGCCACATAATTGGATGCCGTTACGCAACCTGTAATGCCCATTCGCTTACATACATCTGATCAATTAATTTTCGTAGCGCTTCTTTCTCTGGCTATATTTCTATTTGACTCCAACACAGTGGTATGGCTTTTTTTCTTTCTTTGCGCAGGTGCATACGGGAATTGGCGTCTAAGGCAGAATCTGCGAATTCATTTAAAGCG
Organism: Pseudomonas sp. LS1212; assembly: GCF_024741815.1. Lineage (NCBI taxonomy): Bacteria > Pseudomonadati > Pseudomonadota > Gammaproteobacteria > Pseudomonadales > Pseudomonadaceae > Pseudomonas > Pseudomonas sp. LS1212. The sequence goes on from NZ_CP102951.1 coordinate 2,303,320, forward strand.
CTACTACTTTCGCGAAGCGCGCGAGTACATTCGAGAGATAGAATGTTACAGCCCTCGCCCTAAACGCCCGACCAAGCTGAAAGCGCCACAATAGGAAAAAGGCGCTTTGGGTCGTGTGCGCCGGTCACACCGATCCTGATTCCCCATGGCTCAACAGTCTGTGCGCATGCGCTACACTCAACAAGCGCCGATTTGATCCTGATTGCAGGGCGCTAATACTGCTAAGTGCGGAACCGTCACCATGCACCTCTATGTCGAGATCGACCTGTCAGGCTACATCCATCCGGCAATCGACCTCCACACCGGCCAAATCGTCGAACTACCAAAATCGTTTCAGTCAAGGGCACTGGCGGTTGCTGAATGGGTTCAGTTAGAACTGGACTTCAAGGGCGATGCTACGCGAAATCTGCCGCAGCAACCCCCTGCGACTCAGCCGGATTTCACCCAAGATCGCGCTTGGTAATCACCACAGGGGGGTGCTGCCTGGTGCCCTGCTCATCGGCACTACCGGGATAAGTGCTGAGGCTACACTCCAGCGTGTTCCGGCATAGCAGCCATGCCGCGTACTGGTCGGCGTAAGAGTACGGACTGGTTTCGTCGAACACGAAGCCAGGATCAGTCACAGGTAAAAAGCCGCCAATCTGCATCACAGCAGTTCATCCTTGCGGGCTTCGAGTTGCTGCTGCGCATGCAGGCCCTTGTTCAGTGCGAACGCAACCCTGCTCGCGATTTCGATATCGGTCATGTGGTTGATGTTGACCTGAGTGTTGAATACCGCGTCAGGATCATCTTTTTGTGGTGCTGGAAATAACCGACTTAACGCTTGTGCGATAAATGCACCGGGCTGATCCTTGGCGAATTTTAGCAGCCAGTTTACCCCGCCCAAGGCTTCGTAAACGCTTAAGATATCGCCGGCCATTTTATTGGTGATTAGCTGGCGCTCATTTTTATCCAAGGATTTAGCGACACGACCACCAGTTTTGACACAACCTTTAGGACGGCCTCTCGGTTTGCCGGTTGGAGTGCGGGCGGTCATGTCAGACCTCATCATCCAGCGCTACAGTGACCGTACAGAAGCCGTCGTGGTCATATTCGAAGTGGGCAGTACCAGGCCGTAGCGGCTGCACCGGTTCTTGCTCTTCCAGCCAAGCGTTGAGGGCTTCGACCAGGATACGGGCCTCGGCCTGCAAGTTCGTAGAAAACGTCAACGTTGCCATTGCTCGATACCTCGGTTCAAAGGCGCTGGTGGTACACCGGGGGTCGGTGGCGCGATATCGCTGGGAATGATTCGAACGATCAAGCCTTCGTGATTTCGCTGCACATTGAATACCGTGTTGCCGACAAACATTTGATTGATGCGGCCAAGCTGATCGCGCCCAAAAGTGAACTCCATGGGCTTCGGCAGTGGTGTCTTTGGAGTCGGCGGGATCTGCTCGTAACTCATGTACGTCGGCTTTGTGTTGAAATCCGGCGGCGGCTGCTTTTCCAGTTCTTCCTTGACACGATCTTCCACCGCCGATTGGATCAGTTGCTCGATAGCTGCACCCAAGCCGGCAACGTCCAGCGTCTCGGGCACCGGCTCTTTTTTCTGGCGATCCAGTTGTCGCGCGATCCGCTCCATGCCGGGAGACATTGGCGGATATTCCTGTTTCGGCGCCAAGCCCAGTTGTCGCTCCAGAATTTTCAGTCGTGGACTAGTCATTTCAGTAACAGCCGTGCTTGCGCGATCAGGTTTTGGGCTTTCAGTTGTTGCCCGCCATGCCAACTGGCCAAGGACAATAAGTCTTCGAGCTTGGCAATCAGTTCGGCAGTGCCCACTACGTGGGCGGCCGCCGCGAGTGCGTCCCTGATTTCCAGCGCTTCCAAGATAAGCTCATGTGGATTACGAATGCTGTCCATTGATTAACCCTCACTTAGACCTAGTTTTAGAGTACGCACAGCGGCCTGCGCAATAGCAGTTCCCGCCGTGGACTTCGACACCAACATCAATTTCTGCACACCGGAAAAGATCGCTGGATCAAACACCAACAGCCGACTGGCGCTGGTGCTAAAAACCAAGTGGTCGCCGGTCGTGGTAAACACAGAGAGGAAGTCGGTGGAATTGTCGATGGCCGCTTTGAATCCCAATCCGCTATCCGTCCACGCGGAACTCATTGCGATAGCCGATAGGGTTAAGCCGGTCAGGTTGACTATGTCACTCTCGCCTGCGGCATTGGTGCTGATATCCACGCTACAGAACGTGCGAGTGCTGGGTCTTGGGTTGACTGGTTGTGTGACTGCCATGATGTTTACCTCTCATTAGCGTCCATCTCTTAGCGTTATCAGTTGGCGATAACGTGCCTGCAAACGCTCATCCTTGTTCCAGCGCTTACGGTCGTATTTCATCACCCAGATTTGTCTACTGCTTCGAAGCGATTGGTTTCTTGAACGCGAGTAGCCATTCCACTGATCTCCATATCGGCTGACGACTTTAAACGATAGAAGTGCGTGACCACTGCGCTACTGAGCGGGCTTTTTTATTCCTTGACCCCCTTGGCGGGAGGATCTGAAATGCCCACGATGCCAGAAAACCAGACACCTGGCTGATCGTGCTCGCGTGGCTGGAGCAGCACGCCCCGACAATCTATGTCAGCGCCTTGTCGTTCGTCGTGGGTGCCTTGCGGAGGCACCCGCCGCTGAGGTCTGTTATAAAATTTCAGGTTGAAGGGCGCGAAGGGCTATATGCTTGTGCATTTTTTATGCTGCCGATGCCGACTCGTGCCAACTGACTCTCCCGTACCGACAGTGACTGAACTGAGCGAATTAAAGCTCAGGGTTCGCCATGCGCTTTTTTTTATCGTTGCCGCATCCTTGTCGTTGGTGGCAGTAGCCATCCTGGGGAGCTGGAACTCAAGGCAATATCAATTGCATGATAAAGAAGTAGCGATGTCGAATCTTGCTCGAACGTTGGCCTCCCAAACTGAGGCTACGATCAAGCAGGCGGATACCGTTCTTTTTGGATTGGTAGAAAGGCTGGAAACGGATGGCATGAACGGTTCCCGGCTCGAGAAAGTGGAGCGACTACTTAAAGTTCAGAACAATGAATTGCCACAATTACACGGTATTTTCATCCTCGACGAAAAAGGTCGCTGGCTGGTAAATTCCCGCGGACTATCACCGCCTCGCGTCAATAACCTCGATCGCAAATACTTTATCTACCACCGTGACCATCCTGACCGTGGGCCTTACATAGGGCATCCGATACGCAGCCGTTCAACGGGGGATTGGATCATGACCGTATCGCGACGGATCAATCATCCCGATGGAAGTTTCGCCGGCGTAGTAGTAGCCACCCTCTACCTCAAGCATTTTCTCCTGCTATACAACAGTATTGATGTAGGCCGTAACGGAGTCATCAACCTGCTGACGGCAGATGCCAAGATTGTGGTGCGCCGCCCTTTCAGTGAAGCCGATATCGACAGCAGCCTCGCTAAAGCCCCATTATTCACTCAACTGTTGCCCAGCGCTCCTTTTGGTACGGCAATCGTCAGATCGCATGTTGACGGTGTAGAGCGCGTTATAGGTTATCGGCGGGTAAATGGCTACCCCTTGGTCATTTTTGTCGCACTCGAGAAGGACGAGGTTCTATCCAGTTGGCGTAATGAATCGCTACTCAGCGCGGCACTCGTGTCTTTGCTATTAGCGATTGTAGGGGGTCTAGGCTATCGCCTTGTTTATCTAATGAAGCACCAGATGTATGTGCATCGTGAGCTGCATAATACGCAAGGCCAACTTATCGAGGCGAATCGAACTCTTGAGTTGATGGCCCTGGAGGATGCGCTGACAGGCCTTGCGAATCGGCGCGGGCTCGATAATTTTATAAAGTCAGAAATGGCCCGAGCAAGGCGCTATCAGCATGTTGTTTCTTTGCTTATGATCGATGTCGATTATTTTAAGCGCTACAATGATCATTACGGTCACCCCAAAGGAGATGAGTGCCTGCGGGTTCTCGGCGCAATAATCCAAAAAAACATCACGCGGCCTAACGATCTAGCCGCTCGCTATGGTGGTGAAGAATTTGCCGTGGTGCTACCAGACACGGACTTGGCAGGTGCGTTTCTTGTGGCTGAAAAAATACGACGCGCCATACTGCAAGCTGAAATTCAGCACTGTGAAAGCCCGGAAGGGGTCATTACTGTAAGCATTGGCGTTAGTGCCTGCATACCTACATCGGAGGATTCGCCCGAAGCTTTGATAGTTGCTTCAGATGCAGCGCTCTACGCAGCGAAGGCCGGCGGCAAAAACAATAGTGTTGTCAGATAGCGGTTCCTTTTTTTATCCGCGTTGCTGTCATTTTTCAAGCGCCAAATATTCGCACTCTTTGGATCGGCCGAGAAGCGATTAGCCTTAGAACAATTCATTCATACGCATCATTACAAACTCAGCCATAAATAACAAAGTGCCCAATCAGACCAGGCGGCGAGGAGAACTACTGCCCGACAAAAGACAAAAAATTGACAACAAAAAACAGTCACATTCTCCCTGCTAAGTCGGTGATACATCATGATCAAGATCATGGCCTACGTTTTAATAGGAGTTGTAACTGCAGGATGCAACGTAACCGCTCCATGAACTACACATTCAAAGCGTTCCCCTGACGCCGGATGCTGTGCTCCCGTTTTTCTCTGGAGCCCGCCCGCCATGATGCGACCCGACGCCAAAGTCGAAAAAGTCTATCTCTACCCCAAACCCGTGGACTTTCGAAAATCCATTGATGGCCTCGCCGCGCTGGTCGAGCTGGATATAAAAGTGGCGGTGTTCGATCCGGTGCTGTTTGTCTTCCTCAACAAATCCCGGAACCGCGTGAAGATCTTGTACTGGGAGCGCAACGGCTTCTGCCTTTGGCTCAAGCGGCTGGAGTCCGAGCGCTTTAAAGCATCACCCGATGTCAGCGATGAGGCGATTGTGCTGACGGTTCAGGAACTCAACTGGTTACTCGACGGTTTTGATCTTTGGCGTAACCGTCCTCATCAGGTTTTGACCCCGCGCTACGTCGCTTGACCCGGTATAATCCGGGCCATGATTTCCCTACCCGACGACCTTCCTGATGATCCTGTTTTGCTCAAGCAACTGCTGCTTGAGGCACTCAGCCGCCAGGAAGAAGTGGCCCAGGCTTATCAGACTCACATCGTCGACCTGAAGGAACAGATCAAGTTGCTGCGCGACCGCTTGTTCGGGCGCAAATCCGAACAGACCGTTGAGCCCAACACGCCGCAACTGGCGCTGTTCAACGAGCCGGAAAGCGAGCCGATGCCGCTCGTTGATGACCCTGACGAAGAAGCCGTTTCGCCGACGCCGCGCCGTGGCAAACGCAAGCCGTTGTCGGCTGATCTGCCGCGTATCGAAGTTATTCATGAACTGCCCGAACACGAACTGACCTGTGCCTGCGGTTGCCGCAAGCATGTGATCAGCGAAGACACCAGCGAACAGCTGGATATCGTGCCGATGCAGATCCGGGTCATCAAACATATCCGCAAGGTCTACGGTTGCCGTGGTTGCGAAACCGCACCGGTCACCGCCGACAAACCCGCTCAGTTGATCGAGAAGAGCATGGCCAGCCCGAGCGTGCTGGCCATGCTGCTGACCACCAAGTATGTCGACGGCTTGCCGCTGCATCGGTTTGAAACGGTGCTTAGCCGGCATGGCATTGATATCCCGCGCCAGACCCTGGCGCGCTGGGTGATCCAGTGCAGCGAACACTTCCAGCCGTTGCTGAACTTGATGCGCGACCGATTACTGGAAAGTCCGGTGATCCACTGCGATGAAACCCGCGTCCAGGTGTTGAAAGAGCCGGATCGAGATCCGACCAGCCAATCCTGGATGTGGGTACAAGCCAGCGGCCCGCCCGATCGAAAAGTGGTGTTGTTTGATTACACCTCCAGCCGTGCGCAGGACGTGCCGTTGCGTCTGCTGGAAAGTTATCGCGGCTATGTCATGACCGATGATTACGCCGGCTATAACGCCTTGGCGTTGCAACCGGGCGTCGAACGGTTGGCGTGCATGGCGCATGCGCGACGCAAGTTTGTGGACGCGCAAAAAGTGCAGCCCAAGGGCAAGACGGGACGTGCGGATATCGCACTGGCAATGATCAACAAACTGTACGGCATTGAGCGTGAACTTAAGGACGTCAGTGACGAACAGCGGTTTATCAGTCGCCAGGAAAAGAGCCTGCCGATCCTCGCCCAACTGAAAAGCTGGCTGGATAAAACCCATCCGCAGGTCACCGCACAAAGTGCGCTGGGCAAGGCCGTGCATTATCTGGCAAACAACTGGAGCCGACTGGAGCGCTATGTCGAGGCCGGTTATTTACCCATCGACAACAATGCGGCCGAAAGAGCAATCAAGCCGTTTGTCATCGGCCGCAAGGCTTGGCTGTTCAGCGATACGCCCAAGGGGGCCACGGCCAGTGCGCAGATCTATAGCCTGGTCGAAACCGCCAAGATCAACGGCCAGGAACCCTATACGTGGCTACGCCACGTACTGGAGCGGTTGCCGCATGCTTCGTCGGTCGAAGACTATGAAGCCTTGCTGCCGTGGAGTTGCTCGCCAGAGATGCCACGGTAAACCGTCGCCCCGTCTTGCGGTAGGTGGGGTTCATGGATCGCATACGATGCAACGGCATAGTAAAACCCGATTTTTCGGGAACTACTAACGATTCATACTTTATGGTCTTTTCAGGCTTTCCTTTGCCATATCTATACGTGGCCTCAGCCGTGCAATGGAACGAAGACTACGCTGTCACCACCCGCCACACCTCATTCCTCCCCAACGTGAAATATAGCTGCAGCACAGGCTGCGACCTTGTCTTCATCCAGCACAAGGCCAACGGCCGCTATCCGTCATGGCGCGCACCGCGTGTGGGCGAGAACATAACGGCCGTAGGGACGAGCCCGTACCTGACGACCGTCACTGGAAAGGGCAAGGTGTATCAAGCGCCTTTCGAAAATACCGATGAAGACAGCGGCGAACTCTATGCCATCCATGATGCCCCGATGATCAAGGGGATGTCGGGTGGGCCAGTCATCGCCAGTGATGGCAGTATTGTCGGTATCAATATGGGGTTCCTCTCCACCACACTGAACGATGTGAGCTTTTACCCCGGCGTAAAGGGCGCTGAGAGGATTACCGTCTTTATCCCTTACTCGATCATTGAGCGTGAGTGGGGGCTGTTGCAGGCAAGGCTTAACGATCCGCACGGTACGAAACATGCGGCGAAGTAGCTTGTGTCTGTAATCAATCAAGGGCTTGCGTGAGGTTTCTCATGCAGGCCCTTGTTGTTCTTTCGCAAAAAGAAGGCCAGCCATCAGCTCGACTGTGCATTAGCCATTCATACAGCGTCCAGATCTTTGAGAGCGGGTAGGTAGGCTGTCCGACCTTTTAAATTGAGGTGAATGATTGACGACCAATCTTGAAGACTTCCAGTACAGATCTCACCAGTTACTGATTGAGCTTGACGCCGCGACTTGCGAGGTGATGAAGCTGGTGGCCGCCAAAGAGATAAGGGGCGAGAGGTGGGAGGCCGCGACCAAGAGGCGCCATGAGGCGTACGAGCGTTGGAATGCCCATGTCAACGGGCGCGATTAGATCCGATGCGCTGGCCTTTGGGATAGCTGCGGATTCCACGCCATCCGGCCACTCATTCCACGCTTATCCGGCCGGGCATTCCACGCACATCCGGCCACCTGTTCCACGGCCATCCGGCCGGGCAGTCGGAGCGCAGCGACGCAGGTTTGCATTGTTAGTCTGAAGTCCCTGTTGCAGTCAATTTCATCGAGCGCCTGCGCATCGATTCACCCTTGAGTTCGATGCGGTAAGCGTTATGCACCAGCCGGTCGAGGATGGCGTCGGCCAAGGTCGGATCGCCGATCAGTTCATGCCATTTGTCTACCGGCATCTGGCTGGTCACCAGTGTCGAGCGGTGCCCGTAGCGGTCGTCCAGCAGCTCCAACATGTCGCGCCGTTGCGCAGCGGTAAACGCCGCCACTCCCCAGTCGTCCAGAATGATCAGATCGGTCTTGGCATAACCGGCCATCAGTTTGGCGAAGCGACCGTCGCCGTGGGCCAGACCCAGTTCTTCCATCAAGCGCGGCAGGCGCAGATAGCGCACGCTGTAGCCGTCCCGGCAGGCCTTGTGGGCCAGTGCGCAGGCCAGCCAGGTTTTGCCCACGCCGGTGGGGCCGCCGATGATCAGGTTCAGGCCGTCGCGCAGCCATTGGCCGCTGCCCAGTTGCAGGATCAGGGACTTGTCCAGCCCACGCGGGCTGCGGTAATCGATGTCTTCCAGGCAGGCGTTGTGGCGCAGTCGGGCGGCTTTGAGGCGAGTGCTCAGGCGCGCATCTTCACGTTCGGTCAGCTCGCGATCGACCATCAGCCCCAGGCGCTCATCGAAGCTGAGGCTGTTGATGTCGGGCGTTGCGTGTTGCTCGCTCAGCGCCTTGAGCATGCCGTGCAGGCGCAGGGTTTGTAGCTTGTCCAGGGTGGGATTGGGGAGCATGGGCGTATTCCTTCAGGTCAGTGGTAGTAGCCGGGGCCGCGCAGGTTGATGTGTTCATCGGGCAACAGCGGCAGGTTCTGCTGGGCCAGCGGTAGCCGCTCCAGCCCTTGGCGCAGGATCGATTCGAGGCTCTTGTAACTGCATGCGCCCAGCGCCAGGGCGCGCTGGCAAGCGGCTTCCAGCCGTTCTTCACCGTGCTGTTTGCCCAGGCGCAGGATGCCCAGGCAAGCACGGAAGCCGTGCTGCGGATGGATTCGGCGCTCGAGGATGTGGGCGATGACACCCGCGGTGTTTGGCCCGGTCTGCTCTGCCCAGCGGATCAGCCGTTGCGGCGTCCACTCGGCATGTTCGCGGTGGCTCTTGGGCATGTGCTCGGTTTGGGTGGTGTGGCGACCTTTGTGCGGCGATCGCACATGGCTGGCCACGCGCTGGTTGGCGTGGAAGCACTCGACGGTCTGTGCGGTCAGGCGCACTTCGAGTTGGTGCTTCACCAGTTGGTACGGTACCGAGTAGTAATGGCCGTCGACTTCGACGTGGTAGTCGATGTGCGCCCGCACCTTTTTCCATTCGGCGTAGACATAGGGCTGTTCCGGCAGGGGTTGCAGCGCGGGTTGGTCGAGCGCCTCGAAGGCCGAGCGGCGCGAGCCGGGCAGCTTATTGAAGGGTCGTTGATTCAGTCGCTCCAGCAGCACGCCGATTGCGGTGTTGAGTTCGCCCAGCGAGAAGAACTGGCGGTTGCGCAAGGCCGCGAGGATCCAGCGTTCGACCACCTGCACGCCGACTTCGACCTTGGCCTTGTCCTTGGGCTTGCGGGCGCGAGCGGGCAACACGGCGACCCCGTAATGCTCGGCCAGATCGCGATAGCTGGGGTTGATGTCCGGTTCGTAGCGATGCGCTTTGGTGACGCCGCTGCGCAAATTATCCGGCACCAGGATCTCGGGCGCTCCACCGAGAAACGCGAGGCAGCGGGCGTGCGAGCCCAGCCAATCGGGCAGTTGCTGCGACCAGGTGGCCTCGGCAAAGGTGTAGCTGGAGGCGCCGAGGACAGCGACGAAGACCTGGGCCTGGCGGATTTCGCCGGTGTGCCGGTCAATGACCGGCACGGTCTGGCCGGCATAGTCGACGAACAGCTTTTCGCCGGCGCGATGTTCCTGGCGCATGGCCACGTCGACCTTGGCGGCCCAGAGCCGGTAGTGCTCGCAGAACCAACTGTATTGGAAGCCTTGCGGGTGGCTGAGCCGGTACTCTTGCCAAAGCAGAGCCAGGGTGACGCCGGGGCGGCGCAGTTCGGCGTGAGCCCATGCCCAGTCAGGCATCGGACGCTGCTCACTGGGGATGGTCGGCGCAGGCGGAAACAACTGACGTTCCAATTCGGCGTCGGTCAGCGCAGAGGGCCAAGTCAGCCCGCAGGCAGCAAAGCGATTGAGGTAGTCACCGATGGTGGCTCGCCCCACTTGCAAGCTGACCGCGATCTGGCGAGCAGATAGACGCACCTCAAACTTGAGGCGCAGAACTTCTCGAATCTTACGCATGGATAAACGCTCCACGACGACCTCTCTGCTTCGAAAAAAGAGGTCGATGGTAGTGAATTAATCCTGCGTGGCTGCCTGCCTGAAGGGTGGCCGGATGGCTGTGGAATCAGTGGCCGGATGCGCGTGGAATGGGTGGCCGGATCATCGTGGAATAGGTGGCCGGATGGCCGCGGAATCCGCAGGATAGCGGTGGATGTCATAGCTGACACACGCCCTACGCTGTAATATCGCCTGTCATTTATAGATTGTCACCGTCACAACGATTGGCTGAAGATTTCCTCAACGAAATCGACAAGCAGGACTGGGTGAGCGAAATCATTGCAATGATTCATGACCACCACAAAATCAGTCGTTCTGGTACCGATCCGCAGGGGCTTGTGGAAACTTTTCGAAAAGCCGATTGGATCGACCTATCCCATGGCGTGATTGCCTTCGGGCTCTCGCGAAAGCATCGCTGTGAGGTGTTTCCCGCTTTCCCTGATGCAGGGTTCCACCGTCGTCTGGTTCAACTTTCGCTCAAGCGGCTGCTGACTCACCCCCTTAGCCCATTTCCCATGTTGCGGCTCTGATGTATGGCTGGTTCGCGCGTGAGCAACGGTTTCTTCACGCTACGGCTTGTCCATGTTTCGCCCGAAGGCACCGTCAGCCTCAATGCACTGCCTTCACTCGCCCATCCACATCTACAGTGATGCGGTTGAGTGACCTCTGGAGGTCGTCGAGCGCTTTATGGATGCCCAGGGCTTGCTCGAGGTGGCCGTTTGCTTGTAGCTGGGCCCCGAATTCGCGAAGAGAGGTGATGCTTTCTCTGATGCTGATCGCTGCCGCATGGGTCTTGCTGATGCCTTTCATTTTTTCGCCCCGACTGCCTGGCATCCATGCCGTCTGTGGGCCTCGGCGGCCCGGTAGGAGGGCAACCCTAGCATCAAAGTGTTATCTGAAAAACCTGGTCATTTGTTCAGGATATAGGGGGCCGATTCTGATCGGGTGTTCTGGACCTCGGGCTGAATCTGCCGGCGATGCGCGATGGAGTAAGCAACCAACGACATCCCATTGAAATGAGATTGGGAGAGACTCATGATGAACGCTCAATCTTCCATGGAGTCAGGCGATGTCGAATTTCGAGAAGGGTGATCTCGTGGTCTTGAACAGCGGCGGTCCTGTCATGACCGTAAGGGATGTGGATAACGACACAAGCGACGGTTACAGCGTCCAGGTGACTTGCGATTGGTTTGATAGGGCCGATCAGCATCACACAGCGACATTTAATGCCGAGATGATTGAAAAGGGAGACCGCCGGCATACAGGCCCCCTTTGAGGAAAGCAGGGACGACCAGGCAACCCGGATCGAACGATTTTAATGTTTGCAGCGAGCCTCCACTACCTTGCAGGTAGTCGGGGTTCCACCTGATCGTCCGGCATAGCGCCTGCAATTTTCGATCGAATTGGTACGTACTATCTGTAGATTGGGGCCCCATGCCAGGCTTCCCTCGCCGGCAGTGGGCATTGCTTTTGCGTAACAGTTAGAGCCCACAGTCGCAATCGGGGAGCGCATCTCGGTATGTTGCCTCGCACATCCTGCAACAACCGAAAGACAGATAGCCAAAATGGATGGGAGTGCCAAGGACTTTATTTTTTTTGAGTGCTTTGTGGACATGCCATTTCCCCTGTCGATGAGGTCTCTGGCTGGCTTTTACACCTGCCCGGGCAGCAGGCGCTGCACCTTCTTCAGTAGTGCCAAAATTATAGTCGTGGGGGAGTGCCATCCATTGATCATGGCACCTGCCGCCTGTCCCTTTTGGCAATGCAGTTCGAGCCAGCAATGCGCTAGTCGATGTCCGAATTGCGCAAGGAGTACACTTGTACTCCTTGGCGAAAATCGAGACTTTTCGCCAGGTTGGCGGGGGGCGTCGAAGCGGAGGGTTGAACTACGCTTAATGCAACACAGAGAGGCATGCGTCATGAGCGAAGATCGAGTGGTGGCGATTGAAATAGCGCTGAAAACGGTGATGGCTATGGCCAGAAATCAAGGGCTTGACGTTGATGAACTGTGCAGACAGTCAATTGGCGCAATCATCGGTGACACCACCATGCAGTGGGTGAAGGCGGCCCATGCCCAGGATGCCATCGCCGAGATTGAAATGGCCCAGGCTGCCGTAGCGCGCCTGACTTTGCCTTCAGCGTAATCGGTGAGGGTAGAAAAAAGGCCGGTACGAGGTGTGCGGGGGAGCACATCGAAACCGGCCATACTCTCGAAACCGAGAAGTTTTCAGCACTTCTGAGCACTGATGAGGCAAACATAGCAATGGCCAATCTGGTTCGCTAGTTCATTAGTGTTAACCAGGACTAAGGTCTAATGAGAAAGCCAGTCCATGTGGTTGGGTTTCGTTGCACTTTGATCAAGTACTAAGGACCGGGGTGCAGCGGCTTGCTGAAGCGATAAGTCGTCACACAGCACCACAGCAGCCCAACCACTGCCAGAGCACCGCCAACAGTACCGACATTCGCCAGGCCCAATTGGCTGCTGACCACGCTGCCGAGCAGGGCGCCGCCGCCGATGCCAATGTTGTAGATGCCCGAGTGCAGAGACATCGCCACGTCGGTAGCATCCGGGGCGAGCGCCAGGACCTTGGCCTGCAGCACCAGACCGAAGCACATGATGGCCATGCCCCACACCACGCTCGTCGCTGAGAGCCAGACTGCCTGCCCGGCCAACGGCAACAGCAGCATCAGGCACAGGGCCAGTGCACTGATGGCCGCGATCAGCAAGCCGCGCGGAAAGCGATCGTTGCAAAGGCTGAAGACCACCGAGCCGATCAGGCCCGCGCCGCCGAACAGCAATAGCAATACGGTGGTCATCTCGCTATTGAGGTGGCCCACTACCTGAGAAAAAGGTTCGATGTAGCTGTAGGCAGTGAATTGCGCGGTAATCACCACGGCGGTCAAGATATAGAGCGAGACCAGCGCCGGGCGCTTGAACAGTACCGGCAGGCTTTTGAGCGAACCTGAATTCTGGCTCGGCAGCAATGGCAGCGCTCTGCTCAACCACAGCACGGTGATTGTCGAAACCACCGCGATGGCCAAGAAGGTCGTGCGCCAGCCCAGCGCTTCGCCCAGCACCCGGCCGAGCGGAATTCCCAGGACCATGGCCAGTGTGGTGCCGGTTGCCAGCAGGCTCAAGGCCTGTACCTGCTTGCCCGGCGGCGCCACGCGCACGGCCAGGGAGGCGGTGATCGACCAGAACACGGCATGGGTGATGGCGATGCCGACCCGGCTCACCAGCAACATGCCGAAGCTGGTAGCCACTGCGCTGAGGATATGGCTGGCAATGAACAGGGCGAAGATGATGATCAGCAGTTTGCGCCGCTCGACATTGCGTGTCAGCAGCATCATCGGCAGGGACAGTAGCGAGACCACCCAGGCATAGATCGTCAACATCAGCCCGACCTGAGCGGTCGACAGGTCGAAACTGCTGCCAATGGCGCTCAACAGGCCAACGGGCACGAACTCGGTCGTATTGAAGATAAAGGCTGCCAGGGCCAGGGCGATCACGCTCAGCCAGCTACCGGAGCGAGCATTCGGGGATGTATTCATTTAGTGATGGGCAACGCTCGGGGAGCATTCCGGCGACAAGGGCCGTCAGCCAGGCGTGTTGTAACCACGCCTGGCACCTGTACGGAAGACTCGGGACACAAGCCCACACTCAAAAACGCTGACGCACGAACGCCCCGTCCAGGGCTTGAAGCCTGGGCGCAGCATGCAGTGGGCAGATTATTGTGAGTATGGGAGGGACGGCCAGAAGCTGCGAATTCTACGTTGCACGGGCCTGTACAACAACACTTCTCCCTTCACGGTTGCGCCATGGGAGCTTGGTTCAGGACTGAAGATCAAGAAAAACCCGGCCTTGGGCCGGGCTCTTCGTAGATGGGGCCAAATCCCTTTGGCTGATCCGATTGTGCTCGATAGATGTGACGAAGACATGACGGGCCTCGAAGGATAAAGCGCTTCAGGTTCTTGAATGTAATCATCGATTCCACCGAAAAATTAATTTCGACGCGTGCTCGGTGTCAATGATTCGCAGCAGAAGCCGAGCTGATGATCTGTTTGACCAACGCATCATGCCCGGCCTGGTCATCGACTCGGGAGACCGCCTGGACCACCGCCATGCGCTTGCCGGAGCCGGCCAGGAAGGTGGAGTTCAATGTTTTACCGCCGCCCATGCTGGACAAGCTGTCGATCTGGCGCACACCAATCCCCTTGATGGTCAGCCGGGTTTCACTTTGTTGCTTGAAATCGGGCAGGGCTGCGCTTTGCCGATCAACGAAGCCGGTAACGGCGCCGTCCAGGAAAGCGTCGTCATTGTCGCCCGCCCTGGTGTCGTCGGAGAGTGGATGTTCGGCGACGATGACCACGCGCTTTTCGGTTTGGTTGACATACAGGGTGCCCACGGCGCCCGCAGTGCCGTTGTTGTCCTCCCCGGGCGGCATCGCGCTGGCCACATAACCTTTGGGCAGGTTGAAGGTGAATTTGCCTTCCAGGAGCGAAACCTTCACTGCCGCCGGTGTGTTCGTGGTGGCTTTGCTGGCCGCATGAGCATTCATGCCGCCCAGAATGCTGGCCACGGCCAGGCCCCATGCCAGGGCTTGTTTATTGAAAAAAGACATTCAGTGGCTCCTACATCGCAGTGCTTGGCTGGGTTGCAACGGCGTCCTCGCGGTCGTCGACGAACTCCGTGGGCGGCGAACCGTCGGCATTGAGCTGGAAGGCGCGTGTGGGCTGGCCCAGTTCATTGAAGAACACCTGGCCGATGCCTGCGCTGTTCCAGAGGCGCTCGCCGGCCTTGCTGTGCAGGGGAATGCGCGGGATTACCTCCATGCGTCGGCGCTTGGTCAGCCAGTTGAGCGGCGAAGCGGGTGCATAGAGCCAGCGGTTGAGTCGGTCGAGCCAATCGAGCAGGCGCCGGGGGAATTCGTTCTTCACGCCACTGCTGGTGATTTGCCAGATTTTCGGGCCGTGTTGGCGATGGCGAATCAACACCTCGTAGACGAACGAGTAATGCACGTCGCCGGACAGAATCACATAGTTCCCGGGCGTGCGCGAATGGCCGAAGATGTTGAGCATGACCTGGGCTGCACCGCGATGGGCCATCCAGTTTTCCGCATCGACCATCAACGGGTAACCCAACCGGCTGAACACCGACTGCACGGCCTCGATCAGCTTGACCCCGAAAACCGGCGGCGGCGAAACGATGATCGCCGAGGGGTGATCGAGCAGTGCCTGCTGGAATTCACTGAGCGCTTCCCAGTCCAGCAGGCCCGAAGGCTGCTTGAGGTTGCGCTCGCTGCGCCAGCGTCGGGTGCGGGTATCGAGCACCACCAGGGCGGGTGTGGTCGGCAGCACATACTGCCAGTCGTGGAAACGTCGCAGCTCATCGATCAGGCTGTCCTGGACTGCGTTGTCCAGGTGATTGTCATCGCCATTGCACGGGGCGCACATTGCCAGTGTCCTGGCCAGCGGCCCGGCGAACGCATCGGGGTTGTTGCCCCAGCCCTGGCAGAGCATATAGGCGATCACTGCATTACCGATGATGCGGCGGGAGAAGGGGTGACCATAAGCGGTTTCTTCCCATTGCGCCGAGAGGTTCCAGTCGTCAGTGACGTCGTGGTCATCGAAGATCATGAAAGTCGGCATGTGCGCCAATGCCCGGGCGACGTCGCCCAGGCCGAGCTTGAAGGCATCGATACGGGTTTGCTCGAGACGATAGCGCTTACGCTGGCCAGGGGGGAGGGCTGGCATGCGCGGGTCGATCAGCGTCCAGGGTGTCGGCGACCAGACCAGCAGGTACATCGCCATGACCTCGGCCAGGGTGACCAGGTGGTTATCGGCGTTGCTGCTGGTGAAAATGGGCTTCTCCACGCCGCCAAAAAAGCGCTCGCGCAGGGTTTCATTCGCCTTGAGCGCCGGCAGCAGGTCGGCGCGGTGGTAGTAACTGGCAGGATGGCTATAGAGCGCCGCACTGTCATCGACCACGGCGCCCTGGAGGTGTTCGTCGAACAGGCCCAGGCGCTCGATCAACGCGTGAATTGCGCGCAGCATGGGGCCAGCGACATCGTCGGCGTACACCTGATCGCCACTCATCATCAGCAGGGCCGGACGCTGTTCTGGCGCATGGGGGGCTGCCAGCAGACGGTCCACGCAGAGCAGCCCTTCAGGGGACGGGTGATGAGGCTTGCGGCATGAACCGTGCAGTAGCTGGTCGATACGCGAACGCAGGACGAAATTGGGCTGCCGCGCAGCGTCGTACAACAGATGAGGTGCCCACTGGGAAATACCTTGCGGGGCATCGCCCTGGGCATCGATCAGCAGGTCGTAGTCAATCTGCACATCGGTGGGCAACGGTGCTTCCAGCGCCAGGTCGATCAGGTGTACGAAGGCATGGCGGCCGATGGGGACGATCTGGCAGCGTGGGCCTTCGAGCGGATAGTCGATGGTCGTTTTTTTCTCGATCCCCTCGGCGACTTGCAGGCGCAATGTAAGGGACAAGGCCTGCGAGCCGACCAGCCAAAGGAGCAGGCGTGTTGGTTCCAGGCGGCGTAGTAGTGGGCCGGCGAGAACTGCAGGCAGCCTGTCGAGCTCGACAGGCGTTGGGGAGGGCATGGACATCAGGGGCGACAGGCTCTGCTGTAACAAATGGCAAAGAATACCGCAGCTGGAACCTGTCGGTCAGTTTGTAACGTTTTGGAACAATTCAGGCGGTTCAGGCCTTCCGTGAACTGTATGTGATTTCAATGCAGCAAGGATCGACGTCTTGAGTAAGCGAAATACACCACCAGGCCAATAGCCAACCAGGCACCGAATGCCAGCCAGGTCGCAGGCTAATAATCATAAGAAAAACAAAAGGTTGCGTTTTGAAAGGGCTGATTTGGTCGTGAAATTTGCATGAGTTGGGAGGCGGGGCATGCAGCTTGCCTGCCTGCATCCGAAGTCTATTCTTAATAGACCGTCCATCCACCGCAGGGCACGCCTGCAGAGTGATCAGTTCAAATGAGTACGGCCCGGAACCACTGGACTTCCACATGAGGTTGCGTCATGGCTAATGAACAACGTCCCGCTGATGACCCTACGCCACCCGATCCTGCCAATCCCACCTCAGGACGCAATGCTCCGGTAACCGATACGGACGATGGCATGAGCAAGCCTCGGCCCGGGCAAGATGTGCCCGGGCAAGGCGAGCATCCCAATCCCGGTAAGCGCAAGGATGAGACCCTGCCCAACGAGCTGCTGCCAGGGGATTGAAAGCAAGCAGCCCGGCCATCGGCCGGGCTTTGCTTGAAAAGCGATGTTGTGTCCGGGTGCCTGGGGGGCGACCGGTGGTTAACTCACGCTGCGCGTTCTTCAATGCAATCGGGACCGCCCATTTCGAACTCACGGCAGATCAAGGGGCGGTTCTCATAAATGCTGCACCCCATGGTGCTGCGGTCGAGGGCTGCGCACCAACCATCGTCGCTACGGGCCATGGTCTCCGAGCCCCAGTCATCGGTCTGGATAAAACGCAGGGGCACGCCGGTGTCGGTGATCAGCATCACTTCCAGGCGACAGCACTTGGCTGCGCAAGTGTTGCAGCTGACGGCGGCTTCGATGGTTTGGAGCGCGATCAAGTCTTTACCCAGGCAGAGGAGTCGAGCGACGAGGGTAACGGCTCGCGGGTAATTAACAAAGCAATAGGTACGAATGTGCCATGAAACTGGACCGCTGGCAGGTTTCAGGTCAGCGGCTGCGCCGTTCGTAATACGCCAGCATGGGTTGGGTACTCAGGCCATGGATCAAAATGCTCAGTGCCGCGACCGACAACGTCATGTTCGTGCACAGGGATGTCACGGGTTGCCCGAGGTCATGATTCAAGGCGTAGAACAGGTAGTAGAGGCTACCGATACCGCGAATACCGAACCAGCCGATCAGCAGGCGTTGCCTGAAGTCCAGCAGCGATCCCCAGGGCATGGCCAGCACGCAGAGCGGGCGGACCACGCAAAACAAGGCCAAGCCGCAGGCCAGCGCCCGCCAGTCCCAGTGCGTGACCAGCACCACCCCCAGCAGAGTGACGAGGAACACTTCCATGACGCGCTCCACCAGGCTGCCAAAGGCGAGCATGTCGCCCATCATGATGCCCGCAGCGACCTGAGTATCCTCGAGGTTCTTTGCCGAGCAACTGGACGCACGTCACAGACCATGCAATTTCGTACCGCACCTCAAACAGGTAAAAGCCTGCGGGCCAAGGGGATGAGCCAGTCGCCGCTGATGCCCAAATTCAGAAAACAGTGCATGACAAGGTTTCCGACTTTTCTGGTCGATGCTTGAGAAATGTCCTGCTTATCCTCGACACCCTTTCGGTAATTCTCTGGCTCGGCACATTGCTCGATTCCCGTTAACGCGTGAGTCGGTGCAATCCATCGTCAGCAGAAGAGTTCGCTCCTCGCTTAGGCGCACCTCAATAAAAGGGAAATTCAAAGAATATCCAAACGGTGGCCTTACAGCGAAAATCGTCATGGATAAAGTGTTGGCGGTGCCTGTGGCGGAATGGGCGAAAGGAATTCAGGAACATGTGTGCAAACGATAAAAAGCCGCGAGGCATTGGAAGATGGATTACAGTGTTGCTGGTTGCACTTATCGCTTTCTGGTATTACGCACCACCTCGGGTATACATCTTTTACTCGGAGGATGGAACCAAAGACATTAGTTATATCTTGAATACGCAGCATCAAAGCGTGAAGGGTGACTTGTTTCCCGGCAAGACAACTGGTGATGTCGGACACATTTTTCCAGATGATAAATTCTTTATGGAGTTTTATTGGTGGAGAGACGGAGAGCGTAGACACTGCATCAACATAACCCCGAATTGGCCCAACACAGACATCTACCTCAATGCCAACGGCGACATTGATCACAGCGAAGGCAGTGGCACGGATTCGGATCGACTAAAGCAGTGCATCACCGATACCGCGAGCCCTTGAAAGACACGGCGGCCGCTACAACATTGCGGCGTGCATACATCTGCCGCTGCCACAGGCTGTCGCAGTGGTGCGCCAGCCTGGGTGTGAAGAGACAACGGGGTTTAGCCTTCCTCAGCTACGCGCCTGCGCACGCGCATGGAAGACAAAGCCGATGCTGTTCATCAGCAACTGCGCCGCAAGGATCGAGGTCATGCCGGTCGGATCGTACGCCGGGGCGACTTCCACCAGGTCCATGCCGACGATGCGGCCCTGGCTGCGGTTGGCCAGCGCCTGGATGATCTCCAGCACTTCGTAGTACTGGAAGCCGCCATGGCTGGGCGTGCCGGTACCGGGGGCGATGGACGGGTCGAAGCCGTCGATGTCGATGGTGATGTAGTACGACTCGCATTCCGGGATCAGGTCCAGCACACCCTGGCAGCCCAGTTGACGTACATCACGCACCGAGAGGATCTTCGAGCCGGCATCGCGGGCGGCGTTGTAGTCGTCGCGGTTGGACGAGGACACGTTGCGGATACCCATCTGGGTCATGCCGACGATGTGATTCATCTCCGAGGCGCGGCGCAGCGGGTTGCCATGGCCGTAACGAACGCCATGACGCTCGTCGACGAAGTCCAGGTGGGCGTCGAAGTGGATGATGTGGATCGGGCCGCGGCCTTCATAGGCCTTGATCACCGGTGCGTGCACCGAATGGTCACCGCCCAGCACCACCGGCATGGCGCCGGCGTCGAGCAGCTTGCGCACGGCGTATTCGATGTTGTCGTTGCTGCTACTCATATCGGTGTGAACGATGTCAGCGTCACCCACGTCGACGATGCGCACATCCTCGGCCTGCAGGTACATCACGTCGTCTTCGAAATCGTAGGCGCCGCTGTGGCCGAACGAGAACAGGGTCGATGCCTCGCGGATGCCGCGCGGCCCGAAGCGTGCGCCGGAGCGCCATTGGGTACCCATGTCGTTGGGTGCGCCAAGCACGGCGACGTCGGCGTCGATGTTGTCCCAGTCGAGGCAAACGGGTGACTTGGCAAAGGTGCAATGGCCGACGAAGGGCAGGTTCAAGCGGCCTTTTTCATAGCTGTTGCTGGACATTTCAGGCGTCTCCGAATTGTTCTTGTTGAGTAACCGGTCGAGTTGCAGTCATCTCGTCCATGACGGCACTATCGGCTTTACCTGCGCCCGGAAAAATGATGATGATTCGATGCGTAAATCGATATTTCCGATGTAACCGCCCGCGTCCCGGCGCAGTTGTCTTGAACTCACTGTTATTGCCCCAGGGGGCGCCATGCGTATCCATGTCACGTTTAACGACCGCGTCGGCATCACCCAGGAAGTCCTGGCGTTGCTCGGTGCGCGCAACCTCAACCTGGACGCGGTGGAAATGATCCCGCCGAACGTCTACATCGACGCGCCCGATCTGAGCCAGACGGTGCTGGACGAACTGAACTACGCGCTGTTGCGGGTCGAGGGGGTCAAGGCCGTGGAGCTGGTCGACATGCTTCCCGGCCAGCGCCGGCGCCTGCAGCTCGATGCCCTGCTGGCCGCCATGAGTGATCCGGTATTGGCGGTGGACCCCAGCGGCTACGTGCTGCTGGCCAATCCAACCCTGGTCAGCCTGTATGGGCGCGAGCCTGCCGGCGAGCCATTGTCGAACCTGTTTGCCGAGCCGGACCTGGCGCGGACGTTGGTCGACAAAGGCTTTCGCCTGCCCATGTGCGAGGTGAGCTTCAAGGGCCAGGACCTGCTGCTCGACGCCACGCCCATCAGCGGTGGCACCGACACCTCGAGGTTCCTCGCTGGCGGCTTGTTGACGCTGTATCCGCCAAGCCGCATCGGCGAACGGTTGGCCTCGTTGCATCACGACCATGTCGAAGGCCTCGATGCGCTGCTGGGCAAATCGCCGGTACTCAAGCAGCTCAAGACGCGGCTGCTCAAGGTCGCGGGCCTGGATGCGCATCTGCTGATCCAGGGCGAAACCGGCACCGGCAAGGAACTGGTGGCCCGCGCCTGCCATGCCATGAGCGACCGCCGCGATGCGCCGTTCCTTGCGCTGAACTGCGCCGCATTGCCGGAAAGCCTGGCCGAAAGCGAACTGTTCGGCTATTCGGCCGGCGCCTTTACCGGCGCCCAGCGCGGCGGCAAACCGGGGCTGCTGGAGCTGTCCGACCAGGGCACGGTGTTCCTCGACGAAGTGGGCGAAATGTCACCGTACCTGCAAGCCAAGCTGCTGCGCTTTCTCAGCGACGGCTGCTTTCGCCGGGTCGGTGGCGACCGCGAAGTGCATGTCAACGTGCGGGTGCTTTGCGCTACCCACCGCAACCTGGAACAGATGGTCGCCCAGGGCGATTTTCGCGAGGACCTCTACTACCGTCTGAACGTGCTCAATCTGATGGTGCCGGCCTTGCGCGAGCGCGGGCAGGACATCCTGTTGCTGGCCGAGCACTTTCTGCGCCAGGCCTGCACGCAGATCCAGCGTTCGCCTTGCCGGCTGGCCCCGGCCACTTACCCCTTGCTGTTGGGCAATGGCTGGGCGGGCAATGTGCGCCAGTTGCAGAACGTGATTTTCCGCGCCGCCGCCATTTGCGAAGGGGAGGTGATCGACTGCGACGACCTGGAGCTGGCCGGAACGGCCTTGAATAGCCAGCAGGTTGATTCGCTGGAAGTCACAAGCCTTGAAGCAGCGGTACAGGGTTTTGAAAAAACGCTGCTGGAAAAATTCTACGCGGCCTATCCATCGACCCGGCAATTGGCGGTGCGCCTGCAGACTTCGCACACCGCCATCGGCCAGCGTTTGCGCAAATACGGCATTGCCAGCCGCTCTTAGTGATGACCCGGTTCGATAGCGCTCCACTGGAGTGATTTCGCTCCAGTGCGGCGCAAGCCGCGCCGTGCGCTGGATTGGCCCGCATATAGCCGTTGAAAGCCTTGGCATCGCCGGAGTGATTTCGTTCCAATAGTTCGCGCTAAAATTACAATAAATATTGTAAGTATATGATTATATTGGTTATTTAGTTGTTGGCATCGCCCTTGCTCTTGTTCAATCAGCCGAGCCGTTTACCCGCTCGGACATAACTGAAAACAAGAGGAAGACCCATGAGCACTCTGCGTTTTACCCCCGAACACGAATGGCTGCGTCTGGAAGCCTCCGGTGAGTTGACCGTCGGCATCACCACCTTTGCCCAGGAAGCCCTGGGTGATGTGGTCTTCGTGCAATTGCCGGAACTGGGCCAGTACGGCGAAGGGAATGAAGTCGCGGTGCTGGAATCGGTCAAGGCCGCCAGCAACATCAGCATGCCGCTGACCGGCGAAGTGGTGGCGGTCAACCAGGCCCTGGCGGACGACCCCGAGCTGGTCAATGCATCGCCAATGGACGCAGGCTGGTTTTTCCGCATCCGCGTGGCGGGTCTCGAAGTCCTCGACAGCCTGATGGACCAGGACGGTTACGACCGTTTCCTGGCCGACAACGCCTGAGCCGAGGCCGCCGACATGAGCAAAGTACAGATCCCGCTGGGCACGGACAACGAGTTCATCGCCCGCCACATCGGCCCGCGCGAAGGCGATATCGACGCCATGCTGGCGCTGACCGGCCACGACTCGCTCGACGCGCTGATCGACAGCGTCATCCCCGACAGCATCAAGGGCACCAGCGTGCTCGAGCTGACCAAGGGGCAGGGCGAGACAGAGGCCCTGGCCGCGATCAAGGCCATCGCCGCGAAGAACCAGCTGTTTCGCAACCACATCGGCCAAGGCTATTACCCTTGCCATACACCGACGCCGATCCTGCGCAACCTGCTGGAAAACCCGGCCTGGTACACGGCCTACACGCCGTACCAGCCGGAGATTTCTCAAGGCCGCCTGGAAGCGCTGCTGAACTTCCAGACCCTGATCAGCGACCTGACCGGCATGGAGATCGCCAACGCCTCCTTGCTCGATGAAGCCACCGCCGCTGCCGAGGCCATGACCTTCTGCAAACGCCTGGCGAAGAACAAGGCTCCGGCGTTTTTTGCCTCCCGCCATTGTCACCCGCAGACCCTCGACGTATTGCGCACGCGCGCCGCACCGCTGGGGATAAAAGTGGTGATCGGTGAAGCCTCGGAGCTGGAGCCCGACGGCCTCGACGGCTACTTCGGCCTGCTGCTGCAGTACCCGGCCAGTACCGGTGAAATCCAGGACCACCGTGCCTTGGTGCAGCGCGCCCATGAAGCCGGTGCATTGGTTGCCGTGGCCGCCGATCTGCTGGCCCTGACCCTGCTGGCAGCGCCTGGCGAGTTCGGTGCCGACGTGGTTCTGGGCAGCGCCCAGCGCTTCGGCGTGCCGCTGGGCTTCGGCGGCCCGCATGCGGCGTTCTTTGCCACCCGCGATGCCTTCAAGCGCGACATGCCGGGCCGCCTGGTCGGTGTGTCCATCGACCGTCACGGCAAGCCGGCCCTGCGTCTGGCCATGCAGACCCGCGAACAACATATCCGCCGCGAAAAGGCCACCAGCAACATCTGCACCGCCCAGGTGCTACTGGCCAACATCGCCAGCATGTATGCGGTCTACCACGGTCCGCAGGGCCTGCAGCAGATCGCCCGGCGCGTGCATCGCCTGACGTCGATCCTGGTGCAGGGGCTGCAGCAGCTCGGTCATGAGGTCGAGCAGCAGCACTTCTTCGATACGGTCAGCGTCATCACTGCATGGCCCGTGGCGGATGTACTGGCCGCTGCCAACGCGGCGCGCATCAACTTGCGCGTGATCGATGACGTGCGCGTGGGGCTGTCGCTGGATGAAACCTGCGAGCAGGCCAGCGTCGAGGCACTGTGGGCGGTGTTCGCCGCCGAGGGCCAGCGCTTGCCGGACTTCGCTGCGCTGGCCGCCGGCACCGGTGACTGCCTGCCATTGCAGCTGCTGCGCGAATCGCCGTTCCTTCAGCACGAAGTGTTCAACCGCTATCACTCCGAAACCGAGCTGATGCGCTACCTGCGTCGCCTGGCCGACAAGGACCTGGCCCTGGACCGGACCATGATCGCCCTGGGTTCGTGCACCATGAAGCTCAACGCTGCCAGCGAGATGATCCCGATCACCTGGCCCGAGTTCGGCGCCTTGCACCCCTTTGCCCCGGCCGGGCAGACATTGGGTTACCGCCAATTGACCGACGAACTGGAAGCCATGCTCTGCGCGGCCACCGGCTATGACGCCATGTCCCTGCAGCCGAACGCCGGCTCCCAAGGCGAGTACGCCGGTTTGCTGGCGATCCGTGCCTACCATGCCAGCCGTGGTGAGGCGGGGCGCGATGTCTGCCTGATCCCGTCGTCGGCCCACGGCACCAACCCGGCCACTGCACAGATGGCTGGCATGCGCGTGGTCGTGGTCGCTTGCGATGCCCGTGGCAACGTCGATGTGGCAGACCTGCAAAACAAGGCCGAGCTTCACAAGGAGCACCTGGCGGCGCTGATGATCACCTATCCCTCGACCCATGGCGTGTTCGAGGACGGTATTGGCCGGATCTGCGAGATCGTCCACGACCACGGCGGCCAGGTATACCTGGACGGCGCCAACATGAATGCCATGGTCGGCCTCTGTGCGCCAGGCAAGTTCGGTGGCGACGTCTCGCACCTGAACCTGCACAAGACCTTCTGCATCCCCCACGGCGGTGGCGGCCCGGGCGTCGGCCCGATTGGCGTCAAGGCGCACCTGGCGCCGTTCCTGCCTGGTCACGGGCACATGGAACGCAAGGAAGGCGCGGTTTGCGCAGCGCCGTATGGCAGCGCCAGCATCCTGCCGATCACCTGGATGTACATCCGCATGATGGGCGGCGAAGGCCTCAAGCGCGCTTCGCAACTGGCGATACTCAGCGCCAACTACATCGCCCGGCGCCTGGAGGAGCATTACCCGGTGCTCTACACCGGCGAGAACGGTCTGGTCGCGCACGAGTGCATCCTTGATCTGCGTCCCCTCAAGGAAGCCAGCGGCATAAGCGTCGAGGACGTGGCCAAGCGCCTGATCGATTTCGGCTTCCATGCGCCGACCATGTCCTTCCCGGTCGCCGGCACGCTGATGGTGGAACCCACCGAGAGCGAGTCGAAGGAGGAACTGGACCGCTTCTGCGACGCGATGATCAGCATTCGCGAAGAGATCCGCGCCGTGGAACGCGGCGAGCTGGACCCACACGACAACCCGCTCAAGAACGCGCCGCACACCGCAGCCGAACTGGTCGGCGAGTGGACCCACTGCTACAGCCGCGAGTTGGCAGTGTACCCGCTGGCATCGTTGCGCGAGGGCAAGTACTGGCCGCCGGTGGGGCGCGTGGACAACGTCTATGGCGACCGCAACCTGGCCTGCGCCTGTCCACCCATGTCGATCTATCAGGACGCCTGAGGCACCGGCCCGGACGTGTCCGGGCCAAGCCACCTGCTGCCATCAACCGAACAAGAAGGAAATACGAGCATGTTCCATAAAAGCCTGACCCTTTCCGATTTCGACCCCGCGCTGTTCGATGCCATCAGCCGCGAAGCCCGGCGCCAGGAAGATCACATCGAGCTGATCGCCTCGGAGAACTACACCAGCCCGCAAGTGATGCAGGCCCAGGGCACCGAGCTGACCAACAAGTACGCCGAGGGCTACCCGGGCAAGCGCTACTACGGTGGCTGCGAGCACGTCGATGTGGTCGAGCAGTTGGCCATCGACCGCGCCAAGGCGCTGTTTGGGGCAGGCTATGCCAACGTCCAGCCGCACTCGGGCTCCCAGGCCAATGCGGCGGTCTACCTGGCCCTGCTGCAGGCGGGCGACACCCTGCTGGGCATGAGCCTGGCCCATGGCGGCCACCTGACCCAC
This sequence comes from Pseudomonas sp. LS1212, assembly GCF_024741815.1. Classification (NCBI taxonomy): domain Bacteria; kingdom Pseudomonadati; phylum Pseudomonadota; class Gammaproteobacteria; order Pseudomonadales; family Pseudomonadaceae; genus Pseudomonas; species Pseudomonas sp. LS1212. Next base: position 2,329,197 of record NZ_CP102951.1, read on the forward strand.
GGTGCCAGGGTCAGTTCGTCCGGCAAGCTGTACAACGCCGTGCAGTACGGCATCGACGGCAATGGCCTGATCGACTACGACGAGGTCGAGCGCCTGGCTGTCGAACACAAGCCGAAAATGATCGTGGCCGGTTTCTCAGCCTACTCCAAGACCCTGGACTTCCCGCGTTTTCGCGCAATCGCCGACAAGGTCGGTGCTTATCTCTTTGTCGATATGGCTCACGTTGCGGGGCTGGTCGCCGCTGGCCTTTACCCGAACCCGCTGCCCTATGCCGATGTGGTCACCACCACCACCCACAAGACCCTGCGCGGCCCGCGTGGCGGTTTGATCCTGGCCAAGGCCGATCCGGAGCTGGAGAAGAAGCTCAACTCGGCAGTGTTCCCGGGCGGGCAGGGCGGGCCATTGATGCATGTGATCGCGGCCAAGGCGGTGTGCTTCAAGGAAGCCCTGGAACCGGGCTTCAAGGAGTACCAGTACCAGGTGATCAAAAACGCCCAGGCCATGGCGGAAATCTTCAAGCAGCGCGGTTATGACGTGATCTCCGGTGGCACCGACAACCACCTGTTCCTGGTCAGCCTGATTCGCCAGGGCATCACCGGCAAGGACGCGGACGCCGCCCTGGGCCGCGCCCATATCACCGTGAACAAGAACGCCGTACCCAACGACCCGCAGTCCCCGTTCGTGACCTCCGGCCTGCGTATCGGTACCCCGGCGGTCACCACCCGTGGCTTCCAGGTGCCGGAATGCCGTGCCCTGGCGACCTGGATCTGCGACATCCTCGACCATCTTGGCGATGCCGATGTCGAGGCTCAGGTGGCTAAACAAGTGGCAGAGCTCTGCGCGCTGTTCCCGGTTTACCCGGCCTGATCCCAGCGTTTGATTTGCGGAGGCATGTATGTCGCTAAGTGTTTTTGACCTGTTCAAGGTGGGCATCGGCCCTTCCAGTTCCCACACCGTCGGGCCGATGCGCGCTGCCGTGCGTTTTGTCGAAGGCCTCAAGGCTCAGGGGCAGCTCATGCAGGTGGAGAGCCTGCGCGCCGAGTTGTACGGTTCGCTCGGTGCCACCGGCAAGGGCCACGGCAGCGACAAGGCCGTGTTGCTGGGGCTGGAGGGCGAGTACCCAGACACCGTGGATACTTCGACGGTCGAGGCGCGGTTGGCGACGATCCGGGGTTCCGGGACGCTGTCGCTGTTGGGCGAGAAGACCATCCGCTTCGTCGAGAAAGAGCACTTGGCGATGATCCGCAAACCCTTGCCCTACCATCCCAACGGCATGATCCTGCGGGCCTTCGATGCCGCTGGCCTGCAGCTTTGCAGCCGTGAGTACTACTCGGTGGGCGGCGGCTTTTTGGTGGACGAGGAGGCCATCGGCGTCAACCGCATCGCCTTCGACCGCACGCCATTGCGCTATCCCTTCCTAAGCGGCCGCGAGCTGTTGGCGCAATGCACCCAGCACGGTCTCTCGGTCAGCCAGTTGATGGCCGAGAACGAGACTGCCTGGCGCAGCCCGGAGCAGACGCGCCAGGGGTTGCTGCACATCTGGCAAGTGATGCAGGACTGCGTCCTGGCCGGTTGCCGCAACGAAGGCATCATGCCCGGCGGGCTCAAGGTCAAGCGTCGGGCCGCGGCACTGCACCGTCAGCTCAATGCCAACCCGGAAGCCAACCTGCGCGACAGCCTCTCGGTGCTCGACTGGGTCAACCTCTATGCCCTGGCGGTGAACGAGGAGAACGCCAGCGGCGGGCGCGTGGTGACGGCACCGACCAACGGCGCGGCCGGTATCGTGCCGGCGGTGCTGCATTACTACGCGCGTTTCGTGCCGGGGGCGAACGAGGAGGGTGTGGTGCGCTTTCTGCTCACGGCGGCGGCGATCGGCATTCTCTACAAGGAAAACGCCTCGATCTCGGGCGCCGAAGTCGGCTGCCAGGGCGAAGTCGGGGTGGCCTGTTCGATGGCCGCCGGGGCCTTGTGCGAAGTACTCGGCGGGACCGTGCAACAAGTGGAAAACGCTGCCGAAATCGGCATGGAACACAATCTCGGGCTGACCTGCGACCCGATTGGCGGGCTGGTCCAGGTGCCCTGCATCGAGCGCAATGCCATGGGCTCGGTCAAGGCCATCAATGCCGCACGCATGGCCCTGCGTGGCGATGGCCAACACTTCGTGTCGCTCGACAAGGTAATCCGCACCATGCGCCAGACCGGCGCCGACATGAAAAGCAAATACAAGGAGACCGCCCGCGGCGGTCTGGCTGTCAACATCATCGAATGCTAGGAGTCGTCCATGTCTACCGAACAATTGCTGCAAACCCCGCTGTACAGCCTGCACCTGGAACTCGGTGCGCGCATGGTGCCTTTTGCCGGCTACGACATGCCGGTCCAGTACCCGCTGGGGGTGCTCAAGGAACACCTGCACACCCGCGAGCAGGCCGGCCTGTTCGACGTCTCGCACATGGGCCAGATCCGTTTGCGAGGCGCCGGTGCGGCCAGCGCGCTGGAAACCCTGGTGCCGGTCGATATCATCGACCTGCCGGTGGGCATGCAGCGCTATGCGCTGTTCACCAATGAAAACGGCGGCATTCTCGACGACCTGATGGTTGCCAACCTGGGCAACGACGAACTGTTTCTGGTGGTCAACGCCGCCTGCAAGGACCAGGACCTGGCTCACCTGCGCACGCACCTGGGCGACCAGTGCCAGGTTCAGCCACTGTTCGAGGAACGCGCCCTGCTCGCCCTGCAAGGTCCGGCCGCGGTGAAGGTGCTCGAGCGCCTGGCCCCTGTGGTGGCGAAGATGACGTTCATGCAGTTCGCCAGCGTGCAGCTGCTGGGCGTCGATTGCTATGTCAGCCGCTCCGGTTACACCGGCGAAGACGGCTTTGAAATCTCCGTACCGGCCGCCAGTGCCGAAGCCCTGGCCCGTCGTCTGCTCGCCGAACCCGAAGTCGCCCCGATCGGCCTCGGCGCTCGCGACTCGCTGCGCCTGGAAGCCGGCCTGTGCCTGTATGGCCATGACATGAATAACGAGACCACCCCGATCGAGGCCAGCCTGCTCTGGGCCATTTCCAAGGCCCGGCGTGCCGCCGGCTTCCCGGGCGCCGAGCGTATCCTGGCCCAGCAGCGCGATGGTGTGGTCAGCAAGCGCGTCGGGCTGTTGCCCAGAGAGCGCGTTCCGGTGCGTGAAGGTGCGCTGATCGTCAATGCCCGCGAGGAGGTGATCGGCCGTGTCACCAGCGGCGGCTTCGGCCCCAGTCTGGGCGGACCCCTGGCGATGGGATATGTGGAGAGCGGCTTTGCTGCGCTGGAGACGGAAGTCTTTGCCCAGGTGCGCGGCAAGCTGGTGCCGATGCTGGTCGTGCGCACGCCGTTCGTGGCGCAACGTTATTACCGTGGCTGAAGCTGGAGCATGATCATGAACGAAACCCTGACTGTCGCCACTCGTCCGCAACCCTTGCAGACCGGGATCAAATTGCGCGGCGCCGAGAAGGTGGCGCGCATCCCGGTGAAAATCCTCCCGACCGAAGAGGTGCCGCGCAAGCCGGACTGGATCCGCGTCGAGATCCCGACTTCGCCCGAGGTGGCGCGGGTCAAGGCCCTGCTGCGCAAGCACAAGCTGCACAGCGTCTGCGAGGAAGCGTCCTGCCCGAACCTGGGCGAGTGTTTCTCCGGCGGCACGGCAACCTTCATGATCATGGGCGACATCTGCACCCGTCGTTGCCCCTTCTGCGATGTCGGCCACGGTCGGCCCAAGCCGCTGGACGTCGACGAGCCGAAGAACCTGGCCATTGCCATCGCCGACCTGCGCCTGAAGTACGTGGTCATCACCTCGGTGGACCGCGACGATTTGCGCGACGGCGGCGCCCAGCACTTCGTCGACTGCCTGCGCGAGATCCGCAAGCTGTCGCCGGGCATCCAGCTCGAAACCCTGGTGCCGGATTACCGAGGACGAATGGATGTGGCCCTGGCCATTACCGAACAGGAGCCGCCGGATGTGTTCAACCACAACCTGGAAACGGTGCCGCGGCTGTACAAGGCGGCGCGTCCGGGCTCGGATTTCGAGTGGTCGCTGGACCTGCTGGAAAACTTCAAAAAGCGCGTGCCGGGGGTGCCGACCAAGTCTGGGCTGATGCTGGGGCTTGGTGAGACCGATGAGGAAGTGATCGAGGTGATGCAGCGCATGCGCGAGCATCAGGTCGACATGCTGACCCTGGGGCAGTACCTGCAACCGTCGCGCAGCCACCTGCCGGTGCAACGCTTCGTGCACCCGGATACCTTTGCCTGGTTTGCCGAGCAGGGGATGAAGATGGGCTTCAGGAATGTGGCTTCGAGGCCGTTGGTGCGGTCTTCGTATCATGCCGATCAGCAAGCACACAGCACCCAATAACACCGCGTCGCCTGCATCGCTGGCAAGCCAGCTCCCACATGGATCTCCGCGAACCCTGTGGGAGCTGGCTTGCCAGCGATCGGCCGTGCAGCGGCCGCATTTACTGGCTGTCCAGCACTAGAGCGCCGAACCTGTTTCTGGCTCCAAAGCCTCCGCCTCAGCCCCATCCAATAACGCATCGATCAACGCCTTGGCCATCTCGACCGAATGCAGCGTCGACCACAGCAACCCTTGCCTCTCCCTGTCACCCCCATCGTCGCAGGCAGCATAGGCTGAAGCGAACGCGCCTTTGAGCAAGAGTGATGCATGCACCAGGGCATCTTCGGCTGGAATGCCTGCGCACACGGCGAACAGCGGTGCGTGTCCGGCATCGCAGGCGCCGAACACAGTCAGGGCGGTTTTGTTGAGCGTGCCGGTGGGGGAGGCGAGAGACTCGTCGGAAACGGCAGGTGGATCGGGAACGATTTTGATCATGATGCAACTCCTAACGTATGGATAGAAGCCGACAGCATCACTTCCACGTGATGGGTGGCGGCCGTACGCCGGTGTGGAAGACCGGGACGTTAGGCACCCGGCGCACCCGAAGATGCCCAGCGCACGGCCACCATAAAGCACTGACCAAAAAAAACGCCAGACTCGATAGCGGCGCTTGTGCGCCTAACGTCGATACGGGCTTCCACACCCGATCGCTGAATTTGCAGCGACTGGAGGAGGGTAGTGTGATGGTGTAGATCGAGCAAGTAAGGCGGTGTCGATCTGATGTGTAGGATATTTCCCGATTTTAAATAGAGGAAGCAGTTTTGTTCCGGGCATCGCAATTCCTGTAGCCGCTGCCATCAGGCTGCGCTCGCCTGCGAAGCAGGCGCAACATCTCAAGATCGCCGGGGAGCCCCTGCGGGACTCCAGCTGGTGCGCCACTGCGACAGCCTGGCGGCAGCGGCTACGCCGATCGAGGTGCGCCGAATCTTGTAGATACCGTCTTGCCCCTCACCGGGCAAGTGTTAATTTCGGACCTCATCGCAGGCATAGCCTCGGCAGTTTATGCTTGCCCGAATGCTCAGCCCAAGAAGCCCGGCCAATGGATCGATTTCAGGAAATGCAGGTGTTCGTCGCGGCGTACGGCGCCGCGCAGCCTTGGGGCTGCGCTGGCGGTTCGAGGCTTTCTCGCCCAAGAGCCTGCTGACCGGAAGCTGGTCAGATGAACTCGGTGTCCGCCCGCCAGCCGTAGGCACGTTCAAAGGCCCGGGCGAATGACATCAAGTCGGACGCCGGGAGGTGGTTGATGCCGGCCGCGCGCTTGCGTCCGCCGCCGCTGGGGAAGTGACGGCAGAACGCGTCTGCCGCCAGCGGAGAATGCGCCGGTGTACGCACGCTGACGGTATAACCACCGGCGGTATTGCTCGAGAGCAATGCCAATGCATGGTCTGGGCTCTGGCTGAGCAGTTGATTGGCCAGCACCCCGATGACCCGGCGCGCCCAAGGCGCAGCAGGCAGGCGATATAAGGTGGCGCCCGGTACCTCGCGCCAGACGGTCAGGCTGGCTGCCCTGGCCATGTCCGCAAGATAACCGTCCTGCAGGGTGGCGAAGGTTTCACTGCTGCCAATGAAGTCCAGTGGGTCGGCGAAGGGTTGCAGCGCCTCGGCCAGCTCGGCGGGGTCGAAGTGCAAGTCGCTGATGCGCTCGCCGTAGGCGTTGTAATTCAGGTAAAGGCCCAGCTGTTGGAGCTGCTCGATCTGCTTGGGCAACAGGCCGTATTGTTCGGCAAGCGCCTGTCCAAGTTCCGCCAACCCGTCGCCGAACGCCGCGACGATCGCCCAGCGGTGGTGACGACCGCTCAGGTAGTCATTGACCAGTGAGCTGGTGCAGACGTTCGCTGCGGTATTGATGTACGACTCCAGGCCTGGATGGCTGGGCAGGTCCCCGGCGAAATGATGGTCGAAGTAGCGCACTGTCGCGCCGGCCTGCAGCAGGCGGGCGACATCCTCGCGGTTCTGTTCGTGGGCGATATCCAGCACGGTGACACGGTCGCCAGGGCCGGCCTGGACTCGCCGCAACAGGCCGATATCGCGTTTTACACCGGTAACCAGTTGGCCCTCAGAGCCTTGTGCCAGGCGTAGTTGCTGCAACGCGCACAAACCATCGGCATCGCCATTGAAGGCAAAGTATTGAGTCATATCAGATCCGGGTTTGCGCATTGATGTGGCGGCTACGGTACGCCGCGTAGTCCTGCTCCAGCTGGCTTTCGCTCAGACCAAACTGCTCCAGGGTGTAGGCGTGTGCCGCACGTTTGTCCCGGCCGTTCTGCGCCAGCCAGTCGCTCATCGCGGTGCGTACCTCATCGCCCAGTGGCAGGTTGGCGAAGCGGTAGATGTTCTCGATCACGCCCAGCGGGTCAGTCAGGGTGTCTTCGAACTGCACATCCAGGAAGCGTTCGGCCGGTAGTTCTGCGCGCACCGCCATGCTGTGGCGGATGGCGCGAGCCATGCGCGCGTTCCATTGTGCGCCGACCTGGCGCGGGTCGGCGGCTTGGCTGTACATCTGCCAGAGGGTATGGACGAAGCTGGCGATGGAGGGGATGGTCTTGCCTGGCTCGCGGTGTGTAAGGATGACTTGCGCACGGGGGAAGGTCTTGAACAGCAGTTCCAGGGTGTGCAGGTGCTGCGGGCTCTTGAGCAACCAGCGCCGGCCGGACGGCAACCCGCGCTGTTGCTGCTGCCACTGGAGGAACTGCAGCATTTTCTTCAGGTAATCATATACCTGGCTCTGGTCCTGACGGTCCAGCCAGGCGGTGTAGCTGGGCACATTGGCGTAGGAGTCCATGGCGCACATGAAGGAATGCTCCATGAGCATGAACTCTTCATCGGCCTGCATCGCGTCGAGCGGGTGAATGGACAGGATCTGCGGCATGTATTCCAGCATCGCCGCGACTTCGGCGCAGGCCCGCGCGGTGCGTTGGCTTGGCTGTTCGATGGATTCGCCCGGCAACGGCGCGGGGTAGCGGGTTTCCCACCAGGTCGCCGAGTGGAATCGGGGGTCCACTGCGAGGGTGCGTTGCATCAAGGTGGTGCCGGTACGGGGCAGGCCGACGATGACCAAGGGATCGTCGAGGGTTTGCTGTTCGATCTCCGGGTAGCGACGACAGTAGTCTTCGATCACCAGCCGATTGACCAATTGGCCAAGCAGCTTTTCACGCATCAGCGCCAGGCCCTGGTCGGACAGATTGGCTTCGGCGTGCAGCGAGTCGATCATCACCTGCAGCGCCTCGCGGTAGTTGCCTGGCCCGAAATCGCTCAAGCCTTGGGCGCGGGCGCTGGCTTCTGCCAGCAGGTTGTCGAGGTTCAATGGCGAGAGGGTCATAGGGAATCCTTGAGGCTGTCGAGCTTGAGGCTTTCGAGTTTGACGATGCGCGTAGTGGGGTGAACGTGTTCGCTGGCGCCAACCCAGCGCAGGCAAAGGGTGCCCTGGCGGTGGCCTGCGGTTTCCAGCCAGTTCGCAAGGCCCGGGTCGCGGGCACTGAGGATCAGGGTGACGCCACCCTTGTCGTTGTAGTGAGCCGAGTGTTTGTTCAGGCAGATCCGGTGGTAGCGGTAGTCCAGCGACTCCATCCAGTAGTTGTTGATCTGCAGGTTCCAGAAGTCGCATTCAGGCACCGATTCGACCTCGATCAGCAGCGCTTCGTCGTCGGCCAGGGCCCAATGCGAGTGGTAATAGAAGATGTTCGGGTCGCCGCCCACGGCCTGGCACAGGGCCTGGTCGGCCGGCGGCAACTGGTTGCTGTGGGCTTGATAGCCCTGGGCCCAGTCAGCGAACAGGCGGGCGGTGTTTTCCACGAAGCTGGCGGCGCGTTGCAGGCCTTGGTGCAGGTGATGCGGGTTGAGCGGGCCGGGCTTGTCGACGCTGCCGATGCGTTCGATGCGCAGTTGCGCGGGCTTCTCGGTTTTACGATTGAGGAAGGTCTGGCGCACGATCAGTGCATTGCTGTCCGGTTCCAGGCGCAGCCAGTTGGCGCCAGAGGGTTGCTGGCTGAGGATGATCTCGAAGCTGCCGTCTGCGTTCAGTTCCAGGTGTTCGGCATCGATGGCCCCGGTGGGGGTCATGGTGCCGTCGGTTTCGTAGCCGCCTTTCTGGGTGCCGAAGCTCAGGTAGGCGACGCTGCCACGTTGACCGCTGACTCGGTATGCATTGTTGCCGTTGAGGCGAGCGTACTGGTAGAGATTGTCGGGGTTGTCCGCGCCGATCTTGCCGGTTTCGTGTGAAGGCGAGAAAAAGCCGGGAAAGTCCGGGTCGGCGAATTCGACGTGCATTTCCAGGGCAATGCGCATCAGCCGGCTCAGGTAGCGGAAACCTTCGGCGCGGGTGTGCGCGTCGGTGGGGGCCTCGGCGCGCAGAATCTGGTCGCCGCTGCGTTTGAGCACATCGCAGAAGGCGTGCCATGTCTGGCCGCTGAGCAATTGCTCGTCGATCGAGTCTGTCGTCATCGTGCATCTCCTGTCGTCCAGGGCGGTGCCGATGCACAACCCTCTGGCATCTACCCTATAAATGCGGGCAACCGGTCTTCTTCGTCTGACCGGACTAGAGCCAAATTTAGTCCGGGTAGACGAGGAACCGGATGCCAGGCACTGGGCAAGATGGGGAGCGGGCTGCACTGGCCCGCCTCGTCATTTCGGCGTGGTGGTGACACTGCGCACAGGAGCTCCAATGGTCCAGAACACACTCGTGACTTCAGTAACCGTGGATATCGCCGCACCGGCAGAGCTGGTTTGGGAAGTGCTGATCGACCTCGAACGCTACCCGCAATGGAACCCTTTTACCGTCAAGGTCGAATCGACCCTGCGCATGGGCGAGGCGGTCAACCTGTTCCTGCCGAACCCGATGTGCCCGGGCGAGTTGGTGCATGTGATCGAGTACCTGGCTGCGTTCGACCGGCCGACCCTGTTGTCCTGGGAGATGTATGCCACGGCCGAAAACCCGGACGCGGCGCGCCGCGACCAGCACATCGAAGCGACGGGTGAGGCGAGCTGTCGCTATCACACCACCGACCTGTTCCTGGGCCCGACCGCGCAGACGGTGATGGAGAATCACGGCCCGTGGGTCAAGCAAGGGTTCGACGCAATAGCTCACAGCCTCAAGGCGCGGGCGGAAAAGCTGTACCGCGAAAGCCTGTAATCGGCCTTGCAGGTTTTTTAGTCTGGTTAGACGAAGAGTCGCAAACCCCGCTTTCAATACTGTGATCTCCAGCAGGGCCCGACCACTCCGGGCGGGCCCGGCAACACTGAGGAGATCGGAGATGTTGACTCATTTGCAATGGCTGGAGGCGCAGAGCATCCACATCATGCGCGAGGTGGTGGCTGAGTGTGAAAACCCGGTGATGCTCTATTCGGTCGGCAAGGACAGCGCGGTCATGCTGCACCTGGCGATGAAGGCGTTCTACCCGGCCAAACCACCTTTTTCCCTGCTGCACGTCGATACCACCTGGAAGTTTCGCGAAATGATCAGCTTCCGTGATCAGACCGTCGAACGCCTGGGCCTGGACCTGCGGGTGCATGTGAACCCCGAAGGGCTGGAACGCAATATCAACCCCTTCACCCACGGTTCGGCACTGCACACCGATATCTGGAAGACCCAGGGCCTCAAGCAGGCGCTGGACCTGTACGGCTTCGATGCGGCCTTCGGCGGCGCACGGCGCGACGAGGAAAAATCGCGGGCCAAGGAGCGGATCTTTTCCATCCGCTCCGAACAGCACCGCTGGGACCCGAAGATGCAGCGCCCGGAGCTGTGGCGCCTGTACAACACGCGCAAACGCAAGGGCGAGAGCCTGCGGGTGTTCCCGATCTCGAACTGGACCGAACTGGATATCTGGGAATACATCCACCTCAACGATATCCCCATCGTGCCTTTGTACTTTGCCAAGGAGCGCCCCGTGGTAGAGCGCGACGGCACGCTGATCATGGTCGACGACGAGCGCATGCAACTGCGCCCAGGCGAGGTGCCAGAGATGCGCCAGGTGCGTTTCCGCACGCTCGGCTGTTACCCGCTCACCGGCGCGATCGAAAGCGCGGCACAGACCCTGCCGCAGATCATCGAGGAAATGCTCCTTAGCAAAACCTCGGAACGGCAAGGGCGGCTGATCGACAGCGATTCGGCCGGCTCCATGGAAAAGAAAAAGCAAGAGGGGTACTTCTGATGAACCAGGCTACTGACCCGATCGCCGAAGATGTCCAGCACAACCTGCAATCGCAACAGACCAAGGGGTTGCTGCGCTTTATCACCTGCGGCAGTGTCGACGATGGCAAGAGCACGCTGATCGGCCGGCTGTTGTATGAATCGAAAATGCTCTTCGAGGATCAACTCGGCCAACTCGAGATCGACTCGAAAAAGATGGGCACCCAGGGCGGCGAGCTTGATTTTGCCTTGCTGGTCGATGGCCTGGCCGCCGAGCGGGAGCAGGGCATTACCATCGATGTGGCGTACCGATTCTTCGCCACCGAAAAACGCAAGTTCATCGTCGCCGACACCCCGGGGCATGAACAGTACACCCGCAACATGGTGACTGGCGCCTCCACCGCCGATGTGGCGGTGTTGTTGATCGATGCCCGCAAGGGCCTGCTGACCCAGACCCGCCGGCACAGCTACCTGGTGTCGCTGATCGGCATTCGCCAGGTGGTGGTGGCGGTGAACAAGCTGGACATGGTCGACTACTCCCGGGCGGTGTTCGAACGAATCGAAGCCGAGTACCGCGCCTTCGCCGCGCAGCTCGGCCTGCAAAACATCGTCTGCATACCGATGTCGGCGTTGGCGGGTGACAATGTCATCGAGCCGAGCGTACAGACACCCTGGTATCAGGGCCCGACGCTGATGCAGTATCTGGAAAGCGTCGAGCTGGAAGGCCAAGCCCTTGCCCAGGCGCCGTTTCGCATGCCGGTGCAGTGGGTCAACCGGCCCAACCTGGACTTCCGTGGCTACGCCGGCAGTGTCGTCGCCGGTTCCATTCGTTGCGGTGAGCGGATACGCGTGCTGCCGTCGGGCAAGGAAAGCCGCATTGCCAGCATCATCACCCCGGCTGGCGAACAGGATCAGGCGATCTGCGGCCAGGCGATCACCCTGACTCTGGAAGATGAAATCGACATCAGCCGTGGCGACATCATCGCCCCGGTCGCGTCCCCCCTGGCGGTCGCCGATCAGTTCGAGGCGACCCTGGTGTGGATGGGCGAGGAGCCGATGTTGCCGGGCCGGCCGTACCTGTTGAAGATTGGCAGCCGCACCCTGGGCATGACCTGTGCCACGCTCAAGTACAAGGTCAACGTCAACACCCTTGAGCAGCTGGCGGCCAGGACGCTGGAGCTGAACGAGATTGGCGTCGGCAACCTGAGCCTGGATCAGGCCATCCCGTTCGACGCCTACGCTGACAATCGCGATACCGGCGGGTTTATCGTGATCGATCGGCTGAGCAACAACACTGTCGGCGCCGGTATGCTGCATTTTGCCTTGCGCCGGTCGCAGAACGTGCATTGGCAGGCCATCGACGTCAACCGTCAGGCGCATGCGCTGCTCAAGGGCCAGACCCCTTGCATCCTCTGGTTTACCGGTTTGTCCGGGGCGGGCAAGTCGACCATCGCCAACCTGGTCGAACGCAAGCTGCATGCGCTGGGGCGGCACACTTATCTGCTCGACGGCGACAACGTGCGTCACGGGTTGAACAAGGACCTGGGTTTCTCCGAAGCCGACCGGGTCGAGAATATTCGCCGGGTCGCAGAGGTGGCGCGGCTGATGCTCGATGCCGGGCTGATCACCTTGGTATCGTTCATTTCGCCGTTCCGGTCCGAACGTGAGATGGCCCGCAAGCTGGCCAGCGATGGGGTGTTCATCGAGATCTACATCGATACCTCGATCGAAGTCGCCGAACAGCGCGATCCCAAGGGTTTATACAAAAAAGCCCGGCGCGGGGAGCTGCAAAACTTCACCGGCATCGATTCGCCGTATGAGCCGCCGGTGAGTCCGGACATCCGCATCGATACCTGCACGGACAGTGCCGAGGTGGCGGCTGAGCGCATAGTCGAGCATGTGCTGGCGGCTTTGTTGTAGGAGCGGGTCTTGCCCGCGATGGAGGCGACACGGTCTGTCTGAAGTGCCGCAGTGACCCTATCGCTGGCAAGCCAGCTCCCACAAAGGATCTGTGTCCTGAACACAATTTGTGTGAACACAGCTGAACCCTTTGGGAGCTGGCTTGCCAGCGATGAGGCCTTGCCAAGCGACATAGGATCTTCGGCAGGGCTAGGCCAAACGGACGATTCATCTTCACCGGCACTGTTCAATACTCGCGCAAGGCTCGATCAACTCATTGCGAATCCCGACAAGCATGATCAGCGAAACGCTATACCAAACGGCAGCGCTCGACCCAGCCGGCCTGAGCGATTTCCTCGGGCGTATCTATCAGGGGCCGAAGGAAACCATCCCCTGGTCGGGCTTCCTGGAAACGGCCCGTCAGAAGCTCGATGCCACTTTCGTCACGCTGGTATTGCGCAATCCCGCAAGCGAACGGCCGGGGTTGATCGTCAATGCTTCGGTGTTCGGCGCCTTGCTGCCGGGGGAGCCTTCCTACAGCGAACATTACTATGCGATCTGCCCCTTCATCGACTGGCCGATAGACCGTGTCGCGACGGCCGACGAGGTATTCGGCCAGGCGAGCTGGTGCGAGCATGACTTCTACCTCCAGTACCTGGCACCGTTGGACCTGCGCTACATCCTGGTCGCCAATATCCGCACGGAGGCGGGCGTGGATTGCGCGTTCTTCGTCTGTCGCAATCACCAGGGCCACGACTTCGCAGACGCCGAGAAAGCCCTGGTGTCCGTACTGCTGCCGCATCTCAAAACGGCCGTCGACATGCATTCGACGCTTGACGAGTTGAATTCCGAACGCCTGCTTTACGCCGCTACCATCGACCGCATGCTGGTGGGCACGGCGATCCTCGATGAACGAGGCAAGGTGATGAAGAGCAATGAAGCGGCAAGCCGCTTGTTTGCCACCAGGGACGGGCTCTACAGTCGGCAGGACAAGCTCTGCGCCTGGTCGCCGAGCGAGAATCGCGCATTGCAGGAGGTGATTCAGAAAGTGCTGCAACAGCATCAGTGCGGCGATACCGAATGCTTCGAAGTGATCGCCTTGTCCAGGCCAACCGGGGAGATGCCGCTGACCCTGCTGCTGCGGCCGATTTCACTCAACTACCAGGCTGATAACAGCACCCGGCGCCCGGCGGTCGCGGTGTTCATCCGCGACCCCGCGGATTCGCCCCAGGCTTCGCGTCGGTTGCTGCGCAAACTGTTCCAGCTGACCGCGACTGAAACCGAGGTGGCCTTGCTGATGATGGACGGGCTGACCCTCGATGAAGCCGCCGACAAACTCGGCGTCATGAAAAATACCGTGCGCGCGCATTTACGCGGTGTGTTCGCCAAGACCGGTGCCACGCGTCAGGCGCTGTTGGTGAAGACGCTGTTGAACAGCGTGGTATCGCTCGCCTGATCCACCTGTAACGCCCTTGGGGTAACGACACAGGGTTATCGCTAAGTGCCTGACTGGTTAATAAACTCCGGACTCCTTGATTTATCCAACGTGGAGAATGGAACAATGCGCTTACGCGACCTTGGCATCGTTATTGGTACGGGCACCCCTGGCATTCACAACGCTATCACCGATGTGGCGGGTGTGCGGGTGGGCCATCACACGCTCAACGCTGAAACGGGCGAAACCTCGATCCACACCGGCGTTACCGTCATTGAGCCGCGGGCGGGTGCCGCGCACCTGGAGCCCTGCTTTGCCGGGGTGCATGTGTTGAATGGCAATGGCGATGCGACGGGGCTGGAATGGATTCGCGAAGCGGGTTTGCTGACCACGCCGATTGCTTATACCAATACCCATAGCGTCGGCGTGGTGCGCGATGCACTGGTGGCTGCCGAGCGGGACATGGCCAGGCTCCACACCTACTGGTGCATGCCGGTGGTACTGGAAACCTACGATGGCGTGTTGAGCGATATATGGGGCCAGCATGTCACCGCCGAACACGTCCATGCGGCACTGGCGGCCGCGCGCTCAGGCCCGGTGCAGGAGGGTTGCGTCGGCGGTGGCAACGGCATGATATGCCACGAGTTCAAGGGCGGCATCGGTACTTCCTCGCGGGTGTTGAGCGCTGAAGAGGGAGGCTGGACCGTCGGGGTACTGGTGCAGGCCAATTATGGCGTGCGCAAGGCGCTTCGGGTGGCGGGCTATCCGGTAGGCGCGGTGTTGGATGACGTAGCGTCCCCGTTTGCAGGCCCTGCCAACGTCGGCGAGGCAGGCATGGGGTCGATCGTGATCACCATTGCCACCGACGCCCCCTTGCTGCCTCATCAGTGCACACGCCTGGCGCAGCGGGCAAGCGTTGGCCTGGCACGGGTGGGCGGTGGCACGGAGGATTCGAGCGGCGATATCTTCGTTGCGTTTTCCGTGGGCAACAGCAGTTTGCCAGCGGCCAATCATGGCCATCCCGGTGCGCCGACGACGACCTTGCAGATGGTCAACAACGACTATATTTCGGCCTTGTTCGTGGCTGCCGCCGACGCTGTCGAGGAAGCCATCGTCAATGCGATGCTTGCTGCAACCGACCTCGAAGGGTGTGGCAATCGCGTATTGGCGCTCGGGCCGGAGCGGCTCTTGGCGGCCATGCGCAAGGTCGGCTGGCAGCCGGAGGCGTTCAACTGATCCTGGTTCAAACACCGCCCTGACGATCAACCAGAACACCTTCGGCCCCCGACACTCGATGCGAGTGTCGGGGTTTTTTTTCATTCCTGTGCCTGAAGAAACAGTGAGAACAGCTCGGACTGGGACTTGATCCCGAGCTTGCTGTACATGTGCTTGCGGTGGACCTTCACGGTCTCTGCCGATATCGCCAGCTTGCGGGCAATCTCCTTGTTCGAGCAGCCGCTGAGCATCAGGCGGCCGACCTCCAGTTCACGCGCCGACAACGGCGATTCCATCTGCCTGGCAGTCGATTCCAGTCGGCCCTGCCAGCTGGGTGGCAGGGCCGGGGTCTGTTCCAGCTCCCGCTCGAATGCCATGCGTTGGCGCATCAGGGCGGCGACCCAGGGTTGGATCAGGCCCAGCAGGGCAATTTGCTCCAGGCTGAAGCGGCACTGGCTTCCCAGGGACAGGCTGAGGGTTCGCTCGGCGTCGAGCTGGACGTTGATATGCACCTCGTCGGTGACGATGTTGAGGCGGAAATAGCGCTGGTAGTAGTCGGTCTGCTCAAAGCATTCCGGCGCGACGTCATCCAGGCGGAAAAGACCGCTCTGCGGCGCCTCCCGGTTGGCGATGTAGAAGGGGTCGAGCAGGTACAGGCCCTTGAGATAGTCCTGGAAAAGCGAATCGAGCCCACCGTCCTCGCCGGGCGATTCAGCCAGCACCTGCGGCCGGCCCGAGCTGAATATCACCACCACCCAGTTGTCCACGGGAACATAGCGGTCGAGCAAGCGCACCAGCGCGGTCCAGAAGGTGGGCCGGTCCAGGGTTTCGATCAACCGGCCTACCGCGTCATGCCAGGCCACATCCTGCAACGTCAGGTTCATGTTGCTACCCATTGAGGGGTACCCCATCGATGTAATTACTTGCCGTCGGGCGGCGCCCCATACTCTGTTCAGCCCTGGCGGGTGCTGTCCGGAGATTGGGCCCTTATTCAACCTGTGTGCAAGGAATAAAGATGAAGATTGAACTCATGCAATTGGCCGGTCGCGACGGCGACACCGCTTATAACCTGGGGTGTACCATAAAGGCTATCGCGACCTGCGCAGATGATACGGATCTGTTGGTCTTCCCGGAAACCCAGCTGATGGGTTTCGTCGATGCCGAGCAACTGGCGAGCGTTGCCGAACCGCTGAACGGCCCGACCCTGCAAGCCATCTTGCAGGTGGTGCGCGAGCGGAATGTCTCGGTGGTGGTCGGCATTGCCGAGAATGATGCCGGCACCTATTACAACACCTCCGTACTGGTGACGCCCGAAGGCATCGCCTTGAGCTACCGCAAGACCCACCTGTGGCCATCGGAGCGCGGCGCGTTTTGCCCCGGTGACCGCTATGTCACGGCGTTGTGGAAGGGCGTGCGCGTTGGCATCCTGATCTGCTACGACATCGAATTGCCCGAAAGCAGCCGTGCCCTGGCGCAGCTCGGCGCCGAACTGATCATCGTCACCAACGGCAACATGGACCCGTACGGCCCCGTCCATCGCACCGCGATCATGGCCCGGGCCCAGGAGAACCAGGCTTTCGCGGTCATGGTGAATCGGATCGGCGAGGGTGATGGGGGCCTGGTGTTTGCCGGTGGCAGTGCGGCGGTCGACCCGTTTGGACGCGTGCTGTTCGAAGCCGGGCGCCAGGAATGTCGCCAGGTCGTCGAGCTGGATCTCGAGCAACTGCAAACCGCCCGCCGCGAATATGACTACTTGAGTGACCGCCGCTTGCACCTGCCAGGAGAGCGAGTCGATCATGCCGACGGTCGTCGTGAACTGTTGATTCCCTGATCAAGCCAGCCTTGAACCCAACAATAATAAAACTGTTCTGGAGTGTTCCGATGAGCCTGAACCGCTGTTTACCCATGGCCCTGGTCACGTTGTTGATATCAGCCTTTGCCTGTACCGAGGCTTCCGAGGCAGCCAACCCCCGCGTGCATATCTACAACTGGTACGACTACATTGCTCCTGACGCGACGAAAAACTTCCAGAAGGAAACGGGCATTGACCCGGTGTACGACGTGTTCGACAACAGCGACGTCATGCAAAGCAAGGTCATGGCCGGCCGCAGCGGCTACGACGTGGTGTTCGCCGGGGGGGACCTGCTGCCGAACCTGATCAAGGCCGGCGTGCTCAAGGAACTGGATAGGGCTCAGTTGCCCAATTTGCCTCACCTGGATCCGGAAATCCTCGCCAAGCTACAGAGCAACGATCCCGGCAATCGCTACGCGGCACCCTACATGTGGGGCACGACCGGCATCGGCTACGATGCCGACAAGGTCAAGGCGCTTCTCGGCACAGACGCCCCGGTCAACTCCTGGGACCTGATCTTCAAGGAAGACAACATCGCCAAATTGAGCCAATGCGGCGTGGCCATGCTCGATGCGCCGAACGAGATCGTCCCGATCGCGCTGCATTACCTCGGGCTGCCCCACAACAGTCAAAACCCGGAAGATTACCGCAAGGCCGAAGCGCTGCTACTGAAGGTGCGGCCGCACATTCGTTACTTCGATTCCTCCAAATTCATCTCTGACCTGGCCAATGGCAACGTCTGCGTGGTGCTGGGTTGGTCTGGTGGGGTCCTGGAAGCCAAGTCTTCGGCAGAACTGGCCGCCAATGGGCGCAAGCTGCTCTACAGCATCCCTCGCGAGGGCGCACCGGTGTGGGTGGAAAGCATGGTGTTGCTCAACGATGCGCCCAATCCGAAGGAGGGGATGGACTTCATCAACTACATGCTGCGCCCGGAAGTGATCGCCCAGTCGACCAATTACCTGGGCTACCCGAATGCCAACAAGGACGCGACGGCGCTGGTCGAGCAGAAGATCAGGGACAACCCGGATGTCTATCCGTCCAGGCAGGTGCTGGAGACGCTGTTCCCGCTTGAACCCTTGCCGTTGAAGTTGGAGCGGGTAAGAACGCGGCTATGGAGCAAGGTTAAAACCGGGAACTAGCGGGGTATTGGTCGCACATCCAAAAACGATAAGCTCAACGGGCTCCAAAGCCCTCTTCTGAGGACCGTTTTTTCATTCGGTAAGCCAGGGCCGGTCGGGTCATGCCGAGCAGCCGGGCAGCCTCGGAGACGTTTTGCCGGGAGCGTTTGAGCGCAGCCTGCATCAGCGCTTCCTCCACCGCATCCAGGCCAATGCCAAGGTCGATCAGTTGGGCCACCCAGTCGATGTCGGGTGCCGGCGTCGGGTCGACCAGGTTGCCCTCGCTGCTCAAGCCGATGCTCTGGGCTTCATCGCTCAGGTGCGGGAACAGCGCCTCGACGGAAATGCTCTGGTTACTGTCGGTGATGATCACGCCCCGTTCGATGAGGTTTTCCAGCTCGCGGATGTTGCCGGGCCACTCATAGCGCAGGCAGGCTTCGAGGGCGCGATCGGAAAGGCCGAGGGTTTTCTTCTTGTAGCTGGCATGCAGTCTTTCGAGGAAGTGTTCGATCAACAGCGGAATGTCTTCCCGGCGCTCGCGCAGGGCCGGGATGCGCACCGGATAGACGTTCAAGCGGTAATACAGGTCGGCCCTGAAACGCCCATCCTTGACAGCCTGGCCGAGGTCTTCGTGGGTGGCGGCAATGACCCGTACGTCAACCTTGCGCGTCTGGCTGTCGCCGACACGTTCCAGCTCTTCCTCTTGCAATACCCGGAGCAGGCTGGCCTGGGCGCGTGGCGTCAGTTCGATGATTTCATCGAGAAACAGGGTGCCGCCATTGGCCCGCTCGAAACGGCCCATGCGCGACTGCTGTGCGCCGGTGTAGGCACCTTTTTCCACGCCGAACAATTCCGCTTCAATCAGCTCGGCGGTGATCGCCGCACAGTTCAAGGCAATGAACGGCCCCCCGGCGCGTTCGCTGCGCAAATGCAGGCTGCGGGCGATCACTTCCTTGCCCACGCCGGTTTCGCCGAGCAACAACACCGACGCCTTGCCGGGGGCTGCCTTGTCGATCAGGGTGCAGGTCTTGCGGTAGATCTGCGACTGGCCGATGCCATAGAACTGGCCGGCGCGCAGTTGCATCTGCTGGTTCAAGTTCTCGACTTGCTGCTGCAGGGTATGCAGTTCGTCGATGATGGGGTCGCTGTTGAAATAGCGCAGGAACTCGTCGGCGTCGTCCCACTCCTCGGCGGGTTTGCCGATGATCCGGCACAGCGCATCACCACAGCCACGGCAGCTGACTTCCCGGTAGATGATCTGCCGGCCGACGAAGTGCGAGGTGTAGCTGATGGCGTAGCCCAGCAGCATCCAGCAGACCGGCTGGGAGGAGTGCAGTTGCTCGCTCTGGTGATTCTCGACCTCGAAGGAGTCCTGCCACTCGATATCGGCGTAGAAGGTGCCGGCTTCCAGATCGATGTCCATTTCGCGTACCACGACCTTGACCATGCCTTTGAGCGAGTGCAATTGCGGGCCGATCAGGAACATGTCGATGTCGCCGGCATTGGGCCGCAGCTTGCGCGCAAGCTCCGCATCCTTGAGCCCGGACTGGTAGCCCAGGCGCAGGAAAAAGCCCTTGGCGCGTTCCTCGCCGATCATTTCTATCAGCTCCCGGCGGCAGGAGGCCATGGCCGACACCTGCATCAGCAACATGCGCTGCTCGTCCAGCCAGATCTTGCCCTCACTGCCGAGGAAGCGAATACGGTCGGTCAGGTCCTTGAGCTGCGGAGACACATGCTCCGAGGCTCGGTATTTCACATTCATGCAGACGAACCCCTGTTTGTATTTGTATGGGGAAAAACGAGGCGCAGCCGTTCAGGCAAGCGGCTGAGTGCGCATCGTGTGGGCCCTGTCGGCAAGGCTGCGAGTTGCCCACTTCTTCTATTAAGCGGTCAGACGGGCGCGAAATGTCAATGCCGCTTCGGTGGCGAGGTGTGCACACCACTCAACGTTTGGGTCATTTGCTCAAAGTAGCATTGACGATTGATCAAATGATCAAACCGCATCAACCAACAGACCGGCGGAAGAGGGCGCAAGGGCCTCCTCCAATCTGCTTTGTTTTGAAATAACGTTATATATATCAATGACATGTAATTAATTCGCGGCGCTTGCCAGGTCCTTGGCACAGCCGTTGCTCTGTTCTACATCAGCCCCAACCAGGAGCCTGATGCATGAGCCAGCCATCCACCCCTTTCAATGATATGCCGCGCTACGTCCGCGTGCGCAGCGGGGCCGACGACGCCTTCGTCGAGTTCGACTTCGCCATCGGCTATCCCGAGCTGTACGTCGAACTGGTCCTGCCCCGTGTGGCCTTCGAACAGTTTTGCACCAGCAACCGGGTGCAGCACATGAATGCACAGATGTCCGCGGTCATCGACGCCGACATGCAGAAGTGGCGCTACGGCAATTTGGTCGAGCAGAACCCGAGTCACTGACCCCTACGGTGTCGCTCCCTCACAACAACAATTACAGGATGCAAGCGCCATGAGCGTTGAAATCAAGACAACCACCGCCCAGACCATACGCAATACCTTCAGCCACACCCGTCGGCGTTTCGGCGACAAGCCTGCCAGCCGCTACCAGGAAGCCAGCTTCGACCTGGAGTCGGCCACCAACTTCCACTACAAGCCCTTGTGGCAGCCGGACAAGTTGCTCAACGACGCGACCCGTACCGCCGTGGTCATGGCCGACTGGTACAGCGTCAGCGACCCGCGCCAGTTCTACTACGGCGCCTACGTGCAAACCCGCGCCAAGATGCAGGAAAACGCCGAACACGACTATGCGTTCTGCGAAAAGCGCAACCTGCTCGCCGGCCTCGACGCTACCACCCGCCAACAGCTTGCCTGCATATTGCTGCCGCTGCGCCATGCCGAGCTGGGCGCCAACATGAACAACTCCAGCATCGCCGCCGACGGCTTCGGTACCAGCCTGACCCAGATGCACATGTTCCATGCCATGGACCGCCTGGGCATCGCCCAGTACCTGTCGCGCATCGGCCTGATGCTCGATGACGGCGACATCGGCCTGCTGGCCGAGGCCAGGCAGCAGTGGCTCAGCGACCCGGCCTGGCAGGGCCTGCGCCGCTATGTGGAAGACAGCCTGGTGATCAAGGACTGGTTCGAGTTGTCCCTGGCGCAGAACCTGGTCAGCGACGGTTTGCTCTACCCCTTGCTGTTCCAGAAGTTCGACGAACAGCTGTGCGCCCGCGGCGCCGGCCAGGTCGGCATGCTCACCGAATTCATGCGCCTGTGGTTCACAGAAAGCCAGCGCTGGGTCGATGCACTGGTCCGTACAGTGATCAACGAAAGCCCGGCCAACCTGGCGCTGGTGCAAGGCTGGGTCGACCGCTTGAGCCTGACAGCCGTCGAGGCCTTGCGCCCGTTGGCGGCCATGGGGCCAGGCGAAGATGCACTGGCAGCGGTGGGCGTCGAGTTTTCCGCTCGCTTGCAGAAGATTGGCCTCATGGGAGCCACCGTATGACTTCGCTCGTTTACATCGCCTTCCAGGACAACGACAACGCCCGCTACATCGTCGATGCCATTGTCCACGACAACCCCCATGCCGTGGTCCAGCACCAGCCGGCCATGATCCGCATCCAGGCCGAGGGGCGCCTGGAGATCCATCGGGCCACGGTGGAGGAGCGCATCGGCCGCAGCTGGGAGGTGCAGGAAATGCTCATCGACGTCATCACCCTGGGTGGCAACGTCGAGGAAGACGAAGACCTTTTCGCCCTGCACTGGAACTGAATTCCCTCGACCTACAACGACAAGAAACGGGAGCCCATCATGGCCGCCAAACGCCTGAACATGAAAGACAAGTACCGTTGCCTGACCCGCGACCTGGACTGGGAGCCGAGCTACCAGACCCACGAAGACATCTACCCGATGGAGCGCTTCGAAGGCATCAAGATCACCGACTGGGACAAGTGGGAAGACCCCTTCCGCCTGACCATGGACGCCTACTGGAAATACCAGGCCGAGAAAGAGAAGAAGCTCTACGCCATCTTCGATGCCTTCTCGCAGAACAACGGCCATACCAACCTGTCGGACGCGCGCTACGTCAACGCGCTGAAACTGTTCCTCAGTGGCGTCACGCCGCTGGAATACCAGGCGTACCAGGGCTTTGCCAGGGTAGGGCGGCAGTTCAGCGGCGCCGGGGCGCGCATTGCCTGCCAGATGCAGGCGATCGATGAACTGCGCCATGTGCAGACCCAGATCCACGCCATGAGCCACTACAACAAGCACTTCAACGGCCTGCATGACTTTGCCCATATGCACGACCGGGTGTGGTTCCTCTCGGTGCCCAAATCCTTCTTCGAAGACGCACGCACCGCCGGCCCGTTCGAGTTCCTCACGGCAATCTCGTTTTCCTTCGAGTACGTGCTGACCAACCTGCTGTTCGTGCCGTTCATGTCCGGTGCTGCGTTCAACGGCGACATGGCCACTGTGACCTTCGGCTTCTCGGCCCAGTCCGACGAGGCGCGGCACATGACCCTGGGCCTTGAGGTGATCAAGTTCCTGCTCGAGCAGCACGAAGACAACGTACCGATCATCCAGCGCTGGATCGACAAGTGGTTCTGGCGTGGCTACCGCCTGCTGACGCTGGTCGGGATGATGATGGACTACATGCTGCCCAACAAGGTGATGTCCTGGGCCGAGGCCTGGGAGGTGTACTTCGAGCAGGCCGGTGGCGCGCTGTTCAAGGACCTGGAGCGCTACGGCATTCGCCCGCCCAAGTACGTCGAAGAGGCGAAGATCGGCAAGGAACACATCAGCCACCAGGCCTGGTCGATCTTCTACCAGTACAGCCAGGCGACCAACTTCCACACCTGGATCCCGACCGACGAAGAGCTGGACTGGCTCTCGGAAAAATACCCGGACACTTTCGACAAGATTTACCGGCCGCGCTTCGAACACTGGCGTGCCTTGCAGGAGAAGGGCGAGCGCTTCTACAACCCGACCCTGCCGATGCTCTGCCAGGTCTGTCAGATCCCGCTGGCCTTCAGCGAGCCTGACGACCCCACCACGCTGAGCCACCGCAGTGCCGAGCACGAGGGCGAGCGCTATCACTTCTGCTCGGACGGCTGCTGCGACATCTTCACCTATGAACCGGTGAAGTACATCCAGGCCTGGTTGCCGGTGCACCAGATCCTGCAGGGCAACTGCGGTGGTGCGGATGTCGAGTCGGTCGTGCGCGACTACTACAACATCAACCCGGGCGAAGACAACTTCGAGTACCACGGCTCGGCCGAGCACCAGCGTTGGCAGCAGTGGCATCCGGCCGACAAGAGCGCAAGCCCCGCGCCTGTCGACCCGGACCTGCAGAAGGCCGGCTGACAGCCAACGGCAGCGGCGTACGCCACAGCGTACGCCACAGCGTGCGCCACAGCGCATGCCACGGCGTACGCCCACTCAATTGATTACAAGAAGGACAAGATCATGCCCGTGACTTCCATCGGCGCCTATGAGGCCCAACCCCTGGATCGCCAGGAAAATTTCAACGGTTTGCAGTTGGTGTACCTGTGCTGGGAAAAGCATCTGATGTTCTGCGCACCCTTCACCTTGCCGTTGCCGCCGACCATGACCTTCGGCGAGTTCATCGAGCAGGTGGTCAAGCCGGTGATTTCCCAGCACCCGGACGCCCCGGCAGTGGACTTCGACAACGCGCAATGGCGTTTGAATGAACAGCCCTTCACCCCGCAGAACACAGCGAGCCTTGCGGACAACCGGATTGGCCACAAAAGCATGCTGCACCTTCACACCCCAGGCCTGACCGGCATCGCTGGCACCTGCAACTGAGGAATCGGCCATGAGCTATCAAGTCACCATCGAACCCACTGGCGAGCAGATCGAGGTCGAGGAGGGCCAGACCATTCTCCAGGCAGCCTTGCGCCAGGGTGTCTGGCTGCCGTTCGCCTGCGGCCACGGCACCTGTGCCACCTGCAAGGTGCAAGTACTGGAGGGCGACGTCGACATCGGCGCTGCGTCATCCTTCGCCCTGATGGACATGGAGCGTGACGAGGGCAAGGTGCTCGCCTGCTGCGCCATGCCCCAGAGCGATCTGGTGATCGAGGCCGACATCGATGTGGACCCGGATTTCGCCGGGCACCCGGTCGAGGACTACCGTGCGCTGGTGACTGCGTTGGTCGATCTGTCACCGACCATCAAGGGCGTGCACCTGAAGCTGGACCGGCCCATGGCGTTCCAGGCCGGCCAGTACATCAACCTGCAATTGCCCGGTATCGAAGGCACTCGTGCCTTCTCGTTGGCCAACCCGCCGAGCCGCGCCGATGAAGTGGAGCTGCATGTGCGTCTGGTCGAGGGTGGCCAGGTCACCGGGCACATCCACAGTGAACTGAAGGCCGGAGATGAAGTGCAATTGTCCGGGCCGTACGGGCAGTTCTTCGTGCGCACGTCCCAGCCTGGCGACCTCATTTTCATTGCTGGCGGCTCCGGGCTTTCCAGCCCGCAGTCGATGATCCTCGAACTATTGCAGGCCAGGGACAACCGCCAGATCGTGCTGTTCCAGGGCGCGCGCAACCGCGCCGAACTCTACAACCGGGAGCTGTTCGAAGCGCTGGCCCTCGAACACCCGAACTTCACCTACGTGCCGGCGCTCAGTCAGGCTGCCGATGATCCGGATTGGAGCGGTTTCAACGGCTACGTGCATGAGGCCGCCAAGGCGCATTTCGACAGCCGCTTCAGTGCCAACAAGGCTTACCTGTGCGGGCCGCCGCCGATGATCGACGCTGCGATCACTTGCCTCATGCAAGGCCGCCTGTTCGAGCGCGACATTTTCATGGAGCGCTTCTACAGCGCCGCCGACGGCGCTACGGAGAGTACCCGTTCGGCACTTTTCAAACGTATCTAGCCCCTCTATCTGGCTACACCTCGCTCCCTCGCTCCGAGTGGGAGCGCAGGACACGCTTTGCCTGATCAAAACAATAAAAAAAGGAATCCACGATGAAGCGACACGCACACCTATGGACCGCGCTGGGCTTGCTGAGCGGACTGTGCAGCACCGTCCAGGCCACCGAAGGCGGCGGTTCGTCCTATCCCATGGGCGCCGAGAACTACATGTCCGGTGCGCTGCCGCCACCGGGGTTGTACGCGCAGTTCTTCTCTACCCACTACGAAGCCGATACCTTGCGTGGCAATCGGGGGCAGAAACTGCCGGTGGATTTTCGCGTGCGGGCCAACGCACTGTCGCCACGGTTGATCTGGGTGACCGAGCAGAAAGTGTTCGGTGGCAGCCTGGCTTTCCATGCCCTGGTGCCGCTGGTGGACCTGAAGGTCGAGGTCAACGGTCAGTCGCAGAGCAAGCAAGGGCTGGGCGACATTATCTTCGGGCCGGCGCTGGGCTTTCACCACAGTGAAAAACTGCACAGCATCCTGGCCCTGGATCTGATTGCCTCGAGCGGCGAGTACGATCGCGACGACCTGGCCAATATCGGTCGCAACTACTGGGTCATCGAACCGGTGCTGGCGGTCTCCTATATTGACCCGGACGGCCTCAACGTCGACGTCAAGACCATGTACGACTTCAACCTGGAAAACCCTGCCACCGATTACCGCTCTGGCCAGGAGTTGCATATGGACTATGCCGTGGGTTGGGGCCTGGGCAACGGCTGGGTCGTTGGCGTTGGTGGCTATGCATACCGCCAGACCACCGACGACCGCCAGAACGGCGAGCGTATCGAAGATAACAAGGGCCGTGCCTTCGCCATTGGTCCTTCGGTGAAGTACACCAGCAAGGATGGCTGGTTTCTAACGGCCAAGTGGGAGCAGGAGACCCAGGTACGCAACCGGGCCGAAGGTGAAGCGTATTGGTTGAAACTGACGGTACCGTTCTGAAACCATTGCCGAAGGTTGTCGGCGCAGGGTTTCAAGATCGCTGGGGAGCCCCTGCGGGTCTCCAGCAGCCTGACGGCAGCGGCTACGCCAATCGTGGTGCGCCCAACGTTGTCGCCAGGCCCCGACGGTCTGCGGCAGCGCTACAGATGTTCGCCACGACGCGTTCGGCGTAGCCGCTGCCGAAGGCTGCGCTGGAGCCCCGCAGGGGCTCCCCGACGATCGTGAACTCATACACATTTCAGACAGGCTGATACGCGCAACGTACCTGTTGAACCAGAACCGGCAGCACATTCAGCACCAACCGCAACGCCGACAGCGGATGAGTCAGGAACCGCCGCACCTGCTCGCTACTGCTGCGGCCATACAAGCACCAATTGCAGAAATGCTCGCAGTTGTTGGTCAACACCCGGTAATGGTTTTCACCCACCCGTGAAAGTGCCCGCCTTACCACCTCGTCCGAGCTGAACACGGCCTGCTGGCCGCAACGATACTGCACCGTTCTGCCGGCGGCGAAGCGTTCGAGGGAGAGGATTTTCACAGCCCCGCCATGCAGGCCGCCGAACAGGCCGCAATAGTGAATCACCTTGCCACCACCCAGGTAGATCCCATGATGAAAGTAGCCATTGCGGGGTGTGATCAGGTGGCTGCCAACTGGGGCCTCGATGGCGCCCTGCAGATCCAGGAGCATCCATTGGTCGATGCGTTCGGCCTGGGTGGCTGATAGTAGGGTTGTCATGTTCATGGCCGATGCTGCCTGCTGGTTTGGTCGATGCCGGGTAAGAGCCACCGCGTTTACCAGTACGGAGCACGCTTCATGCCATGCGAAAGATGCGCTCTAAATCAAGTGCTTACGTTGCTGCGTTGAACTTAAGGGTGGATCAAAGGATCGAACGGCCTTCTTTATATTGATCAAATGATGAATAGGGGCACTTCTCCGTGGATCCAAAAAACCGTCGTACCCGCGCCACTCAATTGTTTTTTTCACGTGCCTATGCGCGCACAAAGCTGCGTGCGGCATTGCTGCTGGCTGTGCTGATCCCGGCGTGGTTGCTGGCCGACCCCCTGGGCGCGCCAACGGCCGCAGACCTCAATCGCAGCAGCCCTGCGCAGGTGAACGCACTGATTTCCGAATGGCGGCGGGGCGGGGTCATCGTGCTGGTGCGCCATCTTGAGCGTTGCAGCCGGGTCGATGCCGCCTGCCTGGACGGGCGCGCTGGCATCACCGCCCGTTCGACAGCGATAGGCCAGCATATGGGCAACGAGTTTCGCGAGCTCGGCCTGGCCAATTCCGATATCTACAACAGCCCGCTCAAGCGCACCACCCAGACGGCAAAAGTCATGTTCAGCACGACCACCCAACAGCAGGACTGGCTGTACCAATGCGACCCCAGCTTTCTGGGTCACGCACTGCAACGCAAGGCGCACGGGCGAAACCTGATCCTGGTCACCCACAGCAGCTGCATGGACGAGTTCGAGCAATCGCTGGGGCTTGCGGAATCTGACCTGGACTACGGTGGCGCGCTGTTCATTTCCACCAGCGATGACAAGAAGCACAGCAAGATGCTCGGCTTTATCGATGCCGACGATTGGGATGATGTGTTTGGTGCCTGAGTGAAGCGGGTGGCTATTGGGGTAACAGAAAGATATCCGCTTGCACTGTGTTGTCGTTGTCCTTTCGCTTATCGGACGCTGAGTCATACACCACTACAACGGCGTCGGCCGATTCTCCGGCAGCGGAGTACAGGGACATGCCCTCGGCGTGGTCGGTACCCGCATCTTGGCAACCCATAGTGCATCGCCAATCTGCACGACGGCGGACAAACCATCTCGAAGTTTTTTCTTGCCCAGATTCAATTCACTGTTGAATTCCAGCAAGACCTTATCCGTGCGCGACATGGGAGTCTCCTGCTCATTGATGAAATGCTGTTCCGGCGCCACTGACTGGTACAGAGCTTAGCCTGCCTCAGGCATTTGTCAGCCGACAAGAGGCAACAAGCAATGCGTGTGGTTCCTGAAGATGTCTGCCATGATCGGGTGACAACAACCTGGAAAAAGGACGTCGCCATGAGCAGTAGTCAAGTGGATGTAGCGCAGAAAGGCCATAGCAATCAGTGGATTGCGAAGGTCTTG
Source organism: Pseudomonas sp. LS1212 (assembly GCF_024741815.1). NCBI lineage: Bacteria > Pseudomonadati > Pseudomonadota > Gammaproteobacteria > Pseudomonadales > Pseudomonadaceae > Pseudomonas > Pseudomonas sp. LS1212. The sequence continues at coordinate 2,357,238 of NZ_CP102951.1, forward strand.
GGACTCTCCAGGAAAGAGGTAGATAAGTGGAAGATCAGCGAGGATCCCGACAAGAGCGAGGAGGGTTTTATTTTCGGCGATATCATCACGTTCTCGCCGGATACGCCCAGGGAGATTCTCGACAAGGCTGGGGCCGAGGAAGGCGAGTTCTCTGTCATCATCAGTGAACTGTACAAAAAAGAAGATCAATAGATCGAAGTGGCCAGCGTGAGGATTGCTGCGAATGCGGCAATCCTCAATGCTCAGATCTGGAAAGGCTTACTGAATGGCTTCTTCGACCAGTTCGATCCAGTGTCGAACGGGGGTGCGACCGGCGCCGTCGAGGTGGGTCTGGCAACCGATGTTGGCGGTCACGATGACTTGCGGCTGGCCGCTTTCCAGGGCGTTCATCTTGTTGTCGCGCAATTGCCGCGACAGTTCGGGCTGGGTGATCGAATAGGTGCCAGCCGAGCCGCAGCACAGGTGGCTGTCGGGCACGGCGGTGAGGTGGAAGCCCAGGCGCGAGAGCACACTCTCGACGGCGCCGCCGAGCTTCAGGGCATGCTGCAGGGTGCACGGGCAATGAAAGGCCAGGCGCAGATCAGTGTGTACGCCGAGCTTTTCCAGTGGCTCATTCTGCAGCACCTGGACCAGGTCCTTGCTCAATTCGCTGACCCGTCGGGCCTTTTGCGCATAGACCGGGTCGTCTTTGAGCAGGTGCCCATAATCCTTGACGAAGGCCCCGCAGCCACTGGCTGTCTGCACAATCGCCTCGGCGCCGCTTTCGATGGCCGGCCACCAGGCATCGATGTTGCGTCGGGCGCGCTCGAGGCCGGCCTGTTGGGCGTTCAAGTGGTAATCGATGGCGCCACAGCAGCCGGCCTGGCTGATCGGTACAACGCTGATGCCCAGCCTGTCCAGTACCCGTGCCGTGGCTGCATTGGTGTTGGGCGACAGGCTGGGTTGTACGCAGCCCTCGAGCATCAGTACCTGCCGCGCATGCTGTCGCGTTGGCCGGGCCAAGGCCTGGGTTATCCGGCGCGGCAGCTTGACTTGCACGGTCTGCGGCAGCAGTGGGCGCAGGCCTTCGCCGATTCTGAGCAGCGGCTTGAACAGCCCGGGGTTCGGCACCAGTGTTCGCAGGCCCTGGCGCAACAGGCGTTGGCCGGTGCTGCGCGGCACCGCTTCATCGACCACGGCGCGGCCGATATCGAGCAGGTTGTGAAAATCGACGCCGGACGGGCAGGTGGTTTCGCAGTTGCGGCAGGACAGGCAGCGGTCCAGGTGCTGTTGGGTCTTTTCCGTAACTTCGTTGCCTTCCAGCACCTGCTTTATCAGGTAGATGCGCCCGCGCGGGCCATCCAGTTCATCGCCGAGCAGCTGGTAGGTCGGGCAGGTGGCATTGCAGAAGCCGCAATGCACGCAGGTGCGCAGAATGCTTTCGGCTTCTTCGGCCCGCGGCAGGCTTTTGGCGCGTTCGCTCAAGGTGGTTTGCATCGTCAGACCTCCGCGTACAACCGGCCCGGGTTGAAGATCCCTTGCGGGTCGAGTTGCGCCTTGAGCTGGCAGTGGTAACGCAGCAATGCTGCAGGCAGTGGCTGGAAGGGGCTGTCGCTGGCGCCATAGCAGGTCGCATGACCACCGGCGGCCTCGGCGATTGCACGAACGGCGCTGGCGTCGGCCTCGGACTTCAACCAGCGCTGGGCGCCGGCCCAATCGATCAATTGCGCGCCGGGCAGGGCCAGCATGCTGGTGCCGGTCGGCAGCGACAGGCGCCAAAGTGGGCGGTTGTCACGGAAGAACGCCAGGCGCTGTTCGTTCAGGTCACACCAATAGCCAGGGTCGAGCAACTCGCCGCCGAGCAGCTCCCGGGCCGCGCCAACCGAGCCTTCGCCACCTTCCAGGCGCAGATGCAGCCGGTGCCCGTCGTGGCTGGCGGCACTGATCGGCAGCGGTTGCCGGCCCCATTCGGCGAGTTTCAACAAGGCCTGCTCGCCACTCATTTCCAGGGCGATGCTCAGGCAATGACGGGGCTTGGGCAGGACCTTGAGCGAAACCTCGGTCAACAGCCCCAGGCAGCCGAAGCTGCCCGCCATCAGCCGCGACAGGTCGTAGCCGGCGACGTTCTTCATCACTTCGCCGCCAAAGCGCAAGTGTTTGCCCTGGCCGGTAATCACCCGGGTCCCCAGCACGTAATCGCGCACCGAACCGGCCCAGGGGCGCCGTGGCCCGGAAAGCCCGGCAGCAACCACGCCGCCGAGGGTGGCGCCGGCCTCGGCATAGGGCGGTTCGCACGGCAGCATTTGCCCGGCCGCGTCCAGCGCCGCGTTCAGGTCTGCCAGCGTTGTGCCGGCGCGGGCGGTGATCACCAGCTCGGTCGGGTCGTAACTGACGATGCCGCGGTGCACGCGGGTGTCGAGCCGCTGGCCAGGTACCTGACGGCCGAGAAAGGCCTTGCTGTTGCCACCCTGGATGCGCAGCGGGATTTTTCCATGCAAGGCCTGGCAGACTTGTTCGAGCAGGTCGGCGCTGGCATCGGTGAACGCTTGGCCACGCATCAGAAACGCTCCAGTTCGGGGAAGGGCAGCTTGCCCATGTGCACATGCATGGCGCCGAACTCGGCGCAGCGATGCAGGGTCGGAATGTTCTTGCCGGGGTTGAGCAGGCCGCTCGGGTCGAAGGCCGCCTTGACGGCATGGAACAGGGTCAGCTCGTCGCTGTTGAACTGGGCACACATCTGGTTGATTTTCTCGCGCCCCACGCCGTGTTCGCCGGTGATGCTGCCGCCAACTTGCACGCACAGTTCGAGGATCTTGCCGCCCAGGGCCTCGGTCCTGTCCAGCTCACCGGGCTGGTTGGCGTCGAACAGAATCAAGGGGTGCATGTTGCCGTCGCCGGCATGGAACACGTTGGCCACGCGCAGGCCGTATTCGGCCGACAGTGCGCTGATGGCCTTGAGCACCCCCGGCAACTCGCGGCGCGGGATGGTGCCATCCATGCAGTAGTAGTCCGGCGACAGGCGCCCGATGGCCGGGAAGGCATTCTTGCGCCCGGCCCAGAATTTCACGCGCTCGGCTTCGTCGCGGGCCTGGCGTACTTCGGTGGCGCCAGCCTTGACCAGTACCTCGCGAACCCTGTTGCAATCATCCTGCACGTCGGCTTCGACGCCGTCGAGTTCGCACAGCAGGATGGCTTCGGCGTCTACCGGGTAGCCGGCGTGGATGAAGTCTTCGGCGGCGCGAATCGCCAGGTTGTCCATCATCTCCAGGCCGCCGGGGATGATGCCGGCGGCGATGATGTCGCCCACCGCACGGCCGGCTTTCTCCACTGAATCGAAACTGGCCAGCAATACCTTGGCCACCTGCGGCCTGGGCAGCAGCTTCACGGTAACTTCGGTGATGACCCCGAGCATGCCTTCGGAGCCGGTGAACAGGGCCAGCAGGTCGAAGCCAGGCGTATCCAGGGCGTCACTGCCCAGGGTCAGGCGTTCGCCGTCGACGGTGAGAACCTCCAGCTTGAGCAGGTTGTGCACGGTCAGGCCGTACTTGAGGCAATGCACGCCACCGGCATTTTCGGCCACATTGCCGCCGATCGAGCAGGCGATCTGCGAAGAAGGGTCCGGTGCGTAGTACAAGCCATGGGGCGCGGCCGCCTGGGAAATGGCCAGATTGCACACGCCAGGCTGTACGCGGGCGAAGCGTCCGGCCGGGTTTATTTCGAGAATCCGATTGAAGCGCGCCATGACCAGCAGCACGCCTTTCTCCAGCGGCAGGGCGCCGGCGGACAGGCCGGTGCCGGCACCTCGTGCGACCACGGGCACCTGCCATTGATGGCAGAGCTTGAGCAGTTTTTCGACCTGTTCAATGGAGCGTGGCAGCGCTACCAGCATCGGTGTGGTGCGATAGGCCGAGAGACCGTCGCACTCGTACGGCTTGAGTTCCTCGCGATCATGGAGGACTTCCAGATCGGGCAGCTGTTCGCGCAGTGCCTGCAGCAGTGCCGCCTTGTCGGTGTTTGGCAGGACTCCGTCGACGCGTTCGTCGTAAAGGATATTCATGATGGGCGCACCACCCTTGTGTAGTCGGTCACGGTCTACTTGCATCATTGGCCGCCGGGGTAATACTGTCCATGCTCTAAATCACTGGTCGAACCGGTTTTCTTAGAAGAAAAATCAATAAAAGCACCTTGCGCCTCCAGATGTGGTTCGTAGCGAACTGGAAGGCAATCCTGGCGCCATTCGCACCAGCAAGTTGGCTGCGTTACGCGCCAGTGGCGAGGAGGGCAAGGAATGGGAGTGGGCGACGGACGTCGCGTATGTGCTGCAGGATGGGCCGTTGAAGAGCCTGGGGTTGCGCTGGCGTTATGCGACGAATCGGTCCGATTATGCCGATAGTGCGGATGAGCATCGGGTGATTTTGAGTTATGTGGTGAATTTTTGAGGGGTGGGGCTGCTTTGCAGCCCATCGCGGTCTACCCGAAAAATCACAACGAAGCATTCAACTCATCAATCAACGCCTCACGATGCTTGAGCGCCGAAACCGCCGCTTCCCCGAGCTTGGCAGCCACCGCACTCAACAACCCCTGCGCCAGCAGCATGAACGCACACATGCTATTGCTGAAGAACAAACTGTGGTTCGGCACATAGAAACTGTGCAGCGCGACCTTGGCCAACGGTGAGCTGGCCGAATCGGTCAGGGCGATCACCTTGATCCCGTGGCGCGCAGCCACTTCGGCCGTGGCCAGGACACTGGGGGTGTACGGAAAGCAACTGGACACCACCAGTACGTCGCTCTCTTCGAGTTGTGCCAGGGCATCTGCCACGCCCTGGCGGCTGGAATCCAGCGCCGAGACGTCCGGGCGCAGCATGCCCAGCCCATAGGACATGAACAGCGCCAGCGAATTGAATTGGCGCATGCCGTGGATCCTGACGCGGTGGGCGCTGGCCAGCAACTCGACGGCCTGGACAAACACCGCAGGCTCCACCTGTTCGATCATGCTGGCGATGTTCGCGCTTTCCTGGCGGCCCAGGCGCGTGAGCTGGTTGAGGCTGTCCGCGTCCCCGGCATTGACCACCAGCCGCGAAGCCTGGTCACTGTAGAAGTGCTTGCCTTCGGTGATCTCCCGGCGAAACACGTCCTGCAGTTTGCTGAAGCCGCCATAGCCCAGGCGCTGCGCCAGGCGTGACAGGGTCGAGGCGTTGACGTCCAATTGCTCGGCCAGTTCGCTGATCGACGACACTGCTGCCCGTTGCGGTGACTCCAGCAGCGCCATCAGCACACGCCGTGAGCTGCTGCCCAGGGCGATGTCGACCTCGCGTCGCTCGATGACGTCGAGCAGCTGCTTGAGGCCGGTCACGGTGTCGGGCAATGCTGCCGGGGCTTGGGTCATGAGGTCATCCGTTGGCTATTGGGGTATCGACACGATGCCATGTGCGTCCGGGCGATCGATCGTCTGGCGAGCGTGAACTTGCCATTCTACCGCGCCAGGGCCAATCAAGAAGAGCGCGGTGGCCAAAGTGTTTTCATCGTCTGGATCGTCCACGGCGCTGCGGTAGACCGGCAGCCCGCCGCCAGAGGTATCGCGCAGGATGCTCAGCGCGGCATCGGCACTGAAGTCGGCCTTCAAGGCTTGCAGGCGTTGGTCGACGCATTGCTGCCTGGCACCGGAGCTCGCGGTGATGCGCTGTCGTACCTGGCTGAGCGACGGCGAAATCAGATGGTTCGAGTGCCCGGCCGGTTGCTCGATTGCCGTGACGCTGCTGGCTTGGGCGCTGGCTTCGACACTGACCAGGCGACGGCTGCCAGCCTGGCCGAAGGCATGATGAAAGGCCCCGGCGCGGTCCTTGCGGGTGACCACGGCAATCGCCTCGTCAATGCTGGTGGCGTCGAGCGTGGCGCGCCCGAGCACTTGCCGGGGGATGCCGCGGGGAATTTCAGCCGGGCGGATATTATTGACGGTCGCCACCAGCCCCCGCTCGTTCACCGCAAAGGTATGGCCGGGAATCGAACCGGGATAGACGAAGCTGGTGAAGGCCAGCCCTGCGTCCGGCCTGGCCTCGAGGATTGCGCAGTAGCCGCGTAGTTGCGGGAAACCGTCCTCGTTATGGGCAATCAGCGTGCCGCCCGGCACTGGGCTGAAGACCGTGGTGCAGCCATCGACGCTCTGGCTGTAGACGTAGTCGCCCCGACAGTTCCACATGAAGACTTCCGCGACCGGCAACTGCAAGCCGGCTGCCAGGCCTTCGATTTCCTGCCAGTAGCGCGGGAACTCGGCGCGTACCGTATCGCGCATCAGCAAGGCGCCTGGGGTGTGTGCCAGCGAAGCCAGGTGTTGCCAGAGGGGCAGGGGGCGCAAGTGCCTGAGCACCGCCTCGCGGCCGAAGACGCCCAGGCCGTGGCCGATGGCCTCGGCGCTGCCGGCCAGTTGGATATTTGACAAGGTCATCAGGCTACCTCAGGAAACGTGTTGGAGAAATTCACGCAGGCGTGCACTGGGCGGATTGGCGATCAGCTCGGCGGGCGGGCCGTCTTCGGCGATGCGGCCCTTGTCGATGAAGATCAGCCGGGTGGCGACCTTACGCGCAAAGTCCACTTCGTGGGTCACGATCACCATGGTCATGCCTTCCTCGGCCAGTGCCTTCATGACGGTGAGCACTTCATGGCGCAGCTCCGGGTCGAGCGCCGAGGTGGGCTCATCGAACAGCATCATTTTCGGCTTGACCGCCAGGGCCCGGGCGATGGCCACCCGTTGCTGCTGCCCGCCCGACAGCTCGGAAGGGTAGTGGCCGGCGCGATCGGCCAGGCCGACCTTGGCCAGCAATTGCGCGGCCAGGATTTCGGCATCCTTGCGGGTGCTGCCGCGTACCCGGATCGGGCCAAAGGCGACGTTTTGCAGTGCGGTCATCTGCGGAAACAGGTGGAACTGCTGGAAGACCATGCCGGCCTCCTGGCGGATCAGACGCTCATCGACCTTGGGGTCGTTGACCATCAAGCCGTCGACGATCAATTGCCCGCTGGTGATTTCTTCGAGCTTGTTGATGCAGCGCAGCAGCGTCGATTTGCCCGAGCCCGAGGGACCGATGATGACCACCACTTCGCCGCTGGCAATCTTCAGATCGATATTGTGCAGCACCTTGGTGCTGCCGAAATGCTTGTCGACATTCTTGAATTCGATCATAGGATTTTCAACCTCGTTTCCATGCGCCGCAGGGTGTAGCTCAGTACCAGGGTGATGAACAGATAAATGATGGCCACCGCCGACCAGATCTCCATCGCCCGGAAATTACCGGCAATGACTTCCTGGCCCTGACGCGTCAGTTCGGCAACGCCGATGACGATGAACAGCGAAGTGTCCTTGATGCTGACAATCCACTGGTTGCCCAGGGCCGGGATCATCCGGCGGAATGCCAGGGGCGCGATGACATAGCGCAAGGTGTCGCGTTTCGACAGGCCAAGGGCAAGGCCCGCCTCGCGAAAGCCCCGGTTGATCGACAGCACCGCGCCACGGGTGATCTCGGCGATATAGGCCCCGGAGTTGAGCATGATGGTGACGACCGCGGCGCTGAACGGATCGATACGCACGGGAATCATCAGCGGCAGGGCGAAGTAAATGAACATGACCTGCACCATGATTGGTGTGCCACGGATCAGTTCGATGAAGACCAGCGCGAGTCGGCTGCTGATGAAACCGCCGTAGGCGCGGGCGAAACCCGCGACCACGCCGATGATGGCGCCACCGATAAGGCCCAGGATCGAGATCCACAGGGTGAGCCTGGCGCCTTCAAGCAAGACCGGCAGCGCATCCCAGATGGCGTTCCATTGGAAGTGCATGCATGCATTCTCTTTTCGAGTGGAAGACAGGGTTTATTGCGGCTCGGTGCCGAACCACTTCTGGTAGATCTGCGCGTAGGTACCGTTTGCGCGGATCGTCTTGAGCGCCGCATTGACCTGTTCGCGCAACTCACTGCCCTTGGGGAAAGCGATGCCGTATTGCTGCGCCATCATTTGCTGGCCCACAGCCTTGACCTGGCCTTCGCCGGCGGTCTTGATGTAGTAGAGGACGTTAGGGGTGTCGTGCATGGCGGCATCGACCCGGCCGGTACGCAGTTCCAGGTAGGCGTTGTCGATGTTCGGAAACTGGCGCAGGTCCTGGGCCTTGAGATTGGCCTTGGCGTAGTCTGCCGAGGAAGTGCCGCTCTTGACCGCCAGGGTCTTGCCGGCGATATCGGCCTCGCCCTTGATGCTGTCGTTGTCGCTCTTGACCATCAGCAAAAAGCCGCTGTCGTAATAGCCATCGGAGAAGTCAATGGCTTGCTTGCGCTCTTCCTTGATGGTGATACCGGCCAGGGCCAGGTCGACGTTGCGGGTTTGCAGGGCCGGGATGATGCCGTTGAAATCCATGGGTTTGAGCTTGTAGGTCACACCCATCTCCTTGGCGATGGCCGCCCAGAGATCGATGTCGAAACCGACGTACTCGTTGCCTTGCTTGAACTCGAAGGGAACGAACGCCGTGTCGGTCGCCACCAGCAGTTCCTTGCCGGCGGCAAAAGTGCCCGATGCGGCGACCAGTGCCATGGCAGCCAGCGAGGCCTTCAGGAATTTCTTCATCGGTATTTCCTCTTCAGGGGGATACAGGCTCCGGTAGGCAGAGCAGTTGGGATAGCGGCAGTCAATTTTTTGAGCGGCCGGGTAGGCCGGCTCGTCTGTTCTTGTTGTGTTTGGCCCGGCTAGCCACCTGAAAGAGGAGGCGCACGAAACGAATGCTCTGGTGCAAAATATACATGCAGAAAAACTAAATGCAATATTAATTTGCGTTTATGGGTGTGTGTCCAAAAGGTCTTTATCGCCTTTTTATTGGGGTTTTGTCGGCAAGGCGCGGTAATGGTGAGTCTTCAGGCAAATTCATCATGCAAAAAATAATTGCAAAATGAACAGGTGCATTTATTATTTGCAAACCAACCCTGGAGGGGATCATGAGCCACGTCTTTCATCGCAGCCTCACGCAAAGCTACCCAACGGCCGTCAAAGGCGATGGCCCCTACTTGATCGACAGCGAGGGTCGGCGCTACCTGGATGCGAGCGGCGGCGCCGCCGTGTCGTGCCTTGGGCACAGCGACCCGCAGGTGATCGAAGCGATACGCCAGCAGGTCGGGCAACTGGCCTATGCGCATACCTCCTTCTTCACCACCGAGGTGATGGAGGAACTGGCCGATTTCCTCATCGCCAGGGCGCCTGAAGGCCTTGAATCGGTGTATTTCGTCTCCGGTGGCTCGGAGGCCATCGAAGCGGCATTGAAGCTGGCACGCCAATACTTCATCGAGATCGGCCAGCCACAGCGCAAGCATTTGATTGCCCGTCGTCAGAGTTATCACGGCAACACGCTCGGCGCGCTGGCCACCGGCGGCAACGAATGGCGCCGCCGCCAGTTCGAACCGCTGCTCATTGGTGTCAGCCATGTCAGCCCGTGCTACGCCTACCGCGAACAACACGCCGGGGAAACCCCCGAGGCGATGGGCGTGCGCCTGGCTGCCGAGCTTGAAGCAGAGATACTGTACCTGGGCAGCGAGAACGTGATGGCGTTCGTTGCCGAGCCGGTGGTGGGTGCTACCCTGGGGGCGGTCACTGCGGTTCCGGGTTATTTCAAGCGCATCCGTGAAGTCTGCGACCGTCACGGCGTATTGTTGATCCTCGATGAAGTGATGTGCGGCATGGGCCGCACCGGTACGCTGTTCGCCGCCGAGCAGGAAGGCATCACCGCCGACCTCGTCACCATTGCCAAGGGCCTGGGGGCAGGCTATCAGCCCATCGGCGCGACGCTGGTCAGCAAGAAGATCCGCGATGCCATCGCCAATGGTTCCGGGTTCTTCCAGCACGGGCATACCTATATCGGCCATGCCACTGCCTGTGCCGCCGCGCTGGCGGTGCAGAAAGCCATCGAGTCGCGTGGTTTGCTGGCTCGGGTCGAGACCCTGGGAGCCGGTTTGCAGGCGCGCCTGATCGACGCCCTGGGCACGCATCGACATGTCGGCGATATTCGTGGCCGGGGGCTGTTCCAAGGGATTGAGCTGGTGGCCGATCGGGACACGAAAGCCCCGTTCGATCCGTCATTGAAAGTGCATGCGAGGCTCAAGAGAGCAGCCATGGCCGAGGGCCTGATGTGCTATCCGATGGGCGGCACGGTGGACGGCCAATACGGTGACCATATCCTCCTGGCGCCGCCTTTCATCCTCGATGAAACCCATCTGGATGAAATTGCCGACAAACTGCTGAACGCGCTGAACAGCACGCTCAAGACCCTTTAAGGACCCGCTGACATGACTATTCAATCGCGCCTGAGCGCCTTGACCGAAGCGCAGATGGACGATGCCCAGCGCGCCGTCCTCAAGGACATTCTCAGTGGCCCGCGAGGCAACCTGGACGGCCCGTTCCTGGCCTGGATCCATAGCCCGCAACTGGCTGACCATGCCCAACGCCTTGGCGCATTCTGTCGCTATGGCACGCGCCTGGAATTGCGCCTGAGCGAACTGGCGATCCTGTTCACCGCAGCCTGGTGGCAGTCCCAGGCCGAGTGGCAGATTCATGAGCCGATAGCCCGCCAGGCCGGGGTTTCGGACGCTGTCATCGAGGCGTTGCGCCGGCAGGCCACCCCTGAATTCGAACACGAAGACGAACGCTTGATTTACCGCTTGGGGGAGTCGTTGTATCGCCAGCGTCGGGTCGACGATGCGCTGTATCGGCAAGCTGTGGAAGCCTTTGGCGAACCGGCGGTGGTCGAGTTGGTAGGCGTCTTCGGCTATTACGCGCTGGTGGCCATGACACTCAACGTGTTCGCCGTGCGCCGCTATACGGATGCGCCGCTGCCGTTTGCCGAGCCTTGAGCCACTCAGGCATCAGCAGGCAGATCAAGCTCGATCCAGGTCGGCGCATGGTCGCTTGCATGGGGCTCGTTGCGGACCCAGGCATCAACGCCCGCGTTTTTCAGGTGTTCGGCCAGGGGCGGGTTGAGCAGGAGATGATCGATGCGCAGGCCTGAGTTCTTTTGCCAGTGCTGGCGAAAGTAATCCCAGAGGGTGTAGATGCGTTCAGTGGGGTAGATGGCCCGCAAGGCATCGGTCCAGCCCTGGGCCAGCAAGCGTTGGTAGCATTCGCGGCTCTCGGGCTGCAGCAATGCGTCCTTGAGCCAGGAGCGCGGGTTGTAGATGTCCTGGTCGGTGGGCACGACGTTGTAGTCGCCGGCCAGCACCACCGGATGCTGATCGCCGAGCAACCCTTGGGCATGGCTGATCAGGCGCTCGAACCAGGCCAGCTTGTAGTCGAATTTCGGCCCCGGTTGCGGGTTGCCGTTGGGCAGGTAGAGGCAGCCGACGATCACGCCATGCACGGCCGCTTCCAGGTAGCGGCTGTGGCTGTCGTCCGGGTCGCCAGGCAGGCCGCGGCGGATTTCCAAAGGTTTCGCGTCCCTGCCAAGAATCGCCACGCCATTCCAGGAAGCCTGGCCATGCCAGATGGCGCCGTAGCCTGCGGCTTCGAATTCGCCGATCGGGAAGGCTTTGTCCAGGGCCTTGAGTTCTTGCAGGCAGACGATGTCGGGGTGCTCGCGATCCAGCCATTCCAGCAGGTTGGGCAGGTGGGCGCGGATACCGTTGACGTTGAAGGTTGCGATCCGTAGCGGTTGCATGGCCTGGCACTCGCAATGGCTTTCAGTATCTGACCGGGTTGGCGCGGAAAATTCACCCGGTCATTTCAGGTGACGTGCATCGAAACGTTGCGCTTGCCCGCGATGCAGACGACGCGGTCACATCATTTCCCCTCCCGCTCCAACAACTGCCGCTTACGCTCCACCCCCCATCGATACCCGGACAAATCCCCATCGCTGCGCACCACCCGATGGCAAGGAATCGCCACCGCAATGCTGTTGGCCCCACAGGCCTGGGCCACCGCACGAAACGACTTCGGCGCACCGATCATCCGGGCTATCTCGCTGTAGCTGGCTGTCGAACCCACCGGAATCGTACGCAAGGCCTGCCAGACCCGCTCCTGAAACGCCGTGCCGCGCACATCCAGCGGCAAGTCCAGGCCAATGGCCGGCGCTTCGATAAAGCCCACCACCTTCGCGATCAATTGTTCAAAGTCCGGGTCGGCGCCGATGAAGTTGGCCCGCGGGAACTTGTCCTGCAGATCGCGCACCAATGCATCGGGATCTTCGCCCAGCAGGATGGCACAAATCCCGCGAGCGCTTTGGGCAACCAGGATCGCTCCCAGCGAACACTCCCCGACAGCAAAGCGGATATCGGTATTGGCCCCGCCGGCACGGTACTGGCCAGGCTTCATGCCCAGTACGCTGTCGCTGGTTTCATAGAAGCGGCTGTTGGAGTTGAAGCCCGCTTCGTACAACGCATCGGTGACCGAGCCTGCACGCCCGAGTTGATCGCGCATCCTGCGGGCACGGTGCGAAGACGCGTAGGCCTTGGGGGTCAGGCCGGTGGTGGCCTTGAACACCCGGTGAAAATGGAAGGGGCTCATGCCGATCTGCTCGGCCAGGGTGTTCAGATCGGGCTGCTCGTCGGCGTGCTCGATGATTTGGCAGGCCCGGGTCACCAGGCTGGCGTGCTGTTCGGCGACACGGGTCTGGTCGGCAGCGGCGCGTTTGCTCGGGCGGTAGCCGGCGGCTTCGGCTTGTTCGGCGGTATCGAAGAATTCGACGTTCTCGAGTTTCGGCAACCGCGACGGGCTGCTGGCCCGGCAATACACCCCAGTGGTCTTGACCGCATAGACGAATGCATGGTCCGCCGCCGGATCACGGGCCAGAACTGCCTGCCAACGTGGGTCGGACGCGCAAACGGTGGTTTTGCTCGAAGCAGGAGAGGGGGCTTTCATGGCGTTCTACCCTGTGGCGCGATCAGTAGGGCTCAGCTTAGATCGGCCACTGGTCGAGGAAACTCCGGGTCTTGCGGTCAAATTCGATTGTGCGCCGGTGCTGGCCCCACTTCAACGGGCCGGCGCCGGCGTGCAGTTGCTGGTAGGCGATGGCGCGGATCAGCGCTTCATAGGGCTCGCGCGCCGGCTTTGGCTCGTGGGTGCATGGCCCGACCTGTTCAATCAGGCCGGCCCAGTGCTCATCGAGCGAAGCCAGGAAGGTCGTGGCGGCGGTAAAGGTTGCGGTCATTTCAGCCGGCCTTGCGAAAGGTGAAATTGATACGCCGGGCCCCGAGCAGCGGATGCTCGGCGGGCTTGAGTGGCAGCACGCCGTGATAGCGCAAGCGGTCTTCACCACCCCAGACCACGATGTCGCCATGCATCAGTCCAATGCGTTGGGCCTTGTCGCTACGGGTGTGGCCGCCGAACAGAAAGACGGCGGGGATACCCAGGGACACCGAGACAATCGGATGATCGTAACTGTGCTCGTCCTTGTCCTGGTGCAGTGACAGACGTGCACCCGGCACATAGCGGTTGATCAGGCAGGCGTCCGGGACAAAGTCGGCAAAGCCTGCGGCGGCAGCGGCGGCGCAGGCCAGTTGCAGGAACACAGCCGGCATGGCCGGCCAGGGCTGGCCGCTCTCGGGGTCATTGGCTGCGTAGCGATAACCGCGCCGGTCGGTGGTCCAGCCCAGCGCGCCGCAGTTGGTCAGGGCGACCGACATGGTGAAACCGCCCGGGGTGATCATCTGCCGAAACGGCGCTTGCGCTTCGATCGTCGCCAGCGCCTGCAACAGCTGTTCGACGTAGGGCAGGGCGAAGCCCTTGAGTACCCAGGCGTGGGTGCCGATCTGTACCGCCCGGGGTGGTTCGGGCGGCAGCGAGTCGAACAGATCGAGGGTGGTTTGCATGGGCTTGGTGTTACATGGCCAGGTTCTGCTGCACAGCGTATCCGATTTTTCCTGCTCTTGGCGCAACCCCGCTATCACCCATTGCCGAGTGGGTGCTGTCGGTGGTTTCGGATCTCGTTCCCACGCCCTAGGCCATCGGCGGCAGTCGTCGCTTCACCGGGGTCTTCTTGACGATCGCGGTGTTGGTTTCAGCGTAGCCGTTGAGCCGGTCGAGCAGGGTGTCCAACTGCTCCATGGAGCGGACATGGAGGCGGGCGATGAAGCAATCATCGCCCGTCACCTTGTCGCACTCGGTGAACTCCGGGATGGCCACGATCTGCCGCTCGACCTCCTGCAACTGGCCGGGCAGGGGGCGAATACGGACGATGGCCTGCAGCTGATAACCGAAGCTTTTTGCATCGACGTCCACGGTATAGCCCTTGAGTACCCCGCGTTCCTCGAGCTTGCGCAGGCGCTCGGCGACGCTGGGCGAGGACAGGCCGCTGATCTGCGCCAGCGCCTTGAGCGAGCGCCGCGAGTCTTCCATCAGCGCGCTGATCAACAGTTGGTCAATTTCGTCAGTCATGGCGGTCTCGACAGGTGATTGTTGCAATTTGCCTTGATCATAAAGGTAGATCGGCTTTTTTACCTTTTTCTGCGACTGGCGGCGCCCACCTTGGGATTGCCATAATTTGTTCCTCAGAAGGAGGAACCGATCATGAATAACTCACTACGCCGTGGTTCGCTGGAAATGGTTGCCGCCATGCTGATTTCCGGCACCATTGGCTGGTTCGTCCTCGTATCCGGGCAGCCAGTATTGGATGTGGTGTTCTGGCGTTGCCTGTTCGGCGCCGTGACCCTGCTGGTGATCTGCGCGGCGATGGGCTTCCTGCGCCCGGGCATCCTGACCCGCACCACCTTTGCCCTGGCAGTGCTCAGCGGCGTAGCGATTGTCGGTAACTGGGTACTGCTGTTCGCCTCCTACTCGCGGGCCTCGATTGCCATCGGCACAGCCGTCTACAACGTACAGCCGTTCATGCTGGTGGTGCTGGCGGCGCTGTTTCTCGGTGAAAAGATTACCGTGCAAAAGTTGTTCTGGCTGGCCGTGGCCTTCGCCGGCATGCTGGCCATCGTCAGCGCCCATGGCGGGCAGAGTGAGAACAGTGGCGAGTACCTGCTCGGTATCGCGCTGGCGGCCGGGGCTGCACTGCTGTATGCCTTCGCCGCGTTGATCATCAAGCGCCTGACCGGCACGCCGCCGCACCTGATTGCGTTGATCCAGGTGGTCACCGGTGTGTTGCTGCTGGCTCCCTGGGCGAACTTCTCGGCCATGCCTGAGCAGACCGGGCCCTGGGCTTCGTTGGTGACCCTGGGTATCGTTCACACCGGCGTGATGTATGTGCTGCTGTACGGCGCCATACAGAAACTGCCGACGGCGCTGACCGGGGCGTTGTCGTTCATCTACCCGATTGCGGCGATTTTCGTCGACTGGTTTGCCTTTGGTCATCGTCTGGACATGGTGCAATGGGTGGGCGTGATCGCGATCCTGCTGGCGGCGGCGGGGATGCAGCAGGGGTGGTGGTTGCGGCCACGGCCGGTCGGGCAGGTTGGGTGAACGTAATGGCCTCATCGCTGGCAAGCAAGCTCCCACAAGGTGTGTAGTCGTTACTCTCGTTCCCACGCAGAGCGTGGGAACGAGTTAGAGACGTTCAACCAACCACGGCAACACTTCCTCGCACGACGCCTCAATCTTCAAATCCATCAAGTCATCAGCACGAGTCTTCCCCAGATTGATCGCAAACAGCGGCTTGCGCTGTTCAGCCATCATCCGGCACAAGCGAAACGCGGAATACGCCATCAACGAAGAGCCCACCACCAACAAGCCGGCTGCTTGTTCGACCGAGCGGGTGGCCTTGGCTGCAGTGGCCTGGGCCACATTATCGCCAAAAAACACCACGTCCGGCTTCAACCGTTCACCGGCGCAATGGGGGCAACGGGGCACCTGGAAACGCGCTTCGAAGGCCGGCGCGAGCAAGGTATCGCCGTCGGGCACCAGGGTGGCGTCGACGCCCAGCAGGTAAGGGTTTTGCGCTTCCATCAGGCTTTGCACCGCTTCGCGATCGATGCGCTGGGCGCAATCGAGGCACAGCACCCGATGCAGGCTGCCATGCAGCTCGATCACATCCTGGCTACCGGCCTTGTCATGCAGCGTGTCCACGTTCTGGGTGATCAGCCCGGTAATTCGCTGTTGCGATTGCAGCGCCGACACGGCGTGATGGGCGACGTTGGGCCGCGCCTGGCGGATACGCGGCCAGCCGAGCATCGCCCGCGCCCAGTAGCGGCGCCGTGATGCCGGGGTACCGAGGAATTCCTGGTACATCATCGGAGCCCTGCCGCGACGTACACCGTCGTTGTCGCGGTAGTCGGGAATACCCGAAGGCGTGCTGATGCCAGCGCCGGTCAGGACAAGGAACGGCGCGGCTGCCATCGACTGGCAGAGGGTTTCCAGCGCATTGCTGATTTGGCTATCGAACATGTTGGAGCTCCGACAGGGTACAGGCGACGAATGAGGAAAGTATGCACGCTGCAAACCGGTGGGCCTGGCTTTTAAGCTCGATCTCGTTCGACATCGGTTGTGTACAAGGCCAGGAGGCTCAGTGTGAAAAGTTCGGAAGGCAAGTCTTTCATTGCAACGCTGCATTCCACCACCCCGGGAATCGAAGGGAAAATCGGTATCAGCGTGCCCCTGACAGAGTTCGATTTCGCTGTCAGTGGCTGGTTGCAGGTGACGACACGTGGTGAACGATCCGTGCCAGTGTCGTTGCGTTTTGATTATCTGGCGCAGGCAGAGGATCGAATCCTTTACAACATATTCTGTGAAAGCAAAGCAGGGGGCTATCAAGGCGCGAAGTTGGGTGTCAGCCGTAATGGTTACTTGGGGCTGTACCAGCGGGCGGAGGTGGAATCCTACTGGAAGGTCGAGCCGATCGGTGAAGACTGGGAGCGTTCGAATGAGCGCCACTTCATACTGCGAACTGCGACAGGTCGCAGGGTAAAGAATTACCAGTACGATAATCGGGATGATTACCTGAATTACGATGCGGGCGTACCGCTTACTTTCCTGGCGAAGGTTAAAAAGACATTTTGAGCTGGGGCGGCAAGGGCAGAAACTTCCTCGTTCCTCTCTGCGTGGGAATGCAATGCCTGACGCTCCAGCGTCACTTTGCTGCGCGTCTGCGGAGGCATTCCCACGCAGAGCGTGGGAACGAGAGGAACGAGGGGGAAATCAGGAATGCAGTCGCTTCTGCGCACGCTTGTCAGCCAGATACTGGAACACCAGGCGCGCGATCAAAATCGCCAGGGTGATCGAAATCAGCAGTACCGAGATGGCCGCCACGCTCGGGTCGACGTTGTCGCGCAAGCCGCTCCAGATCCGTTTGGGCAGCGTGTCGACGTTGACGCTGGTGATGAACAGGGTCACCGCCACTTCTTCCCAGGACAGCGCAAAGCTGAGCAGGGCAGTGGAGGCGATACCCAGTTTCAGGTTCGGCAGGATGACCATGAAGGTGGTCTGCATCAGACTGGCACCCAGGTTGCGCGAGGCCAGTTCGATGCGGCGGTCGATCTGGCTCAGCGCAACCAGCATGGTGACCACCCCGTAAGGTACGACCATGATCACATGGGCAATCACTACCCCGGCCAGCGAGTCATAGCCAAAACCGGGTGCATGACGGCCCAGGTTGGTTTCCATGAAATACAGCACCAGCGCCGAGATGACCGGAGGAATGGCCATGGGTAGCAGCACCAGGCCGATCAGTGCGGTCGCCAGGCGTGAGCGCATGTACCAGATGCCCAGGCTGAAACTGGCGGCGAGCAGGGTTGCGATCACGCTGGTGGCCACGGCGATGGTCAGGCTCTGGCTGATGCTCGAGAACCAGTCCGGGTTGCTCAGCAAGGCCTCGTAGTGACGCAGCGACCAGTTGCCTTCGGGCATCGACAGGTAGCGCTTGCTGGTGAAGGACACCGGGATGACCGTCAGCAGCGGGAACAACATGAAGGCCATGGCGACCACGGCGAGCAGACGGGTACTCAGGCTTGTGCGATGGGTATTCATAATGATCTCAACCTACCAGTCGATTGACGCGGGTAATGCGCATCAGCACCCAGATCAATGCACTGACCAGTGCCAGCAGCACCACGCTCAGCGCAGCCCCCAGGCCCCAGTTGCTGGTCTGGAACATTTGCAGGAAAACGTACTCGGCGATCATCACCGTTTGCCCGCCGCCCAACAGCACCGGGGTGATGAAGAAGCCAAGGCAGAAAACGAAGACCATGATGAAGGCACCCAGTAACCCCGGCAGCGTCTGTGGCAGCAGCACTTGCCAGAACGTGCGCAGGGCACCGGCACCCAGGCCGCGCGAGGCCATGAGGATGCGCTGGTCGAGTTGACGCATGCTCGAAAGCAGCGGGAACACGGCGTAGGGGATCATCACGTGGAGCATGCCGATGACCACGCCGATCTCGTTGCGGCTCAATTGCAGCGGCTGATCGATCAACCCCAGGCCCTGCAGGCTCTCGTTCAGCAGGCCGTTGCTGCGCAGGGCGATCAACCAGCCGAAAGCCCGCACGAGCACCGAAATCCAGAACGGGATGAAGATGCAGATCTCTACCACGCGCTGCCAGAACGGCGGGCTGAATACCCAGCAGTAAGCCAGCAGGTAGCCAATCAACAATGCCAGGCCACTGACCGTGAGACACAGACGCAGCGTGCGCCAGAGCATTTCATGGATTGCCGGGTCGCTGGCGATGCGCTGGTATTGCTCGATGCCGGGCTCGGGCAGGGTGAAACTCCAGCCCACCACACCCAGAAACGGCAGCACATAGAAGACCAGCAGCAATACCGGAAGCGGGAACAGCAACAGCCCGCGCTCCAGGGCAGGCGAGCCGCTTGCGGTCCTGAGCCTGGGCTTGGTCAAGGTCATGGTCTGGGTCATGTCAAAGGCTCACTTGGACAGGCGGGTCAGATACTGTTCCAGCGCACCTGCGTAGTTGTCCGCGTACCACTGGGCGTTGAGGGCGATCTGTTTTTTCAGGTTCTCGGGCGATGCGCAGTTGGCCGCCAGCTGCTCGGCGTCCATCAATTTTTCAGTGGCGCTGTTGGACGGCCCATTACCGAGCAATTCGAAGAGTTTGAGCTGGCCTTCAGGCTGCAACGCCTGCTGGATGAACTGCATGGCAGGCGCGCTGCCGGCAGGGTTGCCCTGCAAGACTGCCCAACTGCTGGAATTGATAAAGCCGTTGTCAAAGCTCCAGCGCACGCGATTTTCGCTGTCTTCGGCCAATAGCTTGGCCCGGGTGTGCCAGATCGCACCGACCGAGACTTCGCCTTCGATCATCAGTTGCTGGCTCTCGGCACCCGAGCTCCAGAAGGACAATACGTGCGGTTTGATTTCGTCGATCTTCTTCAGTGCACGCGGGACATCCAGCGGGTAGAGCTGATCGGCAGGCACGCCGTCGGCCAGCAGGGCGGCCTCGAGCATCCCGTTCATCCACTTGTACATCGTGCGTTTGCCGGGAAACTTCTCCACGTTCCAGAAATCGGCCCAGTTTTTCGGGCCCTGCTCGCCAAACTTTTCGCTGTCCCAGGCCATCACGTAGCTGAACTGATAGCTGGCAATACCATGGTCGCTGCAGAGCGCCGGGGCGACCTGGTCGCGCTTGATAACGCTGTAGTCCAACGGCTGCAGGATTTTTTCCCGGCCCAGGACCAGCGCCGAATAACTCTCGACATCGACCACGTCCCAGCTTGGCTGACCACTGGCCAGTTGTGAGCGGACGGCACCCTCGGTAGGGCCTGCACCGTCGATGCGCACCGGTATGCCGGTGCTTTTGCTGAAGTTGTCGGTCCAGGCGCTGCGAAAGGCGTTGAGCGCATCGCCACCCCAGTTGACCACCACCAACGGTTTGTCCGCCGACCAGCTGATGCCACTGCGCAGCGCCAGTGGCACCGCTGCCATCAGGCCCATGGCCTGGAGGAAGGTGCGTCGGTTGATCTGCCCGCCGCGGGCTTTTTCGATAAGCACTTCAATGCAGTCGCGTTGGTGGTCCAGGCTCATGGGCAAGTCCTCGTTTGGTCGCGTGCGCTGTCTGTGCGCATGACGGCCTTTTGTTGTAATGGGAGAGTGCTTTGCTATACGTGCAGGGGAGGCGTTGTCAGGCCTGCAGCAGGAAACTCTGCTGCACTGGCCAGCTCAACCAGACCGCTGCACCACTGTTCATCAGGGCGCCGGGATGGTTGCCGGGCACCGACAGGTTGAGCGGCAGGGCATCGCCACCGACCTTGAGCGCCAGATGGGTGCTGGCGCCCTGGTAGACCTTGTCGATGAGCTGGGCCGGCATCACGTTGTGGCCTTCAAGGGTTGGCCGTTCGCGGTGCAGGTTCATGTGCTCGGGGCGCACGGCCAATACCACCGGTTGAGCGCCCATTGCCAGCGGGGCAAGGGCGTGCAACTGGCTGTCGGCACAACGGCCGCTGGCATGCGAGCCGTTGCGCATGACGTCGACCAGGGGGAAGAGGTTCATCTTGCCCAGAAACTCGGCCACGAAACGGTTATCGGGCTGGTTGTAGATGGTTTGCGGGGTATCGACCTGGGCCAGGCGGCCATGATTGAAAATGGCGATGCGCGACGACAGCGCCAGCGCTTCGCCCTGGTCATGGGTCACGAAAACGAAGCTGGTACCGACCTGGCGATGGATACGCTGCAGTTCGGTCTGCAATTGTTCACGCAGGTTCTTGTCCAGCGCCGACAGGGGTTCGTCGAGCAGCAGCAGGTCCGGTTCGAACACCAGTGCGCGCGCGATGGCAACCCGCTGTTGCTGGCCACCGGAAAGCTCTGACGGTTTCTTGTGCATATGCGCGCCGAGGCCGACCACCTCGAGAATATGCTTGACACGGCGCTGGCGCTCCTGGGCGTTGACCTTACGGATGCGCAACGGGTAGGCCACATTGTCCGCCACGCTCATGTGCGGGAACAGAGCATAGCCCTGGAACACCATGCCGTAGTTACGCTTTTCGGCCGAGCGCTTGATGATGTCGACGCCGTTTTCCATCAGCTTGCCGGCGGTGGGGTTGAGAAAGCCCGCGAGGATCATCAGCAGGGTGGTCTTGCCTGAACCCGAGGGGCCCAGCAGCGTGAGGAACTCCCCTTGGCGAACGTCCAGGTTAACGTTGTCCAAGGCAGCGAAACGACCGTAATACTGGCTGATACCTTGTGCACTGAGCTGAATCGCTGAACTACTGGACACTAATGAGTCCCTCTTTTGTTGCCACCGTGACGGTCAGGCCTGGGGTAACCCGAATGGGCGTTTGGCTCATTATTGTTAAAAATATCGCTACATCAATGGAATTATTTTGCCCTTACTGTTTAGTTTTTTTGCACAAAAAAGAGACCGGATCAGACCGCGTCCTGCCAGCTGTGATGAGAGGATTGCAGCTGGCTTTTCACCCAATTGCTGAACGCCTGAACCACCGGCCGCTCGGTCTTTTGCGGGTCGGCTACCAGGTAATAGCCGCGGTGCAGATCGATGGTGATGTCGAACGGGCGTACCAGCAGGCCCCGGGACAAGGCGTCGCCGCTGATCAGGTTGTCGCCGATGGCGATGCCCTGGCCTGCGATGCAGGCGGACTGCGCGCAGTGGGCGTCGGAAAACAGGATGCCGGTCGCGGCGTTGACATGCGAGGCCCCGGCCGCCGTCAGCCAGACCCGCCAGTCCGAGTAGTCGGTCATGTGCAGCAAGGGATAACCGTTCAACTCCTGTGGGCTCTTCAAGCCACTCAGTGAATTGATCAGGCGTGGGCTGCACACCGGAAAGAAGCGCAGCGCGACGATCTCCTCGACCAGCAATTCCGGCCAGTCACCAATCCCGTAGGCGATGAACAGGTCGACAGTGGGGTTATTGGTGTCATCCGGTGTCTTGGGCGAAATCAGCTGCAATTGCACCTGTGGATACTGGCGCAGGAAACCGCCGATATGGTGGCACAGCCAATAGGTGGCAAACCCCGGGGCGCAACTGACGCAGAGCCGGCCCGAGACCTTCTGGTCATCGAGCAGATGGCCGGCTTCCTGCAAATTCAGCAGCAGCCTGTGTACTTCACGGGCATAGCGCTCGCCCTGGTAGGTCAGGCCGATCCCTCGGCCAATACGCTCGGTGAGGGCATAGCCGACGCATTCTTCCAGTTTGCTGATCTGGTGGCTGATGGCGCTGCGGGTCAGGCTCAACTCTTTGGCCGCCACCGAGACGCTGCCAAGGCGGGCTACCGCGTCCAGGGCGCGCAGGGCTGTCATTGAAGGAAAACGCATAAATGATCCCGGGCAGGTGGTCTTGAGGTGAGTTTAATCGAACAATCAAGCGAAAAAAATTCGATTGTTGTATCGGTTGATTCAACAATACTAGCTCAACTCGTCGCGGGTCGGAGTTGGCCCGTGAGCTGTTTTTTCGTTTGGTGGTCCATCGTAAAAGAGGTGCTTGCATGACCAGTTGTGCCCAGGCGCTCGTCCGGTTGCTTGAAGGTTATGGTGTTGAAACCGTTTTCGGCATACCCGGCGTGCATACCGTCGAACTCTATCGCGGCTTGCATGGCAGCAGTCTGAAGCATGTCAGCCCACGCCATGAGCAGGGCGCCGGTTTCATGGCCGACGGCTATGCCCGCGCCAGTGGCAAGCCGGGAGTCTGCTTCATCATCACCGGCCCGGGCATGACCAACATCCTCACCGCCATGGGCCAAGCCTACGCCGACTCGGTGCCCATGCTGGTCATCTCCACCACCAATCGGCGCGAGCATCTGCGGTTGGGCCACGGCCATCTGCACGAATTGCCCGACCAGCGAGCACTGGTCGCCGGGGTCTGTGCTTTCAGTCACACCTTGCAACGTCCCGATGAACTGCCGGAGCTGCTGGCGCGCGCCTTTGCGCTGTTTGGCTGCACGCGGCCACGACCGGTGCATATCGAGATCCCGCTGGACGTGCTGGACATGCCTGCCGATGCCCTGGACCTTCGCCCGCGTGCCTTGCCGGCAGCGCCCGCACCAGCCGCTGCAGCGGTGCAGGCGGCGATCGCGCTGCTCAACCAGGCAAGACACCCACTGATACTGGCAGGTGGCGGCGCACGTCGGGCGAGCGAATCCCTGGCGATGTTGGCCGAGCGTCTGCAGGCTCCGGTGGCACTGACTACCAATGCCCGTGGCTTGCTGGCGCCAGAGCACCCCTTGCTGCTCGATGGCGTGCAGTCCTCGGCCCACGGCCGGGCGTTGTTCGAGCAAGCCGATGTGGTCCTGGCGGTGGGCACGGAGCTTGGCGAAACCGACTATGACTTCTTTGGCCTGGGCCCGCTGGCGTTCAGCGCTCCCCTGATCCGCCTGGATATTGACCCGTTGCAGGTGCTCGGCGCGCAACGAGCCGATATCGGGCTGCTGGGCGATGCCGATCACGGCATTCGCGCGCTGCTCGAAGGCCTGGCGCAACGGCAAGCCGATGGGGCCTGGGCCAGTACCCGTGTGGCGCAGGTCAATGCCATCGAGCGCAGCAGCTGGACACCCAAACAGAATTGCCTGCAGACGGTGCTCGACACCGTGCGTGACCACCTGGCGGCGCCACTGATCGTCGGTGATTCGACCCAGCCGGTGTACCAGGGAGCCCTGGGCTATCGGGCGCCGACGCCCAACAGTTGGTTCAACGCCGGCACCGGCTACGGAACGCTTGGCTATGCGCTGCCCGCAGCCATCGGCGCCAAGCTGGCCCAGCCCCTGCGGCCGGTCGTGGCGCTGGTGGGCGATGGCGGCCTGCAGTTTTCCAGTGCCGAACTGATCGTCGCCAGGGAGGCTGGCCTGGGCCTCATCCTGCTGCTTTGGAACAACCAGTGCTACGCCGAAATCCGCGATTACATGTGCGCTCGCCAGGTACCGCCAGTGGGCGTGGACATTCTCACTCCGGACTTCGCGGCGCTCGCGCAAAGCTGCCATATCCCGCACCGCCTGGTGCGCAACCTGGAAAGCCTGCGCCAATTGCTTGGCGAGCTGGCCGGCAGTTGCGAACCCGTGCTGGTGGAGATGGACGCCTCGGCTTTCCTGAATGAAACCTGCGAACACCCCGTAACAGCTGGCGCAACGATGCCTGAATCACTGCCCGGTACCCGCTGCGCCGAACGTGCTGGACCTTCCTACAGTTCTGAATTTCAAGGTGGCCTCCATGGCTGAGTCTGACAACTTTACCTCCACCCATGCTGCCACCGGGCAGTACGCCGACCTGATCCTCGGCAATGGCCGTATCTACACCCAGAACCCGGCACAGCCCTGGGCCGAAGCCGTGGCGATCCGCGGCGGCAAGCTCATCGGGGTCGGCAAGCTGGCCGAACTTGAGCCACTCCAGGGCCCGCAGACCGTGTCCCATGACCTGGAGGGGGCTTTCTGCATGCCGGGCCTGCATGACATGCACACTCACCCCGACCTGGCCCTGGCGCCGCGCTATAGCGACGACCTGGATGTCGGCATCGAAGACCCGACGCCCGGGCAACTGCGCGAGGCGATCCTTGCCTACGCCGATGCGCACCCCGGCGATGGCTGGATCTACGGGCAATACTGGGTGCGCTACACCTTCCGCGAGGCGGGGCTGACACCCGGTCGGGAATGGCTCGACAGCATCATGCCCGATCGTCCGGTGGCACTGCTCGATCGCATGTGGGGGACCATGATGGTCAACTCCAGAGCGCTGGAGCTGGCCGGGATCGATCGCACTACCAGCGACCCGCGCAACGGCTACCTGGAGCGCGACGAACTCACGGGCGAGCCTACCGGCCTGATGATCGACGGCGCCTATGCGATGATCCACGCCGCCATGCCGCCGACGCCGGTCAGTGTACTGCGCCGCGCCTATCGCGATGGCGTGCATTTCCAGAGTTCGCGCGGGGTGACTGCGAGCAAGTATGTGCATGTCTGCGAACAGCGCCTGCAAGCCTTGAAGGAGCTGGACGACAGCGGCGAACTGACGGTCCGTATCGAAGCGGCGATCAGTTGGCAGGACGACATCTTCCCGGTGCGCCGGCGCTGGGAGCTGCTCAGCGGCGAACGGCACTACTATCGCAGCGCCCGGCTCAACGTCAATGCGGTGAAGTTTCACTTCGACGGCACCGTGGAGCCCCGTTCCTCCTACCTGCTCACGCCGTGGCCACAGGAGTCGAGCTGGCGCGGCAAGCTCAACCTGACCCCCGAACACATCACCGACATGGTGGTGGACATGGACCGCCAGGGAATCCGCGTCATTGCCCACTGCACCGGCGATGGCGCTTCCGATGTGTTCCTCGATGCCGTGGCCCAGGCGCGTCTTCGCAACGGTTTCAGCGGTGTACGCCACCAATGCGCGCACAGTACCTTGCTGCACCCCGGCAACCTGCCACGTTTCAAGGCGCTGGACGTGATTGCCGAGTTTTCGCCGGCAGCCTGGTATCCGACGCCCTTCGCCAGCGGCGCGCGCTCCGGTTATGGCCAGGAACGGCTCAAGCGCATCTACGATTTCAAAGGGGTGCTGGAGGCGGGCGGTACCGCGGTCATGGGCACCGATTGGCCGGTGGCCTCGATCGACCCCTGGCTGGCGCTGGAAACCATGGTGACCCGGCAGAACCCGTGGAACGACGACCCGGCCTGTTTCGGCGAACCGATCGAACTGGAGCAGGCGTTGAGCGTCGTGACCCGCAATGGCGCGCTAGCCATGGGCCTTGAAAACAGCACCGGTAGCCTTGAAGTGGGCAAATCGGCGGATCTGATTGTCATCGACCGCGACCTGTTCGCCCAGGCGCCGCGCAACTATATCCACCGCACGCAGGTGCTGCTGACCTTCGTCGAAGGCCAGCTGGTCTACGATCGCCACGCCACCCTGGCCTCGTCAGGGTTGAACGCCGTATGGCAGGGTGAACCCCCGGTGCTGGAGGGCAAGGCGTGATGGATATGCAGCGGATCGCGGTAACGGTGGTTTCGGGCTTTCTCGGTGCCGGCAAGACCACCTTGCTCAATCGCATGGTGCGCCGTGCAGAGGGGCGGCGAATGGCGGTCATCGTCAATGACTTCGGTGAGTTGAACATCGACGCAGCCATCGTCTCTGAAGTTACCGATGCCGTGTACAGCCTGCAAAATGGCTGCATTTGCTGCACGGTACAGGAAGACCTGCTGGCGCAACTGGCGAGCCTTGCACAAATGCAACCGCGCCTGGAGCGCATCGTGATCGAATGCAGCGGTGTGTCCGATCCCCAGCGCATCGTGCAAACCCTGGCCTATCCGCAATTGCGCAGCCAGTTGCAACTGGACATGGTTATCACGGTGGTCGATGCCACTGGCCATCTGCACCTTGACGGCGAGTACGCGCGGTTGGCCAGGGCCCAGGTGGCGGCGGCAGACTTGTTGCTGCTGAACAAGACCGACCTGGTCGGCGTGGACGAGTTGCAGACGCTGCGCAACGCCCTGGGGTCCAACGCCCGGGTACATGCCAGCGTACAGGCCGAACTGCCCGATGCCTTGTGGCTGGACCCGGGGTGGAACCCTGAACCGAAACCGGCAAATCGGCTCACCCCGGTTGCGGCGCAGGATCACGGCGAGATGTTCAGCAGTTGGCTCTGGCAGAGCACCGGCAGCCTGGAGGTCGAGCGCCTGCGCGCCTGGTTGCGGGCACTGCCCAGCGATGTGTTCAGGGTAAAGGGGCTGGTCGTGGTGGGCGAAAGTGCCCATTGGTTGCAGCATGTGGGCAGTCGTAGCCAGTTCTCTCCGGCCGCGGCCGGCGCCTTGGCAGACGGCATGCGCCTGGTGTTCATCGCCCGCCGTGGCTTTTGCGAATGGGAAGCGCTTGGGCAAGGTTTGTCCGAGTGTTGTGTCAGGGTCTGAAGCGCACCTGCAACCATTGGTCATCCAGCGGGCACCATTGGTCGCCCGGCACTCTCCAACGCATAGGGCCCGGAACAATCGGGCCTTGCCTGGAGGTGCACATGGCAACCGATCCGAAAACCCAACATTATCCCAGCCAGATTCAACCCGATCCCATGCCGCGACGCGAAGACACCGGCTTCCATCCGCCCAAGCCTGGAGAGGAGCGGATGTGGCCTGCGCAGGACGATGAACCGGAAAGTGCCGAAGAGATCGACAAGCCGCTTGCGCAGCCTGATGAGCCGACGCCCCTGTCCGATGACCACCGATAACTGAACGGCTCCATTGAGCCTTCAACGGCCCAATGCTTGCTGCAGTGGACTGGCCCCTGGCTTGCATTGGCTTACTGGCGGTTATTCATCAGAAGCGTCAGTGGAGGTGTACATGTCTTTGAATAAAACACTGTTGGCATTGGCTGTAGGCGCACTTCTGTCGGCATCAACAGTCTTGATTCCCGACACCGTTTCCGATTTTTCGAGTGTGTATGCCAAAGAGGGTGGTGGTGGTGGTGGTGGTGGT
The DNA here is from genome assembly GCF_024741815.1 of Pseudomonas sp. LS1212. Taxonomy (NCBI): domain Bacteria; kingdom Pseudomonadati; phylum Pseudomonadota; class Gammaproteobacteria; order Pseudomonadales; family Pseudomonadaceae; genus Pseudomonas; species Pseudomonas sp. LS1212. The sequence goes on from NZ_CP102951.1 coordinate 2,384,501, forward strand.
GGTGGTGGTGGTCATGGTGGCGGTGGTCATGGTGGTGGTGGTCATGGTGGCGGGGGGAGTGGCGGTGGTCACGGCGGTAGTGGCAGCGGCGGTGGTCACGGCGGTAGCGGCAGTGGTGGAGGTCATGGCAGTGGCTCAGGCCATGGCGGCAGTGGTCATGGCGAGGGGCATGCCGGCGAGGGCGGTGCTGGGCATGCGTCGGGTCACCATGGCAATCATGCAGAGCCCGGCGACGATCATGGTGTCCATGCAGGCGGTGAGCCTGGCGACGATCATGGTGTCCATGCAGGCGGTGAGCCTGGTGACGATCATGGTGTTCATGTAGGTGGTGAGCCTGGTGATGACCATGGCAACCATAGAAGCGGCGAATCGGGCGATGACAAAGGCGGTGCCTGAACGGTCGCCCTGGCTGGAGCATTCGCACAAAGCCAAGGACTGGTTTTGTGCGCCCGAATTACGAAAGCCGTTGTTGAATTCCTCCCCGTTTCCGGGGAATTTCCCCGATTTCTCCCAAGGATGGGCTCCCTTCACCCCAATGATCGGCAGATTGATGGCACGAGCCATTGATGAATGACTTGGGTGTGCCGTGCAGTACGTAGTCAATGACGTAGAGTTTTGCGTTGATCATGGATCGCCAGTCCCTCCTTGTGATGATCAAGTGATCGTTGCGTTCGGAAAAATTCAGTCGGATTGGCTGAAGGTCATTCCCGACGCCTGAAGGCCAGCGCGTTGGGCGTCGACTGCAAGGCAATGGAAGATGCCGGGGCCTTGTACATTGCCTGGCAACACAACCGAAGGGTTGCTGGACGGTCTGGGCGCGCGTCTGCTCAGGCTGGTCGACGAAAAGAACATCAAACGCGTGATGATCGATAGCCTCGGCTCCTTGAACCGCATTGCCAACAACCCAGGCCGGCTGAACGAGTTCTTCAGTGTCTTGATGGGCGAGTTGCGTGCCCGCGGTGTAACGGTATTTGCGACCTGGGAGATGCGTGACATTTTTGGCTCGGAGATCAATGCGCCGGCCCCGGAACTGTCGGGCATTGTCGATAACATCCTGTTGATGCGTTTTGTCGAGCTGCAATCTGAACTTAAACGGGTTCTGTCGATTCTTAAGGTAAGGGACAGCCTTTATGACCCTTCGCTGGTGGAAATCGTCATCGGCAATCACGGAATCGAACTGAAGAAGGCCTTTGAACATGCAACGGCAGTCATGTCAGGTACCGCCGAAACGACTCCTGATCCTTGACGCCAGGTTTCGGGTTTGTTTGCTATGACAACCATCCTGATAGTCGACGATGAGTATCTGATCGCGGATATTCTCGGCTATGCGCTGGAAGATGAGGGTTACCTGGTGGCCAAGGCCAGTAATGGCAAAAAAGGCCTGGAGGCGCTTGAACAGTCCAAACCTTCGCTGGTCATTACCGATTACATGATGCCGGTGATGAACGGCGTCGAATTCGCCAAGGCGGTTCGAGAGGAGGTAGGGGATGTGCGACTGCCGATCATTCTCATGAGTGGTGCCCAGGCCAACATCGGTCGATTGAGCCCGGACTTGTTCACAGCCGTCTTCGACAAACCCTTCGACATTGCCAAACTGGTCGCCAAGGTGCAGGAACTGATAGAGCCGGGCACGTATCCAGCAACTGGATCGAGGCCGGCGCCCACGCAGTTTCATGAGCAAGATGCATCACCGCGCTCCAATTCCACGGAGCGCGCAGAAGACGGGCCGGAAAGCGGCCCACTGCCGAAGGATCCTTACTGAAGATTGTCACCTTTTTCCGGCGCTGGCGTGCCGGCCTGAATACGCTTGAAGATCTCCTCGCGATGGACCTGCACGTCTTTGGGCGCGTCGATACCGATCCGCACTTGCATCCCTTTGACACCGAGGATGGTGATCTTGATGTCATCATTGATGATGATGCTTTCGCCAACCTTGCGGGTAAGTATCAGCATGATTTCTCCTTGATTGCCTGAAAAGCCCGTCCAGCTGCCCCTTTTCGCAGTGTAGTCGCAAAGGGCTGGGCGGTGCCGGGTGAATCCACCGGGTGTATCCACCTGTAACCTTCATTAAAGACGCATCCTGGAATATTTAATTCCCGCTGGCATTAAATGGGGTGAATACGTGATGGCAGCGTTGCAGTGTGGCACGACGACCGCCTGGGACAAAATCGATCTTCGTCGTGTCATGTCCATTGCCTGTCTACAGCGCGTCGTGTCAGAGCCTTCCGATTTTGCACAAGTGGACGATATCGGAGAATTCCGATGAAAATTCGGAAAGGTCCGGTATTGCGAGTCGACTGATTTACGAATAATGCGCCGTGCAGGTAGGTGGTGGCATTTTGCCTCGATCCCTGTTGTTGAACATATTTCAGCCTGGATTCGGCTGGTTGCGGCAGGCATCGGACGCCAATGCTCGGGTCTGGACTGCGGTTCGCTCCAGTCCAGCGACATGGCCAGTCACTTTGGGCACCTCAATTGATGTGTCGCAGTGAGGTTCACATGTACAAAGCGATGATCGTGGATGACCACCCCTTTATTCGTGCAAGTGTCAAAATGCTGCTCCTTCAGGAGCGATTCGAGATTGTGGCCGAGGCCGATAACGGCGTGGATGCCGTGCGTCTGGCCCGCGAGTGCCTGCCGGACATCCTCATACTGGATATCGCCATACCCTTGATCGACGGGCTGGAGGTCATTACCCGCATCAAGGCTTCGCAACGGCCGATGAAAATCGTGGTCCTGACCTCCCAGGCGGCTGAATACTTTTCATTGCGCTGCATGAAGCTCGGTGCCTCGGGGTACGTGTCCAAGACCGACGACCTCAACGAGTTGAGCAAGGCGCTGATGGCGATCATGTCCGGCTACAGCTATTTCCCTGATGTGCCGTTCAGTTCAGTGCGCCGCCTCGATTGCGAGGCCAGCGAAGCGCAATGCATCGCGTCCTTGACCGATCGCGAACTCTTGATCCTTCAGCAGCTGGCCCGAGGCCTGAGCAACAAGGCCATTGGCGAAGCCATGCTCTTGAGCAACAAAACCGTCAGTACCTACAAGACGCGCTTGATCGAAAAATTGCGGGTTCAGTCGCTGGTGGGCCTGGCCGATCTGGCCAAGCGCAATGCGTTGATCTGACCCGGCCGTGTTCTCTTACTTACAACATCGTGGCTGCTGGTGGCTATTGCTGTGTCACTGGCTGTGGCTGGTTCCCTTGAATGCGGGTGAGGAGTCGCCACGCCTGTTCGGTCGTTCATCGCTGGATAACCCGCAGATCGTACTGAGCGACGATGATCGTCAGTGGCTGTGGGCGCAACGCACGCTGCGACTGGGGGTGAGCCAACCGGACTATCCTCCCTTCGATATCACGGGCACTGGCCGTGAATACGAAGGCATCAGTGCCGACTACAGTGGCCTGGTCGCACAATTGCTCAATTTGCGGATCGAGGTTCAGCGCTATGGCTCCAGGCTTGAGGCGATAGCGGCGCTCAAGGCAGGGGAGATCGACCTGCTCGGCACTTCCAGCGGCCTGGAAGCGGCTACCCACGAACTGGCGCTGTCCGATTCCTACGCCGAAGATCGGCCGTTGCTGGTGACCCGAGGCGATGATGATGGGGCGCTCGACCCGGGGTTACCCGGCAAGCGCCTGGCCATGCTCGAGAATTACCGGTTGGCCAGCACCGTGCACCGGTTGTATCCCAACGCTGAACTGGTGACCTTCGCCTCGACCCTCAGTGCCCTGGGCGCAGTGGCCTTCGGTCAGGCCGATCTGTACCTTGGCAATGCCCTGGGGGCGCATTATCTGGCGAGCAAGAGTCATCTGGATAATGTCCGGTTGGCGCAATTCGCGCCGTTGCCGATGAACCATTTCGGTTTTGCCGTGGCGAGCCACAACCGGCAGCTGTTGGCATTGGTCAACGCGGCGTTGCAGGCGATACCCGCCCATGAAGGCAAGAACATACTGCGGCGCTGGAGCGTCGGCGGCGTGAGTATTCCCGTGCGTCAACGCTTGCAGCTCAGCGCTGCGGAACAGCGCTGGCTGGAGCGCAATCCCCGGGTCAGGGTGGTCATCGACGATGCGTTTCTGCCGGTCAGTTATCGGGATTCCCAAGGTCGTTTTCGCGGAATCAGTGCCGACGTACTGGCCAAGGTCGCGCTCAAGACCGGCTTGAGCTTCGACGTGATCAATGGCGGCTCGATCGAGCAGATGATCCAGCAGGTCAGGCGGGGGGAAGCCGACGTGCTGGCGGCCTTGCCACCCAGCCAGGAGCGTCGGGAACAGTTGAGTTTCACCAGGGCCTATTTGAGCAACAGCCTGGTGCTGGTAACTGCCGATGCGCCAGGCAGCCCCGTGAGCCTGGAGCAACTGGCGGGCAAGACCCTTGTGCTGATCCATGGCAGTTACCTCAGCGACTTTCTGCGCGAGCGTTATCCGCACATCAAGGTGATCTACGCCCGCAACTCCAGCAATGCGCTGGCAAAGGTGGCCAAGGGCAAGGCGAGCGCAGCGGTGGTCAGCCTGATTGGTGGCCGCTATATGATCTCGCGCCAGTACCGCGGTCGATTGCGAATAGGCGCGCCTTTGCCGGTGCAGCCTGCCAACTTCGCCTTTGCCACCGATCGTGGTGCCCACGAGCTGCTTTCGATCCTGAACAAGGCCTTGCTCAGCATCGTGCCGCAAGAAATGGATGAGCTGACCAATCGCTGGCGCAGCGAGGTGATCATCGCTGACAGCTACTGGCAGACCTGGCGCTGGCTGATCCTCCAGGGCTTTGCCATCGCCGGCCTCCTGCTGCTGGTCGCCCTGTTCTGGATCCGTGCGTTGCGACGACTGGTCCGCGCCCGTGAAAGAACGCAGCGGGCCCTGACCGACCAGCTCGAGTTCATGCGGGTGATGATCGACGGTACGCCGCACCCGATCTACGTGCGTGACTGCGATGGCCTTCTGCAGACCTGCAATTTGAGTTACCTGCAGGCCCTGGGGGTGACGCGCGAAACAGTGATCGGTCAGCCGGTTCCGGTCGAGGTGCTGGGTGAGGAGCAGGCGCAGGCCTACCATCAGGCGTACATGAGCGTGATGGCAGAGGGCAAGCCGGTGATCGAGGATCGGCTGCTGACCCTGGCCAATGGCAAGCAGTTGACCCTTTACCACTGGATGTTGCCGTATCGTGGCAGTGATGGCGCGGTCGCCGGCCTGATTGCCGGCTGGATCGACATTTCCGAACGCCAGCGGCTGTACGATGCATTGCAGATTGCCAAGGACGACGCCGAGGCGGCGAACCGGGCCAAGACCACCTTCCTGGCAACGATGAGCCATGAGATCCGCACGCCGATGAATGCACTGCTGGGCATGCTCGAACTGGCGCTGCGCAAAGCCGAGCAGGGCGTGCTCGACCGGATGGCGATCGAGGTCGCATCCGGTGCGGCACGCAGCTTGCTGGAGTTGGTCGGCGATATTCTCGATATCACCCGTATCGAGTCCGGTCATCTGGCGCTGGCACCCCAGCGCGCTTTTCTGCGCAAAGAGGTGGGATCGACGGTGCGCATGTTCGAGGGGCAGGCGCGGCACAAGCATCTGCACTTGATACTCGACGCCGGCGACGGGGCTGATATCGGCGTGATGCTCGATCCATTGCGGTTCAAGCAGATTCTCTCCAACCTCATCAGTAATGCCATCAAGTTCACGCATGAAGGTGAAGTCCGTGTGCGCCTGGGGTTCGACTTGCAGGGCGAGCACGTCGCGGTGCACCTGACGGTGGAGGATACGGGCGTGGGGATTCCACCGGCCGATCTTTCATCCCTGGGCAGCCCGTTTCGCCAGGCCAGCAACAATCAGCAGTCGGCCCGCAGCGGCACGGGCCTGGGCTTGAGCATCAGCCGAACCTTGTGCGCCATGATGGGCGGACAAATGACGCTCAACAGCACGCTGGGTGCCGGCACCGTGGTTGAGGTCCGTCTGCACCTGCCGCAAGCGCAGCCCGAGGAGCCGGCAGGCCCGCAATCGCCGCTGGAGCCACGGCGTGCGGCACTGCCGCTCAACATCCTGGTTGTCGATGATTACCCGGCCAACCGCCTGCTGCTGCACCAGCAATTGAGTTACCTGGGCCATCGGGTGACCTTGGCCAAGGATGGGCACGAAGGGCTGCGAGGCTGGCTGCGCGAACACTTCGATGTGGTCATCACCGATTGCAACATGCCCGGCCTGGATGGCTACGCCCTGGCCCGGTGTATTCGCGAGGATGAGCGACGCAAGCGCAAGCCGGCCTGCCTGTTGCTGGGTTCGACGGCCAATGCCCAGGTCGACGAGCGGCGACGCTGCCTGCAGGCGGGAATGGATGATTGCCTGTTCAAACCGCTGGAACTCGGCGATCTGGCCGAACGCCTGCATCGTGTCACGCCGGCGAAGGGCAGCAAGGCGGTACTCGAAGCGCAGGTAATGGGTGATGGCTTTGACCTGTCCAGCCTGCGACAACTGACGGGCGGCGATGTGGCTTCGGTCAAGGTTCTGTTGCGGGACCTGCAAAAAAGCAATCACGAGGACCTGCAGCGGCTGGAACTGCTGCAGCGTGAAACTGACCTGGGCGGCCTGGCGGACCTGGTGCATCGGGTCAAGGGCGGCGCTCGCATTATCAAGGCCCGGCATTTGCTGCACGCTTGCGAGCAGCTGGAAAACGCCTGCGCGCGCAGCTCGACGGTCGATCAGATCGACCCCTCGGTCGATGCACTGCGCCAGGCCATGGAGAGCCTTGGCGGCAGCCTGGAACAATTTTGCCAGGGATGACCCCGTGTACCGCAGCCGTGTAGCGCTTTTATAGGATATTTCTGACATGGAGGTGGGAATGCTCCCAATTCAACAGGACGGGTACGGTAGGAACATGAGCGTTGGACTTTTACGAGGGCCTTAATGTGCCTGCCGACTCATTACGTGTACTGGTTCTGGAAAACCATGCTTTCCAGCGTTCGATCGCTGTGAAAATGCTGGGCCAATTGGGCTGCCGGCATGTGTTCGAATCGGCCTACGCTGGCGAAGCACTCGCGCTGCTCAAGCAGGTAGGGGCGGTCGATATCGTCGTTTGTGATTTGCGCTTGGAAGGCATGGATGGCCTTGAGTTCATCCAGCGTGCGGCACAAAAGGCACTGATCAAGCACGGTATCGTCAGCTGCGGCCTGAGCGCCGAATTGCGCCGGGGGGTGATCCGGATGGTCAGCCTGCTGGGTTTGAGCTTCCTGGGCGATGCCGGTAAACCCTTGAAAATTGAAACGCTGGGCCATCTCCTCGACAGTTGTGGTGCTCCAGAACCGCAGGCCCAGGCCGCCGTGTCAGAAGCGAACTGCCTGGACGAATGCGATGTGCGCCGGGGCTTGGCCAACAAGGAATTCTTCGCGTTTTACCTGCCGCGCTGCGACGTTCTCAGCGGTTCCATCAAAGGGGTCGATGTACTGGCGCACTGGGACCATCCCTTGCAGGGGCTACTACCACCGTCCCTGTTCATGCCGGTCATCGAGCGGTGCGGGCTGCTCGACGAAATGCTCCTGACGATGCTGGACCAGGGCCTGGAATTGCAACGTGAACTAATGGTGCAGGGCATTGGTTTCCGTTTGACCTTCGGCTTGCATACCGATCAGCTGTCGAGCCGGCACTTGTCGCTGCGCATCAAATCCTTGCTGCAATTCTATCGGTCGGCGGGTATGGGAATCGGATTCGAATTGACGCCTCAAGGCTTGTTCGAGCCCTCTGCAATGGGGCTGGAAAGCTTGATCCGCTTGAGATTGCTGGGCTGTGATTTGTGCCTTGGCGACTTTGGCGCCAACCAGGCATCCCTGTTGCACTTTTGTCAGTTGCCTTTCAATCAATTGAAGGTGGCCGGGCCGTTCATGACCGACCTCGAGAATCAGCCACGGAACCGGGCCGTGATCAAAAGTTGCCTGATGCTGGCCGATGCACTCGGCCTGGGCGTCACGGTAGCCGGGGTCGAAAACGCCGGGCAACACCTGATTCTCCTGGATATGAACTGCGCCCAGGGGCAGGGGCGTTACTTTGCACCGCCATTGTCGCGTGACGATCTTTCCCGGCGACTCACCTCCAGCGTGTCGCTCATGGGGGACGAAAGCTAGGGGGCCTCGTCCTCTGATGCTCGATTGCGCTCTTGCCACGGAACTGGAAACGCATGGCGCCGGCGCAAGCCAGGAACTCATTGATGACACGCCCTGGTCAGGCCAGCACCGCCACCGACTTGATCTGCGCCCACAGCGCCTGCCCCGGATGCACGCCCAACTGGTCACAGGAGTAGCGCGTGATGCGCGCCAGCAGCGGGGTGCCGCACGCGTCGAGGCTGACCAGCACATGTGCGCTGTTATCGGCCAGACGATGCCCGGTAACCCGTACCGGAAGACGGTTGAGAATGCTCGATTGGCTGTCAGCCTGCAGGCTCAGGCTGACATCGCGGGCCTGCACCTTGAAGCGCAGACGGCTGCCGGTCGCCATCGGGGCATGGGCAACGCGGACCTGCAATTGGCTGTCGGGCAGCTTCAGGCTCAGTAGTTGGTAGCCCGGGTCGTAGCTGCTGACGCGCCCCTCGACGATCACCCCGGCGTCGTCGCCCAACGCCAGTGGCAGGTCGAGACGGGCCAGGGTTTCGCCGATCGGTCCGCTGGCCTGAACCTTGCCTTGTTCGATCAGCACCAGGTAATCGGCCAGGCGTGCCACCTCGTCCTGGGAGTGGCTGATATAGACCAGTGGAATTTCCAGTTCGTCGTGCAGGCGCTCCAGGTACGGCAGGATCTCGCTTTTGCGCTGGTTGTCGAGTGCTGCAAGGGGCTCGTCCATCAACAACAGTCGTGGGCTGGTCAACAAGGCCCGGGCAATACCGACGCGCTGGCGCTCGCCGCCGGACAGGTTGAGCGGTTGCCGGTCGAGCAGATGACCTATGCCCAGAAGCTCGCAAGCCTGATCCAGACGGACCTTGCGTTGCGAGCGAGGGATGCGCCGCCAGCCGTACTCCAGGTTACCGCGCACCGACAGGTGCTCGAACAGGCTGGCCTCCTGAAAGACATAGCCGATGGGCCGTTGGTGGGGGGCGACGAAGAGCCGGCGACTGCTGTCCTGCCAGACTTCGCCATTGACTTCGACATACGCCTGGCGGGCTTTTTCAAGGCCGGCCAGGCAGCGAAGGCAGGACGTCTTGCCCGAGCCCGACGGGCCGTACAAGGCACTGACGCCGCGCCCGGGCAGTTGCAGGTCCACTCCCAGGGAAAACGCCGGATAGTCCAATTGCAAACGGGCATGGATGGACAATGCTCAACTCCAGCCGGGTTTGCCCTGGCGACTTGAATACAGCGCCAGCAGCACAAGAAAGGAAAACACCAGCATGGCCCCGGCCAGCCAGTGGGCTTGCAGGTATTCCATGGCTTCGACATGGTCGTAAATCTGTACAGAGACGACCCGGGTCTTGTCCGGGATATTGCCGCCGATCATCAGCACCACGCCGAACTCGCCCACGGTGTGGGCAAAGCCGAGGATGCTCGCGGTAATGAAGCCGGGCCGGGCTTGGGGTAGCACCACTGAGAAAAAGCTGTCCCAGGGGCTGGCGCGCAATGTCGCGGCGACTTCCAGCGGTCGGTTACCGATGGCGGTGAAGGCATTTTGCAAAGGCTGCACCACGAAGGGCATCGAATAGATCACCGAGCCAATGACCAGGCCGCTGAAACTGAACACCACGGTGCCCAACCCCAGGGCCTGGGTCGCCTGGCCGATCAAGCCATGCGGCCCCAGGGCCAGCAGCAAGTAGAAACCGATGACGGTCGGCGGCAGCACCAACGGCAGGGCAACCACAGCACCCACCGGCCCGCGCAGCCGCGAGCGCGTGCGCGCCAGCCACCAGGCAATGGGTGTGCCGACCAGCAACAGAATCAGCGTGGTCAGTGATGCCAGCTTGAAGGTCAGCCAGATGGCTGACAAGTCGGTTTCATTGAGTGGCATCAGATCTCGTAGCCGTAGGATTTGATGATTGCGGCAGCTTTCGGCCCCTTGAGGTAATCGACCAGGGCCTTGGCCGCTTGGTTGTCCTTGCCTTTGTTGAGGACCACCGCATCTTGCCTGATAGGGTCATGCAGCTCGGCCGGGACGATCCAGGCCGAGCCGCTGGTGACCTTATCGTCCTTGTAGATCTGTGACAAGGCGACAAAGCCCAGCTCGGCATTGCCGGTGGAAACGAACTGGAACGCCTGGGTAATGTTCTGGCCTTCGACCAGCTTGGCCCGGGTCGCTTCGGTCAGTTTCAGTTTCTCCAGCACCTGGGTGGCGGCCAGCCCGTAGGGTGCGGCCTTGGGGTTGGCAATCGACAGGTGCCGGTACTGATTGTCCTTGAGCACTTGGCCCTTGGCATCGACGTAACCGTCCTTGGCCGACCACAGGGCGAGGGTGCCGATTGCATAGGTGAAGCGCGACCCGGCAACGGTTTCGTTTTCGGCTTCCAGTTTTGCCGGGGTGCTGTCATCGGCGGCGAGGAATACCTCGAATGGCGCGCCATTTTTGATCTGGGTGTAGAACTGACCGGTAGCCCCGAATGAGCTGACCAGTTTGTGCCCGGTATCGCGTTCGAAGTCTTTGGCAATGGCTTGGATCGGCGCAGTGAAATTGGCTGCGACGGCGACCTGGACTTCATCGGCCCAGGCGCTGTTCAGATTCAAGGTGACGAGCAGGGCACAAGCGCCGGTGACGGCAAGACGGGGGGCACGCATTCTCATTGAACAGCTCCGGGAGGCGGGGTTTCGTTGTATAAATTAATATATAGCGAATCCACGACAAACGGAAACACGAGCACGAAAGCAACGCTGAGCCCGCTGCCGCCAGGCTGCGCTCGCGCGCGTTAGCGGGCGCAAGATATCAAGGCCGCCGGGGGAGCCCCTGCGGGACTCCAGCGCAGCCTGGCGGCAGCGGCTACGCCGACCGAGGTGCGCCGGATGAAGGTCGCCAGGGTTCGGCGTTACTCGGTTGGCTCAATGCGAAAGTTTGGCCAACGCCTCGCTGGCAAGTTTACGCGTCAGTTCCGCAGCCGGCAGCTCCATCCCCAGGCGCAATGCCTGGCCCGACCAGAGGTTGCTGAAATCGCTGGAACCGGCGGGCTCGGCAATCGCCCGCAATGGCATCAGCGCGCCGCCAGCGAGAGGAAAGGCTGGCGCGTCCGGGCTCATGGGCCCCAGCTCGCGCATGATGCGGGTGTTGATCCCCCGTGCCGGACGACCGGTAAACAGGTTGGTCAGCGCTGTCTCGCTTTCCTTGGCCGTGCCCAGTGCCTGACGGTGGGCCGGGGAAATTTTCGCTTCGGGGCAGAACAGATAGGCAGTACCCAACTGCACGGCGGCAGCGCCCAAGGCGAATGCCGCGACGATGCCGCGAGCATCGCCGATACCGCCGGCAGCAATCACCGGGACCTTGACCGCATCGACGATCTGCGGAACAAGCGCCAGCGTGCCGACCTGAGTGCCGAGGTCTTCGCTCAGAAACATGCCGCGATGGCCGCCGGCTTCATAGCCCATGGCGATGATCGCGTCACAGCCATGCTGCTCCAGCCAGATCGCTTCGTCGACGGTGGTGGCACTCGATAGCACCTTGGCGCCCGTGGCCTTGACGCGATCGAGCAGATGCGGCTGCGGCAGTCCGAAATGAAAACTCACGACGGCAGGACGAAATTCTTCGACCAGTGCACAGGCGGCGTCATCGAAAGGCGCCCGGCTGGACACCGGCGTAGGGGCATCGAAGTCGGCGCCCAGTTCACGGTAATAATTCTTGAGCGATTCCTTCCAGCGTGCGTCGCGTTGCGCATCGGCAGCAGGCGCCTGGTGGCAAAAGAAATTGACGTTCAGCGGGCCGCTGCTGGCCTGACTGAACGCCAGCAACTCCTGACGTATCTGCTCGTGACTGAGGGTGGCGCAGGGGAGGGAACCCAGGCCGCCAGCATTGGAAACCGCAATCGCCATGGCCGAACCGGTGGCGCCGGCCATCGGTGCCTGGAGGATCGGCAGTTCAATGCCCAGCAAGTCGAGGATACGGGTGTCCGGCCATCGGTTCATTGCGTTGTTCTCCAGGGTTGAGGTGGGGGACGTTGAAATTAAAGACGACCGGACTAATCGGGAGGCAAGACTCGGTGGGCAGACTTACAGCGCCTTGCTCACATGTACGTCGGCGATTTCATCGCCGCTCTCGCCATGAATCGCCTTCAGGGCCTCCTTGGCTTCCTCGACAGTGCCCGACTGCAGTTGGGCAAACTCCCAGCGGCGTTCGCCGTTGAGCTTGTAACGAATCACATATTTGGTGGTGCCGGTCACGGGAATACCTGCCTGTGAAGAGTGTTGCGCCGTGTCTCAGCTGAACTTCGAGGACGAGCGGCGGATGATACGAATCTTATGGGCGAAGTTGGGTTTGCGCACTACGCTGCTCGGTCTGGTCCCGGCAGTATCGATGGTGATATTCCAGAAGCCGGTGCTCGGCGCGGTGATCTTGGCCGGAAAGGTGTCGAAAGCGCCGCCGTGGTAGGTGTGTCGACCACCGTTCTTGAAGCTGCGGAAGTTGGCATCGCTCATCAGGCGGATGTTGCAGCGCTGGGAACACTCGATGACGACGATATCGTCTTCGTTGAGATGCTCGCGCTGGTGTACGAATTTCATGTGACTCTCCGGAACGCTTTTTCTGGCAAATCAAAACGATAGCACGAGGCGGGGTCTGGGTGCCCGATTGATGCGCAGGTGATGATAAATCTGCCAGGGCAGGGAGCAAATCGGACTTTGCGTGGTCGAAGCTTTTTTACCCGGAGTATTTCGTTTATGAAGTGGGCTTTGCTGGCGCTGGCAGTAGCGCTGACCGGTTGTGCATCTGTTGCCGAAATTGAACAGAGTCGGGAAACCATGAGCGTTATTTCCGGCAAGGATCCTGATACCTACGCCAAGTGCGTGGTGGCGAAACTCGCTGATAGTCGCGGTCCTTCTGTCATAGAACCCCTCCATGATGGCTATCGCGTCATCGTGCCGCAGAAGTTTTCCGCCGACCCCGCCGCGCTGGTCGATATTACTGATCGCTCCAACGGCAGCAGCATCAAGGTGCATGAGCGCATGTCCAACATGCCATTGCGTCCGGGCGATGTTCGTACCGCCGCCACGGACTGCATCTCGGGTTGATCGTACCGGGTAGCCACCCGGTCGCCCGCGATTACTTGCAGAGCACGACCAGGCTGCGGCTTGTGTAATTGCCGATGTCAGCGCCCAGGGTCTTCTCGCTTTCCTTGAGTGCCGGGGTGCCATTGGTGCCGATGATGTCGTAGCCTCTTGCCGGGCAGGATGCTTCGGCTTTCTTGTAGCATTGCTCCCACGACATCGCACCGCCGGAACAGTCTATGCTCAGGCCTTGCTCGCCGTTTTTCAGGTAAGTCGGCGCAGCGGTTGCGCAGCCTGTCAGGGCCAATACAGCGAAAAGTGCCAGCGATTTACTCATGGGCGCATCTTCAGTTCAGATGTGGAAGGACTTGTTTGACCGCCCAATGCTATAGATTACTTCGCCGGGGGACTAGCGTGTCATCACAACTCCTCAGAAGATGCATACCGATGGGCGCAATATCAGTGGTCTAGCGGAACTATCTGCGCCAGGATTTCTCTATGATGGCGTCAGCAGCTTGCGGCGGGCATTGTAAGGTGACCGCCGCCTGATTAGACTGCGCCAAATTCGTACGTACAGCCCTTGTTAAGGACTCATATGATCAAGAAATGCTTGTTCCCGGCAGCCGGTTACGGCACTCGCTTCCTGCCAGCAACCAAAGCCATGCCCAAGGAGATGTTGCCGGTGGTGAACAAGCCACTGATCCAGTACGGCGTAGAAGAAGCGCTGGATGCCGGATTGACAGAGATCTCCATCGTGACCGGTCGCGGCAAGCGCGCTCTGGAAGACCACTTCGACATCAGCTATGAGCTGGAAAACCAGATCAAGGGCACCGACAAGGAAAAATACCTGGTCGGTATCCGTAAGCTGCTCGACGAATGCTCGTTCTCCTACACTCGTCAGACCGAAATGAAAGGTCTGGGGCACGCGATCCTGACCGGCCGTCCTCTGATTGGCGACGAACCCTTTGCCGTGGTGCTGGCGGACGACCTGTGCGTTAACCTGGAAGGCGACGGCGTACTGACTCAGATGGTCAAGCTGTACAATCAGTTCCGCTGCTCGATCGTGGCCATTCAAGAGGTTGATCCTCAAGAAACCAACAAGTACGGTGTGATTGCCGGTGAGATGATCCGTGACGACATCTACCGCGTACACAGCATGGTTGAGAAGCCAAAGCCGGAAGATGCCCCGTCCAACCTGGCGATCATCGGTCGTTACATCCTGACTCCGGACATCTTCGACCTGATCGAACAGACCGAGCCGGGCAAAGGCGGCGAGATCCAGATCACCGACGCGCTGATGAAGCAGGCGCAAAACGGCTGCGTCATGGCCTACAAGTTCAAGGGCAAGCGCTTCGACTGCGGTGGCGCCGAAGGTTACATCGACGCAACCAACTTCTGCTTCGAGAACTTCTACAAGACCGGCAAGGCTTACTGATCCCGATCTTGTGGGAGCGGCCCGGGCCGCGAATTGAAAGCCACCTCCGGGTGGCTTTTTTGTTTATTGTCCGGCGTCAGGCGGTATGCTGACGGCCTGCCAAGGAGACTGATATGGCCTACGATTTCGACCTGTTTGTGATTGGCGCCGGTTCCGGCGGCGTGCGTGCGGCGCGATTCGCCGCCGGCTTCGGTGCGAAGGTGGCGGTGGCCGAGAGCCGCTACCTGGGGGGCACCTGTGTCAATGTCGGCTGCGTGCCGAAAAAATTGCTGGTTTATGGCGCCCACTTCGGTGACGACTTCGAGCAAGCCGAGGGTTATGGCTGGTCCCTGGACAAGGCGGATTTCGACTGGGCTACCTTGATCGCCAACAAGAACCGCGAGATCGAACGCCTCAACGGCATCTACCGCAATCTGTTGGTCAACAGCGGCGTCGAGCTGCTGGAAGGGCATGCCCGCTTGCTCGACCCGCACAAGGTTGAAATCAACGGCCAGCACTACAGCGCCAAACATATCCTGCTCGCCACCGGTGGCTGGCCACAGATCCCGGATATTCCCGGCCGCGAGCACGCGATCAACTCCAATGAAGCGTTCTTCCTGAAAACCCTGCCCAAGCGGGTACTGGTGGTGGGCGGTGGTTATATCGCGGTTGAGTTCGCCGGTATCTTCCAGGGGCTCGGGGCCGAGACCTCCTTGCTCTATCGGGGCGAGCTGTTCCTGCGCGGCTTCGATGGCGCGGTACGCCAGCACCTCAAGGACGAACTGACCAGGCGTGGTCTGAATCTGCAGTTCAACGCCGATATCGCGCGCATCGACAAACAAGCCGACGGCAGCCTGAAGGCAACGCTCAAGGATGGTCGCGAACTGGAAGCCGACTGCGTGTTCTATGCCACCGGGCGGCGACCGATGCTGGACAACCTGGGGCTGGAGAATACTGGCGTCAAGCTGGATGAGCGTGGTTTTATCGAGGTCGATGACCAATACCAGAGCGCGGAACCTTCGATTCTGGCCATCGGCGATGTCATTGGCCGGGTCCAGCTGACGCCGGTGGCGCTGGCCGAAGGCATGGCCGTCGCGCGGCGTCTGTTCAAGCCGGAGCAGTATCGGTTGGTGGATTACCAGCACATCCCGACCGCGGTCTTCAGTCAACCGCCGATTGGTACAGTCGGCCTGACCGAAGAGCAGGCCCGCGAGGCCGGGCACCCAGTGCAAATTTTCGAAAGCCGCTTCCGGCCGATGAAACTCACCATGACCGAGTGCCAGGAGCGCACCCTGATGAAGCTGGTGGTCGATGCCAGGACCGACAAGGTTCTGGGCTGCCATATGGTCGGGCCCGACGCCGGCGAGATCGTCCAGGGCCTGGCGATCGCGCTCAAGGCCGGGGCTACCAAGCAGCTGTTCGACGAGACCATCGGGGTTCACCCGACGGCGGCCGAGGAATTCGTGACCTTGCGTACGCCGGTGGCTTGACGCGCTTGGGCGGTGAGCATTTCCAGTCGCTTCTGAAGCGGTTGCGACTTGCCGCGCAAGATATGCCCTACATTTTGTTCAACAGAGAAAACCCATACTGTCCGGGCTCTGCAGCGCAGGGCGCGGCGAGGGGCAGTGGTGTCCTTCGCTGGTGTGTTTAACCACTGGATGGAGTATTTCATGAGGAACGGATTCTTTCCCTTTACGATGGTATTGGCGGGGCTGCTCCTGCTTCCCATCGGTGCCCAGGCCGAAAGCGGGCAAATGAGTTTCAGCGGCAGCATCATCGGCAGTACCTGCACCATCAACGGTGGCAACAACGATGTTTCAGTTGAATTGCCAGCGGTACAGTCCGCGCGTCTGGTGAATCCGGGGCAAACCGATGGGCGCCGGTCTTTTCAACTCACCCTGACCGATTGCACGGCCGGTTTGTCTCGGGTACAGACCTATTTCGACAGGGATAGCCCAGCCGTCAACCCGCAGACCGGTCGCCTGGTCCTCGATGAAGGCGGCGCCACGAACGTGGAAATTCAACTGCTCAACAGTTTGAATGCCCCGATCAATGCCGCTGGAGAAAGTGGCAACCAGAACTCTCAAGTCGTCAATATCGTCAATGGCCGGGCTAACCTCATTTACGCTGCCCAATACTATTCGCTCGGCGGCGCCACGCCCGGCGTGACCACTACGCGTATTCAATACGCCCTGACATACCCGTAATTCGAATGAGGCAGCCGCTGTTCCCGGCGACTGCCCTGTGCAAGGGCGGTTGACTCGCCCGTCGCTGCACCTGGTAGACACCCCATGAACAAAACTATTCAAGCCACCCTGGTTGCCTGGGTGCTGATGACTTCGTGCGCGCTCATCGGGCCGGTCCAGGCCAGTGTGGTCATCAGCGGTACCCGCGTGATCTTTCCGGCGCAAGAGCGCGAGGTCACCGTCAAGCTGACCAACAACGGCAAGCGACCGGCCCTGGTGCAGGCATGGCTGGACAATGGTCAGGCCGACATCTCGCCGCAAGCGTTGCAGGTGCCTTTCAGTATTGCACCGGCGTTGTTCCGGCTCGATCCGGACAAGGGACAGACGCTGAGGGTGATCTACACCCAGGAGCCGTTGCCCACGGACAAAGAGAGCCTGTTCTGGCTCAACGTCCTGGAGGTTCCACCCAAGGCGTCGCAGAACACACTGCAACTGTCATTGCGTACTCGCATCAAGCTGATATTTCGTCCGCCAGGGCTGGCTGGCGAGCCCAGGGATGCACCTGCCAGGGTGACCTGGGAAATCGTTGCCGACAAGCAGGGGCTGGCACTGCGGGCAACCAACCCCACGCCTTATATCGTCAACCTGGGACATATGGTGGTAACGGTCAACGGCAAGGATTTCGATGCCGGGACCGGTTATGTCGCGCCGGCCGGTCAGGCGCTGTTTCCCGTGCCGGGGCTGGTCGTCACGCCCGGCGCGACGGCGCAGGTGCGTTACACCAGCATCAATGACCATGGTGCCGGCGTCGAAGGTTGGCAGCCGGTTCAGGTCGGGCCGGGGCTTTGAACGCCTGAATGTCAGCAGTAGGCAAGAAGGAAAGTTGCTTGTGATGTGTCGCCATGGATATGCAAGGGCCGGGTTTTCATTCTGGGTGTTGCTGGTCAGCGTTGAGATGCAAAACGTCAGTGCGATGCCAACGCCCGCAGTGACCGACGTCGAGTTCGAAGCCGCATTCTTGAATCAGCACGGCGCCGAGCCGCTGGACGTTTCGCGCTTTCAGAGGCGCAACATCACTGGGCCAGGTATTTATCATCTGGACCTGTTCGTCAATGAGCACTGGCAGGGCCGGTTCGATGTGACATTCACTTCGCAGGTTCAGGAACAGGACGCGATGCCTTGTTATGATCGTCGGTTGCTGCAACGTATTGGGGTCGACGTGAAGCGCCTTCCGGCACAGGCGCAAGGGAAACTCAACGAACAAGGCACGT
The DNA here is from genome assembly GCF_024741815.1 of Pseudomonas sp. LS1212. Classification (NCBI taxonomy): domain Bacteria; kingdom Pseudomonadati; phylum Pseudomonadota; class Gammaproteobacteria; order Pseudomonadales; family Pseudomonadaceae; genus Pseudomonas; species Pseudomonas sp. LS1212. The sequence continues at coordinate 2,402,509 of NZ_CP102951.1, forward strand.
GCCTGGCCTTGATCGACGTGCTCGCGCTGGCCACTGAAACCTTTGATTTCGCCAACCAGCGGCTGGACCTGAGCATTGAGCAGCTCGCCCTGGATCGCAGCGCTCGCGATTACATCGATCCGCAACAGTGGGACGGGGGCGTGGGTGTCGGTTTTCTCGACTATAACCTCAACCTCTTCAATCAGAACAACCGGGCTGCGGCAACGGGGCGTCAGACTCAAGGTTACCTGGGGTTGCGCGCCGGTTTGAACACGGGGCACTGGCATTGGCGACACGAAGGGGGAGTGAGCTGGGGTCAGCAGCAAGCGCGTGACTACCAAGGCATTGCCACGTACGTGCAGCGCGAACTGCCGCAATGGAAAGCGCAACTGACACTGGGTGACGCCTACACCACCGGTGAACTGTTCGATAGCAGTGGCTTTCGGGGCATTCAGCTGAGTAGCGACGATCGAATGCTGCCGGGTTCCCGGCGCGGTTTTGCGCCGACAGTGCGGGGCGTGGCCAACAGCAATGCGCGGGTGACAGTCAGGCAGCGCGGGGTTGTCCTGCATGAGTCAACGGTGGCACCCGGCGCCTTCGAGATCGACGACCTTTATGCCACCGGCTACGGCGACGACCTGATCGTTTCGATCAATGAGGCTGATGGCAGTGTGCGCACCTTTACCTTGCCTTACCAGGCAGTGCCACTGGCGTTACGGCCAGGTGTCGACCGTTTCGGCTTGACCGCCGGCACCTGGCGGGACTCGCAAGTCGATGACGGGCCGGCGTTCGTCCAGGGCACCTGGCAGCATGGTTTCACCAACCTGTTCAGTGGCCATGTTGGTGGGACGGGGGCACAGGACTATAACGCGATGTTGCTTGGCGGGACCTTCAATACCTCCTATGGGGCATTGGGGCTGGACCTCACTCACGCCAATACCCGGCTCGCCGGGCAAGGTACCCAGCAAGGTCAGGCGCTGCGTCTGAGTTACGCCAGGTATTTCCCGGAGACCGCGACGGATCTCGCGCTGGCTTCGACGCACTACGCCAGCGACGGCTTCTACGGTTTCAATGACGCAGTACATGTGAGCCGCGATCATCGCAGCCCCCTGGACGCACACCGAACCGGGCGTGCGCAGATGCGCACTTCACTGTCGCTGGCCCAGTCGCTGGGCGAGCAGGCGGGGCGGTTCAGCCTGTCGGCCTCGACAACCCGTTACCGAGATGATTATGCGAGCAACCTGAACTACGCCCTGGGTTACTTCAATCGCTACAAAACCTTGAATTACAGCGTGTCAGTCAACCGGGAGCGCGACGAAAGAGGGCATCTGGATACGCACTATTTCCTCAATGTCAGCGTCCCGCTGGGGCGCGAGCGGCGCGCGCACCTGAGCACCAGCGTCACTTACGACAGCCAGGCGCGTAGCCAGGCACATGCTCAGCTCAGCGCCATTGCCGATGCCGAGGGCCAGTTGAGCTATGGCGTGGGTGCGACTGCGGCGCGCGATGAGCATCAGCGCAGCACCAGCAGCAATGCCAACGCCCAGTACCGCACCTCCATGGGGGAGTTCAGTGGGTCAGTTGGCGCCGGTACGGGCTACTCGCAGGCTTCGCTGGGCGTGCGCGGGGCATTCGTTGGGCATGCCGGGGGCGTCACGCTGTCGCAGCCATTGGATGAGACATTCGCGATTGTCCATGCGCCTGGAGCGGCCAGGGCGCGGGTGTTGGCACAGCCCGGTATACGGGTGGACGGCAACGGCTACGCGGTAGTGCCGTACCTGACGCCCTACAGCGTCAATATCATTGACCTCGATCCCAAGGGGCTATCGACCGATATCGAACTGCAAGTGACCAGCCAACAGAGCGTACCCGGGGCCGGGGCTGTGCCGTTGCTGCATTACCCGACAACGATTGGGCGCACGCTGTTGATTCATGCGAAAAGAACGGATGGCTCGCCTTTGCCGTTCGGGGCGAGCGTACTGGATGAAAGTGACCAGGAGTTGGGTCTGGTTGGGCAGGGGAGCCGGATATTCGTCCGCGGCATCGGGCAACAGGGGATGCTGAGAGTGACGTGGGGGCAGGCAACACACCAGCAATGCTGGTTGAACTATGTTCTGCCGCAGCAGGCAGATGGACAGACGGATTTGCCACAAATCGAAGCCCATTGCCAGCAAGGTCACAGTGATGACGAAGCATGAGCCCTACGCGGCAAGGAAAAACGAAATGCCTCGGAACCGCTGCACACTGAAAAAAACGATGGGGTTGGGCCTGGTTGTCTGTTTGCTCGCCACTTCGCCAGCAAGCGTTGCCTCGTGCAGCTTCGAGCCTGGTCATTCTACCGCCGAGGTGTCCTTGACGCTGCCTGGGCAGATTGTCGTGCCGGCAGCCTTGGCTGTCGGTCAGGTTCTACATACCCAAACTGTCAGCGGGCCGGCGACCTCGCTAAATTGCACTGGCCAGGATGATCAGAGCCATGGCTGGTTGTCGGCACCCATGGCCAGCACCGGGTTCGATGGCGTGTATGCCACCTCGGTTTCCGGTATTGGCGTAAAAATCATCCAGCGGCTGCCCCTGGAGCAGATCATGCGCTGGCCGCGCATCAGTGAGCCGGTGTCACCGGGGCGGCATCGACCCATGCCGGCTTACACCCTGATGCTGATCAAGACCGGTCCGGTGACGCCGGGTCGTCTCAGCCTGCCGGCGCTGACAGTGTCGCGCACTTACGCTGGGCTAAGCGCCAATCGCTTGAGCCTGGCCAACAACCAGGCTGAGGTGATCCTGGAAAACCCGACCTGCACCCTGGACCCGGCATCGCGTCATACCCAGGTCAACCTTGGCGAACATTCACAGGCGCGATTGCGTGGCATAGGCAGCATGACCCCAGTGGTGCATTTCAGCTTGCGATTGAACTGTGTCGGCGGTGCCGAGGGTGGACGGCTCAGCATCCATGCCAACGTGACCGACGCCAGTGTACCGGGCAACACTAAAGAGCATTTGCACCTGACGGCCGACTCCACGGCCAAGGGGGTGGGAATTCGCCTTATGCGGACTGACGGGACGCCTGTCATCCTGGGGCCGGCCGGTAGCCCCGGTCAGTGGTTGGCCGCTACGGCGATCACAGGCATGTCCCAGCTTACCCTCGGACTCAAGACCGCTTACCTGCAGACCGAGTCTCTGGTCGTGCCTGGCACAGCCAACGGACGAGCCATTGTGACCTTGGCTTATGAATGATTTCTTCTATTTAACAGGTTGGCGTTATAGCCAAAGCCAATCAACGGCATGAGCTTTGCCAATGAGCGCTTTTGGCCATCGCTGGATAGGATTCCCTCCATCAGATTTTCAACCCCTGAAGGCCAGATCAAGATCGTCGAGCTCAACGATGGCGGTGTAGGCCGCGATGCGTCCGAGCTGCTGCGCAAGATCAAGGCTGCCCAGTACGTGGCGGCTCACCCAGGTGAAGTCTGCCCAGCCAAGTGGAAAGAAGGCGAAGCGACGCTGGCTCCATCTCTGGATCTGGTCGGCAAGATCTGACCCGGCGCCTGCCCGATCGACACGCCTGGGCAACAAATGCCCGGGCGTTATTGTTTTTACCGTCTTGAAAAGGAAATCGCCCGTATGTTGGACGCCAATCTTAAAGCCCGGTTGAAGTCGTACCTGGAACGGGTCACGCAACCGATCGAGATCGTCGCCTCGCTTGACGACGGCGCGAAATCCCAGGAAATGCTCGGGCTGCTGCGTGAAATCGCCAGCCTCTCAAACCGAAGGGCCGAAACTGGTCGTTGCCCTGGAAGAGCACGTCAAGCGGAAGGTATCTTCGTGCAGATCGGGTTGCTGCCCAACACCGATTGGCTCAAGGGCACGATCGAGCTCTCGCCACGCGGCGAGATCGTGGTCGATGCACGCGGTGAAACCAACTTGCCAGGGATCTTCGCGGCCGGTGACGTGACCACCGTCCCTTACAAGCAGATCGTCATTGCGGTGGGTGAGGGCGCCAAGGCTTCGTTGGCGGCGTTCGATCACCTGATCCGGACGTCGGCGCCGGCGTGATGGCCTGCTGAAACTGTAGGAGCGGGCTTGCCCGCGATGCGGACGGCGCGGTTTGTCTGAATGACCGCGGTGATGCCATCGCGGGCAAGCCCGCTCCTACAGGGGGGGCGCTTGTTAAGGGCCTTCGATCAGAACCCGGTAGGCTGAATGATCTCGACCCAGTAGTCGTCCGGGTCCTTGATGAACGCCAGGTGCTTCATGCGCCCGTCGCTCAGACGCTTCTGGAAGGTCACGCCCAGGCTTTCGAAGCGTTCGCAGGCGGCGCGAATGTCCGGTACCGACAGGCAGATGTGGCCAAAGCCACGCGGGTCGGTATTGCCATTGTGGTAGGCGAACGCAGGGTCGGCCTCGGTGCCGTGGTTATGGGTCAACTCGAGGATGCCGGGAATGGATTTCATCCACTGGGTGCGCTGGGCGGCATCGGCAGGGATCTGCGCCTTGTCGACCAGGGCGAGGAAGTACAGGCTGAACTCGGCTTCCGGGAAGTCGCGCTTTTCTACCAGGCTGAAGCCCAGTATGCGGGTATAGAAATCCAGCGAGCGAGTGATGTCTTTCACGCGCAACATGGTGTGGTTGAACACGAAACCCTGGGTTGCGGTGTCAGGCTGGGCAGTAACGCCGGGGAAAGTGTCGAGGTTTTGCATGGGGACTCCAGAATAGATGAGCGAAGCGCGTTCGAGGGGCCAGGTAATCAGGCCGTGAAGGCGTCAGCGGTCTTGTCAGGAGGGAATGATACGGAACTGAAGCGTTTGAGCAAACCGTTTGTGGACGGGGCGACTCACTGGAGCGGGAAAATAGAAGCCCGCCGAAGCGGGCATTTGGGGCGCTAATCCTTTAGCAGATTCCATCCTGAAAGAGAGAGCGTGAAAAAATTGTGAAAACGCTCTGCTCACTTGCGTAGCCAGGAATCGACAGTCTGGGCACCATACTGTTGCTTCCAGGCCTTGAGCCCACGGTGGTTGCCACCCTTGGTCTCGATCAGTTCCCCGGTGTGCGGGTTCTCATAGACCTTGACCACACGCGCCCGGCGTGTTTTGGGGGCTACAGCCTGTACCTTGGTCTTGCCGGGATCGAGAATGGCGATGATGTCGCGCAGGCTCTTGTCGTAGGTTTTCATCAACCCCTGGAGCTTTTCTTCGAACTCGATTTCCTTTTTCAGACCGGCGTCATTCTTCAAGGACTCAAGCTGGGCAAGTTGCTCTTGAAGGGCTTTTTCTGCAGCGCGAAACTCGGCGAGTCTGGACAATTCATTTACTCCTTTAGTGTGCTGGGGCCATTCAGGATGCGAAAAAAACACCGAGCAGGTGACTGGGTCGATTTGGCACTTCAGTTGCGTCACGCGACTGCCCGTTTGAATGGTTCGCAATGAACCGCTACTTAAGAGTGTAGTAGTTCCAGGAGGAAGGGTAAATGCTGAACTTGGCAGATTCTCGAATATTCCACGGGATGGGCCAGGGCCGCGTACGGACTACAGGGGCGGTGTGGGAAAAGCCCTTAGTGTCGAAAAGTTTGGCTATAAATTGATATTTAATAAGTAAATAGAGTTTGTACGTAGGAACTTTCTTTAAGATGATGGTTATATTTCCTAAGTGTTATGCATTTAGTGATGCTCTCAAGCATTTTGCGCGGGGCTGAAAGGGCTGGAGGTCCCGAAATGTGCCACTGGGGAACCGACGATGGCCGTCTGGCTCAGCCCTTGGGGCGACCGAACCATGCATGACCACTATTGATTTCATCAATGGTGGGTCGTAGCCGGGCTCCGCCGAGGGGCTTTCGCCTCCAATTGAAGTTGGTGGCAGCACGGCTGGAAAGTACTCGGTCAGGGATTCTACTGATGCCCGGTAAATTCGTGTTCACTGCAAGCACAAACGCTATGCCAGCACTATCGCTGCTGATCATTTCGATAGGGCCGGCCTGGACTACAAGTTCAACGATAAAGTGAGCGTTCAATATCACTTTGCCAGTCTCGATGAGATTTATCGTCAGTATTTTATCGGCGTGCCCGCGCCCCGGCCTTTTGAGGGCAAGCAAGCTCTCGGCAGACTTGCGAGTGCTCGGAGTGACATATCGGGGCTGCCTGGGCAGGTAGATTGCTTTTGCCAAAGAGCCGCTGCCGGTCAAGAATGAAGGACTGAATCTTGCGCAAGGAACACCCCTTGAAAATGTTGAGCCTGATCGGGATTGGCTCGGGCAATCCGCAACAGATCACTCTCGAGGCGATCGAGGCCCTGAACCAGACGGACGTATTCTTCCTGCTCGACAAGGGGCCGCTCAAGGAGGACCTGCTGCACATGCGCCAGGAAATACTCGAGCGCTACATACAGGCGCCGGGTTATCGGCTGGTGCAGGTCGAGGACCCCCTGCGTGACGGCGGCGCAGGGGGCTACGTCGACAGTGTCGAAGACTGGCACCGAATGCGTGCGCGGTTGTTCGCAAGGCTGATCGAGCACGAGTTGGGCGATGGCCAGACGGGTGCCTTCCTGATCTGGGGCGACCCTTCGCTATACGACAGCACCCTGCGCATCCTGGAGCGGGTCGAGGCGCTCGGGCTGGATTTCGAGTACCGGGTGATACCCGGCATCAGCAGTGTTCAAGCCCTGGCCGCGAGGCATCGCATCCCCTTGAACCGTATCGGCGAACCCATCCGGATCATGCCGGGCCGATGCCTGGCCGGCGAGGCGCAGGCGAGCATCGATAACCTGGTGGTGATGCTCGATGCGCATTGTGGGTTTGCCGCGCTCACCGACGAAGATCTGGAGATTTACTGGGGTGCCTATCTGGGCACCGCCGACGAGATCCTGATTGCCGGCAGGCTGCAGGCGGTCAAGGCACAGATACTTGAGGTGCGCGAGGCTGCCAGGCTGCGCAAGGGCTGGATCATGGACACTTACCTGCTGCGCAGGCCGCTCGCCAGCCGCTGAACCGCCCATCAGACCGTGCGGTTCTTGGCTTCGATCCACTGGGCCATGTATTGCGTGCTCTTGTGATGGTGGTGCCGCAGCATCATGCCGGTAAAGTTGTCCAGGCGATGCTGCTGGAGCTGTTCATGGCAGTCGCGGATACGGCGGGTCAGTGCAGCGGCATGCGTACGCTTGTCATACCGCGCGGCCATCAATTGGCTGCCTCGCTCCTGCGCTTCGGTCCACAGGGCCTGATCCTGATAGAGGCGCACGGCGGCATCGGCCAGGGCCCGGGCGCTGCTGGCAATGGCGCCGGGCCAGGGCAGCGGCCCGTGCATCGCCTCGGCACCCATGGGGGTGGTGACACTGGGCGTGCCACAGAGCATGGCATCGGTCAGCTTGCCCTTGATGCCGGCACCGAAACGCAGCGGGGCCAGGCACAGGCGTGCACCGGACATCACTTCAAGGGCGTCTTCGGCCCAGTTCATGATGTGGAAACCCTGCGCAGCGTTATGCAGCGCGGTTGCCTTGGGTGGGGTATAAGCCCCGTAGATATGGATGCAGGCCTGTGGCAGCTGCTGACGGATCAGCGGCCAAAGGGTGTGCTTCATCCACAGCACCGCATCCCAGTTCGGCGCATGGCGAAAATTGCCGATACTGAGAAAATGTGCGCGCTCGGCAAAAGGCTTGAAAGGGCCGCCACTGCTTTCAAGCATCAGCGGGCACCAGTGCAGCAGGGCCGCCGGGACCCGGAAGCGGTCGGTGAGCAGTTCGATCTCAACATCGGAAATCATCAGGCTCAGGTCGCTGCGGTAGATGGCCGCCAGTTCTCGCTGGGTGATGTCGGCAGCGGCCATGTGGTCATACAGGGTGGCGTTGCGGAGGTTGAACAGGTCGTTGAAGTCGTTGGGGTCATCGACGGCCTTCAGGCGCTCCCTGAGCAAGTGCTGGCGGGCATCGCGCATGCTTTGCAGGTCGGAAGTCTCGAGTACGCGCACAGCGTTGGGGCAGTGCTTCTCGACACGCCAGCCGAACTGCTCTTCCATCATGAACCGGTCGAACAGCACGATATCCGGGGCAAGCTCGGCGACAAAGGTGTCGAAGCTGCTGCTATTGAGTTCGATGCTGCGTTCGGCAATGCCCAGGCTGGCCAGGTCGGCCTTGTGTTCGCCCTCGCTGGCCGGGCTGCTGAAGGTGATGTGCCAACCCTCGGCGAGAAAGCTCTCGAGCAACTGCATCATGTGCCCGCCGGCGGCAGAGGAGCGAGGCTCGGGCCAGACATAACCGATGACGAGCACCTTGAGTGGCGATTGCCGCATGTTCCTGGGTCCTGAAGCGAGAAAGGCGGCCATTAGACCACAGCTGATCCAATATTTTGCGGCCGCTGTGCGCCCGAGCTGGTGCGCCACTGCGACAGCCGGCGGCAACTGCTACAGTCATCCCCAGAGGACTCACCTGACCGCGACCCACCATGCAGCCTTTTATCATCCTGTTTCGCACCGCCCTGGTACCGGACCTGCAGGTGCTGCGATTTGCCCTGCGGACCATTGTCGCTGCGTTGTTGACGTTGTACCTGGCGTTCATTTTCGATCTGGACCAGCCCAAATGGGCGCTGATGACCGTGGTCATTGTCAGCGTTCCCATGGCGGGCATGACCCTGCAGCGCAGTTTTGGCCAAGTCATAGGGACGGTTGTCGGCGCTGTGGTAGCGGTGGTGATCACGGCGCTGTTCGCCCAGGCGCCACTGCCGTTTCTGCTGACCCTGTCGCTCTGGCTGGCCCTGTGCACCGCCGGCGGTACGCTGCTGCGCTATACCGACTCCCAGGCTAGCGTGCTCAGCGGTTTTACCGCTGTCATCGTCGCCATGCTGGCTGTGCCGGAGCAGGACAACACACTGACGCTGGCCATTACCCGGGTCACCGAGACGTTGCTGGCCGTTGCGTGCGTGGCACTGGTGAGCCTGTTGACCGCGCGTCCCGAGGCGGTGGCCAGCGGTTACTTTGCCAAGATCGACAGCCTGATCAAGCTGATTGCCCTGCATGCAGCCGCGGTTGTCCGTGGCGATGAGGACGAAGCGCAGTTCCAGCAGCGGCAATTGCAGCTACTGAGCGAGAGCAACGCCCTGGAAGGCCTGCGCCGCCACCTGTATTTCGATGCGCCGCGCCTGCGCGAGGCGAACGACCTGGTGCAGCTGTTCGGCAATCAACTGGTGTTGATGGGCTCACGCCTGATGATCATGCACCGCCAGCGCCGGTTGATTGCCGAGCGCTGGCAGGGCGCCTTGCCGCTGTCGATCGCTCGCCTGCGTGAAGACGAGCTGCAAGTGCTCGACGAACTGTCCCGAAGCGGGCGTTCGATCACGCCCGGCCAACGTCGGCAGCTGCAGTCATTGAGCCGGCGCTTCGAAGCCGCCGCCGAGTTCGCTCAGCAGATCGAAGAACAGTTGCCCTCGGCCTTGCGCTCGCTGGCCTGGGCCTTGCGTTCGGAGCAGGCCGGGCTGCTGCGCCAGCTGGACGACATGCTCGAACTCGACGATGCGATTCAGGAAGGTCGCCAGGCCAGTTGCGCCTATGCCAAGGGCCGCTCCTCGTCGCTGTTTCTCGACTACCCGCTGGCGGCCATGAACGGTGTCCGGGCCTTTGTGGCACTGATGCTCGGCGGTGCCATCTGGATCCAGACCGGTTGGGATGGTGCGCGCGCCGGCATGGTCCTGGTGGCCGTGCTGTGTTCGTTGATGGCCTCGTTTCCCCGTCCGCTGGCGGCCTGCCAGAACTACGCGCGCGGGTTTCTGCTGGCGTTGGTGGTGTCGGCGCTGTATCAGTTCATGTTGATTCCGTCGGTAGGCGATTTCGAGATGCTGGCGCTGTTGCTGCTGCCGTTGCTGTACCTGGTTGCGGTGGCCCTGGTCAGCCCGATGACCGCCGGTATCGGCATGGGCCTGGGCTTGTCCACGCTGTTGATGTTCGGCCCGCAGAATGTCGGTGCCTGGCAGAACACGGCGATCCAGTGGTTCGAGTTCGCCGGTGCCTATATCGGCGCGGTGTCGTTGTCGTTGCTGGTGTTTGCAGTGGTGTTTCCATTCAATGCTGTGTTGCGAATGCAGCGCTTGTACGAGCGGGCGCGTGACGATGTGCGCGCCCTGATCGGTGCACCGCCTTCGGACCAGGCCCAATATGACTTTGAAAGCCGCATGAGCGACCGCCTCAACACCATGCAGGGCCTGCTGCCGGCTGCCCCGGATCGACTGTCGCGGGCGCGCTTCGATTCGGCGCTGTCGGCCTTGTCGCTGGGGGTGGCCTTGAGCCGGCTCAAGGGCCTGATGGTCAACAACCCCTTGTTGCCGGCCGCACTGGGCCAGCGCCTGGAGCTGGCCCTGGAGCAGATCGCGAGCGTGCTGGGCAGTCGCTCGCCGGTCGATCCGCGCGAGCTGCTTGCTGACCTGCAGCAGATAGCCGATGAGCTGCAGACCCTGCACGAAGAACATGTCGGCGAGCACCGTGGCTCGCTGTGGAAGCTGTTCGCCTTGCGTGTGTCGTTGATCATCGCCGCGGCCCTGCTGGAACGTGATCAGGAATGGCTGGGGGTACAGGCCGTAGAAGCTGCCCATGCGGGAGTATCGCCCAATGCCCATTGATTTCGAGGTCGGCGGCGTTTATCTGCCGCCCTTTGCCCAGGCTCTGCTGCTGGCGCTGCCCTTGTTCGTGTTGCTGAGCTGGGCCTTGCGCCGCCTGGGAATCATGCGTCTTGTCTGGCACCCGGCCTTGTTCGAAGGGGCACTGTATGCCGGATTGTGCGCTGCCATGATTCTGATGATGTGAGCCTGGTGATGTGAGTCTGGCAATGGGAGCCTGGAGCTGAAATGACAGAGTGGAAAAAAATTCTGCCGCAGCTGATTACCGTCTGTGTCGTGATTCTGGCGCTGGTGTTGGGCTGGTTTGCCTGGGAGTATTACACCCGTTCACCGTGGACACGTGATGCGCGGGTGCGTGCCGATGTGGTGACGCTGTCTGCCGATGTCTCGGGCAGAATCGTCAAGCTGCTGGTGCATGACAATCAGCACGTAACCAAAGGCGATCTGCTGCTGCAGATCGATCCTGAACGCTATGAACTGGCCGTGGCCCATGCCCGTCGCGCCGTGGAAGTGGCGCGGGCCAGTCTTGGCCAGTCGCAGGCGGCGATCGTGGCCGTTCAGGCCCAGTTGCGGCAACGGCGCAGCGAGGAGAGCCGGCGCAGTCGGCTCAGGCAGACTTCGTCGATCTCCAGCGAAGAATGGGAAAAATCGAGCACCGATGTGGCTGTCACCGAAGCGCAACTGCTGCGCGAGCAAGCCAACCTGAGGCTGGCCCAGGCCAATGTGCAACTGGCCGAAGCGGCGCTGACCCAGGCCGACCTGGACCTGCAACGGACCCAGGTAGTCGCCCAGGTCAGCGGTTATGTGACCAACCTGCTGACTCGCCAGGGCGATTACGCCGTGGCCGGTCATGCGTTGCTGGCGTTGGTCGACAGCAGTTCGTTCCATGTCAACGGGTACTTCGAGGAGACCAAGTTGCCGCGCATCCATGAAGGCGACCGGGTCAAGATCCAGCTCATGAGCGGCGAGCGTTTCGAGGGGGTGGTCGAAAGCATCGCCTATGCCATCAGCGACCGCGAGAACCTGCCCGGCACCCGCCTGTTGGCCAACATCAACCCCAGTTACACCTGGGTCAAACTGGCTCAGCGAGTGCCGGTGCGCATACGCGTGGATGCCCAGGTCGCCCAGCGTCTACGACTGCGTGCCGGCACCACCGCGACCGTGACCATCATCGACTGAAGGCGAGACTTGGTACAGGGCGTATCTGTCCTTGAGTACTCAGAGATTGGCCGGTGGTGCGGCGGGTTCAGAACGCTGGCTTTCCAGCAGCGGTCGACCCCATGGCCGGTAGCGAAGCTCGAACACGGCCACGGGGTGGCAGCCGCTGGCGGTCGAGGCCGGTGCGGCCGGTCTGGCGCGAAATGGCTGGCCTTGCTTGCTGGTCTGGCGAAATGCCTCGTGCACGATGCCGATTGTGCAGGGCAGGGCGGCGGCATAGCCCTGGCGCACCAGGGCCGGCAGGCGCGCGGTGCCGGCGCCGTCCTGCCACCAGACCTGAATGTTCAGGCCGGCCAGCTGTGCCAGCCATTGGGCCTGTACCCCGGGCGCCAGCTTGCCGACACTGAAGGCACTGATATGCAGCGGTGCATCGAGTTGGCCGCTGAATGTCTTGAGTTGGCGCTGCAACATATCGCGACGTGCGCTATCGAGAAAGTGAAAATCATCCAGTTCCATGGGTAGATACCAGCCTTCGATCGGTAGATTCCACTGTTGGCGGACGTGTCGTTGCTGAGCCAGCGACTGGCCCAGTTGCGCGCCCCAATAACTGGCCAGGCCGGCACTGTCGAGACGATCGATGCGCTGGTAGTAGGCGGCATCCATGGACAGCCCCATCACCAGCTTCAGGCCTTGCTCATGGGCCAGGCGCAAGGCCCTGGCCAGCCAGCCATCGGCGCCACCGAAGGTCTGGTCGCCATAGGCCGTCCATTGCACGATCAGGGTGTGTGCCCCTTGTTCGACGCTGGCTTGCCAGATCTGCCGCCATTGCCCCTGGCTCAGGTGCATGTCGCTGTTGAGTGGTTGATAGATGATCCGCTCATCGGCGCGGGCCGTCTGCGCGCAAACGAACAGCAGGCAGGCCAACAACCAAAGGGCCCGCATCAGAAGTTCAACTCCACGCCGAGCAAGACGCCGTTGGCCCCTTCATACAGGTTGCCGCCGAGCGATTGCTGGTACTCGGTGCGCACGGTGAGGTGGCCGCGATAGGCGTTATAGCGGTCGTCATGGAACCACCATTGCCAGCGCATGCCGACCCCGACGCGCAGGTCCTGGCGCCAGTCGTTGCTCGGATCCTGGCTGGCAAACTCGACAAAGCCATAGGGCATCAGAGTCTGTGGGGAGGCAACCGGCAGTTTCCAGGCGTGGCCCTGCTGGTAGCGCGACAGCCAGGCATGGTCGCCTGCGCGGGTCCACCAGGCGGCGTCGAGGTAGAGGAAGCGCTCGTTCCAGTGGCGTTCGTCGATGCGCCAGTCGTTGCGATAGTCGCCCTGGTCGAAGTACGAAGCGGTCGCTCGCAGCAGAAAGTCATTGCTGGTTTCGCTGTGCTCCTGGTGATCGCTGTAGCCGTCATCCACCTGGCTCGGGTCGAGCATCTCGCCCAGGCTCAGGCTGTCGTAGTCCTCATCCTTGATCTGGCTCTGGCGATACAGCTCGCCGTAGAGGTTGAGGTTTGAGGTACCGAAGGGCTTATAGCGCAAGCCCACGCCAGTACCCAGGAATTGGCCGTATTCGTAACGCCCCTGACTTCCCAGCAATGCCCGGGCATAGACCGAGAAGGTGCTGCCATTACGACTCGGTTCCTTACCCAGGGCATGGTCCCACATGGCAATCTGGACATTCTGGGAAGTGGCCCGACGCTGCTGCGAATCACTGTTCTGGAAACTGTCGTTGGTCGAAACGCCGGCCGGTGACCAGGTGCTGGCCAGTGTCCGACTGTTGCGACGGAAGAGTGCTTCATGGGCGCGGCGCTGGCGATATTTGCGGGCCTCGAGACTGCCGTATTCGTCATCGCCGTTCACCACCTGTGCTTCCACATCGAGGACGCGCCGCAGTTCCTGGCGGGCGGCGGTGCTGTCTTCGGCTTCTGCGTAGCGCCAGGCCAGGGTTTCGCCGAGCCGGAAGTCCTCGGGGAAATCGGTGGTGGCCCGTTGCAGGTAGGGGATCGACTGGCGCCGAACCTGCGGGGTATCGGCACCGGCCAGGCGCATACCGTAATCGGCGCGGTAGCGGGGCTGGCCGGGATCCAGGCGCACGGCTTCGGCAAGCCAGGCAGTGCTCTGCGGCGCGTCGCCCGCTTGCTGGGCGGTGACCGAGGCGGCGTAGTAGTGGTCGGCACGCGGTTGATGCTGCAAGGCCTGGCGTTGCCGTTCAAGGGCCAATCCCGGATTGTTCTGTTGCTGGGCGATGGCGGCACCCAGGGCCCAGTCATCGGCGCCGGTATGCGCAGCCTTTTGCCAATGCTGTTCGGCCCGGCTCGGGTCATGGCTGTTCAAGGCGCCGCGCGCGGCGGTCAGGCGTGCGTTGTCGGTCCATTGGGCATCGCCAAGGCTGTTCCAGATGCGCTGGGCGGCGACCGGGTCGCCGGCGGCATCCAGGGCATAGGCCAGTGGCATCCGGCTGCCGCGATCACCCAGGCGTTCGGCCGCCTGGTAGTAGACCACCGCTTGCCCGGGGTTGTCGGGCATCGAACAGCGCCCCAGTGCACGCAGTTGTCCGACTTCGGCAGGCTGCTTGCCGATGGCCTGGCGCACGGCGTCGCAATGGCCGCTTTCGGCCAGGCGCCCGAGCAACTGGGCACGGGTCGCCGGGTCGACGCGGTTGACCAGCTCGCTCATGCGCCGTGGGTCGACGGGGCTGCCCTCGACTATGTAGAGACCGGCCAGGCGCTGCAACGGCGCCGCTGGCAAGCGCCCCTGGTAGCGGTCGTAAGCCTGTTGGAGCAACTCGCGGGTGCGATCCTGCTCGCCGTTTTGCAGGTTCAGGTAAGTTGCCTGGTCGAGCGAAGCCAGGCTGCTGCTCTGGCGATAGTGTTGTTCCCAGAGATCGGCGGCTTCGTGCGTGCGGCCGGCGGCCTGCAGTAATTGGGCGCGCCTTTTGACGACGGCCGGGGTCTGTGGTTGTCGTCCCAGCAAGGCCAGCACCTGTTTTGACTTGCCCTGTTGCTGCAAGATATCGAGCAGGCGCTCGCGCCGGGCACTGTCCCAGGGCTCCGGCAATGACTGGCGCTGCAACAGATCGGTGGCTTGCAGGCGCTGGGCCAGGATCAGCCAGGTCTTCGGGTCGTCGCTTGCGCGGCAGCCGTGCAGCTGTTCCAGGGCCGCCTGCGGGTCGCGCCGCGACAGCCATTCCACGGTCTCCAGGCATGGCCGGTTCAAGTCGGCACTGAGTTGGCGCACGAGTTGGACGTCATCGCTTTTGCGCGCCAGTTCCCACAGTTGCTGACGTTGTTCGGGGTGCGCAAGGTCTTCGGCGGGCAGCGATTGCAGCCAGCGCCGGGCAAGTTCGGCATGGCCCATGGCAATGGCATGATTGGCCATGGCCAAGTGAGTCTTGCGCGCGGCCTCGGGCGAGGGTGCTTGCAACAGCAGGGCCTGCAGAGGGCTTTCGTCGAGGCGCTGGACATAGGCGTTGGCCAGCCGCGCCCAACCTTCGGGGGGCAGTTCGCCACGCGCTGCCAGCGGCGCCAGTTGTTCGATGGTGGTCTCGCGGTCGTGCAGTTGTTCGGCCCAGTTGGCCCGGGCCAGGCGCAGGACGTTCTCGTCACCCTTTGGTTGCACCTCGTCAAGCCAGGCCAGGGCCTTGCCCGCACCGCCGAATCTGGCCAGGCTGAGGCTGTAAGCCTGCCACAGGCGCACCCGCTGGCTGCCATCGCTCTGGGCCAGCCATTGCTGTACCTGGGTCGGCCCCGGAGGGTCCTGCGCAATCCAGGTCAGGCGCAGGTCGAGCAGGGCATCGCCATGATCGCCACTGGCGCCCAGGGGTTCGGCGGCTTGCAAGGCATCGCGGTAGCGGCGTTGTTTGGCCAGGGACTGGACCAGCAGCGCGCGAGCCTCATCGTTGCCCGGTACCAGCTCAAGCAAATGCCGGGTCAGGCGTTCGACTTCTACCCAGTTCTGCTTCCTGGCTTCGCGGTAGCTGCGGTCCATGTAGGGGTAACTGCGAAACCGCTCGAAGTCGCTGAGTTCATCGGCAAGCATTGGACGGCTGCACAGCGATAACAACAAGGTACCGAGGATCAGTAGCGGGCGGTTGTTCATGCCACCTCCCGAGCGATGCGAAAGGCGGCCTGCTGCTCGTCGGCCTGTTCCTGCAATGCATCGCGCAGGACCTCTTCGGTGATCATGCCGCGCTCGATCAGGTGCTCACCGAGTGACATGCGGTCGGCGTCGAAATCGATCAGCGCCTGGTTGAACAGGCTGGTCGGGACCAGGCCGCGCGCCTGCAGCAAATGGCCCAAGAGGACCTGGTGGTGGCTGATGCGTTCGATCAGGTCGGCATCATCCTGATTTGCCTTCAATACGGCCAGCATATGCCGGGGTTCTTCGCTCTGGCGGGCGCCGGGGTACCAGTAACGCAGGCCCAGGGTAACGCGGCCCTGGGGGGCCAGGCGGCAGCGCACGGGGCGTTTGAGTTGACGACTGATCGCACCGAGCGAGACCTGGCTGACCGGGCCCTCACAGGCCAGCACCAGGGTCTGGCCTTGCTCGGCCACCGGCAGTACCGCGTAGTGCAGGGCCAGGCGGCGCGGCAACTGGTCGATCAGTGGCCTGGCCAGGGTAAAGGGATTGAGCGGCGCCCACTCCATCTCCAGTTGTTCGGCCAGCACCTGCACCAGTTGCTCGCTGTCGATCAGTTCGCGCAGCAGCAGTTTGCGGCCCAGATGGCGGTGGATGGGGCTGGTGATCGCCGCTTGCAGTTGTTCATCGGTGATCAGGCCCTTGTCGACCAATCGCTGCCCCAACGGCGTGCGCATGGGCGTGGTGAGTGCGGGGAACTCGTGGGTGGTCTTGTCCCAGGCCACCCGGCGCGAGTCGCCCATCTCCATGACCTGGCGCAGGGCTCGCAGGTTGGCGAAGAAATTGACGAAGTTGCTCCACATCATCCGTGGTGCCGAAAGCAGGCCTTCCTTGATGCCGTAGTAACGGGTGACGAAGTAGCCGCGCTGGAACAGTCGATTGATCAGCAGCAATCCATTGAGCCAGAGCAGGGTCGACAGCAGCAGGCTATCGGACAGGATCGAAGGAAAGCGCCAGGCCTGGGGTGCGATCAGGCCGACCAGCCACATTGCCAGCAGAACCAGCAACAGCAGGTTGACCAGAAAGCTCAGCAGGTAGGCGAACAGCCCGCGGCGGTCACGCCAGAGGAAGTAGTTGAGCAGCCCCGTGGAGCTCCAGCCCAGGTTGGTAGTGCCCTGGAACACGATACCGACGATCCAGCGCGATTTTTGCCGGATGGCGTGCAGCCAGTCGCGGGGAAAGTGTTCGCGCACGCAGATGACCTGGGTGAACTCCTTGCTCATGCCCCACAGCCATTGCTGCTTGAGGGCCAGTTTCGGGTCGGTGACCGAGTAACGGGCGAAAATGCATTTCATGCCCTTTTGCTTGAGGCGAAAACCGATGTCGTAGTCTTCGGTCAGGCTCTGCACGTCGAAGGCGATACCGTCGCCATCCTCGAGCAGGGCCGTGATCGCCCGTCGGCTGAAGCAGGTGCCCACCCCGGCGCTGGGGACTTGCCCGGTCAGTGCTTCGCGGACAATCACATCCTTGCCGTGGTTTTCGGCGAACTCGTCCACATAGTGCCCTGCAGTAAAGCCGCGCCACTCGGGAGCGAAGGGGTAGACCGGGATCTGGATCAGGTCCTTGGCCGGCAGCAGGTAGTTGAACAGGCGCAGTTCCATGGGCGAAATGACGTCTTCGGCGTCATGCAGGATGAAGCCGGCGAATTCGATCTTCGCATCGTTCTCGAAGCGCAGGATCGCGTCGATGACGTTGTTCAGGCAGTCGGCCTTGCTGGTCGGGCCGGGCCGCGCGCAGATCACTTTGTGCACGTTGGGATAGTGCCGGCACACGGCGTCCACGTCCGCCTGGGTCTGCGGATCATTGGGGTAGCTGCCGACAAAGATCTGGTAGTTCTCATAATCCAGGGTCGAGGCCGCCAGGCGGGCCATTTCGCCGACCACGCCCACTTCGTTCCAGGCCGGCACCATGATTGCCAACGGCTTTTCCGCGACCTCGTAAAGGCGTTTCTCATCGGCGCGTTCGAACTTGTCGTAGATGCGAAAGCGCCGGATCAACTTGCGACCCCAGTAGACCAGGTCGATGAACAAGTCATCCAGGCCCAGCAGGAACATCAGGCTGGCGAGCACTATTGCCAGCAGTTTGAGACCGAACAGCAGATAAGTGAGAAAGTCGACGAACGCCAGACTCATACAGCGCCACGCAAGGCATGTTCGTTCAACCAGTCCCACAGGTGCTCGGCGATTTTCTCGCTGGCATGCCCATCGCCGTAAGGGGTGAACACGCGACTCATGTGTTTGTAGATTTGCGGGTCATCGAGCAATTGGCTGGTCTGCTTGACGATGCGCTCGGTCTGCGTCCCTACCAGCTTGACCGTACCGCCCTCCAGTACCGAAGGGCGTTCGGTGACTTTGCGTAATACCAACACGGGTTTGCCCAGTGCCGGTGCCTCTTCCTGGATGCCGCCCGAATCGGTCAGGATCAGGTAGGCGCGATCCATCAGCCAGACAAAATGCCGATAGTCCTGAGGCGGGAGCAACAGAATATTGTCCCTGTTCGACAGCAATGGATACACGGCCTGCTGTACTTGCGGGTTGAGGTGCACCGGGTAGACGAACTGCACGTCGGGGTAACGCAGGGCAAGTTCGGCCAGCGCCAGGCAAATACGTTCGAAGCCCGGGCCGAAGTTTTCCCGGCGGTGGCCGGTGATCAGCACCATGCGCTGCCTGGCGTGCTGCCTGTCGCTGAAAAGGGCAGCCAGGGGAGAGTCGGGCGCCGGGTGCCACTGGCTTTTGTGCAGGTGTTCGCGCATCCACAGCAGGGCATCGATCACGGTGTTGCCGGTGACTTTGATCTGCTCCAGCGGCACGCCTTCGCGCAGCAGGTTGTCCCTGGCCTTGTTGGTCGGCGGGAAGTGCAGGTCGGCGATGACACCGGTCAGGCGCCGGTTGGCTTCTTCGGGCCAGGGGGATTTCAGGTTGCCGGTGCGCAGGCCCGCTTCCACGTGGGCAATGGGGATGTGTCGATTGAAGGCGGCCAGTGCGGCGATGAAGCTGGTGGTGGTGTCGCCGTGGACCAGGACGATATCCGGCTTGTTGCGTTCGTACGCGCTGTCGAGTTTGCTCAGGAGTTGCTGCGACAGGCCATTGAGGGTCTGGTCCTGGATCATGACCTGCAGGTCTTCATCGACGGTCAGGTCAAAGGCGGTCAGCACTTGCTCGAGCATTTCCCTGTGCTGGCCAGTGGAGCAGATATTCAGCGCCATTTCCGGCCACTCCCGCAATTCGCGAGCCAGTGGTGCCATCTTGATTGCTTCGGGGCGGGTGCCGAAAACCATCATCACTTTGAAAGGCATCGCGTTCTCCTCAAACCCATGCAGGGACTGTCGCCAGGCCACAGGGGGAAGAACCCTGGATCATGTTTCGGCTGTCGTTGCAGCCTTCGTCATCTCCTATGAGTTTTTGCTACAAATTCTACAACCGCTGGAATTAAAGCAAAGCAGTTGGAGGCGGTATTGTCCATTGCAGCAGGCACAACCCGAAGGGCCGGGCCTGGAACTAATTGATGACACGCCCTAGGATGAAGGCCACCCACATTCGCCGGAGGGACGCCTGTGCGTACCCAGAATCACCCCCTGCTGTCGCCTAGCTGCGGTACCCACCGCAACGTCACCAGCTTCCACTTCGGCGCGGTAGCCGCCCCCGGCATCTGGCCGGGCAAGGTCTACATTCAGAGCGGTCTGCATGCCGGTGAAATTCCGGGCATGCTCGTCAGCCACCACCTCAAGGGGCTGCTGGCCGAGGCCGAAGCGCAGGGCCGCCTGCGCGGTGAAGTCGTGCTGGTTCCGCTATGCAATCCGATCGGGGTTTCCCAGGCGCTGATGCAGTACCCGATAGGGCGGTTCGAATTCTCAAGTGGAGAAAACTTCAATCGGTACTATTTGTCGCCCGACGAGGAGCTCGCCACTCGGGTGGCCGCTGCGCTGGGCCAGGACGAGGCGCAGAACCGGCGGCTGATTCGACGTGAGTTGGGCGCCTTGCTCGATGAGGTACAGGCGCAAAGCGAGCTGGCTTCGTTGCGCCTGGCCTTGCAGAAGATGTCGTATGACGCGGACCTGGTGATCGATCTGCACAGTGAATCCGAGGGGCTGCTGCATATCTATGCCGCGCGCGGACAGTGGGAACGGGTCGAAGCGCTGGCCTGCTACTTGCACTGCCCGGTGTCGCTGTTGGCTGATTATTATGGCGACACACCCTTCGACGAAGCGGTGTTCATGCCCTGGCAGAATCTACGCAAACGCTTCGCGGACAAGCCGATCCCCTATGACAGTGTCTCGGTGACGGTCGAATTGCGCGGCGAACAGGATGTCAGCCATGAACAGGCGAGCGCCGATGCGGCAGCGATCTTCGCCTATCTGGTGCATCAGGGCGTGATCACCGGCAAGGTCGCGCCACCGCCGCCCTTGCCCCATCCGACCACGCCACTGGAAGGTTCGCAGACGCTGATTGCCAGCGTGCCTGGCGTACTGGCCAAGCTGTTGCCGGTGGGTACGCAGGTTGCCGAAGGTGACCAGGTGGCGGAGATCGTCGACCCGGTGACGGGGCATTGTGAACCCCTGTACAGCCCTGCGGCAGGGCTTTTGTATGCTCGCAGCCTGTATCGCTTCGTGAAGCGCGGGGACATGATCGCCAAGGTCGCGGGCAGTCAGTTCAGCAAGAAGGCCCGGCTGCTCGATATGTAGGAGCGGGCCGGGCGGCGCTCCGCTTGCCCGCGATGCGGTCTGTCTGACCACCGCGGAGATGCCATCGCTGGCAAGCCAGCTCCTACAAGATAGGGGAAGACCGGACTTCTCCGTCCAGCCAGTCGAGGAACTCGCGCACCGGTGACGCGCGCTCGCGTCCCGGTGTACAGACGGCCTGGTAATGCGCCGCAGGCAGTCGGATATCCGGCCGATAGGGGCGCAGCAGGCCCCGGGCGACGCTGTCGGCGACCAAAACGTCGCTGGCCAGCACCAGGCCGTGGCCGGCAATCGCCGCCTGCAATGCGTAGTGTTCATCGTCGTACTCGCGCAGCCGTGCCCGATCGAGCCAATCCTCATGCCCGGCGAGCGCACACCAGCGTGGCCAGTCGATCGCGGTCGTGGTCGTCGAGTGCCAGGGCACATTGATCAACTCAAGGCCTGCGTCGTCTGCTGGCGGGCTCCAGCCCGGTGGCGCAAAAGCGGCGAAATGCTCCGTGAACAGATCGCGGTGGTACAGCGCCGGGTCCGGCTTGAACTGCACGCGCAGGGCCAGATCGACCGAACTGTCGCGCCCAAGATCGATCAAGCTGTTACTGGTTTCAACGCGCACATGGAATTGCGGGTGGTGACGATAGAAACCGCCCAGCCGGGGTATCAGCCAAAGGCTGGCAAAGGCCGGCGTGGTGGTGAGTGTCAGGCTGCGCGGGTCGCAATCGGGCTTGAAGGCTTCCAGGCTGCGATGAAGTTCACGTAGCGAAGCGTGCACCTGATGGTACAGGCGCTCGCCGCTTTCGCTGAGCAACACCCCTTGGCCGGTGCGCTCGAACAGCAGCACGCCGAGCCAGCCCTCAAGCGTCTTGATCTGATGGGAAACGGCTGCCGGGGTGACGGCCAGCTCATCGGCCGCGGTCTTGAAACCGCCCAGGCGGGCAGCGGATTCAAAAGCGCGCAGGGCGGTCAGGGGCAGCTTGGCGAACACTGGGATTATTCCAATTGAGCGTGGCTCAATTTATCTCAATTGTGGGGGTGTCTCAATCTGCCTACTGTGGTCTTGGCGTGTCATCAATGGGAACTCATTGATGACACGCCCTAATGTCCCGTGCAGCAGGAGAAACGCCATGCAAGGAATTGCCCGCAAGGTTGTCCAGGCCGTGCTCTATGAAGCGGTGGGGGTTGTCTTTGTCGCGCCGGTGCTGGCGATGGTGTATGGCCAGGGCATGGCCTATTCCACGGCATTGTCGCTGGTCATCTCGGCGGTGGCGCTGAGCTGGAACATGCTCTTCAACCTGGGCTTCGAGCGTTGGGAAGCACGCCAGGCCAGCCGCACCCGGACCCTGCGCCGGCGCCTCCTGCATTCGTTGGGCTTCGAAGGCGGTCTGACCCTGATCCTGGTGCCGCTGATTGCCGCTTGGCTGAACATCGACTGGCTGACGGCGTTGGCCACCGACGTTGCCCTGTTCGTATTTTTCTTCTTCTATGCGCTGGGCTTTCAGTGGGTGTTCGACCGCGTGTTCGATGTACCGGAATCGGCGCGGGAAATTGCCCAGCCCCATGCGGTTGGCAAATGCCCGTAGCCGCTGCCGAAGGCTGCGCTCGCGCGCGTAAGCGGGCGCAAGATCTCAAGACCGCCGGGGGAGCCCCTGCGGGACTCCAGCGCAGCCTGGCGGCAGCGGCTACGCCCATCGAGGTACGCCTACCGCTACGGGAGAAATGGAGCTTCTTCTCAGACCGAGCGCCGGCGCTGGCGCACCAGATGCTTGAAGCCTTCAAGGACCAGCACCAGCACCGCCAGCCAGATCGGGATGTAGGTCAGCCACTGGTCCGGGGCGATGCTTTCACCCAGCAACAAGGCCACGGCAACCAGCAGCACCGGCTCGACGTAACTCAGCAGGCCGAACAGACCGAACGGCAGCTGCCGGCTGGCCAGTACGTAGCTGATCAACGCCAGGGCGCTGATCACGCCCAACCCCGGGATCAACAGATACAGGGCCGGGTGCTGGACCATGTCGGCAGCCGAAAGCGGTCCTTTGAGCACGAACCAGACCGCCACCGGCAGCATCAGGCACATGTCGGTCCAGAGGCCGCCCAGATGGTCGGTGCGGCATTTGCGGCGCAAGATGAAATACACCGGGTAGCCGCAAGCCACCACCAGGGTTTCCCAGGCAAAACTGCCATGCTGGTACAACTCGTTGCCGACTCCGGCCAGGGCGCAGATGACCGCGACGGTCTGCAAGCGTGACAGGCGCTCGCCATAGACCAGGCGCCCGGTCAGGACCATCGTCAGCGGCAACAGGAAGTAGCCCAGTGATACCTCCATGCTGCGTCCGTGCAACGGTGCCCAGAGAAACAGCCAGAGTTGCACGGCCATCAGGCTGGAAGTGCCGAGCAGTCCGATCAGCAGCGCCGGCGTTTGGCCAATGCGCTTGATCACCTCGACCGCCAGCGGCCAGTCCCGGCTGATCAGCATGAACAGGGTGACGCAGGGGAGGGTCAGCAGCATGCGCCAGCCGAAGACTTCTTCACCGCTCAAGGGGGGCAGCAGCGAGCTATAGAAGTACATCACGGCAAACAGGATCGACGCCGCAACGGAAAGAGTGATGCCTTTGGACAAGAGAGCCTCGCAACGCGGTTTTTTGAACTGTTCGGTAACCCGCCATGATCTCAAGCCATTGCCCTGCAAGACAACTGGCGCAATCGTTTATCGGCGTCAGCGACAAAACGTGCAAGTAAAATGCGGACAAAACTGGTTACGCCATGTAGAATCGGCTTACGCATACAATAATAAGCTCATCCGCCGGCGGATGATCAACCTGCAGAGAGTGGGTCCCTATGAAGCGTCACGGGTTTCAATTGATCTATGGTGACTTCCTCTCCCGCAGCGTGAGAGGCATCAGCTGCGCACCGCCCGCATTCTCAGCATCGATAGCAACTAACGACCGTTAATTCTATAAATGATGAGGAGCCGACAATGGCTGATATCTTCGAAAACCCAATGGGCCTGATGGGCTTTGAATTCATCGAGTTCGCCTCGCCAACCCCCAATACCCTGGAGCCGATCTTCAAGATCATGGGCTTCACCCACGTCGCCACCCACCGCTCCAAAGACGTGCAGTTGTACCGTCAGGGCGGCATCAACCTGATTCTCAACAACGAACCCAATAGCGTTGCCTCGTACTTCGCTGCCGAACACGGCCCGTCCGTCTGCGGCATGGCGTTCCGCGTCAAGAACGCCCAGCAGGCCTATGCCCGTGCGCTGGAGCTGGGTGCCCAGCCAATCGAGATCCCGACCGGCCCCATGGAGCTGAACCTGCCGGCGATCAAGGGCATCGGCGGCGCGCCGCTGTACCTGATCGACCGTTACGGCGAAGGCAGCTCGATCTACGACATCGACTTCAACTTCCTCGAAGGCGTTGATCGTCATCCGCAGGGTGCAGGGCTGAAAATCATCGATCACCTGACCCATAACGTTTATCGCGGGCGCATGGCCTATTGGGCCGGCTTCTACGAGAAGCTGTTCAACTTCCGCGAAATCCGTTACTTCGATATCAAGGGCGAGTACACCGGCCTGACCTCCAAGGCCATGACTGCTCCAGACGGCATGATCCGTATCCCGCTCAACGAAGAGTCGTCCAAGGGCGCCGGGCAGATCGAAGAGTTCCTGATGCAGTTCAACGGCGAAGGCATTCAGCATGTGGCCTTCCTCACCGATGACCTGATCAAGACCTGGGACGCGCTGAAGAAAATCGGCATGCGCTTCATGACTGCGCCACCTGAAACCTACTACGAAATGCTTGAAGGCCGCCTGCCTGGCCACGGCGAGCCAGTAGGCGAGTTGAAAGCACGCGGTATCCTGCTCGACGGATCTTCCGATGCCAACGACAAGCGCCTGTTGTTGCAGATTTTCTCCGAAACCCTGATGGGGCCGGTGTTTTTCGAGTTCATCCAGCGCAAGGGTGACGACGGCTTCGGTGAAGGCAACTTCAAGGCGCTGTTTGAATCGATCGAGCGTGATCAGGTGCGTCGCGGTGTGCTCAACGCTGAATAAGCACGCCTGAACCGGGACGGCCAGCCAGAAGCATTCTGGCTGGCCGTTTTACGTTCAGGAGCCCAAGCCTCCTTCTTTTGGGGCGCGTCTTCTGTGCTGCGCTGCGCCCGCCAGCCAAAATACCGACCCGCCAGTAAAAATACCCACCAGCAGCAAACTGCTTGCCGTCGAGGTTGCGCGGGCCTTGAAAGCCTCCCAGTGGGTGCCGCTCGGGTAACCGCCATGAACCGCGAAACCAAAATCCTGGGACGCGATGCGAAGATGGAACTCCTCACGCTCGTCGGTTTTACCTTCACGCACATTGCCATCGCTATCCAGGTAGTTCGGGCCAAATTCCAGGGACAGTTTCACATCGGCTCTCAGGTTAGCCAGCATATTGCGCAAGGTGCTGCCTTCGATGAGCGAAACAACGCCATAAGGATGTTCGTAGGTGCGGTAGTACAGGACGGCCCGGTCGGGCGTGACCTCGTTGCCCGCTCGCAGCCATAGCGTCCGGTTGAAGAAGTCCCCGGGATTGAGGGGCAGATCGAGTTCGCCAAACAAGGAGCTGCAGTAGATATTGTTGTCGCTCACCAGTAACAGAGATCGCAGGTTTTTCTGGCTGATGGCCTGTTCACGCAACTTGGGCACCGCTGTGACGCACGCCTGGCCTGCGATGGACATCAATGCACTATTCGTTTCGGCTACAGGTCGTAGTACATTCTCGATCAGCCGAAGGCCTTCCCGCGTCGCGTGAGACGCCTCATTTTCCAGTTGCTTCTCAAGCTGGAAGTCCAGCACCAGCAGCCCGGTGACGACCGGGCTGAACCCGATCAGCAATGCAAACACCAGGGCTCGTTTGCGAGCGCGACTATCCATTTTATCGTGATTCATGGGGCTTCCTTTCCAATTGCCGGGAGTGGCCGGGCATCGTGCGAACGCCGTGGCGAACGTGTGCGTTGGCTCTGCCCCCAGCATAAGGGGCCGGGCCCTTGATTTCGGGGTGTCGGTTGTAAGTTGTGAAAGCCCTGCTTGTGGGACTCTTCGCTACGTCTCGAAAGTAAAAGGTCGGCCAGGAGGTGCCGTGCAGGCGGGGATCTGCTAGCTTCTTTTAAAACCCATGCCAGGAAGGACCCGCCATGACCACCAGCTCCATACCCGACCCCTTCATGCAGGCAGCCATTGAAGAGGCCCGCAAGGGCCTTGAAGAAGGCGGCATCCCCATTGGTTCGGTGATTGTCCATGAAGGCCGGATCATCGGTCGCGGGCACAACCGGCGCGTACAGCAGGGCAGTGTCATCAGGCACGGCGAGATGGATGCATTCGAGAATGCGGGGCGCCAGCCGGCATCGGTGTACCGCAACGCCACGCTGTACACCACCCTTTCCCCTTGCCCGATGTGCAGCGGGGCGATCCTGTTATATGGCATCGGCAAAGTGATCATCGCCGAGAACCAGACGTTCATGGGCGATGAGGCCTTGCTGCGCGAGCGTGGTGTAACGCTTGAAGTGCTCCAGGATTCCACATGCATTGCGATGATGGAGAAATTCATCGCCGACCAACCCGCATTGTGGAACGAGGATATTGGTGAAGAGCCCGTTCATTGATTCCCGGAGAGCCGACGCCCGCCTATGTATGTAAAGCACATTGACGCCTTCCCCTATCAAAAAGGGGGCATGAGCGAAAAAGTCAGAGCGTTCGACTGGAGCAAGACGTCGTTGGGGCCCTTGCATCTCTGGCCCACATCATTGCGTATTGCCGTCGATACCTTGCTGGCGTCCAAATTTCCGGCATGCCTGGTCTGGGGCACGGACCTCACCACTGTCTATAACGACGCTTTCAAGCCGCTGCTGGGGGCAAAGCCCGAATCCTTGGGCAAGGGTTTCGACGACGTCTGGAGCGAGGCCTGGGAGCACGTTGGGGCATTTGCCTTCCGCGCTTTCAGCGGCGAGGCGACCTTCATCGAAAATTTCGCCGTACAAGTCAATCGCCATGGCACCATGGAACAGGCGTATTTCACGTTCTGCTATAGCCCTGTGCGTGACGAGAGCGGTGCCGTGGCCGGTTTTCTCGACACGGTGGTGGAAACCACCGACACGATGGTTGCCCAACAGCAATTGCGCGAGCAGGCCGCCATTTTCGAGCGGTTGGTGGTCGAGCGCACTGCCGATCGCAATCGGTTCTGGCAATTGTCTTCGGACATCATGGTGGTGACGCGCGAAGACTTGACTGTCACTTCAAGCAACCCGGCCTGGTTTCAGGTACTCGGGTGGGAAGCTGACGAGTTACTGGGCGCGCAGATCCTCGACCTTGTTCATCCTGACGATCAAGCCATGGTGCAGTCGGCAGTAGAGAGGATGTCGCAAGGCGAGCGGGTCAGGGACATAGACACCCGTCTGCGCACCAAGGACGGGCACTATCGCTGGATCAACTGGGCGGCGGCGCCGGCCGAGGGCTTCTATCATGCGGTGGGACGCGATGTCAGCCCTGAGCGAGAGCGCGCCGAAGCCTTGCGCCAGGCCGGGGAGCTGCTGCGTCATAGCCAGAAAATGGACGCGGTAGGGCAACTGACCGGGGGCCTGGCGCATGACTTCAACAACCTGCTCGGTGGTATCGCCGGCAGCCTGGAGATGCTCGCGCTCCGGCTGGAGAAGGGCCGGCTGGATGAACTCAGCCGTTATATCGACGCCGCCCAGGGGGCGGCCAGGCGCGCTGCCACCCTGACTCACCGGCTCCTGGCCTTTTCTCGCCGGCAGACGCTTGATCCGAGCCCGACAGACGTCAATCAGTTGGTCCATGGCATGGAAGATATGATCCGCCGGACCCTGGGCCCGACCATCACCCTTGCGGTCGATGTGGAACCCGGGTTGTGGACGACCCTGGTTGATGCCCACCA
The DNA here is from genome assembly GCF_024741815.1 of Pseudomonas sp. LS1212. Lineage (NCBI taxonomy): Bacteria > Pseudomonadati > Pseudomonadota > Gammaproteobacteria > Pseudomonadales > Pseudomonadaceae > Pseudomonas > Pseudomonas sp. LS1212. The sequence goes on from NZ_CP102951.1 coordinate 2,429,961, forward strand.
ATTGGAAAGCACTTTGCTCAACCTGTGTATCAATGCCCGCGATGCCATGCCTGAGGGAGGGCAGCTGGGCATTTGTGCCCGTAACTACAGCCATGCAGGCAACACCTGGAGCGATGAGGTTCTGCCCTTGGGCGATTACCTGACGCTGAAGGTCATCGATACGGGCTGTGGCATGACGGCCGAGGTGATAGAGCGCGCTTTCGAGCCGTTTTTCACCACCAAGCCCGTCGGCCAGGGCACCGGCCTGGGGTTGTCGATGGTGTATGGCTTCGCTCGCCAATCCGGCGGGCGTATTCGAATCCACTCCACGCTCGGACAAGGCACCCGGATGCAGTTGTATCTGCCGCGTCACGAAGACGGCCAGTCATTGCCGCTCGATGAACCGCCTGACACGGTAGAGCCCCTGGTGGGAACAGGGGATCGGATTCTGCTGATCGACGACGAATCGACCCTGCGGATGCTGATCAAGGACATGTTGAGCGAGCAGGAATTCCAGGTCATGGAAGTGCCGGATGGGCATGCCGGCCTTGCCGTGCTGCAAGCCGACACACCGATCGACCTATTGATTACCGATATCGGCTTGCCGGGAGGCCTCAATGGTCGGCAAGTGGCTGACGCCGCACGGGTCCTGCGCCCCGGCCTCAAGGTGTTGTTCATTACCGGCTTTGCCGAACAGTCGGTGACTGATCGCCAGGGCCTGGAGCCCGGAATGGAGGTCATGACCAAGCCGTTCTCGCTGGATGATCTGACCCGGCGCGTGCGGGCCATGCTCAACGCTGATTGACCGTGTCATGCTGGGGGCTTTGCTGGGGCGCCTGGGGCTTGCGGGCGCGGCGCTCCAGTATCAGGTAGACCACGCAGGCAATTGCCAGTGGCAGCAGGAAGTAGAGCGCCCGATAGCCGATCAGCGCCGCCAGCAGGGTGCCTTTGGAGTATTGAGGGTGAAGCAGCGTGATGAACACGGCTTCGAGTACTCCGAGCCCGGCCGGGATATGGGTAATCACGCCGGCGATGCTACTGATCAATAGTATTGCCAGAATCGTCGGGTAGCCGACCTTGCCTGGTAGCAGCAAGTAGATCAGCAGAGCCATCAACGCCCAGTTGCACGGCCCCATCAGTGCCTGTGTCACCGCCAGGCGAAAGGATGGCAGGGTGATTTCGTGGTCGCCAATGGACCAGGTGCGACGCCTGGCGAAGCGGCAAGCCAGCAGGTAGGCGCATGCGGCCAGCAAAAGCATCGCACCGATCACCCGCAACCCCATGGCGCCGACTTGAATGCCAGGTGGTAACTCCGGCAGCCCCATGACGAACACGCTCCCGGCCACCAACAGATAGCTGAGCCAGTTGGTGACCAGGCACAGGCTGAGAATTTTAGTGATGGTCGCTACGTCCAGCCCCAGCTTTGAGTACAGGCGGTAACGCAGGGCCACGCCACCTACCCAGGAACTGAGGTTGAGATTGAAGGCGTAACAGACAAACGCCAGCGGCAGCACCTGGCGAGTGGGTAGCTTATGCCCGGTATAACGACGCCCAAGCAGGTCGTAACTGCTGAACAGCGTATAGCTGCACAGTGCGATTGCCACCCCGATCGCCAGGGTGCTCAACCGGTAGGATTGCAAGGCTTGCTTGACCTCCTGCCACTCCAGATTGCGCAGCAGCATGAACAGCAGCACCGGCACCAGAATGAAAAAGAGCAGGGTCAAACCGCGTTTGGCCCAGACCCATTTGCTTTTGTGCGTGTGGGGGGCGTTTGGCTTCATGGGTGTTTGGCCTGATCGAGAGGCGCAGGGGCGCCGGGCGGCGCTTCCGGCGTCGGCACCATGGGTATCAGTTTGGGGGAGTGGGCTGGCAGCCAGCCAACGATGGCAGGAAAGCGCCGCAGAAAGTGGAACGTGAGGAAAATAAGCGGAGCCCGCCACCAGTACCCGCGCAGTACCCGTTGCAGGGTGACGGCCTTGCAGTGAGCCTGTGCAAGACCCAGCAGATGCTCATGCAGCCGCTCGTTCAGCTTGCGGTCGCGGATAATCAGGTTGGCTTCCAGGTTCAGCGCCAGGCTCAGCGGGTCGAGATTGCTCGATCCTATCGTCGACCATTGGTCATCGATCAGTGCCACCTTGCCGTGCAACGGTCGCTCACAGTATTCATGAATGACCACACCGTCGCGCAGCAAGTAGTTGTAGAGCAGGCGTGAGCACAAAAGCACCAGTGGCAAGTCGGGCATGCCCTGCAGAATCAGGGTCACTTTCACGCCACGGCGGGCGGCATTGCGTATTGCCCGCAATAAGCGATAGCCGGGAAAGAAATAGGCGTTGGCGATCACAACCCGCTCCCTGGCGCTCCGGATGGCGATCAGGTAGTGCTGTTCAATGTCGCGCTGGTGCTCGTGGTTGTCCCGGATGCACAGCAGCATGCTCGCCTGGGCGCTGTCGGCCTCGATGGGCGCCGAACGGCTGCGCCAGGGCGTTGGATTGCGCCGCACCCGGCTGGTTTCATCGAGCAATTGCAGGCTCGCGCGATGCAGGTCAGCGACGATCGGGCCGCGTACCCGTACGGCATAATCCTGTTTGGCCATCGGGCCGAAGTCGGCCAGGTGATCGGCCGAGTAATTGATGCCGCCGACAAAGGCCGTCTCGCCGTCGATCACCAAAATTTTACGGTGCATTCGCCGAAACAGATTGGTGCGCATGCCCAAAAGCTTGGGGCTGGGATCGAACGCCTGCAGGTGCACGCCAACCTCGACCAATGCCTGCAGGAAGTCCGAGCTGAGGTCGGCGGTGCCATAGCCATCGACCAGTACCTCGACGCGAACGCCGCGCCGCGCCGCATCGATCAACACCTGTTGCAGTTGCTGGCCGACCTTGTCTTCGAAAATGATGAAGGTCTCGAGCAGCACTTCTTCGCGGGCATCGTTGATGGCCTGGAAGACACTTGGGAAGTAGTCCTCGCCGTTGATCAGCAGTTGCACCTGATTGCTGTCTCGCCATGTTGCGCTCATAGATGCACCTCCACAGCCAGGGGTGCATGATCGGAAAGGTGAGACCAGGGCTTGCGTGATAGCACCTGCGGTTGATGGGCGGTGGCATTGCGAAGGTAGATGCGGTCCAGGCAGAGCAAGGGCCAGCGCGCTGGAAAGCTCTTGGCGGGTGCACCGAACGCCTGCGTGAAGACTTCCTGCATGGTGCATTCGGCCAGTTGCGCATCGGCCCGCTTGCGCCAGTCGTTGAAGTCGCCGGCCAGGATTACCGGCGCATCGGCCGGCAAGCTGTCGAGCAGATGGCACAGCAGCTGCAACTGTTTTTGGCGTTGGCGCTCGCGCAACCCCAGATGGACGCAAATGGTATGTACCTCGGGCTGCCCTGGCAGTGCCAGCACCGAATGCAGCAAGCCGCGTTCTTCGTTACCGGTAATGGTAACGTCCAGGTTGGCATGACGCACGATCGGGAACTTCGACAACAGGGCGTTGCCATGTTCGCCATCGGGATAGACGGCATTGCGGCCATAGGCGAACACCGGCCACATGCTGTCGGCAAGAAACTCATATTGTGGAATGTCGGACCAGTTGTCATAGCGCTGGCCATGCTGGCGATGGGTGCCGAGCACTTCTTGAAGGAACACGACGTCGGCCGACAGGGTGCGTACCGCATCGCGCAGTTCCGGCAACACAAAGTGCCGATTCAACGGGCTGAAACCCTTGTGTGTGTTGACCGTCAGTATTCGCAGCGAACGGACCTGGAGGGCCTGTGCACTGAAGGGTTGCGGTTGGGGCCTACTCATGCGCAATGTCCCTGGCTGATCATCGGAGAAAGGTTCAGGCAGCCGCAAACGCGAGGCTCACTCTATTTTCCGACTTTCCGGGGCTCAGGAAGTTTCAGGCTGTCGGATACCCGGCGCACCTGCTTGATGGCAGGTTTCAGGCGGCGGAGCTGATGCCGCAGGCGAGCAGGGTCCGCTCGATGGCGCCGACCACCAGGTTTTCCATCAGCGCCAGGCGCTGGGAGTCCGGCAGTGGGCAGTCCTCCAGCCAGCCCGGCAAGTGATTGACCAGGTTGGCGATGGCATGCCCGGCGGCCTTGAGCTGCATGCCGCCAAGGGTGGTATGCGGGGCAATCAACTGCAACAGCTGGCGTTCGTACTGCTCGCGCAGGTTGATGATCTGTTGTTGTTGGGTGTCAGTCAGGCAGCAAAGGTCACGTTCGGCCAGGCGAAACTGCAAGGGGCGCTCCCGGTGCAGGTTCCAATGGGCCCGGATCAGCACGCCAAGCGGATTTTCCGTAGCGCGCAGCCGCTTGGAACCCAGCGTCAGCGTGGCCAGCAGCTCTTCGTGCAACTCTTCGATCAGATCGAACAGCAGATGCTGCTTGCTGGGGAAATGATGGTAGAGCGAGCCGGCCGTGAGCCCCAGATGGGCCGCCAACTCACGCATACTGACCTGGCCGAAGCCCTTCAAGGCGAAGAGCTCCAGGGCCTTGTCACGACTTTCTTCATAACGCGAGCATTGCGCTGGATTAGTCATCGTGACGTTCCTGGCCTTAGTAGGAATGAAACCCGCGACCGCTCTTGCGGCCCAGGTAGCCGGCCGCGACCATCTCCTTGAGCAGCGGGGCGGGGCGGTATTTGCTGTCGTTGAAGCCATCATGGAAGGCTTCCATGATGGCCAGCAGGGTATCGAGCCCGATCAAATCGGCCAACGCCAGCGGGCCGATCGGCTGGTTGCAGCCCAGGCGCATGCCGGTGTCGATGTCCTCGGCACTGGCCAGGCCTTCCTGCAACACCATGACCGCTTCGTTGATCATGGGCACCAGGATGCGATTGACCACAAAACCTGGACGGTTGCCGGCGGTGATGGCCGTCTTGCCGACCCGTTCGGCCAGGGCCAGGGCCAGGGCATGGGTCGCATCGCTGGTCTGCAGGCCACCAATCACCTCAATCAGCGTCATCACCGGCACCGGGTTGAAGAAGTGCAGGCCGATAAAGCGCTCGGGCTGGCTGACACTGGCAGCCAACTGGGTGATCGACAGCGACGAGGTGTTGGAAGCGATCACGCAGTCCGCTTTCACCTGGGCGTTGACCTGCTGCAGGATGCGCAGCTTGAGCTCGAGGTTCTCGGTTGCCGCCTCGATCACCAGCTCGACGTTTTGCAGGCTTGCATAGTCGGTGCTGGTCTGGATGCGTTCGAGCGCATGGCTGGCCTGCTCGGCAGTGAGGGTTTCCTTGCTCACCTGACGCTCGAGGTTCTTGCGCAGGGTGCCCATGCCACGTTCGAGCGCGGCGTCGGACAGGTCGATCAAGGTCACCGAAAAACCGGCCAGGGCGCAGATCTGGGCAATGCCGTTGCCCATGGTGCCAGCGCCGATGACTGCAATGTTTTGCACGTTCATTTAACTACTCCGCAAATGATCAGACGCGTTCGAACAGCAGCGCAATACCTTGGCCGCCGCCGATGCACATGGTCGCCAGGGCATAGCGGCCCTGGGTGCGATGCAGTTCGTAGATGGCTTTGGTCGCGATGATCACGCCGGTTGCACCGACCGGGTGGCCGAGCGAGATGCCCGAGCCGTTAGGGTTGACCTTGGCCGGGTCGAAATCCAGTTCGTGGGCGACGGCACAGGCCTGGGCGGCAAAGGCTTCGTTGGATTCGATCACGTCCAGGTCGGAGACTGTCAGGCCGGCCTTCTGCAGGACCAGGCGGGTAGCCGGAATCGGGCCCAGGCCCATCATCGACGGCTCGACGCCGGCATGGGCGTAGGCCACCAGCCGGGCCATGGGGCGCAGGTTCTGCTGGCGTACGGTGGCGCCGGTGGCCAGGACCATGGCGGCAGCGCCGTCGTTGAGGCCCGAAGCGTTGCCGGCGGTCACGGTGCCGTCTTTCTTGAACGCGGTTTTCATGGCCGCCAGTTGCTCGGCGGTGACATCGCCACGGACGTGCTCATCGACAGCGAACAGTTGCTTGCCTTTGCGGCTGGCCACTTCGATCGGCACGATCTGCTCGACGAAACGCCCTTCGGCGATGGCACGGGCTGCGCGCTTTTGGCTGACCAGGGCCAATTCGTCTTGCATCTGCCGGGTGATACCGCGGTTTTGCGCGATGTTTTCCGCAGTGATGCCCATGTGGATGCCGGCAAACGGATCGTGAAGAATGCCGAGCATGTAGTCGATGGCCTGCATGTCACCCATGCGTGCGCCCCAGCGCGCCTGCGGCAGCAGGTAAGGGCCACGGCTCATGGATTCGGCGCCGGCGGCGATGACCGCACCGGCATCGCCGAGCATCAGGCTTTGCGCGGCCGAGACGATCGCTTGCAGGCCCGAACCGCACAGGCGGTTGACGTTGAAGGCCGGAGTTTCCTTGGGAATACCGGCATTCATGGCGGCAACGCGCCCCAGGTAGGCATCGCGCGCCTCGGTCGGGATGACGTTGCCCATGACCATGTGGCCGATCAGCTCCGGCGCCAGGGTCGAGCGCTCCAGGGCAGCGCGGGTCACGTCGGTGGCCAGCTGCGACAGCGGTACATCCTTGAGCGAACCGCCAAAGCTGCCGATGGCCGAGCGCGCGGCGCTTACTACATAAATATCGTTATTGCTCATGTCGACTCCACTGATCGATAGCGGGGGCGTTACGGCAAGGGCATTGGCAGCTGAGGGCCGACGTGCTATTGGTGCCGGTCGGTTTCATGCTGCCCTGATACCCTGCAACGGCCACCCTGGGGGTTGTGTCGAGTCTAGGGGCGCAGGCGGGCACGGCCTATGCCAAAACTGTCCAGCGTACCTGGCATTTTTTGCCACAGTCGGCTGGCGTCATGTCGGAAAATGAAATGCGGGAAAACGATTCAGTCGCGGTCTACTTCGTCCACGCCATGCTCCATGGGCTGCGCGCTCAACCTGAACGGGTCGAGCGCTTGCTGGAGCAGGCGGGCATCGCTGCCAACATGCTGGAAGACCCCACGGCGCGGGTCCCGGCCCCGGCCTTCGCACGGCTTTGGCTGCTGTTGATCCGTGACCTGGACGATGAGTTCTTTCATCTGGACTCCCATGGCATGCCGCCGGGCAGCTTTGCGCTGATCTGTCGGGCATTGATCCAGGAACCGAACCTGGAGAAGGCCTTGCGCCAATGCCTGGCCAATTTTGCGCTGTTTCTGCGCGACCTGCGCGGCACCCTCAGCATCCGTGGACAACGCGCAGTGATCAGCCTGGAGACCCGCCTGCAAGACCCGGTCGCCCGCAGCCTTGCCGAGGAAACCTTTCTGGTGTTGGTTATCAGCCTGCTGTGCTGGTTGGGCGGGCGGCGTATTCCCATCGACCGCACCGACCTGTACGACCTGCGCCCGCCACTGGCTGACGACCCATTGCTGTGGGGGCCCAACCTGACCCTCGGCGCCGGGCGCACCGAAATCGAATTCGCGGCCAGTTGGTTGCACCTGCCGGTGATCCAGGACCTGGCAGCCCTCAAGACCTTCCTGCGTACCGCACCGCAATGGCTGGTCATCCGTTTTCGCAATCAGCATGGCCTGGCCGCGCAGGTCTACCAAAGGCTGCGCAACAGCCAGTATGGGCAATGGCCGACATTGCTCGCCATGGCCCGGGAGCAAGGCTTGAGCCCGACGACCTTTCGCCGCCAGCTGGAGCGCGAAGGCCGTTCCTTCCAGGAGATCAAGGATGAAGTGCGCCGGGCCATGGCGTTCGAGCGCTTGCGCGAAACCGGCCTGAGCATCGCCGAAATCGCCGAGCAGACCGGTTTCCAGGAACCCAGCGCGTTTCACCGGGCGTTCAAGAAGTGGACGGGGGAGAGCCCGGGCAGCTATCGGCTGCGCACGCGGCGTAACCGCGGCGAGCCGATTTAGGGGCGCTTTCGTTCAGTCGTCGAGGGCAGCAGCCAGCCTCTTGACCTGGATAAGGTTGCCGCCGGCCACTTTGGTGACACGACTGCCATATTCCGGATCAGCCTTATACAGGTAGGACAATATGATGTGTTTGCTCTCGGTGCCGGCGGTGGCCAGCGATTGGCCGAAGCTGTTGACCAGATCGCTTTTCTCCTTCTTGCTGTAGGACCTGTAAAGCTCAGCGGTCTGCTGGAAGTTCTGCTCGCGCTGGATCCTGGCCTGTTGAGTGGTACCGCTCAAGGTCTTCTGGCTGTAGCGCGCAGCGTCGTCGGCCGGACGCGGCGCGAGGATACTCGGCTCGTAATTCACGCCGCTGGTGGTCTGCCCCGGGTTCATCGCGCCATCCTGGTTGCCGTTGTTCACGGCAACGCGTGGGCGATTCACTGGCAAGCTCAATGCGTTGGCCCCCACCCGGTACATCTGGGTATCGGCATAGGAAAACAGGCGGCCCTGGAGCAGGCGGTCTTCCGACGGCTCGATCCCCGGCACCAGGTTGGAGGGCGCCATGGCAACCTGTTCGGTTTCCTGGAAGAAATTTCCGACATTCTTGTTCAGTACCATCTGGCCGATCTTGCGTTCGGGAATATTCGGCCAGATTTTCGTCGCGTCCAGGGGGTCGAAGTCAAAGCCGGCCAATTGCTCTGGCTTGAGCACCTGGATGTAGAGGTCCCATTTCGGGAAGTCGCCTTTATCAATGGCTCTGACCTGACCAGGTCGGTGGTCATGTGGCTATAGTCAGCGGCCTGTATCTTGGCTACTTGCTGGGGGTCGAGGTTTTTCTGGCCCTGAAGGCTCTTCCAGCGGAATTTCACGTAATGCACGTCGCCCTGGGCATTGATGAACTTGTAGGCATGGACGCTGTTGCCATCCATGAAACGGTAGCCGGCCGGCCAGGCTGGAGGTCTGAGCCTGACGCGGGGTGTTGAGCATTGAAAAGCCCTTGCTCGACTTGATCAAGATGCATGCCTCCCAACTCAATTGAGGTGTATGCACAGGTCAAGGCGCAGTTCAGCGATGGCGAGCTGGTCGACCTGACGATGGCCATCGCCACCATCAATTGCTGGAATCGTCTGGCGGTAAGTTTTCGCCAGGTGCCGGTGGGGTGAACGACCGTTGATCCCCAAGGCCGACGCAATGGCAAAAGGCCCTCCACACTTTAGGGGTAACGGTGGGCTTTCGAGCCGCTCGGGAGTCCGAACCCGTTAGCCCAAGTTCGGAGAACCGTCATGAATATCCGTTTATGGCTAGGCACCGGCGTGATGGCTGTGGCATGTGTCACTACCGGCGTGCAGGCCCAAGGCACGCCAGTGGAGTATGAATACGGCATGAAGCTGGACATCGCCAAGGTCATTGCGCTGACTGAACCCGACCAACAGATCTGTGAAGTCGTGAAAGCGCAAATGACCTATCTCGATTCGTCGGGCCAGCAGCGCGAACTCCAGTACCTCAAGCTTGCCGATGTATGCAGCTACCGGGACTGAAGAGTTCTTCAATCCCGGTCGGGCGTGATACCTTCAGGGTTGACCAGCCGTTCACCGCGTTCCAGCGCTGCAATTTGAGCCATGTCTTCGGTGCTCAAATGCAGTGCTGTCGCCTTGAGGTTGCCTGGATATAACCCAGGGTCATGGCGTGGGTTCCGACCACGGCAATGGCTTGGCTCTTATTGCAGCGTCGGGACGAAAAAGGCTGTGGTCTGGTAGCCTTGGAGCCTTCAGTCGCACTGGGTTTGTCGATGGCCAATCACAAGATCGAAATTCGTCGTCGCAACGTTGAGAAGATCCTTTTGGCGGCCGAGAAAGTTTTTGCCGAAAAGGGCTACGGCGGCACTGCCATGGCCGACATCGCCGAAGAGGCCGACCTGCCACGTACCAACCTGCATTACTACTTCAGCACCAAAAGCGAGCTGTACCAGGCGGTGCTGCTTGGCCTGCTGGATATCTGGAAACAGGATGCGCTGTGCTTTGAAATGCACGATGACCCGCGCGTGGTGCTCAGCAGCTACATTCGCGCCAAGATGAACCACTCGCGTACGCGGCCCCATGGTTCGAAAGTCTGGGCCAATGAAATCATCCACGGCGCGCCGAACCTCGGCCAGAAGCTGGACGAAAGCCTGTATGGCTGGGCAAAGATGAAGGAGGCGAAAATCCGTCAGTGGGTCGATGACAAGCGCATCCTCGCGGTGGAGCCTTCGAGCCTTCTCTACATGATCTGGGCCTCGACCCAACATTACGCCGACTTCAGTCATCAGGTGACGTTGCTCAACAAACATCAGCCTTTGTCGCCATTGCAGTTCGAGCGGGCGGTGGAGACGGTGACCGGTGTGATCTTGCGGGGGATCGGGTTGGAGCCTTGAGGGCCCTATCGCTGGCAAGCCAGCTCCCACAGGGGGTTTGAGTAATCCTGTGGGAGCTGGCTTGCCAGCGATGAGGTCATGTCAAACACCATAGAACCTCAAGGCTGAACGCTATACGGATTGCGCGGATCATGCTCCCAATCCAGGAACCCCTTGCCGGTGTCCTGCACCACCATCTCTATGCAGCCCTGCACCGGGCAGGTGATCTGGCACAGGTTACAACCCACGCATTCGGCGTCGATCACCTCGTAGCGATGAGTGCCGTCGGCCTGCCTGAGGCTGGCAATCGCCTGGTGCGCAGTGTCCTCGCAGGCAATGTGGCAACGACCGCAGCCAATACAGGCCTGCTGGTCGATTTTGGCGATGATTTGATAGTTCATGTCCAGGTACTTCCAGTCGGTGGTGTTGCCCACCGCTCGCCCGGAGAAGTCTTGCAGGTTGTTGTAGCCCTGGCTGTCCATCCAGCGCGAAAGGCCATCTTTCATCTCTTCGACGATGCGAAAGCCGTGAAGCATCGCCGCGGTGCAGACCTGCACCGAGCCGCAGCCCAGGGCGATGAACTCTGCCGCGTCGCGCCAACTGCCGATGCCGCCGATGCCGCTGATCGGCAGGCCGCGCGTCTGCGGATCACGAGCGATCTCGGCGACCATGTTCAAGGCAATGGGCTTGACCGCCGAGCCGCAGTAGCCGCCGTGAGTGCTCTTGCTGCCGACGATGGGCAGGGCGACCATGCGCTCGAGGTCCACGCTGGTGATCGAATTGATGGTGTTGATCAGCGACACCGCGTCGGCGCCCCCGCGCCAGGCCGCTCGCGCCGCCTGGCGGATATCGGTGATATTGGGCGTCAGTTTGACGATGACGGGCAACGAGCCGTGGGTCTTGCACCAGCGGGTGACTTGCTCCACGTACTCCGGTACCTGTCCCACCGCAGCGCCCATGCCGCGTTCGGGCATGCCGTGAGGGCAGCCGAAATTCAGCTCGATGCCGTCCGCGCCGGTGGCTTCGACCAGTGGCAGGATCGCTTTCCACGAATCTTCCACACAAGGGACCATCAAGGAGACGATCAGCGCACGGTCGGGCCAGGCCTTCTTGACCTGGGTGATTTCGCGCAGGTTGATTTCCAGCGAGCGATCGGTGATCAGCTCGATATTGTTCATGCCGATGACTTCGCGGTTGACCCCGTAATGGGCCGAATAGCGCGATGACACGTTCACCGCCGCCGGGTCTTCACCGAGGGTTTTCCAGACCACGCCGCCCCAGCCGGCCTCGAAGGCACGAACCACGTTGTAGGCCTTGTCGGTAGGCGGTGCGGAGGCCAGCCAGAAAGGGTTGGGAGCTTTGATGCCAGCGAATTGAATCGACAGATCGGCCATTTATGCGGCCTCCACGTTAAGCATCAGTTGGGCATGGATGGCCTCGGCGGCCAGTTTGCCGTGCTGCACGGCCTGGACGGTGAGGTCCTGGCCGAGCGACGTGCAGTCACCGCCGGCATAGACGCCGGGAACACTGGTTCGCAGTTGCTCGTCGACCAGGATGCGGTCGCCATCGCGCTTGAGTTCAGCGGCCAGCGGATCGCTCAGAGCGTTGTCGTCGAAGCATTGGCCGATGGCCTTGAAGATCGCGTCGGCAGCAAGCTCGAAGGTTTCGCCCGTGGTGCACAGGCGGCCGTTCTCCAGGTGAGTGCGGGCAAACTGCATGCCGCGAACGCGGCCCTGGTCATCGAGCAGTACCTGCTGCGGTTGCGCCCAGGTCAGCAGGCGCACCTGATTGGCCTTGGCGATGTCTTGCTCATGCCTGGTGGCGCCCATGTCCTCCAGGCCCCGGCGGTACACCAGGTTGACATCCCGGGCGCCCAGGCGGGCCATTTGCACGGCCATGTCGATGGCCGTGTTACCGGCACCGATCACGATGCAGCGGTCGGCCAGTGGCAGGCTTGTCAGGTCGTCGGCCTGGCGCAGCTCACGGATGTACCGGGTGGCGGCAAGCATGCCGGGCGCGCTGTCATCGGCCAGGCCCAGCTGGCGGCTGGCGGCAAGGCCGAGCCCGAGGAACACCGCGTCGAACTGCTGGTGCAATTCACTGAGGCTCAGGTCTACCCCCAGGGTGCGGCCGTGGCGAATCTCGATGCCGCCGATTTCCAGCAGGAAAGCCACTTCGCGCTGGGCGAAATCGTCCACCAGCTTGTATTTGGCGATGCCGTATTCGTTGAGCCCGCCGGCTTTTTCAGAAGCCTCGAAGATCACCACGTCGTGGCCGTGCAGCGCCAACCGATGGGCGCAGGACAAGCCGGCCGGGCCCGCACCGACCACTGCAATGCGCTTGCCGGTAGCGGCAGCGCGTTGAAAGGGGTGCTCGCTGAAGTGGGCGTTGTCCAGGGCATAGCGCTGCAGTTGCCCGATCAGCACCGGGGCGCACTCTTGATGGTGGTTGCGTACGCAGGCTTGCTGGCACAGCACCTCGGTGGGGCAGACCCGGGCGCAACTGCCGCCAAGGATATTGGCCGAGAGGATTTTTTCGGCGGCGCCCTGGACGTTCTCCTGGTTGATGTTGCGGATGAAGGAGGGGATGTCGATTTCGCTGGGGCACGCGTTGACGCAAGGCGCGTCGTAGCAGTACAGGCAGCGCGAGCTTTCCAGCACGGCCTGGCGGGCGTTGAGTGGGGGTGCCAGATCGCTGAAGCGGTCTGCCAGGGTGGTCGCATCGTTGCGTGGTTGCGGCAAGTGGTTCAGGGATTCGATCACGGTAGTGGCCTCATATTCTTATTGACCTGGGCAGAACTCCCGTAGCCGCTGCCGAAGGCTGCGCTCGCGTGCGAAGCACGCGCAAGATCTCAAGATCGCCGGGGAGCCCCTTCGGGACTCCAGCGCAGCCTTCGGCAGCGGCTACACGGTTCGCCATTTGCCCCAAAAATATCTACAGTCAGCGGTCGACCGGGATCGGGCGGCGCTGTTCGGCACGCTTTTGCAGCAGATCGAACACCGCCGGGTAGGCCGGTCGCTCGATATAGCGCCCCGCCCCGCGTTCGGCCCTAAGGTCACCGTTGGCCCAGACCAGCCGGCCCTGGCTGATGGTGTGGCTGGGGATGCCGCGTACGGTCTTGCCCTCGAAAATATTGAAATCGACGTTCTGGTGATGGGTCGCAGCCGAGATGGTCCGGCTGCCGTGAGGGTCCCAGAGCACCAGATCGGCATCGGCACCCACGCGGATCGTGCCCTTGCGCGGGAACAGGTTGAAAATCTTCGCGGTGTTGGTCGAGGTCAAGGCAACGAAGTCATGCATCGACAACTTGCCGCTGTTGACGCCCTCGTCCCAGAGCACGGCCATGCGATCCTCGATGCCGGCGGTGCCATTGGGAATCTTGCTGAAATCGTCGCGGCCGGCCGCCTTCTGCTCGGCGCAGAAGCAGCAGTGGTCGGTAGCGGTGGTGTGCAGGTTGCCGGACTGCAGGCCTTGCCAGAGGGCCTCCTGGTGACCGCGTGGGCGGAAGGGCGGGCTCATCACATAACCAGCGGCGGTCTGCCAGTCGGGGTGGCGGTAGACGCTGTCATCGAGCATCAGGTGCCCGGCCAGCACTTCGCCGTAGACCGGTTGGCCCTTGGCCCGCGCGTAGCGGATCTCATCGAGGGCTTCGCGGGTCGAGACATGCACCAGGTACAGCGGTGTACCCAGGGTTTCGGCGATGCGAATGGCGCGGCTGGCGGCTTCGCCCTCGACTTGCGAGGGGCGCGACAGGGGATGGGCTTCGGGCCCGGTGAGGCCCTGGGCGAGCAATTTGCGTTGCAGGTGATAGACCAGTTCGCCGTTCTCGGCGTGCACGGTGGGCACCGCGCCCAGTTCCAGGCAGCGTTCGAAGCTGGCGACCAGGGTGTCGTCGGCCGCCATGATCGCATTCTTGTAGGCCATGAAATGCTTGAAGCTGTTCACCCCGTGGAGGTTGACCAGTTCGGCCATCTCGAAGCGAACCTGTTCGCTCCACCAGGTGATGGCAACGTGAAAGCCATAGTCGGCTGCGGATTTTTCTGCCCAGCTGCGCCATTGGTGAAAGGCTTCGAGCAGTGATTGTTGCGGATTGGGAATGACGAAGTCGATGATCGAGGTCGTGCCCCCGGCAAGGCCTGCGGCAGTGCCGCTGAAGAAGTCTTCGCTGGCCACCGTCCCCATGAAGGGCAGTTGCATGTGGGTGTGCGGGTCGATGCCGCCAGGCATCAAATACTGGCCGCTGCCATCGAGCACTTCGCAACCGGCCGGCGGGTCGAGGTTTTCACCGATGGCCTGGATCAGGCCGCCGTCACACAGCACATCAGCGCGATAACATTCTTCGTGAGTGACCACGGTGGCACCACGGATCAACAAAGTCATACCGAGTTCCTCGCAGGCTGGACCGGTGCATTGCCGGTACTGGTTTTTTCTTGTGCCGTCCTGGCGGAAGTTCAATTCCTGCCAGTGGTGTCAAGATTTGAATCTAGTTGCTGATTTTCGATTGAGCAAGATTTTTTATATAAGCTTATAACCATGGCAACTTATTGATTGATAAGGATAAAAAATTGTTCAGACAGTATTCGGTAAAAGTCTGGGCCGGTTGGCGAGCTTGACAGGAAGCAGAAATGGTCAAGATTCCACATGAGTGAACAACCCGAAAAACCGTGGAGCGGCCATGCACCAGATCAGATCGCAAGTGACCGAGCGTGAAGGCCTGTATGAGCTTGAAGCCGGTAGCGATGTACTCGACAGTCCTCGTTACAACCACGACATCGCGCCCACCAAAGTGCGCGAGCGAACCTGGAACAAGTGGCACATCACCGCCCTGTGGGTCGGCATGTCGATCTGTGTGCCGACCTATACCCTGGGCGGTGTACTCACGGCGTATTTCGGCCTGTCGGTAGGCGAGGCGCTGCTGGCGATCCTGCTGGCCAACATCGTTGTGCTGATTCCCCTGACCCTCAACGCCTTCCCCGGCACCAAGTACGGCATTCCGTTCCCGGTGCTGTTGCGTTCTTCCTTTGGCGTGATCGGCTCCAACGTGCCGTGCCTGATCCGGGCCCTGGTGGCCTGCGGCTGGTTCGGTATCCAGACGATGTTCGGCGGCCTGGCCATTCACCTGTTCCTCGGGTCGCTGTCGGCAGACTGGAAAAGCCTGGGTGGCACCGGCGAGGTGATTGGTTTCATGCTGTTCTGGGTCTTGAACCTGTGGGTGGTGCTGCGCGGCGCCGAATCGATCAAATGGCTGGAAACCCTCTCGGCGCCCTTGTTGGTGCTGGTCGGTGCCGGCTTGCTGGTATGGGCATTGCCGAACGTATCGGTCAGCGAATTGATCGCACAACCGCCCAAGCGCGCGGAAGGTGCCAGCGTGTACGGCTATTTCTTCGCCGGTTTGACCGCCATGGTCGGTTTCTGGGCGACCCTGTCGTTGAATATCCCGGACTTCAGCCGCTATGCCAAAAGCCAGAAGGACCAGATTGTCGGGCAGATCATCGGCCTGCCGTTGACCATGTTCCTGTTCGCGGCCCTGGGTGTGGTGATGACCGCCGCATCGGCGTCCCTGGTCGGCGAGACCGTATCGGACCCTGTCACCCTGATCGGCCACATCCAAAGCCCGGTCTGGGTGGCGTTGGCCATGGCCCTGATCATCATCGCGACCTTGTCGACCAATACCGCCGCGAACATCGTTTCGCCCACCAACGACTTCCAGAATATCGCGCCCAAGCTGATCGGGCGGACCACGGCGGTGCTGCTCACCGGGTTGGTGGGGTTGGCCCTGATGGCCCACGAGTTGCTCAAGAAGCTGGGCCTGCTGGTCTCTGACGTGAGCCTGGAATCGGTCTATTCGAACTGGTTGCTGGGCTACTCCAGCTTGCTGGGGCCGATCGCCGGGATCATGGTGGTGGACTACTTCCTGATCCGCAAACAGACCCTGGACCTGGCCGGCCTGTACCGCGACGACGTTTATCCCGCCTGGAACTGGTTCGGTTTTATCGCCTTCGGCGTTCCGGTGGCGCTGACACTGCTGTCGCTGGGCAGTCCAGCCTTCAGCTGGTTCTACGACTTCGGCTGGTTCACCGGTTCGGCATTGGGCGGGTTGCTCTACTACGGACTCAGCACCCTGGGTGGCATCCAGACTGCCCGTGAAGCCAAGCCCAGCGCCTGACAAAAAGGGGATTCGGACCCCACTTCTGCCTGAGGAGGTCACCATGAGCGCAGCACAAGACGTACTGCAGTCCACCCACCGGCACATCGACAGCGACCGCCTCTGGAAATCGCTGATGGACCTGGCCCGGCTCGGGGCCACGGTCAAGGGCGGCGTTTGTCGCCTGGCCCTGAGCGACCTCGATCGCCAGGCGCGCGACATGTTCGTGCAATGGGCTGAAGAGGCGGGCTGTACGGTCAGCATCGATGCGGTGGGCAATATCTTTGCCCGTCGGCCGGGGCGCAACCCGCAGCTGCCGCCGGTGATGACCGGCAGCCATATCGATACCCAGCCCACCGGTGGCAAGTTCGACGGCTGTTTCGGCGTGCTGGCAGGCCTTGAGGTGTTGCGCACGCTCAATGACCTCAAGGTCGAGACCGAAGCGCCGCTGGAGGTAGTGGTCTGGACCAACGAGGAGGGCTCGCGCTTTGCGCCGTGCATGATGGGCTCCGGGGTTTTTGCCGAGAAATTCACCCTGAAGGAAACCCTGGCCAAGACCGATGCCGAGGGCATCACGGTAGGCCAGGCCCTCAATGCCATTGGCTACGCCGGCCCGCGCGCGGTCAGCGGGCATGCGGTGGGGGCGTATTTCGAGGCGCATATCGAGCAGGGCCCGATTCTCGAAGATCAACACAAGACCATTGGCGTGGTGCTCGGCGCGCTTGGGCAGAAGTGGTTCGACCTGACCTTGAACGGCGTCGAAGCCCATGCCGGGCCGACCCCCATGCACCTGCGCAGGGATGCTCTGGTCGGGGCCAGCGCGGTGGTTGCAGCGGTCAACCGGGTTGCGCTGGAACATCAACCGCACGCCTGTGGCACGGTGGGTTGCCTGCAGGCTTACCCGGGCTCGCGAAACGTGATTCCGGGGGAGGTCAGGATGACGCTGGACTTCAGGCATCTGGAGCCTGCGCGGCTGGACTCGATGATCGCCCAGGTGCGCCAGGTGATCGAGAGCACCTGCCTGCAGCACCACCTGAGTTTCACCTTGAAGCCGACGGCCGACTTCCCGCCGCTGTACTTCGAGAAGGGCTGTGTCGATGCCGTGCGCAGCGCGGCGCAGGCCCTGGGGCTGTCGCACATGGATATCGTCAGCGGCGCCGGGCATGACGCGATCTTCCTTGCCGAGCTGGGGCCGGCGGGGATGATCTTCGTGCCGTGCGAAGGGGGTATCAGCCACAACGAAATCGAGAACGCCGATCCGGATGACCTGGCGGCGGGGTGTGCGGTGTTGCTGCGGGCGATGCTGGCGGCGTCGGAGGCGATTGCCAAGGCGCAGTTGGCGGCTTGATTCTCTGTTGCCTGTAAGGGCCTCATCGCTGGCAAGCCAGCTCCCACAAAGATCGAATACATTGGCCCCTGTGGGAGCTGACTTGCCAGCGATAAGCTCCGAAGGAGCCTCAGTAATCACATTAAATTATCAATTTAACTTAATGATTAATAAAAACAAAAGTCACGAAATTAAAGTAATTTCTAACTTACCGAATGCTGGAAGCCAGCTCAAAAATCGGAATATACATCAGGATCACTATCACCCCGATCAGCAACCCGATGAACGTCATCAGCAACGGCTCGAACAGCCGCACGAACCACTCCAGCCAGCGGCTCATCTCCTCGTCGTAGAAGTCGGCGGTGCGCTCCATCATCTGCCCCAGGTTGCCGGACTGTTCACCGGCGCGCAGCAAGCGCAGCGAGACCGGCGTCGAAAGTTTGTTCTGCTCCAATGCGCTGGACAGCGCCTGGCCTTCGCGAATGCGTTCGCTGGCCTGATCCAGACGGGTACGCGAGGCCGCATTGAGCAAGCCTCGAACCATGCCCATGGCCGTCAGAATCGGAATGCCGCCCTGCAGCAGAATCCCCAATGAGCGGTAGAAGCGTGCCAGTTCATACATGAACAGCCGCTGGTGCACGGCCGGAACACGTTCGATCAGGCGGTTGAGGGCGCGGCGAAATCCGGCCTGGCGCATCAACAGCGCCAGCGCGGCCAGCGCGCCGAACAGGCCGCCGAACAGTTCAGCCTGATGCGCGTGCAGGAACAGGCCGGCATGCATCAACAGTCGCGACAGCCAGGGCAGGTTGTTGCCCAGCCCTTCGAACACCAGGCTGAAACGTGGCACCACGTACCCCATCAGGAACAACACCACGCCGCCGCCGACGATCAACAGCAGCAGGGGATAGATGGAAGCGCTGACGATCTTCTGCCGGACCTCGTCCATGCGCTGGCGATAACTCACGTAACGGCCCAGCGCCTCGCCGACCGCCCCGGTTTTTTCACTCGACTGCACCAGCGCCACGTACAGCGGTGGAAACACCTGCGGGTCATGCGCCAGGGCCTGGGAGAAGGACTTGCCTTCGTACAGCAGGCGGACCAGCTCATCGAGGGTTTTTCGCGCCTGGGGGGCCGACTCTTTCTCGGCCAGGCTTTCCAGTGCGTCGATCAAGGGCAGGCCGGCATTGAGCAAGGTGGTCAGTTCCTGGCTGAACAACACCAGCGCAAAGGTTTCGCCGCGGCTCCAGCGCAGGCTGGGCAAGCGTTGCATGCTGCGCAGGCTCAACACCCGCAGCCCCTGTTCCTCGGCCTGCCGGCGAGCCTCGGCAGGCCCGCTGGCCTCGATCACCAGCGACACCACTGCCTGGTTGCCGACTGCCTTGAGTTGATAGCGCATGGTTTGGCCCTCGCTCACTGCCAGCTGGTTATTTCGGCGTTTTCGCCTTCGCCGCCCGGCTGGCCGTCCTTGCCCATGGACAACAGGTCGAATTCGCCATTCTCGCCAGGCGCGCGATAGACATAGTTGCGACCCCAGGGGTCTTGCGGAACGTTTTTCTGCAAGTAGGGCCCGGCCCAGCGGGTTTCATCGGTGGGCGCTGCGGTCAGTGCCTGCAGGCCCTGTTCCGATGTCGGGTAGTGGCCGACTTCCAGGCGGTACAGATCCAGGGCCTTGGACAAGCCTTCGATTTGCGCCCGGGCAACCTTGGCTTCGGATTTGCCCAGTTGGTTGAAGTATTTGGGGGCGACGAGGCCGGCCAACAGCCCCAATACCACCAGCACCACCAGCAGTTCGAGCAGGGTGAAGCCTTGCTCACGGCGCAAGGCACGGCGTGGATAAATCGACATGAGGACCTCCCAGGGGCCAGGACCGCATCGACGTGCAGTCTCTGCAGGGCCTATGCAAATCCCGTGCGCGAGCGGCCGGTTTCGCTGCGAAGCCCAGCCGGCAGCGCTTTGCCGACCCGGCACAGTGCTTGCGTAAGAGCAAACAACCGCGCCGAAAGTGGGGAATGGTCCCCACTTTCAGGGTGGGGTGGACAGGGAGGTGGGAGCATGCGACTGCTGACGCTGTATGTCCTGGCCTGGCTGGCGTTGCCGGGCAATGCACAGGCCGATATCTATGTCTCGGTGGCGGCTGATGGCAGCTATGTATTGTCCAACGTGCACCGCGCCGGGCGCCGCTATGAACGGGTGATCGCCGAGCCTGCCAGCCTTGGCAGGCCCACCGGACTGTCGGCCTCCACCGCGCAGCGACCCTATGCCGAAATGGTGGCGGCGGCGGCCACGGCCAACGCATTGCCGGCGGCCTTGCTGCACGCTGTAATCCAGGCCGAGTCGAGCTACAACCCCAGGGCGCGCTCGGACAAGGGCGCGGCGGGCTTGATGCAGCTGATGCCCGGCACCGCCCGGGAACTGGGGGTCAGCAATGTGCTCGACCCGGCATCGAATATCCAGGGCGGGGCGCGTTACCTCAAGCGCCTGATGGTGATGTTCGACAACGATATGGCTCTGGCGCTGGCGGCCTATAACGCCGGGCCTGCGGCGGTATTGAGTCGTGGGCGAGTCATCCCGCCGTTCAGTGAGACCCAGCGCTATGTGCCCAGCGTGCTGCGCACCTATCGCGCCCTGCAGGGCCTTGCCCCGGATGCGCCGCTGTGAGGGCGGGCGGAGCAATGGCCCATCCGCGCCCATTAATGGGTACAGCCTCCATCGCGCAGCGCCAGCCCCCGATTAATGGGGGTTGGGGGGTAAACCCCCAATGCAGCTTCGAGATTTGCTCTTAACTATCTGAATATAAACAATAAAATATATGGCACGGGCCTTGCTCCAGCGGTTCTATCGATCCCCGCAGCGGCGAAATGACCCCGGAGGCCCGCCACCATGAAATGGCACACCCAACCCCATCGCCTGATAAACCTGAGCCTGCTGGCAGCTGCCTTGCTGGGCACAGGATCCTTTGTCGAGGCCGCCGCACGTTGCGAGCGAACACTAGTCGCCAATGTCGTCGCGTTCGACCAACCACTTATGTTCAACCGCCTTGGTGCGCAGAACGCCAACGGGATGATCTTCGCCCTGCGCCGCGACGTGGTCGACGACAACGATGTCCCGTTGACCCAGGGCGGTTCGGCCATTCCCGGCAAAGTCACGCTACGCCCGGACAAACGCCCGCGGCCCATGGTGCTGCGCGTGGCCGCCGGTGATTGCCTGACCGTCAACCTGCAGAACCTGTTGGCCTACCAGGCCAACCCGAACAAACACAAGGAAGGCGGCGAAGGGGAAGAGGACCCCCATGCCCTTCCCGTCGCCGACGAGCAGGTCAGCACCCGCCATGTCGGCCTGCAAATAAACGGCATGCAGCCACTCAACAGCATCTCGGACCTGGCGGCCAACACCGGGCGCAATGGCGATTTCCTGCTGGCCCCCGGCGCCAGCCGCTCTTACACGATCTACGCCGAGCGCGAAGGCGCGTACGCTGCCAGCAGTCTGGGGGCGACCTTCGGCGGCGAAGCCACCTCCGGCAACGTAGCCAACGGTCTGTTTGCCCAGGTAGTGGTGGTGCCCAAGGGTGGCCGCACCTACCGCAACGCGGTCACCGAAGAAGAAATGCGCCTGGCCAGCAGCGGCCGGACACCGGCCGGGCAACCGATCATCGATTACCAGGCCCGTTACCCGCAGCGCGAACCCTGGATCCGTGAGGGCAAGGCCGGGACGCCGATCCTGAACATGGTCGACGGCAGCGAGATCATCGCCAGCGACACCGATGCGATCGTGATGGGCCCCAATGCCGACGGCAGTTTCCCGCCTTCGACCTATCCGCTGGAGAACCTGGGCAAACGTAACCCGGCCTTGCCCAACCGGCTTGAGCCGTTCCGCGATTTCGCCTCTGTGTTCAACGACGAGTCGGCCGTGACCCAGGCGTTCCCCGGTTACTGGTCGGACCCGGTGATGGGCCGTGTGCTGGAACCGGTCGGTGATGCGTTCATGATCAACTATGGCTCCGGTGGCTTGGGCGCCGATGTCGTTGCCAACCGCCTGGGCGTGGGCCCGATGCACGATTGCCTGTCCTGTGCCTATGAGGAGTTCTTCCTCAGCGCCCACACCGCCGGCGATGTCGCCATGCTGGTGGACGTACCGGCCAACATCGGCCTGGAGCACATGCAGCCCGGCCAGGTTCCGCCCGCCGACAAGGTCGGGATCAAGGCAACCATGGCGCTGTTCCCGGCCGAGCCGTCGAATGTGAACCACAGCTACATTGGCGACTTCGTCAAATTCCGCAATACCCACAATGGCAAAGAGCAGCACATCTTCCACCTGCACGGCCATCAATGGCTGTTCAACCCGAACGACGACAACTCCGACTACGTCGATGCCCAAGGCATTGGCCCTGGCTCGGGCTATACCTATGAAATCGCCAACGGTGGCTCGGGCAACCGCAACCGGGTGTCTGGCGATGCCATCTATCACTGCCATTTCTACCCGCACTTCGCCCAGGGCATGTGGAGCATGTGGCGGGTCCATGATGTGTTCGAAGAGGGCACCCGCCTGGAAGTCTCCCAACAAGGCCCGGATGGCTATCACAGTACCCCGTTTGCCCTGCGCAGCGGCAAGCCGGCTGCCGGCGCCCGGGCCTTGCCCGATGGCGAGATCGTTGCCGGTACGCCGATTCCGGCGGTGGTCCCGCTGCCTGGCAAAGCCATGCCGCCGATGCCTGGCCAGGTGGCGGTAGTGCCCAAGCTCGGTGAACGCCTGGTTGCGGCGCATGAGGATGGCAATCCTCACGGCGGCAACAGCGAACCTTCGATCATCGGCTCGGTGGCGCTGGTCGATCGCAGCGATGCCAACCGCAACCCCGACGGCACGCTGAAAAACCCCGGCTATCCCTTCTGGATCGGCGGAATCGAAAGCACGGTCGGGCAACGCCCACCAACCCCGCCACTGGACATGCTCGACCCGACCAAGGCCCAGCAGTTGCGTGACAGCGGCGAGGCCCTGTGGGCCGCGCTTGATCCAACCCAGGTCAATGGCTGGGACGGTGGTCTGCCACGGCACTCGCTGGACGGTGTGGCAGCCGGTGGCAAAGCCGATTCAGTGGTCAGCGCCCTGGATTTCTCCAAGCGGATTACCCGGGCCAAGGCGGTCTTTATCCCTGAGGAGGGCAACGATGTCGAGCAGGCGGCCATGGCCTTCCACGCCAAGCGCGAACACCCAAGCTACGCCGTGCTGCCGGGCAACATCGTGCAGCCGCGCAATTTCCGCACCAACGGCTCGACACCGGTGGCCGGTGCGCCATACTTCGAACCGTGCATGGACGACCGGCAGAAACGCCTGACTTCCAGTGCCGGTCTCGGCGAGTTCAACAGCGGCGAGCGTGCCGATGGCATGTCCTTTACCGGCTCTTCGCCATTCACTGCCGACCATCCGCGTATCTATAAAGGTGCCAACATTCAGTTCGACGCCGTGTTCAACAAGGTCGGTTACCACTTCCCGCAGCAGCGGATGATTTCGCTCTGGGACGACGCCTGGGCGGTGATCAACAAGCAACGGCCACCAGAACCGCTGGTCATGCGCATGAATACCTTCGATTGCGTGATGTACCAGCACACCAACCTGATTCCGTCCTACTACGAGCTGGACGATTTCCAGGTGCGCACCCCGACCGACGTGATCGGCCAGCACATCCACCTGCCCAAGTGGGACCTGACTGCGGCCGACGGCTCCTCCAACGGCTGGAACTACGAGGACGGCATCCTGTCGCCAGCCACTGTGGTTGAGCGCATCCACGCCATTCGTCAATTCAACGGCTGCCAGCAGCCCGATCCGCGCGACGGTACGGCTACCTGCCCGCAAGCGAAGAACCATCCGTACTTCGGCCAATACGGCCGGGCTGACTGGGTCGGTGCGCGTACGGCCATGCAGCGTTGGTTCGTCGACCCCGTGGTGAACACACGGGGTATCGACCGTGGCCTGGGCACCATCTTCACCCACGACCACATGGGCCCATCGACTCACCAGCAACTGGGGCTGTACGCCACCGTGCTGGCTGAACCTGCCGGCTCAACCTGGTTCCATGCCGAGACCGGCGAGCCACTGGGTACGCGCCAGGACGGCGGGCCGACTTCATGGCAGGCGGTGGTGTCCACCGGTGACCTGGATGGCGATGGCCGCAACGACAGCTTCCGGGAGTTCTTCCTGGAATACAGCGACTTCCAGCATGCCTATGAAGCCGGCGTCTATGTCGGTGCCGGCCCCAACGGCGTGCCTGACGCCGGGGCATTCCCGGCCACCGCGGACAGCTTCCGTTACGCCATCAACCCGCCGGTACGCCAAGGCTCGGAAAATATGCTCGACTCGGTGACCGAAGTGGCGGGCGGCGAGGTGCCGAGTTGCCCGAACCGGCCTTGCCCGCAAGCGATTTCGGTCGATGACCCGGGGATATTCGTGGTCAACTACCGCAGCGAGCCGCTGGGGCTGCGGGTCTACGATCCGAATCGCATCGCGCCGGACGGCAAGCCCGGCATGCAGGCCGACGGTCTGGCCGGTGACCTGGGCTATGCCCTGCAAACGCGTACCGACCGAGCCATCGCTGCATTGAACATGGCGCCGAGCGCAATCACCGCGGCAACGGGCCCAACCGGTGGCACCACCACCTTCCCGCCGCATATCAACCGTGGCGGCGATCAGCCGGGCGATCCGTTCACCCCTATGCTGCGGACCTACACGGGTGACAACGTGCGCTTGCGGGTGCATGCCGGTGGCTATGAGGAAACCCACAACGTGACCCTGCACGGCGTCAAATGGCTGCAGACCGGCAGCGGCTTCGGCAGCAGCTCCAACTCCGGCTGGCGCGCCTCGCAGATGATCGGCCTCTCCGAGCAGATGGGCTTCCTGGCGCCGGTCACGATGGCCTCCAGCTCGGCGGCCACTACCGGTGACTACCTGTACTCGATGGACGCCGCGATGGAGGGCTACTGGAGCGGTATCTGGGGCGTGATGCGCAACTACACCGCCAGCCGCAATGACCTGTTCGCGCTGCCGAACAACCCCAAACCGGTGGCGGCGCGCAACACCGTGGCCTTTGACGGGGTGTGCCCGCGCTACAGTGCCAACCCCAACGGTATCGGTACCCGGCCGACCCAGCAGCGCAGCTTTGAAGTGGTCGCGGCGCTGGCCAACGACATCCTGAGCAACCCACTGGCCCTGACCATCGGTGATCCGCAGGGCGTCGGCCAGCATGTGGGCGGGCCGCTGAACCCGGACGGCGGCACCCTGGTACTCAACCCACGGCCGACCACCATCGCGCAAGCCACTGTGGTCGACCTCGAGGATGGCGTGAGCTTCACCATTGGCGGTCAGGCCGGCCCACTGCATGACCCGACCGCCGTCCTGTATGTGCGCAAGGCCGACCTGGACCCTGTCACCGGCAAGCTCAAGGCCGGGGTCCCGATCGAGCCGCTGATGCTGCGTGCGGCGGCTGGCGACTGCATCAGCGTCACCCTGGAGAATCGTCTGCCGCTGGTGATGCCTGACCTGGCCAACACCTCGGTCATGCAGGGCACGGTCAAGCGCGATCGCAATGGCGCCAAGGGCTCGACCACCTTCAACAACAACCTGATGCGGCCATCGAGCCATATCGGTCTGCACGCCCAGTTGCTGACCTACGACATCACCAAGGCCGACGGCGCGAATGTCGGCATCAACCCGGTCCAGACCGTGCCGCCGCGCAACGGCAGCAGCGGGGCTTATCCGAGCAAGACCTACCAGTACTACGCCGGGCATCTGGAGCGCGAAGGCAAGCCGGTCTCGCAGCTGGGACGCAACGTTGACAACATCAACGCCACGGCCATCGAGTTCGGTGGGCTGAACCTGACCCCGGCCGATGTGATCAAGCAGCCGCAGAAAGGCCTGGCCGGCGGCATGAGCATCCTGCCGGTCGGCGCCACCTGGACCGAAGACGCCAGCAGCCGCGCCCAGGCCACGGTGCAGGCGCCGAACCAGACCGCCTACCGCGACTTCATGCTGCTCTGGCAAAAGGGCTTGAACCTGCGCTGGGCCAATGGTCGGCCGGTGGAAAGCATCGCCTCTGGAGGTGGCGGCATGCCGGAAGATCCGGAAGACAACTCGGGCATGGCGTTCAACTACAAGACCGAGCCCATGTGGTACCGCTTCGGCCTCGCTCCGGACGCGCCGTTCGGCCATGCCGATGGTCATGGCTGGGCGGATGTCAACAACGCGCACATGGCCTACAGCAATGCGTTGGTCGGTGGCGATCCGGTGACCCCGGTCCTGCGCGTCAAGCCCGGACAGCCGTTCCGCACCCATGTGCTGATGGCCGCTGGCAGTGCGCGCGGTTCGACCTTCCAGCTCGACGGTCACCTCTGGCCGCTGCAATCGGTGCAAAGCGAGAAGACTGACAGCAATGGATTTCCGATGAACTCGCCAGGTGTCGGCTCGGTGCGCTTCGGCCACAATCCGATGTCGATGTACAGCGGCGCCCAGGAGAGTGTACTGCCGGCCGGGCACTTCAGCTTCATGATGCCCAGCGGCGGCGGGATCAACGCAGTCCCCGGCGATTATCTGATGCGCGACTACGCTGGTTTTGGCAATGCCGGCGGCCTGTGGGGACTCCTGCGGGTCACCAATGAGCCGGAACCGGCCGCCACTCCGACACCGTGAAGATTGTCTGTGGCAAATGAGGAACGGGCCCGATCCCATGGGCCCGCTCTGTACAAAAAATAATAAAGCCACCGGGCCAAGCCGGTGAGCCAGGAGGATGCGCAGTGAACGCCTCAATCGTCAAAGGACCCTTTGTTGCGCTGCTGATGGGCCTGTTCCTGGCCGCGCTGCTGTATTGGTATGAGGGGCAGTGTGATGATGTGTTGCCACTCATTACTCCCGTGGAGCCCCAGCAACGGCTGGAGCGTGACGGGGTGTCGATTGAATTCGAGGCCCGGCCGGTCAACGGCGGTGCGTTGACCGAGGGCATGTTTGCCGATGTCCGCTTTCGCATCACCGATTCGGCCTCCGGCCAGCCATTGTCGGGAATCGCCCCCGGAGCCTGGCTTGATCAGGCTCAGGCTGGCGAACTCGCTTCGGCGCGGGACAAGAGCTGCAAATCCCGGGTGGCCCTGTACCTCAAGAGCAGCATCGGGGCACGACCCTTGCTCGACCTGAACAGCTACTACCTGCTGGTACTGAACAAGGACGCCAGCCTGACAGTCATCGATCCGTCGGTTTCCGTGGGCGGGGTCACCAGCACCATGGCCCGCATCGCGCTCAAGCAAGCGCCGATGGACTGGGTTGCCGGCGCCGATGACAAACGGGTGTTCGTGTCCATGCCGACTGCCGGGGAAGTGGCGGTGATCGACGCGGAAAAATTCCAGCTGCTCGCCAACCTGAGCGCCGGCAGTGAACCGGTACGGGTCGCCCTGCAACCGGACGAACGCCTGTTGTGGGTTGGCAACAATGCCCGCGATGAGGCCAGGAGCGGGGTGACGATCATCGATACACAGTCGCTCAAAACCCTCAAGTACCTGGCCACCGGCAAAGGTCACCATGAAATCGCCTTCAGCAAGGACTCGCGTTATGCCTTTGTCAGCAACCGGGACAGCGGCACGTTGAGCGTGATCGATGTGGCAACGCTCGAGGTCCAGCAGCAACTGCACACAGGCTCGCACCCCTTGTCGGTGGCCTATTCACCCTTGTCCCAGGCCGTTTATGTTGCCGATGGCAAGGACGGCACCATTACCGTCGTCGATGCCGCCAGCCTGCAAGTGCGCAAGGTGATCAAGGGTCAGCGGGGCCTGGGGCCGATGCGCTTCAGTGAAGATGGCCGTTTCGGCATCGTGCTCAATACCCTGGAAAACCGGGCGCAAGTGATCGACGCGGCCAGTGACGAAGTGATTCATAGCCTGGAAGTGTCACCGGAACCCTTTCAACTGACCTTCACCAAGGCGTATGCCTATATTCGCGGCCTGGCCTCGCCGCGAGTGACCATGATCAACCTGTCCACCCTGGGCAAGGACCGTCAGCCGATCCTCCAGGGTTTCGAGGCCGGCCCTGCGGCACCGAGGCTGGCCGGTGATTTGCCATTGGCCCCGGGGTTGAGCCCGTCGCGCGATGACAACTCGGTGTTCGTGGTCAATCCGGTCGACAACACCACTTACTTCTATGCCGAAGGCATGAACGCACCCATGTCCGGTTACCCCAACCGCGGGCACACCGCCCGGGCGGCCATGGTCATCGATCGCAGCCTGCGCGAAGTGGAGCCGGGGGTGTACAGCTCGCGAGTGAAGATGCCGGTGGCCGGGCGCTTCGATGTGGCCTTTTTGCTCAACCAGCCGCAGATCGTGCATTGCTTCAACACTGAAATAGAAGTCAATCCGGCCCTGGAAAAAGCCCTGGCCACACCGCGCCTGGAGTTCCTGATGGACAAAGTGTCGGCGCCCCTGGGCAGTCCGTTCAACGTCCGCCTGCGGGTGGTTGAAGGGCGCAGCGGTCATCCACGCAAGGGCCTCAAGGATTTGCAGTTGCGTTACTACCTGGCGCCTTCTTCACGGCCGCAGGAAGTGCTGACCAAAGAGGTGGCCGACGGCATCTATGAAGCCGCGCTGGACCTGCCCCAGGTCGGTGCCTATTACCTGCATGCCCGCTCGGCCACCCTGGGTGCCGCCTTCGATCAGCAGACCTATACCAGCTTGCGGGTCTTGCCGGGAAACCCGGTAAAGGTCCCCACAGGGAAAACCGAGCCATAAGGAGCAACCCATGAAATCCATGACTGTGAGCATTGCCATGGCACTTTTCGGCCTGGTGGGGATGGGCGGCCAGGTTCAGGCCCATTCGATGGACGAGCATGCCCAGCATGCCCAACAGGCAGCTGACACCCGGCAGGAGGGTACGCAGGTGTCGTTTGCCGATGTGTCGTTGCTCGATCAGAACGGTAAGCCGGTGCGCCTGAACCAGGATCTGGTCCGCGACCGGATCGTGGTGATGGGCTTCATCTACACCAGTTGCACCACGGTTTGCCCATTGGTGTCATCGATCATGAGCAAAGTACAACAGCAGCTCGGCGGGCGAGTTGGCGACGACGTGCAACTGGTCTCGATCAGCATCGATCCGCAACGCGACGACCCGCCACGCTTGCTTGGCTATGCGAAAAAATTCCAGAGCGGCCCCGGCTGGAGCTGGCTGACCGGCAGCCCCCAGGCGATCAACGATACCCTCAAGGGCCTGGGCACCTGGACTGCCGATTATCGCAATCATCCGCCGCTGATCCTGGTCGGCGATGGCCGCAGTGATCACTGGACCCGCTTTTACGGCTTCACCGACCCGGCGCTGCTGGTCAAGCGCGTGCAGGAACTGGGGGCTGCGCGCGTGCACGCCCGGCATACCGCCGTCGCACAGGGGGAGCAGCCATGAAGCGCCTTCAATGGATCGCCCTGACCCTCTGCTGCTGGGCCTTGCCGACGCTGGCACATGAGGCCGCAGTGCCGCCTGCACCTGCTCAGCCGCCAAGCGGAACACATGATGCCCAGGCGTATTTTACCGACACTCAGCTGCTCGACCAGAATGGCCAGCCCCTGCGCTTTTACAGTGATGTATTGAAAAACCGCGTGGTGCTGCTCAATGTGATCTTCACCCACTGCAACGATGCCTGCCCGCTGATCACCCGTAAACTCAAGGAGGTACGCGACGCCCTGGGCGAGCCCCTGGCCAGCCAGGTGTATTTCATCTCCCTGACCAGCGACCCGCAAAACGACAGTCCGTCGGTGCTCAAAGACTTTGCCCGCAAGCAGGGTGCGGACAATCCCAATTGGCTGTTCCTGACCGGCGAACAGGCGAACATTGATCTGGTGCTGGGCCGTCTGGGCCACCTTATTCCAAGCCCCGAGCAACATTCGACGCAGCTTATCGTCGGTGACGTCGCCAATAAACGCTGGAGCAAGATCCGACCGGACGCACCGGCTGCGGCCATCGCCCAGCGCCTGCAATTGTTGACCATGCCCGTAGTCGGGCGCTGAGTGCAGGTGGCCGCCATGAAGCCCATTGCGTTGTGGATGACCGGCCTGCTGGCGTTGAGCGGCTTGGCCCATGGGCTGCAATTGTCGGACAGCGAAGCCGCCGGCAAGCGGCTGTACCGGGAAGGGCTTTCGGCCCTGGCGGTCGAACTCTCGGCCCGGGTCGGCGCTTCGGACATGCTCGTGCCGGCCCAGGCCGTACCCTGCGCCAACTGTCATGGCGCCGACGGCCGGGGCCGGCCGGAAG
Source organism: Pseudomonas sp. LS1212 (assembly GCF_024741815.1). Lineage (NCBI taxonomy): Bacteria > Pseudomonadati > Pseudomonadota > Gammaproteobacteria > Pseudomonadales > Pseudomonadaceae > Pseudomonas > Pseudomonas sp. LS1212. Next base: position 2,459,900 of record NZ_CP102951.1, read on the forward strand.
GCGGCGTGCGCCCGCCCGACATTACCTGGCGACGGCTGAGCACGCCTTACGGGCAGTCCGTCAATGGCCGCCAGTACCCGGCCTACACCGAGGCAGCCATCGCCCGGGCCGTTGCCGAAGGGCGTGACCCGGCCGGTAACCGGCTCGATCCGGCCATGCCGCGGTTTGTCCTGACCCTGCGCGACCAGGCCAACCTCACCGCCTACCTCAAGCGTCTGGAAGACGACAGCGACCCCGGCCTGCAAGCCCGGCACTTGCGCCTTGGCACACTGTTGCCACGGCAAGGGCCGCAGGCAGAGTTGGGCAATACGGTGGCCAGCGTACTCAACGCCTCGATTGAGCAGATCAACCAGGCCGGGGGTATTCACGGGCGCAGCCTGGAACTGGTGAGCGTCGATCCCGGTGCCGACAAGGAAAGCGCCAGGGCGGCGTTGAACACGCTGATTAATGGCGAACAGGTGTTTGCCCTGATCGCGCCGTTGGCGCCGGCCCTGGACGAGGAGATGGCCGGGCTGCTGGAGCAGGCTCAAGTACCGCTGGTGGGGTCGCTGTCGCTGTTCGGTGTGAGCCAGAACAGCAGGCAGATCTTCGAACCTCTGCCAGGCCTGCGTGAGCAGGTACTGGCGCTGGCGCGGTACGCCGCAGGCGCCCTGCAGTTGGCAACGACCGACACGGTGATCGTCCACCCGGCTGACGACACCCAATCGGCCCTGGCGGATAATCTCGCCGAACGCCTGCGCGGCCAGGGCTGGACCCGGGTGCGTGAAGTCGCTTACAGCGCCGATAGCCTGCAGGCCCTGCAAGGCGCCCAGGCAGTGTTCTATCTCGGCCAGGCCAGCGAGTTCGCCACGCTCGCCGGGCAACTGGAAAGGGCGGGCCTGAACCCCTATCTATTTGCCGCCTCGACCCAAGTGGCGAGCCAGGTCCTGCAAGTTCCGCTGGCATTTTCGGAGCGCTTGTTCCTGGCGTTTCCATTCGTTCCCCAGGACTGGACGGCAGCGGGCAGGGCGGCCTTGACCGAGCTGCGCCAACGCAGCGGCCTGGGCGGTCAGCATGCGGTCCTGCAAGTGGGTGCCTATTGCTCGGTGCTGTTGCTCAGCGAGGGGCTGAAACGGGCCGGTCGCGATGTCAGTCGACAGCGCCTGATCGACGCGCTCGAGAGTCTTCATGATTTTGACACCGGCCTGACGCCTCAACTGAATTTCGGCCCCGGCAAGCGCCTTGGCCTCAGTGGCGGGCATATCGTGCGAGTGGAATTGCCCGAGCAACGGTTCGATTCGATGGGCGCGTTCATTGAAGTCCCTTAGAGGTCCTCCACCATGAAAACCTGTTATTGGCTGCTGCTGGTGCTGTCCCTGATGGTTTCGACCGGCGAAGCGCAGGAGGAGGCCGTCGCGGCGCGGGTCAATGGCGTGCCGATCACGGTCTTTCGCCTGGAGCGGTACTTTGCTGACTATCTGCAGGCCCAGGGTCGCGCGGTCGCCAGCATCCGCAACCCGGATGTGTACAAACGCCTGCGCCGCGCCGCGCTCGATGAGTTGATCGACAAGGCGCTGCTGTTGGAGCAAGCCCGCAAGCAGGGTCTGGTAGTCGATGAGCAGGCCGTGGCTCACCAGCTGGCGTCATTGCGAGGGGATTTCGGCTCATCCGAGGTGTTTGCCCAGCGCCTGGCCGATGCGGGCTTCGATGAGGCCAGTTTTACCGAGTACCTTCGCCAGGAGTGGGCTGCCCAACACGTCTTCGCCGAACTTGTCCGGGTGCCCGAGCCGACTGCCAGCGAAGTCGAGGCTGCCTGGGCACAAGCGCATCCTGGCGCCCAGGCCAAAGATTTCTCAGCGGCTCAGAACCAAAATTTGACGCCAGAGGTCGAACGAATGCGAGAGCTTGCTATGGTTAAAGAAATGCTTATCACTCAGAGGCAGGCTCAGGCCCGCGCAACGGCGCTCAAGGAGTTGCGCTCGCGCAGTCGAATCGAGCTGGCACGCGGCCAATAACCGCCTGGCCCCCAAGTTGGGGGGGAAACCCGGATTGACCGTTGACCGCCTTCCCCCGGAGTTGGGGAAGGAGACTAGGCAGTTTGGAAAATTTCCAGTTAAATCAGCGGTATGGCTAAATGAAATTATCGGTATGCGGTCTGGCATGAAGCGTGCTTAAGCCTAAGTGAGGCGCGCACTCCCAGGCCCGAAACCGGACCTGACAGTTACAAGGAGTCCACCTTGGCAAACACAGTATTGATAGTCGAGGACGAACTAATCCTTGCGCAAAACCTCAAGGCTTTCCTTGAGACCAAGTGCCTGGATGTCCGTGTGGCCCATGACGGTGCCAAAGCCATCAGCATTGCCGAAGGTTTTGCACCCGAAGTCGTCGTACTGGATTTTCGCTTGCCCGACATGGAGGGGTTCCAGGTACTCGAAGCTGTCCGCCGCAACAGGAATTGCCATTTTGTACTGATGACCGCGCATCCGAGTGACCAGGTTTACAAGCGCGCAGAACAACTGGGCATCAGCCACATCCTGTTGAAACCCTTTCCATTGGCGGAACTGGCACGCGTGGTCTGTGACCTGATGGGCAAGGAATCCGGGGCAAGGCCGGGCACACAAGGCGAAGGGTTCGTCGAGCGGCGTCAATGCAGGAAGGAGAGTTTCCCGCTGCAGCTGTATGACGGCAGTTGGGTATTGGCGGATCGTCGACGCACCGTGCCGACGCCTCCGGTTCCCGACGACACGCAACAGCTTACCGGGGAATAGGGGCGCGTACAGACGAGCATGTGCTGGCGCGCCGGATGGGTGAAAACCCCGGAGCGTTGGAGTGCATGCCATGGAACGTCTGTCTGTTGCTGCCGTGCCGCCGTCAGCCATTGCCATACCGGAGCTTGAAACCACACCACCACGGTTTGCCCGGGCCCTGTTGCAGCAGGCCAAGGCAACCGCCGCCAGCCAGGGCGAACGCACGCTCGCCGCACTGGAAACCCTTTCGACACTCGACCCACAGGCTTTCACCCAGTGCCTTGGCCGCACGCTCCATTACCCGGTGCTCGACAGCCAGAGCCTGTTCGGCACTGCCCCGGTGTTCGAGCACATCACCCTGGCCCAGGCCATCAAGCGCGAATTCGTCATGGTGCGCCAGGGTGAAGAGCTGATCGGCGTTTTTGCCGACCCCTTCGATGAACACCGCCTGGCCTGGATCGACGAAAACCTTCGCGGCGCCTCCCTGTACCTGGCCCATGCCGCCGATCTCGGCGCCTTCCTGGCCCGTCATGAAGAGAGCTTCCACGCCGTTGAATCGCTCAACGCCCAGACCGATACCTGCGATGTGCATGAAGCGCTGGAAAGCCTGTCGCTGACCAGCATCAGCGAAGACGCCAGCGTGGTGGTCAAGCTGGTCAACTCCACGCTGTACGACGCGCTGAAAATGCATGCCAGCGACATTCACCTGGGCATGACCGGCAGCGGTCTGGTGATCAAATACCGCATCGACGGGGTCCTCAACAATATCAGCAAGGTCCAGGGCAGTGAGTTCGCCGAACAGGTGATCTCGCGGGTCAAGGTCATGGCCGAGTTGGACATCGGCGAGAAACGCGTGCCCCAGGACGGTCGGTTCAAGATCGGCATCAGCGGCCGGCAGATCGATTTTCGCGTGTCGATCATGCCGAGCATTTTCGGCGAAGACGCGGTGCTGCGGGTGCTGGACAAGCAAGACCTGGCCGACCGGGCCAATGGCGTCCGTCTGGAATCGCTGGGCTTTGAAGACGCGACCTTGCGCCACCTGCGCCGGCTGGCCGCAGAACCGTACGGCATGGTCCTGGTGACCGGCCCGACCGGCAGCGGCAAGACCACCACGCTCTACGCCATGATCACCGAGATCAACCATGGGGTGGACAAGATCATCACCATCGAGGACCCGGTGGAGTACCAGCTGCCCGGCGTCCTGCAGATTCCCGTCAACGAGAAAAAGGGCCTGACCTTCGCCCGCGGCCTGCGCTCGATCCTGCGCCACGACCCGGACAAGATCATGGTCGGCGAGATACGCGACCCGGATACGGCGCAAATCGCCGTGCAATCGGCGCTGACCGGTCACCTGGTGTTCACCACCATCCACGCCAACAACGTCTTCGACGTGATTGGCCGCTTCACCCAGATGGAGGTCGACCCCTACAGCTTCGTTTCCGCGCTCAACGCGGTGCTGGCCCAGCGCCTGATCCGCCTGGTCTGCAGCGATTGCGCCAGGCCCTGCCCACCGAGCGCCGAGGAGCTTTCGGCCTCGGGCCTCGATGCGCAGAAGGTCAAGGATTACCGCTTCGTCCACGGCAGCGGTTGTGGCCGTTGCCGTGGCACCGGCTATCGCGGCCGTACGGCCATCGCCGAACTGCTCCATCTGGACGACGAGATTCGCCAGATGATCATCGAACGCCAACCGATCGCCCGCATCAAGGCCCTGGCCTGCAGCCGTGGCTTGCGCCTGTTGCGGGGATCGGCGCTGGAACTGGTGCGTGATGGACGCACGACACTGGAGGAGATCAATCGTGTCACATTCGTGGACTGAACGTTACATCGCCGTACTCGGGCCCAATGGGGTCGGCCTGTGCCGCCGCCGTGGCGGTACTTGCGAGTGGCTGGGCAGTGTCGGCTTCATCAGCGACCACTTTCCCGCCTGGCCCGTGGCAACCGAAACCCTGGAGCGGCTGCTGGCCGAGCAGGTTCGCGGCCGCGCCGAGCTGTGCGTGGTGCTGTCGAACCACTACAGCCGTTTCTGCCGGGTGCCGTGGAGCGACCAGATCAACACCGACACTGAACTGCAGGTGTACGCCGGGATCTGCTTCGAGGAGATTTTCGGCCTCTCGGCACACAACTGGACGCTCAGCCTGTCCGCCGAGGCGGCAGGGCAGCCACGGGTCGCCGCGGCCGTGCCCGACGAACTGCTGCTGCGCCTGCGGGCCCTGGCCGGCAACCTGAGCCTGCGCCTGGTCTCGGTGCAGCCCTACCTGATGGCGGCCTTCAACCACTTCGACGGGCAAATGGCCAAGGACGACTTTCTGTTCGTCGTCGCCGAGCCAGGCCGCAGCACCTTGCTGGTGGCGCGCGAAGGCCGCTGGGAGAGCGTGCGTTCGGTCTGCGGCCCCGATTCCGACGGCGCGCTGGGCGCGCTGATTGCCCGCGAGCATGAACTGCTCGGGGATGACAGCACGCGGCCACTGCCGATCTATCTCCATGCGCCGGGTCGCATCGACAGCACGCCTTGCCTGGACCAGGAGGCGGTGGTGCTGCTGGCCTGGCAGGCGGCAGCCGCGCCGGTGCGCGATGTGCTTTATGTCATGTCCCGGACGGTGCACTGAAATGCGCGCCTTGAACCTGGATTTTCAACCCCGGCGTCGGGCCAGCGCCTGCGGCTGGAGCCTGTTGCTGGTCGGGCTGCTGCTGGGCGCCGTCGGCCTGTGGACCCACCTGCAGCTCGACACCCAGGCACAGCAAGCCCATGGCCGGCTGCGCCACGCCCAGGGCCAGTTGCACGGCGAAGCACAGGGCGCTGCCGGCCTGTCGCCGGCCGAAAGTCGCGAGCAGGCCAGCCGCCTGGCGGAGATGCGGCGTATTTCGGCGCAACTGCGCAGGCCCTGGGAGCGCTTGTTCGCGATGCTCGAAGCACTGCCTCGCGAGCATGTCGCCTTGCTCGCGCTGACGCCCGATGCCCGCAAGGGGCAAGTGCGCATCAGTGCCGAGGCGCGTGACCTGGAGGCGATGCTGGCGTTCCACCGGCAGCTGGAAGCCAGCGCCGAGCTCAGCGACGTTTCCCTGCTCAACCACGAAGTCGATGCCAAATCGGCCGAACACCCGGTGCAATTCAATCTACAGGCCAGTTGGGAGGTGGGCGATGCACATCCCTAGGTTGATCATCCATGAACACCTGCAACGGCTCGGTTGGCCGGGTGTGGCCGGGGTGGCGCTGCTGCTGTTGGCACTGGGTCATGCCGCATTCGGGCTGATGCCCGCCTGGCAGCGGCTGCAGGGCTTGAGCGAACAGAACCAGGAGGCCAGCACCTACCTGGCGCAGATCGAGCAGGGCACGGTCGCACCGCCCGAAGTCCCCCAGCGGCAACTGGACGAGTTCCGTCAACGCCTGCCGGCACAGCTGGAGGCCACTTCGGCAATCGACCGGATCTACGTCCTGGCCAGCCAGGAGCGAATCGTCCTGGCCCGTGGCGAATACTCCCTGGGCACCGACCCCAGGACTCATCTGGCGCGTTATCAGATTCTGTTGCCGGTACGCGGCAGCTATCCGCAACTGCGGCGTTTTCTCCATGCACTGCTCAGCGAACTGCCGGCCGTGGTGCTCGAGGATGTCGACCTGCAACGCAAGCGCATTGCCGACACCGAGCTCAATGGACGCATCCGACTGACCCTGTATCTGTCGAGGTCATCATGAACGCACGCAAAGGCTTGGGTTGGGGGGTGTTCCTGAGTGCGGCGGCGATCTTTGCCTGGGCTCCCGGGCACTGGTTCGAGGACGCCGATGAAGTGGAAGTGGTGCCGGCAACGGCAGCGACCGCCAAGAACGTAAAAGCGGCCACGCAACCACTGGCCGGCAAGGCTGCGGTGGCGCAGTCCAAGCCCAGCGGTGTCAGCCCGCTACAACCTCAGGCCGACCTGTTTGCGCCTCACAGCTGGAAGCCGGCACCGGTCCTTGCCACCGTGACGGCGCAGGCCCTGGCCAATGCGCCAGTGCCGCTGGCGGCCCCGACTGCGCCACCGCTGCCTTTTCAGTTCATCGGCCGGATCGATGATCGTAATGACGTGCAGGTTTTCCTGCAAAAAGGCGAAAAGCTCTATGTCGTGCGTAACGGCGACATGATCGATGACACCTACAGGATCGTGGGTATCTCCGATACCGAGATGAACATGGTCTATCTTCCTTTGCACCAGTCCCAGACTTTGTCTGTAGGGAGTGCTCCATGATTGCGGTCAAACGGTCTTCACCGTTGTTGTGGCTGTTACTGGGGACCAGCCTGTTGCTGGCCGGTTGCAGCGCCACGCTGGCAAGAAAACAAGGAATGGCCCTGATCGAAGACGGCCAGTACGAAGCGGGGATCAATCGCCTGGAGGATGGCGTAAAAGACAACCCACGTGACACCAAGCTCAATATCGCCCTGAACCATGCCCGGGCCCGCTCGGTCAAGGCGCTGCTGGCCCAGGCCGACCTGGACCGCTCGACCCGTGACTTCGCCTCGGCGAGTGAAGGTTACCGGCGCGTGCTGGTGATCGAACCGAACAATGAGCGGGCCAAGGATTCCCTGCGCCAGCTCGAACACCTGCGCACCCTCGACCAGCGCCTGGTCCAGGCCGAGACCGACCTGCGCCGCGGCGACGTGGTCGGTGCCGAGCGCCAGGTGCGTTACATCCTCACCCTGGACCCCAAGCACGAAGGTGCGCTGGAAATGCGTCGCAGCATCGATGAAGTCAACAGCCGCACCAATGTGCCAAACCCGCAGTTGCGCACGCGCCTGGAACGGCCGGTGACCCTGGAGTTTCGCGATGCCAACCTCAAGGTCATCTTCGAGGTCCTGTCCCAGGTCGCCGGGCTCAACTTCATCTTCGACAAGGACCTGCGCCCCGAGCTCAAGGCCACCATTTTCGTGCGCGATGTGCGCATTGAAGATGCCGTCGAGTTGCTGTTGCAGCAGAACCAGCTGCACCAGAAGGTGGTGAACGAAAACACCATCCTGATTTACCCCGATTCACCGCAGAAAACCAAGGACTATCAGGAGCTGGTGATGCGCACCTTCTACCTGACCAATATCGACGCCAACACCGCACTGAACATGGTCAAGACCATGCTCAAGACCCGCGATGTGTTCGTCGATGAACGCCTCAACACCTTGAGCATGCGCGACACTGCCGATGCGGTGCGCATGGCCGAGAAGTTGCTGCAATCGCAGGATCAGTCAAACCCCGAAGTGGTGCTGGAAGTGGAAGTGATGGAAGTGGCCCGCCAGCGCATCCTCGACCTCGGCATGCAGTGGCCCAACACCTTCGGCGTGCTCACCAGTGACGGTACGCCGGTGACCATTCTCAACCAACTGCGCAGCATCGACTCGAGCCGTATCACCATCTCGCCATCGCCGCAGCTGCGCATCAACGCCCAGGACAACGACATCAATACCCTGGCAAGCCCGGTGATCCGCGTCAGCAGCCGCGAGCAGGCGCGCATCCATATCGGCCAGCGGGTACCGATCGTCAGCGCCACCTCGGTGCCGTCGACCCAAGGCCCGGTGATCACCGAAAGCATCACCTACCTGGATGTGGGTCTGAAGCTGGAAGTGACCCCGGTGGTGCACCTGAACAACGAAGTGGCGATCAAGGTCGCGCTGGAAGTCAGTAACGCCACACCGCTGGAGCCGACTCGCCAGGGCACCATCCCGGTCCAGGTCGACACCCGCAACGCCCAGACCACGCTGCGCCTGCACGATGGCGAAACGCAGATCCTGGCGGGCCTGGTGCGCAACGACCACGGTTCCACCGGCAACAAGATCCCGGGCCTTGGCGACATTCCCGGTCTGGGTCGGCTGTTCGGCAGCAACAAGGACTCGGTCGGCAAGTCCGAACTGGTGCTGTCGATCACCCCGCGCATCGTGCGTAACCTGCCGTACCAGAGCCCATCGGACATGGAGTTCCCTTCGGGCACCGAAACCAGCATGCGCATCCCGAGCCAGGACCGCGCGGTGGTGGGAGAGACGGACAGCGATGTCGCCAAGCCAATGGCCGCTCAGCCACTGGCCGTAGCACCGATTCAGACGAAGCCTGCGCCATGAACACGTCCGAACGCGGTTTTACCCTGATCGAGGTGGTCGTGACCCTGGCCCTGGTCGGCCTGTTGGCCGCGATGGCCGCGCCCTTGACCGAAACCGTGATCCGCCGTGGCAAGGAACAGGACATGAAGATCGCGCTGTACCAGATCCGCGACGCCATCGATGCCTACAAGCGCGCCGCCGACGCCGGGCATATCGAAAAATCGGTCAGCAGCAGCGGCTACCCGCCCAACCTGCAGGTACTGGTCGATGGCGTTCGCGATGTGCGCAGTGCAAAGGGCGCGAAGGTGTACTTCCTGCGGCGCATTCCCAGCGACCCGCTGGCCAATGCCCGCCAGGCCAATGCCCGCCAAGACGAAGACAGCTGGGGCCTGCGCGCCTATGACAGTCCACCCGACAGCCCGCGTGAGGGCGAGGACGTCTTCGACGTCTATTCGCTGGCACGCGGCAAGGGCCTCAATGGCATTGCCTACCGGGAGTGGTGATCACATGCGACGCAGCCAGGGCTTTACCTTGATCGAACTGCTGGTGGTGATGGCGATTATCGCGACGCTGATGACCATCGCCGTGCCGCGCTATTTCAGCAGCCTGGAGACGTCTCGCGAAACCACCCTGCGCCAGAGCCTGGCAGTGATCCGTGAAGCGCTCGACCACTACTACGGCGACACCGGGCGCTACCCCGAGTCCATCGAGGACATGGTGACCCAGCGTTACCTGCGCAGCTTGCCGCTGGACCCGATCACCGAACGCAACGATATGTGGGTCCTGGTGCCACCGCCCGAGGGCGTGGCCGGCGGGGTTGCCGATGTGAAAAGCGGAGCGACCGGGAGGGCCCGTGATGGCAGCCAGTATGCGCAGTGGTAGCGACGCCAGGGGGCAGCAGGGGTTTACCTACCTCGGCGTGCTGTTTCTGATCGTGCTGATGGGCTCGATGCTGGCAACGGCCGGCGAGGTCTGGTCAACGATCGGGCAACGCCAGCGCGAGCGCGAGCTGCTGTGGGTCGGCACCCAGTATGCCCAGGCCCTGCGCAGCTACTACCGCGCCTCGCCGGGCCTGGCGCAATACCCGGCTGCGCTGGAAGACCTGCTCGAGGACAAGCGCTTTCCGTCGCCGCAGCGGCACCTGCGCAGGCTCTATCCGGATCCGTTGACCGGCAGCCGCGACTGGGGCCTGTTGCACTCCTTCGACGGGCGCATTACCGGGGTCTACAGTCAAGACACGCAGCGGCCCCTGATACAAGCGAATTTCCCAACCCAATGGGTGGATTTCGAAGGCTTGACCCAGCATTCGGACTGGCAGTTCGTTGCCGAGAAGGCCTTTCTCGACACCGCCGCAAGCGCCGCCCGTGCGGCCAAGAGCCAATGACCAGGAAGTCGTGAGGAGAAAGACCATGTTCGGTTATCGCCAGAAGCAGACCAGGTCCAGCACACATGGCAGCAGTCGGCGGCGCTTTGCCTGGGCGCTGGTGTTGTTGAGCCTGGCAGCGCCCACGTTTGCGGCGTCCGAAGAGGACGAGATGAAGGGTTTTATCGTCGACCAAGCCATTTCCCACACCGGTCACGATTTTTATCGCGCCTTTTCCGAACGCCTGCGCAGTACCAGTCGCCTGGATTTCAACCTGGTAGTGCGTGAGCGGCCCTCGGCCCGTTGGGGCAGCCTGATCTGGGTCGAGTATGAGCAGCGCACGATCTACCGGCGTTTTTTGCCGCCCAACACCGTCGACCTCGAAGAAATCGCCTATGAGGCTGCCGACCTGGTCAAGGCCCAGATTCTCCAGCGCAGGCTGGAAATCCTACTGCAAGACACCACCGATTTGGAGAAGGACGAATTATGAACAAGATGATCCCTTCACTCTCGATCTCCCTGGCATCGGGCCTGTTGCTGGCCGGCGCCGTCAACGCGACCGAGCTGGTCTACACCCCGGTCAACCCATCCTTCGGCGGCAACCCGCTCAACGGGACCTGGCTGCTCAACAACGCCCAGTCGCAGAACGACCATGACGACCCGGACCTCGAGTCGCGTTCGTCGCTGGCCGGGACCACGGCATTTGAACGCTTCACCAGCCAGCTGGAGTCGCGGCTGCTGTCCCAGCTGCTGACCAATATCCAGAACGGCAACACCGGTAGCTTGCAGACCGACGCGTTCCTGATCGAAATCGTCGACGTCGACGGCGTATTGACCATCGTGGTGAGCAACAAGGCCACCGGGGAAACTTCGGAAATCGTCGTCGATGGGCTCCGCTTCAATTGAACCACCGTCAAATAGGATGACAGACCATGAAAAAAATCTTGATGTTGGTCATGCTGGTAGCAGCCTTGCAGGGATGCGGCGTACGTGAGCCGATGCCTGCCGAGCAGGATATCGATACCCCGACCCTCACCCCGCGTGCCTCGACCTATTACGATCTGCTGGCGATGCCCAGGCCCAAGGGGCGTCTGGTAGCGGTGGTGTATGGCTTCCGGGACCAGACCGGACAGTACAAGCCGACGCCGGCAAGCTCGTTCTCGACCAGCGTCACCCAAGGCGCGGCGAGCATGTTGATGGACGCCTTGCAGGCCAGTGGCTGGTTCGTGGTGCTCGAGCGCGAAGGGCTGCAGAACCTGCTGACCGAACGCAAGATAATCCGGGCCTCGCAGAAGAAACCCAATACACCGGTGAATATCCAGGGTGAGCTGCCGCCCTTGCAAGCGGCGAACCTGATGCTCGAAGGCGGGGTCATTGCCTACGACACCAATGTGCGCAGCGGCGGGGAGGGTGCGCGTTACCTGGGTATCGGTGCGGCCCGCGAGTACCGGGTCGACCAGGTTACCGTGAACCTGCGGGCGGTGGATGTGCGCAGCGGTCAGGTGCTGGCCAATGTGATGACCAGCAAGACCATCTATTCGGTGGCGCGCACGGCCGGTGTGTTCAAGTTCGTCGAGTTCAAGAAACTGCTGGAGGCGGAGGTGGGCTATACCACCAACGAACCGGCGCAGCTGTGCGTGCTGTCGGCCATCGAGTCGGCCGTGGGGCACCTGCTGGCGCAGGGCATCGAGCGCAAGATGTGGCAAGTGGCCGATGGCAAGGGCGCGGAAGATCCCTCGGTGGACAAGTACCTGAGCCAGAACGTTGCCGATGCACCGGCGCAGTGAAGTCTGGCTTGGGCGGTCGACCGGATCACGGCGGTGATGCCATCGCGGGCAAGCCCGCTCCCACAGGGTCGCGTCGTTCACAATATGTGAATTGACAATGTTCCCTTGTGGGAGCTGGCTTGCCAGCGATACAGGCGACACGATCTCTGAAGCTATTGCCTGGCTGCCCCATCCAGCAAGGCCTCAACCAGCGCCCGCGCCATCTCGACATTCTGGATAATACCCATCACCACCCCTTTGTCGTTCAGATGCAAATGCTCGACGGCATCCCAGGCGGTGGCTTCGATGCAACCCAGCAGCATGCCGACATGCAGCAACGCATCTTCGGCGCGGATGCCTTCGCGCACGCTGAAGAGGGGCTGACTGTCACTGTCCAGGGAGCCGAAGGTTTTGTGTGCGGTGGTGGTGATTGATGGTAGATGGGGTGGATCGGGGACGATCTTGATCATGGTGCTTCTCCTATGCATATGGAGCCGTCACCTTTCGCTGCGATACGAATGGGTGGCAGCTGTGCGCGGTTTCGCAGACCGAGGCATAGGAACTCGGCGCACCCGAGGGTGCCCCACGCACAGCCGCCATAAAACGATATGGGCGCTATTGCGTTATGCCTCGGACTGCGACATCCGGTCGTTGAATTGGCAACGACCGGGCAAGACTAGCCACGCGTCCAGGCAGGCGCAACAGGTTATAGCGCGCGCGGATTATGCTTGGGAAATTTCTCTGTGCAACCCCGGAAGCAACCTACAGCCCCCTCGGCCAACGCAAATCCTGTAGCCGCTGCCGCAGGCTGCGCTCGCCTGCGCCAGCAGGCGCAGGGTCTCAAGAACGCAGGGGAGCCCCGTTGGGACTCCAGCGCAGCCTGCGGCAGCGGCTACAGGAAATTGCGTATAGATGTTGCTGTCAGTGCGCCCCAGCTGCCTTGTTCAGGTCGCTTTCAGTCCATTGGGTGTACACGCAAGCATCCGAGGTCGCCCAACGCACCCTGACCTGATCGCCAGCCGACAACGGCATCCCGCCCGCCGACAGCGCCTTGACCGTCATGGCCGTACCCCCGGCAGTCACCACGCTGCAGGTCAGGCTCTCACCCAGGAACAACACCTCGGTGACTTTGGCCGCCACTTCGTTCCAGCCCGCCGCCAACGGCTCGCTGGCAGCTTGCGCCGCACTCAACGCCACGGCCTTTTCCGGGCGAACCATCAACAGCACGTCCTGATCGGCTTTCAGCCCTGTGGTCAGGCGGATCGACAGCGGTTGCCCTTCGAACGTCGCCACGGCATTGCCCTGAGCCTTGAGCTTGAGGAAATTGGAGTTGCCCAGGAACGAGGCGACGAAGGCATTCGGCGGGTTCTGATACAAGTCATAGCCGCTGCCAAGGCCGACGATCTTGCCGTGGCTGAAGATGGCGATGCGCTGGGACAGGCGCATGGCTTCTTCCTGGTCGTGGGTCACGTAGACGATGGTGATGCCCAGGCGCCGATGCAGCTGGCGCAGTTCGTCCTGCAGGTCTTCACGCAGTTTTTTGTCCAGGGCGCCCAGCGGTTCGTCCATCAGCAGGATGCGTGGCTCGTAGACCAGCGCCCGGGCGATGGCCACGCGCTGCTGCTGGCCGCCGGACAGTTGCGAAGGGCGGCGGTGGGCAAACTGCTCGAGTTGCACCAGCTTGAGCATGGCCTCGACCCGGCGCTCGCGCTCGGCGCTGGCTTGCTTGCGGATAGCCAGCGGGAAGCCGATATTGTCGCGCACCGACAGGTGCGGAAACAGTGAGTAGCGCTGGAACACCATGCCGATGTCGCGCTTGTGCGGCGGCACGTTGACCAGCGACTGGCCATTGACCTGGATTTCCCCGGAGCTGGGCGTTTCGAAACCGGCCAGCATCGACAGGGTGGTGCTCTTGCCCGAGCCGCTGGAGCCGAGGAAGGTCAGGAACTCGCCGTCCTGGATATCCAGCGAAATGTTGTCCACGGCCGCGAAGTCGCCGTAGTGCTTGTTCAGGTTGCGCAGGCTGACCAGGGTCTTGCCTTGTTCTGTGGTGTCTTTGATTACGGCACTCATCTTCTTCTCCTGGGCGCTCAGGCGCTGACTTCATTGCGCCGGCGCAGAGCGGCGGCGATCATCATGACCAATACCGACAGGCCGATCAGCAGCGTCGAGGCGACGGCGATGACGGGGGTCAGGTCCTGGCGCAGGGTGGTCCACATTTTTACCGGCAAGGTTTGCAGGGTCGGGCTGGCCATCATCACGCTGAGCACCACCTCGTCCCACGACACCAGGAACGCGAACAGCGCACCGGCCACCATGCCCGGGCGAATTGCCGGGAAGGTCACCTTGTACACCGCCTGCAGGCGCGACGCCCCGCAGATGACGGCGGCATCCTCGATCGACTGATCAAACAGCTTCAGCGAGTTGATGATCGAAATGATGGTGAACGGCAGGGCGACGATCACGTGGCTGACCACGAAGGAAAACATCGTCCCGGTGTAGCCGAGCTTGAGAAACAGCGCATAGACCGCCACCGCGATGATCACCAGCGGCACGATCATCGGCAGGGTAAACAGCCCATAGAGCATCTCCCGCCCGCGAAAGCGTCCGCGTACCAGGGCAAAGGCCGTTGGCAGCCCCAGCGCGACCGCGAAGATCGTGGTCAGGATCGCGACCTTGAGGCTGGCGAAGGCCGCATCCATCCAGTCGGCATTGGAGAAGAACTGCTCGTACCATTTCAGCGTCCAGCCCGGTGGCGGAAATACCAGCCACTGGGAGGAGCCGAACGACAGCAGGACGATGAACACGATCGGCAGCACCAGAAACAGCGCGATCAGGCCCGTCGTCGTGTAGAGGCCGATGCGCATGCGCCGGCTCATGGCGTTGGGAGTCAGGAGCATGACGGCTTACCTCGCGTTACTGGAGCCGACCGGGGATTCCGGTTGCAGCTTCAGGTAGAAGTAGAACAGCACCAGGGTGATCAGGATCAGCAACGCTGCGGCGGCGCTGGCCAGGCCCCAGTTGAGGAACGATTGCACCTGCTGGACGATGAACTCGGGCAGCATCATGTTCTGCGCACCACCGAGCAGGGCCGGGGTGACGTAGTAACCCAGCGACATCACGAACACCATCAAGGCACCCGAGAACAGACCCGAGCGGCACAGCGGCAGGAATACCCGGAAGAAGTTGGTCCAGGGGCTGGCGCCGCAGATGGAACCGGCCTGCAGCACCATCGGGTCGATGGCCTGCATGGTCGCCTGCAGCGGCAGGACGATGAACGGGATCATGATGTAGCTCATGCCGATCACAACGCCGGTGAGGTTGTGCACCATCTCCAGGGGTTGGTCGATGATGCCCATGGCCATCAAGGCCTTGTTGATCACCCCCGAAGCCTGCAACAGCACAAGCCAGGAATAGGTGCGCGCCAACAGGCTGGTCCACATCGACAGCAGGACGATATTGAGCAGCCAGCGACCCCAGCCACGTGGCACCAGGGTAATCGCCCAGGCCAGCGGGAAGCCCAACAGCAGGCTGAACAGGGTGACCAGGCCGGCTACCGAGAAGGTATTGAACAGCACCCGTGCGTAGGCGGAGTTGGCGAACAACTGTTCGTAGTTGCCCAGGCCCGGCACCGGCTCCATGACGCCGCGCAGCAGCAGGCCGATCAATGGCGCAAAGAAAAACAGGCCGAGGAACAGCAGGGCAGGGACCAGGTTACCGGCGCCTCGCCAACGCTGTGCCATTGTGGTGGAGTCTTTCATCACCGTGGCCTTGCTCGGAGCCTGGCCGGCAGCGCTTGCGGCGCTGACGGCGGGCGTGGATTGACGGGACGTGGCGGCCGTCATTTTCACTTGACCAGCCATTCGTTCCACCGTGTCGCGATAGCCGGGCCATTTTTAGCCCAGTATGCGAAGTCTAGAGTGATCTGGTCCTTTGCGTAGGCAGTCGGCAGGTTCGGTGCGAGCTCTTCTTTGAGCAGGCTGACGCTGTCGAGGTTGACTGGCGCGTAGGCGGTCTGGTTGGCGAAGTCGGCCTGGCCCTTGGCCGAACTGGAGTTGGCCAGGAAGCGCATGGCGGCGTCCTTGTTCTTCGAGCCTTTGGGAATGACCAGCACATCGGCCATGACCAGGTTCTGCTTCCAGCTCACGCCCACTGGCGCGCCATCCTGTTGCAGGGCATAGACCCGGCCATTCCAGAACTGGCCAAGGCTCGCTTCACCTGAAGCGAGCAATTGCTGCGACTGGGCGCCGCCGCCCCACCAGACGATGTCTTTCTTGATGGTGTCGAGCTTCTTGAAGGCGCGGTCCAGGTCCAGCGGGTAGAGCTTGTCGGCCGCTACGCCGTCGGCCAGCAGGGCCAGTTCCAGTACGCCAGGGCTTGGCCATTTGTAGAGGGCGCGTTTGCCGGGATAGGTCTTGGTGTCGAACAGCGCGGTCCAGTCCTGAGGCTTGCCGGCGCCCAGCTTGCTTTCGTTGTAGCCGAGCACGAAGGAGAAGTAGAAGGAGCCGACACCGTGATCGGTCACGAAACGCGGGTCGATGCGGTCGCGCTTGATCACGTTGAAGTCCAGCGGCTCGAGCAGGCCTTCGCTGGCCGCGCGCAGGGCGAAGTCGGCTTCGACGTCGACCACGTCCCATTGCACATTGCCGCTTTCGACCATGGCCTTGAGCTTGCCGTAGTCGGTAGGGCCGTCCTGGACCACTTTGATGCCCGTTTCTTTGCTGAATGGTTCGGCCCAGGCCTGCTTTTGCGCGTCCTGGGTCGTGCCGCCCCAGCTGACGAAGCTCATGCTTTCGGCTGCCAGCGTAGCGTTGCAGGTTACGGCGAGCAGGCCGGCTGCCAGCAGCGCGGTTGCACGTTTTTTGAACACCATGGGTACGCCCTCATTTTGTTGTTGTGTTTTGAGCGGGCTGTAGATGCCCGCCTAACGGGAGCAGCAGGTCTTTCGGGCCCTGGTTCAGGGCGAACGACTATTCGGTCTACGGGATATCATATTATGGTATTCCAAACTTTTAGCAAGAGGTTGCTTCTACCGGTCATCCGCAGAGCTGCCCGGACATGCCTTGCGCAGTCGCTATAGTTAGAAGGCAGTGAAGCGAAAGGATTAAAAAAATGGCGTTGATCAGTCGTGAAGTGTGGTGGCTTGAGCCGCCCAAGCCGGGCCAGGCTGAAGCGGACCTCCATTGGGGGTTCCTGGAAATCTATTCCGACAGGCCGCCGGTGTTTGTCGATGAGCGCCCGACGGAGGAGCAGATGAAGGCGCGCAAGAGCTGCCGGAATTTTCCCAAGGCCGACGACTGACCCTTCTTGTGTATTCCAGTGATGCTGACGCCCAATTCCAGCGATTGTGAGTCACCCATCGCCGATGATTCTGAGCCACTCGTGCAGCCAGCGCTGCTGAGCGTCTGAACATTGCGTAGTCCATTTCCCAAATGCATGGCAGCGGGGTGCCCTTGTGGCGTTTTCTCTGCACACTGGCCGCCCACGATTCAAGAGCTTTCATCGTTACTACCACGACGGCCCTTGATTCATGTCCGTATGAGGGGCCTTTCCAGTGGTGGAGGCGTCTCATTGCCGCATACAGGGATTGCATGCCAAATGAACTTCGAAAACATGAACGAAGCCGAAACGCCGGTGGCCGAAAGTCAGATCAGCAAACAGGGCTGCACAGTCGTTGCGTATCATGAGTCAGTGCAGTGCTACTTTCGTCCGGGAACGGAAGAACTGGTCTTCATTGCCGACTGCCAGGCGGGTGAGTTTGAAACACACTGGCGCGACATGATGATACGCATGGACGAGTTCCATCAGGCCAAGGCCAACTACTCCAGTGTTTTGGAACACTATGCCCGTGCCGCAGCCGAGGCCGCACTTTCGCCCCCCGACGCGGAAAACCACCACAAGGCCGTGACAACGGCAGAGAGTGAACTGGAGAAAACAAGAGCGGCGCTACACAGCAAGCTGGGTGATTTTTCGCAGCAAGGGATGAGTTATGACGAGGTGGTCGAGCTTATTCCAGTCGTGGGGCAGGCAAAAGCCAAACGCGGGAGTAAGCCGACCCGCTATGCATATGTCAAAAAAGGCTATTTCAGTAAAAGCCAGGACGGCAGAAAGCTGCACACGGTCTCCTTGAAAGGCAGCGACAAGAAAGGTGGCGGGAAAAGCATCTACAGCAAGGACAAAAACGGCCGAACCCGAATCGATACGCAAAAACTGGCCGAACAACTTACAGACCTGAAATGGCCAACCTTAAAGCTTGAACTGAAAGATGTCCTCCAATGGACCGGCTCGGATTTCGATCTGGACGAGCTGAAAAAGGATTGCGTCCTGTTCGAGTGGGCAGAAAAGTGGAATGACAGCTTGTACGGCAAGACCGAGTTGGGCGCCAACGTAGACGTTTCCGGCGCTGCGCAGTTCATGCGTTTCGTGTCCAATGTCGGGGCCAGTGCGGAGTTCGACCCAAACAAGGGCCAGGCCTCCTTCAAGGGCGAAGCCAAGGCCAACCTGTCCCTGGCCTCTGCGACAGTCAACCTGACTGGCTACATACCGGACCGTCTCGGTTGGTCGTTGTCCTACACCAACACCAAAGGCCATGTCTTCGACATGGGCATGCTACGCCTGTTCGTGGCACCCGAGTTGAGCGGTTTCATCGGTGCCTCGGTGCTGATCGAAGGGCAACTGCAAGTGGTGCTGAAAGGCGACCAGCAAATGCTGGCAGGCCAGTCGGGCGGCCGATTGCCGCGCTTCAGGGAAAGGAGAACCCGAGGGGCAGTCTTCCACCAGCAGATGGCCGCTGAGGACGAAGGCTTGAGGCTCTCCGGCGAAGCCTTTGCCGGCGCACGGGCGGAGGGCAGCTTCAAGGGCGGGTTGCAATGGCTGAAACCCGCCCCGCCGGTGGATCCCAATGCCAGCTTGGCCGGCATATTGAAATCCAGCGGTGAATTTACCGAGTTTTGCAGTATCGGCGGCAATATTGCCGGGCTGGCCGGTGCTGGGGCAGGCGGCAAGTTTCATTGCACTTTTATCAATGGCAAGTTCTGCTTTCATGTGGCTGCCAGCCTGTGTTGGGGCGTTGGGGCCAAGAGTGGTGTTATCTGTGAAGTGGGTACGAATACGATTGTCGAGTTTGGTGCTTGGTTGATCTATCAGCTGTATCGGTTGGATTACAGTTTTTTTGATATGGTGGAAAAAGGGAACTTTGAGGTTTACAGTCAGTATTGTGTCATGCAGGTAGAAAGTATAGGAAGTGATATCTATGAGGGCTTCCGAGGGTTAGAGACAAATGTTAAGTCTGTTGCTATTGAATTTAGTAAATTCATAAAAGATGTTGCGGATGAAAACAAAAAGAGTCTTGAGGCCTCGAGACGGCGCAATCAACTGGCCGAAAATATCAACGCTCTCCCAGAGAGACTGTTGCGGCACACCCCCGAGGCCAAGGGGATACTACTTTATCTGCTCACACGCCATGGAACCTGGGACCTCTTGGATCCCGGAAACCGTGGTAACGGTCTGATTCCGGACATCTACCAGCAGCGTAAGGAAGCGGTCATGTGGGTGCTCAAAAGCATCCAGACCCGTGCCGAATGGCGCAAGGTGCTCTGTCGCATGACCCCGGATGGCGTCAGCATGTCCCAGGACGACAACGAGTTCGCCGTTGCCGAGCAGCAGGAAAAATATCTGGTGAGTTTCTTGCAGCTGGGCTTCAACCGCGATCAGGAGTTGTACAAGGAAAAGAGCGAACTGGCGGTTATTTATGATCGTTTGAAAACAGAAGTCGCTTGGGGGTACGCCCTGACCATGAATGATACTTTTTATTACCAGCTCAACACCGGCTCTAACACTCATTATCCGCAGCGCTGCAACTTCGGACCGTGTAATGCGGAATCACGCCATTTGGCGTAAAGGCAGGAGTTTTCATGGATACAATAAAACCGACTGTAAGCCTGTTGTTTATCTTGACCTTGATTGGTTGTGATCAGGTAGGCAAGTCAGTGAGCAATTCCGAAGTCAGGGTTTCCTCGCAGGAGCTGCAACAGTTTATTCAGAAAATTAAAAGCAATCTGGTTTTTGTCGAGGGTGGCGATTTTCTGATGGGGGATTATGGCTCGCAGTATGGCCCAGAAAAACTGCCATACGACGGCGATAGGGATAGTAAGCCACTACACAAAGTTGAGCTCAGCAGTTACTCCATTGACAGGTACAAGATCACTAATAAGGACTTTCAATTTTACCTTAAATATAACGGATTGCAGTTAAGGGTTGTGGACGAAGGGAATCAAGATGACTGGAAAAATATCAATGATGCACCGAACATACCTGCCCATTTGGACTGGTACGAGGCAGACCAATATTGCAGTTGGTTGGCGCAGATCAGCGATCTGCCATTTTCCCTGCCGACAGAAGCTCAGTGGGAGTATGCCGCACGCAGCCGTGGACAATTTTTGATGGTGGCCACCGATGACGGCACCTACAAGACTGATCACCGTCCTGTGACAGAGCAAGATGGTCCTCGAGGCATAAATATTTCCACCTCTTGGGATCGGGAAGCTTACGCCAAGCAGATGGGGTGGAAGACACGTTCCTTGACGCCCTTGCCCGTGGACAGGTTCCCGCCTAATCCGCTGGGACTATATGCCATGTCCGACAATGGTCAGGAGTGGGTCAAGGACTGGTATGACCCAGACTATTACCAAAACTCCCCGGTCAAGGACCCTCAAGGCCCGGACTCACCCGTGTTTAGGGGACCCGCATCCAATAACAAATACGCCAAGGTCTTACGCGGAGTGAGTTATGCCGACCCACAGTGGGGGGGCGGCGTAAATGTGCAGCGTAGTTACAGAAATCCAGATGGGCATTTCTACAGCGTTGTGAATAAAGAAGAGTTGTTATCAATTGCTGATAAAACAGCCCGCTGCGTAGTAAACGACCCCAAGCTATGAATTGATAAACGTGAGAATAAAACAATGTCCCAAGGGACAGGTGTTCCCATGCCAATAATAAAAAACCGGAAAAACTACCTTGCTATCGCGATCAGGACAGTAAGCCACTGAATAAGGTCAGGGCTGGCTCAGAATCATCAGCGCGGAGGATCACAATCACTGGAGCGAGGGGCTCGTAACCTATGGAACAAGTCGTTCATTTCCACAGATATGCCGTATAGAACCAGCAGCGTCCACACTTCTCACATGTTGTTACCTCACACCCCAATCGGGGGCAAAACCTGCTTCGGTAACAGTCTGGCGGGCTACCCCAGCCCTTGCGTTCAACTGCCTGTCAGGCCCGACCCAGTGCGCTTCGCGCGCTTTTCCAAACGCTCGATCGGCAAATTGGCCGGTTGATTGCATATGCTTGTCTGTACAAGTATCTGCGTGTGCGTAGGACCTTGCGTCACGCAGTACGAGTACTCACGCGCCACAAGCGCCCATGTTGGTCTTCAGGGAAAAAAACAATGAAAAAAGCTTTTCTGACCCTTTCTGCTCTGGCTTTGTGTGTGGCTGCCGGTTCTGCGCTGGCCAAGGAATACAAGGAGTTGCGCTTTGGCGTCGATCCGTCTTACGCACCGTTCGAGTCCAAGGCCGCCGATGGCAGCCTGGTGGGCTTCGATATCGACCTGGGCAATGCGATCTGCGCTGAACTGAAGGTCAAGTGCAAATGGGTCGAAAGTGATTTCGATGGCATGATTCCGGGCCTCAAGGCCAACAAGTTCGACGGTGTGATCTCGTCCATGACGGTCACGCCGGCGCGCGAGAAAGTCATCGACTTCTCCAGTGAGCTGTTCTCGGGCCCCACCTCTTTCGTGTTCAAGAAAGGCGCCGGCCTGAGCGAAGATATTGCGTCGCTCAAGGGCAAGAAAGTCGGCTACGAGCAAGGCACCATCCAGGAAGCCTACGCCAAGGCCGTTCTGAACAAGGCCGGGGTCCAGACCCAGGCCTACCAGAACCAGGATCAGGTCTACGCCGACCTGATCTCCGGCCGCCTCGATGCCTCGATCCAGGACATGCTGCAAGCGGAACTGGGTTTCCTGAAGTCGCCACAAGGTGCCGACTTTGAAGTCAGCAAGCCGGTCGACAGTGAGCTGCTGCCATCGAAAACCGCAGTGGGTATCAACAAAGGCAACCAGGAGCTCAAGGCGCTTCTGGATAAAGGCATCAAGGCACTGCACGACAATGGCACCTACGCTGCCGTCCAGCAAAAGCACTTTGGTGACCTGAACCTCCACAGCGGCCAATAACGACCCTGCGCCCATCTGTCGATGGGCGCTTTTCGATTGCCAAAGGGCTGCCCAATGTTCGAACACCTATTGCAGATTCTGGGGCTGTCAGGCTTCAGCCTGAAGGGCTTCGGCCCGCTGTTGCTGCAAGGCTCCTGGATGACCGTCAAATTATCGGTACTGTCGCTGTTGTTGAGCGTATTGCTCGGCTTGATCGGCGCAAGTGCCAAGCTTTCAAGATCGTCCCTGCTGCGCGTCCCTGCGCAGCTCTACACCACGCTGATCCGCGGGGTACCGGACCTGGTGTTGATGCTGCTGATTTTCTACAGCCTGCAAACCTGGCTGACCAGCCTCACCGAAGTGCTGGGCTGGGACTATATCGAGATCGACCCGTTCAGCGCCGGGGTCATCACCCTGGGCTTTATCTACGGGGCGTATTTCACCGAGACCTTTCGCGGCGCCATCCTCGCCGTGCCGCGCGGGCAGATGGAAGCCGCAACCGCCTACGGCCTGACCCGTGGCCAGCGTTTTCGCTTCGTGGTCTTCCCGCAAATGATGCGCTTCGCCCTGCCGGGCATCGGCAATAACTGGATGGTGATCCTCAAGGCCACAGCGCTGGTTTCGATCATCGGCCTGGCCGATCTGGTCAAGGTGGCCCAGGATGCCGGCAAAAGCTCCTATCAACTGTTTTTCTTCCTGGTGCTCGCTGCCTTGATCTACCTGGTGATTACCACTGCTTCGAATTACGTCTTGCGCCGGCTGGAGATCTTCTACGCAGCAGGCACCCGGGAGGCGGTACGATGATCGAACTTCTGCAGGAATACTGGAAACCCTTCCTGTATCACGACGGCTATCACATCACCGGCCTGGCCATGACGCTGTGGCTGCTCAGCGCATCGCTGGTCATCGGCTTCGTGATGTCGATCCCGCTGTCGATTGCCCGGGTGTCATCCAATGCCTGGGTGCGCTGGCCGGTGCAGTTCTACACCTACCTGTTTCGCGGCACGCCTTTGTATATCCAGCTGCTGATCTGCTACACCGGGATCTACAGCCTCGCCGCGGTGCGCGCCCAGCCGCTGCTCGACGCCTTCTTTCGCGATGCGCTGAACTGCACCATCCTGGCCTTTGCCCTGAACACCTGCGCCTACACCACGGAAATCTTCGCCGGGGCCATTC
This sequence comes from Pseudomonas sp. LS1212, assembly GCF_024741815.1. Lineage (NCBI taxonomy): Bacteria > Pseudomonadati > Pseudomonadota > Gammaproteobacteria > Pseudomonadales > Pseudomonadaceae > Pseudomonas > Pseudomonas sp. LS1212. The sequence continues at coordinate 2,483,191 of NZ_CP102951.1, forward strand.
GCAGCATGAACCATGGTGAAGTCGAGGCGGCCAAGGCCTATGGCCTGCGCGGCTGGAAGCTCTATGCCTACATCATCATGCCGTCGGCCCTGCGCCGTTCGCTGCCGTTCTACAGCAACGAAGTGATCCTGATGCTGCACTCGACCACCGTGGCCTTTACCGCCACCGTGCCGGACATCCTCAAGGTCGCGCGCGATGCCAACTCGGCCACTTTCCTGACCTTCCAGTCCTTTGGCATCGCCGCGGCGATCTACCTGGCGGTCACTTTTTCCCTGGTCGGTCTGTTCCGCCTGGCTGAGCGCCGTTGGCTGTCCTTCCTTGGCCCAGCCCACTAATTCAGGAACTTGCACATGTACAAACTGACCGTTGAAAACCTGCACAAGAGCTACGGTAGCCATGAAGTGCTCAAGGGCGTTTCGCTTAAAGCCAAGACTGGCGATGTGATCAGCCTGATCGGCGCCAGCGGCTCGGGCAAGAGCACCTTCCTGCGTTGCATCAATTTCCTCGAGACCCCCAACGACGGCGCCATGAGCCTGGACAACCAGCCGATCCACATGGCTCACGACCGGCACGGCATGCGCGTGGCCGACGCCGATGAGTTGCAACGCCTGCGCACGCGCCTGGCGATGGTGTTCCAGCACTTCAACCTGTGGAGCCACATGACCGTGCTCGACAACATCACCATGGCCCCGCGCCGGGTGCTGGGTGTCAGCAAAAAGGATGCAGAGGAACGGGCCAGGCGTTATCTGGACAAGGTGGGGTTGCCGTCACGGGTCGCCGATCAGTACCCGGCGTTTCTCTCGGGCGGGCAACAACAGCGCGTCGCCATCGCCCGGGCCCTGACCATGGAGCCGGAGATCATGCTGTTCGACGAGCCGACCTCGGCCCTGGACCCGGAACTGGTGGGCGAAGTGCTCAAGGTCATCCAGGGGCTGGCCGAGGAAGGCCGCACCATGATCATGGTGACCCACGAAATGAGCTTTGCGCGCAAAGTGTCGAATCAGGTGCTGTTTCTGCATCAGGGGCGGGTCGAAGAGCAGGGCGCACCCGAGGACGTACTGGGCAATCCTAAAAGCGAGCGCCTGCAGCAATTTCTCAGTGGCAACCTGAAATAAGCCGGCGCAACCCACCCTCGGGCGACTGGCCAGTCGCCCGAGGGTGCTCGACTATCCCTCGAAACCTATCCCTTGAAACCAACGCACTCCACCACTTCAAGATCATACCCGGTCAGCCCCGCATATTTGAGCGGCGGCCCAAGGTGCCGGAGCTTGCCGACGCCCAGGTCCTGGAGAATCTGCGCACCGGTGCCGACTTCGGAGTAGATCCTGGACTGTGAGCGGTTGTACTGCCGAGGCGCCTGGGTCAATTGCGGTATCCGTTCGAGCAGCGCCTGCGAGGACTCGTGATTGGCCAGCACCACCACCACGCCGCAGCCTTCAGAGGCGACTTTCTGCAGCGCCGCCCACAGTGTCCAGTTGGAGGGGCCGGTGTACTCGGCGCCGACCAGGTCACGCAAGGGGTCGATCACATGCACGCGCACCAGCGTCGGGTCGTCACGGCGGATGTTGCCCATGACCATGGCCATGTGCACACCGCCTTCGATGCGGTCTTCGTAAGTGATCAGGCGGAAGGTGCCATGCACCGTCGGTAAATCCCGTTCGCCGATGCGCACCACTGTGTGTTCGGTGCTGAGGCGGTAGTGGATCAGGTCGGCGATGGTGCCGATCTTGATGCCGTGGCGCTCGGCGAATACTTCAAGTTCCGGGCGGCGGGCCATGGTGCCGTCGTCGTTCATCACTTCGACGATCACCGAAGCCGGGGTGAAACCGGCCAGGCGGGCCAGGTCGCACCCGGCTTCGGTGTGTCCGGCGCGGGTCAGGACGCCACCTTCGCGGGCACGCAGCGGGAAGATGTGCCCCGGCTGCACCACGTCTGCTGCCGTGGCACCTGGCGCCACGGCGGCCTCTACGGTGCGCGCCCGATCGGCGGCCGAGATGCCGGTGGTCACGCCCGTGGCCGCTTCGATGGAGACGGTAAAGGCGGTGCTGAAGACGCTGCCGTTGCTCGGCACCATCTGTTCCAGGCCCAGCCGCTGGCAATGCTCGTCGGTCAGGGTCAGGCAGATCAGGCCACGTGCTTCGCGGGCCATGAAGCTGATCGCTTGCGCATTGCAGTGGTCGGCGGCGAGCAACAGATCGCCTTCGTTTTCCCGGTCTTCGTCGTCCACCAGCAGGACCATCTTGCCTTGCCGGTAGTCTTCGAGGATCTCTTCGATGCTGTTAAAGGCCATGGGTATTTCTCGGTACGGGCAGTTAAATGGCTATGGTATACCGTGATACAGAAGCACACCAACCCGCCTGGCCGTTTCGCAGCCTTGCGCGCACGGTCCAGGCGGGTACCGAAAAAAAGTGACGGTGTAAGTGTTGGGTCAGCATGGCGCCCTGAAGATCCAGGAGCGCCCGGTGATAACCGGGCCTGCGCGCAAGCGACCGGTACTTGAGCTCAGGCGCTTGAAGTTTCGGAAAATGCTCACGGATCAGGGGTGCTGCCTCGTCATCGCTGATCGCAATGGCTGTGGCGCCTTGAAAACGTTGTTCCGGGTTCAGCTAGTCGAATCCCGTGTACCCGCTTTCGTCGATCCGGAAACATTCCATTTCAGCTTTTCCCTGCCACAATGCTGACACCGATCCGATCCGCCAGGTCGAGCACCTCGTCGTAGACGCCGGCGTCTTCCAGAAGGCTGCGCGAAGTGCCTTGTTGCTGCAGCACGCCGGCGGGAATCCGGTCACCGAACAGAACAAATGCGCGTGCCGAGTCGTCCTGCCTGGAGACCCACGAAAGTCCTTGCGCCTCGGGGCATTGGTGATGCACCGCCTCGGCCCACTTCCGTGTGGCCGGGTACTGATCCTTCTCTGTGTCGATCAGCTGCTTGCGGGGGATGCCCAGCTTGCGAAGTGCCACGCTTCCCAGGTCGGCCAGTTGAAGGTCTTGCGTGACCTTGATGGCTGAATGCTGTTGGCCGGAGAGCTTGTTCTTTTCAAAACTCTTGAATCCCGGCACATGCGGCACGTCATGGAAGACAGTCTCCATCAACGCGCACGGCATCGTGGTGCCGGCATACAAGGTGGGAATGGGCTGGCCCTGCTCGTTCTGGATCGGGCTGAAGCGCGCATTAACCTGGATGCCGGGATTGAACTGATCGGCCCCATACTTTTCCAGGTGAACGCGATGCAGCGCCTCGCCCGCCGCCAGCGGGGTCAGGGTGATATGGAGTTTGTCTGGCGGTGCTGGCGTAACGGACGAAGACGCCTCGTTTGGCTTAGGCGTCACCACTACGCCCGAAGGCTTGGCGGCTCGCTTAGCCATGGGCGATCTCTTGCACTTCATCGCGTGCGGCCTCTATCACCCGCTCAGGCTGCACGCCGATCAGGTCCTGCGGCCGCTTAGCCCCGAGGAAGCTGTTCGGCGAGCGAAACCAGTAGGCCATGCCCCAGCCGTCCTTGTGGCCGGCGAGCGCCTCGATGACCCTGGCCAGCGCCTTGAGCGGGCGAAAGCCGGCGTCGCGATCCAGACCGTAGGCAGGGTAATAGTCGACGCCGTTATGGTGGATGGCGAAGATCAGCCCTTGCTTCTTCCACTTGTTGGGTTGGGCGCTGGGGTTGCGCGTACTAAGCCCGGCCAGTTGAGCGACGTCTGCCGCGGTCAGCCAGTCCCCGCTCTCCAGTACGGCCTTACGCGCTTGCACGAGCATGGCCGCTTCCTTGAGCAGGCGCGGCGAAGGGGGCGTTCGCGGCATCAGCACCTCGGCAAGTCGCTCAAGCGACTCCCGATCATGCCGTTCGAGCAGCACGTCGAACATGGAGGATGCCATATTCGAGAAGTTCTCTGCCAGGGCCTCGAAGACAGTCGGCTTGATGTGATCGAACGTGACCACCAGAACCCGATCGGCGTGTGACTTCCCAAGTCGGGCCTGAACCTCTTTGGGCGTACCAATCAAGGTGGAGACTCCCGGATGCTCTTGAACATCACTCATGGATGTTCTCCTGTGATTATGCGAGTTATCAAATAGTAGCATATCCAGTATAACCCTAAAGATTCCCATCTTGCCTCATCCGGCAAGTGGCTGCGATGCCTTTCACTGTGCGTCTCGTTATCCGCTTAATTAGGCCCATTTTGCCTATCTTCAGGCGCACATCAGGGCAAATTCTCCAGCCGCCTTCAGACACCGGGGGAACCCACCGACCGCCAGACGCCAAAGCAAGGTGCTGTGGCCTGCCACAACACCCCATTCTCTGTGGCGAACTGGCAAAAACTGGCCTTTACTGATTACCACGCCCTATATCCTGAGGGACGCGCCATGCCTAAAAAAATGAAGGCCGCTGTCGTTCTTGAGTTTGGCAAACCGCTGCAAATCCAGGAAGTGGAGGTACCCACCCCCGGCCCAGGCCAGATCCTGGTCAAGATTGCCGCTTCCGGCGTATGCCACACCGACCTGCATGCCGCCGAAGGCGACTGGCCGGTCAAACCCAACCCGCCCTTCATTCCAGGCCACGAGGGCGTGGGCCACGTCGTCGGCGTGGGTACCGGCGTCAAGAATGTCAAGGAAGGCGACCGGGTAGGCATCCCCTGGTTGCATTCCGCCTGCGGCCATTGCGAGCACTGCCTGGGCGGCTGGGAAACACTCTGCGAAGCCCAACAGAATACCGGCTACTCGGTGAATGGTGGCTTTGCCGAATATGCCCTGGCGAACGCCAACTTCGTCGGTCACTTGCCGGACAACATCGGCTTCATCGAGATCGCCCCAATATTGTGTGCCGGCGTGACCGTCTACAAGGGCTTGAAAATGACCGATACCCGCCCCGGACAGTGGGTGGCGATCTCCGGCATCGGCGGCCTCGGCCACATGGCGGTGCAGTACGCCAAGGCCATGGGCCTGAATGTTGCCGCCATCGATGTGGACGATCAGAAACTGGAACTCGCGCGGCACTTCGGCGCCACGCTCACCGTCAACGCCCTGAACCAGGACCCGGCAGCCTACTTGAAGAAGGAAATCGGAGGAACCCATGGCGTGCTGGTTACCGCCGTCTCGCCAAAGGCCTTTGCACAAGCCCTGGGCATGACTCGCCGCGGCGGAACCATCGCCCTCAACGGCCTGCCGCCGGGCGAGTTCTCCCTGTCGATCTTCGACATGGTGCTCAATGGCACCACAGTGCGTGGCTCCATCGTCGGCACCCGGCTGGACCTGCAGGAAGCGTTGAATTTCGCTGCCGAAGGCAAGGTCAAGGCGACGGTCCACAGCGAGCCCCTGGAAAACATCAACGACATCTTCACCCGTATGCGCAAAGGCCAGATCGAAGGCCGCATAGTGCTCGATCTCACAGCCTGATGCCGAAGGCCAGGAGCAGTTCCAAGTGCGGACAGAGGAGGCCGGTGGACTTACTCAAAGTGTCGAACCTGGCACAACGCCAGCGAGCATGATTCAGCGCCATTCCTGCAGTGTCCCGAGGTCGAACGGCAACGGCGCGACTTCACGCATGCGTTCGGTTTCCACCGACACGACCTGTGCCTCGCGGGCTGTGCGGATGCGCTCGGACGCCTGTTGCGCCACCGACTGCTGCCGGCAGGGGCCCGTCGCATCGGCAGCGTTTCGCCGGCCTTGCCATCGGTGGCGCCATTGGCACCGGCCTGTTCATGGGCAGCGCCTTCGCCATCGGCTTTGCCGGCCCCAGCGTGCTGCTCAGTTATGCCATCGGTGCCCTCATCACCTTGCTGTTGATGGGCTGCCTGGCGGAAATGACCGTGGCCCACTCGACCTCGGGCTCGTTCGGCGCCTATGCCGAATACTATGTCAGCCCTTTGGCAGGGTTCCTGGTGCGCTACGCCTAGTGGGCGGCGATCGTGCTCGCGGCGTTGTCGGCGATGAACAGCCAGCTGTACATCACCACGCGCATGATGTTCAGCCTGTCGCGTGCCGGTCATGCGCCCAAAGCGATGGGGGCGCTGAGCAAGCGCGGGATACCGGTCAATGCCTTGATGCTGTCGAGTATCGGCATTGCGCTGGCAACCGTTCTCAATGTGTTCTTCCCCGAAACGTCCTTTTTTCGTGAAAGGGCCCAAGGCGCAGCAGCGCTATCAATCGATGCCATGAGGCCCCGATTTTACGGATAAAAGTACCGAACTGGCTGGACAGCGCAGCCTGACATTTTCAATCCGACGAGGCGTCATACCCAGCCCAATGTGCCGGCGCAGAGCATGTCGGTGCGTATTGGCGCGCCTCGTAATGATACAAATATTTTTAAACAATTGAGTTTTGAAATAAAACGTGTCATTTATAGGCGCAACAAAACCAACAACACCCCGCCAGACCGGAATCAAAGGAGTCACTAAAATGAACAAGATCGAACTTCTGGGCGCTCTCGCGCTGAGCGCCTTCAGCATTCTGGCCCATGCCGAGGAAGAGACCCTGCGTATCGGCATCGAATCGGCCTACCCACCGTTTTCCTATAAAACCCCGGAAGGCAACATCAGTGGGTTCGACTACGACATCGGCAATGCGCTCTGTGAAGAGATGAAGGTCAAGTGCCAGTGGGTCATACAGGAGTTCGACGGCATGATCCCCTCGCTGAAAGTGCGCAAGATCGATGCGGTGCTGTCGTCGATGTCGATCACTGAGGACCGCATGAAGTCCGTCGACTTCACTAAAAAGTACTATCACACCCCAGGCAAGTTCGCGATGAAGGCGGGCAACGCGATCAATGACCCCATGGTGGATCTCAAGGGCAAGAAAGTCGGCGTGCAACGCGCCTCGACCTACGACCGTTACGCCACCGAGCAGCTTGAGAAAGCCGGGGTGATCGTGGTGCGCTATTCCGGGCAGAACGAAGCCTTCCTCGACCTCGCATCCGGTCGCCTGGACGCCACCCTGGCGGACATCGTCAACACCGATGAAAGCTTCATCAAAACGCCTGCGGGCAAGGGCTTCGCCCTGACCGGCCCGGACATCAACGACCCCAAATACTTCGGCAGGGGCGCCGGGATCGCCGTGCGCAAAGGCGACAGCGCCAACGCTGCGCGCTTCAACGTCGCCATCGATGCCATCCGCGCCAACGGCAAGTACCAGCAAGTGCAGGCCAAGTACTTCACGTTTGACATCTACGGCCAATAACCCCGACCGCGGCGCTGGCGTCTCGCCTGTGAGGCGCCGCTTTCTCGTTGTCCCGCGCGCCTTGCGGCGCATCGCGTGAGGAATTTCATCATGCTTTACGGCTACGGCTCGAGCATCCTCGAGGGTGCCTGGCTCACCATCAACCTGGCCCTGACCTCCATGGCGCTGGCCATTGCCCTGGGCCTTCTGGGCGCGGCCTTTCGCCTGTCGCCACTGAAGTGGCTGGCACTGCTTGGCGAAGGCTACACCACCCTGATTCGCGGAATCCCCGACCTGGTGCTTATCCTGCTGATTTTCTACGGTGGCCAGGATCTGGTGAACCGCATCGCACTGTTGCTCGGTTATACCCGCTACATCGATATCAACCCCTTTATCGCCGGCGTCTGCACCATGGGCTTCATCTTTGGTGCCTATCTCTCGGAAACCTTTCGCGGCGCCTTCATGGCCATCCCCAAAGGGCAGGGCGAAGCCGGCGTGGCCTATGGCATGAGTGGCCTGCAGGTGTTCTGGCGCATCCTGGTGCCGCAGATGATTCGCCTGGCCATTCCCGGGTTCACCAACAATTGGCTGGTGCTGACCAAGTCCACCGCACTGATCTCGGTGATCGGCCTGCAGGACATGATGTTCAAGGCCAAGAACGCGGCGGATGCAACCCATCAGCCCTTTACCTTTTTCCTTGCGGTGGCGGCCCTGTATCTGGCGCTGACCAGTTTGTCGCTACTGGCCCTGCGTTACCTGGAAAAACACTACTCGGTCGGCATCAAAGCCGCCGACCTGTGAGTGAGGAGTGAACCCATGATTCTCGACTACGCCCTGATCTGGGAAAACCTGCCGCTGTATTTCGGCGGCGCGCTACTGACCCTGAAGATTCTGCTGATCTCCCTGGCGTGCGGCCTGGTGCTGGCGATTCCCCTGGCGTTGATGCGGGTGTCGCGCTCAGTGCTCATCAGCTTTCCGGCCTGGCTGTACACCTACGTGATTCGCGGCACGCCGATGCTGGTGCAATTGTTCCTCATCTATTACGGCCTGGCGCAGTTCGAGGCTGTACGTCAAAGCGTGCTCTGGCCCTGGTTGTCCAGCGCCACTTTCTGCGCTTGCCTGGCGTTCGCGATCAATACCAGTGCCTACAGCGCCGAACTCCTGGCTGGCAGCCTGAAGGCCACGTCCAATGGCGAGATCGAAGCGGGCAGGGCCATGGGCATGTCTCGCTGGACCCTGTACCGGCGGATTCTCCTGCCTTCGGCCTTGCGCCGCGCGTTGCCGCAGTACAGCAACGAAGTCTTGATGATGCTGCAAACCACCAGCCTTGCCTCCATCGTCACCCTGGTCGACATCACCGGGGCAGCCCGCACCGTCAGCTCGCGATTCTATATGCCGTTCGAAGCCTTCATTACCGCCGGCCTCATCTACCTGGTCCTGACGTTCATCCTGGTTCGACTGTTCAAGCTGGCCGAGCGCCACTGGCTGGCGTATCTGGCGCCACGCAAGCATTAAGGAAAATCTCATGAACCACATTCAATACCTGTTGCCCTGGAGCGCCACTGGCACCGAGCGCCACCTGTCGTTGTTCCGCTTTGGCAGTGGGCCGCGCAAGGCCTACATCCAGGCCTCGCTGCATGCCGACGAATTGCCGGGCATGCGCGTTGCCGTCGAGCTCAAGCGCCGTCTGCGCGAGCTGGAAGAGCAGGGGCGCCTGACCGGAGTGATCGAACTGGTGCCGGTGGCCAATCCGATCGGGCTTGGGCAAATGTTCCAGGCGACTCACCAGGGCCGCTTCGAGTTCTCCAGCGGGAAGAACTTCAATCGGGACTTCCCGGTGCTCGCCGACGCCGTGGCGTCCCGCCTGGAAGGCCGGTTGGGTGACGATGCGCAGGCCAATATCGCGCTCATCCGCCGCACCATGGTCGATGTCCTGATGGACTTGCCCGCGGCCGGATCGGAGCTCGATGAATTGCGCCGCCGGCTGTTGCAGCACGCCTGCGATGCCGACGTGGTGCTGGACCTGCATTGCGACTTCGAGTCGATCATGTTGCTCTACGCCTTCCCGCAAAACTGGCCACGCCTGCGTTCGCTGGCTGCGCGGCTGGGCGCAGGCGCCGCACTGCTGGCCGAGGATGCCGGCGGCAATGCCTTCGATGAAGCGTGCGCGATGCCCTGGCTGCGCCTGGCCGAACGCTTCCCCGAGGCCAATATTCCGCTGGCCTGCCTGGCCACCACCATCGAGTTGCGCGGCATGGCCGATACCGAACGCGAGCCGTGCCTGGCCAGTGCCGAGCAGATTCTCGGTTTTCTGGCCGAGCAGGGCCTGATCAGCGGCGACTGGCCTGCCGCACCAGCCACTTGCTGTGAAGCCACGCCGTTCGCCGGGGCGCAGTACGCCTATGCACCGCACCCGGGCGTGGTGAGTTTTCTGCAACCGCTGGGTGCCCGGGTCAAGGTGGGAGACCCGTTGTTCGAGGTGCTTGACCCGCTGACCGATCGACACAGCGTGGTACACGCCTGCACCGACGGCATTCTCTATGCCCGCGAGCGCCTGCGTTTCGCCCAGCCCGGACTGTGGTTGGCCAAGGTGGCCGGCAGTACTCCCATTCGCCAGGGTCGCTTGCTCAGCGACTGATTCAACAGAGTGCAAACCATGAACAAACTCGAAGTTCGCGATCTCCACAAGCGCTACGGTCGTCACGAAGTGCTCAAGGGCGTTTCCCTTCAGGCACAAGCCGGCGATGTGATCAGCATCATCGGCTCCAGTGGCTCGGGCAAAAGTACCTTTCTGCGCTGCATCAACCTGCTGGAACAACCCAACGAAGGCCGCATTCTGCTCAATGGAGAAGAACTGAAGCTGGTGGCCAACCGGCTCGGCGGGCTCAAGGCCGTCGAGCCTGGACAACTGCAGCGCATGCGCTCGCGCCTGGCGATGGTATTCCAGCATTTCAACCTGTGGTCGCACATGAGCGCCCTGGAAAATGTCATGGAAGCCCCGGTGCATGTGCAGGGCTTGAGCAAGCAGCAGGCGCGGGAAAAAGCCGAGCACTATTTGCACAAGGTCGGCGTCGCACACCGCAAGGGTGCCTATCCGGCACACATGTCCGGTGGCGAGCAGCAGCGGGTGGCGATTGCCCGGGCACTGGCGATGGAACCGGAGGTGATGCTCTTCGACGAACCGACCTCGGCACTCGACCCGGAACTGGTCGGCGAAGTGCTCAAGGTGATGCAGGACCTGGCCCAGGAAGGCCGCACCATGGTGGTGGTGACCCATGAAATGGGCTTTGCCCGCGAGGTGTCGAACCAGTTGGTGTTCCTCCACCAGGGCCGCGTCGAAGAAAGCGGCAACCCCCGCGATGTGCTGGTCAGGCCGCAGTCCGAACGGCTGCAGCAGTTCCTTGCCGGCAGCTTGAAATAGCCCGGCACACCGACTGTTGGCCGCGCACGCCAACAGTCGGCTTCGGATACACTGGCGCCCACCTTGTACCTGCACACATTGAGCCGGATATGCCTACTCCCTCGAAGAACTCGACTGTCTATGCCGCACCGGTGATGCGCAAACTGGCGCAAATCGTCCCCGACCTGCAACCGTCGCTGCGCAAGGTGGCGGACTATATCCTGCGCCATCCACTCAAGGCCGCTACCTTGACCATCGAGGAGCTGGCCCGGGAGACCGCGACTTCGCCTGCGGCCGTCAACCGCCTGGCCAAGGTCATGGACCTGGGCGGTTTCACCGGCATGAAGGCCGAGCTGGTCGCGACCTTGCAGCAAATGGTTTCCCCGGTCGACAAGTTGCGCAACGAACTGGCCCATCGCCCCGATGGTGCATTTGGCCTGCATGAGCAAATCCAGAGCGCCACCAGCAACCTCGGCACCGCCGGCACCAACAACCATGCCGAGAGCTTCGAAGCCTTCGTCAACTGCCTGACCAAGGCCCGCAAAATTTATATCCTGGGTTTTGGCAACAGCGTTTACATGGCCGGCCTGGCAGCCTCGACCCTCATGCCGTTCTGCGCCGACGCCACGGCGATCAGCATGGAGGGCGGCAACGAAAACGCGGCTTACCGGCTGGCAGCGATCACTGACCAGGACGTGCTGCTGGCCATCGCCTTGCCTCGCTATTCCCTCGACACGACGCAGCTTGCACGGTTCGCCAGCGAGCGTGGCGCGACGGTACTGGCGATCACCGATTCACCCGCATCGCCCCTGGCCCCCATCGCCCGGCACGTGCTCTTCGCGCCAGCCGACCACCCGGTCCTGACCAGTTCCAACATCGCCGTGCTGGCCTTGATCGAAGGGTTGGTGGCGGGGGTGATGACACGTAATAAACAAGCGGTAAGGCTGGCGACCGAACTCACTGAAAGCGTGATGAGTTACTTGCACATGCCGGACGGTCATAAGTCTGCCAGGAAGTAATGTGCCCGTGCGGCCTGGCAGCATGTCCTTGATTCGTTATGGCAAGTGGCTGACGTGTGCCGCATGCATTGCAGGTTCTCGCGCCGTGCCCTGCGCCCAGTCTCCCCGAATGTACTGTTCCAATTGCTGAATCAGGTCAGCCTGCGCGGTGATGGCCTCTTTAACCAGGTCGCCAATGGACAGCAAGCCCAGCAGTCGTCCGTTTTCCACTACCGGCAAATGGCGCAGGTGGCTATCGGTCATGATCCCCATGCACGTCTCGACGCTTTGGCGCGAGTCCACCGTCACCACGGGTGCACTCATGATTGCGCTGACGGGGGTGCCGAACGAGGAGCGTCCCAGCAGAACAACCTTGCGCGCGTAGTCGCGCTCGCTGATGACGCCTACCACCTGGCCATTCTCCACGACCGGCAGAGCACCGACATTTTTTTCAGTCATTACCTTCATTACCTTCAATGCATCCAGCACCATCTGATCGGGAGCGATGGTGTGGACTTGCTGGTTTTGCATGGCCTTTGACTTCAGGAGTTGTGCGACGGTCTTCATGGGGTCTCTCCAGTACAGGGTCGGGGGGTGTGGCCAAAAAAAAAGCAAAGGCGCCTGGAGCCGGCCAGCAGCTCCAGGCGCCTTTGCCTGGTGTTCATCGATTTGTGGTGGTCAACGTTGACCATCCGGGACCCGCCAAAGATTTCGGCAGGGTTGCCAGAGCTAGAGCAGATTCCATGCCAGCCACGGCAAAGGGGGCTTTTCCGGGCTTCTCGCTGCATTGCATTGAACCAGAAGGGGGCGGGTGAGCCCTGCGGGTGCTTTTTTGGGGCAATACGTGCAGGGCTCAATAGAGCCCGGGAATCAGCCGCCAGGTCTTTGCGCAATAGGCTTCGTATTCGGCACCGAACTGCGCATGCAGCAGTGCTTCCTCGGCACGAATACGCGCGATCAGCGGAATGAGCATCAGCACCGTCAGCAACACGCCGACGCCGGAGCGAAAGGCCAGTGCCCAGCCTAACGCGTTGATCAGCAGCCCGAGATAGCTGGGGTTGCGCAGCGTACGGTAGATACCCGTGGTGACCAGGGTATGGCCGGGTTGAATAGCCACCAGCCCGCTGAAGCGGTTGCCCAGCACGAAAACCGGCCAGAGCCGCAGCGCACCCCCGGCGATAAAAAGCACGACCCCCAGCCAGCGCATGCCCTCGCCATCGAGCGTCCAGATATCCAGCCGGTCGGTGTAGGCCGGCAGAAAAGCGGCGAGCAGGCCGAGCACTCCGAAAACCGGCAGCACCCATCGGTTCGCTTTGTCTTCACGCTCACCCGGGCTCAGGTTGCCCTCGGTGCAAAGTGCCAACGCAGCCAGCACCAGAGTGGCCAGCGCGATGACCACCAATGCGGGCTGGGCAAAGTACGCAGCGAAGCCACCCCATCCCAGTACGGCGAGGCCGAGATAGGCGAGGGTGGTTGCCAGGCTCAAAAGAGCCAGGCGGGGGGTGATTTTCATGGCTTGTACGCTCTGCAGGCCTCGATTCGATCAGCGTAGAAGTATCTGGAGACCGAGTCGCTAGCATCGCTGGCAAGCCAGCTCCTACAGAGTCCGCGCAAACCTGTAGGAGCTGGCTTGCCAGCGATGGCCTCACCGCCAAGTTTCAGGCAAGCCACCCTGTTCGCACTAGGCACCTCGTCTCGACTTCCACCGCCTCAACAACATCAGGTAGATGAGCGCATTGATCACCAGCACCAGCACACCCAGCCATACCTGAATGCCAGGTGTCAGCCCGGCCGGATAGATCAGCGGCCACAGATAATGTTCGATGAACCCACCGCTATAGCCCGCGTCTCCGGCAGCCCGGCGCATGTCGTTTTCCCAACCGGTCAACGGGCACGGCCACTGGAAACCCTCGACCGCTGCTCCCCAGGCCATGGCAGGCAGGTGCCACCAGCACAGGCGGGGCCATTTGAGCGCCAGCAGCCCGCCGCCCAGCACGAAGACAATGAACAGCAGGTGGAACAGCAGCAAGCCATCGGCGGCTATCCGGTAGAACATGTCGACTCCGTATCAGTGTGGCACGGGGCCCAGCGTAACCCGCGCCGCCAGGCCGCCACCTTCCCGATTGCTAAGTGTCAGACTGCCGCCGATGGCCTGCGCCAGTTGCTGGGCAATGGCCAGGCCCAGGCCCGTGCCACCGGTGTCGCGGTTGCGCGAATTCTTCGCTGCGCACGGTCTTGATGTAGGCCGGCTCACTGTCTTCATCGAGCAGGCGTTGGCGCAGCCGACTGACCAGCAGATCGATGGAGCGGTCGAACAGGTCGGCATCGCGGCCCTGGGTCAGGTTCAGCAACTGATCGCGGCTCAGCACCCGCTGAGGGTGATCGAGGAACTCCCGCAGCAGCCGATATTCGGCGCCGCTGAGTGCAACCATGGTGCCGCTGCGATCGAGCAGGTGGCGAGTGGTGGTGTCCAGTTGCCAGTCGCCGAAGCTGATCAGGCGTCCCGCTTCGGTAACCCGCAGGTTGGGCGGAAGCATCCGGGTACGGCGCAACACGGCCTTGATCCGGGCCAGCAGCTCACGGGCGGCGAAAGGTTTGACCAGATAATCGTCGGCGCCCATTTCCAGGCCGATGATTCGGTCGGTCTCGTCGTTGCGTGCGGTCAGTATCAGCACCGGGATGGCCTTGTGCATGCCGGACCGGAGCTCACGACACAGCACCAGCCCATCGTCGCCCGGCATCATGATGTCCAGCACGATCAAGTCCACCGGTGTGGTCTCGAGGAACGAACGCATCTGTCGTCCATCGGCGACCACGGTGGCGCGCAGACCGTTCTTCTTCAGGTAGTTGGCCACCAGTTCGCGAATTTCACGGTCGTCATCGACGACCAGTATGTGATCGATATGGTCCATTGCCTGCTACCTCGGTTTCCAGGGCGTGTCGCATTCTATCGAGCCACACACCGAGCGCTGCGCGGCTTTGTATTGCAGTGTATCGGGTCGGCCGTAGATACACTGGCTGACAAATCCAGGTCGATTCTAGTCCTTTTGTATCGAACTGTATTTCCTGGCCGTTTGGATACACAGCGGCTGGCAGCCCCAGCCAGGCCGACACATTCGAGATACGTGCGCAGTCCTTAATAGCCGCACCGAGTCGCCATGCCAGGCCACTCACCTGGAGGTCTGCATCATGAAAAAACTCAACAGTTATGTCAGCGGGTTGTTCCTTGCGCTTGCGAGCGTCGCAGCTCATGCCGGCAACACGACCGCCGAACGCCCATACAAGAGCGCGTGGGAACGAGTAAGCTGTAAATATCGGGGCTACAAATCGAACTTTGGCTATGCCGTGCGCTCAAACTCTTCAATTTCCAGATTAGAACGATCAGCATCAATAATTGCAGTCTGAACGCAACAACCACTTTTTGAGGTTCATGCAATGCGATTAACGCTACCTACCTTTGCTCTAGGCATTTTGATCGCACAAGGCGCAATAGCCGCAGGAGATGGAAGCGCAGCCGTCGGCGGCGGCCTTGGTGGCGCATTGGGTAACATAGTCGGTCAGCAGATTGGCGGAAGTACCGGTGCTGCGATCGGCGCTGGCGTAGGGGGTGCTGCAGGCAGCGCCGTCGGTGCGCCGAAAGGCAACAGAACCGAAGCCGCTATCGGCGGCGGGCTCGGGTCCGCAGGCGGTTCGGTGATTGGCAATCAAATCGGTGGTGCAACCGGGTCCACTATTGGCGCAGGCCTGGGTGGCGCCGCGGGCGGCGCATTAGGCAATAACGTGGCCGACGATGATCGTGATCACGGCTCAAGCAGAAAGAGTTACAACGGTAAGCACAAGCATAAGTACAAGCATAAGCATAAGCACGATTAAGTGGCTGAGTTGACTAATCCTTGATCAGCAGAAAAATCCGGAATCCGATAAGGATTTCGGATTTTTTTATGCTTATTGCCCAGGATTTGAATGCAGTTCTGGAAAATCCATTCAAATCCGCGCCAGCGCCTGGGCCAGGTCGGCGCGCAGGTCTTCGACATCCTCGACACCCACTGACAAACGCACCAGCGAATCGCCGATGCCGAGTTGCGCGCGGGTGTCTGCGGGGATGCTGGCGTGCGTCATGATCGCCGGGTGCTCAATCAGGCTTTCCACCCCGCCCAGGCTCTCGGCCAGGGCGAAGATCCGCACACTCTCGAGAAAGCGCTTGGCGCCGGCCAGGTCGCTGTTCAGGTCGAGGGAAATCATCCCACCGAAACCGCGCATCTGCCGCCGCGCCAGTTCGTGCTGCGGGTGCGACGGCAGGCCCGGATAATAGACGCGCGCCACCTGAGGCTGACGTTCCAGCCATTGCGCCAGCTCCAGCCCGTTGCTGCAGTGGCGTTCCATGCGCAGCGCCAGGGTCTTCACACCGCGCAGGGTGAGAAAAGCATCGAATGGCCCGGCGATAGCACCCACCGCGTTCTGCAGGAAGCCCAGGCGCTCGCGCAGCTCGAAGTTCTGCCCGACCACCGCGATGCCGCCGATCACGTCGGAGTGGCCGTTCAGGTACTTGGTCGTCGAGTGCAGCACGATATCGAAGCCCAGCTCCAGCGGGCGCTGAATCCACGGGCTGGCAAAGGTGTTGTCGGCCACACAGATGATGCCTCGCTCGCGGCAGATGCGCGCGACGGCGGCGAGGTCCGTGAGGCGCAGCAACGGATTGCTCGGCGTTTCGACCAGGACCATCCGCGTGTCGTCCTGCAGCGCCGCTTCGAATGCCGCCAGGTCAACCAGATCGACGAAGCTGAATCGATGTCCGGCGCTGCGTCGGCGCACCTTGTCGAACAGTCGGAACGTACCGCCGTACAGGTCATTGCCGGAGACGATGTGGGAGCCTGCGTCGAGCAGTTCGAGCACGGTGGAGATCGTCGCCAGCCCGGAGGCGAAGGCGAAGGCCTGGGTACCGCCCTCGAGGTCCGCCACGCAACGCTCCAGCGCCCAGCGCGTGGGGTTGTGCGAGCGCCCGTAGTCGAGGCCCTTGTGCACACCGGGGCTCTGCTGCGCATAGGTGGAATTGGCGTAAATCGGCGGCATCAGCGCCCCGGTGGAAGGGTCCGGCGCCTGTCCGGCATGGATCACACGGGTGGCGAAGGCGCGTGGCGCGGCGGTTTCATCGTGCTGGCTCATGGGAGGGATCTGCGCAAGTGATTGAGCATGTCGACGCGGGTAATCAGGCCGTGGAAGCCCGAGGCGTCGGCAATGATTGCCACCAGCCCACGGTCGAGCTCCGCTTCCAGTTCAGCCAGGCTGGCGCCGGGGGGCAGGGTTTCCAGCTTGCCGGTCATCGCGCTGGCCACGGTCATGCTGAAGTGCGAAGCGTCTTCGTGCACGCCAAGCAGAATATCGGACTCGTCGATCACCCCGACCAACCGCTGTCCGTCCACCAGCACCGGCAGTTGCGACACATCAGCCAGGCGCATGCGCTGGAAGGCGGTGAGCAGAGTGTCGTCCGGGCCCACGCTGATCACCCGGCCATCCTCGAAACGCCGCGCGATCAGGTCGCGCAGATCGCCGTAGCGCTTGCGCGCAAGCAAGCCCTGATCGGTCATCCACTGGTCGTTGTAGACCTTCGACAGGTAGCGGGTGCCGGTGTCGCAGACGAAGCTGACCACCCGTTTCGGCTCGGTTTGCTCGCGGCAGTAGCGCAGTGCCGCCGCCAGCAATGTGCCGGTCGAAGAACCGCCGAGAATGCCTTCGGCGCGCAGCAGTTGGCGGGCATGGTCGAAGCTTTCCTCGTCACTGATCGAATAGGACTGACGCACGCTGGAAAGGTCGGCAATAGACGGAATGAAGTCTTCGCCGATGCCCTCGACCGCCCAGGAGCCGGGTGTACCGAGGGTGCCGCTGCGGCTGTATTCGGCGACCACTGAGCCGACGGGATCGGCCAGTACCATGGCCAGGTCAGGCTGCACGCGGCGAAAGAAGCGGGTCAGCCCGGTCAGCGTGCCGGCCGAACCGACGCCGACGACGATGGCATCCACATCATGCTGGGTCTGCGCCCAGATCTCCGGAGCGGTGCTGCACTCGTGGGCCAGCGGGTTGGCCGGGTTGTTGAACTGATCGGCGAAGAAGGCGTCGGGAATCTCCTGCGCCAGCCGCGCAGCAACGTCCTGGTAGTAGTCGGGATGGCCCTTGCCGACGTCGGAGCGGGTGATGTGCACTTCGGCGCCCATCGCCTTGAGGTGCAGGACCTTCTCGGTGGACATCTTGTCCGGCACCACCAACACCACCCGGTAACCCTTGGCGCGGCCGACCAGGGCAAGACCCAGGCCGGTGTTGCCGGCGGTGGCTTCGACTATGGTGCCGCCGGGTCGCAGGCGACCGTCGCGCTCGGCGGTGTCGATCATCGCCAGGCCGATGCGATCCTTGATCGAACCGCCGGGGTTCTGCGATTCGAGCTTGAGAAACAGCGTGCACGGGCCGGTATCGAAGCGGCTGACGCGCACCAGCGGCGTATTGCCGATCAGTTCGAGTACGGCGGGGCGGGAGTCGTTCGGCATGTCGTCACCTCGCTGCGGGATTCCGCATTGGATGGACAGCAACCAGCGGCCAGTCAGCGCGCCAGTTGCAGGCAAAAGTCTCGCTTGGAACATAGGCCGGGATTGCGCCAACCGCAACTTTGTGCAGCCAGCCGGTAGCGTCGCCGCCTAAACGACAAAGGGGTTTTTTGTGTCCCTGCTAAGCTTTCCTGATGCGATGGAGGATCGTGCCATGACAAACAAATATGCCCTTCCCCTTGCGATCGAGAAGCTCTACGAAAATCAGCAGGCGATTGCTGCGGCGCTTGATGAACTGGTGCTCCTGGCCGAGCACCTGGGGCGCAACGACCTGGCCCACAACATTCGCCAGGCGCTGAAGACTCTGGACCACAATGCTCAGTCCATTGACGATGCGATAGCCGACCTGAAGAAGGTGCACTAGCGCGCCTTCCGTACTGGCTACATCGGCGCATGCGGTTAGCACGAGCTCGCGGCTCGCAGCGTCTTCGTGTGTGGATCGCCGTGCCCATCGGCACAATCCTGTGAGATGTGGGACTGCAAATGCTGAATGGTCAGAGTCGCCTCGGTCGTAAATTTACATTCGCGTTCTCGGTGCTTAGGAAATATCCTACGCAGCGCTAGTCCGTTTCCGGGTTGTCTGGCGCGCCTTCGATCACTACTCTCCTTGAGTCGCTGCAAATTCAGCGACCGGGTGTGGAAGCCCGTCGATGTCAGGCGCACAAGCGCCGCCTTTGGGACTGGCGTTTTTTTGCGCCAGCGCTTTATGGCGGCTGTGCGCGGGGCACCTTTGGTGCGCCGGGCTCCTGACATCCCGGTCTTCCACACCTGCGTACGGCCGCCACCCATCATGTGGAAGTGATGCTGACGGTTTCATCAATATGTCAGGAGTTGCACTAATGATAAAAATCGTTCCCGATCCACCATCCTCGCTTCCACCCGGAACCATCCACAAAACCGCCGAAACCGCCTTTGGCTCATGCGATGCCGGCCATGCGCCGCTGTTCGCCGTGCGCGGAGGCATCAATGCCGAAGACGCCCTGGTGCATGCCTCACTGATGCTTAGGTGCGCCTGCGCAACCGCCAATGAAGCCTGCAACCAGTCGAACAAAGTGGAGAAAGGCCTGCTTTGGTCAACCTTGCATTCGCTCGAGGTGGCCAAGGCATTGGTCGATGCGCTGCTCGATGGCGCTGAAGCACGCGGGCAGAACCCGCCGGCTGAGTAAAGTCGTCCGGGGCGCCCGTGTTGGCCGGTTGTGGGCAACACGGGCGCCTACGTCAGGGGTTATCAACCCCGAATTTTCATCTCGCCTCGGCATGCCTGGGCAAGGCGATAGAAATCAGGGCCGCCAGCAACACGAACAGCGTGGATACCCAAAGGCAGGCTTCCAGCCCGTAGCGTTGATAAATCCACCCGGACAGCAGGGTGCCGATAAGTCGGCCCAGGGCGTTGGACATGTAGTAGAAACCCACGTCCAGCGACACCCCATCCTCCTTGGCGTAGGCGACGATGAGGTAGCTGTGTAGCGAGGAGTTCACCGCGAACAGGGCGCCGAACACCATCAGCCCACCCAGCAGCACCACATGAGGCGACCAGCCCGCCGAGAGGCCAAGTGCGATAGCGGCAGGCAACCCCGCCAGCATTGCCGCCCAAACGAAGGCCGCTCGCCCGTCTGGAACGTGCCCGCGATTCTTTCCCGTGATGTTCGGGGCCAGGGACTGGATGATGCCGTAGCCGATGACCCACGCCGCCAGGAAGCCGCCGACCCGCCAGAAGTCCCAGCCCAGCACCGTGCTCAGGTACACCGGTAGCGCCACCACGAACCATACGTCACGGGCGCCGAAGAGGAACATGCGCGCCGCCGAGAGGATGTTGATCGCCCGGCTCTTGGAGAGGAGCTCGCGGAACTTCGGCTTGGCCTTGGCCTTGCCCAGGTCCTTTTTCAGCAGCAACAGGCTGGCGACCCAGATCAGCGCCAGCAGAGCAGCCATCAGCAGCACGGCGCCGGTAAAGCCCAGCCATGCCAGCAACGCACCACCAAGGAAGAAACCCACGCCTTTGAGCGCGTTCTTCGAGCCGGTGAGGATCGCCACCCACTGGTAGAGCGTGCCTTGCCGGTTGTCGGGCACCAGGAGTTTGATCGAGCTCTTGGCGCTCATCTTGTTGAGGTCTTTGGCAATGCCCGACAAGGCCTGGGCGCCCATCACCCAAGGGAGGGTCAGCCAGGCGGCGGGCACTGTCAGCATCAGCAAGGCCGCCACCTGCAGGCCCAAACCGATGTTCATGGTGCGATTGAGGCCCAGGCGGGCGCCGAAGTAGCCGCCCACCAGATTGGTAATGACACCGAAGAACTCGTAGAACAGGAATAGCGCAGCGATTTGCAGCGGTGTGTAGCCCAGGGTATGGAAGTGCAGCACCACCAACATGCGCAGCGCGCCGTCGGTGAGGGTGAAGGCCCAGTAATTGCCGGTCACCAGCAGATACTGGCGCACTGGCGAGGGCAGGGCGGACAACGCGTTCATGATCGCCCCCGTCAACCAGCCAGGCCGACCAGTCTGGCCAGTTCGGCAGCGCGGTTGGCATAACCCCATTCGTTGTCGTACCAGGCGTAGATTTTCACCTGGGTGCCGTTGACCACCATGGTCGACAGCGCATCGATGATCGAGGAACGCGGGTCGGTGCGGTAGTCGATGGACACCAGTGGCCGTTCCTCAAAGCCGAGGATGTTCTTCAGCGGGCCATCGGCGGCAGCCTTGAGCAGGGCGTTGACCTCAGCCACCGTAGTGGCGCGCTCGACTTCGAACACGCAATCGGTGAGCGAGGCGTTGGCCAGCGGCACGCGCACGGCGTGGCCGTTCAGGCGCCCGCGCAGTTCAGGGAAGATTTCCGCAATCGCCGTCGCCGAGCCGGTGCTGGTCGGGATGAGGCTCATGCCCGAAGCGCGGGCGCGGCGCAGATCCTTGTGCGGCTGATCGAGGATGCTCTGGGTGTTGGTCAGGTCGTGGATCGTAGTGATCGAACCATGGCGGATACCCAGGCTCTCGTGGATCACCTTGACCACCGGGGCCAGACAGTTGGTGGTGCAGGAGGCGGCGGTCACGATGCGGTGCAGTGCCGGATCGAACAAATGCTGGTTGACGCCCATGACCACGTTCAACGCGCCTTGCTCCTTGACCGGGGCACAGACCACCACGCGCTTTACGCCTTGCTCCAGATAGGCCTGGAGCAGCGCGACGGTCTTCATCTTGCCGCTGGCTTCGAGCACCAGATCGCAGCCCGACCAGTCGGTGTCAGCAATCGCCTTGTTGGCGGTGACCTTGATACGCTTGCCGTCGATCACTACATGATCGCCTTCGCTGCTGGCTTCGTTGTGCCAACGGCCATGCACCGAGTCGAAGTTGATCAGGTGGGCGTGAGTGGCGGCGTCACCCGCCGGGTCGTTGATGTGCACGAATTCGAACTCTGGCCAGCCCCAGGCTGCACGCAGGGCAAGACGACCGATGCGACCGAAACCGTTGATTCCTATTTTGATGCTCATGGGTTGTTCTCTTGGGCTGCTATCTACGGGCGATGACAACGGGGTGACGTCGAAAGGGCTTTTCAGATGGAGCGTTGATTAACGCGTTTGGAGAGTTCTTGCGCCGATTCCTTGCGTTCGGAATAGCGGTCGACCAGATAGTCCTGCCGCTCGCGCAGCAGCAACGTGAACTTCACCAGTTCTTCCATCACGTCCACGACACGGTCGTAGTAGGAAGATGGCTTCATGCGCCCGGCCTCATCGAACTCCAGGTAGGCCTTCGGTACCGAGGACTGGTTGGGGATGGTGAACATGCGCATCCAACGACCCAGCACACGCAGCTGGTTGACCACGTTGAAGGATTGCGAACCCCCACAAACCTGCATCACCGCCAGAGTCTTGCCCTGGGTTGGGCGCACCGCGCCCATGGTCAACGGAACCCAGTCGATCTGCGCCTTGAACACTGCGCTCATCGAGCCGTGACGTTCCGGGGAGCACCAGACCTGACCTTCTGACCAGAGCACCAATTCGCGCAGCTCTTGCACCTTGGGATGGATGTCCGGCACGTCATCCGGCAACGGCAGCTCAGATGGGTTGAAGATGCGTGTTTCTGCGCCGAAGTGCTGCAACAGGCGCGCAGCTTCCTCGGTCAGCAGGCGGCTGAACGAACGCTCGCGAGTCGAGCCGTAAAGTAGCAGGATACGCGGCTTGTGCGTGGCCGACAGCGTAGTGCCGAGTTTATCGAGGGTCGGCAGGTCGACCAGTTCGGCATCGAGGTTGGGGATGTGTTCATCAGTCATATGTTTACTCCTGAGCGAGGTCGCCCTTGGGATGATCGAACCAGCGGCGCTTGAACCAGAGGGCCATGAAGGCCACCAACCCGGCGACGTATTGGTTGTTGCCGCCCGCGATCTGATTGCACACAAATCCAGACCGTCAGATAGCGATCCAAAAAAGCAAGACGGCTTTTACTCATCGTCATTGACTCAGCAGCAAGCGGCCAGGCGCTGAGGGCGATCACCCATCACGTCGAGGCGTTTGGCGTCTGGGCTGAGCCAATGCCGGTTGGCGTCCAGAGTGGATTTCAGTACCGCGATCACCCAGTCCGGCAGACTGGGGTGCAGCCGGTAGTACACCCATTGACCTTGCCGACGATCCTCCAGCAACCCGCAATTGCGCAGTTGCGCCAGATGGCGGGAAATCTTCGGCTGGCTCTCATCGAGCGCGCAGGTCAGTTCACACACGCACAGCTCTTGCTCACGGGTGATGAGCAACATCAGGCGGACGCGGGTTTCATCAGCCAGGCATTTGAATACGGTGGTCGGTGTCAGATGGTCAGCCATAGGGGTCTCAACGTTTGGTCTTCACCAACACGAACATCTTGATGCGCTCATGAATTTCGTGAAGGGTGTGACGGAATGCATCGTGCTTGGTGCCAACTGCGAGCGGGCAGCGTTAGCCACACAAACAAACAGCACGTGGGTTTTATCGGTCATCGCCAAGTCTCGAGTTAGATATGGTTTTACGAATATACGTTTTTTCGAATATTCAGCAAAGCAGTAAACTCGACGCACCTGCAAAATGTCCATTCCGCCCCGTAGACGTTCCTGGCTCGAAACTGAATTGCAGACAACGAAATCCTCTGTGCAGGGCTTTACATGTGCATGGATATGCACATATATTCTCGCCATGAACGTTGCCACTAACCGCTCCCAAGCCATTGAGTCTGTCATTGAGTCTCTCGATGGCGCATTTTTCAAGGCCCTCTGCGAGCCGCCAAGAGTCGCGGTGCTCAAGCGCGTGATGCAACTGGGTCGAGCCGATGTAACAGCGATTGCAGCTGATTTACCCCAGGAGCGCTCGGTGGTATCTCGTCATCTTCAGGTGCTGCTGGTCGCAGGGATCGTGCGCGCGACCAAGGTGGGGCGTCAGGTGTTCTATGAGGTGGACGGCCCAGCCATCGTCAAGCGACTGGAGGACATCCTCCATCACACCAAAAGCATTGCTTCGTTGTGCTGCCCAGGCGGATCTCGCTGATTTTTGTTTACCTTAATATGTGTATAGGTGCGCATATATGAACGCAATGGATCGCTCATTCGATGTTGTCGTAATAGGCGCAGGGCAGGCAGGGCTGGCCTGTGGCTGGCATTTGAAACAGCAGGGGCTCGATTTCCTTATCCTGGATGAGCAGCAGCAACCAGGGGGTAACTGGCGTAACTACTACGACAACCTCGAACTGTTCTCGCCGGCAGCGTACTCCTCGTTACCGGGGCTGCCGTTTCCTGGAGCACCGGAGCACTACCCCTCTCGCGATGAAGTAGTGCACTACCTGGAGCAGTACGCATGCTTCTTCGAGTTACCGATTCTTCCGGGGATTAAGGTCATAAAGGTGAATCAGGAAGCTGGAGGGTTCCAGATAGTGGCTGCCAATGGGCAGCGCTTCTTTACCAGGGCACTGGTTGTGGCCTCAGGGGCATTCAGTCGCCCATTTACCCCGGACATTCCGGGGCTCGAAAGCTTTCGGGGTGTTCACCTTCACAGCGCCGAGTATCGGAATACACAAGCGTTCAGAGGGCAACGCATTGTGGTCATTGGCGCGGCGAATTCGGCAGTACAGATAGCTTATGAGCTCGCCACAGTGGCTGAGGTCACGCTGGCCACACGCGAGGCGATTCGATTCTTTGCGCAGAAGCTACTCGGCGCGGACTTCCATGCCTGGCTGAAATGGACAGGCCTGGAAAGAACCCGCTGGTTAAATGATCAGAGCACACCGGTACTGGATGACGGCACATACAAAGAAGCGCTGAAGTCAGGACTTTTCAATCATCGGTCGATGTTTGGGCAGATAACCCCGACCGGAGTTGTCTGGGCAGATGGTCAGCATGAAGCTGTTGATTGCCTGGTCTTCGCCACTGGGTTCCGCCCAAATATTTCCTTTCTTGAAGACCTGGCGGTGACGGATGATCATGGGCGATTGATGCAGCGCGATGGACGAGCACTGTATACCCCAGGCCTGTACTTTGTGGGTCTACCAATGCAGCGCAATTTCGCTTCAGCAACCCTCAGAGGTGTGGGACCTGACGCTGAAGTCATCCTCCCGCATTTGCTACGCCATCTGCGTTCCACAGGTACAGAACCGCTGACAGCAACGCAGCGATGAACAAAAGCTTAACGGCCCTGATCCGTACGCCAATTCATTCGCTCACGGAACGGTGAAGAGCACACTATACAGTACCCATTTCCATCTCCGGACTTAAGGTTCCTAGCCAAGCGACTAGACACACAATGATTATCGCCACCGAGAACTCTAGCGCCATGCTACGCCGTAAAGCATTAACGGCCCCAGTGTATTCTCCGTTCTGGATCGACCGTTTTAACAGTGGGCTCAAGTGAAAGCGGTTCAGCGTGGCCAATACAAGCATCGCTGCAAATAGTACTATTTTCAAACAAAGCAGCACGCCATAAGTGCTAAACGTTATATTTTCTACTGTTGGACCTACGATGAAAAGATAATTTACTATGCCGGTAACACTTAGGCTAACCACGATCAATGCACCCGCTGATTCGAACCCCGTAAGTACTCGGGAGAGAATGCGCACCTCTTGCTCGCCATTAAGTATTTTCGTACGCAGTAATAAAGCGAATGCCGCCAGAGCGCCGAGCCATCCTCCCGCTGCCAAAAGGTGGAAGATGTCGCTGGCGAAATGCACGTAACGCCGGTTGCCTTCGTCCATGGCTCCATGCCCTGTCCAAGCCAGGGTTGCAAGCGCGGTTGCACCGCACAAGGTAACCACCCAGAGGCTCAGGGTTGGAAAGCGTTTGTTCACCGTCATCGCTACACCTGCTAGAACAAGAGCAGCAATCCGAACCATCCATGTGAGTCCGACATCGGTACCCATAAGCACCATTTCGAAGACATGGCGTTGAAGTTCCATAAGTTCTGCAACGCCACTCATTGCCTTGGCAAGTAACAACATGGCAGCCAGAGACAGCAGTACGCCAAAAACAACTGTGCCGAAAATCAGCGACTCAAAGTTCAAGACGGCACCAGAGATTCGCTCTTTTCCCCTAAGGCTGTACAAACCAAAAATGGCCAATCCAAACAGCAGCATGAGGTCCATATAAAGAACGAAGCGAACGGCGATGTTGACTGAGTCGCTCATGAATCACTTCACTTTAAAAACAAGGTTGCCTGTTATGGGGTGAGTGTCGGAAGAGACTGCTCGCCATTCGACCTTGTAAGTACCAGTGGTTAGCGGAGCGGCAGGCGTGATGACCATCGTTTTCGGATCGTCGCTGCCTGAGACACTCGCCTTGACAGCCATTGGGGAATGCGACATGCCCGGCATGTCGGTCATGATCAGTTTTGCACCGGAGAACTGAGTTGTGAGGTTCTCAGAGAAATGCAGCTCAATCCTGGAAGGTGCTGTGGAGGTCGAGCCTTCCGAAGGAGTGGAGGACACTAGTTTTGGATGTGCTTGGGCGATAGCGCTCAAAAGCAAACCAGCGGTAAGTGCGACAGCAACGGTAGTAGTTTTAAAGAGTGACATGCAGGGCTCCTCACAGCGCAAGCTGTTGGTTCGAGGTTTTGTAGGGAAGTTCTAGTTTTGCTTCTCGATGTGGGTTGAAAACCACTGACGAATACCAAGCGTATGCCGCGCCCTGGTACGGACTGAGCCCCGGTAGTGGGTCAGGAGAGCCGCGTCAAAGAGCCAGGACACGATGACACATGACCGCAAACCGTTCGATTACATTTCAGTAAGCTTTGTGAGTGTAGACAAGGTGGTTATTCACGTTCACGACCCTGTTGTTCTCCGGTCTGATCAAGCCATTGTCGGATTTGGCCAGGAAAAGCATGTCATCGATCATTCGAGACATACGCTTCAGATCATCCAGGTTCGAGTACAGATTGTCTTCGTAGTCCTCGATGTTCCGTTTTCTGGAGAGGACGACTTTGGTGTGAGTCATCAGATTGCTGACCGGCGTACGCAGTTCATGAGCAATGTCCGCGGAAAAATTCGATAGCTGTACAAAAGCATCATCCAGCCGTGACAGCATCGCGTTGAACGACGAGACCATTTGTTGCAGCTCTTTGGGAACGGACGCTAACGGGATGCGCTCTTTGAGTGATTTAGCCGACATCGAGGCCGCGACCCTGGTCACCTGACGAATAGGGCGCATACCACTGCTGGCAACCATCCACCCTAGCTCTGCGCTGATGAATGCACTGATCACCAAGCATCATGACATCCAGAATCAACAGGTCATACGCCTCGCTCAAGGCATGTTGAAGGGCCTCGCTGCCTTCGTTCTACGATGAGCTTTCCAATCGCCCCAATCAAGAGTAATGTAGTTCAGTCTACATAATATGTATCTAAACCTACATGAATAGATGGATAGTCCTTATTCTAGGGTTGCCGACTGCAAACGCCACCGAGCGCATGCGGGCATGGCGGGCGTTGAAGGCCTGTGGTGCGGCTGTTCTGCGGGATGGCGCCTACTTGCTGCCGGATATCGAGCTCTGCCGCGAAGCGTTGGCTGCAATCGAGCGTGACATCCTTGCCATCAATGGCACGGCGTACCTATTGCCGGTCGATGACCCAGACGGTGAGCGTTTTATCGCGCTGTTCGACCGTAGCGATGACTACACCAAGCTCAATGCAGAGATCGAAGCCTGTCGCGCACAGCTCAATGTTGAAAATGCATTAGCGACGGCCAAGCAGATTCGCAAGTTGCGCAAGGCCTACGTTCAACTGACGAGCATCGACTACTTCCCAGGCCAGTCGAAACAGCAGATCGACTCAGCTTTACAGGCGCTTGAAACAACGCTGAGCAGAGCCCTGTCTGCGGATGAGCCGTATAGCCGAGACCAGCCCATTACCGTGTTGAACCAGGGCGATTATCAGGGCCGTATCTGGGCAACGCGCAAGCGCCCCTGGGTTGATCGTCTGGCCAGTGCCTGGCTGATACAACGCTTTATCGATCCCCAGGCGCGCATTCTCTGGCTGGACAGCCCCCAGGACTGCCCGGTAGATGCGTTGGGTTTCGACTTTGATGAGGCGACCTTCAGTCACGTCGGTAACCGTGTGACGTTTGAAACCTTGCAAGCCAGCTTCGACCTCGATGCACCAGGCCTCAACCGCCTGACCACATTGGTGCATTACCTCGATGTCGGTGGCTTCCAGCCCGTTGAAGCTGCCGGTATTGAGCGCGTGCTGGCAGGGCTGCGCGAAACCATTCCCCATGACGACTATCTGCTGACAGCGGCAAGTGCCATTTTCGATGGTTTACTCGCTGGGTTTGTGCGAGAGGAAAATCCCGATGAGTAACGCCTTCAAACCCGAAGTTGAACAAGATCTACTGCGACCCGAAGCCGTCAGCCTGCTGCAGGCCTTCTGGTTCTGGCTGAAGTTGGGTTTCATCAGCTTCGGCGGGCCCGCAGGCCAGATTTCGATCATGCATCAGGAGTTGGTCGAGCGGCGGCGCTGGATTTCCGAACGGCGTTTTCTCCATGCGCTGAACTACTGCATGCTGCTTCCCGGACCGGAAGCTCAGCAGTTGGCTACCTACATTGGTTGGTTGATGCATCGCACCTGGGGGGGCGTCATAGCCGGCGTGCTTTTTGTACTGCCGTCATTGTTCATCATGATTGCATTGTCCTGGGTCTACGTCGCCTTTGGCGACGTCCCCGTAGTGGCTGGAATGTTCTATGGCATCAAGCCCGCTGTGACGGCCATTGTCGTACACGCCGCTCACCGGATTGGCTCGCGAGCGCTGAAGAACAGCTGGTTGTGGGCGATCGCAGCGGCGTCATTCGTCGCGATTTTCGCATTGAATGTGCCTTTTCCCTTGATTGTCCTGGGGGCAGCCTTGCTGGGCTACCTCGGTGGGCGCCTGGCGCCGGAAAAGTTCAGAATCGGTGGCCACGGCGCTACGAAAAAGTCGTTCGGCCCGGCATTGATCGATGACGATACACCGACGCCCGTACATGCGCGTTTCCGCTGGCCTCGGCTGGTGCTGCTGATGTTGATCGGTGCCGTGCTATGGATCTTGCCGATGGGCATCCTGACCGCGCTCCATGGCTGGGATGGCACCTTGACCCAGATGGGCTGGTTTTTCACCAAGGCTGCTTTGCTGACCTTTGGTGGGGCGTACGCGGTATTGCCGTATGTGTACCAGGGGGCGGTTGGTCATTACGGCTGGTTGACCCCTACGCAGATGATCGATGGCCTGGCCCTGGGCGAAACCACGCCAGGGCCGCTGATCATGGTCGTGGCCTTCGTCGGCTTTGTCGGTGCCTACGTCCAGCAGGTCTTCGGCGCCGATCAGGCATTTCTCGCCGGAGCGGTAGCGGCCAGCCTGGTCACCTGGTTCACTTTCCTGCCTTCGTTTCTGTTCATCCTGGCCGGTGGCCCGCTGGTGGAGTCGACCCACAACGAACTCAAGTTCACCGCGCCACTGACGGGCATTACCGCCGCCGTTGTAGGGGTAATCCTTAATCTGGCGATGTTCTTCGGTTATCACGTGCTGTGGCCCCAGGGGTTTGCCGGCGATCTGGACTGGCCGTCCTTGCTGATCGCCGTGGCAGCGGCCATTGCCTTGTTTCGCTACAAGCGCGGCGTCATTCAGGTGCTGCTCAGCTGCGGTGTTGTTGGTTTAGTGGTGTATCTGGTGCGCGACGGAAACTGGGGTGCATTTTTTCAGTTGTGGTCGTAGTGCCTGTCCGTTGATCCATCGCCCATCAAATTGGGCAGGAGGTGTGACGTGAAGTGGATTACCCGTGAGCGACCGAAGATTGATCGCATAGCCTGCCCTTGGCTGATTACAAAATTTATCGATCCGCAGGCTGAGTTTTTGTACATCCCCAGCAACGCTGTGCTGCGGATTGCCGCAGAGCAAAACGCGACACCTTTCGATATTCCCGGCGTTGAGCTTACTCACGATGGCGAGCTGTGCAGTTTTGATGCGTTTCTGAAAAAGTATCAGCTCAATGATCCGGCCTTGCAGCATTTGGCCAGGATTGTGCGCGGAGCTGACACCTCTCGGCTGGAGCTAACGCCGCAATCGGCGGGTTTGTATGCGATTTCATTGGGGCTATCGCATAATTTCGCTGATGACCAGCAGATGTTAGCGCATGGGTTGATCATCTATGACGCCCTGTACGCCTGGTGCAAGGACTGTCAGAGCGAGTCGCACAACTGGCCTGCGCAGATGTGAGGCGGCGCCGAGCGCCACCACGAACAGACCAAAATAACTGGAGAGTTCAAACACCCAACCGTCGCCTTATGCGTTCAAGCCGATCCAGCCATGCATGCCGACATAGATGCCGACACCGATGATCAGCACACTGGAAAGGTAAGGTGCACGACGTGCTACGGTGCCCAACCAAGGCCAGCGGTTGGAGGCTTGTTTGGCACCAATGGCTGCAGCAGCACCGACAGCGACGAGGGTGATCGCCAAGCCAATGCTGAAGCACAGCACCAGCATGCCTCCCAACGCCACTTCTTTGACCTGGAGGCAAAGTAGCAGAACCGTAATGGCCGCAGGGCAGGGAATGAGGCCGCCTGTCAACCCGAACAGGATGATCTGGCCCGTGGTGACTTCACGATTGGTGAAACGCTTGCGGATGTCATTGGCATGCGCAAGCTCATGCGCATCCTGATACCCCTCAAGCGACAACTCCAGGCCTTCCAGCTCGGAATGCGCATGCCCATGGTCATGCTCACGATAATCCAGATCATATTCGTGGGAATGGCCGGCATGTCCGAGGCTCAAGCGCGCACTAAACTCATGAGGCTCGGGAATGTCGGCTTTCGACTCAAGGAAACCTTCGCTCTCGACAAACGAAAACACTTGGGTGCCACCGCCAGGGCGGGTAGTTATCAAGCGCACCTGTGCAGCCGGCCATGCATGCCCACTCAGCGCCTTCAAGCGCCAGCGTGGCGGCACACCCTCTTCAAAGATCGATAGTTCGATACGGCCATGACCGGTATCGATACGATGGGTTTCATCGTGGTGCCCATGGTCATGCTCGCCGTGGTGATGATCATCACCTTGCTCGAACTTGAACATCTGCTCGCCACGCCACGTACGCCACAGCATCCACAGCGCGATCAGAATGATCAGTGCGGATGATGCGAGCTGAAAGTACGGCTCGGTGGTTTGAGCATCAAGGCCTTTACCCAGATACATGCCGCCAATAGCGACCAACCACACCACTGCCGTGTGCGACAGTGTCGCGGCCAAACCCAGCAACACAGCCTGTTTCACTGAACCACGGATGGCGACAATGAAAGCGGCCATCATGGTTTTCGAGTGGCCGGGCTCCAGGCCATGCAGGGCGCCGAGCAAGATAGCGCTAGGGAAATACAACCAGGCGTGCGACCCGCCCTGTTGCAAGAGTTCAGCGAAATTGGGCATGTCAGGCCTAGAGGTATTTGGTGATTTGTTTAAACGCCTCGAGCGGAGCGCGCTCGCCGCCACTCAACGCGCAGACGGTGTCTTCCAGGCAGTGATCGATGTGATCCTGAATAAGCGTGCGCTTGGCCTGACACACCGCTTTTTCCACAGCATGCAGTTGCTGGGCAATGTCGACGCACTCACGACCTTCTTCGATCATGGTGATGATGCTTCGCAGGTGACCGTCAGCACGCTTGAGGCGCTTGATGATCGCCTCATGGCTTTGGTGGGTATGTGGATGCGGATGGTTGTGTTCGTGCTCATTCATGACTTGAGCCTCTGGCCTCAATGAATTACGCTGGCATCCTATCCCCCGGGGGGGGTTAGGTCAAACGCATCTGTATTGCCATAAAATGAGCTGAAAAGCAGCCAATATGTTCAGCAAAGCCCTGACAACGACAGTGGTATTCGCGCTTGCTCTCGCCATGCTGATGGCTTGGGCCGGGCATACCTATACGTTATCGGTGGCAACGAAACAGCCTGCCTGGGAGATTGCGCAAGACGACTATCACTCTCACGGCGAGGACGAGGCGTCTTCCTCCTATGCGAGCTTTTCAGATCACTATCATTCGCCGTTGACTCCTGACCACCAGCACGAAACGCCGCAACTTACTTCTCTGCTGATATTGACCGAACAACCCAGGCTATCGATGTGGGTTGATGCCCCGCGCTATGCCGTTCCCCGTCCGCCGATATTCTTGATCGAGCGCCCACCCCGTCCTTCGTTCGCTTCCTGACCATGGCCGCGCTGCGGCCCAAGATCACTGCAACGTAGGATTTTGATCCATGCATTCGCATACCATGCGCGGCGTGGGCGCATTCACTGTGCCCTCGCGTCGCCCGCTACTGCTGTTGTTTCTGTGCGTCGCGTCACTTTTCTTCGCCATCCCCGAGGCACTGGCTCACGCCGTGGCTGAAGGTGACAAAGGCTTCATCCAGGAAAGCTCCGGCGTCATGTTGCTGCCCTTCATCTACATGGGCGCCAAGCACATGATGACGGGCTACGACCACCTGCTGTTTCTCTTCGGGGTGATCTTCTTCCTCTATCGCCTGAAGGATGTAGGGCTCTATGTCACGCTATTCGCGGTAGGCCACTCGGTCACGTTGCTGCTTGGCGTGCTCACCGAAGTCAGCATCAGCTCCTACGTGATCGACGCCATCATCGGCTTCTCGGTGGTGTACAAGGCGCTCGACAACCTGGGCGCGTTCCAGCGCTGGTTTGGTGTCCAGCCCAACACCAAAGTGGCCACGCTGACCTTCGGCCTGTTCCATGGTTTCGGTCTGGCCACCAAGATCCAGGAGTACGAAATCTCGCCTGATGGCCTGATCCCGAACCTGATCGCCTTCAACGTCGGCGTCGAGATTGGCCAGTTGCTGGCCCTCAGCGCGATTCTCATTCTGATGGGGTATTGGCGGCGCACTGGTAGCTTCTGGCGCCACGCCTATGCGGCCAACGTCGCCATGATGAGTGCCGGTTTCCTGCTGATGGGTTACCAGCTGACCGGCCTGTTTGTCTCTGCCTAAGGAATTCTGACCATGTTCAATACTCCACTGCCAACCGTTAATGAGTTGCCCAGCAGCCGCCAGTTGCTACGTTCGACAGCCATCGCACTGGTCACCGCCGTCGGCCTTTTGGTGACTGTCGTCATGCCATCGGAATACGCCATCGATCCAACAGGTGTGGGACGTGCTTTGGGTCTGACGCAAATGGGCGAACTGAAAATCACCCTCGCGCAAGAAGCCCTGGCGGACGCCGCGCCGCCCCAGCCAGTCGCCGTCGCACCGGCTCCGCAGATCGCGCAAGCTCAGCCAATTGCGAAGCCGGCAGCAGAACCAGTGGTCGTGCCTGATTCGGCCTTGAAGACGAATAATATGACCGTCACGCTCAAGCCGGGTGAAGGGACAGAGATCAAGCTGGAAATGGTGAAGAACGCCACCGTCAGTTATGAGTGGACAACCGCCGGAGGTCCAGTGAATTACGACACCCATGGCGAGCCGTACAACGCTGAGAAAGGTTACTTCCACAGCTACAGCAAAGGTAAGCAGGTCAAAGGCGACAAAGGCGAGTTCACCGCCATTTTCGACGGTACCCATGGCTGGTTCTGGCGTAACCGTAGCAACACCAGTGTGACCATATCACTGAAAACGACCGGTAATTACTTGAGCGTTAAGCAGTAATCCAAGGACGACCGTTCTCCCGCTGAAAGGCGGGAGAACGACCTGCTCAGAGATGTTTAACTTCATCATTTTTTGGAAAGACTTCCCCATGAAAACATCAGCAACTTTGTTCCGTACGATGCTCTTGATCTGCTTCTTGGGTCTGATGACTGCATGCAGTGGTGGCGAGAAAGAAACAACTTCCGAGAGCGTCGGGCACGGGCACTCGCACGAGTGACGCCATGAAAAACAAGGCCGTAAGTGTCAGAGTGCCAGCGTTTTTCAGCGATTGGAACGCCTGCTGGAACTTCTGGATTTCTAAATATCATCAGAAAGATCAAAATCTTACAGAGCTGTAATGTTTACCTAAGGTTTCTGACAGGGGACGAGTCTTAAAGTTATATCGAGCCTTGAGCTCACTCCCCCGAGAATCATCTCTTGATGTGGATTCAACGGGTTAACCAAATCTCATTCGAGGATACCCCAATGAAATCCATGAAAGCACTGATGGTCGTTGCCGCATTAACCGTCTCTTTTCTGGCTATGGCCGAAGGCGGTGGTGACCGGACATTCGCTCGTATGGATGCAGCAAAGAAGAACACAGTGGATGCGTACCAAATTACCCAAAAGTGAGACAATCAAGCTCCTCTAGCCAAGAGCAATGCCAAAGCTGTCGACCAAGCCACGTACTGAGCGTCTTGATGAGATCCCAAGCTGACAGAAATGTAATCACTTCGGTGGTTAAAGTGTGGCAATTTCTCAGCTCGCCTGCCGTATGAATTTTGTCATTTGCGGCGGCGGGCAAGGCTCATCGGGATTCGCGACGAACTCCTGAGTGAACGCCCACCAGCCGGTAAGCACAACGCTCAGTGTGTTTCGCGCGGTTTCCCTTTTGACTGATTGGACATAAACGGCATGCATTCCAAAACCTCTAGGCGGACCTTCGTGAAAGGCCTCGCCGCTGGTGGCATTCTCGGCGGCCTTGGTCTGTGGCGCACGCCTGTATGGGCCGTGACCAGCCCTGGTCTGCCGAGCGTACTGACCGGCAATGAATTTGACCTGTTCATTGGCGAAACCCCAGTGAACATCACCGGTTCGCCGCGTACAGCCATGACCATCAACGGCACTTTGCCGGGGCCGCTGCTGCGTTGGCGCGAAGGGGATACAGTCACGCTGCGGGTGAAGAACCGCCTGGATCAGGACACTTCCATCCATTGGCACGGGATCATCCTGCCGGCAAACATGGACGGTGTACCGGGCTTGAGCTTCCATGGCATCGCGCCCGATGGTATGTATGAGTACAAATTCAAGGTGCATCAGAACGGCACTTACTGGTACCACAGTCACTCTGGCTTGCAGGAGCAGGTAGGCGTCTATGGGCCGATCGTGATCGATTCCAAGGAACCTGAGCCTTTCCAATACGACCGTGATTACGTTGTGATGTTGAGTGACTGGACCGATGAAGATCCAGATCGAGTCATGGCCAAGCTGAAGAAGCAGTCGGATTACTACAACCACCACAAGCCTACAGTTGCCGACTTCATCGACGATGTCAGCGAGAAGGGCTGGTCCGCGACAGTGGCGGATCGAAAAATGTGGGCCGAAATGAAAATGAACCCCACCGATCTCGCAGACGTCAGTGGATTTACTTACACCTATCTCATGAATGGTCAGGCCCCTGACGGCAACTGGACCGGTATTTTCAAACCCGGCGAAAAGCTTCGCCTGCGCTTCATCAATGGCTCAGCCATGAGCTACTTCGACGTCCGCATTCCAGGCTTGAAAATGACCGTCGTGGCCGCCGACGGCCAGCACGTCAACCCTGTCAGCGTCGATGAGTTTCGCATCGCCGTGGCAGAAACCTATGACGTGATCGTCGAGCCTGCCAGTGCTGAGGCTTATACCATTTTCGCCCAGTCCATGGATCGCACCGGGTATGCCCGCGGAACCCTGGCCGTGCGCGAAGGGCTGAGCGCACCGGTACCGGCAACTGATCCACGCCCGCTGTTAACCATGGATGACATGGGGATGGGTGGTATGGACCACGGCAGCATGGCGGGGATGGACCACGGCTCCATGAAGCAAGGTGATATGTCCGGTATGGATCACAGCAAGATGACTGGCATGGACCACGGCGACATGTCCGGAATGTCCGGTATGGATCACAGCAAGATGACCGGCATGGATCATGGCGAGATGTCAGGGATGGCTGGAATGGGTGGCATGGAGATGCAATCTCACCCGGCTTCCGAAACCAATAACCCCCTGGTTGATATGCAAGCCATGAGCACTGCGCCAAAACTCAACGACCCGGGTATTGGCTTACGGAACAATGGCCGTCGTGTCCTCACTTACGCCGACCTGAAGAGCACTTTCCAGGACCCTGATGGCCGCGAGCCAAATCGTACGATTGAGCTGCACCTGACTGGCCATATGGAGAAGTTTTCCTGGTCATTCAACGGCATCAAATTCTCCGACGCCGAGCCATTGCGCCTCAAATATGGCGAGCGCCTGCGCATCACGCTGGTGAACGACACCATGATGACCCATCCCGTCCACCTCCACGGAATGTGGAGCGACCTCGAGGATGAGAGCGGTAATTTCATGGTACGCAAGCACACGATCGACATGCCGCCAGGTACCAAACGCAGCTATCGAGTGACCGCCGATGCCCTGGGGCGCTGGGCCTACCATTGCCACCTGCTGTTTCACATGGAAATGGGCATGTTCCGTGAAGTACGGGTCGATGAGTAAAGGAGACGGGTTATGAGCACATATATGAATCGTAAGTCATTGATCGGTTGCGCCCTTGCTGCTGGCCTGATGACTGGAGCGATGGACAGCAAAATGAATCACGAGGCGATGGATCATGACTCAAAAACCAAAAAAGCGGATTGAGACCATGACCCATAAGCTTTTACGTCCGACCCTGATGGCGTTGACGGTTTCGGTCAGCTCGGTGTTTGTTGGTATCGCTAGCGCAGCTGAAGAGATGGATCACTCCAGGATGGATCACGGTTCGATGGGAACCATGGACCATAGCAAGATGGGCGCGATGGACCACGGCACAATGAACATGGACCAAGACCAGATGGAGGGCATGGATCACAGCAAAATGAAAATGGAGGCTGGGGCAACCACCACGAGTCGGACCCCCATTCCAGTACTGACCGATGCTGACCGTGCAGCTGCTTTTCCGCCTGTCGCTGGTCATGGCGTTCATGACAAAAAACTCAACTCTTTTTTCCTTCTTGATCAGTTCGAGTACCAGGACGCGGATAACGGCAGTGCTTTGAGTTGGGATGCGTCAGGATGGATCGGCGGCGACATTGATCGTTTGTGGCTGCGTTCGGAAGGCGAGCGCACCAACGGTGTGACCGAAGATGCCGAACTTCAAGCGCTTTGGGGGCATTCGATTGGCCCTTGGTGGGATGTTGTTACCGGCGTACGCCAAGACTTCAAACCGGGCTCGCCGCAGACATGGGGTGCCTTCGGTATCCAAGGCATGGCCCTCTACAACTTCGAAGCAGAAGCAACTGCTTTCATCGGCGAGAACGGCCAGACCGCCGCTCGATTAGAAGGTGACTACGACATTCTGCTCACCAACCGCCTGATCTTGCAGCCGACAGCCGAAGTGAACTTCTACGGGAAAAACGATCCTCAGCGCGGGATTGGCTCTGGCTTGGCCAATACCGAAGTGGGCTTGCGACTGCGCTACGAGATTGTTCGTGAATTTGCTCCCTATATCGGGGTCACCTGGAGTCGCGCCTATGGCAACACCGCCGATTACGCCAGCGACGAAGGGGAAGATACCAACGAGGCTCGATTTGTAGCCGGTATTCGCATGTGGTTCTAAGGGGCTGACATGAAAAGAACAATCAAAACGTTGAGTGCTACCGGTGTGGTTACAGCCATTGTAGGTGCCGGGGTCGTGTATTTTGGTGTGTTTAACGTGGGTGCCGATGACCCTCATTCGCATCCCGTATACACCTTGCTTTCGACCGCTCGGGATCGCTCGATCGAAGTGCGCTCCCGAGACATCAAAGTCCCCGAACTGACGGATGAAGGGCTCATTCGTGCAGGTGCCGGCAACTACAATGCGATGTGCATTGGCTGCCACCTGGCGCCAGGGCTCGCGCAAACCGAGTTGAGCAAGAGTCTTTATCCGGCTCCCCCGAATTTGTCGAAGCTCGGTGTGGATGGAAATCCTGCCGCAGCGTTCTGGATCATCAAGCACGGCATCAAGTCCACGGGCATGCCTGCCTGGGGGAGAAGCATGGCAGATCCCTATATCTGGGGAATGGTCGCCTTTCTTCA
This sequence comes from Pseudomonas sp. LS1212, assembly GCF_024741815.1. Classification (NCBI taxonomy): domain Bacteria; kingdom Pseudomonadati; phylum Pseudomonadota; class Gammaproteobacteria; order Pseudomonadales; family Pseudomonadaceae; genus Pseudomonas; species Pseudomonas sp. LS1212. The sequence goes on from NZ_CP102951.1 coordinate 2,520,717, forward strand.
ACAGCTTCCTGCCATGAATGCTGAGCAATATAGAGCTCTTGCCGCGAGCAGCGGTGGCCACCAGCACGGTGGTGGTGAGACCAGGATGCATAACCACGAAGTTCAGCATAACGGTGAAAATGAAGCGTCTTCTAGCGGTGATGCAAGTGGAGTTGGGGGGCTCGCCGAAGCTGACGTTCACCACGACGATACAAGCAACGCCCATGCTCACGATAAAGCCGTAGCACCTGCTCCGGATGAAAGCGTCGAGCACGCCCATCCTGAAGGAATGGGTTCGTCACACGATGCTCCTGCAAGTTCAGTAGCTCAGCCAAAGACTCATACCCATGCCGATGGCAAGGAGCACACCCATGCGCAATAGCTTTCTTCGTTCTGGTCGGGCACTTCGTCTCGCGACATTCGCAGTTCTGTTTATCGGCTCGGCGGCTCATGCCACAGAACCTCTGACGATTGACGTCCATCGGGACGCTAACTGTGGATGCTGCAAGAAGTGGATTCAGCACCTTGAAACAAACGGCTTCACCGTCGTTGATCATGTAGAAACCAACATGAGCGCGGTCAAGCAGGACCTGGGTGTTGTTCCGCGTCTATCGTCATGCCACACCGCGGTGATCAACGGAAAGTTCGTTGAAGGCCATGTACCTGCGGAGCAAATAGTCGCATTGAGCAAACGCGATGACCTTATCGGGATCGCTGTGCCGGGTATGCCGGCAGGCTCGCCTGGTATGGAGTTCGGTGGGAAGCAGGATGCTTATCAGGTCATCGGCCTGAACAAAGCAGGTACCGACCAAGTGATCGCGGAGTACCCAGAAAACTAATCTTCACCCCGGTTTTTGCATAGTCATCGCCCATGACCATGCCGCCGCCCATCATCCCATTCGCCATCATGCCGGCCCCCGCGCCTTCGACCGCTTGGGCAATACCTGGTCGTCATGCCAGCCTGCCCGGATCGAATAGCGCCGCCTGCACCTTGTCATTGAAGCGCGACACCATCATCAGCATGGATTCCACGGAGTCGCTGTCATCCAGCCGACAGCCCGTCAGCAAGGCAATCCCGCCCAGCATTACTCATGCTCCAGTGCCTCGATGATTGGACAATTCAGCCCTCCATCTCCGGCGTCACATTGCTGCACCAAGCTGACCAGTTTTTTTTGTAACGCGCCAAGGTCGACGATTTTCTGTTCAATCAGCGCCAGCTTGCTGACTGCTAATGCCCGCGTCTCGACGCACGCACAGCCTTTATCCAGCCGTAACAGTCCGCCAATTTCGGATAGCGTAAAGCCGAGTGCCTGTGCTCGTTTGATAAAGCGCAGGCACTCTGCCTGTTCCACCGCATAGCGGCGGTGACCACCCAGCGGCTTGGTGGGCTCATCCAGCAGGCCGAGTCGCTGGTAATAACGAATTGTCTCGACATTCACTCCAGCTGCATCCGCCAGCTTTCCAATGGTCAGCTCTTTCGACACCACGTTCCCCTTGATTCCGTACCCAGGTACAGGGTTTAGAGTATCACTTGGGCAAACAGGCTCAAGGAAACCGACATGGCATTAATCACGGGAAAAAACTCGCTAATCGCCAGTGCGCTTGCCGCTATTGGTGCATCCGTATGTTGTGTCGGACCACTGATATTGCTGACCCTTGGGATCGGCGGTGCCTGGGTCGCAAATCTGACGGCACTGGAATCCTATCGCCCGATCTTCATCGGGCTGACGCTGCTGTTTCTGGGGTTGGCCTTCCACAGGCTCTACCTTGTACCACAGGCCTGTACCTCGGGTTCGTCTTGCGCAGTCTCTCGTCCCCTCAAGCGGCAACGGTTCATTTTCTGGTTGGTTGCAGTACTGCTGCTCGGCCTATTGGCCGTGCCTTGGCTCGCCCCACTGTTTTACTGAGAGGAGATCACCATGCGCCAACTACTGATTGCCCTGCTCGTCAGTTTACCCTTGGCAGCTCTGGCCGCCCCACCAGTATCCGTTACGCTCGGAGTGCAGAACATGACATGCGCGGTTTGCCCGATCACAGTGAAGAAGGCATTGCAGAAGGTACCAGGCGTAAGTACTGTCACAGTCGATTTCGACAAGAAAACGGCCACTGTGACCTTCGACCCAGACCAAACCACGTACGAGTCGCTCACCAAAGCGACAATGAACGCAGGCTACCCCTCCACCGTGCAGAAGTGATGCCGCATGAGTACCATTGTTCTTGAGTCTGTGCTGACCTGCCCGCACTGTGGTTTCGCCAGGCGCGAAACCATGCCCACAGATGCCTGTCTGTACTTCTACGAATGCAGCAACTGCAAAAAACTACTGCGCCCTGATCCAGGCGACTGCTGCGTGTTCTGCTCCTTCGGCTCGGTGAAATGCCCACCGATTCAAGCGCAGCGAGGATGTTGTGGATAGGTGGTACACCGGGCCATCACGTTACTGCTTGACCTTGCCGCAGTGGCAAGGTCCAACCTCATAAGCAGAGAGGTTCCTCAGGAGGTGGGTGATGGCCAGCCTATTCCCCCATACCGCTACCGCCACTTCTAATCCTGTCCAGCAATGGACGCTCGGCGTAGCGGGAATGACTTGCGCCTCGTGCGTCGGGCGCATCGAAAAAGCCCTGCTAAATGTACCGGGTGTACGGTCGGCAGCGGTGAATCTGGCCAGTGAAATGGCCAGGGTTCGGGCCGTATCCGGCGTAGTATCGCTGTCAGTGTTGATTCAAACGGTGGCAGCTGCCGGCTACGAGGCCAGCGTTCCGGCTGCCGAGGTGTCCACCACGCCAGCGCTTCACCGTGACTGGTGGCCGGTGGTTGCGGCCGCCGTGCTGTCCTTGCCGTTGGTGATACAATCGTCGGAGACCTAGTGGTTGTGCGGCCGGGCGAGCAGGGTGCCGGCGGACGGCGTGGTGCACGAAGGGCGAAGCCATCTCGACGAGTCACTGCTGACCGGTGAGAGTCTGCCAGTGGCGAAAGGTGAAGGCGACCCGGTGACCGGTGGCGCAATCAATGGCGAAGGTCTGCTACTGATCATGACCTCAGCGGTCGGCGCGGAAAGCACCCTGTCCCGGATCATTCGACTGGTCGAAAACGCCCAGGCGACCAAGGCGCCGATTCAGCGCTTGGTCGATCGAATCAGCGCCGTCTTCGTACCGGTGGTGCTGATGGTCGCGGCGATGACCTTGCTGATTGGCTGGTGGCTGGTGGCTGACTGGCGAGGTGGCCGGTCCGCTGATTAACGCGGTGGCGGTATTGGTTATCGCATGCCCCTGTGCGTTGGGCCTCGCCACACCAACCGTGATCATGGCGGGTACCGGGGTCGGCGCGCGCCACGGCATTCTGATCAAGGATGCGCAAGCCTTGGAAATTGCTTGCAGTTCGTGCAGCGGCGTTGGCCGAGGCTGGCAACACCGTGTCCTGGCTTGCGGATCTATCCAAGCGACCACAGTTGTTGGGCCTGATTGCCTTCGGTGATGTGCTAAAGCCCTCCGCACGGTTAGCCGTGGCCCGGTTGAAAGCGCTGGGTATCCGTACCGTGATGATTACCGGCGACAACCTTGGAGCCGCCAGCAGCGTGGCCAGGCTACTCGGCCTCGACGAGGTACGCGCCGAGGTGCTGCCCGGTGACAAAGCAGCGGCGGTACTGGCACTGAAGGTCGACGGCGCAGTTGTGGCGATGGTTGGTGACGGCATCAACGACGCGCCAGCACTGGCAGCGGCCGATGTCGGTATCGCGATGTCGACCGGTACCGACGTAGCGATGCATACCGCCGGTATCACCCTGATGCGCGGCGACCCGGCGTTGGTGGCGGATGCCCTGCTGCTGTCCCGTCACACCTATGGGCGGATTTTGAAGAGTCTGCTCTGGGCCTTCATCTACAACCTGATCGGTATTCCGCTGGCGGCAATGGGCCTGTTGAGTCCGGTGGTGGCTGGCGCGGCAATGGCGAGGTTCAGGCCATTGCCCTGAGCCAAATCGAGGCGCTGAATGCGCGTATCACCACGCTGCGGATCATGCGCGAGGCCCTGTCATATCTGGCCGAGCATTGCGATGACGCTGAGCAACCACCTGGGCTGGTTCTGGATGACTTCCCTCCCATGACTTGCCCGAAAGGAGAACATCATGACGCGTAATAATCCCACAATGGTCCAGCTGGGAGTCGGTGCTGCCATTATCCTGGCGGCTGCCTATGTCTTGTTCCCCGCTTTTCAAGTTTGGATCATAGCCGCCGCGCCAGTTTTGCTATTGCTGCTGTGTCCGCTAGTGATGGTGTTTTGTATGCGCAACATGCACAAGGATGCGCCAACTACCGATGACACACTGAAGGTCAAACCGACCAAACGTGATCCAGACGATAGGCCGTGAGCTGTAACTATTTTCATGCTCAGCGAGTTGGGCCGGGCTGTTTAGCGCCTCCTTGTTTCTACACGAGAAGGTGCCTATTGGACTTCAGACTCGTCCTGACAGATTTGTAATTGTACAGTCAGTTATCAGCGGCTAGACTCCCCCGCATGAAACACTACCTACGGTGCTGCCTCATTTTCCTGATTAGCCTGGCGCTTCCCCTCAGTGGGATGGCGGGCATTCAGGCACCGACAGAACCTTGCCCAATGAAAACGGCGGGCATGGCCATGATGGGTGATATGGGTCAGGACTGCTGTCAGGACATGAAAAGCCCCTCCGATCACGGCAAACCCTGCAAACCTGGCCAGGAGTGCAAAACTGGCGGAATGTTGCAAGTCTCAATCGTCAAGCCCCCCATCACCGTGTTCAGCCCCGTTGTGCTTTCCTTCTCCAGCGACTTCGTGCCTGCCCAAACCCCTTCCGGGGTATGGCGACCGCCGCGCGCTTGATTCCTGTACCACATTGAGCCTCATCCCGCCCTGGCGGGATGGCCTATCTGCGCGCATGTTCAAGAGGCGCGCAGTGGATCATCACAGGAATCGTGAACATGAACTCCAAGTGTTATCGCACAGGTTGGCCCATCATGGCTGCCCTGGCGGCAAGTGTGCTGGCATTGCCGAGCCAGGCTGGCGCCTTGACGCTCGACGAAGCGTTACGACTGGCTGAAGACAATGCGCCGTCGCTGACCGCCCAGGCAGCCAAACTGAAAGCTGCCAGCAGCGCCGCCATTCCCGCCGGCGAACTACCCGATCCGAAATTACTGCTGGGTGTGCAGAACTATCCCATTGGCGGTCCCGATCGCTGGAGCATTGACCAGGACTTCATGACCATGCAGATGGTCGGGGTCATGCAAGAAGTGCCCAGCCGCGACAAACGCAAGGCACGTATCGAGGTCGCCGAGGCGGCCGTCGACCGCGCTGCGGCTGAAGGCCGCGTGGAGCGACTGAATGTCCGTCAGGCCACCGCATTGGCCTGGATCAGCAGCTATTCGGTCGAACGTAAAGAGGCACTGTTCCAGGACTTCTATCGGGAAAACCGGCTGCTGGCCGATACCGTCCGGGCGCAGATCGCCGGCGGCCGTGCCCAGCCTGCCGATGCAGTCACGCCGAAACAGGAAGCCGCTCAGTTGGCGGAGCAACAGGACGAACTGATTCGTCTGCGTGCGCAAGCCCGAGCCGCGCTCAAACGCTGGATTGGTCCGGCTGCCAATGATCAGCCAACCGGCAGCTTGCCGCCGTGGCCCATCGATACTTCGGGTTATATCCATAAGCTCCGACATCATCCGGAGCTGGCGGCTTTCGCCCCTATGACTCGTGAAGCGCAGGCCAAAGTGCGTGAAGCCGAGGCGGAAAAGCAGTCCGACTGGAGCTGGGAACTCGATTACCAGCGCCGCGGGCGGGAATTTGGCGACATGGTGAGCGTGCAATTCACCTTCGACCTGCCACTGTTCCCCGGCTCCCGACAAAATCCGAAGATCGCCGCCAAACACGCCGAACTCAATCAATTGGAGGCCGAGCGCGAAGCCCAGGTACGCGAGCATACCGAGCAACTGGAGGAGAGTCTGGCCGATTACGAGCGCCTGAACCGCGCCGTACAACGCAGCCAGGACAGCCTGTTACCCCTGGCCAAGGAAAAGGTCGGGCTGAGCATGGCCAGCTACCGCGCCGGCAAAGGCGACTTGGCAGCCGTCATCGCTGCTCGACGTGAACTCATAGAGGCCCGCCTCAAACAAATTGACTTCGAAGAACAGCGAGCGCTGACTAGTGCGCGCCTGTACTTCACTTACGGGGAAACCAGCCAATGAGCACTCGAATCTGGAAAGGGGCTTTGTTGGCAAGCTTCTCGGTTGCCTTGGGGGTTGCCGGCGGGTACTGGTTCGCTCAGCAGCGCATGAGCGCAATGCCTGGTGCCGCCACCGAACAGAGTCCCAGGACGCAAGACGAACGCAAGGCACTGTATTGGTACGATCCAATGTACCCGCAGCAGAAGTTCGATAAACCGGGTAAATCGCCCTTCATGGACATGCAACTGGTGCCGCAATACGTGGACGCCTCGACGAACAGCGCAGCCGTCAGCATCGACCCAAGTCTGACCCAGAACCTCGGCCTGCGCCTGGCGACAGTCAGTCGGGGAGTTCTCGCTTCCAGCCTGGACGTGGTGGGTGTGCTGGCGTTCAACGAGCGGGATGTCGCGGTAGTTCAGGCGCGTACCGCTGGCTTTGTGGAGCGGGTCTATGCCCATGCTCCAGGTGATGTACTCAAAGCCAACGCGGCATTGGCGGACATACTGGTACCGGAATGGGCCGCTGCCCAGGAAGAGTTTCTTGCACTCAAACGCAATGGCGATGCTGACCTGCTGGCGGCGGCACGCCAACGGCTGCGCCTCACCGGGATGCCGGCGGCGCTGATTACTCAGGTAGAGCGCAGCGGCAAGGTCCAGCCGAACCTGACCCTCACCAGTCCCATTGGTGGTGTGCTGCAAGAGTTGGAGGTACGCGAGGGAATGACGGTGGCCGCCGGCGAGACCCTGGCACGCGTCAATGGTTTGAGTAGTGTCTGGCTGGCCGTGTCCGTTCCAGAGTCGGAGGCTGGAACGATCGTCGTCGGTCAAACGGTAGAAGCACGCCTGCCAGCCTTCCCAGGGACTGTGCTCAACGGCACGGTTAGCGCGATTCTTCCGGAAACCAATCCGGACAGTCGCACCATTCGTGTACGCGTCGAACTACCCAACCCTGACGGGCGCCTCAGACCCGGATTGACGGCACAGGTGCGCCTGAGTCGCTCGACCGGGCAAAGCGTGTTGTGGGTACCGAGCGAGGCTGTTGTTCGCACCGGCCGACGCGCCTTGGTGATGCTTGCCGAAGACGCCGGTCGCTACCGGCCAGTAGAGGTTCAACTTGGGCAGGAAAGCGAAGGCAAGACGGTGGTGTTGAAAGGTCTGGAGGAAGGCCAGCAGGTGGTTTCCTCCGGACAGTTCCTGCTCGACTCCGAGGCCAGCCTCAAGGGAATCGTCGCGAGAACGCTGGAAATACCACCACCTCCCTCCACAGCTGCAGCCTTTCATGAGACCGATGGGCAGGTTATCGAAATCGACAGCAAAGAGGTAACCCTCGCCCATGGGCCGTTCAAGACGCTGGGCATGCCTGGCATGACCATGACCTTCCCATTGGCTGACCCGGCGCTCATGCAAGGACTCAAGGCGGGCGACAAGGTTCGTGTATCAGTCAGTCAAACCGACGATGGTTTGCGAGTAGAGCGCCTGGAAAAATCAGGGGGCCAGCCATGATCGCTGCCCTTATCCGCTGGTCAGTGGCCAACCGCTTCCTGGTGCTGCTGGCGACGCTGTTCGTCACCGCCTGGGGTGTCTGGTCGGTGCAGAGCACCCCCATCGATGCACTGCCGGACCTCTCCGATGTTCAGGTGATCATCCGCACGCCTTATCCCGGACAAGCACCGCAGATCGTTGAAAACCAGGTGACCTATCCGTTGACCACCACCATGCTCTCGGTACCGGGGGCAAAGACCGTGCGTGGCTACTCCTTCTTCGGCGACAGCTTCGTTTACGTGCTGTTTGAAGACGGTACTGACGTGTACTGGGCTCGCTCGCGGGTGCTGGAATACCTGAGCCAGATACAAAGTCGCCTGCCAGCCACCGCCAAACCGGCGTTGGGGCCAGATGCCACGGGGGTAGGCTGGATATATCAGTACGCGCTGGTGGATCGCAGTGGCGGCCACGACCTGGCGCAACTGCGCGCCCTGCAGGACTGGTTCCTCAAGTTCGAACTCAAGACCCTGGCGAACGTTGCCGAGGTGGCCACCGTGGGCGGCATGGTCAAGCAGTACCAAGTGCAGCTCGACCCACTCAAACTGGCGAGCCTGGGCATTACCCAGGCCGAGGTTGTCGAGGCCATCGGCAAGGCCAATCAGGAAACCGGTGGTGCGGTGCTGGAGATGGCCGAGGCCGAGTACATGGTGCGCGCCTCCGGTTACCTGAAGACCCTCAATGACTTTCGCGCGATTCCACTCAAGCTCGGTGTCGGTGGCGTACCGGTAAGCCTGGGCGATGTGGCGACTATCCAGTTGGGCCCGGAAATGCGTCGCGGCATCACCGAACTCGACGGCGAAGGCGAGACGGTCGGCGGCGTGGTGATTCTGCGCAGTGGCAAGAACGCTCGCGAAACCATTGCAGCGGTCAAGACCAAGCTCGACGAGTTGAAAAGAAGCCTGCCTGCCGGGGTTGAAATCGTCACTACCTACGACCGCAGCAAGCTGATTGACCGCGCCGTGGAAAATCTCAGCCACAAACTGCTTGAGGAGTTCATCGTCGTCGCCTTGGTCTGCGGGCTATTTCTCTGGCATCTGCGCTCATCGCTGGTGGCCATTATCTCCCTGCCGATTGGGGTGCTCATTGCTTTCATCGTCATGCGCCACCAAGGGATCAATGCCAACATCATGTCCCTCGGCGGGATCGCTATTGCCATCGGTGCCATGGTCGACGCCGCGGTGGTCATGATCGAAAACGCCCACAAAAAGGTCGAGGCGTGGCACGCGGCCCATCCTGGGGAAGAACTGGAGGGCGAACACCACTGGCATGTGATGACCGAAGCGGCCGCCGAGGTTGGGCCGGCGTTGTTCTTCTGCCTGTTGATCATCACTCTATCGTTCATTCCGGTGTTCACCCTGGAGGCCCAGGAGGGCCGCCTGTTCGGCCCGTTGGCCTTCACCAAAACCTATGCCATGGCTGCGGCGGCCGGTCTGTCGGTGACCTTGGTGCCGGTGTTGATGGGCTATTGGATTCGCGGACGGATTCCCAAAGAAGAACAGAACCCGTTGAACCGCTGGCTGATCAGGCTCTATCAACCAGCCCTGGACGCGGTGCTGCATCGGCCCAAAGTCACCCTGCTGATCGCGCTACTGGTTTTTCTCAGCACGTTATGGCCGATCGCTCGCTTGGGTGGCGAGTTCCTGCCACCGCTGGACGAGGGCGACCTGCTCTACATGCCCTCGGCCCTGCCGGGGTTGTCAGCGCAGAAGGCAGCGCAGCTGTTGCAGCAGACCGACCGCCTGATCAAGACGGTGCCCGAAGTCGAGCATGTCTTTGGTAAAGCTGGCCGCGCTGAAACCGCCACCGACCCGGCACCGCTAGAGATGTTCGAGACCACCATCCAGTTCAAGCCGCGTGAGCAATGGCGCCCCGGCCTGACTCAGGAGAAGCTGGTAGAGGAATTGGATCGGGTGGTACGTGTCCCAGGATTGACCAACATCTGGATACCGCCGATCCGCAACCGTATCGACATGCTCGCCACTGGGATCAAGAGCCCGATCGGGGTGAAGATCGCCGGCGCCAACTTGACGGATATCGATGCGGCCACTCAGGCCGTCGAGCGCGTGGCCAAGGACGTGCCCGGGGTCAGTTCGGCCCTGGCTGAGCGCCTGACCGGCGGACGTTATATCGACGTGGATATCGACCGTAAGGCCGCTGCCCGCTACGGGCTGAATATCGCCGATGTGCAATCAATCGTCGCCGGGGCTATCGGCGGTGAAAATGTTGGAGAGACGATTGAAGGGCTCGCGCGCTTCCCGATCAACGTGCGTTATCCCCGTGAGTGGCGTGACTCGCTCGGCACTCTGGAGCAATTGCCGATCTTCACCCCGCAGGGGAGTCAGATCACTCTCGGCACGGTGGCGAAGGTCAAGGTCAGCGACGGCCCGCCGATGTTCAAGAGCGAGAACGCACGACCTTCCGGCTGGGTGTACATCGATGTGCGTGGCCGGGATATTGCTTCGGTGGTTGCCGACCTGCGCCGGGTCGTCAGTGAGCAGGTCAAATTGCAGCCAGGAATGAGCCTGAGCTACTCAGGGCAGTTCGAATTTCTTGAACGAGCCAACGCGCGGCTCAAGCTGGTGGTGCCGGCCACGCTGCTGATCATCTTCGTGCTGCTCTACCTGACATTCGCCCGTTTCGACGAGGCCTTGCTGATCATGGCAACCCTGCCGTTCGCGCTGACTGGCGGGGCGTGGTTCCTCTATCTGCTCGGGTTCAACCTGTCTGTAGCTACGGGCGTCGGGTTTATCGCCTTGGCAGGTGTGTCTGCCGAATTTGGCGTGATCATGCTGCTCTATCTGAAGAACGCCTGGGCCGAACATGAAGACGCCGGTGACAGTACCGAGCGTGGTCTGGTTGCAGCGATTCGCGAAGGCGCGGTGCAGCGCGTTCGACCCAAGGCCATGACAGTGGCGGTCATCATCGCCGGCCTGTTGCCGATTTTCTGGGGAAGCGGAACCGGCAGCGAAGTGATGAGCCGCATCGCCGCGCCCATGGTCGGCGGCATGATCACTGCACCCTTACTCTCCCTGTTCGTCATTCCGGCAGCCTACCGCCTGATGCGCCGCCGGCGCCTCGCGTAGCAGGCACGCGCCGCCGGCCCGACCGGGTGGCGGCGAGTGAGGGGGGGGACTGGATCACGCGTTCACGATCATCTCGAAACCGCCGAAGATCATCCGCTGACCATCGAAGGGCATCGGGTTGACGTCCGGTTGGAGCCGGGGATCGGCCATGACCTTGGCCATCCCCGCATCGCGCATTTGACGGTTGGGCCAGAGTATCCAGGAAAACACCACCGTCTCGTCTTCCTTCCGTTTTACCGCCATCGGGAACGAGGTCAGTTTGCCGTCGGGCACATCATCCCCCCAGCACTCGACAACGCTCAATGCCCCATACTCCTTGAAAATGGCCGCAGCGGATTCGGCATGGCGCTTGAACGCCTCGCGGTTGGCGGTAGGTACGGCAGCAACTAAGCCATCAACATAAGACATGATCAATCTCCTGCCTGGATTGCGTGGATAGGCGCAATCGACCTCGCGCCGATCGCGTCTGCGATCCCGGGTCGATCTGCTTATAAGTCGATCCGGCGGGCGTCAATTCGACAGGCCTGCCGGTGAAGATCTTCACGCGCCGACCGACGGTCATTCCCGACCCTTGCAGTCGATACCAGGCTGGTGTCAGGTGCAGCAGCCATTGCCCACCCGGCAGAAACAGGACGCGCTGATCCCTTCATCGGCCCGGGCCATCGCCAGGTCGAGACGGGGTTGCACTGCCGCCAGTTCCGCGTGCTTGCCAAGGCGCTGCAGGCACTCCACATAGCCGTGCAGGCTCCATACATTGTCCGGGTGCTGTGACGCCCGACTGAGGGAGTTATCCAGCCCCAGATCGGCCCGATAGACCTGTGCCGCTTCTTCTGCCCGGCCTTGCTCCAGGAGCAGCGCGCCCAGCGCATGCCGGGCCGGTTGCATCCATCCCCACGGCTCGTCGTAGGGCAGGTTGTCGTCCAGTTCCAGTGCCTGGTGCAGGTACGCAAAGGCGCTGTCGTGGTTGCCCTTGCGATACTCGATTTCCCCCCGCAGCATCTGGGCGGCAATGGCCAGGATATCGGTGCAGGTATTGTTGAAGATGTACCGTGTCGGTGGCACTCGGGGTAATGCTTCAAGGAAGCGTTGTTGCTCGGCTTCTGCGGCGGCTATCTGCGCCAATGCCGCGTGCGCCACCCCTTTGCCGTAATGGAGTACCGCCGTCGTCATGCTGTACAGCTGCGGGTCGTCGGGCAGGGGCTCGGCAAGAATTTCCCGCCACTTGCCGAACCGTATCAGCACGTGCACCTTCATCGACACGAAGCCTTCCAGCCAATCGGCCATGGGCGGCTGCGTCACGCGCAGCAGTTCTTCGGGAATCGTCGCGGCAAGTTCATTGGCGGCGTCCAGGGCCGGGCGGTACTGGCCGAGAAACATCGCCGAATAGAGCTTGAAGTGATAGTTGTGGCTTCTGTAGAGCGTGTAGAAATGCAGCGGCCCTTCACGTTCCAGGTACTTGCGGTCGGCCAGGATCGCCTGGCCGTTGGTCACCATCCCTGCATGGTAATGGCCGCAGAGTACGTCGATATGCGACGCCATATGGCGCAAATGCCCTGCATCGGGCACCAGATCGCGCAGCACATCGCAAGCCCGCAACGCCCGTTCCGGGTGGGGCGACATCTCCATGGTATGGATATACATGTGCAGCACGCCCGGGTGTGGTTGCTCCCCGTGCTGTTCCATTCGCCGCAGCGCCTGCTCGAGAACGGCCACTGCCTCGAGCGTATCGGCGCCCGCTGCCGGAGCTCCGCTCTTGAGGTCCCATAACTGCCAGGGCGTGCGGTTGATCAGCGCCTCGGCAAACAGCGCGCTGACATCAGGATCGTCGGGAAAGGCGGCGTAGACATCGCGCATGGCCGCCGCATAGGCATCGTTCCAGGTGCAGAGCTCTTCAGGCCCTGCCGTGTGATCGGATCGGTAACGCTGCTCCAGCGCCCGGATCAGCGCCTGTTCCACTGGCGTCGCGCCGTCGACGCGTGCCAGCGCGGCTTCCGTCGCCCGGCGGGCCTCGGCCACGGCCTGGGTCAGTTCCGGCTGGGTAAAGGCGTCCCAGCGCTTGTTGTAGTTCGAGCCCGAGGCATGCGCGATGCCCCAATAAGCCATCGCGCATCGGCTGTCGAGTTCGGCAGCCTTGTGGAAACACCGTACGGATTCTTCATGGTTGTAGCCGTAGCACCACAACAGCCCACGATCGAACCAGACTTGCGCCTGATCGGAGCTCGTTGTGACCGGACGGCGGTAGGTACCCAAATCGTAATAGTCACGCATCGACTTGTCCTCGCTGGGTCGTCACTGCATGCCACACAGACCTCCATGAATTTACGTCAATGATTTCGTGGGTGAGCGCCAGCCTGATAAATGGCACTATATGCAGCTCTCGAGCAGTAGAACCGACGACTGTGCCGTTTAGATCCAGGAGCGCAACCCATTGAGTACGCAGAAAACCGTGACCGTCATTGCGCCAGACTTTTCCTTGCGCGGAAAGGTCACGCCACCGGGTTCCAAATCCATCACCAACCGTGCCTTGCTGCTGGCTGCGCTGGCTTCGGGCACCAGTCGCCTGACCGGTGCACTGAAAAGCGACGACACCCGGCACATGTCCAATGCGCTGCGGCTGATGGGCGTGATCATCGACGAACCCGACGACACCACCTTCGTGGTCACCAGCCAGGGCAGGCTGCAGGTGCCCGGGCAGGCGCTGTTCCTCGGCAATGCCGGGACCGCGATGCGTTTTCTGACGGCGGCGGTGGCGACGGTCGATGGGACGGTGGTCCTCGATGGTGATGACTATATGCGCAAGCGGCCCATCGGCCCGCTGCTGGCGTCCTTGCGTCAGGGTGGCTTGAACGTCGACAGCCCCAATGGCTGCCCACCGGTCACCGTCCAGGGTGCCGGGCAGGTTCAGGCCAGGCGCTTCGAGATCGACGGGGGTTTGTCCAGCCAGTACGTTTCGGCGCTGCTGATGCTGGCTGCCTGCGGTCAGGCGCCCATTGAAGTGGCGCTGACCGGCAAGGACATCGGCGCGCGCGGTTATGTCGACCTGACCCTGGCGTGCATGCGCGCCTTCGGTGCTCGGGTCGAAGCGCTGGACGACAGTACCTGGCGCGTGGCCGCGACCGGTTATACCGCTACCGATTACCTGATCGAGCCGGATGCCTCTGCGGCGACCTACCTCTGGGCGGCGCAGGCCTTGACCGACGGCGCCATCGACCTGGGCGTCGCCGATGCGGACTTCACCCAGCCCGATGCCCGGGCCAATGAGGTGATCGTACAGTTTCCGAACATGCCGGCTGTGATCAACGGTTCGCAGATGCAAGATGCCATCCCGACCCTGGCCGTACTGGCAGCCTTCAACCGGACACCGGTGCGCTTCACCGAACTTGCCAACCTGCGGGTCAAGGAATGTGACCGCGTCCAGGCCCTGTACGACGGTTTGAATGCCATCCGCCCGGGGTTGGCGACTGTCGAGGGTGATGACCTGCTGGTAGCGGCCGACCCGGCGCTGGCCGGGACGTCCTGCAACGCGCTGATCGACACCCACGCCGACCATCGGATTGCCATGTGCTTTGCATTGGCTGGATTGAAAGTCTCGGGTATCCGGATTCAAGATCCCGATTGCGTGGCCAAGACCTATCCGGGTTACTGGCAGGCGCTGGCCTCGCTTGGGGTGCAGATGCAGTTCGAGAACGCGTAGGTCCGAGTGATTCTGGAGGCCCTTCGGGCCTCAGCGCAGCCTGCGGCAGCGGCTACAAAGGTCCGTCGGCGTAGCCGCTGCCGAAGGCTGCGCTGAGGCCCGGAGGGCCTCTCGATTCAGAGGTATCCCTATATCTTCCACCGCCTGGCCGTTCGTGCCAGGCGATGCTGCAAGCGATCGAGGTTCTTCACCAGTTGCCGGGTCAGCAACTGGTAGCCCGCAAGCTCCGTGGGTACGCCGCCCTCGGTTGGCATCTCCAGCAGCGCGGCTTCGGCCTTGCGCTCCAGCCTGTCCGTAGCCCCTGCCTGCAACGCCCGGGCCATGCCGATCAGTTGCCGCGAGATATAGCGGTGCTCGGCACTCAAGCGGCTCTGCAACTGAGTCATGTCTGCCTGGTCCGCCCCTGTAGGGCGGATGTTGGCGAGGATCTCCAGTGTGCTCAGGCACATCCTGAAGTGGCCCTGGATAGCCTCCAGTTCGGTGATGGAGATTTTGACTTCCTTGGACACCGAAGGCATGAGCGAGCGCAGTTGTAGCATGGTGGCGTTCAGTTTCGTCATCAGCTTGAGATGCTCGTCGGCGTTGGCCGACTGCCCACTGATGATGCGCCCGTACACCGTGGCGCAGTCGCGCAAGCCACTGGCCAGGTTGTAGCGCCATGAGTAGACCGCATACAGCGGCAGGGCGAAGGAAAATGCCAGCGCCAGGACAATGCCGATGAGGATGTCCACCGTGCGCCACAGGCCGTCGGTCATCGGGTTGTAGCCATGGCCGGCGACGACGAACAGGGTGATGGCCGAGAGCAGGGCGGTATAGCCGCCCTTGCCGATGGCGTGATAGGCGAAGAAACCGCACGCCAGCGACATGATGCTGTACGTCAACAGCGGTATGCCCAGCCAGGCCTGCTGGGCGACCACCGCCAGGCCGAGCCCGGCACCGATCAAGGTGCCATAGGCCCGCTCGATGGCTTTCTTGCCGATATTGCCGTGGTGTTGCAGGCCGCCAATCACAATCAGCATGGTCACCGAGGCCCATTCACCGTGGGGCAGGTTCAGGCCGGTGGTCAACAGGATCGAGACCAGCAACCCTAGCACCACGCGCGCGGCGTGGATCAAGCGGGCGTGATGGTAGCGTCGGTACGGGTCCAGCAGGGGCCGCAGCAGTCTTCGCAGCCAGGACGGCAGGTGTAAGGAGAGAGCTGTCTTCATCCGTTGAGTGACCCATTGCCAGCAGGATTGGACAGCCATGTAACGCTGAAACGGTCGCTTATCCAAGCACATTTTGCCGGGTATAAACCACCAGCACGATTGCCCCGTGTTCAGATCCTGCACGTGTGCTCTTCATTCAAAGGTCCTTGACCAACCGCAGGGCGTCATAGATTGCCGCATGGGTATTGCGCGCGGCCACGGCATCGCCAATGCGAAACAGCTGGAACGAGCCAGCTGGGTTGGTCACCACTTGCTGAGGATTGCCAACGATCAGGTCCTGCTGCTCGATGACGCCGCCATTGCTGGAGGCGGCCTTGAGTTCGAAATACAACTCGTCCAGCGGCCGGGTGCCGTGGTTGACCAGCACCTGATCGATGCGGCGGGTCTTGCGGGCATTGCCGTAGTCGCTGTCGATGGTCGCCAGCAACGCCTGCCCCTCGCGCTCGACCGCGAGCAGGCGAAAGGTGACCGTGAAGGTAGTGTCCAGGGCCTGCAGCGAGCGCATATAGGGCACCAGGTACATGGCCATGACTTCCGGGGCGAAGCTCCGGTCGGGGGTCATGATTTCCACTTTGGCGCCGCTTTTGGCGATGAACTCGGCCGCCTGCAGACCGGCGTGGTCGCCGGCGTCATCGAACAGCAAGTCCAGCGTCTCGGTGGGTAGGGTCATGGTGTTGTTCCGTTCAATGTCGATACACCACTCCAGGCCGTTGGCATTGGCTCGGCACTCCGAGACTTGCGGTCTGACTCACCCGCTCTCACAGAATATTGTGGCCTGGCTCAGATATCTTGTAGGAGCGGCGGGGGCGCCTAGCCTTGCCCGCGATAGATTCACTGCGGTGATTCAGACAAACCGCGTCGTCTGCATCGCTGGCAAGGCTAGGCGCCCCCGCCGCTCCCACAGAAAGGTCAGGAGAAAACCGCCATGATCCAATGCAAACGCGCCTACGCCCCCGCGTCGACCGATGACGGTCTGCGCATACTGGTGGACCGTCTCTGGCCGCGCAATTGCCGCAAGGACCAACTCCCGCTGCACGCCTGGAATCGCGAGGTGGCGCCCTCGACCGAGCTGCGTCGCGCATTCAAGCAGGGCGAACTGGATTTCGACGCCTTTCGCACGCGCTACCGGCAGGAGCTGGCGGGACGACCCGAACACTGGATGTCGCTGATGGACGCCGCCCGCAAGGGCACCTTGACCCTGATCTACTCGGCCAAGGACACGTTGCACAACAATGCCCAAGTCCTGGCCGAGTGGCTTGAAGACGAACTCGACCGGGAAAACGCGCCAAGCTCGCCCGTGTGCTATGCCAATGAGCCGCATCGACATTGAGACCCGCTTATTGGCTGACCAGTCGCGCCATGAAGCCATGGATGTGCTTGGCGATTTCCACGGGCTGTTCTTCAGCGGCGAAATGTCCGGCATCGATCAAGTGCAATTCGGCATTTGGCAGATCCTTGAGGTAGGCCTCGGCACCGGGCGAGATGAAGGCAGGATCATGCTTGCCCCAGACAATAAGTGTGGGTGGCTGCTGCAACCGCAGAAATTCCTGCCATTGGGGATAGGCCTCTATGTTGCTCCAATAGTCTTGAAATAGCTGGACCTGAATTTTTTGATCATTGGCCGCCTGCAGAAATACCAGATCATGTGTCCAGCTATCTGGGTTCATCAGAAACTCTTTTCCTTTTACATCGCGTAAATATTGCCCATTGATAATGAACTCGCGACTCACGTAGGAATAGAGTTTGGCGACCTGCTCCGGCGAGCGGTCCTCATGCATTTTACGAAAGAATTCCAGTCTCGTTGGCGTCAGCCCCGATAAGTAGGCATTGGCATTTTGAACGATCAAACCCTGTAGGCGTTCAGGTTGGGCGAGCATCAATCGATACCCCACTGGCGCGCCAAAGTCCTGCATATAAAGGGTATAGCGATCAATTTTCAGTTTTTCGACCAGGCCGGCAACATGCTTGGCAAGCAGGTCGAAACTGTAGGTCATCTGATTCGGGTCAGGTCGGTCGCTATAACCAGAGCCCAGGTAGTCCGGGGCAATGACATGAAAGCTGCCAGACAACAAGGGGATCAGCGCACGATAGGTATGGGAAGAGGAAGGGAAACCATGTAACAGCAGAAGGGTCGGTTTTGAGCGATCCCCGGCCTCGCGGTAGAAGATTTTTTGCCCGTCCACATCTTGATATTGGTACGTCGTCCGGGCTGGCCATTCGAGCGTGTTGGCGAAGGCGCCTGAAGAAAACCAGCCGACAAAGAGTGCCAATAAAACAGTTGCGGGTATTCGTCCGAGTGCGTTGTGAATCACTTTCACTTGTTCTCTCCTTGAAAAAAAGTTGTCAGGGCAACCACCTGAAAGTAACAAGTGAGGTGTTTTGGCAACAACAGAATCATTATATCGAGGCATTACTCGTGCAGGCCGCATGCGGCCATGGACCTGATTGCGGCCAACCCGATGGCCCGGGCAAGACCGTCGGGTTGCGAACTATCTAGCCTTGTTTGAGCGCCGACACCATTAGCGGGGCAATCTGCTCGTCGGTCATCGCCGGGTAGACTTCCATGTCGAGCATATCGCTCCAGTTCAGTACCCATTTTTGCAGCAGCGTCACGTCATTGGCTTCAGCCACGCCGAAACCGGATCGGCGCCCGACGGCATGCCAGCGGCCGAGCATGGTTACCCCGTCAGGGGGAAGTGCGCCACCGCTCTCGATAAACCGTGTCATTGCCTTGTTGCGACAATCGTGTCTGATCGTCCAGCTGAGGATAAATAACATAGGTCACCTCCGAAAAAGGATAGGCACCCGTTGTTTTACGCGCCCTGCTGGTGCCGTGGCCACGGTCGCGCCTGCATTTCCCTTGGGAAGGAATAGCAGGCTGATGCCAGTCGTGTACGACCGCTGATCTACCGCGCTCGACCATCGCGTTTGTAGCGGCTGCTGTAAGGCTGCGTCCGAGTGCATAGCGCTCGTAAAGTCAGTTCACCGAAGCAATCGTCTCAGGCTGCCAGCCACCACCCAGCGCCTTGTAAATGGCAACAATACCGCGATAAAGATCGACCTCGGCCAATGCCTGGGCGTCTTCGGCGTTGAGGCGTTCGCGTTCGGCATCGAGCAGTATCAGGTAGTCCTCGGTGCCTTCGCGGTAGCGGATGCCGGCCAGGTCAGCAGCCTTGCGGCTGGACTCGCTCTGGCGGATCAGCGACAGCAAGCGCTGCTGGCGCTTGCCGTAGTCGCTGAAGGCGTTTTCCGATTCCTCCAGGGCCAGCAGCACTTGCTGCTCATAGCTTGCCAACGCGCCTTCGGCATCGGCATTGGCGCGGCGAATCTGCGCGCGCACGCTGCCCAGGTCGAAGGCGGCCCAGGTAATGCTCGGGCCGAGCGCCCAGGCGTTGGCGGCCGATGAACCGATCTGCGAACCGCGAGCGGCGGTAAAGCCAAGGAACCCGCTGAGGCTGACCCGTGGGAACAGGTCGGCCGTGGCCACGCCGATACTGGCGGTGGCGGCGGCCAGTTTGCGTTCGGCGCTCATGATATCCGGGCGACGCCGCAACAACTCGCCGGGGTCACCGACCGGCAGCGCCTTGGCGATGGCCGGCAATTGCGCCGGGCCAAGGTCAACGCTGAGCTGGTCGGGACGTTGCCCCAGCAGGGTGGCGATGCGGTTGCGTGCGCGGATCTGCTCGGCCTGCAGCTGCGGCACTGTGGCTTCGACCGCTGCCAGGCGGGCGTCGGCACGGGTCACATCCAGCTCGTTGCCAACCCCAGCTTCGCGCAGGCTCTCGGTGATGTCACGCGAGGCCTGCTGGTTTTTCAGGTTGGCGAGGGCGATCCTCTCTCGCAGTTGCGCACCGCGCAGTTGCCCGTAGGCATCGACCAGCTCGGCGATCAGGGTCACCTGCAGCTGGTTGAGGTCGGCGGCGGCTACGTCTTCTTCGGCATCGCTGACCTCGATCGCACGCTGGATGCGCCCGAACAGGTCAATCTCCCAGGCCATGTCCAGGCCCAGGTCATAGCGTTCGCTATTGACCCGTTGCTCGGTCTGGCCAGGAATCTGGCCTTTGCCCAGGTCGCTGCTGGCACGTGCGGTCACGACCGGCAATGTGTCGTTGCTGACGTCGTCGCGAATCGCCCGGGCGGCTTTCAGACGGGCGTAGGCCACGCGCAGTTCACGGTTGCCCTGCAGGGACTGGCTGACCAACTGGTTCAAGGTCGGGTCCTCGAACTGCCGCCACCAGATCGCATCGAAACGACCACGGTCGAATTTGCCCTGTGCCTCTTTGCCTTCGGCGGCACTGATGTGCGCCGCGGCGGTCTGCGGTGCCTGGTAGTCGGGCCCGACCGCACACGCGCTCAGGGCCAGCACCAACAGGCTCGGCATAAACAGTTTCATACTCATGCCTGGCTCTCCAGTTTCAGCAGTTTGGCGGCTTTGCGTGCGTCGCTTCGTTCGACGTAACGACGGATCAGCACAAAGAACACCGGTGTCAGCAACAGGCCGAAGAAGGTTACCCCGAGCATCCCGGAGAACACCGCCACGCCCATGGCATGCCGCATTTCGGCACCGGCACCGGACGACAGCACCAGCGGCACCACACCCATGATGAAGGCGAAGGAGGTCATCAGGATCGGCCGCAGACGCAGGCGGCAGGCTTCCAGCACTGCGCTGAGTGGATCGAGGCCTTCCTCTTGCTTGTCCTTGGCGAACTCGACGATGAGGATCGCGTTCTTGCACGCCAGGCCCACCAGTACGATCAAGCCGATCTGGGTGAAGATGTTGTTGTCACCACCGGACAGGATCACCCCGGTGATGGCCGACAGCACCGTCATCGGCACGATCAGGATCACCGCCAGTGGCAGGCTCCAGCTTTCGTACTGGGCTGCCAGCACCAGGAACGCCAGCAGTACGCAGAGCGGGAAGACGAACAACGCGGTATTGCCGGCCAGGATCTGCTGGTAGGTCAACTCGGTCCACTCGTAGGTCATGCCGTTGGGCAACTCTTCCTTGAGCAGCTTCTCGATGGCTTTCTCGGCCTGGCCGGAGCTGTAGCCCGGTGCTGCCGCGCCGTTGATCTCGGCGGTGACGAAGCCGTTGTAGTGCATGACCCGGTCCGGCCCCGAGGTGTCGCTGACCTTGATGAAGGTCGCCAACGGGATCATCTCGCCAAGATTGTTGCGTACCTTCAACTGACCGATCTGCTCGGCCTCGAGGCGGAACTGCTGTTCGGCCTGGACGTTGACCTGATAGGTGCGGCCAAAGCGGTTGAAGTCATTGGCATACAGCGAGCCCAGGTAGATCTGCAGGGTGTCGAAGATGTCACTGATCGCCACGCCATGGGTCTTGGCCTTTTCCCGGTCGATAGCGGCATCGACCTGGGGCACGTTGACCTGATAGCTGGTGAACAGGCCGGCCAGTTCCGGCACGTTGTGGCTCTTGGCGATGATGTTCTGGGTTTCCTTGTACAGCGCCTCATAACCCAGGCCGCCACGGTCCTCGATCTGCAGGCGGAAGCCACCGATGGTGCCCAGCCCCTGTACCGGCGGCGGTGGGAAGATCGCGATATAG
This sequence comes from Pseudomonas sp. LS1212, assembly GCF_024741815.1. Taxonomy (NCBI): domain Bacteria; kingdom Pseudomonadati; phylum Pseudomonadota; class Gammaproteobacteria; order Pseudomonadales; family Pseudomonadaceae; genus Pseudomonas; species Pseudomonas sp. LS1212. The sequence continues at coordinate 2,541,974 of NZ_CP102951.1, forward strand.
GCGTCCTCGATGTCGGCGAACTTGGCGTTCAGCGCGGCGGCGATGGCAGCGGCCGACTGGCTCGGGTCCGTGCGCTCATCGAAGGGCTTGAGCGGGGTGAACACGATGCCGCTGTTGGGGCTGTTGGTGAAGCCGTTGATCGACAGCCCCGGGAAGGCCACGGAGTTGGCCACGCCCGGTTGTTCCAGGGCGATTTCCGACATCTTCTTGATGACCGCTTCGGTACGGTCCAGGCTCGCCGCATCCGGCAACTGGGCGAAGGCCACCAGGTATTGCTTGTCCTGGGCAGGCACGAAGCCGGTCGGGGTGGTGGCAAAGCCCAGCCAGGTCAGGACCATGAAGCCTGCGTAGAGGACCAGGGCAATGCCGCTGCTGCGGATCACGCGGGTTACGGTGCCGACATAGCCATGGCTGGCGCGGTCGAAGAAGCGGTTGAACGGGCGGAACAACCAGCCGCCGAGCAGCTTGTCGAGGAATTTCGAGAAGCGGTCCTTGGGCGCGTGGTGGTCCTTGAGCAATACCGCGGCCAGGGCCGGCGACAGGGTCAGGGAGTTGAAGGCCGAGATCACCGTGGAAATGGCGATGGTCAGGGCGAACTGCTTGTAGAACTGCCCGGTAAGGCCGGAGATGAAGGCCGCCGGCACGAATACCGCGCAGAGCACCAGCGCCGTGGCGATGATCGGCCCTGTCACTTCACGCATGGCCCGCTTGGTGGCCTCGATCGGCGTCAGGCCCAGGCCGATGTTACGCTCGACGTTCTCCACCACCACGATGGCGTCGTCCACCACGATGCCGATGGCCAATACCAGCCCGAACAGCGACAGGGCGTTGAGCGAGAAGCCGAACATGTGCATCACGGCAAAGGTACCGATCAACGACACCGGAACCGCCACCAGCGGGATGATCGAGGCGCGCCAGGTCTGCAGGAACAGGATCACCACCAGCACCACCAGGATCAGTGCTTCGAACAGGGTATGGACCACCGCTTCGATCGAGCCACGGACGAAGATGGTCGGGTCATAGACGATGCTGTAGTCCATGCCTTCGGGGAAGCTCTCCTTGAGTTCGGCCATTTTCGCCCGGACTTCGTTGGAGATCTCGATGGCATTGGAACCCGGACGCTGGAAGATCGGGATTGCCACCGCCGGCTGGTTGTTGAGCAAGGAGCGCAGGGCGTACTGGCTGGAACCCAGCTCGACCCGGGCGATGTCCTTCAGGCGCGTGATTTCGCCATTGGCGCCGGAGCGGATGATGATGTTCTCGAACTCTTCCTCACTGACCAGGCGGCCCTGGGTGTTGACCGAGAGCTGGAAGCTGGTGGCGCCGGGGGCGGGCGGTGCGCCCAACTGGCCGGCAGCGACCTGGCGGTTCTGCTCGCGAATCGCATTGACCACGTCAGTCGCCGTAAGGTTGCGCGAGGCGACCTTGTTGGGGTCGAGCCAGACCCGCAGGGAGTAGTCGCCCATGCCGAACAACTGCACGTCGCCCACGCCACCCAACCGTGCCAGCTCATCCTTGATATTGAGGATGGCGTAGTTGGACAGATAGAGCATGTCGTAGCGGTTATCCGGCGAGGTCAGGTGCACGACCATGGTCAGGTCGGGCGAGGCCTTGTCGACGGTGATGCCGATGCGGGTGACTTCTTCGGGCAGCTTGGGCTGGGTCCGCGTCACGCGGTTCTGCACCTGGACCTGGGCGTTGTCCAGGTCGGTGCCCAGGGCAAAGGTGATGGTCAGGGTGATCTTGCCGTCGGCGGTCGATTGCGAGGACATGTACAGCATGTTCTCGACCCCGGTGATGGCCTGTTCCAGCGGCGCGGCAACGGTTTCGCCGATGACCTTGGGGTTGGCCCCCGGGAAGTTGGCGCGTACCACGACGGTCGGCGGCACCACTTCGGGGTATTCGCTGATCGGCAACTGGAACAGCGAGATGCTACCGGCGATCAGGATCAGCAGCGACAGCACTGCAGCGAAGATCGGCCGGGAAATAAAGAACTGGGAGAAATTCATGGGCGTGATCTCTTAACCGCGTGGGGCCTGCGCACTTGCCACCTTCACGGTCGAAGCCGGAGTGACACGTGGCGGGTTGCTGGCTTCAAGGGCCTGGCGTTGCTGGGCGAGGGCGGCCAGGGTGGCGTCACTGGCCATTGGCGTGTCCTGCGGCTGTACCGGCGATCCCGGCCGCACGCGCTGCAGGCCCTTGACCACGATGCGGTCTTCCTTGCTCAGGCCGCTGCGCACGATGCGCAAGCCTTCGAGCTTGGGACCCAGTTCGACGGCGCGGTAGGTGGCCTTGTTATCGGCATCCATGACCAGTACGAATTTCTTGCCCAGATCGGTACCGACCGCTTCATCGTTGATCAGCACCGCTGAGTAGGTGGCACTGCCGACCAGCTTCAGGCGGGCATACAGACCGGGGGTGAAGCTGCCGTCGCGGTTGTCGAACACCGCACGACCGCGGATAGTGCCGGTCTTGGGGTTGACCTGGTTGTCGACGAAGTTCATCTGGCCCAGGTGCGGGTTGCCGTCTTCGTTGGACAGGCCCAGATAGACCGGGGTGGTCTGGCCGCGCTGGCCCTGGCGTGCCAGTTGGGTGTACTTGAGGTAGACGCGTTCGTCGGCATCGAAGTAGGCGTAGACCTTGTCCGTTGACACCACGCTGGTGAGGGGCGTGGTATCGGCATTGACGATGTTGCCGGCAGTGATCAGCGCGCGGCTGACCCGGCCGCTGATCGGCGCAGTCACCCGGGTAAAGCTCAGGTTCAGTTTGGCCACGTCCAGCTGTGCCTGTATCGCGGCAACGCCGGCGCGGGCTTCCTGGGCAGCGGTGGTGCGCGATTCGGCCAGTTCCGCGGAAATCGCATTGCTCGAGCGCAGGCGTTCGCCGCGCTGGGCTTCGTTGGCGCTGCGCACGGCGGTGGCGCGGGCTTGCTGAAGCTGGGCTTCGAGGCGGCGGACCTCGGCCTCGAATGGACGCGGGTCGATCTGGAACAGCAGATCGCCTTTTTTCACCAGAGCACCTTCAGTGAAGGCGACCTGGTCGATCTGGCCCGATACGCGCGGGCGAACTTCGACGGTCTCTGGCGCTTCCAGGCGCCCGGTGAACTCATCCCACTCATTGATCGGCTGTTCCAGCACCTTGGCAACGCTGACTTTGGGCGCGGCCGGAGCCTGGGTGGCCTCCGGGGCACGACCGCAGGCGCTCATCACCAGCACCGCCAAGGCGGCGAGGGGGTAGCGCAAATATTTGAGTGACTGTTCCATGGGGAGTCCGCCGATTTATTGAGAATGGGCGGATGATGCGAGCTGGAACCATTGACGACGAATCGAATGGGCCGAAGGTAACTATCACTCGGATTGATATAGTGCTCTGGGACGGGGGTTTCGGGGTTTGACAGTTTGAGCTGTGGGGCATTTGTCGCTGGCAACCGGGACGCCGCCCGGGCGCATTCTCACGCCTCAGGCGTCGCGCAGCAGGTCGTGGGCGTTGAGCAGCCCGTAGGCAATTTCCGGGTGCTTCTCCAGGCCGCGTCGAATCGCGGTCGGGATGGCCTGGCGGGTTTTGCGGCAGAGCCCGGGCAGTTCGCCGATCTGGATGACGATGCCGCGCATGGTGCGCACTTCGTTGAAGCCCGGGGCGACCTCCACACGCAGGCCCAGCAGTTCGAACATGCGTTGCTGCATGTGCTCCAGGTCAGTCAGGCTTTGCAGGTTTTCCAGGCGCTCGAGCAGGCGTTTTTCTTCCTGGCGGGTCAGGCGCAGGATGCGCAGGTCCGTGCCCGGTGTTTCCAGCAGGCGCTCGCGGTCGCAGATGCAGGCACCTGGAGGGCAGGGTTGGCGCAGCGAAAGTGAGGGGGTCATGGGCAGCTATCATAGTCAACCGGGGTTGGCTTTGCCCATGACCGTTAGTAAGGAGGGATAAATACCTACTTCACCGACATCATGGCGCACCTGGGCAACTCCATGATCCCGCGCACCCGGGTCAATGCCGAGGAACGTGGCAGCGCGGATTTGTCGCGGCTGGGGTATTTGGCTAATCTGGAACATGACGCCGGCCATCCTCAATGCCATCAAGACGCAGGACCTGGATGCGGCACGGGCGGCCAACTCCCACAAGGGTGTAATCAGCCATGCCTCTTGCCATTGCCGATCTCGATATCGCCCTGCCCAAACTGGCCCGCAAGATCCGCGTGCTCGAGGCACTGGCCTGGCCGGACGGGGTAGAGGAGCGCTTTCTCGCCGACTGGCGCGCCGGGCGTCCGACCTTGCCGGACGTCACGCTGGAACCGCGCAACCACCAAAGCGAAATCGAAAGCCTGGAAGCGCTGGCCAGCCAGTGCGACTTCGGCCACCCCGCGGGCCAGTTCCTGGCCATGACCGCGCGCAGCTACGCCACCGCCGGGCGCATGCTCGGAGCTATCGGCACGCCGGCCTTCGCCGACTATTCGGCGCAGCTGTACCGCCGCCCCGACTTCTTCTACCCGCGCTCGCAGCTGACGGCACTCGATGCGGCGCGCTTTTTCCTCGATACCACCGATGCACTGCTTGGCGGCCAGCACATCCCCAAAACCGTCGCCGATATCCCGGCCCAGGACTTCGCCGAGTGGATGCAGCCGGAGCTTGATCGCTTCTTCGGGACCGGCCAGGTCAAGGTCATGGTCGACCCGGGGCTCGCCTCCAAGGCCATCGCCGGTGCCAGTCGCATCCGCCTGCGCGCCAGTGCCCTGTTTTCCGAACTGGACAAGGGCCAGCTGTTGCAACATGAAGCTTTCGTCCACGCCGCCACCGCCCAGAACGGCATGCTGCAACCCAACCTGGGCTGCCTGGCCTTGGGCGCGCCACGCACCACGGCGACCCAGGAAGGCATCGCCATGCTCGCCGAGCTGCTCACCGGCAGCATCGACATCCAGCGCCTGCGCCGCATCACCCTGCGCGTGCTGGCCGTGCAGCAGGCCCTGGACGGCGCCGACTTCATTGAGGTGTTCAAGGGCTTTCTCCAGGCCGGCCAGACCGAGGAAGAATCATTCCGCTCCACCCAGCGGATCTTCCGTGGCGGCGATGTGCGCGGCGGCAGTGCTTTCACCAAGGATGCCTGCTACCTCAGCGGCCTGATCAGCGTGCACACCCTGTTGCGCGTGGCCATCCGCGACAACCGCCCGGAATTGGTCAACCACCTGTTCGCCGGACGACTGACCACCGCCGATGTGGTACGCCTGGCGCCCTTGTTCGAATCCGGTTGGCTGCAACCGCCGCGCTATGTGCCGTTCTGGGCCAGGGACATGCGCTTGCTGGCGGCGTTCTTCGCCTTCTCGGCCTTTGCCGGGCGCATCAAGCTGGACTTGATCGACCTGGACCGGTTTGTTGCGCTGGAGGAAGAGAGTGACTGATGACTCTCCATTGGCCAGCGCCCGGTTGGGTTACGCACCCGCTTGCAGAGGGAACAACCCCAGGAGCAAACACATGCCCAGAATGAGGAAGCTCAAGGCGAAGGCCCGCTTCATGGTGTATTTCTGGTGGTCACTGAATTCCACCCCGGCCAAGCCGCACAACAGGTAGGTAGAAGCCACAAGGGGGCTGAGCAGGCTGCCAAGGCGTAGGCGTTGCTTGGCGTCAAGGCGGTGGTACGCAAGAAAGCCGAAGGATTCGTTCACATCGCGCTGGCCCAGAGCGGTCAGACCGATGTGACCGTAGCGCCGTCAGTGTGAAAGTCGGGGGCATGCCCCTTGATCAATAATGGTAACAGGCGCGCAAGCGCTCACCGAGATTGAGGTGGAAAGATGGCCAAGGCCGCAGATGTCGTGGTGAAATGCCTGGAAAATGAAGGGGTCAAGTATGTATTCGGCATTCCTGGTGAAGAAAACCTGGACCTGCTGGAGTCGTTGCGCTGTTCCAGCATCAAGCTGGTACTGACCCGCCACGAGCAGTCGGCTGGCTTCATGGCCGCCACCTACGGGCGCCTCACCGGCAAGACCGGCGTCAGCCTGTCGACCCTCGGCCCCGGTGCCACCAACCTGGTTACCGCCGGCGCCTATGCGTTTCTGGGCGGTATGCCGATGCTGATGATCACGGGCCAGAAGCCCATCAAGAAATCCAAGCAGGGCCGTTTCCAGATCCTCGACGTCGTGGGGATGATGCAGCCGCTGACCAAGTACACCCACCAGCTGGCTTCAGCCGACAACATTCCGTCCCGTATACGCGAGGCTATCCGTCTGGCCGAGGAAGAAAAACCGGGAGCGGTGCACCTGGAGCTGCCCGAGGATATCGCTGCCGAGGAGACTGACAGCACCCCGATTGCACCCAGCCTCAGCCGTCGGCCGCTGGCCGAGCACAAGTCTATCAGTGCGGCGGTTTCCAAGCTCAAAGCGGCACGAAGCCCGATCCTGGTGATCGGGGCAGGCGCCAATCGGAAAATGACGGCAAAGGTACTGCGCCAGCTGATCGACAAAACCGGTATTCCTTTCGTCACCACGCAAATGGGCAAAGGCGTCGTGGATGAGCGCCATCCGCGCTTCCTCGGCAACGCCGCGCTGTCGTCCGGGGACTTCGTTCACCGCGCTGTCGAGGCGGCGGACCTGATCGTCAACATCGGCCACGATGTCATCGAAAAACCACCGTTTTTCATGGTCCGCGGTGGCACCGAAGTGATTCACGTGAACTTCCGTTCTGCCGAGGTCGACCCGGTCTATTTCCCGCAGATTGAAGTAGTCGGCGATATTGCCAACGCCGTCTGGCAGATCAGCGAGGCGCTCAGCCCCCAGGCTCATTGGGACTTCAGCCGTCTGCTGGCCATCCGTGAAGCTAACGAGGCCCAGGTTGCAGAGGGCGCCGATGACGCGCGATTCCCGATCTACCCGCAGCGCCTGGTGGCCGATGTGCGCCGGGCGCTGCCGTCCGAGGGTATCGTGGCCCTGGACAACGGCATCTACAAGATCTGGTTCGCACGCAACTACAAGGCGCACATACCCAACACCGTGCTGCTGGACAACGCGCTCGCAACCATGGGCGCCGGGTTGCCATCGGCCATGGCCGCACGTCTGGTTTATCCGGACAGGCCGATCATTTCCGTTTGCGGCGATGGTGGCTTCATGATGAACAGTCAGGAGCTGGAGACCGCTGTGAGGATGAAGATGAACCTGATCGTCATTATCCTGCGCGACGATGGCTACGGCATGATCCGCTGGAAACAATCGCAGATGGGCTTTACCGATTTCGGCCTTGATTACGGGAATCCAGACTTTGTCATGTATGCGCAAAGCTATGGTGCCAAGGGGCACAGGGTGGAGAGCGCAGAGGCATTTCTACCATTGCTCGAGCGTTGCATGGCGGAACCCGGGGTTCACCTTATCGACTGCCCGGTGGACTACTCAGAGAATGATTTCATTCTCAATAACGAGCTCAAAAGAAGAAGCGCCCTTGTTTGAGTCAGCGCAAGATCTGATCGATTAATAGAAGGACGGCGATAATGACCATGATTGCTCCCGAGAGGCGACTGACCGCTTGAGCTGCCACGGGGCGTGCCTGCAACACGACTCGAGAACCGAACCCCACCAGCAGGTAGATCACTCCACAACTGAAGGCGTGGAGCAGGCCTAGCGCGACGATCTGCATCGGAACCGGCCAGGAGGCCGTCGGGTCGGTGAATTGTGGCAACAAGGCCAGAAAAAGCAGAAAAACCTTGGGGTTGAGGCCGCTTACGCAGGCCCCTTTAAGTGTCCAGCGCGCCCAGGAGCCGGATGCTTGAGCTTCGCCGGCGCGAGGTACTGAAGGATGCAGGAGCATGTTGAGTCCCAGCCAAAGCAGATACGCAGCCCCGGCAATGGTGAGCACCGAAAGGGCAATGGGGCTGCTTGCAATCAGACCACCGACACCGGCCGCCACGATTAGCGTTGCCAACAAATGTCCGATCAACTGGTTATCTTCTTCACGTCATCACCCGTGATCTACCGGCTTTTCAACAGCTTTATGATGACCGCCTTTCCACGTTACCCAATGTTCAGCGATTGACCTCCACCCTTGTGATGAAGCGTGTCATTCAAGACCGTTCGCTTCCCCTGTGATTTGAGCAAGTCTCATAGTGAAATAGCGATGAGAAACTAAGCGTGACAAAGCACATTCGGCCGAAGCCCCGAGTGCCGCACTTGCGATGAACCGCACGCAATACCTGCGTGCGGCGATCCATCAGCGATGACTTTCAAAACTTGAAGGTGTATCGAACTATCAGGCGATTTTCGTTGGCGCTGTCGGCGTAGGTGGAACGATTGGTGGAGTTGCGCCACTGTGCCGACACATTCTTGAACGGACCACTTTGTACGGTGTAGGTGATGTCGGTGACGCGCTCCCATTCCTTGCCATCCTCCCCAGGGATCGCAGTGAGGCGGCCTGGGATGTACTCAAGAGAGCAGGATCTACCTCATCGCCTTTGACATATTTCAGGCCCAGGGTTAACCCAGGCAGGCCAGCCGCTGCGAAATCGAAATCGTAGCGCACTAACCAGACCCGTTCGTTGGGCGCGGTAAAGGTACTCACCAACGACTCACCGAACAGGTAGGTGTCGGCGCCATTGATAAAGGCGAAGGACGTTTCCCCCCAGGCTTTCTGGAAACCGGCGCCGAAGGTGTGGCCGCTCAGGCGATAGGCCAATAGTGTGCTGAGTGTGCGGTTGTCCACTTCACCCAGGCCTTCATCTCCCGTTTCGCTGGCAGCAAAATAGCGGATGTCAGAGATGACCGATCCCGGGCCAAGCGCTCGATCAAGCTTCAACCCGAAAAACTGGGCGCGGTAGAGGTCTTCCAGTTCGGCCACATGGTAGCTGAGCGTGAGTTCCGGCAACGCTTTGTAGTCCAGTGCCAGATAGGTGTAGTGATCGGCTTCGACCGGTTTGTAACCAAAGGTGGTCAGCGATTCAAAATCCGTCGAGTTACGCTCTTTTACCGCGTTGATCCGCAGGGCACTGAAGGTCAAAGGCTCAAGGTCTTTGGATACCAGCATTCCACCGCGGAACACTTGCGGGAGCAGGCGGCTGTTGTTGCTCGATAACATCGGCATCACCGGATTGAGGCCGCCGATACGCAGTTCGCTGCGTCCCAGGCGTGCCTTGGCGGTCGGTATCAGCTTGCTGTACTCGTCTTTCACGTTGCGTTGCGAATCATAGGCCAGCAGGCCGGACCCGGTGCGGTCTGGGCTGGAATCCAGTTTGACCCCGACCAGGCCGAGCGCATCGATGCCAAAGCCGAGGGTGCCCTCGGTGTAGCCAGACTGCACGTTGAGGATAAAGCCTTGGGCCCAAAGTTTTGCAATCAAGTAGTGCGTGGCACATCAGTTTGAAACTGCCACGCCGCATTGGATGACTGTCGATACCGAAGTACTCGTCATCCAGCAGATCCGCCAACGCGACCCAGAGGCGAGCGAATGCGGCGGCCGAGACTCTGGACCGTGGGGACTCCAGCAATTGAGGATCGATGTCGGCCTTTTGTAGTGCAAGTGACACGTCCATGTGGCGTTGTCTGGCACTGTAAAGCGCTTCATGCACCAGGCCGATTGACGTGGTTCCTTTGTCTTGGGCTGTAGCCATGACTTCTCCGTTCTATTGACGGCTGTGCTCGGTCAATGCATATGTGCCCCAGGTGCCCCGGAAAACTACGCAAAACGTCGGAGCGCACCAGGTCGGAATGTGTAAGCCCCATGATTGCTGGCACTAATGGGCTGAGAGCACTGGCCTTCACAGACTATCCGGATCCCCGAAGAACATCTGAATCCGAGACCGCAACCAGCGCTCCCCCGGGTCATTGTCCTGCGACCCACGCCAGGCCATGTGCAGCTCGAACGACTGGACATCGATCGGCAGCTCTTCGGCACGCACGCCGCCGGCGGCGGTCAGGGCGTCGGCCGTATAGTCGGGCACGGTTGCGACGATATCGGTGCCGGCCAGCAGCGTGCTCAACCCATTGAACTGAGGCACGGCCAGCACCACGTGACGCTTGCGCCCGACTTTTTCAAGCTCAGCGTCGACGAACCCGCTCAGGTCGCCGGCAAACGAAACCAGCGCATGGGGCCTGGAGCAGAAGTCGTCCAGGCTCAGCGCGCCCGGCATGGTGTCGGCGCGCAGCAGCTTCGGCTTGCTGCGGCGCAGCACCTTGCGCTTGGCATTGGCCGGCAGGTCGGCGGTGTAGCTCACTCCGATGGAGATTTCCCCGGAGGCCAGCAAGGAGGGCATCAGAATATAGTTGACCCGTCGCACCACCAGGACAATGCCAGGCGCTTCGGCGCGCACGCGCTTGAGCAGCATCGGCAGCAAGGCGAATTCGGCATCGTCGGACAGGCCGATGCGAAACACTGCGTTGCTGGTGGCCGGGTCGAAATCGGCCGCGCGGCTGACCGCGGTAGAGATGGAATCGAGTGCCGGCGAGAGCAGGGCGAAGATTTCCACCGCCCTGGCCGAGGGTTCCATGCTGCGGCCGGTACGGACGAACAAGGGGTCGTCGAACAGGTTGCGCAAGCGCGACAGGGCCGCGCTGATGGCCGGCTGCCCCAGGAAGAGTTTTTCCGCCGCACGCGTCACACTGCGCTCATGCATCAGTGTTTCGAATACGATCAGCAGGTTCAGATCGACGCGACGCAGGTCGTTACGGTTCATCTGGTTCGCTTCACTGGGCTGTCAGGAATGGGGCTCGGAGTGAATCTTACGGGCAAAGGCTGTTACCCTGCATCGGAAAATTTGATTTTTGCCGCTGTAGAATGGATCTGCAATCAATGACAGGCATGTCGACTATTAATGGCCACTGATGGTCTAACCGGTAAAGCCCGGATAGAGTTCATGGCATTAGAGGTTTATTTGGCGAGGTTTGCGATGTCCCGCACGATTCGTTTTCACAAGTTTGGCCCGGCCGAGGTGCTCAAGTGCGAAGAGCAGGTACCTGTGCAGCCCGCACCCGGTGAGGTGCAAATACGTGTCGAAGCGATCGGCATCAGTTGGTATGACGTGCTTTGGCGCCAGAACCTGGCACCGTCCCAGGCGCATCTGCCTGCCGGGCTGGGTCATGAAATGGCAGGCATCGTGCTGGCAGTGGGCGAGGGCGTGGACGATCTGGCAGTGGGCGACAAGGTGGCCAGCTTCCCGGCCGAGAGCCCCAACCAGTATCCGGTCTACGGCGAAGTGATCGTATTGCCACGCACGGCCCTGACCCGCTACCCGGACATCCTGACCCCGATCGAGGCCAGCGTGCATTACACGCCGTTGCTGATCGCCTATTTTGCCTATGTCGACCTGGCGCGGTTCAAGCCAGGGCAAACCGCGCTGATCACCGATGCCAGCCATTGTGCCGGCCCTTCGTTCGTGCAATTGGGCAAGGCACTGGGTATCAAGGTCATCGCGGCGACCAAATCCGCAGATGAGCGCGAGTACCTGCTGTCGTTGGGCGCCGACAAGGTCATCGTCACCGAGGAGCAGGATCTGCTCATGCAGATCAGGAAGTACACCGACGGGCGTGGCGTCGACATGGCCCTGGATGGCCTGGGCGGCCCGCAGATGTCACTGTTGGGCGATGCCCTGGCGCCGCGCGGCAGCCTGGTCCTGTACGGCTTGCAAGGCGGCAACCAGACGCCATTCCCGGCCTGTGCAGCGTTCCAGAAGAACATTCAGTTCTTCGTGCACTGCCTGGGCAACTTCACCGGCAAGCCGGAGCTGGGCATTACCCAGGATCAGGTCGCATTGCAGCGAGCCCTGCGCGATATCAATCAGATGACCGCGGATCGGGTCCTGGTGCCGCAAATCACCCGGGTCTATCCGTTCGAGCAGTTCGTCGAAGCGCATCGCTACATGGACGAGTGCCCGTGTCGCGGCCGGGTGGCGTTGCAGATGCCCCCCGCCTGAAGGCGGCTTGCAGCGGCGTGAAGCCTGTTGCTCCTCGTTGTTTCCCTATAGCGCCAAGGCTGACTGCCTTGGCGCTTCTTTATATGCAGATTATTCCGATCTTGCTTTAGGAAATTTCCTCTTGGTTAATCATGGTGGATAAACCTATTCCTCGGTTATTTTTGCGGTTTATAGGGGCTTGTGTCTCTCTTCTTGATGTTGCCTGGGATTTGAAGAAAAACTGAACTGGTTTTTTGCTGGATTCTGTATCTTTTAATCACTGCACAAGTGCCGATAATAGCTCACTCACCGTATTCTCACGGAATGAGACATGATCGTACATCCGCTTCGTATTACGTGTTTTTCAGTGCTCGATGGTGAGCTTTCCGAACCCTGTACTTGCCGTCAAGGCATGCGTGTGTGCAGGTTTGAGCGAACACAGAAGATTTAAAGTTTCTGTTTAATCTGTGATGAATTCGCCGGTAAACAGTTGTAGGAAGTTATTGGAAAATTCCTAGGATGTCGCAATTAAAAGACGACCACTCCTGACGGGAGTGGTTTGCCCGGTTACGCGTACTTGGCGCGTTGTTCGGCGATCCCTGTTTGCTGCCAAACGTTAATCTGTGTCGCGCTACTTGGCCGTGCCGAGCGTGACCGTCATTGAATGTCAGGTAAAAGCTATGAGCACGACTCACGATCAGGCCATGAAAAACGTATACCACCAGGTATTGCAGCGGATGCTCAGCTATTTCTCCATTGCGCAGAAAACTTCATTGCAACTGTTGATCCAGCGACTGATCGTGGCCGCCGGAGGGATCGAGCGTATTGGCGGGTTCAGAGTCATGCTGGCTTACGGGGGTGGCAAGGACAGCTCCCACGCGCTGGCATTCCTGCGCGCTGCACAATTGAGCATCGCGGCCCGTGCGCCGGATACCTTCGACCTGCGCGTGGCAACCTGTCGCCACGCAGGCATCACCTCTGCGGTGATGGAGAACATCCAGCGTAGCTATCGTGCCTTGTTCGCCGATGACGACCCCCGGGTTGAAGTGCTGATGGTCGATGATTGCCAGATATTGCCTTTTGACGCCGATGCACGCCTTTCAACGGCCACCTGTAAATCCAATCGCATGGACTTGCTGATGGCCGGTCATCTGACCGGCGGCCAGGCACGCGCCTCGTTTTGCAATAGCTGCTATTTGTCCCTGGCGGATTTCTATCGACGCATCATGGCCTGGGAAGGCGGCGTCGACCTGGTAGTGGGCGCCGACCTGCCGTCCGAGCAGGCAAGGTACCTGGCCTGGGGCAGGAGTACCTTGCGTGACGCCGGGTTGTTGCGCACCGAGGCAGCCCCCCGGCACGGGGCCTTGCTGGAGCAATTCGAGCCCTTGGGGCATGAATATTATCGGCAACTCCACGGCGAGAATCATATCGGCGCGGCCCCTTTACCCAGTCTGCCGATAGAACCGCGCTTTTTGTCGATTCATGACCTGGTTCATGTGCCCAACCCGGCGAAAAGCACATTGCTCACCGAGTTTCTCGGGTTCCGGTACGCCGACCTTGCGTTCGCCTTCAGTGAATCCGATTGTGCCAATCCCTTGTTGATGGCCCATATGCGTGGGCTGCGTGCCCAGTTCCTGCAGAACCGCAGTTATCGCGAGGGCATCGACGAGTACCTGCAACTGGCCGAGGCCATGATGCGACGCAAGCGCATGCCCGCCGAACTGATCGAGCAGGCCCTGGCTGCCTACCGGGGCGAGGCTGGCTTGAAACAGCGGCGCCAGTTGGCGACCGATTTTGCGCAACAAGCCTATGGCTTGAGCGAGGTACAACTGGTTTGCCTGCTGCACGCGCCCTTCGTCAGCCAGGGGCGGGACCTGGAAGCTTTTCTACGCCACTGTCATCCAGGCATGCTGGTCGCATTGCCGTATCTGCACAAGGCGCTGCAGGGCAAGGCTTCGCCTGAGCCGGTGATGCAGTGGCTGGTGGATATCAGCGGTTTGCCGCAAGAGGCGCTGCAGCGTTTGTACCGCATGCAAAGGGCGGACGGGCTCGACCGTAGTTCGCTGATTGCCCGTGTGCGTGCCAGTGACCCGGACAAGTGCCGCATCAAGGCGCATGACCCGCGCACTGGAAAAACGGCCTTCGAGCTTGTCTGCGGTCGCTGATGAACAGGCAACGGAAAACGGGTTTCGCCTACCAGGCGGTCTATCGCTACCTATCGACCCTGGTCAACGAAGTCGCACCCGGAACGCGGAAAAAACTGCCGTCATTGCGTGATTTGTCCCGGCGCTTGAAAGTGTCCATTTCAACCATTCAATACGCCTATTCCTTGCTGGAAAGCGAAGGGCGGATCTATTCGGTCGCCAAATCCGGGTATTTCGCCATGCCGCCCGGTAGCCGGGGCGTCTGTCAGAATGAAAAGGACATGCTGCAGACGATGCAGTATTACGCCAATCGGCCGGACATGCTGGTGTTGAGTCGCGTCGAGCCGACGGCGTTGATGTCGCTGGACAACCCGCTGTTGATGCTCGAGCGCGAACTGCTGCGACAGAATCCGCGCTGGCAGGGCAGTATCCGGCAACCTTGCGGCGAGCTTGAATTGCGTGCAGCCCTGGCGGCACGTTACACCCGCTCGGCGCAGCACTATTGGTGCGCCGATGACGTTTACATCGGCGTCGATGTACGGGCGGTGCTGGAGATCATGTTGAGCGCGCTCGAGCTGCGCGGCAGTACCGTGCTGGTTTCGTCGCCGTGCTCCTGGATGATTCTGCGGGTATTGCAGGCCGCTGGCCTGCGCATTATCGAAGTACCGCTTTGCCAGGCCGGTCGCCTGGACCTGGAACAGTTCAAGCGGTTGCTGCGCAGCGAACCGGTGCGGCTGGTGTTGCTGTGTTCGGGCGTGAGTTCGCCCCAGGGCAGCCTGATGCCCGAATCGGACAAGCGCGCCATTGCCCGGCTGTTGGAGCTTCATGGGGCATGGCTGCTGGAAAACGATCTGGATGGCGAGTTCTGTTTTGGCGACGAGCCGGGGCAGAAACTGCGTGATCTGGTCAATCCCGATCGCTTGCTGGTGTTTTCTTCGCTCGAGAAGATCGTCGGCCCCGAAGCCCCCTACGGTTATCTGCTGTCCCGGCATTTCAGCGCGCAACTGCAGCGGCACTTTCTGTTGCGTTCATTTCGCATGCCCCCCATTCGCCAGCGGGCCATCGCCCGCTTGTATCGCAAGGGCCGGATAGACCTTCACCTGCAGCAATTGCGGCGCTACCTGCAAGAATGCCTGTATGGCCTGGCCCGGCAACTCCAGGAGCATCTGGGTGAACAACTGCATCTGAGCTTGCCCATGGGCGGTGCCGGGCTCTGGACCCGGGTCGTGGAGCCAGTGGAGCCACGGCGGGTATTCGAGCGCTTGCTCGAGCGCAGGATAGTCATCGCCCCGGGGGAAATTTTCAGTTTGCAGGGGTTGCACCGGCAATATTTTCGCCTCGGTTTCCCGCAGGACGGTCGTCAGGATCTCACTTGGGCGCTCCAGGCCATTAGTGAGGTGCTGCGCCAGGAACGCCTGGAGTGAGCAAAATCCGAGGCCTCGAATCGTTCCATTTTTGAGACTCTTCAGCTCAGTCTGGCGACTACCGAAGGCAAAATTCAGGAACTACTGTGTATCTCCCGCCCCATTGGCGCCGACATTCAGTCGCACCGATGGAACACTGGAGAGGGCGCAGGCCTGAGCTTATCGACCGCCTGCCCTCGCTGATACACGAGGAGATGGAAATGAGCGCTTCCGTTAACGCAGCGTATGAATCCCCTACAGGCCACGTGGATAGCGGGTTTCAGCGGATCGTGTCATTCGTCGTACCACGGACAGATACCACGGTTCGGCACAGGGCTTGCAGCGATGCAGGCCCTTGGCGTTTCGGGTCGGGGTTACGTTGGGGTCACGACACCGCTTCGATCAAGCGCACGATATCGGGCTGCCCTCGGTGTTCGGCCTGCCACAAATCATAGGCCGCCTGCATGGCCACTGGCGCACAACAAAAAAGCCCCCACCGCTTCGATGGGGGCGATACAGCGGATACGATTACTTGCGCTGTGAATCAAGCACTTCCTTGTTATTCACCACATCTTGCGCCTTCATGTAACTTTCGATCAGCAGTTGGTAGGCCGGGAAAATTTTGGTGTAAACCTCAGCCCATTGCTGAGCATCGTCTCGGTTCCAGGTTTTTTGCAGCTCAGAAGCGACTGCGCCCGTATCCATCGGTACTACACCAGCCTGGACCACACGAGCGAGCGTAATTTCCTGCGCCATCTTGGTGTAGGTGCCCGAGGCATCCACCACGACGAAGACCTGATAACCGTCATGGACGGCGCTGATGGCGGGGAAGGCCATGCACACGCTGGTGATGGTGCCGGCAATGATAAGTTGCTTCTTGCCAGTGGCTTTCACTGCGGCCACGAAATCCGGATTGTCCCAGGCATTGATCTCACCCTTGCGCGCCACGTACTGGGCGTGAGGAGCATTTTCATGAATCTCGGGGATCAGGGGGCCGTTCGGGCCTTGCGGTACGGAGGCAGTGGTGATGACCGGAATCTTGGCTAGCGTTGCCATCTTGGCCAGTGCCGCAGCGCGCAGGCGTAGCTCGGGCATCGGCATATCGCCCACTGTCTGGAACAGACCACTCTGGTGATCGATCAGCAGCATGACGGCGTTGGATGGGTCAATGGCAGGTCTCTGGTTGTTAAAGTTAGCAGGCGTGCTCATGGGGACTCTCCTCGGATGGGATGGCGACGATCAGGCCGCCGAAAAAACCCTCATAGCGTCATGACGCCATGAAGGAACTCAATGGGCGATTTGTCCAAAGCGCCCGCTGTTGAAATCGTTGATCGCCTGAACGATCTCGTCTTGCGTGTTCATGACGAAGGGGCACACCAACACGTAGGCTACAATCACAGGGCGCCGATTTCCCATTTGCAGGGGCGCTCGCCAAGTACCTGCTAAGTGTGGAGATACCAAAATGCTCATCGCCATCATCATCGACCAAGAAAGCCTAGACGCATTTGTCCATCCTGCCCTTGACCTTGTGAGCGGGTGCCTCATCGAACTGGAAGCACCAGTGCAACTGGAGTTGTTCCCTACGCAAAATCTGCCGCAGCATAGCCCTGCGATTGATCCGGATTTCACCTAGCGCGGTTTCCGGAAGCGTTGCCCATTGATCGTGATCGACGGTGCCGGGCTGGGCCGGACAGGACCGGGGCCACACTGCTCGGCACTCGAACCAACGTAGTTTGTCAGGTTGGCTTCCTTGGTCTGCCGAATCAGTCTCTGGTCGGCGCGCTCTTCATCGGTCAGTGGTAGCTCACTGGCCCAACGTTCGCGCTCGGGGTCAGGCATGGGTTCAGGGGGTAGCAAGGGCATGGCATCAGGACGCTGCCAGTGCGGGTCACAGGCTTGCTGCGGTGTCGGCTGGACATCGATGGCGGGCTCTTGGTCCTTGCGCGCGTACGCGGCTTTGGACAAAGCGAAAGCAATCCTGCGAGCGGCTTCAAATTCAGTGTCGATGTTGATCTGCACATTGGTCTGGATATCGACGGCATCATCGCGTGCCATCGGCGGCATCAACCGCGACAGGCAGTCGCGGATGAAGGCTTCGGGTTTGGTCTTGGCGTAGTCGAGGAGAAAGGCTGCACCGCCCATGGCTTGGTACACCGCCAAGATGTCATTGGCGATTTCGCCGCCGATTAATTGCCGCTGGTTTTTATCCAAGCTGCCTTTAACCCTGCCGCCAGATTTGACGCAACCGGGTTTTCGACCACGGGTTGCCATTTATTCCACCGCCTCATCCAGTGTCACATCCATCCATTGCAGCTTGCCGGTGGTGTCGTATTTGAACCCTGCCTTGCCAGAACTGGGCGGCTGCTCGGGCTGCTCTTTTAGCCATTCAGCGAGCGCCATGACCAGTACGCGGGCTTCGGCTACGGGATCGCCGTCAAAAGTAAGGGTTGCCATTGCTCGATCTCCTATTGCGGTATACCCAACTGGTAAGGGTTCGGTCCAGCGTCAGGGGTAGGCGGTGGCACTGTGGGCGGTCTGATTTCCTTCATGCCAATGACTTTACCGGCACCGTCGCGGACGGCTTGCAATACCGCACCGTTGTTGTATTTCACCTGAAAAATCTGCCCCGCCGAATCGCGGACGAACTGCATTTCGGGAACGAGTCTGGGCCCGGCGCCAGCGTTGGCTGGCGTGGGCGGTAGTGGAGCCGGTGCATTGAATTCCCGCATCATCCGTTCCGTATGGGACGATTGTTCCCGCTGCCTTTCCAGTTCTTTAGCAATACGCTCCGCCACACTTGCATCGATTAATTGCTGGATAGCCGTACCCAAACCCGAAACGTCCACAGGATCGGGGGCTTTATCCGGTAGCTCGATGCCGAGTTGCCGCGCCCGGTACAACAGGCGGCCGAGCGCGGGATGCGTACTTGCAGGCGCTGGTTCTTCCTTTCGCGGGGGCGGGGGCCGATTAAGGATATTGCTCATTTCAGTCGCGCCTGTGCAATCAAACCGCGCAGTTTGATTTCCTGCCCGCCGTGCAAAAACGGAAGGTTTAGCAAATCGTTAAATTTACGGATGAGTGTTTCGTCGCCACCGGCTGCCACCAACTCATCGCGGACTTGGCGACCTTCAAGGCAAAGGGGATGTGAAGCGGAAATGTTGTCCATGATTTTAACCTCTATATAAATTCACTTAGCCCAAGTTTTAAAACGCGGTTACTGCTTTGGGCCACAGCCGCGCCCGTCGTCGTTATACTCGTTAGCTTCAGCAGTTGAAGGCCAGCGAACTGGGCTGGGTCAAAGGCGACGACTCGATTAGCCGCTGCCTGAAAAACCAGAAAATCACCAGCGCTATTGCGCACCGGGAAAAAGCTGGTACTGCCATCCACATTGGTTTCAAAGCCAATACCAGCCGAGTCCCATGCCGTGGACATTTGAACGCAGCTAAGGGTCAGCCCGGTAACGTTGACGCTATCACTAACGCCAGATGCGGCTGTGGAAAGCGTCACCGTGGCAAATGTGCGGCTGGATGGTTTGGGGCGGATGGGTCTGGTTGCCATGA
This sequence comes from Pseudomonas sp. LS1212, assembly GCF_024741815.1. Taxonomy (NCBI): domain Bacteria; kingdom Pseudomonadati; phylum Pseudomonadota; class Gammaproteobacteria; order Pseudomonadales; family Pseudomonadaceae; genus Pseudomonas; species Pseudomonas sp. LS1212. The sequence continues at coordinate 2,560,928 of NZ_CP102951.1, forward strand.
TTCACCTCTTATCCCGAGCATCAATCAATACGCGATATCTCGCTTGCAGTTGCGGGTCAGCGAGATATTTTTTACGCTCGGTCTTCATCACGTTTTCGATTGCAGCGATCTCTTGGGCAATCGCACCGCCTGACGTGGGCAGGGAACCACTACCGATGGCGCTGTTAAACAAATGTTCGAGCACTTCCACACTGTTCAACATTGACCCTTGATTGCTGATCTGGCTCAAGTGCGCCTGATCCTTGGCCGGGAGATTGTTCAAATATTCCTGCGCCACTTGCAGATTCGATTCGTAGGAAGTGCCCCAACGCTTGCGCAAGGTGATTTCTGTATTCAGCTTGAGGCGTTCGTTACGCCGGTCGAGTTCGCGCCATTCGCCATCGGTCAACTGATCCTCATAAGAAGGGGGTGCGCTTCCTTGCGCCGGAGCACTGCCTCCAACTTGTTGCGCATTAATCCGTCGCGTCGCCTCCGACACCCACCAGCAGCAGTCCTGAACCATCTTCGCGCTAAAGTTGTGGTCGTGGGCGAAATCGGCGAAGGCTTGGAAAATCGGGTCGGACTTATGCTCGAAAAGGTTATAGCGGTGGCGTTGCCGTTGTGGCCGTGGCGGATTAGCGAGTGCATCCTGATACCATTGAATGGCTTGCTGGATATGCCGCGCATTGTGCTGAAGCTGGGAAAAATCCGAGAGAAAAACAGCACTCAGCTGTCCGATTGCGGCCTGCACTTGTTGGGCAGTTACACCGGGGGGGGCTGCTTGCCCAAAGATCGTTTGGCCGCCTTGAAAGTCGGCAACCTCCCTTGGTGACAACAGGTCAACGTCGGTTGTTCCCCACGAATCAGGTTGTATGGGCGCCAGCGGGGACGGTGCGACAGGCGCTAGCTCGCCGCCGCTATCATAAAGCTCAATGTCAGTGCTCATAGTAATTCAGCCTTCAGTTTCTGTAGCTTGACTAGCCGCAATTCCTCACGCAAAAGCCTTAGCGGCTTCCGGCAAAGCGAGTGGACGTTTTGCCCTTCGACCCACTCGCCGTTGTCGTCAAGCTCAGGCACCAGATCAAGCTCGACCTCTTCGTACAAGTTGCAGAACTGGCAGGTGTGCGCCCCCCAGACATAGCGGGGGAGTTTTTTCACGGTTAAATCGACGACGCGGATGTAGGGGTCGAAGTGAGAGTAAAACAGGGCAATGCCCATACCAAGGAGCACATAGCGGAAATGCGTGCTTTGAATCGTCACCAGCGCGTCCTTGGCTTTGACGGCGCGCAGGAATTGTTTTGGCGAGTACATTCCGGTCTTGCCTTTGAAGCGGGCGACGATTATGTGTAAGAGTTCGGTTTCTGCTGCGGTCATGACTTAGCCCTCGCCACAAGGTCGCGCATCAAGCCCCAAGGTCTGGAGCATTGCCGGTGGAGCATGACACCGGGGATCGGGTTATTATAAATGTCCAGTTCTGGTTTTAATGCCTCCATGACTCCACGTTCATCTTGAAGGCAATAAGCACAGCAGTCAGGGCTGGGTGGCCGTTTAGCCAATAAGCGTTTGGCTACTTCAGGATCAGCAGTAACTGCCAAGCAGATCAAACGCCATGATTGAGTTCTATCTGCTGATCGCCACAGTGCAGTTTCGTAAGTCACTTCTAATGTCCGTTGGGTTTCTTCCTTGCGTATAAATACGCTGATCTGGTCGGCATCTGGCGCAGCCTCACCAATAGAGTAAGCTATTAATTCTATTAGCTTTTCCAGACTGCCACGGAAGGCAATGTAAAACTTTGCGCAATAGGCGGTATGGGCGAGCACTATCAGTTGATCTTCAAGTTTCATGGTCGATCACCGCAGCGTTGCTGAATCTAACAGTTCGGCTAATGCAGCATCGCGGGAAGGTTTACCGCGTACCATCATTACATTGTCAGCCAGTCGCGTTACACACCACTGGCACTCCTGATCTGGCCCTCGGTAGTCAATTGAAAAGCCGGGTGGAAGGCCTTCAGTGCTGGTGAGAAGTGCTGGTAATGGATAGAAGTGCAGTAACTGCATAGTGCAAAACCCGCGTCCGGCATCGACCACTAACAGTTCGGCATAGCCGCTGCGATCTTCATAAATCACGTTGACTCTATCGAAGGGTCTGAATTGATCGGATACCACACTCCAAAGCCCTGATTGCAGCAGCCTTTCCTTTGAAGTGTTGCGCGGCACCACTGCGGACCAAACGTTGTTCCGGCTCTCGTTGAACGTAATAGCGCTGCGGTACAACGGGATGATCTTTTCCGCTGGGGCTTCTGCGGTTTCAGTGCTGGGGCTGTTGGCCATGTTGGGTATCTCCAAAGTCAGGTGTATTTGGTATTTTGACTTCAGCATGAACCGGCATGGCAGCAGATGTGCGGCTTGTTAGTTAGAACCCTTTAAACTCATAGGCAACTCGACGAACGGTTTGGATATCCGGTGCGTCAAGCCCATTCAGTTCATAAAACTTCATCAGGATACTGGTCCAGCCACAGCGGTTTTTGTCTACAAGTGCAGCCCGCTTTCTGCGAATCACGTCTTCGATGTGCGCCTCGATCAAGGCAGTGCGGAAGTCACGGGCAAGCCGGGCCTTCCTGTTGCCAATGGCCTGGAGTCGCTGGAGTTCCACCTGCGCCCGCTGCCAAGCCAATAGAGGCGCACGGGCCTCGTCGGAGCAGAGTTCCATCTGCCTGTCCAAACCCCACTCAACCAGTAAAGACAGGGCTTTCTGGTCGCCCTTCTGCGCCTTGTCGATCAGGCGACGAATTTCAGTGTGTGTCAGTTTCACATCTACCTCCTCAAGCCCCAAGCGGGCAGCAGGATCATTTCTGGGCGCCTTTCTCTATCTAGGAGCTAGGGGTAGTAGCGCTCACCATGTTGTTGCGTCTCTTAGCGCATCCTGCGAGGTCGGCCACCTAAACCCTTACGTCTTTCCGATATAAAAAAACAGCTTTCACATAACCGTCTATGGGGGTTTTCAGGCCTCCATGTAGCCCGGTTGTAACCCCATCGGCACCGAACCGCTCTACCACAGGGTTTTTATGGCCGGAATCAGCGGATCAAAGATCCGTTTAGGGGTTCTTTCAGGTCATGGTGGACCTGTTTCGAGTGCCCGCGTTCCGCTGTATATCCATCCATCATTTACCCTCTCTTCGTGGTAGGAATCAGCCCTGTTACCACAACCATCATTCACCGCGTCCAGTGTTTATAGGCTTGTCTGCCTTCAGATGCGCTGCTTGGAGAGCAGGCATATGTGTTTTTAGAGCCCGCAATGACGCCGCATGAACTCCAAGGCGTCGTCCACCTGCTCGATGGTCACTTCACACAACAGGTTGACGTGCCTATGCAGAAAAAACGCTCGCTGCGAGTGAGGCATCCGCCGCAACTGCGGCGCAAGCGCGACAGCCGTACGGGTTATGACGGCAAGGTTGGGGAACTCGGGACGCGGGTTGAACAAATGGTTTTCTTCGCACCGGGCACGCACAAAAGCTTGATGCATATCGTCGGGGGCGTCATTTCTCAAGTAAGTCACCCCATCCATAAAGTCTCCGCCCGGTTTGTCCGTTAAAGCTTTAAGTGCTTCGTATAATTTTCCGCTCATAAAGCTGCCTACCTTGGGCGTTCGGCCCGTCATAACGGTAATCTGCTAATTTTCTATTTCTCTATGTCCGCCTTACTGTTTTCACTACTAGCGCGCAATAACCGCATTAGCAATTGCGCAACAGTTTCACCCGGCAGGCGTGCAGCTAATAAAGCCTCTGCATCTGCCATATCCAGATATGCGGCAATGCGTTTTTGTCCTAGTGCTTTACGGCGCAGGCGGAATACACGCTGCTTGCGGGCGTTCCGGTTCACCGTCCCCTTCAACTCGACCCATCCCTGTTGCAACAAACGGTCAAGGTCGCCGGGGCCGACTTCTCGGCATTGGCTCGGGTGCGCCAGCTTTGTTCCTGTTTTCATCACTACCTCCAGCGTTCCCGCGTTCCCGTGCGTTCCCGCCTGTTCCGGGAACGCGCAAACCCTTGTGCAGCAAGGCCCCGTGGCACATTTTTTCACGCGTTCCGGGGGGGTATCGCGTGCACATCCAAAAAAAACCTTTTTTAAAAATTGTCACCTTTGAAAAAATCCTCCACGCGTGGATGTACGGGAACATATATTTTTTTTACCATTCCAAGGCTCTAGCCTGTGGCTTTGCGCGTTCCGGGAACGCGCCGGAACAGCCTTGGCGAAAAAGCCCACCAGCCGCTCTAGCCCGTGGCTTCCAGCGTTCCCGACCGTTCCGGAACGCCCTATCGCCCTATTCAGACAGCCGCACCGCTGGAATGCCCTGATCTGCGGCCCTGTGTTCGATGGCCGTGGTGTCCGTGAGGTAGATCAAGGCTTCGACAAAGGTCTTGCTGTTCAACATCTTGGCGCGCCTTAGAAGCACCGAACGCGGCACCCAACCGGCCTTGAGGGCGTCATCTTCCGCAGTCCGCAGGGGCGTGAACTGGCCTTCCTTGAGAAAGCCCACCAGCATGGCGGCGTTGGCCTGTGTCTCACCGCAGTGCATGTAGTCCCCGACGAAGGCCAGAATCGTCGCATCGGAGGCCCGCACGAAGGCAGCCGCCCATGCCACGTGTTCCATCGTGATGACGGGGTAAACGTGGTTGTCGTAAACCGCCAACACTCCCGCGATCCGTTCAGCCTTCTCGTAGCTGCGCACATGCAGGGCCTTGGCGAAAGGCGAGCAGGTGGACAGGCCACGTTGATGGAACTCTTCCAGCAGGGCATCGAGGGCCTGATCGGCCTCGTCGCTGATCGTGATCAAGGTTTCTTTTTTATCGGCGGCAAAGTCCCCCGCCACCGTCTCCATCCTGAGCATGGCGGTCTTGGCCACGTCGGGCATGTGGATCGGCTTCAGCGAGCGCCGGGGTTTAGGGTCGCTCCTGCTTTGCACGAACAAGTCCCGACCCAGCAGTCCATCCGCGATGTTATCCAGTTTGAGGGCTTCCCCCAGCTTTTCCGGGGTGGCGAAGCCAAGCAAGGACACCGCTGGATGCTGGATGAGGCGCCCCTTCGCCCCGACTTTGGTGCGGGTCGGGTAGCTGCCGCTGGATGCCGAGAACAGCGACAGCAGGATCCCGGCCAGTTCAACCATCCACGGCTGTGCCCCTTTCCCGGTCATGTTGCAGAAGAAATGCGCGACCTCATCGATTGCAATCAGCAGACCCCGGTAGTCTTCGAGGAGTTCTTCCAGTCCCTGCCCTGACGCCATTCGCCCTTTGACTTCCGCACCGGCCTGCCCAGCCAGTGCCATGGCGGCCCTGAGTGGAATGTCCTTGCCCGCGCCGGTCACGGCAATGCCACAACCATAAAGGTTACAGCGCGCACCGTTGGGCAGGGCGAAGTAGCCCCCACAGCCAGAGGCCATGGCAATGAGGGTCGCCAGTGTAGTCAGTTCGACCTGTGGCTTGTGGGCGCCCTCTAGCACCGCATTGACGGCACCTTCCATCACACCCCGGAAGGGCATCGGGAATCGGATAGCGGGTGCTGGCTTCTTGCTGGATTTCACCGGGGTGTCGAAGCAGCCCTGATCATCGCGCGGGCCAGTCCAACTCTCGGCGTAGGCTTTCTTGACTTCCCGTTCTGCGAATTTCATCGCCTCTTCTTCGTTACGCCTTTTGCTGGTGCAGTAAGCCCATAAGCCCGGCGTATGCAGGACCGTGGTCAACACATCGGCCAATGCTGCCCCACCGTCAATCAACTTATTCAGCAGACCGTACATGACCTCGGAACGCTGGCCTTCCGGCAAGGTGCCCTCGACCAAAGCCTGCTGATCGGTTGACAGGCCGATCAGGGGGAGTGGACTGCCATTGGTGGCTATGGGGGTCGGCATGATCGTCTTGGCCGTGGCCTTGACCTTGGCCGTAGGCTTTGCCGTATCGACTTGTGACAGGAAGGCGAAGGCGTCCGGGCCGTAGGTCTTGTCGTTCTGTTCCAACAGGGCCGCAGGCACAACTACGCGGCCTTTCTTCAGTTTGCTTGCAGTAGGCAGGTTGAGGGTGCCGGGTAGCCGCATGATGCGGCAGATGTCGTGGCAGTGGTCGCTGCCCAAGGCCAGCTCCAGCCGCTTGTTGATCGACTCCAGCTCGTCGGTGTTGCTGCCATCGTGTAGGATCGGCTCCTTCAGCCGGTAGAAGATCCCCAGACCATTGCCACTATCGACCACTTCGCTGGGCACGGGCAGACCCCCGTCTGCGATCAACTGCCGCGCCGTCAGCTTCCATGCCGCGTGTGCCTCTGGCGTCAACGCCTCCTTCGGCGGATCGTGATCGATGTGGTGATAACACAACGCGGCAATGTCGGCCTTACTAGCCTTCTTGCCAGGATCACGGATCAACGGGTTCACGGCAAAATACAGGTTCGCCTTGCCGTTGTGCTGCTTGATGAATGGAAGCAGTTCGTCGATCTGGTCGGGATGCACAGCCTTCGCCGTGATGGGCCCGTCCGGCACGATGGCGACCAGTTGCACGTACCAGTCAGGTAGCCAGCCTTGGCGGTGCCCCTTCAGAAAGCCAAGCGGTTGCTCGGCAGGGCCGCCCGTACCTTCCAACTGCGGTTGATCTTGGGTCAGGCAACCCGGCGTACTAGTGGGCTCCCTCTCGGGGATCAGGGCCCGCACTTCACCCAGCCGCCGGTTAAACCCGGCATCGTCCTTGCCCTCAAGGTCGCACAGCTGCTTAAGCCCGAATTCCGTCAAGAGTGCTCGTGCTACGTCTCTGTCCGCGCGGATCAGTCTCTCAAAGCGCCAAACGGTGCGCAGCGAAATCTTCCTCGCACTCGCGGGGGTGCACTCGACCGGCGCTTGCCCGGTGTCGAGTTCGGTACTACGATCAGGTTGTGCGTTTCCCTTGGCCCCCTGCGCCGGTTCATCCCCGGCCTCGGGGTTTTCTTTTGCGTCCATGGTTATGCCCCCTCACTCAGCAGGGCACGCTTGGCTGCCTTGGCGGCAACGGCTTTTGCGGCATTGGCGTCCTGTTCGGTCCTGACGTAGCAGGCAGCGAGAACGGCGCGAATGTCGGCCACCCGCCAGCCGACCGAACGCGGGGCGATTTGCAGGGCTTTAGGGTAGATGCCGTCCTTGATCCCGTTCCACCATGAGGCGCGGGAGATGCCGACAAGGGCAATGACGACGGGCAGGCGGACGATTGCCGAATTAGGCAGGTCGTCGAAGTTCTTGATGGGATCGAAAGCAGTAGCCACGACGGCACTCCTCCTGATTTAAGGGAAAGAATGCCTGTCTCCAGAAACTGCCTGTCACAGCTGACGCCACAGACGTGGATCGGCTTTTAACAAACCCCGGATGGGGAGGATGCCGTACCAATTACTTGAATGAATTTATAGTCCCTTGGATTTTGCTGGTCAAGGGTGGCACTCACGTGCTACAAGCAAACCGCACACGTAGTCGGCCCAGTGGTTCATCAGGCGTCGTCTTTCGGGCAGATAGCGGGCCTTGTTGTAGACGCCTCTTACGCCACCAGCGATGTGAGCCAACTGCGCTTCGATGGCATCGGCATCGAACATCTGCTGATCACCCTCGCGGGCTTCATTCAGGTAGGTCGAAGCAATGTGCCGGAATCCGTGTACCGTTTGTTTACCGCCGTAACCTAAAAACTTCAGCGCATTTAATAGCGAATTACTGGAAATACCTTTTTGCTTTCCGCGCCCTGGCAGAATGAATTTGCTGGTGGGATGCATGGCTTTCAATTCATGCAAAATGTCCACCACTGGCGGACTCAGTGGCACCAATAGCGGCTTGTCTTTTTTCATCCTTTCACTGGGGATTTCCCACAACAGATTTTTAAAATCGAATTCGCTCCATTCGGCCTGGAGCAATTCGTTTGCCCTTGTGAAAACCAATATGACCAATTGCAACGCCAACCGGGTTTCGCGGAACTTGTACGTAGCGATTTTCTTGACCAGTTCGGGAAATTCTTTCTGGCTGACATGCGCCCGGTTTTTCGTTTTGGGGATCTTCAATGCCCCTTCGCGGCCTACGGCCACGTTGTGCACCAGCCTCCCGTTGTTGATGGCGAAGTCGAGAATGGCGCGGATGCTACCCAATAGCCGAAAGGCGAATGCGGTAGCCCCCGTGGCCTGGACCTTTTTGAGTACGGTGATAATGTCCGGCGCCTCGATTGCTGTGACCGGCATCGTGCCCAGGAGGGGGAAGGCATGGGTCTCCAAGGCGCTCCAGACGTTGCGGGCATACTTGGTGGACCATAGGTGTGCCCGGCTCTCGTACCATTCCTTGGCGAAGGCTGAGAAGGTATCAGCCTTGGCCTGCCTGTCATCGCGGACCTGCTGTTGCTTCACCAAGGACGGGTCCTTGCCCGCCTTCAATGTCTCGCGCATGCCATCGGCTTTCTTGCGGGCTTGGGCAAGGCTGGTGGCCGGATAGGCACCGAGGCCCAACAGCTTTTCCTTGCCGTCGATGTAGTACCTGAACCGCCAGTACTTGGCGCCGGTAGCAAAGACCCACAGGTATACGCCATCGCCGTCGCTGAGCTTGAGGATCTTCTGCCCGTCAGGGCAGGTAGCGTTCCGGCATTTCACATCAGTCAGCTTCGTGGTCATGGCGGCAGCCCTTTCTGTGGTATCTGCCTCAATTAATACCACGGTCGCCTGTGAGATACCACTAGATTCAACTGGATTACCCTAGACACTAAAAAGGGCTGTAACCCAGCAGCGGCAAGGGTTGCAGCCGTCTAGCTCAAGCGTTCATGGGCTACTTCGACTGTCGTTAATGCAGCCAACTTCAATGGCCAAAAGCCAACGATTGATCCGGCCGACACGGCCATGTTGCTGATCGACCATCAAAGTGGCTTGTTCCAGATCGTGAAGGATATTGAGGTCCCGCAACTTCGAGCGAATGCAATTGCCCTGGCCAAGGCCGCCAGGCTGTTGAACATCCCTGTCATTACCACCGCCTCCGTACCGCAGGGCCCGAATGGCCCGTTGATTCCCGAGATCCAGGAAGCCGCGCCGCATGCGCAGTACGTTGCCCGTCGCGGTGAAATCAATGCCTGGGACAACCCCGAATTTGTCGCGGCCGTAGAAGCCACCGGCAAGAAAACCCTGGTGATCGCCGGCACCTTGACCAGCGTCTGCCTGGCATTCCCCTCCATCAGTGCAGTGCACGCCGGCTACAAGGTGTTCGCCGTGGTCGATGCCAGCGGCAACCATTCGAAACTGGCCACTGAGCTGACCATTGCGCGCCTGGCGCAGGCTGGCGCGGTGCCGATCGACATCATGGCGACCCTCTCGGAACTGCAAGGTTCGTGGAACCGGCCAGATGCGCAGGAGTGGGCTAAGGTCTATACCCAGGCCATGCCTCACTACCAGTTGCTCATCGAAAGTTACATCAAGGCTCAGGAGGTCGCGAACAACCACGAAGAGCTTGATTCGCAACGTAAATAAGCGCTGTCCAACCGGGTGAAACCGATCCGTTTCGATGGGCGCCAGACGGTTCCCATGACCTAAAGGAGAATGAAAATGTCCACAGCCTACAAACGTCTCGACAAGGATCAAGCGGCCGTATTGTTGGTCGATCACCAGACCGGCCTGCTGTCGCTGGTTCGCGATATCGAGCCGGACAAGTTCAAGAACAACGTGTTGGCATTGGCCGACCTTGCCAAGTACTTCAAGCTGCCGACCATTCTGACCACCAGTTTCGAGAACGGCCCGAACGGTCCGCTGGTACCGGAGTTGAAGGCACAGTTCCCTGATGCGCCGTACATCGCCCGGCCGGGCCAGATCAATGCCTGGGATAACGAAGATTTCGTCAAGGCGATCAAGGCGACCGGCAAGAAACAATTGATCATCGCGGGCGTCGTCACCGAGGTGTGCGTGGCGTTCCCGGCGCTGTCGGCGATCGAGGCGGGCTACGACGTATTCGTGGTGACCGACGCCTCGGGCACCTTCAATGAAATCACCCGGCATTCGGCCTGGAACCGCATGTCCGAAGCCGGTGCACAGCTGATGACCTGGTTCGGCCTGGCCTGCGAACTGCATCGCGACTGGCGCAACGATGTGGAAGGGTTGGGCACGCTGTTCTCCAACCACATTCCGGATTACCGCAACCTGATCACCAGCTACAGCACACTGACCGCAGGCAAGTAAAACGCTCGTCAGGGGCTGGTCGGTTGATCAGCCTTTGACGCAAAGGAGTGAGTTCATGAGTGGGTCCATTGTTCGAGCGGTACAGGACGGCATCCCTTATCAAGTGGAGCTGAGCGATGGCGTGCATCAATGGCTGGCAGACGAAAGTGCTCAATTGGGCGGCAAGGATTCGGGCCCCAATCCTCATCAACTGTTGTTGTCGGCGCTCGGCGCCTGCACTGCCATCACCTTGGCCATGTATGCCCAGCGCAAGGAAATCCCGCTCAAGGGCATCGATGTACAATTGAGTATCCTCAAGGAAGAAGGGCGACCTGAAGTCCATACCGAGATATCGCGCTCGATTACCTTGAACGGGGACCTCGACGACAAGCAGCGCCAGCGTTTGCTGGAGGTCGCCAACGTCTGCCCGCTGCACAAGCTGCTGAGCGGGACTATCCGGATCGACAGCCAACTGACCTGAAAGAACAGACCATGAGCAATCAAGAAACCCACTGCCATTTGTCGACCTCTTCGGACTGTCCGATAGAGGAGGGACTGCGTGTCATACAACGGGTGACCGCGCGTACGGCCGAGGTCGGTGGCGGCATTCCCGTCAGCCGGGTGATGCCGTCGCGGCAGCGTCGCAAGATTGGAGCCTGGTGTTTTCTCGATCATGCCGGCCCCGCGGTTTTTCAAAGTCGGGGTGGCCTGCGTGTGGGGCCGCACCCGCATATCGGCTTGCAGACCTTCACCTGGATGATCGAAGGCCAGGTGCTGCACCGTGACAGCCTGGGCAACGTCCAGGTGATCCGGCCAGGGCAGGTCAATCTCATGACCGCCGGGCGGGGCATCACCCATACCGAAGAATCCCTGCTCGACGAACATCATTTGCACGCGGCGCAGTTGTGGATTGCCTTGCCCGAATCGGACAAGCATTGCACGCCGGCCTTCGATCATTATCCCGACCTGCCGGTATGGTCCCAGGACGGGCTGCAGATCACGCTGCTGGCCGGCAGCTTTGCCGGAAGAACGGCACCGACCCGGCTCTTTTCAGCGCTGGTGGGACTCGACCTGGCCAGCCAGGGCGCCGTCGATACCGGGCTCATTCTCGATCCGGCCTTCGAATACGGCGTGCTGATACTCGAAGGTGCCGTGGAGGTGAACGGGCAAACCTTTACCAGCGACGAACTGGCCTACCTGGGCCGCGGCCTGCACGATGTCCAGCTGCAAACATCCGGGGCTTGCCGGGCGCTGCTGCTGCTGGGCGGCGAGCCTTTTGCCGAGGAAATCCTGATGTGGTGGAACTTCGTCGGCCATGACAAGCGGGAAATGGCTGAGGCGCTGCAGGACTGGAACAACCGCAACCTCGACCGTTTTGGCGATGTGGCCGGTTACGACGGGCCTCGACTGGTCGCTCCGGAACTGCCCTGGAGACAGGTGTAAGTCGTCGATTTTTTGCTGCTCATTGCCGCAGCGGCGGCGTCGATCAAAGGGTTGCAGTCTGATCGGGTGTGGCGATGCCTTTCATGAAAATGGCGATGGCCTCTTCGATCAGGCGGTCTTGTTCGGCCTGCGAGGGGATATCCAGCAGCCCCAGCAGGCAGCGCAACTGAAGATCGCCTGTCAATCCGTCGAGGAAAAACACTGCGCGGGTGTGAGCGTCGCCAGGCGTGATCAAGCCCGCGCCGTCGGCCCAGGTGAAGTACTCGGCCAGGCACCGATAGGCCGTGGCCGGCGCTGCGGCGAAGAACGACCGCGCCGCTTCCGGGGCGCGTGGCGCCTCGGCAACCACCAGTCGATGCAGCGCAAGGGTCCTCGGCGCCAACACCACCCCGATGAACTTATAGGCAATCGTCGACAACGCTTCGCCCAATGGCAATCGTTTCAGGTCCAGGTGGGTGAGGGGGGTGACGTTCTCGGCGCAGAGGTGCTCGATGATCGCAGCAAATAGCCCGTCCTTGTCACCGAAATAGGCATAGATCGTACGCTTGGAGCCACCGATCCTGGCAATGATCCCGTCCACGCTGACGCCGGCATAGCCGTCCTCAAGGAACATTTCGCTCGCCGTGTGGAGAATGGCTTGGCGTTTTTCTACTTGTCTGGGCCGCTGCATGAAGGAGTCGTCTTTCAAAGGTTAGGTACGGTACGGGTGAGTTCTGCTGCGCGCAGAAACCTTCGTAGACTAACGATCAACACTCGCGCTGACCAGTGTCCTTCCAAGTCGCCAACAGAATAAAACCTCCTCGATAAAGCACAAAAACCTCTTGAGCAGGGATTGACAGCGCCTGCCTGGGAGGATTAGTTTTGTCGAAAGGGTACGGTAACGTACCGTACCGTAATGCCTAACCATAAAAACAACAGAGGTAGTACTCATGCGTTTCGTGCGATTCATGGAAAACAGCCACAAGGGCCTGGCTGTGGAAGAGGCTGGCGTGCTCAGAGGGCTGTTGGAGAACGAGCCCGGTTATCCGGGTAGCCTCCACGATTTGCTGACGGCAGGGCCGACAGCGCTAAAGGCGGCGTACCGGCAGCTGCGCGACGCGCGGTTGATCGACCAGGCCGCTATCACCTTGCTCCCTCCGATCGAACGCCCGTCGAAGATCGTCTGCGTAGGCCTCAACTACGCCGATCACACCAAGGAGAGCCCTTACGAGCAGCCCGCTTACCCCACCTTCTTTCCCGGCCTCAACCTTAATCGGTCACGACAGCGCCATCGTGCGTCCGCGTGTCTCCGAGCAGCTCGACTTCGAAGGTGAGTTGGCCGTGATCATCGGCGTGGGAGGACGACACATTGCCAAGGAGCGCGCGCTCGAACATGTCGCCGGATATTCCATATTCAATGAAGCTTCGGTACGGGACTATCAGTTCAAGTCGCCGCAATGGACGATCGGTAAAAACTTCGACGCAACGGGTGCCTTCGGTCCGTCCTTCGTCAGTGCCGACGAACTGCCGCCAGGTGCAGCAGGGCTAGGCCTGGTCACGCGGCTGAACGGCCAGGTGGTCCAGCAGTGCAATACTGCCGACATGATCTTCAGCGTCGCCGACATAATTGCCATCCTCAGCGAGGCGGTGACACTCGAACCCGGCGACGTCATCGTCACCGGAACTCCGGCCGGCATCGGTTGGGCCCGTCGTCCTCCATTGTTCATGAAACCGGGCGACCTCTGCACCGTGGAGATCGAGGGACTTGGTACCTTGAGCAATGCCATCGCCGACGAGACTCATCCGGCCTAAGCCCACGCGACTGCCATTCACTCGAACGCGTCACCGCCATGGCCGTGCGGCGCAACCCCACGCCCTGGTGACCGGCGCCTGAACTGTGTGTTGCCTGACCCACCCCCGGATGCGTGTACCGGGGGTAGGGCAGAGGAGGAACTGCCGTGCTCCAGCTTGAAGACATTAACCATGTCGTGTACTGCCATCCTGACCTGGATGTGATTGAAAGATTTCTGACCGATTTCGGGCTGGTCGTCGCCCAGCGCACCGAGCAACATCTTTATATGCGAGGGGCCGGCTCATTGCCCTATGTGTATGTCGCCGAGCGTGCCGAGCGCGCCAGCTTTGGCGCCATTGCCTTTGCCGTAAAAGGGATGGCCGACCTCGAGCAGGCAAGCCGATTGCCGGGGGCTTCTCGGATCGAAGCGCTTGAGGGGCCAGGAGGTGGGCAGCGAGTTTCGCTGACAGACCCGGCTGGCCGGCGCATCGACCTGGTCCATGGCATCGAACCGGTGCAGCCCTTGTCGATCCGCCCGGGACTGACTCACAACACGGCCATCGAAAAGCGTCGGCTGGGTGTCGCACAACGGCCGCCCAAGGGGCCGGCGCAAGTCTTGCGCATCGGTCATGCAGCGATCGGCGTCCGGGACCTGCATACAAACCTGGAGTGGTACACGCGCACCTTGGGCCTGCTGCCCTCGGACCTGGTCGTGGAAGGAGGCAAGGACAATCCTGTCGCAGCCTTCCTGCGCATCAACCGCGGCAGTGAGTGGACCGATCATCACACCATTGCCTTGTTCACCGCCGATGAAGACCGCATTCACCACGCCTCCTTCGAAGTGCAGGACTTCGATGCCCAATGCCAGGGTCACCACTGGATGGTCGCGCAAGGCTGGTCGCCGTTCTGGGGCGTGGGCAGGCATTTGCTGGGTAGTCAGATCTTCGATTACTGGCTGGATCCGTCCGGCAACATCATCGAGCACTTCACCGATGGCGATCAGTACAACCAGCATTCTCCTCTGGGTTATACCGCCTCCTGCGACTCCAGCCTGTACCAGTGGGGGCCCCAGATGTCGGTGGAGAACTTTCTCGGCGGGGTCTGCGAGATCGAGCGCAACGCCCGGCGCTGACCGGGTTCAACGTTGCAATGGCTCAGTGTTAACGACAGGAGAGATACAATGAACGAACCGGTGAACGATCACTGTCTGGATTTATTGTTTCGCAAGGCCCGTAGCCAGAACGGCTGGCTCGACAAACCCGTGCGCGATGAAACCCTTAAAACGCTGTACGACCTGGTGCGTTGGGGGCCGACCAGTGCCAACAGTTGCCCGGCCAGGATCGTGTTCTTGCGCACGCCCCAGGCCAAGCAACGGTTGCTGCCGGCATTGAGTGCCGGGAATGTGGAAAAGACCCTGAGCGCGCCGGTCACGGCGGTCATCGGCTACGACATGGCCTTCTATGATCAGTTGCCCAAATTGTTTCCCCACCATCCCGGCGTGCGCGAGTGGGTCCTCGAACAGCCTGAATTGATCGAAGCCACTGCGTTGCGCAACAGCTCGATGCAGGGCGCCTACTTCATTCTGGCGGCGCGTGCCCTGGGCCTCGATTGCGGGCCGATGTCTGGGTTTGAACATGCCAGGGTGGATAACGAGTTTTTCCCGCAGCAACGATCGTTGCGAGACTGTTTTGCAGACATGCAGATCAAGTCGAACTTTATCTGCAACCTGGGATATGGCGATCCCAGCAAAGTATTCGCACGAAGTCCGCGCCTGGACTTTGACGAGGCCTGCGTACTTTTATAACCCAGTAATCATGTGACTGACCCCCAGCCGACAGATGAAGGCGGCATGCCGTCGCCTTCGAATCGTACGGGCAAAACAATAACAACAAGGAAAACATCGATGAAAACCATCTCGAAATGGCATGTGCTCGTGGGCGGATTCCTCGCTTATTTGTTCGACGCCATGGAAATAATACTCTTGACCCTTGCACTACCGGTTATTCGCCAGGACTTGGGCTTGAGTTTCAATGAAGCGGGAATGCTGGCCTCGGCAACATTGTTGGGCATTGGCTTCAGCAGTATTACCACCGGTTGGTACTCGGACAATTTCGGCCGGCGTAATGCCTTGCTGATTTCGTTATTGATCTTCGGCGCACTGACGACTCTGGTGGCGGTCGCCCACAGTTGGGCGTTGCTGCTGGTGCTGAGATTTCTCTCGGGCCTGGGACTGGGCGGTGTCTGGGGGATTGTCTCGGCTTATGTAACGGAAACCTGGCCGCCCCATCAGCGGGCACGGGCAATCGGCTTTGTGCTGAGTTCCTTCCCGGTCGGCGCCAGTATCGCGGCATTGGCGGCAGGTGCATTCTTGCCTGATTGGGAAATGCTGTTTCTGGTGGCAGGCGTCTCAACACTGATTCCTGTCGTATATATCCTGCTGTTCGTGCCCGAATCCCAAGAGTGGAAAGCGCAAAAAGCCCTGTCGCGGACAAACTCCGGCGTGGGCAGCAACGTTTCGATCGGAGAAATCTTCGCGCCTGAACTGCGCCGTCTCACCTTGTTGGGCACCCTGGCGGCCAGTTGTGCGGTGATTGGCTTTTGGGGGGCCAGTACCTGGCTGCCGACCTATCTGGTCCAGGAGCGAGGGCTGAACATCGGCATGATGGCCAGCTTTATCGCGATACTGAACGTGGGGGCCTTCATCGGCATCAATGCCTTCGGCCTGATCGCCGACTGGATCGGCAAGAAGAACGCCACGCTGCTGTCGCTCTTGGGCTGCGCCATCATGTTGTCGATCTACTCCGTCACCGAGCAGAATCGAATCCTGTTCTGGCTGGGGCCGGTCTATGCCTTCTTCTACGCCTTCGCCAGTTTGTTCGCGTCCTATTTCAGCGCGCTGTACCCGACTCGGGTTCGTACGCTGGGCGCGGGTTTCTGCTTCAACTTCGGTCGCGGTCTCGCTGCCTTCGCGCCTCTGCTCTTGAGTGGGATTGCCGCCCATTACAGCCTCGCACTCGGGCTATTGGTCTGCGCGGGGTTTTTCGCCCTGGCCACGATCACCATGCTCTTCATGCCGAGTACTGAAGGGACCAGTGTCAGTGCAAAGGCCAGCGAACTTTTGCCTGGCTGACGCGGCGGCTTTTCTGAAATACCTGTGCGTTCGTAATTCCAACTCTTAGTAAATCAAAAATCACAGTCCTTGTGTCGGGTACTTCAAGTACCGGGCCATGGCCTGCCTATGCGGAGCGTTTAATGATGGCTACTCGGTTGCAGCATTTTATCAATGGCGAACTTGTCGACGGTTTGAGTGAGCGGTATTCCGATGTTTACGATCCGGCTACCGGCAGGGTCACGGCCAGGGTTCCCCTGGCCACTGGCACCGAGCTCCACGAGGCAGTATCGGCAGCGCGGGAAGCCTTCCCGGGCTGGTCGGGCATGACACCGCTGCGTCGGGCGCGGGTATTGAGCACGTTCAAGGATTTGCTCGAGCGCAACGCCGCTGAGCTGGCAACATTGATTAGCGCGGAGCATGGCAAAACCCATTCCGATGCGCTGGGAGAAGTTACCCGTGGCATCGAGGTGGTCGAGTTCGCCTGTGGTGGGCCGCACCTGCTCAAAGGTGAAGTGAGCGAGAATATCGGCAGCAGCATCGACTCCCACTCACTGCGCCAGCCATTGGGGGTGGTGGCTGGCATAACGCCGTTCAATTTCCCGGCGATGGTCGCACTGTGGATGTTTCCGGTGGCGTTGGTCTGTGGCAACACCTTCGTTCTCAAACCCTCTGAACGCGATCCCTCGGCGGCAATTTTCCTGGCCAAACTGCTGCAGCAGGCAGGCCTGCCCGCAGGTGTATTCAACGTGGTCCACGGCGACAAGGAGGCCGTCGATGCCATAGTGGAACATCCGGACATCCAGGCGGTCAGCTTCGTTGGCTCTACTCCCATTGCCCGTTCCATCTATGCCAAGGGTGCCGCCAACGGCAAGCGGGTCCAGGCCCTGGGCGGCGCCAAGAATCATATGGTGATCATGCCGGATGCGGATCTGGACAAGGCCGCCGATGCATTGATGGGGGCGGCTTACGGCGCAGCCGGAGAACGCTGCATGGCCATTTCGATTGCCGTGGCGGTGGGCGATGCCGTCGCCGATGCGTTGGTCTCGCGACTGGCGCCACGGGTGAGTGCACTTAAGATCGGCCCGGGCGATGACCCTGAGGCACAAATGGGGCCACTGGTCAGTCGTGCCCATCGTGACAATGTCAAAGGGTACGTCGACCTCGGCGTGGCAGAGGGCGCTCGGTTGGTGGTGGATGGGCGCACGTTCCAGATGCAGCAGCCCGGTTATGAGCAGGGCTTCTATCTCGGCGCCAGCCTGTTCGACCATGTCACGCCTGACATGCGCATCTACCAGGACGAGATCTTCGGGCCCGTGCTGGGTGTGGTGCGGGTCCAGAGCTACAAGGAAGCGGTGGTGCTGATCAACGCGCATCAATATGGCAACGGCACCGCCATCTTCACCCGCGATGGCGACTCGGCGCGAATGTTCGCTCACGAAATACAAGTGGGCATGGTCGGCATCAACGTGCCCATCCCGGTACCCATGGCGTTCCACAGCTTCGGCGGCTGGAAGAACTCACTGTTCGGCGATCACCACATGCACGGGCCCGAAGGGGTGCGTTTCTACACTCGGCTCAAAACCGTCACCTCTCGCTGGCTGAGCGGCATCGGCAGCGGAGCCGACTTCGTAATGCCGACGATGAAGTAAAGAGCTGTCGACACAACTGCTTCCTGCTCAAAACAACAACAAAAAAAGTTCGATGCCGCCCGCCTCGCAGAAGCCGGGCGCTCGAACCCTAGGAGCCTTACCCATGACCTCCCCGAAAAACTGCGCACGTGCGGTTCTGGCTGCGCTCGGCCTGATGTTTCTGGCACAGTGTGCACACGCGCTGACCTGGAGCGACACCTTCATCGGCTATCGCTATGGCACGGATTTCACCGAGCCAGGCGTTGACGAAAAAATCCAGAAAAACGTCGTGCAGATCAGCCATGCCAGCGGTTATGCCCTTGGGCAGAACTTCTTCAATCTGGATATTCTCAAGTCCGACCATCACGATCCAAGGAAGGACAGTAGCTCCGGTGCCGTCGAGGGTTACCTGGTCTATCGCCACCAACTCTACCTGAGCAAGGTGTTCGACCGCTCCTTCGCCTTCGGGCCGGTGAAAGAGGTCGCCATGAGCGGCGGTATCGAACTCAACTACAAGAACACTGCGTTCGCTACCCGCAAGAAGTTGCTGGTCTTCGGCCCGACCTTGAAGTTCGACGTACCCGGTTTCCTCGATTTCAGCCTGCTGTACGCCTATGAATGGAACCATTGCGGGCTGCAGAACTGTACCGAGAACCTTGCGTTCGACCCTTACTATGTCGTGCATGCCGCCTGGGGTATTCCGTTTCAGCTGGGCCAGGTCCCCTTGCGGTTCCAGGGGTTCGCCAATTACCGGACGGCCAAGGGCGAGGACTACTTCAAGGTCAAGACGACAGAGGAAACTCAGGTTCGTACGGCCTTGATGGTGGATGTCGGGGAGCTGGCCCTTAACAGGAAGAACAAAGTGCTGGTCGGTTTGGGTTATGAGTACTGGCGCCATAAATATGGAGCCCATGGCAAGCCTGGGGCCACAACCTCGGCACCGATGGTGCAGTTGGAGTGGCACTTCTGAGTTGAGCAAGATGCCCCGCTTTCTTGATGGAAGCGGGGCTTGATCGTCTGGCAAAGCGCCCACGACTGATCGTAGGCGCAAGAGGAAACGGGTGTACTTATCGATTTTTCGGTTGCACGACGGGTAACGGCTTATAAAGGCTGATTTGTGATTTGCGACGAGAGACACCGATCAACAACATCGCGCCGGCGACCACTGCGGTCATTAGCGTTTCATAGCGGTAGGTA
This sequence comes from Pseudomonas sp. LS1212, assembly GCF_024741815.1. Classification (NCBI taxonomy): domain Bacteria; kingdom Pseudomonadati; phylum Pseudomonadota; class Gammaproteobacteria; order Pseudomonadales; family Pseudomonadaceae; genus Pseudomonas; species Pseudomonas sp. LS1212. Next base: position 2,580,224 of record NZ_CP102951.1, read on the forward strand.
GGGCTGATCAACATGTAGCCCAACACGACACTGATGAGTGCAATGACAAACCAGGTAAGCCAAGGGAATAACCACATTTTGAAGGAAAGTACTTCGCCTTCTTTTTCAAGAATCGCTCGCATACGCAGTTGTGAGACAGCGATCACCAGATACACCAGCAGTGCAATCGCTCCAGTCGTAGACAACAGGAAACTGAAGACCTTGCCGGGAAACGCATAGTTGACGAAACATCCAACGAAGCCGGCCAGCGTGGAGAGAATTACCGCGACAGTCGGAACGCCATTGCTGGAAATATGGCGAGTGATGGGGTGTGCTTCACCACGTGCGCCAAGCGAGTAGAGCATGCGAGATGCAGTGTACAGCCCTGAATTCATGCAACTGGTCACAGCAACCAAAACCACGATGTCGACCATCATCTTGGCGCCAGGAACATTCAGGATTTCCAGCGCTCGCTGGAAGGAGCCAACCTGCAGCAGACGCGGGTCATTCCAGGCAACCAGCGAAACAATGAAGAAAATCGAAAAAATGTAGAAAATGGCGATGCGATAGACGACGAGGTTCGTGGCCTTGCGAATCTTTTCTTTTGGATTTGAGGTTTCATCTGCCGCGATAGTGACAATTTCCGCACCGAAGAACGAGAAAATAGTCACCAGTACGCCGCCAAGAACGGCGCCAAAGCCATTTGGCATAAAGCCGCCGTTACCGAGAAGCTGGCCAACGCCAGACACTTCAGCCAACGGCCAGTACCCCGATACACCCAGTGCGCATACGACGATGAAAGCAAGAATCGCGATAACTTTGACCAAGGCAAACCAGTATTCAAATTCACCAAAGTTCTTGACGCTTATCAGGTTGGTACAAGAAAGCGTGATCATGATCAGAAACGCAAACAGCCATGACGGAACAGAAGGAATCCAGGCGTGAAGAATATCGGCACCTGCGATGGCCTCGACGGGAATGATGAGCACCCAGAACCACCAGTAAAGCCATCCGATGGTGAACCCGGCCCATGGGCCTATCGCTTTGCCTGCATAGGTCGAGAACGAGCCACTGTCAGGATTGGCGATGGCCATTTCGCCGAGCATTCGCATCACCAATAGAACCAGGAGGCCGGCTATGCCATAGGAGATCAGAATTGCCGGCCCTGCTGTTGCGATGGCGTTGGAGGACCCTATAAACAACCCGGCCCCAATGATTCCTGCAATCGAAATCATCGAGACCTGACGTGACGTCAAACCATGCTTGAGTGAGTGATGCTCGTTATTTTGAAGCGAAGCCATGATCTACCCTCGATCGGCACGTTACCTTGCACCCGAATACGGCAGCGGTCCCGGGAAAAAAAGCAACGGAATTAGAATAAGCTTTATTGTTAGCTCAGTTGTTAGGCTGTTAGTTGCTTATGTGCTGCCATTGTTTGTTCCTTGTCATTGATTTCGGGTGGCAGCGAAAAATTAATGAACTTTTCTTGTTTTATGGAATAGGGCTTGAAGTGCACCGGCCTGCAACCGGGTTCGTTGAGCCCGGTTGTGTTTGTCATCAGTCGAAAACGATGCCCTGAGCCAGCGGCAGTTCGCGGGAGTAGTTCACGGTATTGGTTTGACGACGCATGTAGGCTTTCCACGAGTCAGAACCAGACTCACGACCGCCACCGGTTTCTTTCTCGCCACCGAAGGCACCGCCGATCTCGGCACCACTGGTACCAATGTTGACGTTGGCGATGCCGCAGTCACTGCCCGAAGCGCTTTGGAAGGTTTCAGCTTCACGGATGTCCGTGGTGAAGATGCAAGAAGAGAGGCCTTGCGGTACTTCATTATTCAGGCGCAGTGCTTCCTCGAACTCGTCGTAGGTCAGCACGTAGAGAATTGGAGCAAATGTCTCGTGTCGCACGACTTCGCTTTGACCTGGCATTTCAACGATGGCAGGTGTGACGTAGTAGGCGTTCGGATACTTGTCTTGCAGCTGACGCTCACCGCCGAAAACCTGACCACCCTCATCACGAGCTTTGGTCAAGGCATCCTGCATTGCGCAGTAGGCCAGTTTGTCTACCAGCGGACCGACCAGGTTGTCCTGGCGTGGATCACCGATTCGGACCTTGGCATAAGCTGCCTTGACCCGTGCGACAACTTCGTCTTTTACCGAACGGTGAACAATCAGACGACGCAGGGTGGTGCAACGCTGACCAGCAGTACCGACTGCGGAAAACAGAATGCCACGAACAGCCAGGTCCAGGTCAGCGCTTGGCGTCAGGATCATGGCGTTGTTGCCTCCCAGCTCGAGGATGCTGCGGCCAAAACGCGAAGCAACGCGTGGACCTACTTCGCGACCCATGCGAGTGCTGCCTGTAGCACTGATCAGTGGTACGCGCGAATCATCGACGAGCGCTTCACCAGCATCGCGATCACCGATGATCAACTGAGCGATACCCTCTGGAGCGTCACCGAAAGTGGCCAGTGCTTTTTCAAGCAGCGCCTGACAAGCCAATGCCGTCAACGGGGTCTTTTCCGAGGGTTTCCACAGCACAGCGTTACCGCATACCAGTGCAAGCGTCGTGTTCCACGCCCATACGGCAACAGGGAAGTTGAAGGCGCTGATTACGCCAACGACGCCCAAAGGCTGCCAGGTTTCACGCATGTGGTGACCCGGGCGTTCGGAGGCAATCGTCAAACCATAGAGCTGGCGGGACAGACCTACTGCGAAGTCGCAGATGTCGATCATTTCCTGAACTTCACCCAAACCTTCCTGGGTGATCTTGCCGGCCTCGATGGAAACCAGTTCGCCCAATTGCGCCTTATGCTCGCGCAACACTTCGCCGAGGATTCTGACCAACTCACCACGGCGTGGTGCAGGTACGCTACGCCACTTCAAAAAAGCACTATGGGCACTTTCAATGCGCGTCAAAACTTGCTCTTTCCCTTCCAGAGTGACGGAAGCGATTTGGCTGCCATCAATGGGAGTGTGAACGGGATAGTTTCCGTTCGTAAATGCAGTTTCTGCCACGCCCAAATGTTTAAGCAGGTCGGCAACCATTTTTAATCTCCTACATCTGATACTGGTTGAAATCGTTGATGTAGGTCAGTATTAATCTGTAAACCCCATCCTCACAAACGACGTTTTAGAAGCACATGATTCCGATTTGGAATGAATTGCAGCAACCTCACCATCAGGTAGACACAAATGTCCAAGCGTTTGATGCCTTCAACCACTGCCTTGCAGTGCTTTGAAGCCGCGGCCCGCCACCTCAGCTTCACCCGAGCAGCGCAGGAGCTGCACCTGACGCAGAGCGCTGTCAGCAAGCAGGTGGCTCAGCTTGAGGAGATGCTTTGCCACAATCTTTTTCAGCGAGTTCGTCGACGTTTACATCTCACCCCAGCCGGCGCCCTCTACCTCACAGAGGTCAACAAGATCCTTACCCAGGTCGATATCTCGAGCCGATACATATTGACTTACGGGGGGGAAACCGAGGTCCTGACTGTCGCAACCCAGCCGACGTTCGGGGCCCGGTGGCTCATCCCCAATTTAAGGGGGTTCAGCAGTCAGCACCGCAATATCCACCTCGACATACGAAACGAACTCGAGCCGTTTGATCTGCTGAGGGCCAAGGCAGACGTAGCGTTCTTCTTTGGCCAAGGCACCTGGCCAGGGGCGACCTGCATTGAGCTTTTCACCGAAGAAGTCGTTCCTGTGTGCTCGCCTGACATCATGGTCAAACACGTTTTCGAGAGCGCCGAGGCGCTCACGGAGCACATGCTGCTCCAGTGCACCTCTCGTCCCGAAGCCTGGCACGAATGGTTTCTGGAGCAAAATCTGCACTCCCAGAATAGCTATCACGGCCCGCGCTTCGACACGTTCTACATGTGTATCAGAGCGGCGCAGGCCGGATGCGGCATCGCGCTCATTCCGCGATATCTGGTTGCCGAGGAGCTGGCCGAGGGCAAGCTGGTCATTCCTTGGGATCACCCCATGGCAAGCGAAGGTGCGCACTTTATCGCCCACGCCGAGCATTCCGCGGAGGTCCCGAAAGTCAAGGCGTTCGTCGAGTGGATCATGAAGCAGGTCAACGGCGCTCAGCGGAGAAAACACTAAACAACCAGAATTATTGGAATGACACTGAGATTTTATTTCGCTTGCGGCGGGTCGGCATTCCTCGTTTAGATATAAATAACATCGATCTCAGCAGGCTATTACAATGTCTTTGCATGTATGCCCCAATACCCGGAAAAATGTGAAAAAACCGGATCTCATTTCTTTCTTCCAGGGAGGGGTATGAGCATGAGTCGTGAAAATATCAGTAGTTCGATTTCCATTGTTCATCCTATTACTTTGTCTCACGGCAAGAATGCCGAGGTATGGGACTTGGACGGTAAGCGGTATATCGATTTTGTCGGCGGCATTGGTGTGTTGAATCTGGGACACTGCAATGAAAGAGTCGTTGAAGCGATCCAGCATCAGGCCGCCAAACTCACGCATTACGCCTTCAACGCTGCCCCACACGATCCGTATGTCAGGTTCATGGATCAGCTGGAAAAATTCATCCCGGTCAGCTACCCGCTCAGCGGCATGCTCACCAACAGTGGCGCAGAAGCCGCTGAAAACGCGCTGAAAATTGTCAGGGGCGTAACAGGCAAAACGGCGGTGATCGCATTCGATGGCGGTTTTCACGGTCGGACCCTCGCGACACTGAACCTTAACGGGAAGGTTGCCCCTTACAAGCAGCGTGTGGGCGTTCTTCCTGGCCCGGTATTTCACCTTCCATACCCAAGTAAAGATACCGGGGTTACGACTCAACAAGCGTTAAAGGCAATGGACCGGTTGTTCAGCGTCGAGATCGACGTGAGTGACGTGGCGTGCTTCATCTTCGAGCCTGTTCAAGGCGAGGGAGGGTTCCTGGCCATGGAGCCGGAATTCGCTCAGGCACTTCGAAGACTTTGCGATGAAAAGGGAATTCTGATCGTCATTGACGAAATTCAGTCGGGCTTTGGACGCACAGGTCAGCGCTTTGCTTTCTCTCGACTGGGTATAGAGCCTGACTTGCTCCTGTTGGGCAAAAGTATCGCCGGCGGTATACCCCTGGGGGCCGTTGTCGGTCGAAAAATGCTGATGGATACCTTGCCTAAGGGAGGCCTTGGCGGCACCTATTCAGGTAACCCCATTGCTTGTGCTGCCGGCCTCGCCACTCTGGCGCAGATGACTGACGAGAATCTGTCGACCTGGGGTGAAATGCAGGAAAAAGCCATTGTCGGTCGCTACCGCTCATGGCAGGCCAAGAAGGTATCTCCCTACCTTGGGCGGATGACCGGCATAGGCGCAATGCGTGGGTTTGAACTGGTTACGCCTCAGGGCGAGCCTGCTACTGCGCAGCTGGCAGAGCTTCTTGTATTGGCCAGAAAGGCGGGGCTGCTGCTCATGCCAAGCGGCAAGGCACGTCACATCATTCGATTGCTTGCACCACTGACGACTGAACCCGAAGTATTAAACGAAGGCCTCGATATCCTCGAAAGCTGCCTCGCTGGAATTCGTTAAGCCATGATCGCCCGGATTGCTGCTCCAGTAGAGCTCACGGAGCTTTACCGAGCCATGCCGAGTGCCGAGCAAAATTTATTTCAAATCTCGCCATTGTGCGAATCAGCCAATCAGTTGCTGTGGAGAATATTCGGAATGAACGCTGCAAGTTTCGCGAACCGTGACGAAATCCGGGCTAGTTTTTCCCGTGCCATGTCGGACATGTATAAAGCTGAAGTCCCGCTTTATGGGACATTGATGGAGTTGGTATCGGAGACGAACGACATTGTCATGACCAGCTCGCCCAAGATCGCGGAAAGCCTGAAGAGCACGGATGAGCTGCAGCGACTCGAAATGGAGCGACATGGCGCCATTCGTGTCGGTACCGCCACTGAATTGGCCACCCTGAGCCGCTTGTTCGCAGTGATGGGCATGGAGCCGGTGGGTTATTATGATTTGACGCCCGCGGGCGTTCCAGTTCACTCCACGGCATTCCGGGCCGTTCACGAGGCATCCCTGCAGGTCAGCCCATTCCGTGTGTTTACCTCGCTATTGCGTCTGGAGCTGATCGAGAACGAGGAGCTTCGTACCTTTGCCAGTTCGGTCCTGGCAAAACGAAACATTTTTACCTCTCGCGTCATCGAGCTTATCGAACAGTCTGAGCGTGAAGGTGGGCTGAGCGCTGCCGACGCCGATGAGTTCGTCCAACAAGCACTGGAAACCTTCCGTTGGCACAACACTGCGACGGTCACCCTGGATGAATACAAGCAACTTAATGCGCAGCACCGATTGATCGCAGATGTGGTTGCGTTCAAGGGGCCTCACATTAATCACCTGACTCCCCGCACCCTCGACATTGATATCGTTCAAGCCGCAATGCCCAGGAAGGGTATTACCCCCAAAGCAGTGGTCGAAGGGCCCCCGCGCCGTGAGTGCCCGATTCTCCTGCGCCAGACCAGCTTCAAGGCCCTGGATGAAAAGATCACCTTCCTCGGCCAGCCTGCCAACGAATCCGGCAGCCATTCGGCGCGCTTTGGTGAAATCGAGCAACGTGGCGCGGCGCTCACGCCCAAGGGCCGCGAGCTTTATGATGAGCTTTTGAATGCTGCTCGAAGCGAGTTGGGCGAGTTTCCAAACGAATCCAACGCTGCGCGGTATGTTGAAATTCTTGAGAAAACCTTCAAGGCATTCCCTGACAGTTACGAGGAAATGCGCATAAAAGGTTTGGCTTATTTCAAGTATTTCCCAAGCCGAACGGGTGTCGCTGCACGCAACAGTGAACGCCTGCTCGAGGGCCTTGAACAACTCATTCATACTGGCCAGGTGAGCTTTGAGCCCCTTGTTTATGAGGACTTTCTGCCGGTCAGCGCTGCCGGGATCTTCCAGTCAAACCTCGGTGACGACTCCCAGTCCCACTATGCAATCAGCTCGAACCAGGAAGATTTTCACACGGCACTCGGCCGCGAGACGATCAACGAATTGAAGCTGTACGCCGATACCCAACACCGTTCGTTGCTCGATTGCTCGAACATACTGCGCATTCCATCTCTGGCGTGATGCCAGCCTCCACTACCCATGGGCCTCCATGGGTAGTGTCCTGCCGCTTGCCGGCTGCCCCTCAGTTCCCACACGTTCGCGAATTTACCCTCAAGCCCTTTAGCCTTGGCGCCGGGGAGTTTGCGCCGGACCGTCCTGGAAACCATAAAAAAGGGCCGTAAAACGGCCCAAGAGGGTAATAATCGACGGTGCTCCGCATCCCTGTGCCGGATTCGATCAGCGCGCGCCAGAGGCTACAGAATGACTCGCAGGCACTGCCCTGCATGGTAAAGGTTGAAGCCTGTTTCATAGGCCAGCGCGCGTACACCGGCGGTTTTCAGCTCCGCTGTGGGCGCAAAGGGAACAGGCAGCGCGCGCGTATCACCTTTCGCCAGAAAATCGGCGAACGCCTTCCCCATGACAGTGCCAGTAGTGTTGCCCCGGCCGTTGTAGCCGTTCGCAGCGATAATTCCCGGAGCGGGCTCAAACAACTTGACCAGGTGATCCGGGGTGAAATCGATGCAACCTGTCCAGTGCATCTGCCATTCAACCTTGCCCAGCTGTGGGAAGTAGTGGCCCTGGATTCGATCCGCCCAGCTACGGATGAACCAGTCAGGCTTGTTGCTCATCTTGCCCATGCTTCCCAGGATGAGGCGACCTTGGTCGTCGCGACGAATGCTGCTCAACACCAGGCGTGTATCCCACGAGCCCTGGCCATACTTCAAAATCTCATTGGCAGCATCCGAGGTCAGGGGGGCCGAAGCGACGTTGTAGTAATAGCCTTTGAAGTAGTTCTGTTTGATGCCGGCCCATTCACCTTCGGTATATGCACCAGTGGAAACCACGACCTTCTCGGCCACGACTGATCCGCCGGCAGTAGCAACGGCCCAGCCAGCGCCATTGCGCTGGACAGTTTGAACGGGCGATTGCTGGAAAATCTGACCGCCGGAGTTGATGACGGCTTGCGCAAGCCCGACGGTATAGGCCATGGGATTGATGGTCCCGGCGCGGCGATCGAGCAGTGCTGTAGGAATCTTGTCGGTACCGCAATAATCACGGCACTTCGCCCCGGTCAGTAGTTCAACATCAGCGCCACGACGCTTCCACTGGTCATGTCGAGATTCGATATCCCTTGCGCCCGCGGCGTTGTGGGCCATGTGGAGAGTACCGTCGTTGCGGGCCTGGCAGTCGATACCGTATTTGTTGATCAGCGCAAAGACAGTCGCCGGAGCGCGGCCCATGACCGTATTGAATCTCTCTCCGATCCCGGCCCCCAGGGTTTTCTCCGCATCATCAGGCGGGATCCAGCTACCTGCGTTTACCAGTCCGACATTACGGCCCGAACCGCCTGTACCAATTGCTGCAGCCTCAATCAAAGCCACGGACATCCCTTGCTCCAGAAGGTGCAGGGCAGCGGAAAGGCCAGTGATACCTCCCCCGATAACGCACACGTCCACGTTAACCGTACCATTGAGCGTAATCGGGGAAACCTGACGAGTTGTGACATGTTCCCACAAACATTGTTCACGCAGCTGATCCATTTCGACCTCATACCGTCGGCATTGCCAATTCAACCGGATACATAATTTTAAATAATGACCTGCGTCATTCTTGATCCGATTCCTTGGTTTGGCCAAACGACGTTTCCTCTGAATATCATTCTATTTAGGCATAACCCTGACGATGTGCCCTTGTCTGCAGGTCATTCCAGAAGCGAATGAAGAGGCGACGTTTTGTCGTTTGTTACTTCATGAAGGCTGCGTAAAAATCCCGCAGGACAGGTCGGTAGTGGTTTTGCTGCTCGCAACAATGCCAATGACAAAGCTTGTCAGTGCCTCTGTCAGGCGCTGTTCGGACACCTCAACGTTGTTCCATAAAGACTGCCCGTAGAGCATTCCAATGACCGCATTGGTAATCAGGCAAATCTGACCGTCCAATCGGCCTTGCTCCCCATGGTCAGTGGCGATAATTGCGCTTAGTAGAGCGGCGTAGGCATCTTTCAGTTGGTTGGCCTGGTGCTTGTGTTCTTCGCTGAGGTTCACGAATTCGCGGGCAACCAGCGCCAGCCGATGCTTTTCGGTCAGTTGGAAGGCAACGAACGCATGAACAAAACGACGCAAGCGGTCAGCGTTGGTTTTGGCGCCTTTCATCCGGCGCTTGGTTTCGATCAACAGGTCCGATAGGGCTGACTCTATAAGCTCGAACAACAGGCACTGTTTGTTTTCGATGTGGTGATAGAGCGATCCGGCGTGCAGTCCCACATAGCCCGCCAGGTCGCGCAAGCCAATTGCCTGGTAGCCCCGGGTTGCAAAGAGCTCGGTCGCGGCATCAAGAAGGCGGTCACGGGCGCTGGATGTTGGGCTGGATGAAGCGCGGGCCGCAGGCATGAAGGAGTCCTGTGTTCTTTGATCGAGCCATTTGCCGAGCCGTTACCGTGCAAATTGGGTTTGACCAAATGTAAGACAACAGGCATCTTACGTAAAGACTAAATCGCGGAGGTGTTTATGGAAGGTCAGGCGGTCGTAATCGTAGGCGGTGCTTCGGGATTGGGGTTGGAAACGGCCAAGTTGATGCAGAAGCGTGGGGCCCGAAAAATCGGGATCATTGATCGCAATGAGCAGCTGATGGTCGAAGCGGCGGCGATATTGCGCGCTGATGGCTGCGAGATCGCCACGGCTGTGGGTGATATTTCTCGGCAGGCAAGCGCCCACGGTGCGTTTCAGAAAATCGTCGACGCATTCGGTCGAGTGGACTGCCTGGTCAATAGTGCGGCAATTTATCCGCGCAAGGATATTCTCGAGATCACCGACGAAGAATGGGATCTCGAAAATGCAGTCAACATCAAGGGGACCTACCATATGATGGTCGCTGCCGTGCGGCACATGCAGGCATTCGTCGCCGCACCTGCGGTGACCGGCCGTATTGTCAATGTCACCTCCGTGGATGCCTTCAAGGCCCACCCGCAAAACGCGCACTACGCGGCTACCAAGGCTGCGGTAGTGAGTCTGACCAAATCCTTCGCTCAGGCCTGTGCCAAGGATCAAATTCTGGTCAATTCGGTCGCGCCGGCCGGTTTTGCCACCGAGCGTGCCAAGCAACTGGGCTTTCTCGGCGAGCTGGCCGCAGCGAACCCTTTGGGGCGTGCAGCGGAGCCGGCAGAAATCGCCGAGTGGATCGTGATGATGGGCAGTAGCCGCAACAGCTATGCCACCGGCGAGAACGTGATTGTCAGCGGAGGCTATATCTATGCCTGATTCCACTTCGATTCCGGCCGGGTATCGTTGCGCGCTGGTAACCGGCGCTACCAGTGGCATCGGCAAGGCTATCGTCATGGCTTTGCGCGATGCAGGGTTGCAGGTAATCGCCGTGGGCCGCAGTCGCGAAGCCCTGGATGCTCTGCAGGCGGAGAAGGGTGTTATTGCGCTGCAAGCAGATGTGCGTCAGACCGAAGCTTTCGCTGAAATCCTGCGCCAATATCCGGTGGATGTGCTGGTGAACAACGCCGGTATTCTATCTACGCGGGCTGCATTCCAGGGCATGGATCCGGCTGAAATCGACAATATGTTCGATATCAATCTAAAGGCGCCGCTGCAACTGACGCGTCAGGTGTTGCCAGGCATGATCGAGCGCGGTCATGGTCATCTGTTTTTTCTCGGGTCCAGTGCCGGGCGAGCACCGCATCCGGGCGCAGCTGTCTATGGTGCGTCCAAGGCGGGCGTCAGTTTGTTTTGCGACGCGCTGCGCTGCGATCTGCTGGGTTCTGGAGTGCGAGTGACCGAGATTGCTCCGGGCCGGGTACAGACACAGCTCTACCGTACGGCCATGGGCATGGAGGCCGCTGGGAGTGAGCTCTACGACGGCTATGAGTCAATCATGCCTGAAGATATAGCCCAGCTGCTGCTGGCTGCCTTGCGCCTGCCGCAGCAAGTGGATGTCACGCGCCTTGAGGTGTTCCCCACGGCACAAGCGGTCGGCGGTTCACGCATGGTAAAAACCGGTATCTAGGTTTCAGGGGAGGGTATTGGCGCCATCGCCCTCCAATCGCTTGATGAAGTGACCAACGATGCAAAATGCAAGGGGTTACTTCTTGACTGCCTGTAAGACAACATATAACTTACATTAAAGGTGGCTTAATTGCCTCTTGCCATGAGCTCAAGAATTTCAGGGGATACGACGATGACTGCTACTTCATGCCGGGTCGGCGTGGACATAGGTGGAACCTTTACGGATATCGCGCTGGATGCAGGCGGTGTACTGCATTCGACCAAGATTCTTACTGACTATGAATTGCCTGAGCGTGCAATTCTCACCGGTGTCAGGAGTGTCGTCGAAGCCGCGGGGCTGAAGCTGTCCGACATCGATCAACTGATCCATGGCACAACATTGGCAACCAACGCCTTGATCGAACGGCGTGGCGCCAGGACGGCGTTCATTACGACCGAAGGTTTTCGCGACACGCTGGAAATGCGCACCGAGAATCGATTTGAACAATACGACATCAATATTGCGTTGCCGCCGCCGCTGATCGAGCGCGAGCACCGCTATACCTTGCGTGAGCGGCTGGATGTGCACGGTGAGGTGCTGATTGCGCCGCAAGGTTGCGAGATCGAGGTGCTGGTTGAGCGCATTGCTGCCGGCAACTACGAGAGCGTTGCGATCGGCTTGCTCCACAGCTACGTCAATGGTGCCCATGAGCGTCTGCTGCGCGATGCGTTGCAAGCTCGCCTGCCGAAGGTTCTGATCTCGATTTCCAGCGAAGTTTCACCGCAGATGCGCGAGTTCGAGCGCTTCAATACGGTCTGCGCCAATGCCTACGTCAAGCCGCTGATCAAGTCATACCTGGATCGCCTGGTGGTGACGCTCAAGGAGGCGGGTGCCGATTGCCCGGTGTTCATGATTCACTCAGGTGGCGGCATTATTTCCGTGCAGAGCGCTGCTGAATTCCCTGTGCGTCTGGTCGAGTCGGGCCCGGCGGGTGGCGCCATCTTCGCCGCGGATATTGCGCGTAAGTATTCCCTGGATTCGGTGGTTTCGTTCGACATGGGCGGAACCACGGCAAAGATCTGCCTGATCGAGAATCAGGTGCCTAAAACCGCCAAGACCTTCGAAGTAGCGCGTACCTATCGCTTCAAAAAGGGCAGTGGCATGCCCATTTCCATCCCTGTCGTGGAGATGGTTGAAATCGGTGCCGGTGGTGGTTCGATCGCAAGTATCGACAGCATGCGCCAGATTCGCGTCGGGCCGCACAGTGCCGCCTCTGAACCAGGGCCGGCCTGCTACGGCCGCGGTGGTCTGGAACCGACCATCACCGATGCCAACCTGCTGCTTGGGCGTCTGGATGCTGACAATTTCGCTGGCGGCGCCATGCGCCTGGTCACCGAAAATGCCGCTTCGGCCGTGGCTCGCGTCATTGGCGAACCGCTGAACATGGAGGCGCGCACTGCCGCTTACGGCATCTGCGAAGTGGTCGATGAAAACATGGCCAACGCCGGCCGTGTGCATGCAGTGGAGAGCGGCAAGGACATAGCCGATTACACCATGATCACCTTTGGCGGTGGCGGCCCGCTGCATGCGGCGCGCCTGTGCGAAAAGATGGGAGTGTCGCGTTTTCTGGTTCCGGCGGGTGCAGGTGTCGGGTCGGCCATTGGTTTCCTGCGGGCGCCGTTCGGTTACGAGGCCGTGCGCAGTGCATTCGTGCGCCTGTCCGGGTTCGACGCGGTGCAGGTCAATGCGCTGATCGAAGACATGAAAGCAGAGGCCATCGGCTTCCTCCGTCAGGGCATGCCCGAAGGTGAACCAGAGTTGGAATGCACTGCCTTCATGCGCTATGTCGGTCAGGGTTGGGAAATTCCGGTGAGTCTGCCATTCAAGCCGTTCACCAAGAGCGACATTGTCCAGTTCAAGGCTTTGTTCGAGGCAGCCTACACGATGTTTTTCGGGCGCCCGATCGAGGGGCCGGATGTCGAAATCGTCAGTTGGTCGGTCAAGGCCAGCTCCCCATTGATGGACGTCCAGCCGGTAGAGCAGATCAAGGCATCGCACCGTGCCCACGAAGTGTCCCGGCGTGAGGTGTTCGATGTGGTTGGCGGCGGCTTCGTCGATGCCGGCATCTATCAGCGTGAAGAATTGCAGCCGGGGGCACGGATCGACGGTCCGGCCATCATCGCAGAGCGCGAGACCTCGACTTTCGTGTCGTCCTCGTTCACCGCCACGGTCCAGCCCGACGGCTGCCTGCTGGTTGTTCGGCGCTAAGCCTCACTTGCATACAAGGCGATTACCCATGAGCGAAACATTGATCGATATCCAGATGCAGGTGATGTGGAATCGCCTGATCTCCGTGGTGGAAGAACAGGCCTTGACCCTGATCCGCACGGCATTCTCCACCAGCGTGCGCGAGGCGGGCGACCTCTCTGCAGGCGTATTCGACCGCGCCGGCAACATGCTGGCCCAGGCGGTTACCGGCACCCCCGGTCACGTCAATACCATGGCTGAGGCGGTGGTGCATTTCATCAACGACATCGGCCAGGACAACATCTTCGAAGGCGATGTGTATGTGACCAACGACCCGTGGAAGGGCACCGGCCATTTGCACGACATTACCATCGTCTCGCCGTCGTTCTACAAGGGTGAGTTGATTGGCTACTTCGCGAGCACCGCGCACGTGGTCGACATTGGTGGACGCGGCTTCGGCCCCGATGCCCGAGAGGTCTATGAAGAAGGGCTGTTCATCCCGGTTCTGAAGCTGTTCGAGCGCGGTAAGGTCAACCGGGACTTCATCAACATCCTGCGCAACAACGTGCGTGAGAATGATCGGGTTGTCGGCGACTTCTACGCCCTGGCGGCTTGCAACGAAACCGGGCACAAGCGCTTGTTGAGCATGTTGGACGAGTTTCGCCTCGACAATCTGGAGCACATCGGCGGCTTCATCCTCGAACACAGTCGTCGCGCCACTCTGGAATGCTTCAAGTCGCTGCCTCACGGCACGTACAAAAACAGCATGACGCTCGATGGCTATGATGTGCCGGTCACGCTGGCGGTGACGCTGACAGTCGGTCTGGATGGCATCCTCACCGACTTCACCGGTACTTCCGGCATGAGCCAGTTCGGTATCAACGTGCCCCTGGGCTACGCCAAGGCTTATGCCTGCTATGGCCTCAAGTGCATCGTTGCGCCGGAAATCCCGAACAACTCGGCCTCACTGGCGCCCTTCGAGGTCACCGCACCTGAAGGCTGCATCCTCAACGCCAAGCATCCGGCTCCGGTTTCGGTGCGCCATGTTCTGGGGCACTTCGTTCCGGATCTGGTCCTCGGTGCACTGCACAAATGCCTCCCGGGACAAGTTCCTGCCGAAGGTGCGAGCGCTCTGTGGAACCTGCACCTGAGCGTGCGCCCACTGGAGAGTAATCCAGAGGGGCGTAACGCCGAGATGTTGATGTTCAACAGTGGTGGCATGGGCGCGCGGGCGGCCAAGGATGGTTTGAGTGCGACGGCGTTCCCCAGCGGCGTACACACCATGCCGGTGGAAGCGACCGAGCACGCAGGCCCGGTGATTGTCTGGCGCAAGGAACTGCGTGAAGGCTCCGGTGGTGCCGGCCTGTTGCGTGGCGGTCTGGGGCAGGAAATCGAAGTGTCGGCCGCCAAGGGCTATTCCTTCCGTTTCAGCGCCATGTTCGACCGCATCCAGTATCCGGCGCGGGGCCTTGAGGGCGGCAAGGAAGGCGCCCAGGGGTATGTGGGGCTCGATGACGGAACGTTGCTGCGTGGTAAGGGCCAACAGTTCGTTCCTGCCGATCGCCGTCTGGTGCTCAGGCTGCCCGGTGGCGGCGGTTATGGTGACCCGGGTCAGCGCACTCGTGAGGATGTGGCCAGAGACCTGCGCTTCGGTTACATCAGCGCCGAGCAGGCACGCAACGATTATGGCTACGAGCCAGAGCAGGGGAGCTAAGCAATGGAATTTCAAAGTTCGCGGGTCAGAACGGTCAAGAGTTCTCCCAGCATGGCTGTTTCGGTCCTGGCCAAGAAAATGCTGGCGCAAGGCGAGCCCGTCATCAATCTCAGCCTTGGTGAGCCGGACTTCAATACGCCGGCCCACGTGATAGAGGCGGCTCACCAGGCCATGCTCGCAGGCAACAATCACTACACCGCACCTAACGGCTATGAAGAACTGCGCCAGGCCATCGTGTCCAAGTTCGCCCGTGAAAACGGGCTGGATTATGGTCTCGACGAGATCTGCATTGCCAACGGCGCCAAACAGCTCCTGTTCAATGCCTTCCTTGCCACGCTGGAGCCGGGCGACGAGGTCATCACGCCGGCACCGTATTGGGTCTCCTACACCGACATGGTGCTGCTCAATGGTGGCGTGCCAAAGGTCATTCCTTGTGGCTCCGAGTATGGTTTCAAGCTTGATGCGCAGCGCCTGGAAGCGGCGATAACGCCGAAGACCCGCTGGCTGATGCTCAACTCGCCGAACAACCCCTGTGGTGCGATCTACACCCGGGAAGAGTTCGCCGCCCTGGGCGCGGTGCTGGAGCGGCATCCCAAGGTGCTGGTCATCTCTGACGAGATTTATGAGCACATCATCCTTGGCGAAAAGCCGTTTGTACCCTTCGTCAAGGCTTGCCCTGGCCTGCGTGAACGCACGCTGTTGATCAATGGTGTGTCCAAGGCCTATGCCATGACCGGCTACCGCCTGGGCTATGCCGCCGGCCCGAAAGAGCTGATCGTGGCAATGAACAAGACCCAGTCGCAAACCACCACCTGCCCGTCAGCGATTTCGCAGCTGGCGGCTGCTGCGGCGTTGGACGGGCCACAGGATTTTGTGCGTGAAGCGAACCGTGAATATCAAGCCCGTGGCGCCATGGTGGTCGAGGGGCTGTCAGCCATCGAGGGCCTGGAACTGCAGATGCCGGAAGGTGCTTTCTACGCGTTCCCCAAATGCGCAGCGTTTATCGGCAAGCGTGCCCCGGACGGTCAGGTAATCGAAAGCGATACGGACCTGGCCAACTACCTGTTGCGGGTGGGGAAAGTCGCCACCGTGCCGGGCTCTGCGTTCGGTCTGGAACCCTACATTCGCTTGTCGTTTGCCACGTCTCGCGAGCAACTCGAGCAGGCCATTGTGCAGATGCGCGAAGCGCTTTGCGCGCTGGTTTAGAAGTCGCTCCAATTCACTAATTCGAGATTTTCATGATGAGCAAGCCCTTCAAACGACTGTTGATTACCGGAGCTGCCGGCCGCCTTGGCCGCGTGCTGCGCGCGGAAATGCAGGCCTGCGCCGAGGTCCTGCGCCTGACCGATATCGCCGACATGGGGAACGCGGCACCGCACGAGGAGCTGGTGCGCTGCGACCTGGCCAACATTGCCGATGTGCTGCCGCTGGCCGAAGGTGTAGACGCGATCATTCATGCCGGCGGTGTGCCGCTGGAGAACACATTCGACTTGATCCTCAAAGGCAATATCGTCGGCACCTACAACGTGTACGAAGCGGCGCGCCAACACGGCGTGAAGCGGGTGATCTACACCAGTTCCAACCACGCTATCGGCTTCTATGATCGGACCGAAACCATTGATGCCAGCGTGCCGCACCGGCCGGACAGCCTGTATGGCGTGAGCAAGTGTTTTGCCGAGGATCTTGGGCGCTACTACTGGGATAAGTTCGGCATCGAATCGGTGAATATTCGTATCGGATCGTCGTTCGAGGAGCCGCTGGATCGTCGCATGCTGGCGACCTGGCTGTCATTCGCCGACTTTGCCCGGATCGTCGAGCGTGCCCTGCATGCACCGCGTGTCGGTCACATGATCGTGTATGGCATGTCCGATAACCGCGAGACCCTCTGGGACAATCACCTTGCGTCGTCTCTGGGCTATGTGCCCAAGGACAGTGCCGATGAGTACCGCGAGAAGGTGATGGCCAATACCCCGCGGCTCGATCCGAATGAGCCTGCGGCCCGCTATCACGGCGGGAATTTCGCCGGGGCCGGTCATTTCGAAGATGCGCAATAACGCCAATTCATCGTATTCGTAGAGGTCTGAGCCATGGCTTCGACAGCAGTAAAGCAACAGTACGACGTAGTCATCGTGGGCGGTGCAGTCAATGGCAGCGCCACCGCGTATTTCCTTGCCAACAACCCGGATTTCACCGGCTCGGTGTTGGTGATAGAGCGTGACTGGACCTACGCGCAATCAGCTACCGCGTTGTCCAGCAGCTCGATTCGCCAGCAGTTCTCCAACCCGATCAACATCCAGATTTCCAGGTTCGGTGCCGAGTTCGTTCGAGCATTTCCTGAAACCATGGAGGTCAATGGCGACAAGCCGGACCTGGCGTTCAGGGAGAACGGCTACCTGTTCCTGGCCGACCAGCGCGGCTTTGAGGTGTTGGAGCGTTTGCATGGTACTCAGGTGGAGAACGGCGCCGATGTAGTCATGCTCGATCCCGAGCAATTGGTCGAGCGCTTCCCGTGGGTCAACCCGGACAGCCTGGCTGGTGCCAGTTTTGGCCGCACCGGTGAAGGCTGGTTCGACAGCTACGGCATGCTCAATGGCTTTCGCAAAAAAGCCCGTTCGATGGGTATCGAATACATCGAGAACGAAGTCGTCGAGGTGTTGCGCAGCGGGGATCTGATTACCGGTGTGCGCCTGGCCAGCGGCGAACGGATCGGCTGCGGCATGCTGGTCAATACCGCCGGCACCCGTGGGCCCAAAGTGGCGCGCATGGCCGGCCTGGATATTCCGGTAGAAGCTCGTCGACGTTCGCTGTTCGTCTTCGACTGCCACACGCCACTGCCGGGGGTGGTGCCCCTGACCATCGATCCGACCGGGGTGTTCTTCCGTCCCGAGGGGCATCTTTACCTGGGCGGTACCTACCCGAAAGTCGATCCCGAAGTGGATGTCAACGACTTTGACGTCCTGCACGATGAGTTCGAAGAAGAGGTGTGGCCGATCCTTGCCGAGCGCGTGCCTGCATTCGAGGCGATCAAGGTGGTCAACTCCTGGGCGGGTCATTATGACTTCTGCGTGCTGGACCATAACGCGATCGTCGGGCCTCACAACGAAGTCCGCAACTTCCTGTTCTGTAATGGCTTCAGCGGCCATGGCCTGCAGCAGGCGCCAGCGATCGGCCGCGGGCTGAGTGAGCTGATTACCTACGGCGGTTATCGCAGCCTGGACTTGAGTGCGTTGTCGTACGAGCGAGTAGTCGAAAACCGTCCCTTTTTGGAGGACTCGGTCATCTGACCGCGTAGCCTGATGGAGAATAAAATGATGAACAAAGTATCCTCGGGTCTGCGTAGTGGCGGACAGGTTCTGGTCGATGCGCTGCGGATCAATGGTGTCGAGCGTGCGTTCTGCGTGCCGGGTGAAAGCTACCTGGCGGTGCTCGATGCGCTGCATGATGCCCGCGACGAGATCGAGTTGATTGTCTGCCGCCAAGAGGGCGGTGCGGCCTACATGGCCGAAGCCTATGGCAAACTCACCGGAAAGCCCGGCATCTGCTTCGTGACCCGAGGCCCAGGGGCGACCAACGCTTCGGTGGGTGTGCACACGGCGTTCCAGGACTCTACGCCGATGATCCTCTTCATCGGCCAGGTGGCTCGTGATCAGGTGGAGCGTGAGGCTTTTCAGGAGATCGACTACCGCCGCATGTTTGGCCAAATGGCCAAGTGGGTGGTGGAGGTGGATGATGCTGCACGCCTGCCCGAATTGCTCAGCCAGGCTTTTCATCGCGCCACTAACGGCCGGCCGGGTCCGGTGGTTGTGGCACTGCCCGAAGATATGCTGACCGATCGGGTCAGCGTGACTGATGCCGGACCTGCGCAGGCGATCGAGCCTGCTGCATCGCCTGCATCGCTGGCGCAACTGCAAGGTTTGATTGGCGAAGCGCAACGACCTCTGGTGGTGCTGGGTGGCGGTGGTTGGAGTGTCGAGGCGGTGGAGAACGTCCGCACCTTCATCGAGAAACAGAACCTGCCCGTGGCAGCCTCCTTCCGTTGCCAGGATCTGTTCAATAACACTTTGCCCAACTACGCCGGTGATTTGGGGTTGGCTGCGGGGCCGGAGCTGGTTGAGGCGGTCAAGAACGCCGACCTGCTGTTGGTGGTGGGCGCACGCCTGGGCGAGATGAGCACCGGTGGCTATGCCTTGGTGGACATTCCCGTGCCGAAGCAGAAGTTGGTGCATGTGCATGCCGGCATCGAAGAGTTGGGGCGCGTCTACCAGCCAACCTTGGCGATCAACGCCGGGATGAAGACTTTCGCCGCTCAGGTCGCCGAATTGCCTGCGGTCAAACATGAGGCCTTCAATGATTGGACGGCAAAGCTCAATCGCGGTTATCGCGCCAACTTTGATTGCCCTCCGTCACCGGGGCCGGTGCAGATGGGGGAAGTGATCGCCTGGTTGAACGAGCGACTGCCGCACGACAGTATCCTCACTTGCGGTGCCGGCAATTACACCGGATGGCTGCACCGCGGTTACCAGCATCGTACGTTCCGTACGCTGTTGGGGCCCACCAACGGTTCGATGGGTTATGGCGTACCTGCCGCAGTCGCGGCCAAAATCACCGCCCCGGAGCGCATGGTGGTGGCCTTTGCCGGTGACGGTTGCTTCCTCATGAACGGCCAGGAATTGGCGACAGCAGCGAACTACGACGCCCGGTTGATCGTGATCGTGGTCAACAATGGCATGTACGGCACCATTCGTATGCACCAGGAGCGCAGCTACCCGGGACGTGTTTGCGGTACTGAGCTGCACAATCCGGATTTTGCCGCCTTGGCACGTTCCTACGGCTTCCACGGCGAGACGGTCGTTGCTACCGAACAGTTCGCTGCAGCCTTTGAGCGTTGTGTTGCCAGCGCAAAACCCGCCCTTATTGAGGTGCAGGTAGATCCCGAAGCCCTGACGCCTCGAATGACACTGAGCCAGATTCGCGAAAAAGCCCTCGCTTCCCTTTGACTTCCTTCAGGCGGGGCGGATACCCATCCCCCTGCCTTTTTTGTTCCCAATTTACGTGAGCACATCAGCATGAGACTTGCCGATCCCGAACTGCTGCGCGAGTTTTGCTACATAGATGGAAGTTGGATTGCTGCCGATAGCGGCCAGACGATCGATGTCACCAATCCGGCTACGGGTGAGCGCCTGGGCAGTGTTCCGCGCATGGGTGTGAGAGAAACGCGCCGGGCCATTGCGGCCGCCGAAGCCGCATTGCCTGCCTGGCGGGCATTGACGGCCAAGGAGCGGGCGGCGCGGTTGCAAGCCTGGTTCCGCGAAATCATGCATCACCAGGAAGATCTGGCGCAGATCATGACGGCCGAACAGGGCAAGCCTCTGGCTGAGGCGCGTGGCGAAATCGCTTTTGCCGCCGCCTATGTGGAGTGGTATGCGGAAGAAGGCAAGCGCATTTACGGGGATGTTATTCCGTCTCCCCATGCAGGCCGTCGGTTGATCGTGACGAAGGAGCCGATTGGGGTGTGTGCGGCTATCACGCCATGGAATTTTCCGGCAGCAATGATCACCCGCAAGGCCGCACCGGCCTTGGCTGCAGGTTGCACCCTGGTGCTCAAGCCGGCCTCGCAGACGCCTTACAGTGCCCTGGCGCTTTGCGTGCTGGCGGAGCGTGCTGGCATTCCTCGCGGAGTGTTGAGCGTGGTGACCGGGGATTCTGCAGCTATCGGTGGCGAGCTGACTTCCAGCCCGGTGGTGCGCAAATTGTCTTTCACCGGCTCTACGCCCATTGGCATCAAGCTTCTGGAGCAATGCGCCGCTACGGTCAAGAAAGTCACCCTGGAGCTGGGTGGGAACGCACCGTTCATTGTGTTCGACGATGCAGATCTGGATGCGGCGGTGGAAGGGGCATTGATTGCCAAGTTCCGCAACTCGGGGCAAACGTGCGTCTGCGCCAATCGCTTCTATATCCAGGACGGTATCTACGATCGTTTCGTGGAAAAGTTTGCCGCGCGAGTCTCGGGTCTGGTTGTGGGTAATGGTGCACAGGCCGGCACCACCATCGGTCCCATGATTGATGGCAAGGCCGTGGCAGGCGTCGAGGCGCTGGTTGCGCAGGCCCGGGAAGCAGGAGCGCGGGTCGTAGCAGGGGGCAAGCGCCACGCTTTCGGAGGGGCTTTCTACGAGCCGACGCTGCTGGCTGACGTCACGGCCGACATGCGCGTGGCCCAAGAAGAAATCTTCGGTCCGGTGGCGCCGTTGTTTCGCTTCAGTACCGAGGAGGAGGTGATCGCCCAGGCCAATGCCACCGAATTCGGTCTGGCGTGCTATCTCTATGCCCGGGACCTGGCGCGAGTATGGCGAGTCTCCGAGGCGCTGGAGTACGGAATGGTTGGGGTCAACGTAGGGGTGCTGGCGACCGAGGTCGCCCCCTTCGGCGGCGTGAAGTCCTCGGGATTAGGCCGCGAAGGCTCCCGCTATGGCATCGAGGACTACCTGGAAATCAAGTACGTGTGTCTGGGACTCGACTGATGCGTGAAGGGTGGAGCGGAGACTACTCTCCGCTGTCTACCAGGCGTTGATAGCGCGTCAGGCTTTCTTCCAGATGCTTGCGCAGCGCGGAGCGAGCGCCGTTGACGTCGCCCATGGAAATGGCAGAGAGGATCGCACCGTGCTCGCGACCGATTTTCTTGATATGCGCCAGCCGATTTTTACCGGTCGACTGGCCATGCTTGAGGTGCAGATCGAAAATGATATCCGGGCCGAGTGCCTCGAGAAGCTGGGTGAAATGCGGATTATTGGTCGCGCGCGCAATCGCCAGGTGAAACTCGAAATCGGCCTTGGCTTCTTCTTCGAGGTTGCTGCCATCCAGTGCATTGAAGCGATCAAAGGCTTCAGTGATGTGCGACATGCTCGTCGGGCTTCGGCGTTCGGCTGCTCGCGCAACGGATTCGGTTTCGATGCCCAGGCGCAGCTCAAGTATATGTGCTGCGGCGCGCACGTCATCGACCGATGTGCTCAATGCGTAGCCGATGCGTTTGACATCCTGCTCCACCACAAACACTCCGACACCCTGGCGTGCAATCAAGCGTCCACCCAGGCGCAACGAGGCTACCGCTTCGCGTATCACGGGGCGGCTGACGTTGAATTCCTTGCAAAGCTCCTGCTCGGAAGGAAGCTTTTGGCCTGGGCCATAAGTGCCCACGTCTATGCGGTTGGACAGTTCCTTGATCACCGTCTCCGCCAGATTGGCTCTTCGCGTACCTAGCGTCGCGTTCATTTTATTGCTCCTGAAAAACTGATTGTTCGTGCTTTGGGTGAATGATTGAGCAGGTTGGTCGGCTCGGTCAAATAAGTCAGAGGCATGGAATCTCGCTGTTTTGACGATAGCCGGAGTGAGACGAAAGCAACCTACTCATATGTTATCAAGCAACTGACCTTTGCTGGTGCGATTGGCCAAATACGCCGCTCAAAGGATGTCCTGGTGGTGCATTTTTCTGCTCAGACGCTTTCTTCGTCATCATTTTCGCTTCAGGTGAGTATACACCATTGACAGTTGCCTGCTGACTGTTATCTTACAAGTGCGCTTCTAGGAAAAGATAGCGCGTCAGCAGCGAGATGTCCCGAAGAAGGCCTGGTCCCCGTGAAAGGGCTCAGGCGTGGAAAAGAAGACTTGCACGCCAACGTGCTCAATTCGTTTTGTCCGATGATTTCTGGGAGGGGAATATGCGTAAACATAACCTGGGCTTTACAGCACTTGCGGCGGCGATGACCACCGTTCTGAGTGTTGGGTCCGCTACTGCCGCTGAAACCGAGCAGGTCAAGATCGGCTTTGCCGGGCCGCTTACCGGGCCGTCCGGCCACCAGGGCCTGGATGTGGAGCATGGCGTGAGCATCGCCATCGAAGAGGCCAATCAGCAAAAACTGAAGATCGGTGACAAAGTTGTCGAGTTCAAGCTGGTCTCTGAAGACGATGTGGCCGACCCGCGCACGGGTACCGCGGTCGCCCAGCGTCTGGTGGATGCGAAGGTGGCGGTGGTTATCGGCCACTACAACTCAGGCACCAGCATCCCGGCTTCGAAAATATACGGCGATGCCGGCATTCCACAAATCTCTCCTTCAGCCACCAATCCCGCTTTGACCCGCCAGGGCATCAAGTCGGTATTTCGGGTGGTAAACGACGACGCCACCTTGGGTCGCTATGCCGGTAATTACCTGGTCAACCAGCTCGGTGCCAAGCGCATCGCTATCCTGGACGACCGCACAGCTTACGGTCAGGGGCTGGCCGATGAAGTGAACAAGGCGGTCAAGGCCGCGGGTGGGAATGTGGTTGTACGCGAGTACACCAATGACAAATCCACAGACTTCAACGCCATTTTGACGACCGCCAAGGCCCAGCAGGCAGACGCTGTGTTCTTCGCAGCCCTGGATTATCAGGCTGCGCCCATGGCCAAGCAAATGAAGAACCTGGGCCTGAAAGCCAAGTTCATGAACATCGGCAACCTCCCTAACGATGAGTTCAAGAAGATGGCCGGTAAAGCTGCCGAAGGGACTTATGCCTGGAACTACGGCACGCCGCTGCAAGAGATGCCCAAAGGTGCAGCGTTTGAACAGAAGCTCAAAGACAAGTACGGCATGGGTGTCGTGCAGTCTTCGCCGGCGGCTTATGACGCTACATGGGCGGCTATCAATGCCATGGTCAAGGCTCAGTCCGCCGACCCGGCTGTCTACTTGCCAGTGCTGAAAAGCTCATCCTACGACGGCGTGACTGGAACTATCGCCTTCGACGATGCCGGCAATCTGAAGAACGCTGCAGCGACCATCTTCCAGTTCGCTGACGGCAAGTGGAACACCCTTTCCGTCGCGCGCGACTGAAAAAACGGCGCCATCCAGAACGATAAGCGGGCCAGCATGGCCCGCGACAATAAAAAGACATTTATTTCCGATCTGCCAAAAATGTCACCGCGTCGCTGTTGCCAGCTTGCGCTGGTAGATGAAACGCAGATTTGAGGATTCAGAAAGTGGAAGCCAATCTTAATATCTTGTTGCAGCAGGTCCTCAACGGACTGGTGCTCGGTAGCATCTACGCTTTGGTTGCCCTGGGCTACACCATGGTTTACGGCATTATCGGCCTGATCAACTTCGCTCACGGCGAAATCGTGATGGTCGGGGCGATGGTGACCATCTCCGTGCTGACCATGCTTGCTGGCTTCGGCTTTGCGCCGGGTGTGTTGACGCTGTTGTTGGCAATCATGATTGCCGCAATGGTGTGCATGCTCATGGCCCAGGGCATGGAGAAGTTCGCCTACCGCCCGCTACGCAAGGCACCGCGCCTGACTCCCCTGATCCTGGCGATCGGAATTTCGATCTTCCTGCAAAACCTGGCCATGATGATCTGGGGGCGCGGCTATAAAACCTTCCCGGAAGTCGTCGAGACCCTGCCGATTGATGTATTCGGCGCCACCATCACTAACGTGCAGATGAGCATCATGATCATCTCGGTGGTCATCATGTTTGCCCTCTGGCTGCTGGTGGACAAGACCAGGCTCGGCAAGGCCATGCGTGCCACCGCCCAGAATCAGGAAGTGGCGGGACTGATGGGCATCAACATCAACCGTGTCATTTGCGCAACTTTCGTTATCGGCGCCTCCCTGGGTGCCATCGCCGGCGTCATGCGCGCCGTCAACTACGGCCAGGCCGACGCCTATATGGGATTATTGCTGGGTCTCAAGGCGTTTTCCGCGGCAGTCCTTGGTGGTATCGGCAATCTGTTCGGTGCCATGGCCGGCGGCATTCTCCTGGGTTTGATCGAATCGTTGGCAGCAGGCTACACGGGCCACCTGACAGGAGGTTTTCTGGGCGCCAACTACCAGGACATTTTTGCCTTCATGGTACTCATCATGGTGTTGCTGCTGCGGCCCAATGGTTTGATGGGCGAGCGTCAGGCCGACCGCGCCTAGGAGGCTGCCGACATGAAAAACAATTACGCACAATACGCCTTGCTGATTCTGGCATTCATTGCACTGCCCTTCGTGGTGGATGCAGTCCCGTTCCTTGGTCCAACCTGGGTGCGCATTCTCGGCTTTGCCATGCTCTACGTTCTCTTGGCGTTGGGGCTCAATATCGTGATCGGCTATGCCGGCTTGCTGGATATGGGGTACATCGGGTTCTACGCCATCGGGGCATACCTGTATGCCTTACTGTCTTCGCCGCATCTGAACATGGCGGGATTGGTCGATGGGGTATTGAACTGGCCGATCTGGATCATCATCCCATTGGCGGCGATTCTCGCAGCCATTTGCGGAGTGCTCATCGGCGCGCCGGTACTCAAGTTGCGCGGTGACTATCTGGCGATCGTCACACTGGGCTTCGGCGAAATCATCCGCATCTTCATGAACAACCTGGATCAGCCGGTGAACATCACCAACGGTCCCCAAGGCATCAGCGGCATCGCCCCGCTGCATATCGATGGTGGAGCCTGGTCCTACGCTGGCGGTGAAGCGCCGCATGCGGTCCTGTCGCTGCAGACCAAGTGGAGCCTGTTCGGCCTGGAAGTCTCGCCGGTGATCAGCTACTACCTGTTCTTTCTGGCGGTGGTGATCCTTTCGATCATTTTGTCCAAACGCCTGGAAGTGTCCCGCATCGGTCGTGCCTGGATGGCATTGCGCGAGGATGAAGTGGCTGCCGAGGCCATGGGGCTGAACAAGCGCAACCTCAAGCTGCTGGCGTTCGCCATGGGAGCTACCTTTGGCGGTGTTTCCGGCGCGCTGTTTTCCAGCTACCAGGGCTTCGTCAGCCCGGAGTCCTTCACTTTGATGGAATCCATCATGGTGCTGGCAATGGTGGTGCTCGGTGGCATGGGATCGATTCGTGGCGTGGTGTTGGGTGCACTGATTCTGTCGATCATGCCGGAGGTGTTCCGCGACTTGGTCAACTGGGTTCAGCCATTTGTGCTGGATAACGTCACCTTCATCAGCCGCGAAGTGCTGCGCAACATTCTCGATGCCTCGACCCTGCGCATGCTGGTGTTCGGACTGGCGTTGATCCTGGTGATGCGTTTTCGTCCCGAAGGCCTGTGGCCATCCAATAGACGGCGTGCCGAACTGCATGAAGACGATTCCGAACCAGGGGCTACGGAAAACGCGCTCGATAGCACAGCAGCGCATTTGGCATCGGCCCCACTCGAGTACAAGGTCAAGGCGGACAAGGTATGAGCGACGTATTACTGGAGCTGCGTTCGGTCAGCAAATTCTTTGGCGGCCTGCAGGCCCTGCACAATATCGACCTGAGTATCAAACGCGGTGAAATCCGCGGTTTGCTTGGGCCTAACGGGGCAGGCAAGACCACGTTGTTCAACGTGCTCACCGGCTTGTATCGCGCCGAAGAGGGCAAGGTAGAGTTCAACGGCAAGCCTCTGCGCATCAGCAAACCCCATAAGGTCGTGGAGGCGGGCATCTCGCGTACGTTTCAGAATATTCGCCTGTTCCACAATATGACTGCCTTGGAGAACGTCATGATCGGCCGCCATGTGCGCACCCATTGTGGTGTGTTCGGCGCCATTCTGCGGACACGTCGTTGCGTACAGGAGGAGCGCGAGATTCATGAGGCGGCCCGGTACTGGCTCGATTATGTTGGCATTGGTCGCTTCGCTGACGAACTGGCGAAAAATCTTTCCTACGGCGATCAGCGGCGTCTTGAAATTGCTCGTGCCTTGGCTACCGAACCCTTGCTGGTCGCCCTGGATGAACCGGCTGCGGGGATGAACGCTTCAGAAACCGAAGGTCTGCGGCAATTGATGTGCAAGATGCAGGCGGACGGCAAGACGGTGTTGCTGATCGAACACGACGTGAAGCTGGTCATGGGCTTGTGCGATCACGTCACGGTATTGGAGTTCGGCAAGAAAATTGCCGATGGTCTACCGTCGCAGGTGCAGAAAGACCCTCGAGTGATCGAGGCTTATTTGGGTTCGGAGACGGTGGCCTGAGCATGAAAAATATTCTGGAAGTGAGCGACCTGAAGGTTTCCTACGGCGCCATTCAGGCAATCAAAGGTCTGAATTTTCACGTAGGCGAAGGCGAAATGGTCGCGTTGATCGGTGCCAACGGTGCTGGCAAGACAACCACCCTCAAAACACTCGCAGGGCTGCTCACCCCGGCAGGCGGGAAGATCACCTTCGACGGCAAGGCTCACGCGAAGATCAAGGGTTTTGACTTGATCCGCGAAGGCTTGGCATTGGTCCCTGAGGGGCGAGGCATTTTCCCCAAATTGACGGTGTACGAAAACCTGGAGATGGGCGCCTTCTCCCGCACGGATGGTAAAAATGCGATTGAGGTCGATATCGAACGCATGTTCGGCATTTTTCCACGGCTAAAAGAGCGGGCATTCCAGTTGGCGGGAACCATGTCAGGCGGCGAGCAGCAAATGCTGGCGATTTCCCGCGCGCTGATGGGCAAGCCCAAGCTGCTGTTGCTCGATGAGCCGTCCATGGGGTTGGCTCCGATCATCGTCCAGAAAATATTCGAGACCATCCGCGAAGTCGTTAAAGGCGGTGTGACGTTATTGCTGGTGGAACAGAACGCGAAACTCGCCCTGCAAACCTGCCAGCGAGCTTATGTGATTGATGGAGGGCGCATTGCCTTGGAAGGGCAGGCTGAAGAGCTCCTGCACAACGAACGAGTACAGAAGGCCTACCTGGGAGAATAGGTGCACCGACGGTGGTTCCCCTTCCTCTATTGGGGAGGGGGAACCGTGGCCTTGAACCCAACCAGCGATCAGTTGCAGTTGCCAGAAATGGATTTCTGTATGTATAACCAGTATCCCATGAATTCTGGTCCGCTCGCCCCGTGACAAGCCAACCTCTGGAAGATCCCTTCTATTACCTGCACAACTTCAGCCGCGTCCTCGACTGGCTGGAGCCGCGTTATGCGGATCTGTTCAATGACGAAGAGCGGCGGTTTCTCGCCGATTTCCGTTGCCTGCCGAAAAACAGCCAGGCCTTGCTGGTACGCATGGTCATGCGCAAGGGGCCGTTGTATCGCGCCAGCAAGCTCAGCTATGCCGAGATTGGCTCGACCGTGCAGGCCGTCGCGCCATTGCTGGAACACGGCTGGGTAGACGATCAGTTTCCCTTGAACCTGGAGCAGCTTTTCCAGGTGCTGGTAAAGCCTGAGATCGTCGCCAGTTTCGGGCCGCTGTTCGAGCGGCCGCGCGCGGGCAAGGCTGAGCTGCTGGCCGCCTTGTTGCCGCAATGCCTCCAGGTGCAGGCCTTCAGACAGTGGTGCCCGGCGCTGGACGATCATTTGTATGTGCTCAAGGTCCGTGGCTTGTGCGACCGGCTGCGGCTGCTGTTCTTCGGCAATCTTTATCAGGACTGGACGGAATTCGTGCTGGCCGACCTGGGGCTGCTGCGTTATGAAACCGTTGAATTGAGTGCCGAGTCCCGGGCGCTGCGCAGTCGCGAGGACCTGGACACCTGCCTGGCGCTGCATGCCTGTGGCGAGCAGTTCGAGGCCGGGGCCGATGCTGGGCCGATTCTCGATCAGGTGCTTGCCGCGCGCAGCAGCAACCCCTGGCTGGAGCGGCGCCGGGGCAAATTGCTGTTTCAGTTGGGACAGCATTGCGAACGCAGCGCCGAGTGGGGAACCGCGCTGACGATCTATCAGGACTGCGTGCACCCTGAAGCACGCTTGCGCACTCTCCGCGTTCTTGAGCGCAGCGAACAGTATGCGGCGGCCATGGCCCTGGCCCGGGATATCGAACTGGCGCCGGGCAATGCGGCCGAGTCCCAGCAGTTGATGCGCATCATGCCGCGATTGCGGCGCAAGTTGGGCCAGGCGGCCATCGCCAGGCCCGATCCGGCGCCGAGCAGCCGCCTGGACCTGACCTTGCCGCGCCCGCTGGAGGGCTGGAGCGTCGAACAGGTCGTCCAGGCGCACCTGAACGAGGCGCTGGGCCCCGTGCATTATGTCGAGAACACCTTGCTCAACTCCCTGTTCGGATTGTTGTGCTGGCCGGCGATATTCGCCCCCATACCCGGGGCGTTCTTCCATCCCTTCCAGAGCGGCCCGGCCGACCTGCATCAGGGCGAGTTTCGCGAGCGTCGCGCCGAGCTGTTCGCCGCCTGCCTGGCGCAACTGGACGATGGCCGCTACAAGGCCAGCATCCGTGAGCATTACCGAAGCAAGTGGGGCCTGCAGTCGCCTTTCGTGTTCTGCGGCAATTTGAGCGAAGCGCTGCTGGAAGAGGCATTGCTGTGCCTGCCGGCCGAACACCTCAAGCACTGGTTCGAGCGCCTGCTGGGCGACATACAGGCCAACCGGGCGGGAATGCCCGACCTGATCCAGTTCTGGCCGCAGCAGCAACGTTACCGGATGATCGAGGTCAAGGGCCCGGGCGATCGCCTGCAGGACAACCAGCTGCGCTGGATCGACTTCTGCAGCCGGCATGGCATGCCGGTCACGGTGTGCTACGTGCAATGGCAGGAGCCTGACGCATGAGTTATGTGGTGGCGGTTCGGGCGTTGTGTGAGTTCACCGCCAAGGTCGGTGACCTGGACCTGCGCTTCACGCCGTCGCCGACCGCCCAGGAGGGGATCGCCGGCCACCGCCGGGTCACGGCGCGGCGCGGGCAGGGCTATCAGGCCGAGGTGCCCCGGGTGGCCGAGCTGTTCGATGCGCATTTCCTGTTCGATGTGAGCAAGCGCGAAGGCACCGGCAAGCGCCATCTGTCCACCCTGTGCCTGCGCAATGTGGTGCCGGCGCCGCTGATCGGTCCGCGCCTGGCGTCGGCGCGCAGTACGGTAATGTTTTCCGCGACCCTGAGCCCGCGTCACTACTATGCGGACCTGCTCGGGCTGCCCGCGCAATGGTCGCAGTCGCGGCAGATGGGTGAGCAACAGCGCCGGGAATTTCTGGCCCGATTCACCCCTGACAGCCAGGGTGTCGGCTTTGCCGTGCTGGGCGGGGCCTTCGGTGAAGGCATCGACCTGCCGGGGGCGCGCTTGATCGGCGCTTTTATCGCCACCCTGGGGCTGGCACAGCTCAACCCGGTCAACGAGCAACTCAAGCAGCGCATGGGAGCGATCTTTGGCGATGGTTACGATTACACCTACCTGTATCCCGGGGTGCAGAAGGTTGTGCAGGCGGCGGGGAGGGTGATTCGCTGTCAGCATGACCGCGGCGTGGTGGTATTGATCGATGAACGCTTCGGGCAGGCCAAGGTACAGCAGCTGTTTCCCACATGGTGGCAATGCCCATCGGCATTTTTAGCGGGGCAGGGATAGAACGCTTCGCCTACCGGTCCAACTGCCAGTAAACTCCGTAACCTCCAGACTCAAACTCTTTTTTTTTTAGAGGTTTTGCATGAAGCTCAGTCCTTTAGCGGGCAAACCTGCACCAGCATGTGCACTGGTCGATATTCCCCGGTTGCTGACAGCCTATTACACCGGCCAGCCCGACGCGTCGATCGCCGCCCAACGTGTGGCGTTCGGTACGTCCGGCCACAGGGGCAGTGCGTTTGACCTGAGTTTCAACGAAAATCACGTCCTGGCCATCAGCCAGGCCATTTGCCTGTATCGCCAGGCCAAGGGCATCGATGGCCCGCTGTTTGTCGGTGTCGATACCCACGCGCTGTCCACCCCGGCCGGCGCCAGTGCGCTGCAGGTGCTGGCCGCCAACGGCGTCGAAGTCATGATCGCCAAGGATGACGAGTACACGCCGACCCCGGCCGTGTCCCATGCCATCCTCTGCTACAACCGCGGCCGCAGCAGCGGCCTGGCCGACGGTATCGTCATCACCCCGTCGCACAACCCGCCGCAAAGCGGTGGGTTCAAATACAACCCGCCCAATGGTGGCCCGGCCGATTCCGACGTCACCAAATGGATTGAAGCCAAGGCCAACGAGCTGCTTGCCGATGGCCTCAAGGGCGTCAAGCGCATGGATTACGAGCAGGCGTTGAACGCTGCCACGACCCATCGCCATGATTACCTCAACACTTACGTGGCCGATCTGGGCAATGTCATCGACATGGACGCCATCCGCGCTGCAGACCTGCGTCTGGGCGTCGACCCGTTGGGCGGCGCCGGCGTTCGCTACTGGGCGGCGATTGCCGAGCATTACAAGCTGAACCTGGAAGTGGTCAACAGTGAAGTCGACCCGACGTTCCGCTTCATGTGCGTGGATTGGGACGGCCAGATCCGCATGGACCCGTCTTCGAACTACGCCATGCAAGGGCTGATTGGCCTCAAGGATCGTTTCGACGTCGCCTTCGCCTGCGACCCGGACCACGACCGCCACGGCATCGTTACCCCGTCCGGCGGCTTGCTGCAGCCGAACAATTACCTGGCCGTAGCCATCGATTACCTGTTCAACAACCGGCCGCAATGGCGCAGCGATGCGGCCGTGGGCAAGACCGTGGTCAGCAGTGGCCTGATCGATCGGGTCACGGCGCGCCTGGGGCGCCGTCTGCATGAAGTGCCGGTGGGCTTCAAGTTCTTCGCCGACGGTCTGTTCGACGGTTCGCTGGGCTTTGGCGGGGAGGAGAGTGCGGGGGCGTCGTTTTTGCGCCGCGACGGTAGTGTCTGGTGCACCGACAAGGACGGCCTGATTCCGGCGCTGCTGGCGGCCGAAATCACAGCCAAAACCGGGCTCGATCCGAACCAGTACTACGAAAAGCTTGCGCAAGACTTGGGCCGGCCATTCGCGACCCGCGTCGAGGCCAAGGCCAACCCGCAGCAGAAGGCCCTGTTGAGCAAGCTGTCGCCCGAGCAGGTCAAGTCGACCAGCCTGGCCGGCGAGCCTATCGAACAGATCCTCAGCCATGCCCCGGGCAACGGCCAGGCCATCGGCGGCTTGAAGGTCATGACCGCCAACGGCTGGTTTGCGGCGCGACCTTCGGGGACCGAGGATATCTACAAGATTTACGCCGAGAGCTTTATCGACGAGGCGCATCTGCAGCGTCTGGTGGCTGAGGCGCAGGTGTTGGTGGATGCTGCGATTGCTTAGATTTTGCTTTAAGTTAATTTGTTAAGTCATTGATTTTTGGTTGATTGTTATGCCTCATCGCTGGCAAGCCAGCTCCCACAGGTTCGGTGTGGTCTTGTGGTCCTTGTGGGAGCTGGCTTGCCAGCGATGAGGCCCGAACAGGCAACAACAAATTCCCTGAAGTAAATAAAGAAAGGGCCTGAAACTCAGGCCCTTTTTCTTTTTCAAGCTACATCAACCAACACAATCTCACTGTCTTCCACAGCGGTAACCCGCAACGTCCGCTCATCCTCAACAGCCACCCCATCGCGCGCCGCCGCACGCACCCCGTTGACCTCGATCAGACCCTTGGCCGGCACCAGGTAGGCACGCCGTCCGGCATCCAGCACATACTCCGCCGTCTCCCCAGCCTTCAAATTGGCCGCTACCAGCCGCGCATCGGCGCGAATCCGCAGGCTTTGGTCATCGCCGGCCTTGCCACTGGCCAGGGTGACGAACCCTTCGCCACGCTCGCCCTTGGGGAAGGGCCTGGCGCCCCAGGACGGTGCTGCGCCGCGTTGGTCGGGCATGATCCAGATCTGGAAGATCCGGGTGGGCACCGATTCCAGGTTGTACTCACTGTGGGCGATACCGGTACCGGCGCTCATGACCTGCACATCACCGGCTTCGGTTCGACCCTTGTTGCCCAGGTTGTCCTGGTGGGTGATCGCGCCTTCACGGACATAGGTAATGATCTCCATGTCCCGGTGCGGGTGCTGCGGGAATCCGGTGCCGGGGGCGATCACGTCATCGTTCCATACCCGCAGGTTGCCCCAGTTCATGCGCTCGGGGTCGTAATACTCGGCGAAGGAAAAATGGTGATGGGCATCGAGCCAGCCGTGGTTGGCACCACCGAGGGACTTGAAGGGTCGCAGTTGCAGCATGGCGTCATCTCCTGAGCAGGGAATCGTTTGGATGGGCCCATCATCTATCAACACAGGATCGAAAATAAGCGAAAAATATCCGTAATGATGATCGTAATATTAGATAGGTTTTGTTGCCTGAAACTTAGCGCTGTTTATGCGATTCATCGCCTAATGAGCTGATCTATAGGCAATTGACTGGCAGTCGCGCGCGAATGGAGCGAACATGAGCGCCTGTCATTGCCAACCCTTGGAGTCCGCGTGCCCGAGCTGCCTGCCGAACTGTCGCCCCCCGCCCAATTGCCCTTGCTCAAGCGCCTGGCCGCGCGCTTTCTCGGTCGTGGCCTGAGTCGCCTGCGCGCCCAGCACCGCGATTCCTGGTTCCAGGGGCATGTGGTCGGGCAACGCACCGGCCATGCCGATGGCCTGCGCGAGGGCTATGAAGAAGGTCGTATCGACGGTATCGAAGAAGGGCGCCAGGTCTTGCTGATCCGCGATTCGCGGCCGCAAGGCCATGCGGTGCCGGGGGTAGACGACAACCTGTTCGACGATTGGCGACTGCCGGTCACTGCCCAATTGAAGAAGCGCATCAAGGCCGACGTCGCCCAACGCCTGCCGAGCCACGCGCAACCGAGCGCGGCGCAGTGGAAGATGATTTTCAGCGATACCCCGTCCACCTATGTGATTGCCGGCGCCGGCGCAGGCAAGTCGACCTCGCTGGTACTGCGGATCCTGCTGCTGACCCATTACCTGGGCTTCGAGCTCGGCTCCATGACGGTGGTGACCTTCACCCGTGAGTCACGCAAGGACTTCATCAGCAAGCTCATCGAGGTGCTGGGGCTGTGGGGACACTCGCTGAGCCAGGCCCAGGCGCGTGAAGTGGTGCGCACCTTTCATTCACGCATCCTGCCGCTGGTCCGCAGCCTGCCCGGGTTCGGCCAGTTGCGCGCTTTCGAGAACCTCAGCAATGCCGTGCAGGCGGGAGCCGAGGCGGGCGAGCAGAGCAATCCGTTCGATTTGCGCCTCAATGATGCCCAGCGCCAGCAGCTCAACCTCTGCTACCGAGATCTGCACGCCGGCAACGAACGCTTTCGCGAGCTGATGGCGATGTTGCGCAGGCAAGCCCTGCAACTCAAGGAGCTGGATCGCGACCACCCCGATGTGCAGAAACGGGTGGCGGTGACGCAATTGTCCGCCAGCCGCGACGAAGAACTGTGCGACACCATCGAAGACCTCTGGTTTCGCGCCGGTGCCTGGCCGATCAAAGGCATCGAGCCCAACCGGCAGACGGTCGAGATCAACGGCAGCGCCTTTCACTTCCACGGCTACATCGCGCAAATGGATGCCTGGGTCGTTCTGGGCTTCGACCCGGGGGAAAACCAGCAATACAAGCGCCCTGGCGCCAAGCTGCCGGTGTGGGCCGAGTGGGTGATAAAACGCACACTGTTTCAAGCTTTCTGCGGTAAGCCAGTGATCTGGTTGGAAAACTATGCCGCCGCCAAGCGCCTGCTTCAGTCGTTGGCAACCGATGCAGTGGCCGGCCCCGGGTTCGATTACAAGGTCAAGGGCGAATTGAGCGCAGCCCCCTTGCTCGACAGTTTCGTCGCCGCAGCCAGTTTTATCGAGAACCTGGGGCTGGATGTGTCTGTGGCCGTGGGGCAAATGAGCTTTGCCCGCGATGACAGCGACCGCTGGTTCTTCGAAGCGCTGAGCCTGTTCTGGAAGGCTTTCGAGACACATCTGCTCGAGCAATCACCACCGATCATGACCTATAACCGCATGTTCGCGCTGTTTGGCGAGAATACTCCGGAGAATCTCAAGCAGGTCACGGATGAGTTGCTCAGGCCGTTATCGCATCTGATGATCGATGAGTTCCAGGACGTCTCGCCGCAAATCGTCTCCTGGCTGCGCGCCAGCCTGCGCGAGATCCGCAGCCGCGGGCCATCGATGCACCTCGGACGGGCTGCGCAGCATTCATCCTTGTTGTGCGTGGGCGATGACTGGCAGTCGATCTATGGCTGGCGGGGCAGTTCGCCGAAGTACTTCATGGAGTTTGCCAAGGAGTTCCTCTCGCCGGCAACGACCCGGGTCATGCTCAGCGACAACTATCGCAGCCATCAGCACATCATCGATGCGGCCGAACACATTGTGAAATCCGCCCCGGCCATCACCGGCAAAAAAGCCAGGGCCTGTGGGCCGGCTGCCGAGGAACCGGTGCCGGTCTCGGTACTCGATCGTGATGATCCGGGCTTGGCCCAGCGCCTGCTCGAGCACTACAAGCGCGGCGATTCGATCTTGCTGTTGTATCGAAAAGGCAGCGATAAGTTATTGATTGCAGAGCATTTACAAGCGTTGGTAAATCACGAGTCCGCGCTTGCGCCGCCGGCCCGGCGCTTCAAGCAGTTGACCTATCACAGCTCCAAGGGGTTGCAGGCGGATGCCGTGTTCATGCTCGGCGATTGCCAGCACGTGACCCGCTCACCCTACAAGAACCAGGTTTACCGCATGGCGGGTCTTGGCCGCAGCGGTGATGCCGAACCTTTCGATAACGCACAGAAGGACGAGATCCTGCGGCTGGCCTATGTCGCCATTACCCGGGCGGTCAAGCACTGTTACTGGTATGTCGATGCACCGAATGGCGATAGCGCGAACGTGCCGCGCGCATCGTTGCAGGTGAATGCCGACAAGGCCTTTTTCGACGACTGGCGCGGGCGAGAAAAGGCCCGCCAATAGCGGGCCCCCGGACACCAGTGCAGGATTCAGCCGACAGCGGCGAAAGCAAGCGGAGGGGTGAACGCCTCCAGTTCCGCTTCGACTGCTTCGATGATGCGTTCTACATCCGGCGCGTTCATCACCGTGGCACAGGGTATGCCGGCGATGGCGATCAGGGTTTCTCCAGTGGCGCGGTCGAACAGTCGCGCCACCATGCTGCAGGGCGCATCCATGCTGCCCTCGAAGCCCAACGGGTGAAAATGCCAACGCATGACCTGACAGGCGTTGGGGAACGTCAGTTTATTCATGAGGCCCACCTTGTGATCGACCGGCAGGAGCGATCAGGCCTGCACCTGACCATGACAGTTCTTAACGGTAGCACTGGTTTCGGTTTTAAGTGGTTTTTTCCAGGCCGTCTGTCTTGTGCTTTCGAACTTTTCGACGTACGTCCTATAGCCAAAAAACGCGAAGTGCCGGAGACCCCTCGCAATATTCTCGCATACAGGTTTGCGCAAACGTTTTGCCGAGAGAAAACGGGGTTTTTATCGATGTTTAGTTATAAGTTTTTTTTCAACCGACTTATCCTTTCCAGTATCCGACTTTGCGCATGACCGACAAGGAGACTCGCATGCGTTATTCCGCGCTTACCGACCGTATTGGAGGTGAGGGAGCCGATGCCTGGAACATTCACCATCGAGCCCTGGCGTTACTGAAAGAAGGCCGCGATATTTTGTTGTTGTCGGTGGGCGACCCCGACTTCGATACCCCCCGGCCGGTTGTGCAGGCTGCGATCGACAGCCTGCTGGCCGGCGATACCCATTACTCCGATGTGCGCGGCAGCCTGGCACTGCGACAGAGCATCGCCCGGCGCCAGACGCGGCTCAGCGGTCAACCGCTGAATGCGAACGAAGTGATCATCATGCCGGGCGCCCAGTGCGCGGTGTATTCGGTCGTGCACTGCCTACTGGACCCCGGCGATGAAGTCATCGTCGCCGAGCCCATGTATGTCACCTATGAAGCGGTGTTCGGCGCCTGTGGGGCGAAAGTGGTACCGGTACCCGTCAAACCGCAAAACGGTTTTCGTGTACAGGCCGCTGAAGTGGCTGCGCGGATTACCCCGCGAACCCGTGCGCTGCTGCTCAACAGCCCGCATAACCCCTCTGGCGCGAGCTTGTCGCGATCGGCCTGGGAGCAGCTGGCGCAGCTGTGCGTAGAGCATGACCTGTGGCTGATCTCCGATGAGGTGTACAGCGAGCTGCTCTATGAAGGTGAGCATGTCAGCCCCGCCAGCCTTCCGGGAATGGCCGGGCGCACGGCGACCATCAACAGTCTGTCCAAGTCCCACGCGATGTCCGGCTGGCGGATCGGCTGGGTGATTGGCCCGCAAACCCTGGCCAATCATCTGGCGAACTTGTCCTTGTGCATGGTCTATGGCCTGCCGGACTTCATCCAGAACGCCGCCCAGGTGGCGATCGAGGCCGACCTGCCGGCCGTCGAGCAGATGCGCCAGGCCTATCGTCAGCGTCGTGACCGGGTGTGCGCGACGCTGGAGGGTTGTGCCGGGATACGCGTGCACAAGCCCGACGGCGGCATGTTCGTGATGATCGATATCCGTGAAACCGGGCTGGGCGCCCAGGCCTTTGCCCACCGACTGCTGGAAGACCACGGGGTGTCGGTGCTGGCCGGCGAGGCGTTCGGCCCGAGCGCTGCCGGGCACTTGCGCCTGGGGCTGGTGCTTGATAGCGAGCGGCTGGAGGAGGCGTGCCGGCGGATTGCACGCTGTGCGGTGGAGGTGCTCGAAGAAGCGACACCGCGCAGTGCAGCCGGGTGTCTGTAGTCGCTGAGATTGCTGGCGCCCGCTACGCGGGCGAGCGCAGCCTGGCGGCAGCGGCTACACCGACTGAGTTGGGCCGGACACTTGTAGCCGCTGCCGCAGGCTGTCGCAATGGCGCACCAGCTCGACCGCGCAGCGGTCGTAAAAAACGCGAATCAGAAAATGTAATCAGTCGTGAGAAAACTCGACTCGCGATTACGAATGATCTCGCTGATCAGCTCTTTATTGCTCTCCTGAAACCTGGTCGCCACCAGCGTACGGATCGAAAAGGTCCGCAGCGCATCGTGAACCGAGAGCGTGCCCTCGGCCGAGTTCTTGCGGCCGTTGAAGGGGAAGGTGTCCGGCCCGCGCTGGCACTGGGCATTGATGTTGATGCGCCCGACCTGGTTGGCAAAAGTATCGACCAATCGCCCGACCTGGGCTGAGTCGGTGCCGAAAATACTCAGCTGCTGGCCGAAATCCGACTCCAGGACATAGTCGATGACCGTCTCCAGGTCGCGATAGGGCACCACGGGCACCACCGGGCCGAACTGTTCTTCGTGATACACCCGCATCGCCGGGCTGACCGGGTACAACACGGCAGGGTAGAAGAACGATCCACGGGTCTGGCCACCCCCTTCATTGACGACCCTGGCACCCTTGTCGATGGCATCGGCCACCAGTGTGTTGAGGTAGTCGGTCTTGCCTGGCTCGGGCAGCGGGGTCAGGGCCACGCCTGGTTCCCACGGCATGCCCGGCTTGAGGCTGGCCAGCTTGTGGTTGAATTTTTCGATGAAACTGTCGACCACTTGTTCGTGGACAAAGAGGATTTTCAAGGCGGTGCAACGTTGGCCGTTGAACGACAGGGAGCCGGTAACGGCTTCGTTGACGGCATTGTCCAGATCGACCTCGGGCAGCACGATGCCCGGGTTCTTGGCATCCAGGCCCAGCGCTGCACGCAGGCGGTGAGGGCGCGGGTGCAGTTTTTTCAGGTCGCTGGCGGCCTTGTTGGTACCGATGAAGGCGAAGATATCGATCTTGCCACTGGCCATCAGGGCGCTGACGGTTTCCCGGCCACGGCCATAGATAACGTTGATCACCCCGGCCGGAAAGCTGTCGCGGAACGCTTCCAGCAGCGGGCGTATCAACAACACGCCGAATTTGGCCGGCTTGAACACCACCGTGTTACCCATGATCAG
Organism: Pseudomonas sp. LS1212; assembly: GCF_024741815.1. Taxonomy (NCBI): domain Bacteria; kingdom Pseudomonadati; phylum Pseudomonadota; class Gammaproteobacteria; order Pseudomonadales; family Pseudomonadaceae; genus Pseudomonas; species Pseudomonas sp. LS1212. Next base: position 2,618,796 of record NZ_CP102951.1, read on the forward strand.
CGCCGGGATCAGGGTGGTGAAGGTCTCGTTCAGCGGGTAGTTGTAGGGGCCCATGCACAAGGCAACGCCCAGCGGGACGCGACGGATCTGGCCGAGGGTGTCCTGTTCGAGTTCAAAGCGGCTGGAGCGACGATCGAGATCCTTCAGGGCATTGATGGTATCGACGATGTAGTCGCAGGTGCGGTCGAACTCCTTTTCCGAGTCCTTGAGGTTCTTGCCGATTTCCCACATCAGCAACTTGACCACGGCTGCGCGTTGCTCGCGCATCCGCGCCAGGAAGGCTTCGACGTGCTGGATACGTTCGGCCACGCGCATCGTCGGCCAGGCACCCTGGCCTTTGTCGTAGGCGCGCACGGCGGCGTCAAGTGCGGTCAGGGCGGTCTCGGCGTCGAGCAGCGGCGTGCTGCCCAGAATCACTTGTTCATCCCCGTTCGCAGTGCGAAGGTAGACCGGGCTGCGCACCGGCGCCAGCGGCCCTTGCCAGCGCTGCAGCGCGCCGTCGACCAAGTACTCACGCTGCTCGATGGGAGAGCCAGGACGGTAGGCTTCAGGAATGTCCGCGGCGGCGGGGAACAACCGATCGAGAGTATTTTCCACAGCGTTGCACCTCGTATTATTGTGATGAATCGTTTCAGCCAGCATAACTCCATCATCGGGGAAAACGCCATAGGCACTCAATTTCGGCGATGACCTGCCGATAGCCCGAGAGAGTGATAGCTCGGGTATACAAGGCGTACATCCCAGCATCTGTTCCAGCGTGCGCAGGCTTTTGGCCGTTCCTTGGCCGTGCGACTGCTGCCTGTCGGTTTTCTGCTGCTGGGCAGCACCCTATCGGTGAACGATGTGCTCAGGGACGTGTACCCGCTCAAGGGCAACGAACGCATCCTGGGCCTGGACTATCGGCGGCTGCCGGATCAATACCCGCTGCTGCAGCGTGCCCGGGCGAACCGCAGTCCGATCCTGGCCGGCCCGGTGGCGGCGGGACCGCGTGGCGGTTGGCCGCAGTTGTCACTGTTGTCGTCGGCTCTGTTTCTCTTCGCACTGAGCAGTACCGGGCTGTTCAGCCTGTTCGCGGTGCAATTGAGCCGCGGCAATCGCCTGATCAAGAACCGCAATAAAGAATTGCACAGTCAGAAGGAAAAATTGCGTCTGGCCGGTGTCGAGCTGGAGCGGCTGGCGCACTACGATGCGCTGACCGGCCTGCCCAATCGCGTACTGTTCAACGACGGCATCGCCCTGTGCCCCGGACATGGCACCACCACCGAACAGCTATTGCGCCATGCGGACACGGCCATGTACGGCGCCAAGGAAAACGGCCGCAATGATTACCGCTATTTCCGCAGTGAAATGACCGAGCGGATTCATCAGCGCCTGACCCAGGAACGCGCGTTGCGCCGGGCGCTGGAGAACAACGAGTTTGAGGTCTGGTACCAGCGTCACCGAAAGCGTGATCATGGAAAGCCCCAAACAGGCCAGGACGGTGCTCGCCGCTATCCAGCAGATGGACGTGACCACCGCCATCGGTGATTTCGGTACTGGTTATTCTTCGCTCGCCTACCTGAAACTGCTACCGATCGATCACTTGAAGATCGACCGGGCATTCATCCACGACCTGCCGCACGACGAGAACGATGTCGCCATTACCCGGGCGATCATCAATATCGGCCATGCGCTGGGCTTCAAGATCACCGCCGAGGGCATCGAGACCCGCGAACAGTTTGAATTTCTGCGCAATGCAGGGTGCGATCAGGGGCAGGGCTATCTGATCGCCAGGCCCATGCCGGCCGTAGCGTTCGAAGCCTGGATGGGCCAAGAGCGTCGGGTTGGACAGGGCCCGTGAAACCTTCGCCGAGGCAGCCGACGCGCTCGGCGATAACGCCGTATTCGATCATGCCGACGTGATCCTGCAGCGCGGCACCAGTGCCGATCGGCAATTGCGCCAGGAGGCTGCACAGGCCAGGGCCGGCATACCCCTGGCGCTTTCGCTTGAGCGCATCGTCGATCAGCTGCTGATTGAAACCGCCACCGTTTAAGGGCGCTCAATCGGCTTTTCCATGATCGGAGGAGCCCCTGCGGGACTCCCCCGGCGATCTCGAAATGCTGCGCCTGCGGTCAAATCAGAAGGTGATTTCCATGTTCACCGTTGGCGTAGAGGTACGGCTGCCTTGCCCGCCATCCACGCCGAACTTGTTGTGCCAGTACTCGTAACCCACGCCGAACCAGACATTGGGCTTGATGTTCTTGCCGGGGCGGGCGGCGAACATCAGCGAGGTGCGCATCAAGGTTTCGGCGGCGGTGTCGTTGTCGTTGTAGTCTTCGCCTTTCTCGCCGATGTAGTTGACGAAACCCTGGAACTTGGCCGCGTGATCGCCGATATGGAAAGGCCGCATCCACACCAGGTTGAGGTTGTAGGTGCCGTCGAACGTCAACTCTTCGTGCCTGGCGCCGGGAATGCCGGTCTGGTTGTGCTCACGGTAATACAGCACGCTGAAATCCAGCACGCCGACGGTGTTGAACTTCAGGGTGGGGCCGAACACCACGGCACGCTTATTGGATGACGCCAGGTTGTTGTTGCGGTTGGCGTCGAAACCCAGGGTGAACGCATAGTCCTTGATCCAGCCTGTGCCCAGCGGTTTGTCGAACACCCGTGAGGCGAACAGCTGGTGCCGGTAGACCGCGTAGACCTCACTGCCACCATGGTCGGTGCCTTTGCGCGGGTCGTTGCTGTCGGAAAAGAACACGTCGAGGTTGAGGAAGTTGCTGCCATAGCGGTAGCCGTCGGCGTGGGTGAAACTGTAGATCCGCTTGGAAATGTATTCCGGGTTTTTCGGGTTGGTGAACTCTTGCCCGTAGCGAAAGCCGACGCTGTTGTTCATCCACTCCAAGGCGGATGCCTGCCCCATGCCTGCCATTGCCACAATCACGGCTGCGCCTTGTACTGTCCATTTCATTATTATTGTTTGCCTGTTCATGGATGAGTGATGACTGCCCGGTCAGCAGTATCAACAGGTTTTCATGATCACCAAAGAACAGAATTTAGAGCATGCTGATGCCGAATCGGCATCAGTAAAACTGACTTAAAAGTCAGGATATTCAGACGTTTAGCGCTGATTGCTCAGGCAGTGACTGCCGCCGTCTCATTGCTTTCACGCCGGGCGATTTCTTCGCTGAACAAGCGTGAAACGGCGTCCACGGCGACTGGCAAATAGCGGTCTGCGCGGATGTACAAACCAAGATCGCTGACCACCCCACCGTTGTCCCTGAGCGGGACGTGCACCAGTTCCCCACTGGCAAGGTCGCTTTCGATACCGATGCGGGTCTGGAACGCCACGCCCAGGTTGCGCTTGGCCAATTGCCGGGCCAGCTCCATGGAGCCGCTCTCCAGCACTGGCCTGGCCATCAGGCGCAGGCGTTTGTAGAGCGGGTCGAGCAGGTGGTGGATCGACAGTTCGCTCTTGGCCAGGATCAGCCCGTACTCCGAGCAGGTGGCAAAGCTGACGTCCCGGCGCGATGCCAGCGGATGCTCAGGTGTGACGATGGCGCCGAGACGAAAATGACCGACCGCCAACTGTTGCAACTGCGGGGTACGGGGCAGGGCGAAGGCCAGGCCTATGTCGGCCCTGCCACTGTGCACGGCTTCGGGAATCGATTGCGAACCGAGCACGGTGACGCCAATGGTCACCTGCGGGTAGCGCTCGCGCATATGGGCCAGCACACAGGGCAGCAGATCGACGGTAACGCCTTCGACCGTGGCGATCTCTACATGGCCGCTGTGCAGGCCTTGCATGGCGTCGAGCTCGGAGCGAACCCGCTCCAGGTCCTGCAGGACCACGGTCACGTGGCGGGCGAGAATTTCACCGGCAGGGGTGAGGCGCAGGCCAGCGGGAAGTCGATCGAACAGCGGGGCGCCGATCTCGTCTTCGAGCTTGAGGATCTGCCGGTTCACGGCCGAGGAGGCGACATTCAGGCGCCGGGCAGCCTCGCGTATGGAGTTGCAGTGGCGGACCATGTCGAAGTAGTGGATGGCCGGTGAGTGGAAGCGCAGTTTGCGGCTCATGGTGGTGGCGTGCCCCGGGGGATTTTGGCCGGATCATACCTTGTGTTGCCTGTAACGGCCCTATCGCTGGCAAGCGGGCACAACCTGTAAGTGCACGCGCAGTGACAAGCCGTCCTTGGATCAAACAACTGATGGCTGATAACCAGTGGAGCGGGACCTGCTGTAAACGCAACCTGAATTTTCGCTTGAGTGAACTGGCGTCGATTCTGGTGAAAATGGCTCTTAGAATTCACCATTTAGGCTCCTTCGGTAGAGAACTAGCAAGCGCGTGGCGGAGACAGATAGGCCACCCATTAACTTGAGATGACCGTTCCGAGTAGTGTCAATGGTTTGAATCGGAATGATATGTATTTACTTACAAAAGATAATCGTTATCATTGGCGAGATAATTCATACCAAAGGTGTCCATGGTGGCTCTATCGCGCATTTACCCAGCCTCTCTGTCGTTGCTGGGCGTTCTGGTTGTACCTGATTTACAGGCGGAAACGGAGTCTGCTCTAACCCTACCGACAACCGCTGTGAACAGTGAGTACAGCGAGCAGAGCTATATGTCGACCGAAAGCAGGAGTGCGCTGAAGATCGATGCCCCGCTACGCGACATCCCGCAAACCGTGAACGTGATACCCCAGAGCGTGATCAAGGATCAGGGCGCACAGTCGATGGAAGACGTGCTGAAGAACGTCCCCGGCATCGGCCTGTCCAATGGCGACGGCCAGCGCGACCAGGTCACCATTCGCGGCTTCAGTGCCATCGGCGACATGTATGTCGACGGCGTCCGTGACGACGCGCTGTACTTCCGCGACCTGTCCAACGTCGAGCGGGTGGAAGTGATCAAGGGGCCGGCAGCGGTGCTCTATGGCCGCGGCTCATCCGGTGGCCTGATCAACAGCATCAGCAAGAAACCCAACTTCACCCCCAAGCAGGAAGTGGGTGTCAGCTTCGACAGCGAGGGTAAAAAGCGCACGCAGTTCGACGCCGGCTGGGCCGATCAGCAGCAGGGCGATAAAGCTTTCCGGGTGACCGGGGCGTTGGAGAACAGCGACACCTTCCGTGACGACGGTTATATCGATCGCAAAGCCATCGCGCCTTCGGCCTACTTCAAGCTCTCAGACGATCTGGAGCTGAACCTGGGCGCTACCTATCTGTATGACAAGCGTCTGATCGACTTCGGCATCCCTGCGCGAGGCAATCGTCCGGTCGATGTGGACCGCGATAAGCGCTTCGGTTCCGCCGACCCGGATGACGACTACACCCGCAGCGAGGTGTTTTCGTTCACGGCCGGTGTCGACTACCGGATCAATGACGACTTCAGCCTGAGCAATACCAGCCGCTATTACCACTACGATCTGGATCGCAACAACACGCTCGCGGACTCGAGCCCGACGCGCTTCGTTACCGCCGCCAATGGTGAATTGCTGGTGAAACTCAACCGCGGCAATGTGCAGCGCAAGGAAGACGGCTGGTTCAACCAGACCGATCTCAAGCAACACGCCGTGCTCGCCGGGATGAACCATAACCTTCTCTATGGCGTGGAACTGGGGCGCCAGGTGAAGGACCAGTCCGTGTTCAGCCAATCCAACGTGGCGCGGGTGCCGGTGTATCGCGATGGTTTGGTCGATGTGCCGTTCCAGGCCAACCGGCAAACCGCCAAGGGCACCAATACCCAGGACACCGCCGGGTTCTACGTGCAGGACCTGATCGAACTGGCGCCGCAGTGGAAGGCACTGCTGGGTGTGCGCTATGACGTGTTCGATCAGGAATATTCGGATGACCTGACCCGCGCCTCCATGTCCCGAACCGACCATACCTGGAGCCCGCGCGCAGGCCTGGTCTACCAGCCTGACCAGGTTCAGTCCTATTACGTCTCTGTGAGCCGTTCCTACCAACCCTCTGCTGAAATGTTCGCCCTGAGTACGACGAACCAAGACTTGGAGCCGGAAGAGACCACCAACTTCGAGATCGGCGGCAAGTGGGACCTGCTCGACAATCGCCTGGCCTTGACAGCGGCGCTGTTCCGTCTGGAACGCACCAATATGAAAACCACCGATCCAGCGAACCCGACCAAACTAGTGCTTGCGGGTGAGCAGCGTACTGATGGTCTCGAACTGACCGCCAGCGGACAGTTGAGTGACAAATGGCAGGTCTATGCCGGTTACGCCTATCTGGATGCCGAGATCACCAAGTCCAACAGCCGTACCAACGGTGTCGCCAACGAAGGTCAGGTGCCCACTCTGACTCCGCGCCACAGTGCCAACCTGTGGTTGGTGCGTTCGCTGACGCAAACCTGGCGTGTGGGCATGGGAGCCAACTATGTCGATGACCGCTACACTGCATTGGATAACACGGTAGTCATGCCGGCTTACACAACGGTGGACGCCGCGTTGCTGTACAACCAGCCGAAATGGGACATGGCCCTGCGTCTGCGCAATGTCTTCGACAAGGACTATTACGCATCGGCGCATGGCTCGGTGGATCTGATCACGCCCGGCGCGCCACGGACACTGGAGCTGAGCACCAACTACCGATTCTGAGTACAGACTTCAAGAACAAGCGCCCGGTATTGCGACACTTCCGGGCTTTCCACTCCACTGCCGCATCGCGGTATCGGCTGAAGCCCTTGTAGTCGACCAGTTCCTGGTTCAGGGTCTTGAGCACGCGGTGCATGCGCCGGGCCCAGGCCGGGTTGGTGGCGATGTCTTCGAGGCTCAGCAGCCTGGTGATGTCCAGGCGCTCATCGACGCCCTTGCGGTACAAGTGCACCTGCTTGCCATAGATGCGTTGCAGCTCTTCACCCAAGCGGGCGTGTTCCGGGCCACGTACGGTGTAGTTGGGTGCTGGTGTACAGCACCCGACCGTCGCGCGAGCGCGTCAGCGCACTATTGGCACCGCGGTTGATGGCCATCTCGAAGTCATCGAACATCAGCGCCGAGCGCTGGAAAAACTCGCTGTTGGGGAGGCCCACCGCCTGTGCCCTAGGCAGCCGGTTGACCCGTTCGGCCGCCAGGTTGATGAAACGCACCCGGGCCTCGCCGTCGCAGACAATGATTGCTTCGCTGAAACTGTCGAGCAGCGCGTGCAGCGCCGGGGTTTCCAACAGTGCGGCGAGTATGTCGCTGCTGACGTTGACCGACGAGCGCATGCCCATTTGCAGGGCGCCCAGCAGGTTCTTGTCATTCATGGATGGAGCTCTCCGAGGCTACCGGCGCCACGCCCGATCTGGCGCAATACCGCGACCTGCCAGGCCACGCCTTCCCTGATCAGGATGCGCGAACAATGCACGTTGAAGTTCAGCGTTCGGCCGCTCAGGTCCGGCAGCACGATGCTGTGCCAGGTCCGCTCCGGTGGCGAGGTATCGAGCAGGGAGCGGGCGATGCTGGCGCCCTTGGTGATGCCGAAGGTTTCTTCAAAGGCCGAGTTGCGCCACTGTGGTTGCAGGTGTTCGTCGATGACCAGTACGGCATCGGGCACCGCATCGAACACTCGGCGCAAGGCCTCGATACGCTGCTCTGCGTCGTGCTGCACACGCAACTCCTGGCTGACATCGCGGATACTGCCCCATATGCGCAACAGTTGCCCGCCGGCGATGGTGGCGCGCACGTCGTTTTCTACGTAGGCAGGCGAGCCGTCGTGGCGGCGGTCTACCGACAAGGCGCCGTCGACGCAGAAATCCGCCTCGATCAGGCGCCGCACGAATTCTTCGTTGGCCGGACTGCGCGGCCAATACAAGCGCACCGGCTGCTGATTGAAGTCGACGTCCGAAGGCATCTCGTAGACCTGCGCCATGGCGCGGTTGCACATGCGCCAGTGCGAGTTGTTTTCGAACACCTGGCGCACGATTTCGTCCGGTGACTGGTTGATGTCCACCGCGTCGGCGAACTCGATGCACCAGTAGGCCACCTTGGCGCTGAGCAGCATCTGGCTCATGACTTCGTTGGCGTTCTGCAGTTCCTGCATGCGCCTGCCGAGCGGGCCGAGCGGCATTTCGAGCAGGTGCAGGCGGGCAGGGTGCACCGAACGCCATTCCAGGATGCCGCTGGCCACCACCGGCAGCAGGCCACCGTTGTGGCGGATCAGGGTCAGCTCCAGGCTGTGCACCCGCTCATCGGCAGGTGGGTTGGCGAACAGATGCTGCAAGGCGCGCACCGATTCGGCGGTGTAAATCAGTTCGATCGGCTGATCGGGCAGGAAGTCGGGGTCGTATCCGAGCTGATTACTCATGCCGGTGGAGACCGCGAGCAGGTTTCCGTGCGCTGAAATCGTGGTGGAAAGGGCCATGCCTCTTTCGCTCAGTAAACCTAGTGTGTCCATCTTCACTCTCGATGCCGGTGTGCAAATGAAGAAAACAGGGGCACATTGCGTGCCAGGGGGGAAAGCCAGGCAAATAAAGGGGGGCGCCTCTGGAGTGCTGTGTATTTACTGTGCTGTATGCATTTTTGCAGCACTTTGCGGTTAAATCCAATATCCCTTGCGACCGCTTCGCGGTCGAGCGCAGCCTTCGGCAGCGGCTACACGAGTACGCCGTGACACGGTCCATGTAGCCGCTGCCGCCAGGCTGTCGCAGTGGCGCACCAGCTCGGCCGCGTCAGCGGTCGCAAGGTCTACAGCCAGGCGGTGATCCTGCCGATTCACCACGACGATTCGGCCTCCACCCTCAGGGCTATAGCACCTATCGCCCGTCAGGCTATAACCTTGTGATTTACAGTCTGATCCGATGACCAACCTCAAGGATGATCCATTGCATTTCCTCAAGCGCATTTACCTGGGGTTGTTGTTCACTACCGTTCTCGGCTTCTCCGCCCACGGCGCTGCGTCGCAGCCACCGGCCCTTGCCACCGATGCCCAAGGCTACGCACCCGCCGAGAGCTGCATGGGCTGTCACAAGGAACAGGCCGACGCCTGGAAAAACTCTGATCACGACTGGGCCATGCGCCCGGCGACAGCAGCCAATGTGCTGGGCAACTTCAAGGATGCGCGTTTCAAGGACGGCAAGGTCCAGGCGCGGTTCTTTCGCAAGGGCGAGAAATTCTTCGTCAACACCGAGGGCGCCGACGGCAAGGCCGCGGACTTCGAAATCCTCTACACCTTCGGCTACAAGCCCTTGCAGCAGTACCTGGTGGCCTTCCCCGGTGGCCGTTTGCAAAGCCTGACCATCGCCTGGGACAGCCGGGCCAGGGGCGCGGGCGGTCAACGCTGGTTTTCCCTGTATCCGGGGCAGCATTTCGCCTCCACCGACCCCTTGCACTGGACTGGCCGCTACCAGAACTGGAACGCCATGTGCGCCGATTGCCATTCGAGCAATCTGCTGAAGAATTACGACGACAAGACCGATACCTTTGCCACCACCTGGCACGAGCCGAATGTCGGCTGCCAGTCCTGCCATGGGCCAGCACAGGCCCATGTCGACTGGGCGTCCAGGGCGAAGCCGGCCCAGGCCTACGGTTCGCCCGCCGAGATCGGCCTTGAAGTCGATTACCAGGCCATGGGCAGTCACGGCATGGTCGATCAATGCGCCTACTGCCACAGCCGTCGGCAGAGCCTGAACGTGGGGCAGCTGCCGGACAAGCCACTGCTTGCAAGCGTGCTGCCGGCGACCCTGCCCATCGGCATGTACCATGCCGATGGGCAGATGCAGGGTGAGGTCTATGTCTATGGCTCTTTCACCCAGAGCAAGATGTTCGCCGCCGGCGTCACCTGCACCGACTGCCACGACCCGCACACCACCAAGGTGAAAATCGAAGGCAACGGCCTCTGCCAGCAGTGCCACAACCCAACCCCGCCCGAGCGTTTCCCGAGCCTGCAGGCGAAGAACTACGACAGCCCCGAACACCATCACCACCAGGCCGGCTCTCAGGGCGCGCAGTGCGTCAATTGCCACATGCCGGCCCAGACCTACATGGTGGTCGACCCGCGTCGTGATCACAGCTTCCGCCTGCCGCGCCCGGACCTCGCCGCAGAGACCGAGAGCCCCGACGCCTGCACCGCCTGCCACAAGGACAAGCAACCGGCGTGGGCGGCGAAAACCATCGAAGGCTGGTTCGGCACGCCGCAACGACCACCGCACTATGGGCAGGCCCTGCATGCCGGGCGCACGGGGCAGGCCGACGCATTGCAGCAATTGACCGCCCTGATCGGCGACCTGGGCAAGCCGGCCATCGTTCGGGCCACGGCGGCCGAGCAACTGGCGACGATGGGTGAACCGGCGCTGCCGAGCCTGGCGCAGGCGCTCAAGGATGACAGCTCACTGGTACGGGCCTACGCGGCGTCCGGCTTCAGCCGGCAAACGCCAGTGCAGCGGGTCAAGTACCTGTTGCCCTTGCTGCACGACGACAACCTTGCCGTGCGCGACGAGGCCCTGCGCGCCTTGGTCGGCATCTCGCTGATTGCCTTGCCCGAAGCCGAGCGCGAGCCCTACAAGGCGGCGCTGGCGGACTACGAGCGGCGCCTGCGCGGCAATGCCGACCTACCGGGCAACCGCCTGAACCTGGCGGTTCTGCTCGAGCGCGACGGGCGTCAGCAAGAAGCGCTGGAGCAGTATCGCCAGGCCCTCGAGCTCGATCCGTACTTTTCCCCGGCGCGGGTGAACCTGGTGACCCTGGCCAACTCGATGCTGCGCCAGGACGAGGCCGAACAGGTCCTTCGCGAGGGTGTCGCGTTGAAGGATATGCCGGCCACTGATCACGGTAACATCACCTATATGCTGGCGTTGTTGCTGATCGAGCGAAACAAGACCGAAGAGGCGCTGCCGTTGTTCGAGACAGCAGCCCGGGAATTGCCGCAGAACCCGCGCATTCGCTACAACCAGGGGTTGTTGCTGCTGCAGATGCAGCGCCGGGCAGAGGCGCAGGCGGCGTTGGAAGCGGGCCTGGCCCAGGCGCCGGATGATGCTGACTTGCTCTACGCGATGGTTTACCTGCATGGCTCGGGTCGGCAGCAGGAAGAGGCGATCAATTATGTTCGCAGGTTGGAAAAGGCAGCGCCGCAGGATGAGCGTTTGCCGGATCTGAAACGTCAGCTGGGATTGCGTTAAGTCAGGTCAGGTCAGACTGTGGGAGCGGGCTTGCCCGCGATGCTAACGACGCGGTATGTCAGAAATACAGCGGCGATACCATCGCGGGCAAGCCCGCTCCCACAGGGGGACGGTGCAACCCTTCTACTGTGCAACCCCCAGAAACCACCGGTAATAGGGATTGCCACCATCCTCACGCATCACCTCGCGCAACCCTTCCCCCCACTCATGACGCTCTCTCTTGTAAGCATGCAAACCCACCTGATAGAAGTGCGTCAGGCGGTTCTGCTGGCCGTCCAGGCGGGCCTGGAAGTCGTCGTTGCTATTGATCAGCGCCGGTTGCCGGCGCAAGTCCAACAGCGCCGGCAGCACCCGGGTGATCTCATTGCTGCGCACCCACGGCGCGTATTCGATCAGCGGCTGGTCGTCGGTGACCGCCAATGCCTGGCCGGCAAAGCGTTCAAGGCCTGCGCGATCGGTGATGTAGGTCGAGAGCAATGCCGCCGGCGAGACGATGCCGACCTCGGCCAGCGCACTGCGCACCGTGTCCTGCTCGAAGCGCTGACCGATGCGCTCCACATCCAGCGCGATCGGGTCCGGGGAGCCAACCAACAGCATCTCGTGGAACTCGGTGGTCCAGAGGCTGGCGTGGGGGAACACATCGAGGAAGCTGCGCACCAGCGCCTGTGAGTCTTCGAGGTTCTGGGTCGGCAGGGGCAGCCATTGGGCGACAATCCCTTGTGGCTGCAGGCGTCGGGCGGCCAGGGCATAGAAGTCGCGGGAGTAGAGGTTGACCACGCCACTGGCCGAAGGCGGTGGTGGTTCCAGGGTGATCAGGTCGTAGGCTTGTTCGCTGCGCAGCAGTTCCTGGCGCCCGTCGCGCAGGCGAATATCGATCCGGTTGTCGCCAGGCGCGTTGTAGTTGCCCGTGAACAGCGGGGCCGCCTCGACCACTGTCGGCAACAGTTCGGCCACCACCCGCTGCTCCAGCGCCGGGTAACGCAGCAGGGCGCCAGCGGTGATACCGGTACCCATGCCGATCACCAGTGCCGAGCGCGGCTGGCCATTGTGAATCAGCAGCGGCAGCAGGGCCTGCAGGCGCATGTAACGCAGCGAAGGCATGGCGTCGCCGGTATTCGATACGCCCTGGATGTAAAGCCGATTGAAAGTGCGCCCTGGCTTGCCTTGGGTCACCACGGCAACGGTGCCGCCACGACCTTCTTCATAAAAGGCCAGCTTGCCGTTGCGCGCGCCGGGCATCAACTGGGCCAAGCGCTCGGGTGGCACCATGATGACCAGCGCGACGCTGGCCAGGGCGACCAGGATGACGCCCCGGCGATTGTCTTTCTTGACGTGGCTGCCGCGCAATACCGCCGTCAAGCCGATACCGGCAGCCAGAAGCGCCAGCACGCCCAGGGTGCGGATCAAACCCAGATGCGGGATCAGGACAAACCCTGTCAGTAGCACACCGAGGATGCCGCCCAGGGTGTTGAGCGCCACCACCGCGCCGACGTCGCGCCCGACATGACCGCTGTCCACGCTCAGGCGCAGGGCCAGCGGAAAGGCCGCGCCAAGCAATAGCGTCGGGACGAAGACAATGCACAGGGCGGCGACGGCAAAGCGTGCGCTCATGCCGCTCAGGCCATCGCCACCGAGCAGGTGCACGGCTTGCTCGGCCTGGGTTTGCAGCACGACCAGCCAGCGCCCGAGCACGGAGATTTCGAGTAGCGCCAACAACCCGGCCGCAGCGATCAGCAGCCCGAATACGCCCCATGGGTCGCGAATCCGGTCGGCGCGTCGTGCATACAGGACACTGCCCAGCACCAGGCCGGTCAAGTAGGTTGCCAGCACCACGGCAAAGGCAAAGGTACGGGTGCTCATGAACTGCACGATCGACTGGGTCCAGACCACTTCATAACCCAGGGCCACGCCACCGGCGATGGCGTAGAGCAGCAATGGCAGGTTGGAGTGTTTGCCATCCCTGGCATGCTTGGCGGGGGTGGTGGCGGTGGCTACGGCAGCCGCAACGTGCGTGCGGGCATAGGCCAATGCGCCGAGCAACGCCAGCAGGTTGAGCGCCGCAGCGGCGTAGGCCGAGCCTTTCACGCCCAGAATCGGGATAAGGACAAAAGCACTGAGCAGGGTGCCGACGATGGCCCCGGCGGTATTAGCGGCATACAAACGACCGCCCGCGCGACCCAGGCTGTCAGCCGCAGGGGCCAGCGCCCGCATCAGCACGGGCAAGGTTCCGCCCATCATGAACGCCGGCACACCAACCAGCAGGAAGGGTAGCAGCCAGGCCAGCAGACCGACTTGGTCGCTCAAGCGGGCAAAGGGCCCAGCGGCCATTCCCAGGCCATGGGTGGCGGCGATGCCCAGGGCGGCGACGGCCAATTCGAGCAGTGCATAGAGCAGCACAGGGCGTTGCAGGCGGTCAGCAAAGCGGCCGAACACCCAGCCCCCCAATGCCAGCCCGGCAAAGAAGGCGCTGATGCCACTGGTGATGGCGTACACCTCGACGCCCACAACCAGCGAAAGCTGTTTGATCCACAGGACCTGATAGACCAGCGCCGCAGCACCCGACACGAACAGCATCAGGGCCGGGGCCCACGGCAAGGCGCGGGTCGGCATCTGCGTTTGCGCCGCAGAAGTGCTCTGGCGCGAAGAAGTACGGCTGGCGGAGGTCATCGAACGGTGGTCCTTGTACCGGGGAAAACGTGCATGTACTCATTGCAGGAGCGGCCAAGGCCGCTCCTGCAAGTCAACGCGATTACTGTTTCTGACCCTTCATCTTCTCTTCGATCCTGGCGTCCACGGCTGCCCGCACCTGGTCGATGCTGAAGCTGGCCGGCTTCTGGCTGGGTGGGTATTCGACGAAGGTTTCCAGGAATTTGGCGGCCTTCATGGTGGCTACCCCCGCCAGGTAGACGTTCTTGGTCTGCCAGTCGTAGTACTGGTCAGAGACGATGTCGGCACGCTCGTAAGGGTCCATGCGCAGGTTGAAGATCTTCGGTACCCGCAGGCAGGTGAACGGGTTGCTCCAGACCACAAAGCCACCAGGCGCACGCTGTTCGCAGAACACTGCCTTCCAGTTGCCGGCACGCATCGACACCAGCACGCCATCGTCGTTGAAATAGTAGAACTCGTTGCGGGCACTCTTGGGTTGCTGGCCGGTCAGGTACGGCAATTGGTTGTAGCCGTCCAGGTGAACCTTGAAGTTGTTGCCGCCGGAGGTCGGTGCCCAGCCCTTGAGCAGTTTGTCTTTCACCTCGGTGTCACCGGCAGCGGCGAGCAGGGTCGGGAACCAGTCCAGGCCCGAGAACATCTCGTTGGAAATCTCACCCGCCTTGATTTTGCCCGGCCAGCGGACAATCGCCGGCACCCGGTAGGCGCCTTCCCAGTTGGAGTTCTTCTCGTTGCGGAACGGCGTGGTCGCCGCGTCCGGCCAGGAGAACTGGTTCGGCCCGTTGTCGGTGGTGTAGACCACAATGGTGTTGTCGGCGATTTTCAGGTCGTCGAGGGTTTGCAACAGTTTGCCCACATCGCCGTCATGCTCGACCATACCGTCGGCATACTCGTTGCCCGGCATGCCGCTCTGGCCTTTCATCGATTCGCGCACGTGAGTGAACAAGTGCATGCGCGTGGTGTTCATCCAGACGAAGAAGGGCTTGTCCGCGTCGGTTTGCTTCTTGATGAAGGCCTGGGCGGCAGCGGTAGTTTCGTCGTCGATGGTTTCCATGCGCTTGGTGTTCAGCGCCCCGGTATCTTCGATCTTGCCATCGGCGAAGCTGTGGATCACCCCGCGTGGCGAGTTGGCCTTGACGAAATCCGGGTCATCCTTGGGCCAGTACGGGCGTTCGGGTTCCTCTTCGGCATTGAGGTGGTAGAGGTTACCGAAGAACTCGTCGAAACCGTGGGCAGTCGGCAGGTATTCGTCGCGGTCACCGAGGTGGTTCTTGCCGAACTGGCCGGTGGCGTAACCCTGGGACTTGAGCGCCTGGGCGATGGTGATGTCACGCTTTTGCAAGCCCACGGGCGCACCGGGAATGCCGACCTTGGACAGACCGGTGCGCAGCGGTGTCTGGCCGGTGATGAAGCTGGAACGACCTGCGGTGCAACTGTTCTCCGCGTAGTAGTCGGTGAAGATCATCCCTTCCTTGGCAATCCGGTCGATATTCGGGGTCTTGTAGCCGACCACGCCCATGGAATAGGCACTGATATTGGTCTGGCCAATGTCATCGCCGAAAATCACCAGGATGTTCGGTTTATTGGCAGCGGCGGCCGTAGCCGAAAGCCCCATTGCCGCAGCCGCCACCAGGGCGAATTGCGGTAGCCACTTGCGTGCGCGAACCATATGACAGCTCTCCATGTTGTGACTTCTGGCCGCTACAGGCGACCATCGGTTGGTTCCGAATACCTCCGTTGTCACAGCCGCCCGATTCCCATGAGCCGGGCAACCATCACGTTCGACTACCTTCGGTTTGTTATCAATCAATCAGGGGCGGGCATCGAATGGATAGATGCGACTCCACTCACTGGCCATGTCGACCACCGTCCAGCCCTTGGCATTGGCTTCGTCCAGCGCCTTGTCGAGCTTGCCGATCTTGGATTGCCGGTCGTAGGCCCACTCGCGCTTGCTGTCGGTGTGATGGACCAGGCCCATGAAGCGCTTGCCCTTGCCGGCAGCCGTCCACTGCAGCATCTGCAGGTCGCCGTCGGAGTTGCCGAAGGCCAGCACGGGGCGTCTGCCGATGATCGAATCGATACTCTGCGGTTTGCCCGGGCCATCGTCGTTGTGCGCAAGCCTTGGCGTACGCAGGATGGAGGGGTTGCCGTCGCCAGGCTGGAACTGGGTCACGAATGTGGTGCCGATGACCTGCTCCGGCGGTATGCCGTAGACCTCTTCGGCAAAGGTGCGCATAAAGGCGACTTCGCCCCCTGAAACGATGTAAGTCTTGAAGCCGTTGGCGCGTAGGTAGTCGAGCAGTTCCAGCATTGGCTGGAAGACCATCTCGGTATAGGGCCTGCTGGATTTGGGATGCCGGGCCTTGGCCAGCCAGGCCTTGGCGTTGGCGCTGAAGGCTTCTGTGGTGATGCCGGTATGGGTCGCGCCGACGATTTTCATCAAGCCGTCCATGCCGGCGGCGGCCAGGGCCTGGTGATCGTTTTCAAGCACGGCCTTGAAAGGTTGCTGCTCTTTCCATTCGGGGTGCTCGGGAGCCAGGCGCCTGACCTCGTCGAAGGCGAACAGCACCTGGAAGTAACCCGGTTGCTCGCTCCACAAGGTACCGTCGTTATCGAACACGGCGATGCGCTCGGCGGGTGCGACGAAATCCGTGCTGCCATCACGGGTGACGGCTTCGACAAACGCCATGATCGATGCTTTCGACGAGCCGTCCTTCCAGGATTCCAGCGGTTCGGCCGCCTGCGCGAGCATGGGCAACAGCAGGGTCAGGGCCAGGCCGTAGAGCCAGTTGCCGGCGGAAGATTTTTGTATCATGGTCGGTCCTTGAGCGTTGTCGTCGAGCCTGGATTAAGGGGGCGCAGCCCATGTGCGTGCGCAACGGGCGCTTGCCTCTTTTCGATACTTTGAAGCAGTGCTGGCAAGTCTTGCTTGCACTGGTGCAACGCCTGATCCTGCGCAGGTGTGGATCCAAAAAGCGCGTTGAACAAGCCTAGCAGGCGTTTGGCCGAGGGTGAGGGCAGAGGCAGCTCCAATAATCCGAGCGCCTGCCATTTGCGCCGCGCCCACAGGTAAAGGGCCGTGAGCTGTGGTGGACTTGCGTCGAGTTGGCCGGGAATTTGCTGCCAGGCGTATTCGGCCGACGCCAGCCAACGCTCGCGACGCAGGGTGCGCCGGTGCTGCCAGGCATTGGCGGCACGTTGGTAGACAGGGCGTCCCCAATAGGCCAGCAGGCAAAGCGCAATCATCACCCCAGCCAGCAGCAGCCAATGTCGGGCCAGGTGCACGCGAGTTCGCTGCCCCAGCGCTTGCAAGTCCGCAGTGATCGAAAACGGTGGCCGATAGGTGGTGTTGGCCGTCGCCTCGAAGTCGACCGCAGGCAGGCGGGCGGTGCGCACCTGATTGGCCGAACTGTCCCACCAGCGTACCTGCAGCGGCGGCAGGCTGAAGTGCCCGGCGCGCTCGATTCGGTAGCTGGCGCCATCGATTCGCTGGCCGCCACTGACACCACCGCGGCCGTCACCCAGGGGCGAAATGCTCGGCGTTTGCCGATAGCGCCTGAGACCGGCGACATCACCCAATGCAGTCTCGGGCAAGAGCATGCTCTGGGCGCCATCGGCCTGGAGGGTCACCTGGCGGGTGACGGTATCGCCGACCGTGGAGGAGGGGCTGGAGTAGCTGATCTGCTGTGTCAGGCGCACGGCCTGGGCCACCAGCACCGCCTCACCGGGGGCGAAGCCTTCGGGCTGCCTGGCGCTGAAGGTTTGCGGCGCGCTTTGCACGGTTGTCGGTGCACTGGCCTGGCCGGGGCTGACCTGGATCGTCAGGGCCGGAATGCTGAAGCTCTGCGCCTGTTGCGGGGTGATCAGGTAGCTGTAGCGCAAGCCGAAAAAGGTTTTGCCCAATCGCGTTACGGTGAGATTGCGTGCTTCGCTGGTGGGCGGCATCACCACCGCGCCAGGCAGGCTCAGGTTCGGCAGCCGTGGCGCCTGGGTGAACCAGGTATCGACCAGCACATCGACCTGCAACTGCACGGTGCCACCGACCACGACGCTGGCTGTCGGTTGCAGGCTGGTCTCCACCAGCACCTGCGGTTCGTCAGCCAGCACCGGCAAGGCCAGGAGGGCGCAGAGCAACGCGAACAGACCTCTCATGGCCGGGCTCCGGCGGGGGGCGCCTGATGCTCGGCATCCTGCAGGCTGAATTTCTGCTTGAGGAAGGTGGCCGGCGAAGTGGTGAGGTTCTGCAGCCACAGCTCATCGGAGCTGGCCTGCTGCGTTTCTATCTGGCGGCTATCGCCCTTGTCCTTGGGCTTGTCGAACTTGACCTGGTCGGGTTCTGTCTGCGGGGCCTTTTCGGCGGCGTCGTCGTAGTCTTTCTGCAAGGCTCTGGCCAGCGCCAGGTTGGCCGTCGCCTCGGGGAATTGTGGTTGCAGTTTCAGGGCATGCTCATAGGCGGCAATGGCCTGGTCGAAGTGGAACTGGCGGGTATGGATGTTGCCCTGGTAGAAATACGCCTGGGGGCTGTCCAGCCGGGCGAAGCTACCCAGGGCCCGGTCGTAGTCGGCAGCGCGATAGGCGGCCAGGCCTTGCCAGTAGGGATCCTCGAACAGCGTCGAGGCCTTGCCGTAGTGATGGTGGTCGAATGCCCACCGGCCTTGCTGATCGGCGGTCATGAAGGCATCGGCCAAGGCCCCGGCCCGGGCCGGGGCGGGGTTGAGCAGGCAGCCAACGGCCAGCAGGACGGCGCCGGCCCAGTTCAGATTCCAGCCACGGCGAATGCACAGCAAGGCCAGCACCGCCAGCGGCCAGGTCAGCCAGTAGCCGGCATCCTTCCAATGAATCTGCCGGGCATCGGCGCTGGCGGCCTGAAAGTGACGTTGTGCATGCAATTCAATCCAGTCCAGGTCGTCATCATCAAGGGTCAGGCTGCCCAGCGGCGCATCGAGGGCCTTGGCCAGTTGCTGCAGGCCGGCCTGATCGAAGCGGCCGACTTGCGCGCGGCCATCACTGTCGGTGCGCGGTTGGCCATCGGCATTGCGCAGCACGCCACCGTCGCTGCTGCCCACTGCCAGGATCAGCACTTGCAGCGGTGTCCCTTCGAGGCTCTTTTCCAGCGCCGCAAACTGGCTGGCATCGGCACCATCGGTCATCAGTACCACTGTGCCCGGCACCTGTTCGGCGGCCAGCAGTCGCCTGGCCTGCTCGATCACTCCGAGGGCATCCTTGCCGGGCCGCTCTATCAGTGGCGTGGCCAGGGCCTGCAGGAAACTGTCGAGCAAGGCCAAATCGTCGCTGGGCGGCAGCACCAGGTGGGCGCTGCCGGCATAGGCCAGCAGACCGATGCGCAAGCCGTGCTGGCGTGCGATCAGGTCATGCATTTTATGTTTGGCGGCTTCAAGGCGGCTGGGCGCTACATCGCTGGCGTCCATTGACGGCGAAAGGTCCAGGGCCAGCAGCAGTACCGCCTGGTTCTCCAGGAACGGCGGACGGTCCTGTTCCCAGGTCGGGCCGGCTGCCGCCAGAGCGCCAAGTATCAGCAAGGCACTGAGCAGATGAACCGGTTGCAGGCGCTGGCGGGTCGTTGGCGTGATCAGCAGATGCTTGAGCAGATGCGCGGCGATGCTGCCCTGCAAGCGTCGTTGCCTGATCTGGTGGCGGCGCCACAGCGGCAACAGCACGCCCAGGGGGATCAGCAGCAGGAACAGGGGGCGCAGAAAGTGCAGGGCAGAGAGGTCGATATCCATTTCAACCCTCCGCCATCGTGTCTGCCCGTGCCCCGGGCCTGAGGCGTGCCGCCAGCATGGCGATCAAGTGCCCCAGCAGCAACACGCCCATGGCCAGGCCCAGCGGCCACCAGAACAGGTCCAGTTTGGGCTGATGGCTGAGGGTCTTGACCTGATGCGGGGTGAGCCGGTCGAGGCTGGCGTAGACCTGGTCGAGCTGAGTACGGTCTTCGGCCCGGAAGAACTGGCCACCGGTGACCTCGGCGATCTGTTGCAGGGCCTGCAGGTTGACTCGCTCTTCGCCGCTGGCCGTGGGGTCGCCAATGCCGATGGCATGGATGACGATCCCCTTGGCCGCCGCCATCGATGCCGCATGTTCGGGGGTAATCGCGCTGGCGGTGTCGTTGCCGTCGGTGAGCAGGATCAGCACTTTGTTTTGTTCGTCGGCCTTGGCGAACAGCTTCAGGGCCAGGCCGATGGCATCGCCAATGGCGGTGTTGGGCCCGGCCATGCCGATGCCGGTTTCATCCAGCAGAATCCTCACGCTGGCGTGGTCGAGGGTAAGCGGTGCCTGCGGATAGGCGCCGCTACCGAACACGATCAGGCCCAGGCGGTCGTCCTTGCGCCGTTCGATGAAGCCGCGCACCACATCCTTGACCGCGTCCAGACGGTTGATCCGTTGCCCGGCAGCATTGGTGAAATCAGTGGTTTCCATGGATTGGGAAATATCGATGGCAAGCATCAGGTCACGCACCGGCTGTTGCTTCTCGATGGGCGGTTCGACCCGCACCGGACGCGCCACTGCCACGCACAGCAGCACCCAGACCAACAGGTTGAGCAGCAGCTGCCAGCGACTGGAACGGATACCCGGCGTGCGGGGTTCCTGGCCCACCGCGCGACTCATGGCCGCGAAGAAGGGGACTCGCACGGCAGAACGTGCCTGCTGGTAGGCGGGCAGGTAGCGGTAGCCGAACCAGGGCAGCGGCAGCAAGAGCAGTAACCAGGGGTAGTCAAGCTGCCACATGGTGCGTCTCCACCCAGCGCATGCTCAGGGCCAGCAAGCGCTGACCCTGCTCTGGGGCCAGCTCTAGCAGTTGATGCTCCGGTGCATAGGCCAGATGGGCCAGTTGCCGGGAAAAATCCGGCGGCAGCGGTTCACGGCTGGTGCGTTCGAGAAACGCCTGCCATTGGGCCCCGCCGAGGTTGCCCACCGCAGGCCGGTCCGGCATCGACAGGGCAACGCGCTTGAGCAATTCAGGCAATTGGCGCAACGCGACAATCTGCTGCGAATGGTCACCGAGCAGGCCCAGCAGGCCCTCGAGTTGTTCAAGCCCTTCACGGCGGTAGCGGTCACGCTGCCATTGCCGGTAATAGCGTACCCCCCACCACAGGGCCCCCAGCAGGACCACTGCCAACAACAGCCACCAGCCCCAGGTCTGCGGCGTGTAGCTGATCGCTGGCGGCAGGGCCAGTTCCTGCAACTGATCGATGGTCGGGGCCTTGTCGCTCATCGCGCAACCCCCGAGAGCCGGCCCAGTTCATTGCGCACTTGTTCGAGCGCCGGCTGGCCGGTGCTGATCATCATCAAGGGTACCTGGCTGCTGCGCAGCAGGCTGGCGACATCCTTGAGCCTGCCGCTGAGATAGTCACCCAGCGGCTTGCGCACCTGGTGCCGGTCGATCTCCAGTTCGACCTGCAATTGCCCCTGGGTGATCAGCTGCCGACCTCGCTCGGGCAGGGCCAGGGCCAGCGGGTCGTAAACCTGCAAGGCGATCACGTCGTTGTGGGCCGACAACTGGCGAAGCAGTTGCGTCGTTCTGGCCGTGGTGCCGGCAAAATCGCTGATCAGGCAGATGAGGTGATCATGGGGCGCCAGGGCCAGGCACTTGCGCAAGACCCCATCGAGCTGCTCCTCGTGCTCGGCATCGGGGTTGTCTGCGGCCAGCGCGTGGTTCTGCCGTGTCAGCTCGACGCAGAAGGCCTCGATGCGCGTACGGCTGCGCAAGGGCGAGAGGCTTGCGATCTTGCTGTCGTTGAACACCAGGCCACCCACCCGGTCACCGGCCTGATACACCATCCAGGCCGCCAGCGCGCCGAGTTCGGCTGCAATCGCCGATTTGAAGCTGCGCGTGGAGCCGAAGAACATCGACATGCGCTGGTCGACCACGATCAGCGCCGGGCGATCGCGCTCTTCGGTATAGGTGCGCACAAAGGGCTTGCCCATGCGCAGCGATGCGCGCCAGTCGAGGTGGCGCAAGTCGTCGCCGGGCTGGTAGCGCCGCAGCTCTTCGAAATTCAGGCCGCGGCCGCGCAGGCGCGAGGCATGGGCGCCAGCGAGGATGCTCGCGCGCGGCTGGCGGGCGAGGAAACTCAGGCCGCGGACCTTGAACTCCAACGCCATCAACTGCGCCATCGAGACGTAGACGAAGCCATCGGTTTCACGCTGTTGCGACTGCATGCAGAGGGTGCTCCTCAGGCCGGGATGGCTACCTTGTCGAGCAGGCGATCGAGTACCTGGTCGGCACCGACCCCGTCGGCCATTGCGTCATAGCTGAGCTTGAGGCGATGGCGCAGCACCGGATGCACCACGGCGCGAACGTCATCCGGCGAGACGAAGTCAGCCCCGGCCAGCCACGCGTGAGCCCGGGCTGCGCGGTCCAGGCCGATGCCGCCGCGCGGGCTGGCACCGATGGCAATCCAGCGGGCCAGGTCCGGGTCGTAATCGACCGGGTGGCGAGTCGCGTTGATCAGGTCGATCAGGTACTGATCGATGGCCGCCGACACATGGACCGCACTGACTTCCTTGCGCGCGGCGAAAATCACGTTCTGCGCCAGGGTGTAAGGCGGCGTGGGCGGTTCGCTGCCGGCGACGGCCTGTTCTTCATTGCGCAACAGGCGCAGCACCTGGCTCTCGTCGGCCGGCAGCGGATAGTCGAGCAGTACCTTCATCAGGAAGCGGTCCATCTGCGCCTCGGGCAGCGGGTAGGTGCCTTCCTGCTCGATCGGGTTCTGGGTGGCCAGCACGATAAACAGCTTGGGCATCTTGTGGCTGGTGCCGGCCACGGTGATTTGCCGTTCTTCCATGGCCTCGAGCAGGGCGGCCTGAACCTTGGCCGGCGCCCGGTTGATCTCATCGGCCAGAATCAGGTTGCCGAACAACGGCCCTGGCTGGAAGCGGATCACGTTCTGCCCGTCGGCCTGGTGCAGCACCTCGGCGCCGGTGATGTCCGAGGGCAGCAAGTCCGGGGTGAACTGGATGCGGCTCATCTGTGCGTCCAGGTGCTTGGCCAGGGCTTTGACCGTGCGGGTCTTGGCCAGCCCCGGGAGGCTTTCGAGCAACAGATGGCCGTTAGCCAAAAGGCCCAGCATGACCTGGCGGATCACCGCCTCCTGACCGAGTACGGATTCGGCAATGCTGGCCTGCAAGGCGTTGATGTCGTCGCGGGTACTCATATCAGCAATCCTCGTTGCAGCGAATGCTTGCGTGGTGACACCCTTTCGGTGCAAGCCATAGGCGGTCCTGTCCTAAAGTGCAGCTGGCGTCAGCATTGGCAACTGCCATTGACCTTCGACGACTTCCGGGCCTGGCATATACATGCGCAGCACGCCATAAAAGGGACCGTTGGGTGCGGGCAGCCAATTGCTTTCCTTGCTCTTGCCGGGGGATTTGTGGCTCAGGTACAGGGTGATCCCGCCATCGGCGTCGGTCTTGAGGTTGCCGAGCATGCGCGAGTTGATCAGGTAGCGATTGAGCGACCAGCAGCTTGGTCTTGCCGTCATACATTGTCAGCGACCAGAACGCCCTGGCAGGCGGCAACCGGCCTTTGTCGAAGTGCAACACGTAGCGCTGCTTGGCGCCGTTGAGCGGCTTGCCCGTCTTGTCGACGAAATAGCCCATGTAGCTGGCTTCTTCGGCAGAGTTGCCAAAGATGCCCATGTTGGCGCCGGCATAGCGATACAGGTAATTGTTCTTCAGGTGCTCGCGGCTGCCGAACAGATCGCCGCTGGTCACGGCATGGGTATCGACCTTGTCTTTCTTGAACGCGGCGAACTCGGCCTTGCCATCGGCGATGCCGGCTTGCAGCGCCTTGAGCTGGGCCGACGTCAGGGTCTGTTCATCGAATGTCAGGCCCGGGCCGACCCCGATCGTTGCCAGGCGCTGACGCAGCTCGGTCTCGCTGGGGGCGGGCGCGGCGAAGGCCAGCATGAAGTTGAGGTAGCCAAACAGCGCCGGGCTGTCGGTCATGCCCGGTTGCGGCCTGGGCCAGGTCACGGGCGGGGCTGCGGCGGCTGCCTTCTTGCCAAGAAAGCCGCCGAGCGTCTTGACTTCATAGCCTTGCTGGATTTGCCGAACCTTGACCAGGTCCTGTTCATCGAACAGCTGCGTGCGGTAAAGCCCATAGACGATGTTGCTTTCGCTGCTGATCACCTTGTCGATACCGGCCGGCGCCTGCCCCTTCCAGCCGGGGCCGGCAATCAGGAAGTGGCCACCCTTGTTACCAGTGGTGCGGGTGCCAAGGTAGGCGAAATTCTGGGTATAGAGGTCGATCAGTTGCGTGGAGTAATAGCGGCCCGCTTTGATGGCTGGCAGGGTCAGCACCAGCGGTTCGGCACGCAGGTCCATCCAGACGAACGAGTAGGGTGTGTCTGAATTGGGCGTGATAAAGGCCGTGTCCTTCGGGCTGAAGACTTTGGCACTGTGACCGATCTGGTTGAAGGGCGCCTTGTAGTCCGGGCTTTCCTTGTCGACGGCCTGGCTGTACAGCGTCTTGTACATTTCAACGACCGGAAAACCGTACAGGTAACTCTCCTTTGCGATGGCCTGGGCCTGGGCCGGCGTTGCCGTGAATTCAGCCCACGCGTTGCCGGCGAGCAGCAGCGAAAGTGCGCCCGTCAGCCAATAGGCATGTCCGATTGCCGCCATGCTTTTCCTCCCCCGAAGGCTGTTGTCTATTTAACCTGCGTGATGTCGTCGAGCTTCCAGCTCTTGTCGAAATAGGCTTCGGTCGGTGCGTACAAGCGGAAATAGCTGAACCACTGCTTGCCAGGGATGGTCTGGACCCAGTTGCTTTCAAAGCCTTGGGGCGCTGTTGGAGCAAAGTAGAGGTCGATCGAACCGTCGGCGTTTTTCTTCAGGTCCTGGCGTGAAGAGAGGTCGGCCTTGCGCTGGGGATTGTCGATCAGGCAGCGGGTGTCGATGTCATAGACGGTCATCGACCAGAACTGCCTGGCCGGTGGCTCGCTGGCCAGATGCAGCCGATAGGTCTTGCCGCCATCGAGCCAATTGCCCGCCTGGTCGGTATAGGCGCCCAGGTAGGTCTGGCCAAGCCCCGGGGTCTTCGAGACCATGCCCTTGGTGTTGGTCACGGCTTCATAGAACCAGGCCGTCCGTTCCCAGAGCTGATCGTAATTGGCGGTGCGCTGGGACGGTTCGTCGATGTTGAGCACGGTGTCCCATTTCCGATCGGGCCAGTACTGGCTCTTGGGGAAGCGTTTGGCGAAGGCATTGGCCTTGGCAATCAGTTCACCCATCTGGGCGCCTTGCTCCAGGGCCTTGCGCTGGTGTTCGCTGGGCGTGAATGGCTGGCCTTTCTCGATGCCAAGGCTGGCGAGCATGGCCATGTAGAACCGATCGCGCTCATTGACCGGCTCATGTTCAATGATTTCGTGCAGGCGCTGCCAATATTCCATGCCTCGTGGCTGGGTGCCCGACCAGGCACGACCGTTGGGGGAAAGCAGGCGAGTCTTGTCCGGATGCTCGCGCTGTTCATAGGGGTACATGCGCAACTGTTCGACCAGCGCCTGGCCCTTGGCCGGGTCCGGGTCGAGCACACGAAAGCCCACCAGCACATTCATGCTTTTGGACTTGGCCAGATAATATTTGCCCGCATCGGCCGGGGGTTTTGCGCCGGGCGGCAGAATCAGGTACTTGCCACCCTGGCCTTTGTCCGGCCCGGTCTGGCCCATGTCGATGATCGCACGCTGCCAGACGTCGCCCACGCCACCGGCCGTAGGGCCCTCAGGTAGCTCGACAACCATGGGGCCGGTCTCGCTGAGGTCGACGAAGCCGATGATATAAGGCGTCGTGGCATTGGCGGTGATCACGCCGAGCTTGTCCTCGTAGGTCTTGAGGACCATCAGGTCGCCATTGCGGGCATCGAGCTTGTCGTGGAACTCCTTTTGCCATTGCGCCGAAGACACCAGCGGCAGGGCCCACAGATAAGCCTGGGTCGCCTGCTGGTAGTCCAGCTCCTGGTAAAGCGTGGCGATGGTTTCGCGAGTTGGCAGTTGGCCGTCCATTGCCAGTTTGCCGATGCGGGTATCGAGGTCTTGAGCATGAATGCTGCCGATACTCAGGGCCAGCAGACCGATGCAGATGCCGTTGACTGCTTTTTTCATGCTTGGTCCTTAAATCCTGAAAGCGTCCGACATGTCCTAGGGAAAGCTAGCAGCAACAGGTGAAATCGCCAGTTTGTTGCGTAAATCTTTCAATGACTTAAGGCGCGATTGGGATGTAGGTACGCAGGAGTGGAGTGGGTTGGGGAGGACTGAAGCGAAGCATCCGCACGGCGGAATGGTCTCCGTCTGTTAAGATGGTTTTGCAGCGATCAATGTGCTTATTAATCAAAGTTATACAGTCAATATATCCGTCGCGGCCGAGCGCAGCCTTCGGCAGCGGCTACATGGACCGTGTCAGGCGAACCTTTGTAGCCGCTGCCGAAGGCTGCGCTCGGGCGCGCAGCGGCCGTAACGCCCTCGAAAACTCACCCGATACAGGATTCAGGTTTGTCAGATTCCCCCCAAGCAGTCGCCCCCTCCAACGCGCTCCCGGACCTGCAAAACCCGCTGGTCCAGTACCTGGCGCGTTTGATGCCCTCCAGCCAGTTGACCTTGAAATATGTGCTGCAGGATGCTGCCGACCGCCTGGGGTTCGAAGATACCGACATTCGCGAGGTGCCCTGGCACCAGCTGCAAACGGGCCATGTCACGGCGCTGGTGGCGGCTTTGCGCGAAGACGGCTATGCGCCCAATACCTCGTCCTTGTATGTCAACGCCTTGCGCGGGGTGATGAACGAAGCCTGGCGTTTGAGCCTGATCGACCAGGATCATCTGTTGAAGATGCGCTCGGTCAAACCGGCGCAAGGAACCCGTCTGGGCAGCGGGCGCAACCTCAAGCGCAGCCTGATCCGCGAGCTGATGGATGCCTGCGCGGCCGATCCGCGGCCGCAGGGCCTGCGCGACGCCGCCGTGATCGCGATTCTGTATGGCTCGGGCATGCGCAAGTCCGAGTCGGTCAACCTTGAACTGGCTCAGGTCGACTTTGCCGAACGCAGCCTGCAAGTGCTGGGCAAGGGCAACAAGCAACTGATCAAGTATGCGCCCGCCTGGGCCTTCGACAAACTCAACGCCTGGCTGGATTTCCGGCGTTCGCAATTGCCCGAAGGGCAGGCCGACGATCCCTTCCTGTTCAACCGCATTCGACGCGGCAGCCACATCACCCGCGAGCGCATCACCAAGCATGCGATCTACTACATTGCTCGCCAGCGCGGGCACCAGGTTGGCGTGAAGATCATGCCGCACGATTTCCGACGCTCCTTCATCACTCGGGTCATCGAAGAGCACGACCTGTCGATTGCGCAAAAACTGGCGCATCACACCAACATCCAGACCACTGCCAACTATGACATGCGCGATGACAACGAGCGGCGACGGGCGGTGGATCGCTACGACTATTGACGCTCTGCGCAACCGCTATTCGGCGCTGACTTTCCAGTGCACCGCACCTATCGGAAAGGTGACCTGCTCCATGCGATGGGCCAGGCCGTAGGTCAACGAGTCCTTGGCCGTGATCACTTTTTCTTCCGCCGAGAGGCACTTGAAGATATCGAGCTGCTCCTTGGCATCCTCGGTCTCCACCTGGAAGATTTCGGCATAGCGTTGCAGGTCGTTGTTGAGGCTGAAGAAGTATTCCCGCAAGCGCGAATGCTCCACCGAACTTTGGCTGAAATACCAGTTCATCGGGTGGATCAGAAACCGCGAATGGGGGGTGGCGATGCGTTCGGCTGCCGCGAGAAAGACAACGATGCCCATCGATTCGATATTGCCGGCGTTGATGGCCACCAGCGGTACCGGCAACGACTTGAGAAAGCTGTACATGGTAAAGCCGAAGTTGGTGCTGCCGCCCGTGGTCGAGAGGTTGAGCCAAAGCGAGGTGGCCCCCTGGTCAAGAGCTTCGAGGCAACGGTCACGGAAACGCTCGTGAGTGCCCTGGTCGATCTGACAGTGAAAATGCACGATGTGTTGAGTCACTGCGAATTTCCCTGTCGCAAAAAAGGCCGGTACACAAGCTTGGCTCGTGACCGGCCCCTGGTCAACTATCACTATTTGCGGCCGCCCCCTTGTGGAGTCTGGCCACCTTTTTTGGTGTCGGGGGCCTTGGTGCGGTCCTCGGTCATTTTTCCGCCACCGGTTGATCCGGAAGCCTGTCCACCTTTCTTGCCGGCTTCGGAGGCTTTTTCGCGATCTTTGGAGAGGTTTGCTGGGTTCGACTTGCTTGTTTTAGCCATGATGCTTTTCCTCTTTCATATGAGTGCGCGAGGATCTTGCCCCTCACACTGCATGGGAAATGAAGTAGGATTTAAAGTTTAGTCTATCTTGTTAAACAATGACGAATGGTAGAACTATTATTCCTCCAGCCCGAGCAGCCCATCCATTATCCGCAAGCAGTGGACCAGCCCCGGCGACATATCGCCAATGCGTCGGCTGAGAATGATTGGTGAAGTGGCATTGGCATCGAGCAGGGGGGTGTAGCCGATGTCGGCACGGTGCAGCACCTGTACCGAGGCCGGCACCAGGGTGACGCCGATACCGGCTGCCACCAGGCCGATTGCCGTCTGAAGTTCGTTGGTCCACTGGGCGACCTTGATGGCCATGCCATGGGCATCGAACAACGCGATCACATGGTCGGCATAGCTGGGGCGGGGGTTGCCGGGGTAGAGCACGAAGGGTTCGCTGGCCAGGTCCTTGAGGCTGACAGGGCCTGCCAGCAAGGGATGGCCGGCGGGCAGGGCGGCGACCAGCCGGTCCTCGGTCAGCACGCGCTGTTCAATGGCCGGGTCATCGATGCGGATGCGACCGAAGCCGATATCTATTCGCCCGGCCTTGAGCGCCTGAACCTGTTGCAGCGTGGTCATTTCCGACAGGCCGAGTTCCAGCTCCAGCGTGTCGCCACTGCGCAGGCGGCGGATCAGTTCGGGTAGCACGCCATACAGTGTCGAGGGTGCAAAGCCGATGCCCAGCCAGGTTTTTTCGCCCAGGCCGATACGCCGGGTGTTGTCGCAGACCTTGCCCAGTTGTTCGAGCAAGGCGCTGGAGTGTTCATAAAAGAACCGCCCGGCCTCGGTCAGTCGCAATGGCCGGCCCCGCTCGAGCAGCATCACCCCCAATTCGTCTTCCAGTTGCTGGATCTGCCGGCTCAGGGGCGGCTGGGCAATGTGCAGGCGCTCGGCTGCGCGGGTGAAGTTGAGGGTTTCCCCAAGCACCTGGAAATAGCGCAGATGACGAAGCTCCATGGGGTCACTCCTTGGCGGGTGGGCTGATTGTTTGGATACCTTGGGGGTATATCTTGTGGGTGATTCTAAAGCGCAACCGTTGAAAACGGGAGGGCGGAATTGAGTGGGGTCGCTAAAGAACCTTGTGGGTATTGAGTCCTGGGGGCTGCTTTGCAGCCCTTCGCTGGCAAGCCAGCTCCCACAGGTAGAGAGAGTGCCACCGATCATTGTGGGAGCTGGCTTGCCAGCGATGAGGCCTTCAAGGCTCACACAAATGTTTCTGCAGGTTTAAACCCTGGCAGGATCAAGGTCCTAGGAATTACCCTACGATTTCTGTTGTCCTTCAGTAACTTGCCCCGGGGAAGGTCTTCGCACTAGTCTCGCCCGGCCACTGAATGTTCGGTGATCGGGTTTGGCGACCCGGGTTAAATTATTCAAACCTCCATTGCAGTAGCTGGCGGTAATACGTCGGCGTCGTCTGTCATGGCAGCTGTGCGCGGGAGGGCTTCGGCCCTGCCGGGTTTTGCCTAATTTACCGGTTCGCCAACCCGCGTATAGCTGCCACCTATTTGTTTGGCGACGAATTCGTGGAAGCTCCAACTAAATTTGGATATTTACCATGAAAAAGATCGTCCCCGATCCACCCGCCTTCTACTTTCGTGAAACCGCCGAAACCTCCATCGGCGCCTGCGATGGCCATGCCCCACTGTTCACCGTCCGCCCCGGCATCAGCGCCGAAGATGCCCTGGTGCATGCCGCGCTCTATCTCAGATGCGCCAGCGACAACGGTCAGCAAGCCATGGAGTACACCGCCGAACCGGGCCGGGGCTTTGCCTGGGCCACCCAGCATTCGGTACAGATCGCCAAGGCGCTGATCGATGCGGTGCTCGATGGCATAGAAGCCCGTCATCTGGATACGGCTACCCACATCCAACCACAATAACCAAAGCCGAACCCGCAATACCCTCGTTCCACTCTGCGCGGGAATGCCTGCGCAGACGCTCCGCGTCGTGACGCTGGAGTGTCAGGCTTCCCACCAGAACGCAGGAATGAGGGAAGCCTGTGACTAGAGTCCTGCCAACGCGGCCTTCAGCGTGCTGCAAAACCAGCGTTGCGCCGTGCTGTCGCCGCCATGCTCCTGCCAGTACAGGCTCACCTCGATCTCCGGTACGTTGAATGGCAACTCCACTACACGCGTGCAGCTATTGCTGGCGAACAGCTGCGCAGTACGTGAGGGCAGAGTCACCAGCAGATCGGAGTTGGAAACGACGCCGGGCAGCACGCTGAAGTGCGGAACCCGCAGGCTTATCTTGCGTTCGAGTCCGGCCTCATGCAGGCGATCTTCCACGAAATGGTGGCCGGTGGCGGCGGACACTACTACGTGCTTTTCACCCATGTATTGCTCGAGCGTGAGGTGTTCGCCAATGCGTGGATGATCCTCTCTGACCAGGCAGACATAGTGCTCATTGAAAATCAGATCGCTCTGGGCCTGCACCGGGATATAGCTGCGGTTGCAGATGGCGGCGTCGATCTTGCCGGTATTGAGCCATTCATCGAGCCGAGCGACCTCGACCTGGATTACCTCCAGCTCCACTTGGGGCGCCACTTTCTGCATGAGCTTCAGGATATACGGCAGCAAGTAGATTTCGCCAAGGTCTGATAGCGCCAGGCGAAAGCAGCGGGTCGATTGCAGCGGGTCGAACTGGCTTGTGTGGGCAATGGCTCGCTCGATTTCAGAGAGCGAAAAACGGAACACCGTGTAGAGCTGGGTAGCGAGGAAAGTAGGCTGCATGCCGTCGCGATTGCGCTTGAACAGCGTATCGCCCAATAGCTGACGCAGGCGGGAGAGGGCGTAGCTGACCGAGGGTTGGGTGATGTGCAGACGTTCTGCCGCACCGCTCACGCTTCGGGTTTCAAAGATGGTGACAAAAACGCGGATGAGGTTCAGATCGACCATGGTTCACCTATATAGATAGTGTCTATTTCAAGAACAAAAAAGTATCTATTTGATCTATGTTAATTCAAAACTTATGGTGCTTGCATCGATTAAAAACGTTGAGCGACCACCATGACTACCGTGCATTCCCTCACCTACGAGCTCCTGCGGCGCCAGGGCATTACCACCATTTTTGGCAACCCGGGCTCCAATGAACTGCCTTTCTTGCAGGACTTCCCGTCGGACTTCAGCTACATCCTCGGGTTGCACGAGGGGGTTGTCGTCGGTATGGCCGATGGCTTTGCACAAGCCCGTGGTAAACCATCGCTGGTCAATCTGCATTCCGCTGCCGGCACCGGCAATGCGATGGGGGCACTGGCCAACGCCTGGAACTCGCATACGCCGCTGATCGTGACGGCTGGTCAACAGACCAGGGCCATGATTGGCGTGGAAGCCTTGTTGACCAACGTCGATGCCGTCAGCCTGCCGCGCCCCCTGGTCAAATGGAGCTATGAGCCGGCCAGCGCCCAGGAAGTGCCGCAAGCCATGAGCCGGGCGATTCATATGGCGTCGATGCCCGCGCCAGGGCCGGTCTATCTATCCGTGCCTTACAACGACTGGTCCGCCCTGGCTGACCCGCAGTCGGCCTATCTGTTCGAGCGCAAGGTCGAGAGCGCCGGGTTGCCTGGCGAAGCATGCCTGCAGGCGTTGCTCGATCGCCTGGTTTCGGCGCGCAACCCAGTGATCGTGCTCGGGCCGGATGTCGATGCGGTGAAGGCCAATCAACATGCCGTCACCCTGGCCGAGCGTCTCAAGGCCCCGGTGTGGGTGGCGCCATCGGCGCCGCGTTGCCCGTTCCCGACCACTCATGCGTGCTTTCGCGGCTTGCTGCCGGCTGGCATCGCGACGATTTCCCGGCTGCTCGAAGGGCATGACCTGATCCTGGTGTTCGGCGCCCCGGTATTCCGATATCACCAATACGACCCGGGTGATTACCTGCCTGCCGGCGCCCACCTGATCGCAGTGACCTGCGATGTCCAGGAAGCTGCCCGTGCGCCGATGGGCGATGCGATCGTGGCCGACATTGGCCTGACGCTGCAGGCGCTGGCCGAACGTCTGGAACCGCTCGACCGGCCGATGCCTGCGCGCTTGCCGGCGCCTGCGAGCGTGCGCCAGGGCCCGGGCCCGCTGCTTCCGGAAACCGTCTTCGACACCTTGAACGAGATGGCCCCGCGCGATGCCATCTACCTGAACGAGTCGACCTCGACCACGGCAACCCTGTGGCAACGCCTGAACATGGAACAACCCGGCAGCTATTACTTTGCGGCGGCCGGGGGCCTGGGTTTCGCGATGCCGGCTGCAGTCGGGGTGCAATTGGCCGAACCCGCCCGGCAGGTGATCGCGGTGATCGGCGATGGCTCGGCCAACTACAGCATCAGCGCGCTATGGACAGCTGCCAATTACGGCGTGCCGGCCATCTTCGTGATTATGAAAAACGGAACCTACGGTGCCTTGCGCTGGTTCGCCGGCGTGCTGGGAGTAGAGGATGTGCCGGGGCTGGACGTGCCCGGTATCGATTTCTGCGCGTTGGCCACCGGCTATGGCATGCGCGCGTTGCGGGCTGAATCGCAAGGCGAATTGGTCGATGCGCTGCGCGAGGCACTGGCGCTCGATGAGCCGGTGCTGATTGAAGTTCTGACACTGGCGCCGGGCGCTTGAAGGGGGCCGTATGAGTCGTTCGATGCCATTGAATGTGGAAGATTACCGCCGTCTGGCGCGCAAGCGGCTGCCTCGGATGATCTACGACTATCTGGATGGAGGCGCGGAGCAGGAAACGGGGCTTGGGCACAACCGCGAGGTGTTCGAGGGGCTGCGGTTCCGCCCTCGACGGTTGGTGAATGTAAGCCAGCGGGACTTGTCGACCACGCTCTTTGGCCAGGCATTGCCGATGCCGCTGCTGATTGCACCGACCGGTCTCAATGGCGCCTTCTGGGCCAACGGCGACTTGGCCCTGGCGCGCTCGGCCGCACGTGCCGGCATCCCGTTCGTACTGTCGACGGCGTCGAACATCTCTATCGAAGAGCTGGCGCGCCAGTGCGATGGCGAACTCTGGTTCCAGCTTTACGTAGTGCATCGCAACCTGGCCGAGCAGATGGTCAAGCGCGCTCTGGCGGCGGGTTACCGGACGCTGGTCTTGACCACCGATGTTGGCGTCAACGGTTACCGCGAGAGGGATCTGCGCAACGACTTCAAGATGCCCATGCGCTATACCCCGGATGTGCTGCTGCAAGGTTGCCTGCACCCGCGTTGGTCGTTCGATCTGCTGCGCCACGGCATGCCACAGCTGGCCAACTTCGCCAGTGTCGACGCCTCAAGTCTCGAGGTGCAGGCGGCGTTGATGAGCCGACAAATGGATGCCACCTTCGACTGGGATGCGCTGGCCTGGCTGCGTGAACTCTGGCCGCATCGGCTGCTGGTCAAGGGCCTTCTCGATCCTGAGGATGCGGTGCGTTGTGTTGCCATGGGCATCGACGGGGTGATTCTGTCGAACCACGGTGCTCGCCAACTCGATGCCTGCATCTCGCCCATGCAGGTATTGGCCGACACGGTGGCGCGGGTTTTATCCCCGGTACTCATCGACAGCGGCTTTCGCAGCGGCGCCGATATCGTCAAGGCCCTGACCCTTGGCGCTGATGCGGTGTTGCTGGGCCGAGCGACACTGTATGGCCTGGCGGCGGCCGGCGAAGCGGGCGTGGATGACGTGTTGCGCCTGCTCAAGGCCGAGATCGATCGCACCCTGGCGCACATCGGTTGCCCGTCGATCAGTCAGCTTTCACCCGACTTCCTCATACCCCCATCTCACCTGAGTGCACCGGCCAGCGCCTGTCACAGCCGTTGAGTCGCAATCACGTTTCAAGCAACGAGGACGCCTTCATGGCTGCAATAACAATAACCGGCTTGCGGGCACGGGCTGTCAACGCGCCACTGCAATACCCCATTCACACGGCCGTCGGCACAGTCTCGACAGCGCCATTGGTACTGATCGACCTTGCGACCAGTGCCGGCGTTACCGGCCACGCCTATGTGTTTGCCTATACCGGGCTTGCGCTCAAGCCGCTCAAGCAGTTGGTTGAAACCCTGGCTGAGTTACTCATCGATCAGCCCTTGGCACCTCAGGCGCTGGAGCAGGCCTTGCAACAACGATTTTGCCTGTTGGGTTTCACCGGGCTGGTGCGCATGGCCGCCGCCGGGCTGGACATGGCCGCCTGGGATGCCCTTGCCAAGGCCCACGGGCTGCCGCTGGTGGAATTGCTTGGCGGCAAAGCGCGGGCCTTGAAAAGCTATGACAGCCACAGCCTGGATGGTGAGCAGCTGGCCACCGAACGTGCCGTGCATGCGGCGGAGCAGGGCTTCACCGCGGTCAAGACCAAGATCGGTTACGCCACCCTTGAAAAAGACCTGCGTGTGGTGCGCAGCCTGCGCACGGTGCTGGGCGACGAATTCGGGTTGATGGTCGATTACAACCAGAGCCTGGACGTGAACGAAGCGATCCGCCGGGGCCTGGCCCTGCAGGATGAAGGCATTGCCTGGATCGAAGAGCCCACGTTACAGCATGACTATGTCGGGCATGGGCGCATTCGTCAGGCGCTGCGGGTGCCCGTGCAAATGGGCGAGAACTGGTTCGGCGCGGAAGATATGTTCAAGTCACTGCAGGCCGGTGCCTCGGACCTGGCGATGCCCGACATGATGAAAATCGGCGGCGTCACCGGCTGGTTGCGCGCCAGCGCCCTGGCCGAGCAGTTTGGCCTGCCGCTATCCAGTCACTTGTTCCAGGAGTTCAGCGCGCACCTGTTGGCAGTGACGCCGACGGCTCATTGGCTGGAACGCCTGGACATTGCCGGGGCGATTCTCGAACCCACCCTGACCTTCGCCAACGGCAACGCAGTCATCAGCGACCTGCCAGGCGCCGGAATCATCTGGCGCGAGTCCGAAGTGGCGCGCTACGCCGCCTGAATCCAACCGCCACACCCAAACCAATAACAATAAAGGTATTCGCCATGCGTCACGTCAATGTGCTCGATGTCGTCGATTCCGCAAAGCTCAACCGGTTTCATTATCTGCTGGTCTTCTGGTGTTCCTTCATCATGCTGTTCGATGGCTACGACCTGGTCATCTATGGTTCGGTGTTGCCGCACCTGATGACGGAATGGAACCTGAGCCCATCCCAGGCCGGCGTGTTGGGGGCCAGCTCCATGGCTGGGATGATGGCCGGTGCGTTCACCCTGGGTACCTTGGCTGACCACCTCCGCCGCCGCAAGATCATCCTGTTCTGCGTGGCACTGTTCAGCCTCGCCGCGCTGGCCAGTGGCTTTACCACCACCCCGACCGAGTTCACGGTCTGCCGTTTCCTGACCGGCGTCGGCCTAGGCGGCGTGGTGCCGAACCTGGTTACCATCCTCAAGGAAATGTCGCCCGGGACCTGCCGCAATCGCCTGATCAACTTCATGCTGAGCTTCTTTGCAATCGGCGGGTTGCTATCAGGGTTGGTCGGCATCTACGTCATCCCGCAACTGGGCTGGCAGGCGCCGTTCTATATCGCGGGGCTATCCTGCCTGGCGCTGCCGCTGTTGTACAAGACCCTGCCTGAATCCGTGGCCTTCCTGGTGCAAAAAAACCGTCAGGCCGATGTGAGCAAATTGCTGCGTACTATCAATGCGCAACATCGCCCCGGCGAGCCGGTGGTCTACGGGTTGGAAGCCTCCCCGACCCAGGCCAGGCCTTCGTTCAAGGCGTTGTTCGGGGGGGAACGGGCGATCAGTACGTTGATGCTGTGGCTGGGCTTTGGCATGTGCATGCTGATGGTCTATGGGCTCAACACCTGGCTGCCGAAGCTGATGAACAGCGGCGGCTACCCCTTGAGTTCGAGCATCGGCTTTCTGGTGATCATGAATGTGGGTGCCCTGACGGGGACGCTTATAAGTGGCTACCTGGCCGACCGCTGGGGCTGCAAGTTGACCCTGGTGGTGTTCTTCGCCCTGGCGGCGGTGTCGATCTCCCTGCTCGGAATCAAGCCAGGTGCCGCTTCGCTGTACGCGCTGTTGTTGCTGGCCGGTGGTTCGACGGTGGGTTGCCTGTCAGTCATCCACACCTTTGCGGCAGATCTGTACCCGGCGCACATTCGCTCCACGGGCGTCAGCCTGGCCGCTGCCATTGGCCGCTGCGGCGCGGTGGCGGGGCCTTTGCTTGGCGGGTTTCTGTTCAGTCTGAACCTGCCATTCGAGCAGAACTTCCTGGTGTTCGCCGTTCCCGGGCTGATTGCGGTGATCGCCGTCTTGCTGGTGGCCCAGCCACGTGCGTTACCGCTGGTACAGCAACCAAGCGAGGGTGTTTGAGATGTCGGTCGATAACAGTCGAGAAGGAAATGTCACTATGCGTGCGCTTATGGAATCGGAACGCTGGAACCATCGCTTCTATCCAGGTGAATGGAAAACTGCCCAAGGTGATCGGCTCGCCGTCACCGAACCTGCAACGGGCGAGGTGCTGGCCTCCATCGGCATTGCCCGCAGTGACGATGTCGCCGCTGCGGGCATGCGCGCCAGCCAGGCGCAAACGGCCTGGGCTGCTACCTCATTCGAGCAACGTGCGGCCACCCTGCGCGAGGCTGCGCGACTGCTGGCCCAGAACGCAGGGTACTTCATCGAGTGGAATATTCGCGAGTGCGGTTCAGTACGGTTCAAGGCCGAGTGGGAGGTCAATACCTGCGTCGAGCAATTGCACATGGCTGCGGCCATGCCGATGCAGGCCAATGGTGAGCTGTTCCCTTCATCGGTGCCTGGCAGGACCAACGTCTGGCGTCGGGTGCCTTTAGGTGTGGTCGGGGTCATATCACCCTGGAATTTCCCGCTGCTGCTGTCCTTGCGCTCTATTGCGCCGGCCCTGGCGCTGGGTAATGCGGTGCTGCTCAAACCTTCAGAGTTCAGCAGTTTCACCGGTGGCCTGTTGCTCGCCCGGTTGTTCGAAATGGCCGGTGTACCGGCCGGAGTCTTTCAGGTTTTGCCGGGATATGCCGATACCGGCGTCGCCCTGGTCCGGGACCCGCGCGTGAAAATGATCGCCTTTACCGGTTCAACCGCAGTGGGGCGCAGCATTGCCGAGGAGTGCGGGCGCATGCTCAAGAAGTGTTCCCTTGAACTGGGCGGCAACAACGCGCTGATCGTCTGCGGCGATGCCGATATCGAGGCGGCCAGCTCCAGCGGTGCCTGGGGCGCGTTCATGCATCAAGGCCAAATTTGCATGCAGACCGGCCGGCATATTGTTCACCGCAGCGTGGCGCAGGCTTATTCGCGCAAACTCAAGGAACGGGCCGAGCGCCTGGTCTGCGGCAACCCCTGGACCGATCAGGTCAGCCTTGGCCCATTGATCAACGCCCAGCAGCGCGACCGTGTGCACGGCCTGGTCACTGCGGCGCTCGATCAGGGGGCCAGTGTCCTTACCGGTGGCCGCTACGAAAATCTGTTCTACCGTCCGACGGTGCTCACTGACGTGACGCCGGACATGTCGGTATTCAAGGACGAAATCTTCGGCCCGGTAGCACCGGTGGTGATCTTCGATGAAATCGACGAGGCCATCGCGTTGGTCAACAGCTCGGATTATGGTCTGGCGGTCGGGATCCATACCCGCGACAGCATGGCCGGCTATGAGTGGGCAGGGCGTCTGCATTGCGGGATGGTCCACATCAATGACCAGACCGTGAACAACGAATTCCAGGTGCCGTTCGGTGGCATGGGAGCGTCGGGCTATGGCGGGCGTTACGGAGGCCCGGCGAACTTCGACGAGTTCACCGAGCGGCAATGGGTCAGTTTGAGCAATAGCCCGGCGCAGCACCCGTTCTAGCCGCTTCATCTCAGTACCCGAATCTTCATCGAAAGCGATGCCGCGCGCGGCATCGCTCGGGCGAGGCATGCCTGCGTAAAACAATAACAAAGGAACATCGCAGTGTTTAAATTTCAGACCCTGACTCGTCTTGCCTGTGGCCTGGCGATATTCATCCCTGTGACCAGCCGCGCCGATGTGGTGGCTGACAGTCATCTGAGCCTGGGCTTGCGCAATTTTTATCTGGACCGCGATTTTCACCAGAACGATGCACCAAGGTCGCGAGTCGGCAGCTGGTCGCAAGGTTTCGATCTGCAGGTCAAGTCCGGTTACACCGATGGGGCGGTGCAGTTTGGCCTGGATGCGGGCGTGCAATATGCCTACCGCCTCGACGGCGGTGGCGGGCGCTCGCCCGACACGGTCCTGCCATACGATGCCAGCAAAGGCGAGCCCGTGCACGATTACGGACGTGGTGGGTTGACAGCCAAGGCCCGCTTCTCAAAAACCGAGGTCAAGGTCGGCGAGCATCGTCCAACCTTGCCGGTGGCGTACATGGATGACTCTCGTCAATTGGTGACCACTTATGAAGGGGCGACAATCGAATCCAGGGAATGGGACAAACTGACCCTCAACGCTGGGCGCTTCTGGCAGATCGCGACGCGTGAATCCTCCAATCGCGAAGACATCTACCTGTTCGGACGCAGCCCGTCCGGAACCAGCGATGGCCTCAACTTTGCCGGGGCTCGCTATGACTTTACCCCCAGCTTGAATGGCACCTATTACTACGCCCAACTGGAAGACATCTACAACCAGAACTATCTGGCACTGGCCCATACGGCTGCCCTAGGCGATGGGTATACATTGAAGTCGGACGTGCGTTACTACAGCAGCAAGGAAACGGGCCGAGAGGTTGCCGGCCCTGTCGACAATCAGGCCATTGGTTTCCTGGAATCGCTGCGCAAGGGCGGCCATACTTTCACCGTGGGCTATCAGCGCATGATAGGTGATACGGGTTTTCCGACGTTCAATGGCTATGCGCCGCAGCCGACGCTGGTGAACTGGTCGACTGTCGCTTTTATCCGCCCCAATGAGCGCTCCTGGCAATTGCGCTACGACTACGACTTCGCCGCGATGGCGGTGCCGGGCTTGAAGTTCATGACCCGTTACCTGCGCGGCACGGACATCAGGCGAGCGGACGGGTTGAGTGATGACGTGGAAAGCGAGCGCAATTTCGTACTTTCCTATGTCATCCAGAACGGGCCGTTCAAGGGCCTGGGGTTCGAGGGGCGGAACATTACGGTCAAGACCCGATACGGCGCTGATTATGACGAGAACCGTTTGATCACTTCCTATACCTGGTCGTTTTGGTAGTCATGCACTTGAGCCGAGGCTACAAACACTCTCGTTCCCACGCTCAGCCTCACATGTGTCCGGTAAAAAGTGAAGGGGGAGTATGCTCCCCCTTCACTTTTTACCGGACACTAATGACGCTCTGCGTGGGAGCGAGAGTGTCAGGTGTTCGAACCCTTGGCCGCTTCTTCAATCAGCTCGAAAATCTCCCGTGGATGCGAAGCCAGCGACGCATGACTGGACTGTAAGGTAATCGTCCGTCTAGCCCCGATCCGCTCGGCCATCCAGGCCTGTGTTTCAGGAGGAATCATGCGGTCATCGGCCGACACCTGGTACCAGCTTGGTTTGCTCTTCCACGCAGGTGCACCGCACTTGTCCTCGAAGCAACGTGCGGCAATGGGCTTCTGCGCCACGGCCATCACCAAGGCATCGGTCGCATCGAGATCGGCGCCGAAGTTCTGGTGAAAGGTGGCCTGGTCGAGCCAGAGGAAACCATCCTGGTCGGGACGGATTGCAGCAGCCCCTGCAGGTGGCTCGCGGCGGGCAAAAAGGCTGCCGAGGCTGTCACCCTCGTCAGGCGCAAATGCCGCGATATAGACCAGCCCGACCACATTGGGCGCATTGCCGGCTCCGGTGATCACAGCGCCCCCATAAGAGTGCCCGACCA
This sequence comes from Pseudomonas sp. LS1212, assembly GCF_024741815.1. Taxonomy (NCBI): domain Bacteria; kingdom Pseudomonadati; phylum Pseudomonadota; class Gammaproteobacteria; order Pseudomonadales; family Pseudomonadaceae; genus Pseudomonas; species Pseudomonas sp. LS1212. The sequence continues at coordinate 2,658,644 of NZ_CP102951.1, forward strand.
GCAGGGTTGGCCCGGTTTGCGCGGCGACCAGCCTGCCGGTACGTTCGATGTCGTCGGCCAGTGAGGTGAGGGGATTTTGTACGGCTACCACCTTATATCCAGCGCCATGGAGCAGCGGGATCACGTGGCGCCAATGGGAGGCATCGCCCCACGCGCCGTGAACCAGGATGATGTTCGGCTTAGTTGCCATTTTTAAACGCCTTCGTAGGAGGGGATTGGCATGACAACGACAAGCCTAGTCATCCATTTATGATCCGGCCACCGCCCATTACACTGTGCTCGACTCATTCGATGACTGACCCACACCGAGACCGCATGCCGAGTTCGTTGCGAGGTTTCCCAAGGTCAATACATTGGCCTGAACAGCCCCACTATCACACCAGCAAGCGCTGCCCTCCGATCGCACTAAGCGCCAGTCGAAGCTCTTGCTCAGCCAAGTGCTCGCGATAGTGGGCGTCACTGCTTGCCGGACAACGGAATCACCAGGGTCAACCAGAGGTTCCAGCCCTCGGCGCGGTTCTTGGCATCAAACTCGTAGTAACCCTTGAGGTTGCTGTACCAGAGTTGTTCGCCGACCTTGAAGAAATGCCCGGCCTGCGGACCCACGCCGCTGACCCTGGATTTGAAGTCGCCCAGGGTGGCGCCGCTGCCGCTATCCCCGGTCAACTGGTGGTAGAAGTAGCCGACCAGGCCCATGTGCGTCTGCCCGGTGATAAAGTGCGATGCGCTCCAGTCCAGGTGGGCATCGATGCCATTCTGGTAGTCGACATCGGTGTTTTCCCAGTTGTACGTCATGCCCGCCACGGCGGAGAATTCGTTCTCCTTGTCGAAGTAGGTGTAGCCGCCACCGGCATCCAGCGAGGCATGCCCCAGGCCAATATTGACCAGACGATCGGGGTCGTAGGCGCCGACCGGAATGTTACCCATGCTGTACGCCATGAAGTTGTGCACGCCGTGATTCCACTTCAGCGTGCCCAACAGGTAAAGGTCGCTGCCACCGTTGAGGCTGTCGTCGACACCGCCGGAAAAGCTCCGGCCACGCGGGCCGGTAATCGTGGCGTCGACACTTACTTCGGAGCGTCCCACCGCGGCGACCATCGAAACCGCGGCCTGGGCGCCCAGCAAGGGTTCGGCGAAGGTATAGGTGGGGCTGGCGAACAGCAGATCGGCCTTGGCATCCAGTCCCAGGGTGCTCCGGCCTCCACGGGGGAAGGGTTTGTTTGCGCTTTCGTCGGCACTGACGTGGTAGTAGATCAGGGGCAGACTCCAGCCGGGCTCGGTGGGCGCGGCGGCCAAGGCCCCGAACTGGCCCGGAAGCCAGAAACTGATGCCACCTTCGTCAGCCTGCGCCGCGGCTGCAGGTAACAGAACCAGCAGCCCTAAAATCCTTTTGGTTTTCGTCATCGATCATCTCTACTCGGACCCCGCAATTGGGTGGAGTCTAGAGGCTGCGCGTCCATGCGCAAGGCGAAACGGCCTCAGAGCTGCTCGTCGTCCATGGCCAGCGCGGCGTCGCCGCCGTGGATCACGGCATGCGCCAGGCCACTGGCGCGGGCGAGTATATGGTCGGCATAGAAGCGCGCTGTCACCAGCTTGGCGCGATAGAAGTCCTGCTCCGCGCGGCCTTCCTTCAGGCAGCGTTGCGCAACCAGCGCCGATTCGGCCAACTGCCAGCCGCCCGCGACCGTGCCGAACAGTTCGAGGAAGGGCACCGCGCCCACCGATGCCACCGCCACCCGGGTGTCGTAGCTCGAGACGATGAAATCAACGGCCTGTTCCAACGCCACGATGCCCGGGCCCAGGGCGCGACCGATCGCCTGCAGGTCCTGGTCATCTGCCAGACGCTGCGCAACCGCGTGCATCCGCTCGATCACCCGGCCCACCGCCAGGCCCTTGTCACGCGCGATCTTGCGCCCGATCAGGTCGGCGGCCTGGATGCCTGTGGTCCCTTCGTAGATGGTGGTGATACGTGCATCGCGCAGGTGCTGCGCGGCGCCGGTTTCTTCGATGAAGCCCATGCCACCGTGGATCTGCACCCCAAGGGATGCGATGTCGATCGCATTTTCCGTGCTCCAGCCCTTGACCACCGGGATCATCAGGTCGACAAAGGCCTGGCTGTGCTGGCGCTGCTGCAGGTCGCCATGGCGGTGGGCGGTGTCCATGGCGACTGCCACCTGGCAGGCCAGGGCACGCATGGCCTCGTTGCGCGATTTCATCGACAGCAACATGCGCCGCACATCGGGGTGGCGCACGATGGCGACCTTGTCGCGGCTGCCGGCGCCGATCTCGTTGCCTTGCACACGATCACGGGCGTAGGCGAGGGCACGCTGGTAGGCGCGTTCCGACAGGCCGATGCCCTCGATGCCGACGGAGAAGCGCGCCGCGTTCATCATGATGAACATGTATTCCAGCCCACGGTTTTCTTCGCCTACCAGCCAACCGATCGCGCCGCTGTTATCGCCGAACGCCAGCACCGCGGTCGGGCTGGCATGGATGCCGAGCTTGTGTTCGAGCGACACGCAACGCACATCATTGCGCGCGCCCAGGCTACCGTCGGCCTCGACCAGGAACTTGGGCACCACGAACAGCGAGATGCCCTTTACGCCCTCAGGTGCGCCGGGGACCCGGGCCAGCACCAGGTGCACGATGTTCTCGGTGAGGTCGTGCTCGCCGTAGGTAATGAAAATCTTCTGCCCATGGACGCGGTAGGTGCCATCGGCCTGCGGTTCGGCGCGGCTGCGCACGGCGGCCAGGTCCGAACCTGCCTGCGGTTCGGTGAGGTTCATGGTGCCGGTCCACTCGCCGCTGATCATCTTCGGCAGGTAGGTCTCCTTGAGCAGATCCGAACCGCGCAACTCGATCGCCTCGATGGCGCCGCGGGTCAGCATCGGGCACAGGCCGAACGACAGGTTGGCGCCGTTCCACATCTCTTCGACCAACGCCGACACCAGGCGGGGAAGGCCCTGGCCACCGTATTCCGGCTCACAGGACAAGGCATTCCAGCCGCCCTCGACAAATTGCTGGTAAGCCTTGTGCCAGCCCGTGGCGGTGTGCACCTGACCGTCGACCCAGCGGGCACCTTCGCGGTCGCCGCTGACGTTCAGTGGCGACAACACGCCCTGGGCGAATTTGCCGGCCTCGGCGAGGATGGCGTCGGCCAGGTCGCCTGTGATGTCTTCGCAGCCAGGCAGTTGACTGACCTGGTCGAGGTGGCCGAGCTCATTGAGGATGAACTGCATGTCGCGCAGGGGCGCAGTGTATTGGCTCATGACGGGGTATCCCTGTAGGCAATCGGTAAACTGTAGCAGCCGCGGCCGTTCGCACGGTTTGGGTGGCCAGCTGGCTGGCGTGGTTGCCGAGTAGAGCAGACAGCGGCGTCGGGCGGCCCCACCCATGGTGAGTGGGGAGCAGACACAACTGGATTACATCCCGCTTGCGAGAAGTTTCAAGTAGTGCGGGCTTTCCGATATCGAGTTGTGATCAGTGCCCGCAATGACCTTCAGCGAAGCGATGCCCGTGGGAAAATGCCGGTAGAGTTTCTCGGTATTTGCACGCGGTATGATTTCGTCGTGCTCGGCCACGATCAACAGCGTAGGGACAGTGATTCGAGATGCCTGCTTCCACGATTCAAACTTGTCCTCGAGCAGCCACCTCACTGGAAACAAGGGCATTTTTATCGCGGCGAGATCTTCCAGGCTGCTGTACGGCGTGATCAGGATCAAGCGTGATGCGGGCCGCAGGCTTGCAAGGTGAATGGCAACGCCCGTACCCAGGCTGCGTCCCACGATCACCGTATTGGGATGTTTTGCGTGGACCATGTCAAACAAGGCAAGGGCATCGCGCTGGATTGTCTCCTCGGAGGGGGATCCGGAGCTCCCGCCGAAGCCTCTGTAGTTCAGCAGGTAGATCGCCTGATTGGGGAAGGCTTGGGAAAAGGCGGGCAGGTTACGCGTTACATCCTCGGCATTGCCGCCGAAGTAGATCAACGCATCCGGACCCTCGTGGGGCCTGGCTGAAACCAGCACCTGAGCGTCGGCAACAGGCAGCTTGAGAATCGTTGCGTTGATACTCAGGGTGCGCGGTTGCGGAAAGTAGATAAGGGAACGCTGAAATACGAACAAGGCGGCACAAAGCCCAAGGTACAAGGCTACAACCAGTGCAAAGAGCAAAATGACGGTTCGAAGCATGAGGCTGGCTCCCATCAGGGGCATCCCTGCGAGATGTAGCACAGGGTGGCCAGAAAAGAAAAGCCGGTCCCCGTTCTGCCGACATGGAATCTTGCTCCCGGACCATTATCATTTACATCGATTGTCACCATCGACCCAATGAAGTTCTCTTAAAAATCCTGGCGCGTAACATCTGCTCCATACCAACCCAATACACCCGGAGCACACCACCATGAAACGCCAACTCATCCTCAGCTTTGCTTTCTCGGTACTGGCAGCCAACGCTTTCGCCGCATCCTCGGCTCAACCGGTTGTTGCCGAAGGCGGTTCGGATCGCCTGATTGAACAACGCGTCGCCGAAGGTGGCTCCGATCGCCTGATCGAGAATCGCGTTGCTGAAGGTGGTTCCGATCGCCTGATCGAGAATCGCGTCGCTGAAGGTGGCTCCGATCGTCTGGCCCAGCATCGTGCATGAGTCGCCCATCTGCAGTACCCCACCCCAAAGCCCGGCCTTACCCGCCGGGCTTTTTTTATGCTCAATTATATCTGTAGAGAATGTACATAATTATCACCGCATCGTCTTTGAGACTCGTAAATTGGATTGAGGCACACGCCTGTGTCTTTAACCCTGTGTATATAAAGGATGGTCCAATGAATAAATATATTTCTCTGATGCTGTTTTCGCTTTTTTTGATTTCGGGCTCCAGTTTTGCAGCCTGCACATCTATTAATGGTCCTTTCCAATCTGCGGGTCTGGCGGCCGGGGCTACTTTTGTTGCATAGGGTCCCTTCACAACCCAGACGCCAGCGCGCTGCCAAGTAGTGATCGAGTTCGCGGTGAATGTTCGCAGAGGTCAAAAACCTACGCTACGACTGGAGAGGAAGGTCGATGGCTCGTGGCAGTCGATGGTAGAGTCCAGCTCCGGTAGTCTGTCAACAATAACCCGTAACGGTACGTATCGGCTTGTACTAAGTAATGATTCACTCGGGGCGGTTTTCTATAGTGGTACTTACCGGCATAACCTGTAGCAGCGTTGGACAGCGACTCGGATCGCCGAGTCGCTGTCTCTGGTCAGGCAAAGATACTGATGGACAGGTTATTGCTGTCTGGTATTGTAAATTGGGCAAGGGCGCGAGTCACCTGATTGAGCTTTGTCAAAGAGTCCACCCCGTTCTGGGCGGACGAGTCACCGCTCGCGACGATTGCAGTTGAACCCGCAAGTTGACGTTCAAAAACAGCATAGGCATTAATGAGCTTGTCCTGGTTTTGTTGTCTCCCTGACGCGTCGAAATCGCCGTCTGCATAAATGAATCCAGAAAATACGCTTCGGTCGATCAAGTCCGCGTCATACAATAATCGCCCCAGTGTAACCAGTTCTCTCTGGCTGATTGAAGTGAGGTCGTAAGTGGCTACTTCATCTTTGATTGCTTTGAATTTATCACTATTCAAAGCATTGACGAGTGTTTTAGCCGCCTTGTCGCTGTCGTCGGTCGCCACGGCGGGTGCCTTGTTCATATTCGCGTCGACGCTGGGGCTTGCCTGGATTTGCACTCTGGTCGGCATCCAGTTGCCGAGGAATACATCAAGTTGATCTCCTCCAGGGCGGCGACTGCACGGCACAGTAGCCTGCCTGGGAGTTAATCCAGGGCTCATGAAAGCGTTGATATTGAAGAAGAACGACCAGTTGCCAGCGCAAAATATCACACCCGCGGACGCAGCCTTACGGCAGCTGCTACAGAAGACGTTGATGCAAAGAAATGGCGGAAGGCAGCGGGAGTCGAACCGCCGGGTCAAAAACGACATCAAGGCCAACCCGCAAGTGCTTGAAACCTGGCTGGCGGGCGTCAGCAAGCGGGACGGCAAGCCCGCCGTGGAAATTGCCAAGGCCAATCGGGTGCCTTGACGGGCTGCCCTTTGCGGCGGATAACTCAACCCGTACGAATAAAGCGCCGGACCTGTTTGGGCCGACGCAAGACTAAACGCGGTAATGATTTCGATAATAATAATTAAAGCATTCTCTACAGGGATTGAAACATAACGTTTTAGCTGCTGATCAATGATGTCGCCAATCACGGGTTATTTAAAATATACGCGACCTCTTTGAAGAGAGGATCCTATGCAAAAGCACGCGTACACAATTAACTGAAGAAACTGTGCTGATTGGATCCGGGATCATGACTCTTTGATTGGACGCAAGCATTGGCAGGCAGACCTGTCTATATAGGGCTTCTCCATGCCGACAAAGGTGGTTGGTGCAGGGATGACCTTTTTCCGTTCGTCGGCAGCGTTGTCAAAATTGTGAACTCTTTTGCAGCCTGTCGTTCTGACCTTGGGTGGCTGCCGTAGGCCGAGTGCCTACCAACAATAATATAGATGATGATCCCGTTGTGCGGGTTTCCGGACCCAACACAGGAGTCCATTCATATGAGTTGAAGTTAATCGGCAGATGCTTTCAGATAAACGAGCCTTCATAACGCTCCAGTTTTCATACTGGTAGGGTGATTAACCAATTAAGCACACACCTGATGTGTCGGGATATAAACAATTAGTGAGGTCGCCATGGGGTTTTCAATGATATCCACGCTGTTGGCAGATAAACAATTTTTGGAGTTTCTTCGCTTAGGAATTGTGTACTCCCACCTGATAGCTTGCTGTGTCGCTATCGGTTCGGTTGTGACCAGTGACATCGCCATGGTCCGGCAGTTGTTCAAGGCTGAACGCTGTTCTGAACGTGATGCTCATGACCTTACAAGTTTGCAAAAAACAGTTTCATGGTCATTGTTAATGCTGTGGGTCACCGGTTTCGCCATCATCGGTATCGATCTTGTCGACAAGGGATTGGTGTATTTCGAAAATCCCAAGCTCCAGGCGAAGATCGCCGTTGTGATGCTCCTGACGCTTAATGGATTCGTTTTGCACTCAGCCGTGCTGCCTGCGGTTCAGCGTGTCGGTTCGCTGCTCGACCTGAGCGTCGGTATGCGGACACTGGCCGTGTTCAGTGGTGCCTTTTCCGCCGTTTCCTGGTTCTATGCAGCGATGCTCGGTGTTGGCCGTCCGCTGGCCTGGAAATACTCCTTGCTCGAACTGATGGCGGCTTATCCGCTGCTGATCGTCGTTGGTTTTATCAGCATGATGCTGCTCACTCAATGGTCGAAGAAAACCCTCGAGGCCAGGGAAAACGGCTGGGACAAAGCGCCTGACGTGGCTAGCGCTTAGCATGGTCATATGAAATAGCCCCGGTTTACAGACAGTAGACCGGGGCTTTTTCATATCTGCCATGGCTGCGCGTGAGTGGTCGGCGGCGTCCAGGTGTAATCCTTGGACGGTCTCGATTGTCAGCTATCGCTAATACCTCCCCACTTGTGGGGAATTGCCTCTGAAATGGATAGTTTTGGGATCGATGTTTTCGTCTTGAAAAATCTGAATCGAACGTTGAGCACTAGGGCCCTGGCACTATCTTTCTTATGCCCTCGATTTCATGTGGCGTAGAAATTGCGTTGATATTACTGCCCTTTAGCCAATTGCGCTGCTGGCTTTAACCGCCCCGCAAAGAATCCTTCTTGAAGCCAATCATGGAACCCAAACGATGGCCTCATTAGAAATCTCCCGGGAATTACTGTACCTGCTGGAACACATCCATGAAAAAATGGCGTACCAGTCTTAAGTCCAAAGACCCACAGGTGGTCGAGCACGCCCGTATAGAGCATGCAATCTATAAAGGTGAGTTGGTGGATTATTTGGACGAAGCGATTGAAAATGCGCTGAAAAATTCGCCACAAAGGTCGGACGAATAATTCTCGTTTCACACCTGAAGATGCTGTGGCCGCCTATGTGTCGCTCGGCATAAAGCAACTGCGCAGGACGCCGACCGAAAGGCTAACGCACTTATGCCCAATCGCAACCTGGTTTGCCGCGGCACAGCATGCGGTCAAGGCTCCAGGCACCGCCACCGGCTGCGACCAAGTATAGAAAGATGAAGCAGAACAGGATGGCCGGTTCGCCGTTATTCAGGATTGGAAACAACCCTTTGGGAGCATGCCCGATAAAATAGGCGAAAGCCATTTCACCTGACAGGATAAAAGCCGCAGGTCGCGTGAGCAGGCCGAACAGCAACAATAGCCCACCGACCAACTCGAGTGCGCCGGCGAAGCCAATCAGGGAAAACAGGTTCAATTCATCGAAGAAGGCGACATGGGGGAAACCAAGCAACTTGGCGGTGCCATGCTGGAGGAAGAGGAAGGCGGTAACGATCCGCAGCACACTGAGCAGGCGCGGGGCCCAAAGCACATTGAGCTGGGAAAGGAGGGCGGACATAGGCTGATCTCCTGAACGAGATTGAGCGTCGAAAGCCGACGCTTAAATGCGAGGGCACATAGATGAGTTAGAAGTGTAGTACGAAGCGAGTGAACAACCCCCTGAAAGACAGGGTAACTTTCGGCCTGAGGCCAAGTTGAGATTGTCCAACAGCACGGGTTCCGCGCCGGTATCCGACCAGAAGCCCAGCACCATATGGGCCTGTTTTGTTGAGGCGAGTGTCGTGTAAACGAGACGCAGATTGCTCTCGGAAATGCCGAGCAGTTGCAGGGTGAAGTACTTGGCGAGGGCAAAATCCTCGCAGTCGCCAGCGCCCTGTTCGAGGGTTTCCAACGGCGAGGCCCAGTAGTCGGTTTGCTCCCACACGTCGGAAGGCGGCACTGATGACGAAGTCCCCAGCAACCTCATGTTGCACCGGGTCGGCGCCCGAGCCTGGTTGAGTCGGGTCATGATCACCTGGGGGCTGGTGTCATGGACGTTGCGCGCGCCCAAGGATCAACAGCGGGTGCATCAGGGCCAGGCAGGCGAGGTTGCGAGTAACACCTGGCGCTTGAAATCAGCGTCTCCAGGCAGGCGTTTGAAAATGGCCGAAGCCTTCAGGGGCTTCGGCTGTTTTTTGTGTCCTTCATTTATCGGTGTTTCTCTGGTGGCTGCCGCGGCGCGGCTATAGTGTGTTATCGGCATCAAGTCTGTTGTCAAACTCACTTCAAAAGGAGGTAACGGCCATGCCACTGGTGCTCGATTCTCCCGCTTTTCATGCCCAAGGTCCGATACCGGCGCGCTACAGCTGTGAAGGCAAGGATGTTTCTCCGCCGTTGAGCTGGAGCGGTGTGCCGTCAGGCACCAAGAGTCTGGCGCTGATCGTGGACGACCCGGACGCGCCGGACCCCGCTGCCCCCAGGATGACCTGGGTCCATTGGGTGCTCTATAACTTGCCCGTGGGAACGACTGAGCTGCCCGAAGACCTGCACACGCTGCCACCCGGCACGCTACAGGGGCTCAACGACTGGCAGAAAACCGGCTACGGTGGACCTTGTCCGCCTATCGGCACCCACCGGTATTTTCACAAGCTCTACGCGCTGGACACCGTCTTGCCGGACCTGAAGCAGCCCACCAAGGCCCAACTCGAAAGCGCAATGCGCAGCCATGTCCTGGCACAGGCCGAGCTGATCGGTACCTATCGTAAAACGAGGTGAGGATTAATTTCTTTAATGCCCACGTCGAAGCTCGCCTTGTAGCCAGCGAAGTCGTCGCAGACCAGCTTGCCGCCCCAGCCGTGCAGGAAGTTTCTGGCATGCTCGCCGGCACGGCTTGGGCTGAACTCAAGGACAGCTTCGTGCGATACCCCCACCAAAGATTGCAGTTGCACACCACAGACGCCAACCCATTGCGCCAAGGTCGAGCTGACGGTTCGATTGCGTTCCAATGTAGTGATATCGCTCCATTGGAGCCGGAGGCAGGGTTTACGGTGCCTGCGTCTTGTTGAGCCCCCCCAGGAATCCATTTTGCTGGAGCGAGTTCATTCCGTCTGGAAAGCACGACTGCGCATAAACACAGGCGCTTTAGCGGTATTTCCGGGTCTGGCATATAACTTGCTCCTACTCCTCTGTCCGGACCGATAAGCAAGTTGTTTGTTTGGTTTCAGGACCACGAACAAGAAGAGGAGGAATCATGGAAACAACACGTATTGGTTCGAACTTGAACCCAGATATCGAAAGGCTCCCGATATGGCCGGAAGGCGCTTTGTGCTTGAACTTGTGAACCTTATAAAAACAATTCCACTTGCAAGGTAAAAGAACAATGGAACATTCGACTCTTGGTCACCGGCCTGATAGGGAAGAACATGAACTCAAGCGTAATCTGTCCAATCGCCATATCCAACTGATCGCCATCGGCGGCGCAATCGGCACCGGCCTGTTCATGGGGTCGGGCAAGACCATCAGCCTGGCGGGCCCCTCGATCATCTTCGTCTACATGATTATTGGCTTCATGCTTTTCTTCGTCATGCGGGCCATGGGCGAACTGCTGCTATCCAACCTCAAGTACAAATCATTCATTGATTTCTCGGCCGATCTCCTGGGACCCAAGGCCGGGTTCTTCACCGGATGGACCTACTGGTTCTGCTGGATAGTCACCGGCATTGCCGACGTAATTGCCATATCCGGCTATTCACATTTCTGGTTCCCGGATATCCCTCAATGGTTACCGGCACTTGGCTGCGTTGGCCTGTTGCTGTCGCTGAATCTGATTACCGTGAAGATGTTCGGTGAATTGGAGTTCTGGTTCGCCATGATCAAGATCGTGGCCATTTGCGCCCTGGTCTGCACCGGGCTCTACATGGTAGTCACGGCTTACCAGTCGCCTGCCGGCAATTACGCGTCCCTGACCAACCTGTGGAATGACGGAGGGATGTTCCCCCATGGCGTGATGGGATTCTTCGCCGGCTTCCAAATCGCTGTCTTTGCCTTCGCCGGAATTGAACTGGTGGGCACTACCGCTGCAGAAACCAGGGATCCGGAGCGCAATCTTCCGCGGGCGATCAATTCAATTCCTCTGCGCATCATCGTGTTCTATGTGTTCGCGCTGATTGCCATCCTGGCCGTTACCCCTTGGCGCGAAGTCGTTGCCGATAAAAGCCCCTTCGTCGAACTCTTCGTGCTGGCCGGCCTGCCGGCAGCCGCGGGAATCATCAACTTCGTGGTGCTGACTTCCGCGGCTTCTTCGGCCAACAGCGGTGTCTTTTCAACCAGCCGCATGCTTTACGGCCTGGCGCTGGATGGCGATGCACCGAGCAAGTTCAAGGCTCTTTCCAAACGCGCAGTGCCCTCCAACGGACTGATCTTTTCCTGTGCCTGCCTGTTGTTGGGTGCGCTGGTGATCTACCTGGTCCCGAACCTGATGGATGCGTTCACCCTGATCACCACAGTCTCGGCAATCCTGTTCATGTTTGTCTGGTCGATGATCCTGCTGTCCTACCTGGCGTATCGCAAAAAGTGCGATGGCCTGCATCGTGCATCGAGCTACAAGATGCCGGGTGGAATAGTCATGGTCTGGATCTGCCTGACCTTCTTCGCCTTCATAGTTGCACTGCTGGCCCTGGAAGAAGACACCCGCAAAGCGCTGTTCTTCGTGCCTGTCTGGTTTGTGGTGCTGGGCCTGTCCTATCGATCCATTCGCCGAAACAAGGCGGAGGTCGCGCACCTGTCCTACAAAGCGGATCAATAGTCGCTTTCACGGCATTGTTTCTGCCAGGGGGCGGCACAGGAAGTGCCGTCTCCCAAGTCGTTTCTTGACTGGGGGCTGCTGAAGAGGGCTCTACTGATTTCATGGGATCCCGGTTCGGCAATGGCGATCTCGACCTGATGCAAGGCGCACGAACCGCAGCGTCCAAGGCTTAACGACACTCAGGGCTCGCCATGCGAATACACGTCACCTTCATCGACCGCGTCGGCGTCACCCAGGAAATCCTGGCGCTGCTGGGCGCGCGCAACCTCAACCTGGACGCGGTGGAGATGATCCCGCCGAATGTCTACATCGATGCCCCCCGACCCTGTCCCAGGCGGTGCTGGACGAACTCCACCACGCCCTGTCGACTGGCTCCGGCCATCCATCGGCTACTGCTGGGCAATCGCTGGTCGGGCAATGTGCGCCAGCTGCAGAACGTGATCTTCCGTGCCGCCGCCATCAGCGAAGGCGAACTGATCGACTGCGACAGCCTGGAACTGGCCGGCACTGCCCTCAACACCCAGCAGGCCGACCCCATGGAAGCCACCAGCCTGGAAGAGGCAGTACAGGGCTTCGAGAAGGACCTGCTGCAACGTCTCTACGCCGCCTATCCGTCCACCCGCCAGCTGGCGGCCCGGCTGAATACCTCCCATACGGCGATCGGGCAGCGACTCAGGAAGTACGGGATATCCCGGTAGGGCTCCTATTTGGAGCCGATTTTCTATGGGGGCGAATTCATTAGCTTCGCAGTCAAGCCCGGCCGGCAGCAGCCCCCGGCAGCTTCTACAGGCTGTGCCGATTAGCGTCCAGCCTGTTTATTCAACGCCTCTTCAGCCGCTGCGATATCTGCCTGTCGCTTGCTGATCATGTCGCCCACGGGCGGGCCCTGGAAGCGCCGGGCTTCGAAGGCGAACCAGACGATCGCTGTCAGGATCAGAAAACCGATGGTGATGTACAGCGCCCAATCGTTCGGCGGCTGGATGCCGATGACGAAGATCAGCACCATGGAAATGATCGAGAGGATGGCGAACAACGAATACAACCCGCGCCCCATGTTCCACGGGCCCATGGTTGGCCACTTCGAGGTCCCGAAGGTAAACAGGCCCAGCACGATGGGAATGATGAAGGAGAAGAACAGGAAGATCACCGTACAGGAGACCACGATGGTGTAGACCGGCGTTTCACCGATCGATATCACGGAAGATCCCCAGACAAACAATACCGCCAGCGTGGCACCGGTCCAGATCGCCGCCACCGGGCTGCGATGGGTCGGCGAGACCCTGGCCAGCGCCTTGGAGAAGGGCAGGCCGCCGTCACGCGAGAAGGCGAAAATCATGCGCGAGACCGAGGTCACGGTCGCCAGCCCGCAGAGCACCTGCGAAATGAAAATCGCCAGGTAAAGCGCCATCTTGATGGCGGGGTTAACCTGGGTATCCATCGCCCAGAAGAACACGTTCCAACCCTGTTTCGCGGCCTCGTCCAGGCTCGGTAGCATCAGGACGAATGCGCTGAGCATAAGCCAGCCGAACAGCAACGACCAGACTACCGACATGACCATGCCCAGCGGCACCGACCAGGCTGCCTGGCGGGTCTCCTCGGAGGTATGTGCGGAGGCGTCATAGCCGGTGATGGTGTAGATCGGCAAGAGCAGGCCGAGCATGAAGATCCAGCCATTGGAGACTTCTGGCCAGACGTTGCCGCCGGCTTCGCCGGAGTAGTTGCCGAAGGTCACCAGGCGGGCGAAGTCATAGCTGGGTGCTGCAAGCAGGCAGACGATGGTCAGCGTGAACGCGGTGGCGAAGATCAGATAGCCCGAGAAGTCGGTGAGCTTTGCGGTCAGGCCGATACCGAAGTGATTGCACAAGGCCTGAAGGCCCGTCAGGATCGCCAGGAAAATGACCCGTGTGGTGGTTGTGTCCTCCATTCCCAGCGCCGGGCCGAAGGCGCCGTAAAAGAAGTAATAGGTACCGACGTTGATCGCGCCGAGCACCGTCACCAGCCCCAGCAGGTTGAACCAGGCCGTCAGCCAGCCGGTGAAGCGATTGCCGAGAATCGAGCCCCAGTGATAGAGGCCGCCGGCGGTGGGGTAGGCCGAGGAAATCTGGGACATGGCCATGGCGAAAACCCCGGAGATCAGGCAACCGAGCGGCCAGCCGATGCCGATGGCCGCACCGCCCGCACCCGAGGTGCCCTGGGCCAGCGAGTTGATGCCACCGGAGAGGATGCAGATGATCGAAAAGGAAATGGCGAAGTTGGAGAACACGCCCATTCGGCGCGACAGTTGCTGGGCATAGCCCATGCTGTGCAACAACTTGACGTCATCGTCGTGCGGCGCATCGACGCCGGGTTGGCTTACTGGATCCATGATGTCTGCCCCTTGGTAGGTTTAGGTACATTGCCGAGCGGGCTGACTGCTCTAAATCCGGCCCTGGTAAGCCGCCGCGAAAATCTTCGCAGCGTCGTCCCGTGTCAATGGCAGCGGGTTGCCGCCTGCGGAGGGGTCGACAATCGCCATGTCCGCGATCAAGTCGGCCTGTCGATCATCCACCCCCAGATTGGCCAGCGTATGCGGCACGCCAATGTCCTTGCGCAATTTGAGGACGAAGGCCAGGAAGCTGTCGAAGCCCGGGCTTGGCAAGCGCAGATAAGCCGCCAGGCGCGTAATGCGTTCCTCGATGGCCGGGCGATTGAACTGCAGCACATAGGGCATCAGGGTGGCATTGGTCATGCCGTGATGAGTGTCGTACAGGGCGCCTATCGGGTGCGCGAGCGCGTGCATGCCGCCCAGGCCTTTCTGGAATGCGGTGGCGCCCATGGCAGCGGCGGCCAGCATTTGCCCGCGAGCCTCAAGGTCCGAGGGTGTCAGCACTGCCCGTACCAGGGCGTTGGCCACCAGGCGCATGCCTTCCACCGCGATGCCGTCGGCCATGGGATGAAAGCCGGGGGCGCAGTACGACTCCAGGCAATGGGCAAACGCATCCATGCCCGTGCCGGCGGTGACCTTGGCCGGCATGCCGACCGTGAGGGCCGGGTCGCTGATGACCACGCGCGGCATCATTTTCGGGTGGAAGATGATGCGTTTGGTATGCGTACGCTCGTCGATGATCACCGCCGCACGGCCCACCTCCGAACCGGTACCGGCGGTGGTCGGTACCGCGATGACCGGGGCGATACGGCTTTCGTCGGCGCGTGTCCAGTAGTCGCCGATGTCTTCGAAATCCCAGACGGGGCGGGTCTGGCCGCTCATGAAGGCGATGAGCTTGCCCATGTCCAGGCCGCTGCCACCGCCGAAGGCGACCACGCCATCGTGTTTCCCTGCGCGCCAGGCGTCGAGCCCGCCGGCCAGGTTGGCTTCGACCGGGTTGGGCTTGAGGTCGCAAAACAGCGCAACGCCCAGGCCCGCGCCACGCAGGGCGTCCAGCGCCGCCGTGGTGATCGGGGCGCGCGCCAGGCCACTGTCGGTGACCAGCAAGGGGCGCTGGATACCTTGGCTGCGGCAGGTATCGGCCAGTTCGGCGATGCGGCCGACACCGAAGCGGATGCTCGTGGGGTAGTTCCAGTTTCCAGTCAGGCTCATGGGCTAGATCTCGTGGCGCAGATGGAAGGACTTGGCTCGGGTCAGGTGTTCGTAGCCAATGCGCGACAGGGTTACGCCGCGCCCGCTGTTCTTCACCCCGGTCCAGGCCAGGGCCGGGTCCAGGTAATCGCAGCGGTTCATGAATACGGTACCGGTGGCGATCTCGTCGCCGATGCGTTCGGCGGCGGCCAGATCCTGCGTCCAGATGGATGCGCTGAGCCCGAACGCACTGTCGTTCATCAAGGCGATGGCTTCGTCGTCGCCGCTGACCGGCATGATGCCCACTACCGGGCCGAAACTTTCTTCGCGCATCAACGCCATGTCATGGGTGACGTCAACCAGTACCTGCGGCGCAAGGTAGGCGCTGCCAGGCGCGTTGGCAGCGAACGCCTTGGTATCGATCAAGGCCCTGGCGCCGTGCACCATGGCATCGGCGATCTGCCCACGGACGAACTCGGCGGCGTCCGGCGAGACCAGCGGGCCGAGGGTGGTGGCCTCGTCCAACGGGTTGCCCAGCACGTATTGGCGGGTCAGGTCGACAAAGCGCTCGACAAAGGCCGGGTAGATTTTCCTGTCCACATAGATGCGCTCGATGGCGCAGCAACTTTGCCCTGAGTTGAAGAAGCTGCCGTCCACCAGGTTTTCCACGGCATGCGCAAGGTTGGCGTCGGCCCGCACATAGCCCGGATCCTTACCGCCCAGTTCCAGGCCAATGCCGAGGAAACGCCCCATGGCGGCGGCCTCCATGACCGTGCCGGCCTGTACGGAGCCGGTGAAATTCACCTGCTGCACACGCCCTGAAGTGATAATGGCTGTTGTCTGCCGATGATCGAGCAGCAGGTTGTGGAACAGCCCTGCGGGCAGGTTGGCCCGGCGCATCGCCTCGGCGAAGCGCTCGCCCACCAGCAGGGTTTGCGAGGCGTGCTTGAGGATGACGCTATTGCCGGCCATCAGCGCCGGGATGATCGAGTTCACCGCGGTCAGGTAGGGGTAATTCCATGGCGCGACGACCAGGACCGTACCCACCGGCTCGCGTTTGATCTGGCGCCGAAAACCCGCAACAGGGGCGGGCTCGACCGCCGCCAGTGCTTCAGGCGCAATGGCGATCATGTGCCGGGCGCGTTCTTCGAAGCCGCGCAGCTCGCCGGCGCCATAGCGTACCGGGCGGCCAATCTGCCAGGCCAGTTCCGGCACGATTTCGTCCTTCATCGCCAGCATCGCGTCCACGGCGGCGCTGCACAAGGCGGCGCGTTCGCTCAGTGGCCGGCGCTTCCATTGCGCCTGGGCGGTGCTGGCCGCCACCAGCGCCTGCTCGATCTGCGCCGCATCGGCGTAGCGGCGTTCGGCGTAGACCCGGCCATCGACCGGTGAAATGAGTTGAATGTTGTTTGTCATGGCGTACTCAATAGCGCTCAAAGCCGCGCCGCAGTTCCCAGTCGGTTATCCGCCGGTCGTACTCTTTCTGCTCCCATTCGGCGGTGTGCACGTAGTGGTCGATCACTTCATCGCCCAATGCCTCACGCAACATGGTCGAGGCCCGCAGCGCGCTGCAGGCGTCACGCAAGGTCTTCGACACTTCAGGTAGATGCTCGTCGAGGTAGGCGTCGCCTTCGAAGGGCGGTGCGAGGTTGAGCTTCTCGTCGATGCCGGCCAGGCCCGCGGCGATCAAGGCGGCGAAGGCCAGGTAGGGGTTGAGGTCAGCGCCGCCGATGCGGCATTCGATACGGATGGCCTTGCTGCCTTCGGCGCACAAGCGAAAGCCGGCAGTGCGATTGTCCCGGCTCCACACCGCCCGGGTCGGCGCGAAAGTACCGGCCTGGAAACGCTTGTACGAATTGATGTAGGGCGCGAGAAAACAGGTGATGTCGTTGGCGTATTTGAGCTGCCCGGCAACCCAGGAGCGCATCAGCTTCGACATGCCAAACTCGGCCTTGGGGTCGAAGAACAGCGGCTTCTTGCCGTTCTTGTCCCACAGCGAATTGTGGATATGGCTGCTGGAACCGGCCAGGTCATAGCGCCACTTGGCCATGAAGGTGACCGCCTTGCCCTGCAGTTGCGCGATTTCCTTGCTGGCGTGCTTGATGATGACATGGTGGTCGGCCATGGTCAGGGCGTCGGCATAACGGATGTTGATCTCTTCCTGGCCAGGCCCCCATTCACCCTTGGAGTTTTCCACGGGGATGCCCGATGCCTGCAGGTGTTTGCGGATCGCGCGCAGCACCGGCTCCTCGCGGGTGGTCTGGAGGATGTTGTAGTCCTCGATGTAGTGACCGGCGGTTTTCGGGTTGTGGTAGTTGCGCTCGTGAATGGTCTGGTAGCTCTCGTCGAACAGATAGAACTCCAGCTCGGAGGCGAACATGCCGGTGTAGCCACGCTCGCGCAGGCGCTCGATCTGCTTTTTCAGGATCGCCCGCGGGCTGTGCGGCAGGTCGCGCCTGTGGTGGTGATCAAGTACGTCGCAGAGCACCAGCGCCGTGCATTCGAGCCAAGGCACGCGACGCAGCGTGGCCATGTCGGGCTTGAGCACGAAGTCGCCATAGCCTTTGCTCCAACTGGCAGCGGCGTAACCCGGCACCGGCTCCATGTCGATGTCGTCGGCCAGCAGGTAGTTGCAGCAGTGGGTTTCTTCATGGCCGCTGTCGATGAAAAACTCGACCTGGAAGCGCTTGCCGACCAGTCGCCCCTGCATGTCGACCATGCAGGCCAGGACGGTGTCGATCTCGCCGGCGGCAGCGGCGCGCTTGAGTGCTTCGAAGCTGAGGAGAGGCTCGGTCATCACGTCCGTCCTGCACGAAATGTCTGGGGCTGTCTCAATACGCTCTTCAGAAAAGCGCAGCACCTGTACGAGTGAGCGATGAGTTGCCAAAAGCTTAGCCTACTACCGCTATGCGCAAGTCCCGGCGATTCGAAACCTCTCCCTCGTTCCCAATTCGCGCAAAGCCCTGGATTGACAATCAAGAGGCGAGGGTCTAGCTGTTGAATCAAGACGCCTGGCGTTCTGCTGCAAGCGTCGGTCACACCTGGAGTGACGTCATGAGTGAGTTCGTCAAGGTCGCCCGCATCGGCGACATCGCGCCGGGTACCGGCAAGACCCTGAACCTGAGGGGGACGCCCATCGCACTGTTCAATGTCGACGGCCAGTACTTCGCCATCCACAATACCTGCCCGCACGAAGACGGCCCGCTGGGAGAAGGTGAGCTCTGCGGCAGTGTCGTGACTTGCCCCATGCATGCCTATGAGTTCGACGTGATCAGCGGCGAATGCCTCACCGAATCGGCTTATCAAGTCGAGCGGTTCGAGGTTCGGCTCGATGGCGACGAAATCCTGGTGCGGGAATCGACGGATGCGTGATGGGCGGTGGGCGGGCTTGAGTCGTAAATCTGGAAAGTGGATGAAACTACAGGTCTAACGTATTGAAATTATGGAATATCCACACTTTTCAAAGAACATGCCTGCTAAATAGAGGGAAGGAGTATAGTTAAAAAACGATCGAATCGTCCTGCCTGAGGCAGGAGGAATCAACGATGAGCACTGACAATGCCAAGGTCCGCGAACTCAGCAGCCGGGCGTACAAGTATGGCTTCGTCTCCGACCTCGAGAGCGACGCGGCACCGCGCGGGCTCAACGAAGACGTCATCAGCCTGATCTCGGCCAAGAAGAACGAGCCGCAATGGCTGCTCGACTGGCGCCTGAAGGCCTATCGCCACTGGCTGACGATGCGCGAGCCCACCTGGCAGAATGTCCACTACGCGCCGATCGACTACCAGGACATCATCTATTACTCGGCGCCCAAGCCGAAAACCGCGGGGCCCAGGAGCCTCGACGAGGTCGACCCCGAGCTGCGCGAAATGTTCGGCAAACTCGGCATCTCCCTCGCCGAACAGGAGCGCCTGACCGGTGTTGCGGTGGACGCGGTGGTCGACTCGGTCTCGGTGACAACCACCTTCAAGCACAAGCTCGCCGAGGTCGGCGTGATCTTCTGCTCCTTCTCGGAAGCCGTGCAGAACCATCCGGACCTGGTACGCAAATACCTGGGTTCGGTCGTCCCCTACAGCGATAACTTCTTCGCCACACTGAACTCGGCGGTGTTTTCCGACGGCTCCTTCTGCTACGTGCCCAAGGGCGTGCGCTGCCCAATGGAGCTGTCGACCTACTTCCGCATCAATGCCGCCGATACCGGCCAGTTCGAGCGTACGCTGATCGTCGCCGAGGAGGGCGCTTATGTCAGTTACCTCGAGGGCTGCACCGCACCGATGCGCGACAACAACCAGTTGCACGCGGCGGTGGTCGAACTGGTCGCGCTCGATAGCGCCCAGATCAAGTACGCCACGGTGCAGAACTGGTACCCGGGCGATGCTCAAGGGCGTGGCGGCATCTTCAACTTCGTCACCAAGCGCGGTAAATGCGCCGGCGCGCACTCGAAAATTTCCTGGACCCAGGTTGAAACCGGCTCGGCCATCACCTGGAAGTATCCGGGGGTGATTCTCCAGGGCGACTATTCGGTCGGCGAGTTCTACTCGGTCGCCCTGACGGCCAACCACCAGCAGGCGGACACGGGCACCAAGATGATCCACATCGGCCGGCACACCCGCAGCACCATCCTCTCCAAGGGGATCAGCGCCGGGCATGGGCAGAACACCTACCGCGGGCTAGTGAGGATCCAGAAAGGTGCGACCGGTGCCCGCAACCATACCCAGTGCGACTCCCTGCTGCTGGGCAGCCAGTGTGGCGCGCACACCTTCCCTTATATAGACGTGAAGAACCCGAGCGCCCAGGTCGAGCACGAGGCCTCCACGTCGAAAATCAGTGACGAGCAACTCTTCTACTGCCGGCAGCGCGGCATCCGCGAGGAGGACGCGGTGCCAATGATCGTCAACGGTTTCTGCCGCGAGGTGCTCAAGGAACTGCCGATGGAGTTCGCGGTGGAAGCCCAGAAACTGCTGGGTGTGAGCCTGGAGGGCTGCGTGGGCTGACGCCCGGGGTGGAGCATGCTCGAAATCAAGAATCTGCACGCCAGCGTCGACGGCCGTGAAATCCTGCGGGGTATCACCTTGCGCGTCGACGCCGGCGAAGTGCATGCGATCATGGGGCCCAATGGCTCGGGCAAAAGCACACTCGCTCAAGTGCTGGCGGGCGCCGAGACCTACGAGGTCAGCGGCCAGGTCCTCTACGACGGCCAGGACCTGCTCGCCATGGCGCCGGAAGCGCGCGCGGTCGCCGGCATCTTTCTCGCGTTCCAGTACCCGGTCGAGATCCCCGGCGTGGGCAACCTCTACTTCCTGCGTACGGCCCTCAACGCCGTGCGCAAGCAGCGCGGGCTCGAAGAGCTCGACGCCATGGATTTCCTCGAGCTCGCCAAGGAACGCATGGCGCTGGTCGAGATGGACCAGAGCTTCATGAACCGTTCGGTCAATGTCGACTTCTCGGGTGGCGAGAAGAAACGCAACGAGATCTTCCAGATGGCAATTCTGGAGCCCAGGCTGGCCATTCTCGACGAGACCGACTCGGGCCTCGACATCGACGCGCTGCGGATCGTCGCTGCCGGCGTCAACGCGCTGCGGCGCAAGGATCGCGCACTGTTGATCATTACCCATTATCAGCGACTGCTCGACTACATCGTCCCGGACCGCGTCCACGTCATGGCCAACGGCCGGATCGTGCAGTCCGGCGACAAGGATCTGGCCGTCCAGCTCGAGAAACACGGCTATGCGAGCTTCGAGCAGGCCGTGCCAGTGCCGGGTGCAAGGCCATGAACACCGCGCCGATCACAGCGTTCCTCACTCGGCTCGAGCCCAGGGTCGACCCACGGCATCCTGCCTGGCTGCAGGCGTTGCGTCACGCGGCGTTGCAATGGGTGGCCGAGCAAGGCTTTCCCACGACCAGGGATGAGGCGTGGAAGTACACGCGCGTCGCGCCCATTCTGGAAATCCCTTTCCAGCTGGCCGAGCAGGGCACGAGCCAGCAGCTGTCAGTTGCCCGGCTCGAGCAGCTCGTTGGTGACTATGGCGGCCCGCGTCTGGTCTTCGTCAATGGCTATTTCGCCGCCGAGCTCTCGGCGCTCGAAGGGCTGCCTCCTGGCATCCTGGTCAGCCATCTCGCGGCGCAGTTGTGCGCCGACAGCGGGGCGCTCGAGGGCCTGTTCGCGCATGCCTTCCGTGCGCAGCCGCAGGCCTTTGTGGCGCTCAATGCGGCCCTCGCCGAGGACGGTGCGTTGGTGCAGATACCCGCCCAGACGACAGTCGAAGCACCGATTCACCTGGCGTTCCTCTCGGCCCCGGGCGCTACGCCGCGGGTGATGAATTCCCGCGTTTTGGTACAGCTGGGGGCAGGGAGCCGCGCGACCCTGGTGGAAAGCCACGTCGGCAGCGAGGGCGAGGTCTACTTCAGCAATACCGTCAGCGAGGTGGTGCTCGATGCGGGCGCGACGCTCGAGCATTACAAGGTACAGAACGAGAGCGCGGCGGCGTTCCATGTTGCGCTGCTCAGCGTGCGCCAGGCCCAGGGCAGCCATTTTACTGCACACTCGTCGGCCCTCGGTGCGGCCCTGGCACGCCAGGAAGTGCGGGTCGTGCTCGAGGGCCTCGGCGCCCAGGTCGCCTTGAACGGCCTGTACCTGCCCCGGGGCGAGCAACACCTGGACAACCAGACGACCATCGAGCACCTGGCGCCGCGCTGCACCAGCCGCGAACTCTATAAAGGCGTGATCGATGATCGCGGGCATGGGGTCTTCGACGGGCGGATCATCGTGCGCCCGGGTGCGATGAAGACGGACGCCAGCCAGACAGTCAAGAACCTCTTGTTGTCGGCCTCGGCCCAGGCCAACACGCAGCCACGGCTGGAAATCCTTGCCGATGACGTCAAGTGCGCCCACGGCGCCGCCGTCGGCCAACTGGATGAGCAGGCAATTTTCTACCTGCGCTCGCGGGGGATTCCCCGGGAGGCGGCGCGGTCTTTGCTGATCTATGCGTTCATCAGCGAAATGCTGGCGCTCATCGACCTGAAGCCGTTGCGGGCCCGTGTGGAGCGAATGGTCGCCGTGCAGTTGCAGGGCCAGGAGGTGACGGCATGAGTGACCTCCAAGCGCTTCCCAAACAGCCCGGGCTTGCGCCAGGCTACGACGTCGAGCGCGTGCGCGAGATGTTTCCGATCCTCGCGCAGCGGATCTATGGCAAACCGCTGATTTACCTCGACAGTGCCGCCACCAGCCAGAAGCCGCAGGCGGTCATCGACGCCATGTCGCGGTTCTTCTTGCAGGAGAACGCCAACGTGCACCGTGGCGTGCACTACCTCTCGGTGCGCGCCACCGAGGAGTACGAGAAGGCCCGGGCCAAGGTCAGGGGCTTCCTCAATGCCGAACACGTCGAGGAGATCGTTTTCGTGCGCGGCACCACCGAAGCGGTCAATCTTGTGGCGCAAACCTATGGCAAGACCCGGCTGCGCGCGGGTGACGAAGTCCTGATCAGCGCCATGGAGCACCATTCCAACATCGTGCCCTGGCAGATGCTCTGCGAACAGACCGGCGCCCGGTTGCGGGTGGCCCCCATCAACGACGCTGGCGAACTCCTGCTCGATGAGCTGGAACGACTGATCGGGCCCAGGACCCGGCTGCTGGCCGTCACCCATGTCTCCAATGTACTCGGCACCATCAACCCCATCCGGCGCATCGTCGAACTCGCTCACGCCCGGGGCGTGCGCGTGCTGGTCGACGGCGCCCAGGCGGCGCCCCACCTCAAGGTCGACGTGCGTGCGCTGGGCTGCGACTTTTATGCCCTGTCGGGCCACAAGATGTACGGCCCTACCGGCATCGGCGTGCTCTACGGCCGCCGCGAGCTGCTCGAGGCCATGCCGCCCTATCAGGGCGGCGGCGACATGATCCTCTCGGTCAGCTTCGAGAAGACCCTCTACAACGTACCGCCGTACCGGTTCGAAGCGGGAACGCCGAACATGGTCGGCGCGATTGGCCTGGGCGCTGCGATCGACTTCCTCGGCGAACTGGGGCCAGAGGCCATCGCCGCCCACGAGCAGGCGGTGCTGGCCTACGCACAGAAGGCGCTGGCGACGGTGCCCGGCCTCAGGCTGATCGGCACTGCTGCGCTGAAAGTCGGCGTACTTTCGTTCGTGCTCGAAGGTATCCACCCGCATGACATCGGGACCATCCTGGACCGCGAAGGCGTCGCGATCCGCACCGGGCACCACTGCGCACAGCCCTTGATGAACCGCTTCGGCGTGGCCGCCACGGCCCGCGCTTCGCTCGGCTGCTACAGCAACGAGCAGGATATCGATGCATTGGTGGCCGGGCTGGCCAAGGTTCGGGAGGTGTTCGGTGAGTGCTGATGAACTGCGCGACCTGTACCAGGATGTGGTCATCGACCACGGCAAGCGGCCGCGCAATTTCCGCCGGATCGAGGATGCTACCCGTACGGCGGAGGGCTTCAATCCGCTGTGCGGCGACCAACTCAGGGTCTATGTCAGGCTTGCGGACGGCCTGATCGAAGACATCGCCTTCCAGGGTGTCGGCTGTGCCATTTCCCAGGCCTCGGCGTCCTTGATGACCCTGGCGGTCAAGGGGAAGAAGACGGAGGAGGCGCTGGCACTCTTTGCCCGTGTGCATGCGTTGCTCACCGAGGGGCCAAGCGCCCGGGTGACGCCCGCGGAGCTCGGCAAGCTCGCGGTGCTTTCGGGGGTATGGGAGTTCCCGGTGCGGGTCAAGTGCGCGACCCTGGCCTGGCACACGCTGCGCAGCGCCCTCGAAGGCGGCAACTCACAGGTCACCACGGAGTAGGTCATGGCAGCCGATCCAACCCTTCCCGGCATTCGCCTCAGCGACTCGGCACGGCGAATCCTGCGCGCTGCCCTGGCAGATGAGAGCGGGGGCGCGGTGCGACTCCGGATCGACGAGCACTTCAATCACGAGTTGCTGTTCGAACCCGGTGCCGAGGGCGATGTTGTCGTCGAAACGGATGGCATCCGTCTGCTGCTCGACCCCGCGAGCGCCGGGCGTGCCGATGGCCTGGCCATCGACTTCGCGTATGAACTGCGTGGCGCCGGCCTGCACTTCGACAACCCGAACCAACCGGTGGTGAGCGGTGCCTTAGGCGTCCAGCAGGTGCTGGACATGCTGCGCACCGTCTACGACCCGGAGCTGCCAGTCAACATCGTCGACCTCGGGCTGATCTACCAATGCGAAACCCGGCCGCTCGAAGACGGCAGCCAGCGCGTCGAGATCAAGATGTCCATGACTGCGCCCGGTTGTGGGATGGGCGACCTACTCAAAGAGCAGGCACGCGCAAGGGTCATGAGCCTGCCCGGGGTCAGCCAGGTCGAGGTCGAGATCGTCTGGGAGCCACCCTGGGACCAGAGTCGCATGTCCGACGCGGCCCGCTTGCAGCTAGGCCTGTTGTGAGGAACCTGCCATGAGCAACCGACTTGCCAAAGAAACGTCCCCCTACCTGCGCCAGCACGCAGAGAACCCGGTCGATTGGTATCCCTGGGGCGAGGAGGCGTTCAACCGCGCGCGTGACGAGGACAAACCCATCCACCTGTCGCTGGGCTATGCCGCCTGTCACTGGTGCCACGTGATGGCCCATGAGTCGTTCGAGAACCCGGAAATCGCGCGTCTGATGAACGAGCATTTCATCAACATCAAAGTCGACCGTCAGGAGCGGCCCGACCTCGACGACATCTATCAAAAAGTCGTGCAAATGATGGGGCAGGGCGGCGGCTGGCCGCTGACGGTCTTCCTCACTGCGCAGCGCGAGCCGTTCTTTGGCGGCACTTACTTTCCGCCACACGACGGCCATGGCCGGCCTGGGTTCAGCCAGCTCTTGCGCGGCCTGAGCGAGGCCTGGCAGAACAACCGCGCGGCGCTGCGGCAGAACGTCGAGCAGTTCCTCAACGGTTACGGTGTGATGGAGACGCAAATGCTGGAGGGCGATACGCCGCTGGAGCAAGACCAGCCGGCTGCCGCCGCAAGGCTGTTCGCCAGGAACACCGACCCTGTGCACGGTGGCTTGGGCAACGCACCGAAGTTCCCCAATGTGGCCTGCCATGATCTGGTCCTGCGCCTTTATGAGCGCCTGCAGGAGCCGGACTTGCTGCGCTCGCTGGAGTTGACCCTCGATCGCATGGCCGCCGGTGGGCTCTACGACCACCTGGGCGGCGGCTTCGCGCGTTACTGCGTGGATGACCACTGGGCCGTGCCCCATTTCGAAAAGATGCTCTATGACAACGGCCAGCTGGTGAAGCTCTACGCCGATGCCTATCGCGCCACCGGCACGCCTGCCTGGCGGCGCGTGTTCGAGGAGACCATCGAGTACACCCTGCGTGACATGACCCATCCCGAGGGCGGCTTCTACGCCAGCGAGGACGCTGACAGCGAGGGTGAAGAAGGCAAGTTCTACGTGTGGACACCCGCGCAGGTGCAGGCCGTCCTCGGCGAGCCGGACGCCACGCTGGCCTGCCGGGCCTACGGTGTGACCGCCAGTGGCAACTTCGAGCATGGCACCACCGTGCTGCACCGCGCCGTCACGCTCGACGCCACGCAGGAAATGCACTTGCAGGGCCTGCGCGCCAGGCTGTTGGCGGCGCGGGCCCAGCGCATTCGTCCGGGGCGCGACGAGAACATCCTCACCAGCTGGAATGCGCTGATGATCCAGGGCCTCTGCGCCGCCTACCAGGCGACCGGCAGCGCAACTCACCTGGGCGCCGCCAGGCGTGCCGCCGACTTCTTGCTGGACCGCCTCTCGACGCCCGAGGGTGGCCTGTACCGGGCCTGGCGGGAGGGCACGGCCAAGGTGCCAGGCTTCCTCGAGGACTACGCCTTTCTTGCCAACGGGTTGCTCGATCTCTACGAGTGCGGCTTCGATCAGCGCTATCTCGAACGCGCCACGCAGTTGGTCGAGCTGATCCTCGACAAATTCTGGGACGACGGGCTCTACTTCACGCCCAGCGATAGCGAGCCGCTGGTGCACCGGCCACGGGCGCCGTACGACAATGCCTGGCCGTCAGGCACTTCGACCAGCGTATTGGCGTTCTTGCGGCTCTTCGAGCTGACCGGCCGCGAGCTTTATCGCGAGCGCGCCGAGCAAGTGTTCGCGATGTACCGCGCCGCCGCCGCGCAGAATCCCTTCGGCTTCGCCCATCTGCTGGCCGCGCAGGACTTCATGCAGCGTGTCCCGCTCAGCGTCGTCATCGCAGGCGAACGCAGCGAAGCCAGTGCCCTGGTGGCGAACCTGCAGCGTCGCTACCTGCCGGCCCGCGTCCTGGCCTTTGCCGAGGATGTGCCCATCGGCAAGGGCCGGCCTGCGCTCGCGGGGCAAACCAGCGCCTATGTGTGCCGCAACCGCACCTGCAAAGCCCCGGTGACCAGCGCCACGGAACTGGTGGAACTCTGCCTGGAGTGAAGCGTGTCAGGCCGCCGGGATCTGCCATCTAGGGTGCCAAGCCTCAGTGCAAATCCCGGCGGATGGCGTCGAGGCGTTCATCGAGCAGTTGCGTGAGCAGGGCATAGCACTGCGCGGGGGTGATGGAGACCGTCGGGGCATCGATGAGGCAGTGGCGCAGCTGTTCGAGGGCGTCGTGCAGCGCGCGGGGGGCGTGCCTGAGCAAACGTTCATGCAGGTACTGCAACTGGATGAGCATTTCCAGCGGGCAGTTGCTATAGGCGGCGGCGCGCACCGACAGGCCACGCAGCCGCCCGAGTTCCTCCAGCTCCCAGCAGCGTTCGGCAAGGCTCGGGGGTTGCAGATTGAGCGCACAGCGATGGAGTTCAAGGTGCTGGAGGGCGCCGAGCAGGTCTTGCAGCAGCCGGCAATGGCCATCGAAATCGGTGGGGTCGCGGCGTAGTGCCTGCCAGGCCTGCTGTTGCTGTGCGCAATAGGGCCATTCCCGCCAGCGTTGGTCGAGTGCGATGCCCAGGGACTGGCAGCGCTGGCGCGCCTCGATGGTGGTCTGGCCACC
This sequence comes from Pseudomonas sp. LS1212, assembly GCF_024741815.1. Lineage (NCBI taxonomy): Bacteria > Pseudomonadati > Pseudomonadota > Gammaproteobacteria > Pseudomonadales > Pseudomonadaceae > Pseudomonas > Pseudomonas sp. LS1212. Next base: position 2,685,885 of record NZ_CP102951.1, read on the forward strand.
GAGACCGCGATGCTGTTGCAGGCCTTGCAGCAAATCCAGGCCCAGCAACAGTGCCCGTCGCAGTGCCGGATCGCCTTGCGGGAGCGGAGGGCGTGGCGGTTTTGTACTGAGTTGTGGAGTCATGTGCGGTTTCCGACGGTGAGCTGGTTGAGATAGCGGGTCAGATCGTGCAGCGCATGGGTCTGCGTGCTCTGCGCCTGTACGGCCCCATTGACCTGCTGCAACTGTTCGCTGAGGGCATGGTTGGCTTGCTGGTGCTCACTGAGGGCCTGTTGCATGGCGCCGAGTTGTTGCAGGTTGGTCTGGCTGCGGCGGGCCAGGTCGTCGAGATTGGCGGCCAGACGTTCGCTCTGCTGGCTGCCGGCTTCCAACAGGTCGCGGTGTTGTCCGACTTCGCCATCTACCTGGTGCACAGCGGTCGCGATCGCGGTGGCGGTCGTGGTGATTTCACGGGTGGCCCGGTCGGTGGCCTGGGCCAGGCTGCGCACCTCCTCGGCGACCACGGCGAAGCCGCGACCGTGCTCGCCGGCGCGGGCGGCTTCGATCGAGGCGTTGAGCGCCAGCAACTGGGTCTGCTTGGCCAGTGCCTGGATGTTCTGCACGGCGCGCTCGACGGCGGCGGTGCACTGCAACAGGGCTGTCACGGCCTGTGCGGTATTGCCCAGGCTGTGCTGGATGGCGAACATGCTGCCGCCCACGGCGCGCGCCTCCTGGCAGCCGGCCTCGCTCTGGGCGTGGGCGTCGGCGAACGCCGCCAGGGCCTGCACGGCCAGGCCGTCGATGCTGTGCAGGGTCTGATCGATCTGCTCGCTGGCGGCAGCGATCATGGCGAGCCTCTGGCTCTGCTCCTCGCCTTGGTCGCGGGCCCTCTGGGCCATCCGTTCCAGGGCGCGGCTGGCGAATTGTACTTCGCTGCGCAGGCGTTCGCCGTCGCGCAGTCGCACGCTGGCGGTTACCAGCAGCATCGCGGGGTCGGCATCCTGGCTGTGCAGCAGCCGCACCAGTTCGGTGTTCCAGAACTTCTGCAACTGGCATTGCCGGCGTTCGCGCAAGTGCCAGGCGCCGCCCAGGTAGAGTACGCCAGGCACCAGGGCCAGTGCGCCGGCGGGCTGTTCGGCGAGGGCCAGTGCGCAGGCGCCGAGCGCCAGCCCGAGCGGCAACCAGACGCCGGCCCGGCTGCGCTCGAGCAGGGCACTGCCGGGTTCGAACAAGGCGCTGGCGAGCGCCAGACGAGCAGGGCGCCGGCCCTTGGGCGGTGGCGTGATGGCGTGACCCGCGTGGGGCACTCCTTGAGTGGACATGGAAAATCCTTCTGTGCATGAAAGCAAAAACGGCGTACGCCCACCTTCCGAACTGCGGAGGGGAAGCGGACGCCGTTGCCCATGGTGCTTGCCTGGCCATCATCATTGATGGCACCGGCTTGGGCAGACCTTAGCAAGTTGTTTGCCAGCCTTGCCTTCGGCAGCGTGCACACGTCTGGACCCGCCGGTGCAATGCTTGTGACTGCGCCGTACTGCAGGCGCAGAAGGCGCCCGGCGCACCGCTAGCGGGAGTTGCCTAGCCACTGTGCTCTGTTCTGGTTCGGGCCCATCAGGGTCGTGAAGCGGTCGCAGTGCACGCAAGACTGTTGCAAAGGGTGAAGGCGAGCCGGCTGGCGCCATTCCAGCAATGACTTGGCACGCTACCTGCTTTTGCTCGGCAGTCCTGGTGATCAACGTCGATCACAAAGTGCTTGAAGGCACCGGACACGTGCGCCGGGCAGCGTTGCCAGGCGACACCTCATCGCTTCCCACAGACAGGCAAAGGCGCCTGAAGCTTTACGGCTTCGGGCGCTTTTTTTTTGCGTTTTTCCCGCACCAGCGTCACCCCGGATAAATACGAGTCAGGGAGACCGGAAAACCAACCTGTGAAGCCTTGTTCGAGGCTTCGCTCACGACCCATTAAGAGTGCATGCATTGGAGTTGCAAGAATGACGAAGTCTCCCCTGGTTCTGGCCATAACCGCAGGCGCCCTTGGTGCGCTGACACAACAGGCCGTCGCCGCCGGTTTCATCGAGGACAGCAAGGCCAACCTGACCCTGCGCAACTTCTACATCAACACCGACAACCGTGAAGGGGCCGCTTCGCCGAGCAAGCAAGAGGAATGGGGGCAGGGTTTCATCTTCAATTACGCCTCCGGCTACACCCAGGGCCCGGTCGGCTTCGGCGTAGACGCCCTCGGCCTGCTCGGCGTACGCCTGGACAGCGGCGGCAAGGCCGGCAAGGCGGGCGTGGACCGCACCCCCGGCACGCTGTTTCCGCTGGAGAGCGACGGCTCGCCGGTGGATGAGTTCAGCAGCCTCGGCCTGACCGCCAAGGCCAAGGTTTCCAACACAGAATTGCGCTACGGCACCTTGCAGCCCAAGCTGCCCGTGGTGTCCTACAACGACGGCCGGCTGCTGCCGGTTTCGTTCCAGGGCGGCCAAGTATCTTCCACCGACCTCAGGGACTTCACCCTGGTCGCCGGGCAACTGGAACACTCCAGGGGGCGTAACTCCACCGACGAGCGCAGCCTCTCGATCGCCGGCGCCAACGGCAGCAGCGCCAGTTCGCGGGACAGCAACAAATTCTATTACGCCGGCGGCGACTACAAACCGGGCAAAGACCTGACCCTGCAGTACTACTACGGCAACCTCGACGACTTCTACCAGCAGCACTTTGTCGGCCTGTTGCACAACTGGGCAATCGGGCCGGGCGTGTTGAAAACCGACCTGCGCGCCTTCGACAGCAGTTCCGATGGCAAGAACGGCAGCGCCGCCGGCCGGGCCGATGGCTTTGTCAGCAGCGGCTACTACGGCAACCGGGTGACCAAGGGCGAGGTCGACAACCGTGCCTACAGCGGCCTGTTCACCTATGTCGTCAGCGGCCACAGCTTCGGCGCCGGATACCAGGTGCTCAACGGCGACAGCGACTTCCCCTTCCTCAACCGCGGCGACGGGGAAGGCGCCAGCGCCTACCTGATCACCGATGTGCAGATCGGCAAGTTCCAGCGCGCTGGCGAACGCACCTGGCAGGTGCGCTACGGTTACGACTTCACCAGCATCGGCGCACCGGGCCTGACCTTCAACACGGTCTACCTGCACGGCGACAACATCAAGACGCCCAATGGCGACAAGAGCGAGTGGGAGCGCGACATTACCCTGGCCTATGTTGTCCAGTCGGGCAGCTTCAAAGGCCTGGGGCTGGCCTGGAGGAACGCCTCGCTGCGCAGTGAGTTGCCGGTTTCGGGCGCGGGTACGCCGACCCAGCGTGACCAGGACGAGAACCGTCTGATCGTTAGCTATACCCTGCCATTACTGTAGCTAACCTTCGCTTTCTGAGATGAAAAACGCCGGTCTTCAGGGATCGGCGTTTTTTCTTGAGCCCACGCACTGACGGATAACGTCCCCTTGGATTGTTACCTATTCCGTACACATCCATTACTTGGCACGCCGATAGTTACACAAAAAACCAGGAATATACTGATCGCACTCTTTGGCCTTTGATCGGTTGACCCACTCGACGCTTTACCAGCAGTTGATCGGTACCGATTCCTCTTCGAGGTATTCATGACTCCCGATCAACGATTTGTCCGTTGGGTCAAAATCGCTATCGTGGCTTTTGCCGTGTTTTTCATCTACTTCCTCGTTGCCGATCTGGCCCTCCCATTGACGCCGCAGGCGCAAATGACCCGGCCTGTGCTGAAAGTCGCACCCCGTGTTTCCGGGCAGGTAATTGAAGTGGCCATTGCTGATAATCAGCCCGTGAAGCCAGGCGACCTGCTGTTTCGGCTCGACCCTGAGACCTTCGAGCTGCAGGTTGAACAGGCCAGGTTGGCGGTCGAACAAGCCAGCCAGAGCAACGCAGAGCTCGATGCCAACCTCAAGGCGGCGAGGGCTGCGGTGAGCTCGGCACTGGCGAAGGTCAATGAATTGAACGCCCAGGCTGAGCGTTTTCGGGTGCTTGTCGGCAAGCAACTTGTTTCCCGGCAAAGTTACGAGCAAGTCGAGGCCAATCGCCAGGTCGCCGAGGCAGATGCCCAGGCGGCCAAGTCGCGCGTGGTTGAGCTGCAGGCTCGGCGCGGCAGCAGCACCAGTGACAATCTGCTGCTGCGCCAGGCCCGTAATGCACTGCGCCAGGCCCGCCTGCAGTTGGCCTACAGCCAGGTCCGAGCCGAGCGAGCCGGGGTAATCGGCAACCTCCAGCTGAGCACCGGCACCTACCTGCAAGCCGGTACCCCGGTCACCGCGCTGGTGGAGGATGACATCGATGTGATCGCCGACTTTCGCGAGAAAGCCCTGCGTTTCAGTCGGGTCGGCACGCGCGCGATGGTGGCATTCGATGCTCGCCCGGGCGAGTTGTTCCAGGCCAGGGTCAGCCATGTGGATGCCGGGGTCAGGGAAGGGCAGATGGATGCCAATGGTGAACTGGCCGCACCTGTACAATCGGATCGCTGGGTGCGCAACGCCCAGCGCCAGCGGGTGCATCTGGTGCTGGAGCAACCCTTGCCGGCGATGCTGCCCACCGGGGCGAAGCTGACGGTGCAGCTGCAGCCGTTCGATAATGCCTTTGCGCACTTTCTGGCGCGGGCGCAGATTCGTCTGGTCAGCCTGATGCACTATGTCTACTGACGCTTTGCCTGCCAAGGCAAAGAGCCTGCTAAGCGAGAACGAGCTGCGCCAATGCCTGCGGATTGCCACCGGCGGCGCCCTGATGTTTTTCATCAGCAAGCTGTTCAGCCTGGAATATGGCGCTTTATTCTGCGTTTATCCCGTACTGTTGCTTGGCCTGGTACCGCGCCTGAATGTGCACCTGGTCCGCCAGTTCTTCGCCCAGAGTGTGGTGGTGAACCTGGAGGTCGGCCTGTTGTATGGCCTGTTCGGCGATCGGCCGAGGCTGATGATCCCCATTGTCTTTCTGTTGTTTTTCTACCGATTTGCCCTTATGGCCCGGGGGCAGTTGTTTCTGTTCAGCGCACTGGGAGTGGTATTCCTGGCGATACAGCTGAATTTCGCCAGCTACCCGCAGACCAACGTCATCGATATGCTGTGGTGCAACAGCCTGGCGGTGATCTCGGCGGCGCTGGTTGCCGGGCTGATGTTCTACCTGTTCCCCGATGTCACACCGCGTCAGCCTCGCGCACCTGCCAACAAGGACCGCGCCAGCATGCGCCACGAAGCGCTGCTCGGTGCAACGGTGGCGACCCTGTCGGTGGTTGTGTTCCAGAGCCTGAATCTGGTCGATTCGCTGTCGGCCCTGGTGGCCAGCAACTTGTTGCTGTTCCCCATGCATTGGAAGGGCGCGCATTTCGCCGGGCGGATCCGCGCCGTCGGTACCTTGCTCGGCTGCGCCATGGCCATGGTGATGATGCTGCTGTTCTACAGCCATCATGATCTGTTGCCGTTGCTGACCCTCGTGCTGTGGGGCGCGATGATGATCGGCGCCCGTTGGCACGGCCTGGAAAAGGGCATTTCCGGGATCGGTATGGGGTCGCTGACGACGTTGGCGATTTTGTTCGGTCAATCGTTGAGCCCGGCCAATGACATTATTTTTCAGATCCTTTATCGGCTGAGCTCGGTGTGCGTGGCGGTATTGCTGACCTTGTTCGCAGTGTTTCTGGTGCATGGGCTGCTAAATCGGTTTGAGTGCACGCGGCATATGAGTCACTGACAGGATCGCCTGGCTAATACGAGTATGAATCAACAACCCGTTTCACCTTTTCGAGCGCTTCCTGGAGCGCGGGCAGCGATACAGATCCTAGCGCCAGGCGAATCGCATGGGGTACCTGTACAGACGTCGCAAAGGGTTCGGCAGTCGAGACCGAAATCTGCTCGCGCATAAGCGCTGCCGCTATCTGGTCGGCTCGAACCTCTTCCCCCAAGGGTAGCCAGACAAAATAGGAGGAGGGGTGGCTGATGTAGTGGAGTCCTGAGAGTGCAGCATTGGCGATTGATTGACGAACCCTGGCATCGCGACGCTTCTCCTCCTCCAGTCGTGTGACAGTGCCATCGCCAAGCCAGACACAGGCGATAGCCGTCATGATGCCGGGTGTGTTCCAGGTGGTGGCGCGGATGATTCGTTCAATGGCGCCGACCCATTGAGTGGGAGCTGCAACAAATCCAACGCGAAGCCCGGTGGCAATACTTTTTGAGAAGCCCGAGACGTACACGGTAGTTTCTGGTGCAAGTGTCGCCAATGGAGGGGCTGGATCCTGCGCTAAAAAGGCATAGGCCCCATCCTCGATAATAAGCAGCCCGTACTTGCGGGCTATCGCTACCATCCTTAGTCGCCACTGCATGCCGGTCACCCATCCCAGCGGGTTGTGCAGAGTTGGCATCGTGTACACGGCACGTACGCGCCGACGCTTGCACAGCTGCTCGAGAGCGTCGAGGTCGGGTTCATGGCCTGCAGAAGGAACCGGTGCGAGTTCAAGCCGGTGTGTCTGCGCGAGCACTTTGAAGCCTGGATAGGTCAAGGCGTCGGTCGCAACGACGTCACCGGGGCGAAGCAGCGCCATGACAGTGGCTGCCAGCCCATGCTGTGCACCACTGACGATCAACACTTGATCCCCGCCCACGGCCAACCCGCGACATTGGAGATGTTGCGCCACCATGGCCCGCTCATGCTTGCGCCCTGCATGAGGCTGATAGCGCAGCATTGCCTCCAGGTCGCCGGAAATCGCGAGTTGGCGCAATGCACCTCGTAGCAACTCGGCCTGGCCAGGCAGAGACGGGTAGTTGAAGTTGAGATCAAGGAGGCCTGAAGCAACCGCAAGCTGGTCGATGCCCAGCTCTGGGGGTAACGAGGTTTCCCGCACAAAGGTACCTCGCCCGACTTCTCCGCTGACCAGGCCCATGGCCTCAAGCTCCGAGTAGACGCGGGTAGCAGTAACCAGGGCCAGCCCCTCTTTTGCCGCAAGTTCGCGGTGTGTAGGTAGACGCGTGCCGGGCTGAAAACGCCCTGCCTGGATATCGGCAGCCAATGCATCGACCAACACTTTGTAGCGGGAGCGAGCCATGGCCAATGTATCCAGTACAATTATTTGATTGTACTGATTCTCGGCTCTAGCATCTTCCTGCGCAACTGATTCGCATGGCCAGCACCCGAGGGTGATCCGGGGGAGGGCCATCGTCTTGAGCAGCTCATTCCTCAATCAAATCTGCACGGGAAGGCGACAACATGCACATCGCTATTTTGACCTTCGAAGGCTACAACGAACTCGATTCGCTCATTGCTCTGGGGGTGCTGAATCGCGTCAAGAAGCCGGGTTGGCGAGTGTCGATTGCCAGCCCCACTGCCCGTGTTCGCTCCATGAATGGGGTAGTCATCGAATCACAAGCAACGCTTCGAGAGGCCAGTGAAGCCGATGCGGTCATTGTCGGCAGCGGTATGCTGACACGTGAGGTCGTCGCTGACCCAGCCCTGATGGCGCAGTTGCAGTTTGATCCCGGGAGGCAGCTGTTGGGTGCACAGTGCTCTGGCACGCTTGTATTGGCGAAGCTGGGTCTGCTCGAAGGTGTTCCAGCCTGCACCGATCTGACGACCAAACCATGGGTTCAGGAAGCGGGTGTGGACGTGCTGAACCAGGCTTTTTTTGCGAAAGGCAATGTTGCCACCGCCGGAGGCTGTCTTGCCTCTCAATACCTTGCCGTCTGGATCATTGCCCGCCTGGAAGGTATGGAAGCGGCGGCAAGCGCGCTGCATTACGTCGCGCCGGTGGGGGAGAAGGATGACTACGTGTTGCGTGGGATGCGGCATATCACGCCCTATCTGCCTGCTTGATTTAAGCCACGATCAGGTCACCGCCCCAGGCGTCGCAGGGGCTCCCCGGCGATCTTGAGATCTTGCGCATGCTTCGCACGCGAGCGCAGCCTGACGGCAGCGGCTACAGGGTCCGCATCTGCCCCAAAAATAGCGCTTGCACGATAAGGGGCAAGACGGTATCTACGCCGACCGTGTCACACCGAACCGTTGTAGCCGCTGCCGAAGGCTCGGTGCGCCGCTGCGACGCTGGGGCCGCAAGGCCCCCTGGCGCCCTTGAAATCTTGCACCTGCGGCAGCGGCAGAGACCGCAGCGTGCTATCTGGATCGATTCCGGTGGCACAGGGCGATATCAGCAGCACACGAGGCGCTCCCTTCGAACTCATGCATGCACCCAGAACGCGCTCTCGGCAAACTCGTCTCCATTCCACCAATTTGCCTTGCCGGTTCCATAACTGAAATTCTTTGCCCCTGCCTGGCTCTGCAAGGGGGCTGTAACGTCGCCAGCTGCATCGCGCTTGGCGCTGAAATCAGCCACTTCAGGAACCACCGCGACGATATGTCCTGATTTCCCATCCTCTTTGCGGCGCGCCACGATCAACCCGATGGCCCCCTGGTTTGCGGCCTGCTGGAGTTTGCTGAGCGTTCCGGTCTGTCGCCACCCAAATTCGGCGCCAAAGTCACGCAGCCAGCGGAACAGGTCGTTGGCGCGCATCTCGACAATGGTGTCGCCAATGAGGGGCTCCACCTGCGAGCCCTTGCTGAGCGCAATGACGGACTTCGCCGTCCACCACACCCGTGGCAGGTAGACGCCTGCCAAATGGCAATAGTCGTGGCAGTAAATATTGCAGAAGGTAAGGCCCTCGCGAGGCTGGAACCGCTTGTTCGAGGTCTTGTCCACCGCCAGCCATTTGATGATGGCAGCGAGCTCCGTGCGCAATTCGTCCGGAGTCGTTCCCTGGCGGGTAGGCTGGTCCGGCTCGTTCAGGGAATGCGCACCTGCTGTATCCGTACGCTTGGTCACGCGACCGGGCTTTCTCGGCATCGATACGGCAATGACCCCAGCGTGCGGTGGCGTTTGTGCAGGCGTGACGACGGGTATCTCGTGGACGGCGGGCGTAGATACCAGGAACTTCTGCGAGGCGAATCCGCGCAGTAGAGCACCTGCCAGGGATGTTTCCACTTCACGAAAACCGTTCCTGGCTTTGTCGGTAACGGCACGTACTGGATGCCCATCCGGCAGGTGGCCGATTACGTTCGCCTGGATCGGCTCGCTTTTCCTGGGTTCACTTCGCAAGCGAAGCATGCCTTCGGTGGTGTCGACCTTGAAGAATTCACCTTGCGCAGTAACGGGACTTGGCGCGGGTATCAACGCGATACCGGCCGCAGGTGCATTCAGTACAGATGCAACCCCTGGAAGGGCTACGGTTTGGGCGAGCCGTATGAAGTCAAAAATCTTCTCGCCATAGAATCGGCTGCCATCGAAATGGCCCTGCCGCAATCCCTTTTTCGGGCTGAAACCGCCGGTGTTGTACGCGATGCCAATTGCGGCGAGCTCAAGCTCGCTGAGTGTTGGCCGCGTTTGCAGTCCCAATTTCTTCAGCGCGCGTTTCAGCTCGGCGATACACATGCCTAAGGTCTCTTCGAACCTCTCGTACCGCCTCTGCAGAAAGTAATCCGGATCGCCCTTGAAGAACTGCAGATCGCGTTGAAACATGCCGAAGCCATGACAGAACTTGTTCGGTTTTTTGGCGACTTCGGCAAAGCCGGGGATATGTTCGGCCATGTCGACGAGGGCTTGATGGGCTATGTCAAACATTTCAGCGCCACGTGGCGCTGCCATCAACTCGGCCTTGTTTCTGGGGAATGCGCTGCGACCCTTGTTGTCGTCCAACGTGTCGCCCACGCACAGGGCAAGGATCTTGTCGTTGTTCATTTGCTTTGATCTGAGGGTAGCCCAGACGAACCCGGTTTCCTGGCAGGCGATAGCAGCGATGAAATCGACGGTCAAAGGTGTGCCTGCAAGTTCAGGCTCGATCAATGCTTGAAATTGGGTCTTGAACCACAATACGTCGGCGCTGTTTGCCATGGTGTCCTCCATCGCTTGCCTGGAAAGGTTGGCGAATAAGTATTGCGATCCAGCTGTCCGCTTCGAAGGCCCATGCCCACGGCTGGACTTTCAACCTTTGCGGATCCATTGCGCTTCGGGGGATAAGATCAACACGATTACCTCTCCTTCTCAGTAAAACTGCGAATAGGAAAGTGTCAAGTTTTCGTCTTTGTACTGTGCGCTCGTCAGTCTATTGACTTTCGATGCATCAATTTGAGATTCGGGCGACGCCGAACGCCCCATTTTCAGCCAATAGCGTGGCAATCAAGGCGCTACTGTCGAGGATGTGCAAGTGGCGCGTCACCCATTCGGGTGGCTGGCGAAACGGAGGCACACTGTCACAGATGACGATCTGCTCAAAAAGCGGGTTGTCGATCAGGTCGCCACCACCGGTAAACAGGCCATGGGTGGCTGCGGCGAACAGCCGAACGGCACCGGCCTTCTGACAAGCACGACCAGCGTGTATCAGTGTATTACCGGTGCTGATCAGGTCGTCGACAACGATGGCTATCTTGCCCTGGACTTCGCCGACCAGCAGTGTGCCGGTGAGCGTGGCTTGATCACGGTGCTTTTCCATCAGTGCACCGCCCACCGGACGGCCCAGTCGCCGCTCCAGGGCCTGACGAAACTGCTCGGCGCGCTTGGCGCCACCGGTATCCGGGGAAACGGCAACCACCTCGGTGTCACCGACGAGCCCGGCGAAATGTTCGGCGAACAATTGCGCGCATTGTACATTCCACGTCGGAATACGAAAGGCGTTGTCGAACGCCGCCGGATTGTGCACCTCCAAGGAGACCAGACGATCCACACCGCAGGCTTCCAGCATGGCTGCCAGGTATCGCGTGATGATTGGGTCCTGAGGTTGGATGCGACGGTCCTTGCGCCCATAGCAGAGGTAGGGGGTCACCACCTGCACGTGGCGAGCGCCGGCATCCTTGAGCGCTCCGCAAAAAAACAGCAGACGACACAGCTTATCGTTTGCGCTTTGCCGGCCGTCCCCATACAAGGCATGGAACACCACGACCTCGCGGCCGTTGACCGGGTCCAATGGTCGGCATTTATGCTCGCCATCCTCGTAGTCGCACTCCTCATGGAGTGCCAGTTGACAGCCAAGCCGTTGCGCTACGTGGGTTGCGTAGTGCTCAGTGCCTTGCAAGGCGAACAGAAGAGGGCGTTCGGCGAGCATGCTTTTGGCTCCTGCGAGGTTGTCACGCTGATCATAGACCCGATAGTGCGCCATGGCGCGGCTTTGGCGCACTGGCTTGTGATTGAGTTCAATAGATACTGGCGCCGTGTGGGGCGGCACCAGTAAGCATCCACAGAGGTATTTAGCCTTGAAGCGCCGTCATAAGGACTTGCACCAACTGACCACCTTGTGGCGTAGCCCAGCTCCCCGCGAGTTCCGCGATCAGCTGATTGGTAGTCGTCAGCGTCACACCGCCCTTATCCATCCGGCGCAGGGCGATATCATCGGCCATTATGCCAGGGGAACCACCACCAACCCCCTCAAGCGGCCGGACCTTGATCCGGACGATTGTCGCCGCGCGCTGGAATACCGCCGAAGACATCGCCGCGTCCAAGCCGACATCGCCTGCTTCCCCTACATGATGCTGTCCGACGAGGGCGGCATCTCACTCATCGACTATCCAGCACTGAGACGGTGGACCGACCGTATCAAATGCTTACCTGTTGGCGCCGTTGATGGCCAGGTTGCTGCGCTTCTATGCGCCAGTGGTGATCGGCACTGAGATCCTGGTGGTGGGCCTGTGTCTGATGGGCGTCAGCGCCAACTGGGCTGCAGGAGGGATCGGCAATCCTGATTTCGGCAGTCCGCAGCTGATTGGCATGTCTTTCCTGGTCCTGGCCTTCATCCTGGTCGTGACTAAATACTTCAGCGGCTATCTGCGCAATATCGCTGTGCTGTTGGGGATTGTGTTCGGCATGGCCGTGGCGACCTCCATGGGCGCAGTCGACTTCTCCTCTGTCCACAACGCCGCCTGGTTCGGCCTGGTGTTGCCCTTTCATTTCGGGATGCCGAAGTTCGACTTCTGGGCGATTGCGGCGATGTCCATCGTTATGCTGGTGACCTTCATCGAAGCGACCGGCATGTTCGTTGCTGTTGGCGAGATGGTGGGCAAGCCGGTCGACGAAAAGGCGATGGTCAACGGCTTTCGTGAGTACGCCAGGAGCAGCCCCAATGGGCCACGCCCTTGACTTGGCCACCCTCGCACGAGCGATGAAAACGCCTATGCCGTGGTTCGTGTTCGATGCATTCAGGAAGCTCGCTTACTATGCTGGTAGTGCCGAACCTCAGGAACAATGCCCATGCATAACGTATCAGCACTCGTGCTTGCCGGCGCCATTTCGGTCGGACTGCCCCTGGCGGCAAGCCCGATTGAAGCTGCTACCACACCGCCAACCGCAGCGTCCGCTGAGCGTGCACCGGTGCAACCCAGTGCCGAAACCGTGCCCGGTCCCGTGGAAGGCACGCGCATCACTGAGGCCTATGCGCGCATGGTCGCGCGCGATATCTATTTTTGGGCATGGCCGATGGTCAACGTCTATAACCGCCGGCTGGCCTTCGCGGGCCTGAAGGAACCTGGCCGATTGGGAGACGTGCTTCCAGCGGCGCCTCCCAACCGGATCAGCATGCTGACCGACTACATTGAGCCCACGCAGCGTGACGTGGCTTGCCCCAACCAGGACGTGGTGTACGGCGGTGGGCCTCTTGCGCTCGATATCGAGCCGGTGGTTGTCCAGGTGCCCGACTTCGGAAAACGCTTCTGGGTCTACCAGATCGTCGATCTGCGCACCGATAGCTTTGCCGGCATGGGCTCGATGTACGGGACCAGGCCAGGTTTCTACCTGCTGGTCGGACCCGACTGGAAAGGTGAAGTACCCAGCGGCATCACCCAGGTTTTTCGGGCCAGGACCAATACTGGCTTCATTGTGCCGCGCGTCTACATGGACGACACCGCCGAGGATCGCAAGGCCATTGCGTCGGTGATCAACAGGATCGACGTGTACCCGCTGTCGATGTTCGACGGCAAGGGCAAGCTGCGGGACTGGAGCAAAACCCCATCGTTCCCGGCGCCTCCCGGCCGGCCAGGCGGCGGAGAAACACCAAAAGTGGTACCCGCGAAGTTCTGGGACGAACTGCCATTGGTACTCAAGGACGCACCACCACTGCCCGGGGAACAAGCCCGCTATGCCCAGGCGTTGGCATTGGTCGCCACCGTACAGAAAGACGCGAAGTTGAAGGCGGCGGTCATCGACGAAGCCACCAAGGCCGAAAAGGATCTCATCGGCCCGTTGCTGCAGTTCCGTAACTTCGGCATCCCGTTGCCGCACAATTGGACGACCACGAAGAATGGCGCCGCATTTGGCACCGATTACTTCACCCGCACAGCTGTCGCCAAGTCCAACATTTTCGTCAACAAGCCGAACGAAGCCACGTACTTCTACCAGGACCTCGATGCTTCTGGCGCACGCCTCAACGGAAACAAGCGCTACACGATCACGTTCGGCAAGGGCGTGCCACCCGTAAACGGCTTCTGGTCGTTGACGTTGTACGACACTCAGCACTTCTTCGTGCCGAACAAGATCAAACGGTTCTCGATTGGCACCAAGAACAAGGAATTGATGCCCAATTCCGACGGCTCGTTGACGGTCTATGTACAGGCTACGGCGCCCACCGACCCGGTGCAGCGCGCGAATTGGTTGCCGACGCCCGACGGGAAGGACTTCAGCCTGTACATCCGCGCTTACTGGCCCAAGGAAGCCATTACCGACGGCTCGTGGACGCCGCCGGCGGTGACCTCGCTTGGGGGGCGATAGAGGATACGACTACTCCGGTACGACGATCCGGTGTCGGTTTGACGCTTGTCGGTATGTCCCCACACCCACACCACTTGGGTGGGTCTGGAGGCTGTGGCGATGGATTAACCTGCTTGCCCAATGAGGCACTCCACGCAGATTTTGTGAGGTGCGCAAGTCCCAAGAGGTAAGCATTGTGAACCGTAGCATTTCCACACTGGCCGGAACGGCTCGCAAGCTTGATGGCGGCATACTGTTCGGGCTTACGCCACGTCTTTATTGGGCGCAATGGATGAAGCCCGATCACGACAACCTGGTGGATGTCGCCGCCCGCGCAATGCTGGTGCAGCAAGAGGGCAGGAACATCCTGGTGCTGGCCGGGGCCGACGCGCTTCTGGCGCCGCCAGCGCGAACCTGCCGCTGCCAGCCAAGGACCGCGGGGCTCCTGGAGAGCCTGGCGCAACGGGGGCTTGGCGAGGATGATATCCATGCGGTGGTGCTGACCCACCTGCATGCGCATCTTTCCTGCGAACTGAGTCAATTGATCAGCGATGGGGAGATGCCTCGTTTGTTGTTCCCCAAGGCCCACTACATTACCGGCGAACGCCATTGGTTCCGCGCACGACATCCTCACCCACGTGATCGCACCTTGTTTGTCTCGCCGCTCATGCACCGGCTCGAAGGTAGTGGCCGCCTGGTCCTGATCGATGACAACCGCTGTGACCACCTCGGCGATGGTTGGCATTTTCATCTCAGTGACGGCTACGCGCCGGGGCAGTTGCTGCCGGAAATCGCAATGCCAGGTGGTCCCGTGGTGTTCATGGGCGACCTGATTCCAGGCACCCATTGGCTGAGCCTGGAGGTCACCAGTGCCTATGACCGCAATCCCGAGTGTGTGGTTGGCGAGAAGGAACGCTTGCTGGACCACCTGGTGGCCAGCGGAGGGCGTGTGTTCTTTGCCCGTGACCCTGAGGTTGCAATGGTCAAGGTGCTACGTGACCGGCAGTCGCGCTACGTACCCTTCGATCATTACGATTCGCTCAGCTGCTTCGATGCCTGACTCATTGAAGTCAGGCTAGGCAAGTCGGGCAGTAAACACTAACGACGCCGGGAAATATTCGTTTGCGGAGCGTGGTTCCTCGATAGTTTCTAAAATCCAGAAGGGAGAAAAAGCTTTGATCCAACTCCCCAAAGTACGGAAATACCAAGGCATGGGGCTCCAGGTGTCAGGCTTGAGGTCTTCGAAATGCTCAAGTCTCCAACCATCTTCGTAGGGAGGTTCCACCGATAGAGGGTGGATTGTTTGGATGATGAGCGCTGCCTTTGGCGCAGCCACTTGGGCGAGGGCAGCCAATAACTCACTCACCTGATTGTCCAATAGAGAGAAGTTACAAGCGATCACATCGAACTCCGAGCCTATTCTCTCTGGTGAAACAATTACGTCGGAATAAGCCACGCAACGAAAATCGAAACTGCCCTGCTCGGCAGCGAGATTCAGCAGTTCCGGAGATACGTCGAACCCTGTTATATGAGCGCCGGTATCAACTAATGCTCGACAAAGCCAACCCTCACTGCAGCCGACATCGAGGAAGCGAGTGGGTTGGTGTGATGTAACAGCTTTTATAATGGCACTGTTTGTGACTGCTTGTCGGCTCCTGATGTGCCCCTCGCGCACAGCTACAGCCCAGGATTGGGCGTTAATGGACCAACTTGCAATCAAGGCTTCGGATTCATTGCGCATGACTCTTACCCCTGTTCAGGCCCGTCTTCGCGGCAGAGGGCACAACTGCACCCCAGAAACGCGGTCAGGCTTCGCTGATTTTACTGACGCTGGTTATCTGACCGTTCCAGATCATCTCGTAATGGGCTGTTTGAACAATTGATGAGACGGGTCTCGGAGTCATCAGCGCCCAGCAGTAATTGCCATGACTACGCACGGAGCTGTAACGCAGACCGGGGTTCCCTGCCTCCTTGACTGCCCGTCCCAGGCGCTGGGCATGGGTATAATCGTCGGGATCGTAGATAGGGTCAGCCATCGGGATGGAAGCGGCATCCTTCATCCCCATGTCCGCGAATGTGCAGGACAGCCCCCGGAAAACAAAACGCTCATAATTCAGACGCTGGACTTTCGACCAGTACAGATTCTGGTGATGCCGCACCTCTGCCAGTGCCGTATCCATCGTGCCGGCCAGGTACAACATACCGTAGCTACCATCGCTGAATCGCGAGCCAGTTGGGTTGACGTGGGTAAAAGGTGCTGTCGCGTAAGAGCAGCCAGGAATACCGAAGGGGATCTCCGCTCGCGGAATCAACTCAAGGCGTCCTAACTCATTTTGCAGCCGCGGATTAGTAAGAGCCTGTATCTGATAAAGGACCTCAAACTCATCCGCGCCCGCAACGTCATCAAACAACGCAATAGGCGGAAACTTTGAATTTACCAGCCGGTAGGACTGCAACTGTTCGCCGGTCAATGCTGCCAGCTGGTTCAGCATCACCATAGCGCTCCCCGTAGCGCATCGATCCGCCGAAACGTCTCGTACAGGGAAATCATATCCCCCTGGGACATGATTTCGAGCGGGGCGCGCCCGTTGAAAAACTCATTATGGTTGGCCATCGCGGGGAAACCATAGACGTTTTCCGGGTTATCAAAGACCAGGCGCAGAGCGGCGTGAATATTGAGCACAAAGCTGATGCGCTGCATCTGGTCTGCATCCAGGCTCACGGACCAGTCGGGGTCGCGCTGCTTGGCACGTGTGTACGTGCTGCGCGAAATGCGCAGGGTACGGCAGGCCTGATCGTTCGACGCATGCCATTTTTCGAGTATGCCTACAGCTGCTCGCAGACCAGTTACGCACTGATCCTTGGTAAACCCCTGTGCTTGGAGGGCAACTGTCATGTCCCATACCTCACTATTTATCTATAGACACAAATATAGACAGATAGAGTCTGCAGATCAAGGCTGCCTTGGCCAGTCGTAGTCGTGCAGGTCGAACCTGTCCGGATCGACTAGCGCCTGGAACTTGCCGATGGCCTTGCCGAACTACATACGCTCGTTGGCGTAGGCCACGGCTGCGTTGAGCGCTGATTCGAGGGCACCGACCAGCATGCAAGAGCGGATCAGGGCGCCCAGAATCCACACCGGCTCGGCGATGTCTGTCAGTCGCAGGCTGCCGCTGGCCACTGCGCGGGTCTGCTTGAAATCCAGCGTGTCGGAAAACGAGTTGATGTCCGATTACAATGGCAAGGTCATCGAGCAAATGGCCCGGCATATCTAGGTCGGTATCGAAAGCGGCGACATCCGTCCCGATGTCGCGCCTGTGGCCAGCGCCACCTTCATCCTCGGCGCAATGCGTGGCGTCATGCTGCAGTTTCTGCTCAAGCCTTCGGCTATCGATCTGGAGCCGGTGCAGGCACAGCTCCAGAACTTTCTTGACATTGCACTTGCTGCGCCTTCCTCAGTGCAAGACTCGCGCACGCGCTGACTATTTTCAAATAGCCGGCGCGGTCGAGGATAAGGGCCTTAAAGGGAGGGATCGGCCACAGCGGCCTGCGCCTTGGCGGTCCGGGCGGCCAGCCACTTCAATAGCAAGACTTCACCGCCCAGCAGTATCGCGCCACCGACCGCCAGCAACAGGGTGGACTCTATCGGCGGCTCGCTAACATGGACCGACAGCGCCACGGCCAGAAACACAAAAGTGCTCAGGTTGATGAACAGCGGCACCAGCAGACCTCCGCAAAAGATCAGGTAGACCCCGCAGAACAGCACAATGCCCGTCGCCGGCAGATGCCCGACCCATGCGGTGAGTGCGCCGATCGCAACGACGATTGCGTAGGCCAGCCACACCCCCGTCATGCCGCCGGCGATAATCTGGGGAATCTGTTTCGCGTCCTTCTGGTAGACCGTAAACAGAATGGCGCAGAAGAAGGGTGCCCAGAGTGCCTTGAAGCCCAGCATCATTCCGGCCATGGCCACGCCGACGATCCAGGCAACCAGCACAAGGGTGTCGAACAAGACCTTGCCGCTCACTTTCGTTTGCTTTGTGCTCATATCCTTGCCTCTTTTTATTATTGTTGGACGTGCGCCTGAGCCCAGGCACAGCCTGCACGCGTGTGCCGTTCCAGCCTAACGAGCCAGCCGTATAGGACAATCGTTCGAATGGATGAAACGAGCACTGGTTCCTATGGGGTCAAACAGGAGCATTGGCCGTAGTAGGGCGCCGCGATGGCAGCTGCACCGAGTGGTACTCGTCCTCGAAGCGGGCTACCAGCTCGGCCACGGTGGGGATGTCATCGATGGTGCCAACACCCTGGCCTGCCGCCCAAATGTCCTTCCATAACTTGTAGCCGTTGTGACCACCGCTGCCACCACCCCACTCGGGTGGCGGCGGCAGGTTGTCCGGGTCCAATCAATGACCTGGAGCGCTCATGGATCTCTGTACCGGCCAGTGATCCATTGGCCAGAATGGCTGCTCAACCGAGGGTGGCGACACTACGCAGAATCAACCGCACCAGTAGAGTCTGACTGGTGACCCCGGTTTTCGAGAAGATCGAGCGCAGTTGCGCGCGTGCCGTGTTGCGACTGATGCCGAACTCATCCGAGGCCTCATCGATGGTCTGGCCGTTGGCCAACTGAAAGGCCAGATGAGTTTCGGCAGGCGTCAGGTCGAACAACGACCGGATGATCTCCTGAGGCGCGCTGGATTTCTGCTCGGGGTCGCTGATGAAAATGACGACTGCCGGGCAGTGTGTCCCTTCGCTCCATTCGCTCTGCGGCACGCAGCGGACGATGATGCCAAGGTCGACTCGCCCGGAAGGGCGCTGCACGCGCATGGCCTTTACCAGTGAGGGGCTCTTGCTCTTCTGCGAGAGCAAGGCCTGATCGATCAGTTTGTGGAATTCCTGGCAGTCGCCCACCGTTCCGACTTGCAGACCGTCGTCGACCAGTTCGATGCCGTCCCTTTCCTCCAGCAGGCGTTGGGCGAGCCGGTTTTTCTGCAGGACCTTGCCATTCTGGTCGAGGAGGATGGTACCCACAGCCAGTTTGTCGACGGCGCCAGCGTAAAGGTTTCGCTCGCTCTCTATGCGGTTGAGGTACATGTGCAGCGTTACGGTACGTTCCAGGTGCGGTAGGAACGAGGCAAGAAGATCCTTGTCCTGCTGATTGAATGGGCCGCTGGCGTGATCGCGGGAGATGCGAATCCGGCACTTGGAGCCAAGCTTGGTATTAATGTCGGCCCCGAGGACATGGAACACGTCCACAGGTTCGAGGAAACTCTTGTAGAACTCGCTTTGCAGCCAGTCCTGCTCGGAAACGAACTCGGTGCAGATGACTACCTGGCGATTGGGCAGGTCGGTGAAGGGATCGATGGTGTAGAAGTACTGGTTATAGGAGGCTGTCATCGCCGCCGAGGAGCCCGAGGTGGTGATGCTCAGTCCGTCCATGTGCTGGCTCGGCGGGCGCAGGGTGAGGGTGGCGTACTTGGCTCTCATCAAGCATTTGAGCCGGTCCAGGAAGGTGCTCCAGGGAATGTTTTCCAGCGGCCCTTGATAGAGGCTGCCGAGCATCCCGCTGAATTCGTCAAGGGTGAGGGGATGTACCATATAGACCCCGTTTTTATTGTTATAAGAAAAGCCTTGCCGCGTGAGCCTGCTGCCCGGCCGCTTGTCGGTCGGGCAGTGGCTCTGCTTGTCAGCGGCCGAGTTTGCGCAGATTCGCAGTGGTGAAGAAGTCAGCTTCGAAACTGCTGCTGTTCAGGCGAGCGGGAGGCTGGCCATTGAGCAGGCGGTCGGTAAGGTAGGAGCCGGCGATAAGGTCATGGAACATCGCAAGGCGGGCCTGGAAGCCTTGCATGTCGTAGGCGTACACCGTGGTTTGCATGTTGCTGCGCCAGAGTGCGCCTTTGCCGTCATAGTTGTCGGCCAGAACACCGATCCAGGAGTCTTCGTCGATATACAGCCTGCGCTTGCCATAGATGTGGCGCTTGCCGGGTTTGAGGGTGGCTTCCAGTACCCAGACGCGGTGCAACTCATAGCGCATGTGATCGGGATTGACATGACCATTGGTGGCCAGCAACTGGTCGAGTTTCAGGCCTGGATCATCAAGCTTGTTATTGTTATAGGGGATATACATCTCCTTTTTGCCAAGCATCTTCCACTCGTATCGATCAGGTGCGCCGTTGAACAGGCGGTCCTCATCCATCACGCGAAAGCCACCGGCGCCGAAGGGGGTGTCGTATGCCACGGTGGGGGCTCGACGTACCCGACGCATTCCCGGGACGTATTGCCAGGCCTGCGATGGCGAGGCAATGGGGTCGGTGAACGTGTGGGCAAGGATGATCTCGCCTTTTTTGCGCACCGGTTCCAGGGTGGACACCATGGCATAAGCCTGTACCCCGCCGAAACTGCCGACGTTTTCCTTGGGGTCGTCCCAGACCGAGTAAATCTTGTAGTCCATGGACTCGAGCGAACGCTCGCCGTTGGACAGGGTAAGGGCCATGGTGTAGACGGCGTCCTCCTTCCAGGCCCGGGCAGGCAGGTTGAGGTTCCACATCAGCTCGTAGCCATTTTTCGGGATGGGGAAGGGCGAGGCGCCAATGGCATTGGTCACGCCGTTGCCATCGCTGATCAGTTCGGCATCGACAGCGTTCTTGGCGATGTTGCTCTCGACCCGTTGCGAATAGCGGAAATCGCGATGGCTGGGGTAGATCGGCATCTTGAACGTCTGTGGGTAGTGCTGGAACAGGGCCTTCTGACCGTCGGAGAGCTTGTCGGCATATTGCGCCATGTTCTGTGCAGTGATGGTAAACAGCGGTCGCTCATTGGCGTAGGGATCTGGATACTGGCTGCCGCTGCCTGCGTAGTTCAGGTTGGGTGGCGCACCGCGCCATTGCCCGCTCCAGGCGGGGATACTGCCATCGGCATTACCGGCCATTTCTGCACCCATGGGGGTGAGGTCGCGGCCCAGGCGGGCGGCGTCTTCGGGGCTTGATTTGGCCAGTGCGACGCTGCTGAAACTGCCGGCAAGCAACACGCTGAGCAATAGGGTCTTGTTCTGAATAAGCATGTGGATTCTCCTGCGCACTCGGACACCTGGCTTTGCAGGGTCTTGCCCCGTACCGAGTGAGGCACCAGGCCGGTATCGACCATCACCGGTGCGCCGTCGCGGTAGCTGATTTCGCCACTGACGTTGGTTTGGCCAAGTACAGTGGAGAAGCTGGCGCCATACGGGGCTATGCCGAGATAAGGGGAAAATTCACTCATTTGGTCTGCAACTACTTGTCGGGATTGAAAATTCCGGAGACAACGGAATAGGCGTCCGCAGATTGGCCGAGGTGGCCAGCCATTTAGGCGGAATTGAGGTGGTTTGCACGCAAGCCTTTATAGATCAAACCGCTTGCGACGCGAATGTCCCAATTTTTGCCTTATCGCGGCATAGCCCCTACAGCGCCTTGATCAGCTACTTGTTGCTGCACTTTTTCCACCGTCGCTCAGGGTTTCCCGGCTCGTTGTTCGAGCTGACGGTTCGCATTGCTCATGTCCTGCATGAACGGCCCACCGCCCAAGCGTTCAGGGATCGACGAAGGCAGGAGCGAGAAAAGCTGAAGGCTGCCTTGGGCAGCCTTCGGCTATGAAACATATTTACCGGACACTACTGACGCGGAGCGTGGGAACGAGTATTCAGGGCTGTTGCGACGGCAAGGCACGCAGGCTGGCAAAGCTCTGCCCATTGCCGCCAAGCCCTGCCGAGCTCGACTGCACTTGCAGGTAATAAGCCCCTGCACGCTTGAGCTGCAACGGCGCTTCATAGATTCCCTCCACGACTTCCCGGGCCACGGCGGTGGCCTGCCACGAAGATGGCGCCAGGTAGTAACGGACCTGCAAGTCCTGCAGGCCCTGCCAGGGTGTTCCGGTGCTACCCTGAACAACACGAAACCGCACCATCACCGGCTCACTGCCCGCGCGTACGGTCGGCTCCTCGAAGATGAACTGCACGTTCGCGGTGGCGCGCAGCTTGACCAGCGCGGGGTTCTCCCGCACCTCGACAGTAAAACAATGGGTCATTTGCGGCTGGTTGAGCATGAAGGCCATGTCGAGTTTTCCCGCCGCCGGCAGCTTGATCCGCCCCCCGAAAACGCCCGGTTGCACCTCGCGCAAACTGCGGTCAACCACGGTGGCGGCGCGGGCGATGTGGCCACGATTCAGGTAGCCGGACATCGGCGCGTTCATCCCTTCCATGTAGTAATAGGCGGTGTTGTCGACCGGATTGACCACGAACACCGCCGCCTCGTCCCGCGCCGGGGTCAAACTGTCTGCCAATGGCAGGTTGCCGGCCAGCTTGGGTGCCGCCGGGCCCGCCTCGAAGGCCTGGACGATCGGCTGCTTGCCTTTGCCCAGCGAGGCCAGGTTGATCATGCTCACCCGCGAGGAGGCCAGGCCGCGCACGTAGGCGTAGGCCCGGGTAAAGGTCAGTTGATAGGGCTCGGCGGTCACCTCCAGTTCATGTACCAGCTGATCGCTGCCCGCATCGATGACCAGCAGCCGGTCCTGCGGTGGGCAGGGTGAGCCCAGGCGCCGTCCTGGGTGAGCACGCATCAGTTTGCGCCTGTTGACCTGGATTACCAGACGCGGGCTTTCACGGGCATCGATGACGCCGGTGGTGGTTCTGCCGTCCAGCCACGCGGGCAGCCTGTTCCAGTGCCAGATAAACTTACCAGCAGCGGCTGTAGGCCAGCAACGACGACATCGCAACGCCAGCGCAAAGTTGATGTCAGAACACGCCAGATTGCCCACTGTCACGGTTGCTGACAAAAAGGCCCATATACCGCAGTCCATCGCCGGAAAGATGCGTTCGTGAAACCTGTTTAAAACAGGTAACTGAAGACCTTTTCCAGGGTTTGCGTATCGATGACGGTCACCCCGCTGCCGCTGCCATCGGCGGCATTGTTGCCAACCCACAGGTATGTTTTCGTCGGTTTGGCATATGCCTGACTGGATTCATCCTGCATGACATAGCGAAGTACCTGGAAACTGTCCGTATCGATCACGGCAATTTCCCCGGCATCGGGCATCGAGACATACAGGCGCTTGTCCTTGCTGCTGGCCACCCAGTCCATGGGCGTGCGCTTGAGCGGGATACGACTCAGGGTACTGGTGATACCGCCGACCGAGATCGAAGGGTCGATCACGGAAATGCTCGGGTCCTTGTTCAGCAGCAACAGGTAATAGCTGTTAAGGTCCAGCAGCGGGCGCGCACCCATCACGCCTTTGAGGTATAGACCGATGCGCGCCTTGCAACCCAACTGGCGGCCGTCACGGCTGACGGTGGCCTGCGCCGGGTCCAGCCAAGCCCCGGGCGCCACCCCGCTGAGGGGTTGGCCGCTGGCGGCATCGCTGATGTGAAAGCGCACGTCGGCCAGGTTGCCCTCCATCAACTGGCCGTCGACACTTGCCGGCAAGGCCTCGAACTCGATGGCCACACCGTCGCGCACCACGCGCTGGCGCTCACTGGAGCCCGCCGTTTCGGCAACCGGGAGCACCGTAGCACCCTGCTGCACGCTGCGGCTGTCGAGGTACAGGCCGGCACCGATCAGCAGTGCCAGCACCGTGGTTGTCATCGCCATACGCGTTTTCAGTTCCACCCTGTCGCCCTCCTTGTGAGGTAACCCCGTTATTGCGCGGTGGTCGGTGCAGGCTCATCGCTGACCCGCAGCAGCCCCCAGATGCCGCCCAGGTTGCCAAAGGCCGCATAGTCCCGGTACAGGTAGTCGCCAGGTACCGCGTTGGCGCCGCCGGCGCTGGGGAACATGAAGCTGAAATGCGCTGCCGGCAGCACGCTTTCCTGTGCGCCGATGTACATGGCCATGGGGTTGTAGCCAAAGCGCACCGACCCGATACCGGCGTCTTTCATTGGGTAGCCCCAGAGGTCCACCCGCTCGGCCTGGAACGGGTTGAACGCCCAGACATGGCCGTCGAGCTGGAAGGTCGCGCCACGGCTGCCGCCCGAAGGCATCAGCACATGGGTGCGGAACGGCTGCCCGGGCTTGACCCGCAGTATCGGCGTCACCGGGTCGCCACCGACCAGGGCATTGCTGTAGGCCATGTGGGCGTTGGGCACCGCGCCCAGGCCATTGCCACCCGCCTGGCCGAATGGCGCGTTCGGCGCACGGGCGAAGCGGTACCACAGCGGCTCGCTCTTGTAGTTGATGGCCATGTCCGAGTTGTCTTTAGGGTCGTTGGGTATGCCCGGCCCTTCGGACGACATGTTCTCCACCGGCAAGCCGTTGGCCCAGCGCATGTTCAGGGACTTCTGCCAGACCATGGTGAAATCGCGATAGCGGGTGCCGTCGCGCGCCTGCACCGTGGCCGACGCTCGGGAAGCGGCATCCTCCTGCCAGGTGGCGCCCGCCGGCGCCACCGACATGGCCGCCACCAGGCCTTTTTGCGGTTGCTTGATCGGATCGGCCGGCATCAGGTTCAGGCCACCGAACTCGATGGGGGTCGCCTCGATCACGTCGACGTTGCGCCCCAATTGTGAAGCGGTCGGCTGGCCGGCGCGCTCCAGGTGCCCGGCGTAGTACTGATAGGTCCGGCTTGGCCAGGCGCCGCTGTTGCCCTGGCGTGGCGCCACGGTCTGCACCGGGTTGATGCCGACGTTGAAGCCATCCGACTTGCTGACGTCGTAGGTCAGCAACTGGGCGTGCAGGCCCACGTGGCTGGAGGGGCGCATCAGGTTGTTGTTGAAAGTGGTCGAGCCTTGCGCACCGGAGCGGTCACGCTTGACCGTGCCTTGCATCACCGCGAAGTTCGGCAGGTCCGGCATTATCAAAGGCAGACGGTTCTCCAGGGTGAGGTTGATGCAGTCGCCGGCGGCGGCGCGCAGTACCAGCGGCTCCACCGGCACCCCGGCCTTGAGCTTGCCGCTGACCGGGTCCAGGTCGGCCTTGCGCACGTAGAGGATGGCGGTTGGGTCGTGCAGCGGACCGGACTGCCCGCCGATGGTGAAGGTCTCGCCGTCTTCAGGGTCGAAGATCGTCACCAGCGGCACCGTCACCGGCCTTGGGTTGTAGACCAGGGTGCCACCCAGTGGGTTGAGCGGGCCGCCGATATGCTGGCCGGCACCTGCCGGGTCGCCGATGGTCAGGCCCAACGGGTTGGCGAGGATATCGTTGGCCAGGGCCGCGACCACCTCATAGTTACGCTGCACCGTCGTCCGGGTGCCGATGCCATTAGGGTTGGGGCTGGTGCGCGGGCACACGCCGTTGAAGTTCACCGTGTTGCGTGCGGCCACAGGCTTCGGGTTGTTGGGCAGCGGGAACAGGTCGCTGCGACTCTGCGAATAGTTGCGCATGATGCCCCACAGGCCACTCCAGTAGCCCTCCAGGGAAGCATCCATGGAATACAGGTAATCGCCCGTCTCGCTGGCCGCACTGGACATCATCGCCACCGGCGCCATGAAGCCCAGTTGCTCGGAAATCGCCACCATTTGCGATGCCTTCCAGCCGGTGTTGGAGCTATTGCCGAAGCCGCTGCCCGAATGCAGCCACTTCACTCCGTGCAGCGTCACGTTGTGTTCCTCTTCGTGGCCCCCGGCATTCACCCGCAGGCGCACGTTGTCGCCGGTATAGGTTCGCAACGTCGGCGTGAACGGATCGCCCGGCAAGTCCCCCCGGTTGATATGTTTAGGCAATAGCGTGACCCCGCCGGTGGGGCCGGTCGCAGCGCTGATGGCGCTGGGGGCCAGGTTGAGCGCAGGGATCGCCCGGTCGGTGCGGCTTTGCAGGGCATAGGCCAGGTCACCGGCCAAACCGTCGGCCTGCATGCCAGGCTTGCCGTCCGGCGCCACCTTGTTCGGGTCGTAGATGCGCAGGCCCAGGGGCTCATGACGGTAGTTGACGACGAAGATGCCAGGGTCCGAAGCCGAGATCGCTTGCGGGCACGGCCGCGACGGGCAGGTCAGCAGCTGGCCACCTGCGACTTCCAGGACAGACTCCAGCAGGTTGGCGGCCGTCTTGCGCGCAGGCGGGTTGATGGCATAGCGGAAGCTGTCCGCCGTAGCCGCAAAGGCGCCCGCATCGGGAATACCATCGGGGCCCGCACCGACGTAGACGCCGGCCTCATAGGCGTGCTGGAAGTCGCTGAACTCGAGGAAGAACTCGCGGAAACTGTCGTTCTTGTTGTCGCCGTCGAGATCACCGGTCGCGATCACGGCTTGCCAGGAAGTCGGGCCGCCGTCCTGGCGCCCACCACCATTGTACAAGGGCTCGCCGGTTTCGGCGTGGAACCAGCTGGAACCGGCAGGTTCGGCAAGCACGGTGGCATACAGACCAACTTGCTGGTGGGTCGAAGGGCCAAGGTGGTCATGGGTAAAGATATTGCCCAGGCCGCGATCGATATTGTGCACGTTCAGCACAGGGTCGGCGAACCAGCGTTGCAGCGTGGTGCGCGCACCAAGCCAGTCGGCGCGGTTGAACTGCCCGAAGTACGGGTGTTGTCTGGCCACGGGGCAATCCCCGGTGCCTTCGCGTGGGTCGCCGTCCTGACAATCGTTGAACCGGCGAATGGCGTGGATGCGCTCCACCACGGTGGACGGCGAGAGCACGCCATCCTCGTAGTTCCAGCCATTGGCCGAGCCGTCGGCGGCGGTCAGGTCCCACTTGGGCAAGTGAATGTGCTGGCCGATGACGTCGGTGGGCGTACGCACCTGGAAATCGTCCAGTTCGTAGACCGATGGCACCAGATTAGTGTGCTGGTACATGGTGCAGTCGAAGGTGTTCATGCGCATCACCAACGGTTCAGGTGGGCGCTGCTTGTTGATCACCGGCCACGCATCCTCCCACAGGGTAAGGATGCGGGTTTGCGGGAAGTGATAGCCGACCTTGTTGAACACGGCGTCGAACTGGATATTGGCGCCTTTATAGACGCGCGGGTGATCGGCACTGAACAGCGAGGCGCCGCTGAACGTCTGCGCGTCGAGACGCTCGCCACTGTTGTAGTAGCCGGCTCCGGCGCTGCGGGTCAGGCGTTTTTGCCGGTCGTCCATGCACGGCTCGAAAAAGGGCGCACCCGCCACCGGCGGCGCCCCGTTGGTCAGGAAGCTGCGCGGCTGCAGTTGGCCACTGGGCAGCACGGCAAAGCTGGCATGCGCGGGCTTGGCGTGGAAGGCCATGGCCGACTGTTCGACCTCGGTGCCCTCCTCCGGGAAGTACACAGGTTTGGCCCGTTCCAGGGTCTTGCTCATGTCCAAGGCACTGGTGGCTACCTGCGCCTCGCCGCCAGCTGCCCAGCCATCCAGGCTGTGGCGTGGCAAGCCGCCGTCAAAGCCACCGGCCTGGGCTGGATCCAGCGCCGCCCACAATGCCTTGCCGCTGTCGCGCAAGGCCGTGGCCGTTTGCGCATCGAGCATGTCCAGAGGTGGCGTCGGCGGCCGTTGACCGACGGTGCTTTCCACGCCGCCGATCCAGAATGGATAGCCCGGGTTTTTCAGACTGCCATCGGCGTTACGGTTGGCTTCGCTGCGGTCGACCAGGGCCAGGGAGCCGACGACCCGCTGCCCAGCCGGCGTTTCGCTATCGTCGCCCGGCTCTTCGTCAGCGGCCAGCGCTTCGCCACTCAGTTTCGGGACCACCACCACTTTGCCCGGCATCGGCGGCAGGGCCTTGCCCGGCAAGGGCACGATCGCCGGGATCGGCGTGCCAGCGACGATCTCGCCATCGGGCAAGGCACGGGCGCCCTGGGCTGGCAGACCGCTGCGCAAGGCGAACGGCTCGGCATGGAAACCGTTGCTGCCCTCTTGGGTCACCGCCAGGCGCGTGCCCTCCTCGAACACGTCATGGATGCGCCACATGGCCCACATGCCCTGGGCGAAATGCGGGTAGAAATGGCAGTGATAGATCGCATCGCCGACCACCCGATTGCGGTTGCCCGACCCACCGTTGGCGATCTCGTAGGTGTAACCCGATCCCGGGCCGACGCCTTGGGCGTCCATGTAGTCGGAGTTGTCGTCATTGGGGTTGAACAACCACTGGTGACCGTGCAGATGGAAGACATGCTGTTCGTAACCGACGCTGATATTGCGGAACTTCACCGCATCACCCAGGTAGCTGTGAGCGACGTTGGAAGGCTCGGCCGGATACAGCGCCATGTTGGCCTTGATACCGACGCTCTCTTCGGGCGGCACCTGGCCGGGCGCGAGCTGCTCCAGGCCGGTGTTGGCCGGCACGTCCACCTGCATCGCGATATCGCCGGTGGTGTGTGCGCTGAGGAAGAATTCTTCATAGGCGCAGGACAGGCAATCATGCATGGGGCCGACACCCACGCGGTTGGCGATGACCTCGGCGCCCATGCCACCGGAACCGTAGTTGACCATGAAGGCATCGCGAGTCGGATCGAGCATCTGGCCGAACACCGGGTCGCCCCAGAACCCTGGAAACGCCTGGATGACAGCGGACTGGTCGTGGAACACCGCAGCGAAATCGCGGAACGGCTCCAACCGATTGGGGAGGGTCGGGTTACGCTTGCCCTGGCTCTCCAGTGGATAGGTTGCCGGTGGGAAACTGCCATCGGCATTGGGCCCCATGACCAGGGCGTCCGCATTGCTGGCAATGATCTCGCTGCCATCGACCATGCTGAGGATCGGTTTGCCTGCCTTGCCTTCCGCGGTCCAGGGTTCACGCACCGGGTAGCGTGCCTCGTAGTCGATGATCGGCTGGCCGGCCGGTGTCCGCCCGCGCGTGGCCAGGCGCATGTCCTCTTCGGTCACCGTGTTGTGATAGGCCCGCCCACCTTTGGGCAGTACCACGACCTGGGCGAACAGGCCGTTGCCGACGTTGCCGGACGAGCCCTCGCTGCCGAAGGTGGCACCGTAGCTAGTGGCCACGAAAGTGCCTTCGCGCTCGGCGTAGAGGGTGTAGGTACGGCTTTGTCCGGGCGCCAGCAAGGAATTGTCGTTGCGCCCGCTGTTGGCGGCGATGTCGTTGATCGAGCCAAACGCCTGCAAGCCGTTGACCTGGAAACCCACATGCCGGTCGGCGACCTGGGCGTCGACGTGCAACTCGCCATTGGCGGCGTTCTCGTGGTCGTTGCCCTGGCCATTGGGGTTGGCCTGGAACGCCAGCAGGTTCTGCAGGTTGACCGTCAGGCAATCCCCGGCAGCGACCCGCAGCACCAATGGGCGCGGCCGCTTGTCCGGGCGCAAAGTGACCTGCCCGGGTGTGGCGCTACCGCCTTGGGTGATCAACACCCCATTGGTATCGACCACATCGCCGCGCAGGGCGAACATCATGCCGTTGGGGTTGTGCGCGCCGAGCCGGTTGAACATCAGCGGCTGGTCCATGGCTACGACATTGGCCACCAGGGTGCGCTGGCACTGCACCGCCGCCTCGGCCACCTCGCCACCGGCGAGCCACACGCCTGCGAGCAAGGCCAACCTGGCCGGCCTCCTCAACCAGCGACGAATGCCATTGAGGTCGAGTCGAGAGTGCAGCTGCGCGCTGATCATTTTGGGGCCTCTAGGTCAGCAGAACCGTGGTTGACCTGGAGATCAGCAATCACCGTGCCACAAAAAATTTATCTTGGATCCAATCGTCTAGGACTCGCCCTCATTCGCCCCTGGGCAAATTCCCCACCCGATTCCCCACTTCCAGGGGTTCGTTGCAATCAGTGACTCATATGCCGCGTGCACTCGAAACGGTTGAGCAGCCCATGCACCAGGAACACCGTGAACAAGGTCAGCAAGGGGAGCCCGCAGAATTCGGAAAAAATCGTACGTTAGGGAATCTCTTATATGGACGCCTCCCGAAGCTCAATAGGTAGGCATGCTGGCGCATAGGTAGGAGCAGTCTTATATCCGGCCTGTTGTGCAGGCCGAAAAACCTGCTGTAACCCGAATCAGGGTGCTGAGACGCTCATGTCTCGGTTGGGCTGCGCCAGGTGCAGATCCACCTGGCAGGCCTATGACAGTTCGGAAAACCTTAGCGTACGATTTTTTCCGAATTCTGTAGGCTCCCCTACAGGCAGTATTGACTGGTGGGCAGGACGTCGATCTTGTCGAAATCGATAAAGCGATTACAGCTGTCCATCATCGCTGCCAGGTTACGCTGGAATTTCGCTTCGTCTCCAACCGCATCGAAAAAGGCCTGGGGATCGGTCATGGCGGCTGGCGGGAAACATTCTTCGACTATGGCGTCGATTCGCGGTGCGCCGTGAGTCAAGGCCAGTACCACCAGATTCTGCACGTATTGGAAGTTGTCTTGGGTGTCGATGGCCACCGGGGTGTGGTGGTTGCGCCAGATGTCCAGCCAGGCTTCCGGGGTCAGACGGGGAGGGCGCGTCAGCAGGGCCAATTGGCTGAAGCCGTGGGTGCGCTCGCCGGGCGTTGCGGGGAAGCGGGTATTGCGGATCGCGACTGACTCGCAGACCAGATAGGCGGCCATGCGTGCCGTCGCCGCAACGATCAGATTGTCAAAAGGGCGGCGAGTAGGTGCGTTGGCGCTGTCCAGCCACATCGACAGGCTGCCATCGGGCAATGGCCGGTTATTCTCCTGTCGAGCCGGCTGCAGGTTCGACATCGGCGTCGGCCAGGTTCAATTGCAGACCCTGGGCACCCAACGCCTGCAGTTGTCCGGCGACCTCGGTGCGCAGGCGTTGGGCGAAGGTTTCGCGACTGGTCTGTGTATCACGCCAGAGCAGGTAGATGACTTTTTCCATAGCGATCAAGATCCTCGTTTAAGTTGATGGCTGGATCAGCCGCATCGCGGCATAACCCACCCCGGGTGCCCGGGCCTGCGTCGACTTCCGGGCGAGGCCTTGAAACCATGGTCGGTTAAGGCAAAGACCGCGTAATCCCTC
This sequence comes from Pseudomonas sp. LS1212, assembly GCF_024741815.1. Taxonomy (NCBI): domain Bacteria; kingdom Pseudomonadati; phylum Pseudomonadota; class Gammaproteobacteria; order Pseudomonadales; family Pseudomonadaceae; genus Pseudomonas; species Pseudomonas sp. LS1212. Next base: position 2,716,434 of record NZ_CP102951.1, read on the forward strand.
AAACAGACTACTTGGCTGTTGCCTTGGACTAGTGTAACGGGCCCACACATAGGCGTATCCCTTGCAGCGGAGTAAACTGCGCAGCAGCTTGTCGGAGCAATTTGTTTAAATCAGGAGTCTTCGTGTCTAAATCTGTTGAGGATAATGCCTCCCTCGAGTCTTTCTCTCTCGAGAGTCCCTCACCGCTGTATGCGCGGGTCAAGCAAATCATCGTGCAGAAGATTCGCTCAGGTGCCTGGTTGCCCAATTCCAAGCTGCCGTCGGAAAGCGAGCTGCTGACCCTGCTGGGCGTTAGCCGCATGACCATCAATCGGGCATTGCGAGAGCTGACCATTGAGGGTTTGCTGGTGCGCATGCAAGGGGTGGGTACCTTTGTGGCCGAGCCCAAAGGGCATGCCGCATTGTTCGAGATCCACAACATTGCCGAAGAAATCGCCGCCCGCGGTCATGAGCATCGCTGCGAAGTCATCGTGCTGGAAGAGATGCCCGAACGTGCTCGTGCTTCAATGCCCTTCCCACTGGAAGGGGTCAAGCGCGTATTCCACTCAGTGGTGGTGCATCACGAGAACGGTGTGCCGGTGCAGATCGAAGAGCGCTTCGTGAATGCCGAGGTGGCACCAGCCTACTTGCAGCAGGATTTTACCCGGGTCACGCCCTACGCCTATCTCATTCAGTTGGCTCCTCTGACCGAAGGCGAGCATGTGGTCGAATCTATTCATGCCAAGGCCGCCGAGTGCAAGCTGCTGCAAATAAAACGCTATGAACCGTGCCTGTTGATTCGCCGCCGCACCTGGGCAGCCAAGGGCCAGGTCGGTTGTGCACGCTTGGTGTACCCGGGTTCGCGCTATCGCCTGGAAGGCAAATTCGGCAACTGAATCACTGCTTGAGCGGCCCCCGCCTGCCGCTCGCCAAGCCTGCCATCGCTCTCTTTTCCCCTGTGCTGTCACTGCCTTTTCACTAAGTGGCAGAAAAGTGACATCGCATCCAATACGTGCCAGTAAGTGTTACCAAACATCACGCCTCGTACCGGTTTCGCGAAAAGTTGCAACAGAAAATTCGACCGTACAGCGCGCGTGCCATTTTTCTTAAAAATTTTAACTATTTGAAATAAAAGAAAATTATTTAGTTTTTGAATTTTTCAGGTGTGGCGAAAACCTGATTTGGCCCTTCACTTGCAACTACTTGTACATACAGGTTGGTATAAGCATATATGTACGTATTCGTGCCGCTCCGCCAACCCGCTATCCACTGAGTGAGGAGATGACCATGACTACCAAGACCACCCGCCTGCGTGATGTTGAAATCCGTGCCGCTCGCGGTAACAAGCTCACCGCCAAGAGCTGGCTGACCGAAGCGCCGCTGCGCATGCTGATGAACAACCTCGATCCGGAAGTGGCCGAAAACCCGAAAGAGCTGGTGGTTTACGGTGGCATTGGCCGCGCGGCGCGTAACTGGGAGTGCTACGACAAGATCGTCGAGAGCCTGACCAACCTCAACGACGACGAAACCCTGCTGGTGCAGTCGGGCAAGCCGGTCGGCGTGTTCAAGACCCACAGCAACGCCCCGCGCGTACTGATCGCCAACTCCAACCTGGTGCCGCACTGGGCCACCTGGGAGCATTTCAACGAACTGGATGCCAAGGGCCTGGCCATGTACGGCCAGATGACCGCCGGCAGCTGGATCTACATCGGTAGCCAGGGCATCGTCCAGGGCACCTATGAAACCTTCGTCGAAGCCGGTCGCCAGCACTACAACAGCAACCTGAAAGGCAAGTGGGTCCTGACCGCGGGTCTGGGTGGCATGGGCGGCGCCCAGCCACTGGCGGCCACCCTGGCCGGTGCCTGCTCGCTGAACATCGAATGCCAGCAAAGCCGCATCGACTTCCGCCTGAGCAGCCGTTACGTCGATGAGCAAGCCACCGACCTGGACGATGCGCTGGCACGCCTCGACAAATACACCAAGGAAGGCAAGGCCATCTCCATCGCCCTGCTCGGCAACGCCGCCGAAATCCTGCCGGAGCTGGTCAAGCGTGGCGTGCGCCCCGACATGGTCACCGACCAGACCAGCGCCCACGATCCGCTCAACGGCTACCTGCCGGCTGGCTGGACCTGGGAACAGTACCGCGACCGCGCCCTGACCGAACCGGCTGCGGTGGTCAAGGCTGCCAAGCAATCCATGGCCGTCCACGTCCAGGCCATGCTCGACTTCCAGAAGCAAGGCATCCCGACTTTCGACTACGGCAACAACATCCGTCAGATGGCCAAGGAAGAAGGCGTGGAAAACGCCTTCGACTTCCCCGGCTTCGTACCGGCCTATATCCGTCCGCTGTTCTGCCGTGGCATCGGCCCGTTCCGCTGGGCAGCACTGTCGGGCAACGCCGAGGACATCTACAAGACCGACGCCAAGGTCAAGGAACTGATCCCGGACGACGCCCACCTGCACAACTGGCTGGACATGGCGCGCGAGCGCATCAGCTTCCAGGGCCTGCCGGCACGTATCTGCTGGGTTGGCCTGGGCCTGCGCGCCAAGCTGGGCCTGGCCTTCAACGAAATGGTGCGCAGCGGCGAGCTGTCGGCACCGATCGTGATTGGCCGTGACCACCTCGATTCCGGTTCCGTATCGAGCCCGAACCGTGAAACCGAAGCGATGCAGGATGGCTCCGACGCCGTGTCCGACTGGCCACTGCTCAACGCCCTGCTCAACACCGCCAGCGGCGCGACCTGGGTTTCCCTGCACCATGGCGGCGGCGTCGGTATGGGCTTCTCCCAGCACTCGGGGATGGTCATCGTCTGCGACGGTACCGACGAAGCGGCCGAGCGTATTGCCCGCGTACTGCACAACGACCCGGCTACTGGTGTCATGCGTCACGCTGATGCCGGTTACCAGATTGCAATTGATTGCGCCAAAGAGCAGGGCATCAACCTGCCCATGATCGGCAAAGCGTGAGCCCCACAACCGAGGAGTCTGCAACATGACCAGCAGCCCGTTTACCCAACAGCTCAAGGGCGTTCGCGTACTGGACCTGAGCCGCGTACTGGCCGGCCCGCATTGCACCGCAATGCTCGCGGACCTGGGCGCCGATGTGATCAAGTTCGAGGTGCCCGAGCACGGTGACGACAGTCGCCACCTGGGCCCGTTCAAGGGTGGCGAGAGTGTCTATTTCGGCCTGATCAATCGTGGCAAGCGCAGTGTCGAGATCGACTTCAAGGCCGCCGCCGAGCGTGCGCGGTTGTATGAACTGGTCCGCGAGGCCGACGTCGTCGTCGAAAACTTCCGCCCCGGTGTGACCCAGCGCCTGGGGATCGACTTCGACACACTCAAGCAATACAACCACAAGCTGATCTACGCGAGCATTTCCGGCTTCGGCCAGCACGGCCCACTGTCGCGCAACCCGGCCTACGACATCGTCGCCCAAGCGATGTCCGGGCTGATGAGCGTCACCGGTTTTGCCCAGGCCGGGCCAACCCGCAGCGGCGAGGCCATCGGTGATCTGTGTGCCGGTGTCTATGCCGCCTGGGCGATCAGTTCGGCACTCTTTGCCCGCGAGCGGCATGCGCCAGGTGCGCAATACATCGATGTCGCCATGTTCGATGTGTTGTTCAGTCTGCAAATGACTGGCCTTTCCAACCTCTTCGCCAATGGCGTGGCGCCGGGCCTGATCGGCAATCGCCATCCGGTTTCGACGCCTTTCGACACTTACCGCGCCGCCGACGGCCTGGTGGTCATCGCCGTGGCGAGCAACAAGCTGTTCCTGCGTCTGTGCGAGTGCATAGGCCAGCCTGGGCTTGGCCTCGATCCACGCTTTGCCGATGACCCGCAGCGCACGCTGAACGAGCCCGCGTTGCGCGCTGAAATCGAAGCCTGGACGGGCCGACTGAGCGTCGATCAGGCCTGTGAAATCCTGCTCGATGCAGGCGTGCCGTCCTCTCCGGTATGGAATCTCGCCCAGGCCGCCGAAAGTGAACAGGCACAGGTGCGCCAATTGCTGATTCGGCCTGAGGGCTCAGCGTTGCCATTGGTACCACAACCGGTGTTCTTCAACGGCCACAAACCCCATGCCACCACCATTGCCCCGCGTCTGGGCGCAGACAATCAGGCATTTGGCTTGCACAAACAGGAGCTTTCCCATGAACTTTGAATTGGATCAGGTTGAACTGGCCGTTGTCGAAACGGCTGAGAAGCTTGCTCGCGAGGTGATCCAGCCACGCGCCCAGCATTATGACGAAACCGAAACCTTTTGCGCCGAGAGCCTGCAGGCACTGGCCGAACTGGGTGGCATGGGCATCAACCTGCCCGAGCAATATGGCGGCCTGGGCATTGGCAGCCTGGCAATGAGCCGCGTGGTCGAAGCCGTGGCAGGCGCCTGTGCTTCGACCGCATCGGCCTTGACCGCGCACTTTCTGGCGACCGATTCGATCCTGATCGGCGGTACCGAAGCGCAGAAACAGGAATGGCTGCCCCGCGCCGCCAGCGGCGAACTGCTGGGCGCCTTCGCCCTGACCGAGCCTGCCGCTGGCTCCAACCCGGCCGACATGCGCTGCCGGGCGCAACGCGAAGACGGTGGCTGGCGAATACGTGGCAGCAAGCACTACATCACCAACGCCCGCGAAGCCGGCTTTATCGTGCTCTATGCCAAAACTGATGCCGAGGCGGGTCACAAGGGCATCAGCGCCTTCATGATCCCCAAGGGCACCGCCGGGATCAGCTTCTCCAGCCCGGAAAAAACCATGGGCCTGCGCGGCAGCACGATCTATGAGCTGGCCTTGGACTGCTGGTTGCCCGAGTCATCCTTGCTCGGCAGCGAAGGTGCCGGCTTCAGCACGGCCATGGCAGTTCTCGATCGCGGCCGGGTGGAAGTCGCGGCCATGTCACTGGGTATCGCCAACGCGGCGCTGCAAGCGAGCCTGAACTGGGTGCGCGAGCGGCAGATCGGACCCAAGCCGCTCGCGGCCTATCAAGGCACCCAGTGGCGCCTGGCCGATATGTACGCGCAGCTGGAAAGCGCCCGCATGCTGACCTGGAAAGCCGCGGCACGACGCGACAGCGGTGAGCGCTTCAGCCTGGATTCGGCCACTGCCAAACTGGTTGCGGCCGAGTGCGCCGGCTTCGTTACCGATGCCGCGCTGCAGCTGCATGGCGGCTACGGCTACATCCGCGACCTGCCATTGGAGCGCTACGTGCGCGACGCGCGGATCCTGCGGATCTTCGAGGGCACCTCGGAAATCCAGAAAATCATTATTTCGCGAAGCCTGCTCGAAGCCCAACGCTGACCGAGCGAAAAAACCGGGGCCTGTTGCACAGGCCTCACTCCCTGTTGACCACGAGAAGGTTGTCGTATCCACGACGCCCGAGAGGAACCGCCATGTCCGCCTCCAAAGAAAGTGCGCAGCGCAAGACGTATATAGAACGGCGATCCATCGATTACATCCCTGAGTCGGAACGCCATGGCCGACTGCTCAGCCAATTCACCCTCTGGTTCGGTGCCAACCTGCAAGTCACCGCCATCGTCACCGGCGCCCTTGCCGTGGTGTTGGGCGGGGATGTGTTCTGGTCACTGATAGGCCTGTTGATCGGGCAGCTGCTCGGCGGGGCGATCATGGCGCTGCATGCGGCCCAGGGGCCACAGCTCGGGCTGCCGCAGATGATCTCCAGCCGCGTGCAATTCGGCGTCTTTGGCGCGGTGATACCGATCGTGCTGGTGTGCTTGATGTACGTGGGCTTTTCGGCCAGTGGTTCGGTGCTGGCAGGCCAGGCCATCGGCCAACTGGTCAATGTCAGCGATGCCACCGGCATTCTCATTTTCGCGGCGATGATCGTCGTGTTGACGGTGCTGGGCTACCGGACCATTCACTTGATCGGGCGGCTGTCGAGCCTGATTGGCGTGGTGGCCTTCTTCTACCTGTTCTATCGGTTATTGTCAGCCCATGACATCGGCGAACTGCTCGGCAACCGACACTTTTCGTTGAGCAGCTTTTTGCTGGCGATCTCGCTGTCGGCCTCCTGGCAGATTGCCTTCGGCCCTTATGTGGCTGACTATTCGCGTTACCTGCCAAGAAAGACTTCAGCCTGGAAGACCTTTCTCGCCGTGGGCCTGGGCTCGGTCATCGGAACACAGATCTCCATGGTCTTCGGCGTTTTTGTCGCGGCCCTTGCGGGCGACCAGTTTGCCGGCCACGAGGTCTCGTACATCGTCGGCATGGGTGCCAGCGGCGTCGTCGCGTCATTGCTGTTCTTCAGTATCGTGTTCGGCAAGGTCACCATCACAACCCTCAACGCCTACGGCAGTTTCATGTCGCTGGCAACGATCGTCAGCGGCTTTCGCGGTAACCAGGAAATATCCAGGAGCCTGCGCATGGCCTACATCCTGGTCATGGTGGGGCTGGCCACGGCACTGGCGCTGCTGGGGCGGCATTCGTTCCTTCACGATTTCTCCGCCTTCATCCTGTTCCTGCTGGCCTTCTTCACGCCCTGGAGCGCGATCAATCTGGTCGACTTCTATCTGGTGACCAAGGAGCGCTACGACATTCCGGCCCTGTCTGATCCGGACGGACGTTACGGTCGCTGGAACATCCCGGGTATCGTGATCTATGCCATTGGCGTGGTGATCCAGTTGCCGTTCATTGCCACCAGCTTCTACACCGGCCCATTGGTCGAGCCTCTTGGAGGAACAGACATTTCCTGGCTGATCGGGCTGACGCTGCCCGGCCTGATTTACTACCTGGTGGCGCGCAGGTCGCTGCAACGGATTCCCGCGCAACTGATTCTTCCGCAAGAATCCAGTGCGGTCTGATCCACGATCACTGCAGGGCGGCCGGGTAGGGCCGCCACTGCCAAAATCACTATACACAGCGTGTGGAGATAGCAATGAAGGTGCTGGTAAGCGTCAAACGAGTGGTCGACTATAACGTCAAGGTTCGCGTCAAGGCGGACAACTCCGGCGTCGACCTTGCCAACGTCAAAATGTCCATGAACCCCTTCTGCGAGATCGCTGTAGAAGAGGCCGTGCGTCTGAAAGAGAAAGGCGTTGCAAGCGAGATCGTCGTCGTCAGCGTCGGCCCGAGCACTGCCCAGGAGCAGTTGCGTACTGCGTTGGCTCTGGGTGCCGATCGCGCCATCCTCGTCGAGTCCGCTGACGAGCTTAATTCCCTGGCCGTGGCCAAGCTGCTCAAGGCCGTTGTCGACAAGGAGCAGCCTCAGCTGGTGATCCTGGGCAAACAAGCCATCGACAGCGACAACAACCAGACCGGCCAGATGCTGGCCGCGCTGACCGGTTTCGCCCAGGGCACCTTTGCCTCGAAAGTGGAAATCGCCGGCGACAAGGCCAACGTGACCCGCGAAGTCGACGGCGGTCTGCAGACTGTTTCCCTGAGCCTGCCAGCCATCGTCACCACCGACCTGCGTCTGAACGAGCCACGCTACGCTTCCTTGCCCAACATCATGAAGGCCAAGAAGAAGCCGCTGGAAACCGTCACTCCAGACGCGCTGGGCGTTTCCACCGCCTCCACCAACAAGACCCTGAAAGTCGAAGCGCCGGCTGCTCGCAGCGCCGGTATCAAGGTCAAGTCGGTTGCTGAACTGGTCGAGAAACTGAAAAACGAAGCGAAGGTAATCTAAATGACTATCCTGGTTATCGCTGAACACGAAAATGGTGCAGTTGCCCCGGCAACCCTGAACACCGTTGCTGCAGCCGCGAAAATCGGTGGCGACATTCACGTGCTGGTAGCAGGTCAAGGCGTTGGTGCCGTGGCTGAAGCCGCTGCAAAAATCGCTGGTGTTGCCAAGGTACTGGTTGCCGATAACGCAGCCTATGCCCACCAGCTGCCGGAAAACGTTGCTCCTCTGGTTGCAGAGTTGGGCGCTGGCTACAGCCACATCCTGGCTCCGGCTACCTCCAACGGCAAAAACATCCTGCCGCGCGTTGCCGCGCAACTGGACGTCGACCAGATCTCCGAGATCATCGCCGTTGAATCGGCCGACACCTTCAAGCGTCCGATCTACGCTGGTAATGCCATCGCGACCGTGCAGTCTTCGGCAGCCGTGAAAGTGCTCACCGTACGTGCCACCGGTTTCGACGCCGTTGCCGCAGAAGGGGGTTCGGCTGCGGTTGAAGCCGTCGCTGCTGCGCACGACGCAGGCAAATCGTCCTTCGTCGGCGAAGAGCTGGCCAAGTCCGACCGCCCGGAGCTGACCGCTGCCAGGATCGTCGTCTCGGGCGGGCGCGGCATGCAGAACGGCGACAACTTCAAGCACCTCTATTCGTTGGCCGACAAGCTGGGCGCGGGGGTAGGGGCCTCGCGCGCAGCGGTCGACGCCGGTTTCGTCCCCAACGACATGCAGGTCGGCCAGACCGGCAAGATCGTCGCGCCGCAGCTGTACATCGCCGTTGGCATCAGCGGCGCGATCCAGCACCTGGCCGGCATGAAAGACTCGAAGATCATCGTCGCGATCAACAAGGACGAAGAGGCGCCGATCTTCCAGGTGGCCGATTACGGTTTGGTGGCTGATTTGTTCGAGGCTGTTCCTGAACTGGAGTCGGCCCTTTAGGGGCTGCTTTGCAGCCCATCGCGGGCAAGCCCGCTCCATGGCACCATTGATCCTGCAGGAGCGGGTCTTGCCCGCGATGAGGCCCTAGCGACAATCACCCATCTTTTCACCTTTTGCGGCGCTCAACCCCGCCTGGCGCCCAAAAAAAGTAGCGTCGGCCAGAGACATGCCAGAACTGTAGCCACCGCCCCAGCGGGGCAACCCGCAGGCGGTGCGCCCGGCTGCATACAGGCCGTTGATGGGCTCACGCTTCTCGGTAAGCACCTGGCCCGTGGGCAGCGTGTCCAATCCTCCCAGGGTAAAGTGCGGATAGAACGCATAATCGACTCGGCAATCCAGCGCGACGAAGGGCGGCTCAATGAGTGGCTTGAGCCATTTTTCGGCTTTGTGGAACAAGGGATCTTGGCCGTGGGCCGCGTGGCGGTTGTACAGGACAACCGTGTTGACCAAAGCGCCTTCAGGCAAGCCAAGATCGCGCTCTACCTCTTCCCAGGTTTCTCCGGCGGCGGCGATGTCGATGCGTGTCATTTCCGTCGGTGGCGTGTAGGACGAGTTGTCGACGAGCAGATAAATCCGATCACCCGTTTGCCGCATGATGTGATGGCCAACGCGTCCGTGATAGCAATCTTCGTTAATGAAACGCTGGCCGCGCTCATTGACGAAAATGCCTTTTACCAACGATTCGGGGGCATAGAACGGCAGGCTCTGAAAAGCCTCGTCCATGTGAATCGACGCGGCCCCCACGCTCATCCCCAGGAGGATGCCCGTGCCGTCATCGCCAGGCGTTCCTATGGGGTCATTGGAGCGCAGCAGGAGCGGCGCATGGCGCTTGACCATGTCACGGTTCATCACGAAGCCGCCGGCGCACAAGATGACGCCTTTTCGGGCCCGTACAAAGCGAATCTGGCCGCCGATTCGAACCACCACGCCGTGGACGTTGTTAGCGTCATCGGCAACCAGGGTGAGCACCCGGCTGTCATAGCGAATATCCACGCCCAGTTGCTCGACACGAGCGGCCAGCGCGTCCATGAGCATGCGCCCGCCGCCCCAGCCGGTCCATTGGGGCGTATGGCCGCGGGGGCATGGCTTGGCCTGCTCGGAAAACGGCCAGGCTTCTTCGCTGCCAGACCAGATCAGGCAGTCGTCTGTCACCGGCTCCAGCATTTTTTCCGGTAGAAACGTGTTTTTGTACTTGACCCCTTGTGCGACCAGCCACTCATAGTGGCCAAGGCTGTTCTCCGCGTAGAGGCAGACCTTCGACTCGTCGGCGTCGACGCCGCCTGCCATCATCAAGTAGCGAAAAAGGTCCTCGGTGTCGTCGCTGAAGCCGGCCTCTCGCTGAGCGGGCGTGCCGCCGCTGCCGCCAAGATAGATTTCGCCCCCCGACAAGGCGCTGGTGCCCCCGTTGCCGGAGGCCGCTTCCAGAAGCGTCACGGCCGCGCCAGCACCGGCGGCTTCGATGGCGGCGCAAGCGCCCGCAGCGCCAAAGCCGACAATGACGACATCGGTTTCAACATCCCACTGGGGGACCTGGTGGGTTCGACAGGGATGTGAAGCAGAGAAACTGGTTGACATGTACACCGTCCTTTTTTCTTGTATTTATCGGGTCAACATTCGGCGTCGTATCGATATAAAGCGTGAGCCAGAGGATGGCTCCGGGCGGTCAGGGCATGAAGTCGCCGCCGTTGGCGTCGAGTGCCGCACCAGTGATTGCATTGGCGTAATCGGATACAAGGAACAACGCAGCCTTGGCGCAGTCATCGTCGGTGGGCATGCGTCCGAGTGCGATGGTGGCGGCGATCGGTGCGATGATCTGGGCTTCCGGCACGTTGTGCTCGGCCGCTGCGTGCTGGACATAGCCCTGCACCGGCGCTCCCCACATCCAACCCATGTAGATGCTGTTGGCGCGGATACCATATTGTCCGAGTTCCCTGGCCAGGTACTTGACGGCCACCGCGAGTGCGCCTTTGGACGCTGCATAGCCGGATTCGCCAGGAAAGGGTTTGCGCGTGGCCTGGGTATTGATCATGACAATCGCGCCATTGCCCTGTTTTTTCATGAACGGCACGACTTCCTGTGTCAGGTTCATCGTACCGAGCACGTTGGTGTCGAAGACCTCGCGCCAGACATCCAGGTCGGCGCCCTCGACTGCCTCGGGGAAGTTGCCATGTACAAAAGCGCTGTTCACCAAGGCATCGATACGGCCGAAGCGTTCGATGGTTTGCTCCGCCAGGTGCTTGCACTGCGCCTTGTCGGTAATGTCGGTCACCACCTTCAGTACTTGGCAGTCGGTGCCCAGTTCCAGAACCCGGCGTTCAGCCTCATCCAGTTTCGATGCGGTACGTGTGGCGAGGACGACCGCATGCGCGCCTTCGCGTGCGGCCTGGATCGCAAGTTTGACCCCCAGGCCCGGACCTACGCCCGACACCACGACAACTTTGTTTCGCATTAGCATTGAAATGCCCCTGTGAGAGTGATTTGTTCGCCGTTTCATCATACGAACGGTCTGAAACCAGGCTCTTCGTCCGACTGGACTAGTAACGGGGTATGACAGCAACGGGTACCGTTAACAGCAGGCGCTAACCTATAACCCAGCTAAATGGCCATTTAGCTGGGTTTTTCATGGATGAGAGAGTGCCTTAAACAGTAAGTGGCTGTTTTCAAACTAATTTGTGTGTTTTGGGGCTTCCCAGACGAAGCGAAAGTTGATAAATTTCCGCGCACGCCTGCAGAGGCCCTTACAGGGCTTGTAGCGAAAGGGAGCAACATCTCAATGTTGCCCGCAAGCTGCAAAATCAAGAGAGAGTGCTGGGCACTCGTAGCAACAGATACAGGGGCGTCGCCAAGCGGTAAGGCAGCAGGTTTTGATCCTGCCATGCGTTGGTTCGAATCCAGCCGCCCCTGCCATTTTCCTTATAGTCATCCAGGTGTAACTCAGCCGGCAGGTATTGCGCGAGTCCAGGATGATTGTCTTTACCAGGAACGCCAACTCCGATCCGGCCCGGCGTTTCTTGTGTCAGTTGCATATCCCTCTGGGTGACGTCTCTAACATTCAGCCGACTTGCGGGTACGGCCTCCACGCGCCTGCGCCAGTCATTAGCCGAGCGGGCGAGCGCGGCGCCGTAGCGGCGCGCTCGCCCATCACTCAGTGGGGGGCGCGAGGGATGGTCTTGAGCAGGTCTTCGGGGCTGATGTGGCCGACGATCTGCTTTACCGCGCTGCCCGGTTGCGGCAGGTCAAGGATGTGGCCCTTCATCTTGCCGATCACGTGCATCTCGCAGGGCTTGCAGTCGAACTTCAGCGTCAGCACCTCGTCGCCGTGCACCAGCTGCATCGGCGCGACCTTGGTGCGCACGCCGGTGACGCCCTTGGCCTGCTTGGGGCAGAGGTTGAAGGAGAAGCGCAGGCAGTGCTTGGTGATCATCACCGGCACTTCGCCGGTTTCCTCGTGGGCCTCATAGGCCGCATCGATCAGCTTGACGCCGTGACGGTGATAGAAGTCGCGGGCCTTCTGGTTGTAGACGTTGGCCAGAAACGACAGGTGCGACTCCGGGTACACCGGTGGCGGATCGGTCTCGGCCTTGCGCCCGCCACGTGGATGGGCGGCAATGCGGGCCGCGGTAAGCGCTTCGATGACTTCGCGGCGCAAGGCCTTGAGCTGCGAGTTGGGGATGAAATACGCCTGGGTTGCATCCAGCTGAATCGCTGTGGCGTGGTACTGAGTGGTGCCCAGCTGGCCGAGCAGGTCGTGCAGTTGCTCCAGGGCCTGTTCCGGCTTGTTCGCTACGCCGAACGGACCGTCCAGGGCGACGCTGGCGCTGACGCCTTCCTCGCTGGTGGCGGTCAGTTCCAGGCGCTCTTCACGCAGGCGGGCGACCCAGGCCAGGCCGATGCGGCGCTCGGCCGAGGTCTTTTGCAGGGCCTGCTGCCAGTTGTGGTCCAGGTTGCGGCTCAGCGGGTGGTTCGGCCGTAGCTGGTGCAGACCTTTGGGCATCTCGTTGGGCTCGACGCGGTAGCGGTAGCGCTTCTCGCCATCTTCCTCGAACTCGCCCCTGGGCTCGGCGATGTTGGCACGAAAGCCCACCACCTCGCGCTTGACCAGCACATTGAGCCCGTCGCCGTTGGACAGCGGCTCATGGGTAACCACCTGCAGGTCGCGCTTGCCGACCTTCTCCACCACGCCCACCGGCAGGCCGGTGAAGGTCGGCGAGTCGAAGGCGCCGATGTCGACCTTGCGCTCGCTGACGAAGTAGTCGGTGCTGCCGCGGTGGAAGGTCTTGTCCGGATCGGGCACGAAGAAGTGCGCGGTGCGGCCGCTGGACGCGCGGGCCAGGTCCGGGCGGTCCTCGAGGACATCGTCCAGGCGCTGGCGGTAGTAGGCGGTGATGTTCTTCACATAGCCCATGTCCTTGTAGCGCCCCTCGATCTTGAACGAGCGCACGCCGGCCTCGACTAGGGCGCGGATGTTGGCGCTCTGGTTGTTGTCCTTCATCGACAGCAGGTGCTTCTCGTAGGCGACCACGCGGCCTTGGTCGTCTTTCAGGGTGTAGGGCAGGCGGCAGGCCTGGGAGCAGTCGCCACGGTTGGCGCTGCGGCCGGTCTGCGCGTGAGAGATGTTGCACTGGCCGGAAAAAGCCACGCACAGCGCGCCGTGGATGAAGAACTCGATCGCCGCATCGGTCTCGTCGGCGATGGCGCGGATCTCTTGGAGGTTCAGCTCGCGGGCCAGTACCAGTTGGGAGAAACCGGCCTGGTCGAAGAACTTCGCCCGCGCCAGGGTGCGGATGTCGGTCTGGGTGCTGGCGTGCAGCTCGATCGGCGGGATGTCCAGCTCCATCACGCCCAGGTCCTGGACGATCAGCGCGTCGACGCCGGCATCGTACAGTTGGTGGATCAGCTTGCGGGCCGGCTCCAGTTCATCGTCGTGCAGGATCGTGTTGATGGTGGTGAACACCCGGGCGTGGTAGCGACGGGCGAATTCCACCAACTGGGCGATATCGCTCACCTCATTGCAGGCGTTGTGGCGGGCGCCGAAGCTCGGGCCACCGATGTATATGGCGTCGGCGCCATGCAGGATGGCCTCGCGAGCGATGGCCACGTCGCGGGCGGGGCTGAGCAGTTCCAGGTGATGTTTGGGTAGGGACATGTTTTTCTAACCAGGCTTGTCACGGTCAAGGCGCGCATTGTAGCGGCGAAACGCTTGACCGGCACCCGTATGCTGCCCGGTGGCGGCTCCGACTTGCCCGCGATGCGCGAACTCTGTGGGAGCGGATTCATCCGCGAAGGGTCGCAGCGAGGCCCTGAAGATGGGACTGCTACGCAGTCCTTCGCGGATGAATCCGCTCCCACAGGGTTGGATGTCGTTGAACTCAGCCCTTGGCTGCCATTGCCGTGACCTCCACGCGCATGCCTTCGACCGCCAGGGCGTCCACGCCGACGGCGGCGCGAACCGGCCAGGGCTTGGCGAAGAAGCGCTGGTAGACCTCGTTGAAGGCGGCGCGGTCGGCCATGTCGGTGAGGTAGATGGTCAGGTGCAGGACCCGGTCCATGGAACTGCCGGCGCGCTCCAGCGCTACCTTGAGCGCCTGCAGGGTGCACTCGCTCTGCTCGATAATGCCGCCCAGCTCCAGGCTGCCGTCGGCGCGGGTGGGGATCTGGGTGGAGACCAGCATGCCGCCAAAACCGGCGACGTCGGAGGAGATGGATTCCGGATCGGGGTCGGGGAGGAAGGTGAGGTCGTAGTTTGCCATGGGGATCTCTTGATCGAGGTGGTAAAGGGGGCCAGTTTAAGCGTATGACGAAGGGTCTGGCATTTATCGATCAGTTTTTTTAACCCGCTTGGCAAAGTCGGCGCTAGGGCCGATGCATGAGATAGGCTTCACCGGTGACCCGAATCATCGGATGGGGAGTGATCTGACAGGCTTTGACGACACTGAAACCCTGCCGTTCGTAAAAACGCCGGGCGCCGGTATTCGCGGCGTAGTCGATCAGGCTCAGGCCTTTAAGCCCCAGTTCATCGGCGCGCAGCTGAGCATGCTTGAGAAAGCGCACCCCCAGGCCCTGGTTTCGCCAGCCGTCGTGGAGCGCCAGGCTTGAAATATAGAGGGTGTCGGGGATTTCCATGTCGGCATAAGGTGCCAGTACCGGGTCGGTCACCGGAGCGGCCGTGGGATCGTGACGCATCACGTAGCTATGCATCATGCCGATAACGCGTCCTTCTGCTTCTGCGATGAGGCAGTTCTGGTATGAAAAATCCACCCCTTCCCGGGCGTAACGGATGGCGCCCACGTCCAACAAATCTTGTCCCGATTCCGCCAACTGGCTCCAGATGTAATCCGATGCCCCCTCAGAAGTAATTTGGAACAAACGAGCAATCTCACGCGCATCCGAGCGCTGGGCCGGACGAAATTCAACGGTCATTCACATGACTCCATAAGAAATTGGCTCTTCTTATAGCGTGGATGCTCGAGGCGTTTCAATGCGCTGTCGAGGGCTCGCCTGCCAAGCCGCGGGGCGTGGCGAGATCAGATAAAGAGGGGGCGCATTCAGGTAATTAAACCGTCGAGCTTGACGGGTGAGGAGGTAGGCTGGTCTGTTGGCGTCAAGCCTCGAACCAGGTACATCCCCCCTCAGAACCGATCCAGCCTGTAGGGTTCGATCGCCGGCAACCCGTGAGGCCTGGCAACAGTCGCAGGTGAAGCTATTTGGGCGATGAGCTCGGCAGTGACCGCTGCCTGAGTCAGGCCCAGGTGCTGGTGGCCGAAGGCGAGCAGTACCTTGCCGTTGCACACCCTGTCGATGATCGGCAGGGAATCGGGCAAGGACGGTCGCAAGCCCATCCAGGGCGTGGCAGCTTCAGCGTTCAAGTCGCGGCTGAACAGTCCTTTGCTCAGCCGGTGCAACTGCCAGGCGCGCTCCATGGTCGGGGGGCGGTCGAGGCCGGCGAACTCGACGGTGCCTGCCAACCTCAGTCCATCGGCCATAGGGGTCATGATGAACTTGCGCTCCAGCGAGGTGACTGCGAAAGGCAGCCGCTCGTGCTCATGGGGCAACATCAGGTGATAGCCGCGCTCGGTATCCAGGGGTACCTTCTTGCCGGTAAGCGCTGCGGTGAGCTTGGCTGAATGGGCGCCGCAGGCGATCAGTACCTGGCGGGCCGTCAAACCGCCCTGGCCTGTGACCAGCGAGACGCCGCTCTCATGCAGGTGTCCGTCCCGGACCTGTTGCTTGATGAAATGCACGCCGCTGGCCTTGGCGGCCTGTACCAGTTCGCAGACGACCCGGTAGGGGTCCAGAAAATGCCCCGTGCGAGGAAAGAACAGCCCGCCCTGGATCCGCTCACTCAGTTGCGGGGCGACCTCGCGTACGGCCTTGGCCTGCCATAAATCGACCGGTACTTGTTGTTGGCGCATGCGCATCTGTAGCGCTTCGACCGCCTGGCACGAGTCGGGGCGCTCGAATACCAGCAACGAGCCGTCTTCCTTTAGCAGGTCCGGGCGAGCGATCGACTCCAGCAGCCGGTGCCAGGCGCCAAGGCTGCTTTCGTTGAGCGCGCGTATGCCGGCCACGGTGCGTTGGAACGGCGCCGGTCGCAGGTTCAACAACAGGCGCATGAACCAGGGCAAGGCGCGCGGCATGTATTTCCAGTCCAGGCGCAGAGGCCCCATCGGGTCCATGAGCATGGCGGGCAGGCGTTTGAGGATGGACAGGTCCGCGATCGGAAACACCTGCTCGGTCGCCAGATGCCCGGCATTGCCGAACGAGGCGCCGTAGCCTGGGTCCTGCTGGTCGATGACCACTACCCGCAGGCCTTGGCGTGCCAGCAGCAGGGCGCAGGCGACGCCGATGATGCCGGCGCCGACCACGGCAATGTCCGCATTGTCGTGCGGGTTGCTTGAAGTGAAGTAATTCGACATTTCCTAGGCCTCTCTCTGGCCGTCGAGCAAGCGGCGCAGCTGCAGCGGGTTGCTGTGCTTCAGCGCGGCAGGCAACAAGGTATCCGGGAAGTCCTGGTAGCAGACCGGACGCAGGAAGCGCAGGATGGCGGCGGTGCCGACCGAGGTCGTGCGCGGGTCGGAGGTTGCCGGGAAGGGACCGCCATGGACCATGGCATCGCACACCTCAACGCCCGTTGGCCAGCCGTTGACCAGCAGGCGGCCGGCCTTGCGCTCCAGCGTAGGCACCAACGCCCTGGCGTTCTCCAGGTCGGCGTCATCCAGGTGCAGGGTTGCGGTCAGTTGGCCTTCCAGGTGCTCGATGACCTGGCGGATTTCGTCGTCGTCGGCACATTGCACGATCAGCGACGCGGCGCCGAACATTTCGGCCTGCAGGGTGTGGTCGGTGAGAAAATCCCGCGCCCGGGTTACGAACAGGTGGGCCTGACATTGGTTCGGGTCTTCGCCTCTCAGGCCTGCGGCCGCCACCTGTGCGTGGGCGTGCTCGGCCAGCGAGCTCACGCCGGCCTCATAGGCGTTGAAGATGCCGGGGGTGAGCATGGTCTGCGCGGGGCTGCGCTGGACGAGGTCCGCAGCAGCGGTGATGAAACGGTCCAGGGCCGGGCCTTGACGGGCAATCACCAGGCCCGGGTTGGTGCAGAACTGGCCGGCGCCCTGGGTCAGGGAGGCGACGAATCCCTGCGCCAGCGCTTCGCCACGCGCCTGCAGGGCAGCCGGGAAGAGCAATACCGGGTTGATCGAGCTCATTTCCGCATACACAGGGATTGGCTCGGGACGCGCCAGGGCAGCCTTGCACAAGGCGATGCCACCACTGCGCGAGCCGGTGAAACCCACGGCCTTGATGCGCGGGTCGCTGACCAGGGCGATACCCGCTTCGCGCCCGGAGCCGAACAACAGCGAAAACACGCCTTCGGGCAGGCCACATTTTTCCACGGCACGGCCCACGGCTCGGCCAACCAATTCGCTGGTGCCGGGGTGAGCGCCGTGGGCCTTGACGATCACCGGGCAACCGGCGGCCAGTGCCGAAGCGGTGTCGCCACCGGCGACGGAGAAGGCCAGCGGAAAATTGCTGGCGCCGAACACTGCCACCGGCCCCAGCGGCACCTGGCGCTGGCGCAGGTCAGGGCGCGGCAGGGGCTGGCGTTCCGGTAGCGCGGTGTCGACCCGTACATCCAGCCACTCGCCGGCACGCACGGTGCGGGCAAAGGTTCGCAGTTGCTGGCAGGTCCGGCCACGTTCAGCCTGGATGCGTGGGCGCGGCAGGCCTGTTTCGGCCATGGCGCGCTCGACCAGTTCATCGCCAAGGGCTTCGATCTCATCGGCAATGGCTTCGAGGAATTCGGCGCGTGCCGTCAATGGCGTCTCGCGATAGCTGTCGAAGGCTGCCCACGCCAATGCGCACGCTTGTTCAACATGCTCACAGGAGCCACCGGGATAGGCCGGCTCGAGCGGTTTGTCGGTTGCTGGATCGATCGCCCGGATCGCTTCGCGGCTGCCGGTTATGGCTTGCTGGCCGATCAGCATTTTGCCTGTCAGAGTCATGACGTTTCCTGGATAACTGGGATTGGAGGAGCGCCACGCGCCTGTAGATACCGTCTTGCCCCTCATCGGGCAGCGCTATCTGTGGGCAAATGGCGGCCCATGTAGCCGCTGCCGAAGGCTCGGTGCGCCGCTGCGACGCTCGCCTGCGCAGCAGGCGCAATTTCTCAAGATCGCCGGGGAGCCCCTGCGGGACTCCAGCGCAGCCTGTCGGCAGCGGCTACAGGGCGCTGCGTAAGGCGAGAAACGTTAGGCGACGTTCTGCTCTTTCGACCAGTTCGCGTACCACTGGCGGAACAACGCGTACTGGTTCTCGGCGTAGCGACGCTGAGAATCGCTGAGCGAATCGGTCTCGTTGAAGTGCAGGGTGTATTCCTTGTCGCCATTGAGCACCATCAGGTGCTTGTAATAGAGCACCAGGTCTGTGCCCTCGTCGAAGGAAGACAGTACGGCAAGCGCAGACTCCAGTTCCCTGGCCAGGCGGCGAGCCTTGGCGTCGCCTTTGGCCGCCTGCTTGCTCAGGGCCACCAGTTGCAGCACCTCGCGCGGCAGCGCGTTGCCGATGCCGGTAATGGCACCCGTGGCGTTGCAGTTGACGAAGCCATGCACCACCTGGGTATCGACACCGACCATGAGGGTGACGTCATCGTCCTTGGACGTGATGTGCTCGGCGGCGTAGCGCATGTCGGCAGCACCACCGAACTCCTTGAAGCCGATCAGGTTCGGGTACTCGCGGCGCAGTTCGAAGAACAGGTCGGCACGGGTGGCAAAGCCGTAGTAAGGGCTGTTGTAGATCACCGCCGGCAGCCCTGGGGCGGCCTTCAGGATGGCGGCGAAGTGGGCTTTCTGCGCGGCCGGTGAGGCACCACGAGAAAGAACACGAGGGATGACCATCAGGCCGTGGGCGCCGACTTTGGCCGCATGTGCTGCGTGGGAGACTGCCTCGCGGGTATTGACGGCACCGGTACCGACGATGGTCGGGATGCCAGCGGCGACCAGGCGCGCCACGCCTTCCTGGCGTTCGGCTTCGGTGAGCAGGGGCCAGTCGCCCATGGAGCCACAGTAAACCACGGCACTCATGCCGATATCGATCAGTTCGCGACCCTTGGCCACCAAGGCGTCAAAGTCTGGTTTGCGCTCGGCGGTGCAGGGGGTCATCAGCGCAGGAATGCAGCCAGTGAAGATGTTATCGCTCATTGTTGTAACTCCTTGAAGCATTCATTGAGGTCTATTGGGGGGTATAGGGGCCGCGTGGGCGGTATCCGGTGTGGTGGCTCAAATGCCCCACGCGAAGGGATCCTGTTCGTCGATCAGCAGCGTGCTGTCGGCGGTCATGTAGGCTCGGCCAGTAATGAATGGGCGGATGCGCTCGCCTTCCCATTCGCCTTCCAATTCGTAGCGGCCTTCGAACTGGCTGCCGGTGATGCTGGCCTGTACCCAGCGCTCACCGGCGGCCAATTTTCCATCGGCCGCCAGGCACGCCAGTTTGGCGCTGGTGCCGGTCCCGCAGGGCGAGCGGTCGTAGGCCTTGCCCGGGCACATGACGAAGTTGCGGCTGTCGGCCTTGTCGTCGTCGGCAAACAGCTCGATATGGTCGATGAGCGCGCCGTCTTCACCAAAGATGCCCTGAGCCTCCAGGGCCTTGAGCATCGCCCAGGTGAACTCGGTCAGGGCTTCTACGTTGTCGAGCTGCAACACCTGCCCGTGATCGGAAACCAGGAAGAACCAGTTGCCGCCCCAGGCGATATCGCCGTACACGCGGCCGTGTCCGGGGACTTCGACCGGCACCTGTTGTCGGTAGCGGTAGGCGGGCACATTGCGCAGGGTCACCGCGCCGTCTTCATGCAGCGTGGCGCTGACCGGGCCGACCGGAGTATCGATCTTGTGAACACCGGGGCTGATGCGCCCCAGGTGGTGCAACGAGGCGACCAGGCCGATGGTGCCGTGACCACACATACCAAGGTAGCCGGCATTGTTGAAGAAGATCACGCCACAGGTGGCATCGGGCGAGACCGGTTCACAATACAGGGCGCCTACCAGCACATCGTTGCCACGGGGCTCCAGCAGGCAGGCACGACGCCATTGGTCATGCTGGTCGCGCAGGGCATCGCGCTTCTCGACCATGGTGTTGCCGGGCAGCTCGGGAAAGCCTTTCATCATCAGGCGAGTGGGTTCGCCGCCGGTGTGGGAATCAATGATATGTACTTGTTTCATTAACCTATCCATTAGCAGAGGACAAAGACTTCGAAACACTGTGGTTGCATTAATCTCAGGACGAAGCCTGGACGTGCGCACCAACGGGACGCAGGCCCGCGGCAGTGTCGGCGACTGCCAGTCCTGCTTCGCTTTCATCGTCCTCGGCCTCCAGACGGACCAGGTGCGCCGGCACGCCGGTCGCCGCGCCCCAGTAATAGATACCCATCGCACAGGCCGCCACGACCAGGGTGTCGAACGGATGGCTGAGTACGCCCAGGCCACCGAAGCTACCGAGCTTGGACAGCACGATGGTCACGGCATAGAAGCCGATCAGCCACAAGGATGAGCGTACTTGCCGGGCCAGGCTCAGGAGCGTGGTCGGCACAAAGCGGCCGCACAGCAGGTACACCACGAACATCAGGATCTGCAGGCCGAGCAGCCAGGACACGGTGTTCCAGCCCGACCAGTAGACGATCAACGAGGCGATGATGAACGACAGCGGGCCCAGTACGCTCATCCACTTGACCCTGAAGGGGCGCGGCATACCGGGAGCGTTGCGGCGCAGTGCGGCCACGGACACCGGAGCGACGGCGTAGCTCAGTACCAGCGCGGCGGATACGACGTTGATCAGGGCCTCCCAGGAGGGGAAGGGCAGGGTCCAGAACACCGACAGGGCGAAGGTCAGCCACAGCGCCGGGCGCGGGATGCCGGACTTTTCGTCGATGCGGGTGAAGACCTTGAAGAAGGTGCCGGTTTGCGCCCAGCCATAGATGACTCGCGGTGTAGCGTTCATGTAGATGTTGCCGCAACCGCTGGGGGAGATCACCGCGTCGGCGACCACAAGGTAGGCCAGCCAACCCACGCCCAGGGCCAGGGCGATGTCGCGATAAGGCAGGGCAAGTTCCTTGGTGACGCCGGCCCAGCCGTTGGCCAGCATCTCGGTGGGCACGCCGCCGAGGAAGGCCATCTGCAACAACACATAGATCAAGGTGGAGAGCAGGACGGACAGGATCAGTGCAATCGGAATGGTGCGCTGCGGGTTCTTCACTTCGCTGGCCACCGAGATGATTGGCGTAAGCCCCAGGTAAGCGAAGATGATGCCGCCGGCGGAAACGGCCATCTCGACGCCCGAAAGGCCGAATGGAGCGAAACCCTGGACCTGGAAGTTTTCCGGCTTGAAGAAGGTGAACAGCACACCGATGACCAGCAGCGGGACGATGAACTTGAACACGCTGACCAGGTTATTGGCCTTGGCGAAGGTTTTCACGCTGCGGTAGTTGAGCATGAAGAACAGGCAGAGCAGGCCAAACTGTAAGAGCCAGCCAAGGACCGTAGGATCGCTGGAGCCGGCTTTGGTCAGCTCGGGAAACCATGCGGCGGCATACTGGCGAGAGGCAACCACTTCGATTGCCACCAGGCTTGAGAATGCAATCAGCGTGATGAAGCCCATCAGGTAGCCGAGCAATGGGCCATGGGAGTACACCGGATAGCGAACCACGCCACCGGCACGCGGCAGCGCCGCGCCCAGTTCACAGTAGACAATGCCCAACAGCAGTACGGCAAACCCGCCCAACAGCCAGGAAAAGATGCCTGCCGGCCCCGCGATTGCGGAAACGTGACTGGCTGCGAACAACCAGCCCGAGCCGAAGATGGCTCCCAGTCCGATAAACGTAAGGTCTATCAATGAAAGTTGTTTTTTGAACTTGCCTTTGCCTGACATAGCGTCGCCTTCTTGTGGGTTATTTGATGGCAGGAGTGATGCATGCAATGGCTATAGAGTGGACTCATCAGTACGCGTGCGATTGATGTTTTCCGTTTGCACTGATGACGAAATCAGCACAATGCTGTCAGCTCGACACGGCGCCAGCCTTGAGGCAATCTGCCTGGCAGGCGGCCAGCTTGCCGAGCGGCGAGGGCACAGGGGTAGATTTCCGCCATGCGGATATTGGGAGAGTGATATTCATGACGCAGAACGCATTTGCGATCCTGTGCCAGGGGAACGACCAGAGTCGTCCCGAAACTATCGATGAACTACTTGCGGGCGTGGCACTTCTATTGCCGATGCTGGATGTAATTCCGAATGCCGCGATCTTTATCAAAGATAGCCAGGCACGCTACGTGATGGCCAACCGCACCCTGGTTCAACGCTGTGGATTGAAACAGTTGCAACCCTTGCTCGGAAAAACCAGCGCCGAGGTATTTCCAGAGCAATTGGGCCCCGGCTATACCGAACAGGATCGACGCGTTCTGGAGCAAGGCTTTGTCCTGGAAGACCAACTGGAGTTGCATCTGTACGGGAGTCGAGAGCCCGGTTGGTGCCTGACGCATAAGCGGCCTATCTATAACCGCAGCGGTGAAATCATCGGCTTGGCGGGGATTTCGGTTGACCTGCAAGCGGCCAGCGACACGCACCCGGCTTACCAGCGCCTGGCCGCGGTGGACGAATATATTCGCGCGCATTTCAACCGCCGTGTCACCCTGGGCGAACTGACGCGTATCGCCGGTATTTCAGTGGCGCAACTGGAAAGATACTGCAAGCGAGTGTTCCACCTGACGCCGCGGCAGATGATCCAGAAGGTTCGCCTGGAGCATGCGCATCGTCTGCTGCATACGGATATGCCCATCACCGATGTCGCACTGCAGTGCGGCTATACCGACCATAGTGCTTTCACCCGACAGTTCAAGGCATTGACCGGTTTTACACCGCGGCAGTATCGGCAGGCCACTGGACATTAAGCGGCCCAAGGTTCGTGCAAGGACAAAAACCTAGTCCACTCGGACGAAGCACATTTATGCAGTCGTTTTTAGTCTTGCGTTCATAACAGTCCTTCCCTCGTCTGAAGTGGACCGACCATGAAAACAAGAAAAAAATTCTTCCTCGCCCTGACCGTCTGCGCCTTCGGCGCCGCCTATACCGGCGTATTGACGCTTCCGGTGCCAGCGCAAGTGACGGTTGCCTATTACTGTCCGCCCAGCTACCAAACCTGTTACATCCCCGGGCCCAACATTGCCCAGCTAATGCCGTAGCGGCGGCGATTCTGCCTGCGTACCCGGGTCCAGGTTCGACGCTGGGGCCATCGATGACTTTTGCTTACCAGGCGGTTAAACACATCTCGGGCGTCACGCCTACTGAATGATCGGAGTGATCTTCAATGACAGCGATGCAAAGGGAGTTTCCTAAAGGCGAGGTATTGGTGATCGGTGGCAGCGGCGGTGCGGGTGAAGCGATTTGCACTCGCTTTGCCGAGCTCGGTTCCGACGTCATCCTGACTTACCACCGTAATGAGGCGCGGGCTGCGCACGTCGTGGCCAATGTCGAGGCGCTGGGCAGGCGCGCACAGGCGTACCAGCTGTCGATGAGCGATCTGCCCGGTGCGCGTCGGGTGATTGAGACCCTTCTCGGCGAGGGGCGCGTGCACACCGTCGTCATCGCGGCCGGTTCGGATATCTCGCAACCCAAGATTCGTGATTTGAGCGTGGAGGACTGGCGTGCGGTGATCGACGCCGACCTCAACGGATTCTTCAATATCGTCCAGGCCACGCTGCCCCATCTCAAGGCAAACGGCGGCGGCTCCTACGTGCATGTCAGCTCTGCAGGGCTGCATCGCTGGCCGGAGGGCGATGTGCTGTCGGTTGTACCCAAAGCAGCCATCGATTCGATGCTCAAGTTGCCAAGGAGGAAGGACGCTTCGGTATTCGCGCCAACAGCGTCGCCATCGGCGTCATCAACACCGGCATCTTTCTGCGCCTGTGGGAAGACGGCACTTTCGATGAGCAGTGGGAGGCCGCCGTCCACCGCAATCTGTGCCTCAAGCGCTGGGGGCAAGCAGAGGAAGTGGCTAACGCCGTCGCGTTCCGCGCGTCGAACAGGGCGCTCTACACGACTGGGCAAACACTTTCCGTCGACGGCGGATATGGCGTCTAGCCACCAATACGAAGTGAATCAAGTGGGATGTTGGCTGGGCATGAAAGCGGTACTGCCGGCGATGAAGGAGGCGGGCAGGGGCTCGATTGTGAACGTCTCGTCGACGGCGGGCATGGAGGGGGTTGCGGGCGGTACGGCCTACGTTGCCAGCAAGTTCGCCGTGCGTGGCATGACCAAAGCTGCTGCGCTCGAGTTCGGCGGCCACAACATCCGGGTCAACTCCGTACACCCGGGCGGCATCGACACGGCTATGGCTCGACCGCCGGAGTTTGCCGATTTCGACGCGGCGTCGATCTATCGCGGCTTACCGATCCCTCGTATCGGTCACCCCGATGAAGTGGCCAACCTGGTGTTGTTCCTCGCGTGCGAAGAGTCCACGTACTGCACCGGTGCGGAGTTCATTGTGGATGGCGGCATGCTCGCGGGTAACACCTTTGGTTAGTGAGGCATTGCCGCATCCAGTACAAAGCGGTGACTGATCAACCGGCAGGCCACGGGACATTGAGCTGCCGAGCGGGCGAGGGCGGTGCCGTAGCGACGCGCTCGCCCATCATTGAATTGCCAGCAAGTCTGAACATCAGGCCTTGCCGGCAAATGTCTTATGAGAAAAAGATGGGAAATTTGTGGGGCATTTACAGCTCCCTGGTGATACGCAGCAAGCCAAGGAGAGTATCGAGCGATTGCAGCAGATGCTGGGACAGAAATTGCAAGGTGTTCAGAGCGGCGTTGATGCATTGCAGGACAGCATGGGCATGCTGCTTGACCAGCTTGTCGAATTGGCTGTGGAAGCACGCCAGATTATGTTCTAACAGGCAAAATTATGTTCAGGTAGAGATGTTCATGAGCGAAGACGAGAAGCTCTGGTCATCTATAATTCGGATTATCCAGGACCAGGCGCTTTTCGCGTGATTTCGCCCTCCAAAACGGTGCGCCCAAGCCCACTTGTCTGCCGTGGGGGGAGCAGTAAGCGTGCATACCCACTCAGATTCTTCGCCGGATGAAGTCATGGCCGATACGGTGATACGTCCGAGCTGTTGTCGACCGCTTTTGAACAGCGGCCCGGGCATGTGCGCTCGGTGTGCGCAGTTCGCAACCTGCCGGTGGCCGTAGCTCTTACATTTGCACTCAAGTCCAACTGAACCAGAGAACTTAGCAGTCTTATCCAGTTTCAAGGAGAGCATCATGGCTCGTGTCACTCCAATTGGACGTTACCGTAACGTTGGTATCGTCGCCCACGTAGACGCCGGTAAGACCACCACTACCGAGCGGATCCTGTTCTACACGGGTCTCAGCCACAAGATGGGCGAGGTGCACGACGGCGCTGCCACCACCGATTGGATGGTTCAGGAGCAGGAGCGCGGTATCACCATTACCTCCGCTGCTGTAACCACCTTCTGGAAGGGTGCGCGTGGCCAATACGATAGCTATCGTGTCAACATTATCGACACACCCGGCCACGTGGACTTCACCATCGAGGTGGAGCGTTCCCTGCGCGTGCTCGACGGCGCTGTCGTCGTGTTCTGCGGCACCTCCGGAGTCGAGCCACAGTCCGAAACCGTATGGCGCCAAGCCAACAAGTACGGCGTTCCACGTATTGTTTACGTAAACAAGATGGACCGTGCCGGTGCTAACTTCTTGCGCGTTGTCGGTCAGATCAAAAACCGTCTGGGTCACACCCCGGTTCCGGTTCAACTGGCTATCGGCGCTGAAGAAAACTTCGAAGGGCAGATCGATCTGGTCAAGATGAAGGCTATCTACTGGAACGAAGACGACCTGGGGACGACCTACCATGAGGAAGAGATCCCTGCCGAGCTTCTGAGCCTGGCCGAAGAGTGGCGCTCCAACATGGTTGAAGCTGCCGCCGAAGCCAGCGAAGAGCTGATGAACAAGTATCTCGAAGGTGGTGAACTCACCGTCGAAGAGATCAAGCAAGGTCTGCGTCAGCGTACCCTGGCCGGCGAAATCGTTCCGGCCGTTTGCGGCTCTTCCTTCAAGAACAAGGGCGTGCCTCTGGTTCTCGACGCCGTTATCGACTACCTGCCGGCGCCAGTCGACATTCCTGCCATCAAGGGTTCCGACCCGGATGACGAGACTGTTGCCATGGAGCGTCATGCAGACGACAACGAGCCGTTCTCGGCGCTGGCGTTCAAGATCGCGACCGACCCGTTCGTTGGTACTCTGACGTTCATTCGCGTCTACTCCGGTGTTCTGAGCTCCGGGGACGCAGTGCTGAACTCGGTCAAGGGCAAGAAGGAGCGGGTGGGCCGGATGGTGCAGATGCACGCCAACCAGCGCAATGAGATCAAGGAAGTGCGGGCGGGCGACATCGCGGCCCTGATCGGCATGAAGGACGTCACCACCGGTGATACCCTGTGCGATCTGCAAAAGCCGATCATCCTCGAACGAATGGACTTCCCGGAGCCGGTAATTTCGGTTGCGGTAGAACCCAAGACCAAGGACGATCAGGAAAAAATGGGTATCGCTCTGGGCAAGCTTGCTCAGGAAGACCCGTCTTTCCGCGTCAAGACCGACGAAGAGACTGGCCAGACCATCATCTCCGGTATGGGTGAGCTGCACCTGGACATTCTCGTCGATCGTATGCGTCGCGAGTTCAACGTCGAGGCGAACATCGGCAAGCCGCAGGTTTCGTACCGCGAGAAGATCACCAAGAGCTGCGAGATCGAAGGTAAATTCGTTCGTCAGTCCGGTGGTCGTGGTCAGTTCGGTCACTGCTGGATTCGCTTTGCTCCAGCTGACGAAGGTCAAGACGGTCTGGTGTTCATCAACGAAGTTGTTGGTGGTGTAGTTCCTAAGGAATACATCCCGGCAATCCAGAAGGGCATCGAAGAGCAGATGAAGAACGGCGTTGTTGCCGGCTATCCGCTGATCGGCCTGAAGGCCACCGTGTTCGATGGTTCCTACCACGACGTCGACTCCAACGAGATGGCGTTCAAGGTGGCGGCCTCCATGGCGACCAAGCAGCTGGCTAGCAAAGGTGGCGGTGTGGTGCTCGAGCCGATCATGAAGGTTGAAGTCGTAACGCCTGAGGACTACATGGGTGACGTGATGGGCGATCTGAACCGTCGTCGTGGCTTGATCCAGGGTATGGAGGACAGCGTTTCCGGCAAGGTGATTCGCGCCGAAGTGCCGCTGGGTGAGATGTTCGGTTACGCGACCGACGTGCGCTCCATGTCCCAGGGGCGCGCGAGCTACTCCATGGAGTTTTCGAAGTACTCGGAAGCACCGGCCAACATCGCCGAGGTGCTCATCAAGCAACAGAAGTAGGCCTGAAGCGTGTTATTCCTGAGCCAGAACCTTTAAGGAAAGGTTCTGGCTGGTTGGGGTCAACCAAACTGACCGGCATGGCGTGTTTGTAAAAAAGGTTACCGAGGGGAGGATTTTCCGATCAATGACTTAGAGCGCTTATGAACTCTATTACGGCAGGCATCTAATTTAACTTATGGGCGATGCTTATTGTTCATAAGTTAAATTAGATGCCTGCCGTAATAGAAGTACAAGGCCAAGAACTTCATCGACACTGTGGTCGCAGAACGCAGCTCATCTCTCCATCAGGGGAACGTGAATCCCCAGCAGTGGTGAATCTCCCCCCGCCATTGGGGAACTACCCCCACTGAAAAAGTACCCCGCG
Source organism: Pseudomonas sp. LS1212 (assembly GCF_024741815.1). NCBI lineage: Bacteria > Pseudomonadati > Pseudomonadota > Gammaproteobacteria > Pseudomonadales > Pseudomonadaceae > Pseudomonas > Pseudomonas sp. LS1212. The sequence goes on from NZ_CP102951.1 coordinate 2,744,242, forward strand.
GCCTGCATTTACATGCCAACCAATTGATAAATCGAATCCTTTTTTAAAAATTCACCATTCTTCACGCTTGGCGCGGGCTTTGCCGCTGTCAAGGCGAATCGGCAAAATGCCATTTCATGGAGAGAGGTGAAGGCGATGAGAAAGTATGCATCAGGGAAATCATCGCCCAACCTTTTCCGTCGATCAGGCATCGCGTCTGTACTGCTGATCACACTCGGCTTGAGCAATGTGAGTGCGGCGCCTCTCGATGATTTTGGCCCGCCGCCACCGACTGATCCCTCGGCCTTTACCGATCCGCCAGCCGACCCCGAGGCCGCGCTGGAAGAACTGGAAACGCTGCCAGAGGCCAACCAGGGTGCATTTGCCCTGCCCAACGGCGAGTTCGGTGACCTCACCACCCCGCGCGCCGAAAATGTCTTGCCCCCGGCGCAGCAGACGTCGTTCAACGTTCCCACCAATGGCAAGCCAAGCCCCCTGTTCGGGGCCCAACCCTTCACCCAGCAACTGCTGCTGTACGAGGAGTTCGGCTCGGAGAAACTCGATCCGCAAACGCCGCCCGCCGACCTGACGTTCCCCGTGCCCACCACGGGCGCAGCCCCTGGGCAGGACCCGAACAGTGTTGCCCGCAGTGGCCCCTCGGGCACGGCGCTGGAGGCCTTCTTGCGCCAACCTGGGCTGACCCCGTTCCCGTCCCAGTTTTCCAATGTACTGGACCGCAACCCCTGGAAGGCGCAAATCGAAGCATTCCTCAACCGCAGCCCGGTAGGCTCACCGGCCGAGGGGCGGCCGCCGGGAAAAGGCTGGTCGCACCAACGCTGGAACGAGTTCTTTCCCCAGGCCGCGTTCAAGACGGCGCAAGCCGGTGCGCGGATCAACCTGGGCTTGCGCGACAACAAACAGATGCATGGCTACGCCAAGGGCGAGTTCGGCCCCGGCGGGCTCTATCACAACACGGCGGGCATTGCGGCCACCGAGGGCACCACCAAAGGCATCGGCATCCGCTTCCATCCGAACATGCCGATCCAGGATCACAAATCCTTGTGGACCTTCGACGGTACGCTGCCGCCCAAACTGCTGATGGTCCGCTATGGCCAGCCGCTGCTGATGCGCCATTACAACGCCCTGCCGATCGATCCCGCGGCGAATCGGGGTTTCGGCCTGCACACCCTCAGCACTCACGAGCACAACGGTCATGTACCGGCCGAAAGCGACGGCTATGCCAACGCCTTTTTCTTCCCCGGTCAGTACTACGACTACCGCTGGCCAATCCAATTGGCCGGCTATGACACCATCAATACCAGGGCGCAAGACCCGAGGGCGGCGTTCCCCTGCGCGCCGGGGGAAACGCTCTTCGTCAACGATGCCACTCCCGGCCTCAAGACCTGTGAAAACGGCAGCATCAAGATCCGCGGCGACTGGCGCGAAACCATGAGCACCCACTGGTTCCACGATCATATGTTCGATTTCACCGCGCAGAATGTCTACAAGGGCAACTCCGCGCTGATGAACTACTACAGCGCGATCGATCGCGGCAACGAAGCGCTCGAGGATGGCGTCAACCTGCGCCTGCCCAGTGGCTCGGCGTTGCCCTGGGGTAACCGCGACTACGACATCAACCTGACGGTTGCCGACAAGGCCTGGGACCAGAACGGCCAATTGTGGTTCAACCCGTTCAACACCGACGGTTTCCTCGGCGATCAGTTGACGGTCAACTGGCAGTACCGGCCCTACCTGAACGTCCGCGCGCGCAGCTATCGCTTCCGTATTCTCAACGGCTCGGTTTCGCGCTACTTCAAGCTGGCGGTGGTCCGCGAGATCCAGGGCAACGGCGGCGAGTTCCGCGGGCCGTCGGGCTCCAGGGTGTCCTATGATCGGGTGCCTTTCCACATGATCGGCAACGACGGAAACATCATGGAGCATGCCGTACCGTTCGACGGCAGCATGGACCTGGACGACGATGGCGACCTGCAGGACAACAATGCCATCCTGCCGACCCTGGCCATCGCCGAGCGCATCGATATCCTCATCAACTTCGCCAGGCATGGCATCAAACCGGGCGACAAGCTCTATTTCGTCAACCTCATGGAGCACGATTCGGGCAAGGGGCCCAGGAAGGACGAGATCCCTCTGGCCGAGGTCCTCTCCGAGGAATACAAGGCCGTCCTCAAGAACACCAGTAACGGCCTGAAATGGGACAAGGGCGACCCGGTGGTGGGCAAGTTCCTGCAGTTGAACGTCAAATCCTATTCCGGCCAGGACCTCAGCCTGGACCCGGTGGCCTATGAACCGGCCAAACCTGGCAAAGAGGCCGGCAAGAAGATGATCCCGCTGCCCATCAATCGTGACGACCCGGACGACAAGGCTAAGCTCAAGCTGGCACGGCACCGCAGCTTCGAGTTTGGTCGCTCCGATGGTACCGATCTGGCCCCCTGGACCATCAAGACCGACGGTGGCATCGGCTATACCATGGACCCGCGCCGGATCAGCGCGGCGCCCCAGTTGGCCACTGGTCCGACGGATGCCGGCTTCAGCGGCGACGGCACCCTTGAAGTGTGGAAAATCAAGAATGGTGGCAATGGCTGGAGCCATCCGGTGCATGTGCACTTCGAGGAAGGGGTCATTCTCAGCCGCGACGGCGAGGCGCCGCCGGAGTGGGAGAAGTGGGCGCGCAAGGACGTCTATCGCATCGGACCGGAAGTTGACAGCTCCGACGAGGTCGAGGTGGCTATCCGTTTCCGCGAGTTCGCCGGCACATTCATGGAGCACTGCCACAACACCCAGCACGAGGACACCTCCATGTTGCTGCGCTGGGACGTCGAACACCCCGGCCAGTTCGAACTGATGCCGACGCCCTTGCCAAGCTGGGATGGCGTGGAATACGTGAGTTCGGTGGCGCTCCCCACCTTCCGCGACGGTGACGATGACGATGATGGTGGGGGCGAAGACTCCAATCAGTTGCCGGTAGCCCAGGACGACAGTGCCAGCGGCACCGCAGGCGTGGCAGTCACTCTCAATGTACTGGCCAATGACAGCGACCCTGACGGCAACCAGCCACTCACAGTCGTCGGTCTGAGCCAGCCGGACTCTGGCCGGGGCAGCGTCAGCACCGATGGCACCCGCGTGATCTACACGCCGCCGGCCACGGTCACCGAGCCGTTCACTGCGACCTTCACCTATGAGGCTCGCGATGGGTTGGGCGGTGTCTCGGCAACGCCCGCCACCGTGACCCTATCGGTCACACTGGCTGCCGTTAGCGAAGATCTGCAGGTGACCAGCGCCTCTGTCGTCGCACGAAGCAACAACCGTTATACCTGGGATCTGGTCGGGACGACTTCGCGGGCAACCGGCAACACCATCACGGTAACGGCATCGACCACTGGCGGCCCGCTCAACCTCGGCACCGCGACCCTCTCAACCCTGGCCACAGGCGCCCGCTGGCGGCTGTCTGTAACGACGACTGGCAACGGACCGTCGCAGAACCCGACGGTAACGATTCGATCGGCCTTTGGCCAGGTAATCACGGTACCGATAACGGTCCGATGAACCTGCGACTGCAATCAGTAACCTGTACAGGACGCGATATGATGGTCTGGATAATCCGCTTGACGCTTACCCGTTTGATGCTCTTGCTCACCTTGTGCACAGCGCAGTGGTCAGCAATGGCCGCCGGCGAAAGCGACGCTGACACGCCCTGGGGGCGCGACTACTTTCCAAATATTCCCCTGGTCACCCAGGACGGCAAGACGGTGCACTTCTTTGATGACCTCATCAAGGACAAAGTGGTGGCGATCAACTTCATTTTCACCTCCTGTACCGACTCTTGCCCACTGGAAACAGCCCGCCTGCGGCAGGTGCAGAAACAGCTCGGCGACCGGGTCGGTCGCGACGTGTTCTTCTACTCGATCAGCATCGACCCGCAAGTAGATACGCCAGCGGTGCTCAAGCAATACACAGAGAAATTCAACGTCGGGCCCGGCTGGCTGTTCTTGACCGGTCAGAAAGCCGACATCACCGCCTTGCGGCAAAGCCTGGGCTTGTTTATCGAGGGCGTCGACAATGGCCGGACCAAGGACCACAACCTGAGCCTGATCATTGGCAACCAGAGCACCGGTCGCTGGATGAAAGCCTCGCCCTTCGAGAACCCCTACATCCTCGCCGACCGCCTGGGCAACAGCCTGCACAACTGGAAGCTGGCGAGCGCCAGTCAGAATGATTATGCCGATGCCCCCAGCGTGCGCACACCCAGCACCGGCGAGCAAATCTATCGGACGCGCTGCTCCTCCTGCCATACGCTCGGCGATACCGAGCACGCCGGGATGCGCAGCATTGGCCCGGATTTGCTGGGGGTGACCAGGCAGCGTGATTCGGTATGGCTCAGGCGCTGGATCAAGGAGCCTGATCGGATGTTGGCTGAAAAGGACCCCTTGGCCATGAAGCTGTATGAACAATACAACCGGTTGGCGATGCCGAATTTGCGTTTGGGCGAGGTCGAGGTCACCGCCCTGCTTGCTTACCTGGAGGAGGAGACCAATCGACTACAACCACCGACGCCGGTCATTCACGAGGCGCATGGCGAGTCGCATCAGCCGGGCCACCACGCCTCTCAAGGCCACCAGCACCACGGCGGGTAATCAAGACAACGTTTAGCGGACATGCACATAGGTGCCAGGCGCGACTTCCATCGGTGGATATTTCTTATTACCTGGCTCCAGCAGGGTTTCGCGTTGCTCGCCAGAGCGTTGCTGAATCCATTCCAGCCATTCTGACCACCAGCTGCCATCGTGCTTCTGGGCGTCGAAAAACCAGTCGCGCGGGTCGGCGCTGTGTTTTTCGTTCTCCAGGTAGCTGGCTTTGGGGTTGCCCGGCGGGTTGAGGATGCTCTGGATATGCCCGCTGTTGGACAGCACAAAGCGGCTGTCGCCCCCCAGTAGCAGGGTCGAGCGATAGACAGCGTCCCAAGGCGTGATGTGGTCGTTGATACCGGCTACGTTAAAGCTGTCCACCGTGATCTTCCCCAAGTCGATCGGCGTACCGCAGACCTCCAGGCCGTCAGGCCGTGTGAGTGGGTTGTACTTGAAGAAGTCCAGCAAATCGCCATGTAGAGCGGCCGGCAGGCGGGTGTTGTCGTTGTTCCAATAGAGAATGTCAAAGGGAAGAGGTTGTTTACCCAACAGGTAGTTGTTGATCCAGTAATTCCAGATCAGATCATTGGGGCGCATCCAGGCAAACACCCGGGCCATGTCGCGGCCATCCAGCACGCCGTTCTTATAGGAGCGGCGCTTGGTCGCCTCCAGGGTTTGCTCATCGGCAAACAACATGGCTGGGCAGTCGATCTGACTGTCCAGGAGGCTGACCAGGTAGGTGGCGCTGGCGACTTTGTGCAGCTGCCGTTTGGCTTGCAGGTGGCCTTGCAGGGCGGCGATGCTGAGGCCACCGGCGCAGGCGCCCATCAGGTGGGCCGCTTTGCTACCGCTGATGTCGCGGGTCACATCGAGGGCCTTTTCCAGGGCCTGGACATAATTCGATAGACCCCACTCGCAATGGTGGGCGTCCGGGTTACGCCAACTGACAATGAACACCTGCAAGCCGTTTTTCAGCGCGTATTGAACGAAGCTATTCTCGACGCTGAGGTCGAAGATGTAGTACTTGTTGATCTGCGGCGGCACGATCAATAGCGGGCAGGCGTACTGCTTCTCGCTCATCGGCCGGTACTGGATCAGCTCCAGCAGCTCGTTGCGAAACACCACGGCGCCGGGAGTGGTGGCGATATTGCGACCGACTTCGAAAGCCTGCTTGCTCACCTGGCTGGGCATCCCGCCATTGTGCCGCAGGTCGTCGAGCAGATGCTGAATCCCCTTGAGCAGGCTGGCGCCGCCGGTGTTGAACAGCTCTTTGATCGCCTGCGGGTTGAGTGGGCTGTTGGACGGTGACAGCGCATCGCCGAGCTGGGCCAGGATAAAGCGTGTGCGGGCTTGGTCGTCGGGCGCCAGGTTGCTCTCGTCGACCCAGGCGTTCAACTGCTTCTGCCAAGACAGATAGGCCTGCAGGCTGCGACGGTAGAAAGGGTTGAGGCGCCAGGATGGATCCTGGAAGCGGGCATCCTGGACCTTGGGCTGGTGCGGCGTATCGCCGAGCAGCACGCGGCCCAGTTGGCCGCCGAGGGCCAGAGCATGGCGGGTGGTGTGGATCGGCTGCTTCAACCCTTGTAGCGCCAGGGTGCGCAGGGTGGGGAGCAGCTTGCGCCCACGCAAGCCGACCACGGTGCTGTGTTCTGCATTCACAAAGGACGCGGGTACGGGCAGGGCGCCAGCCGCTGGTTTCTTTCGCATGGGGCACACTCGGTTGTCATCGCATCATGGATGCTGAACAGCATGGGCTTGTACCAAGGCACGCCGCAGACGCAACCCAACTGTTAGCAAGAATTTAACCCGAAAATCTAATGGGGCAAGTGGCTACGTGCCGCACTGTGACTACCTATACGGTCACCGGTTGTGCAGTGGCAGCGCCGGCTGCAGGAAGCCGAGCATGGCCTGCTGAGTGTCGTGCCAGGCCGCCTGGTGCTCCATATCGAGGAAGTGCCCGGCGTTCTTGACTGTGTGGAACTCGGACTGGCGGGCATGCTCGGCAAAACGACGGGCGTCTTGCGCCGAGGTGTATTCATCCCATTCGCCATTGACGAACAACAGCGGTACCTCGATGGCGTTGGCGCTGGCGAGATAGCACTCGGTGTCCCGGGCCAGCACCTCATTGACGTGGAAATGCATCTGCCGGTATTCGTGCTCGGCCAGACTACTGACATGGCGGTGGTTAAAGCGCTTGAACAGCGACGGCAGGTGCTTGCCAATGGTGCTATTGATCCAGCAACCGACATTGTAACGATCGCAGGCGTGAAGGAAGTTCAGGCCGCTTTCCAGGTAATCGCGCATTGGCGTATTGATCCGCGCCGAGAATGAAGAGATCACGGCCTTCTCGATTCTTCGCGGCCGCTGGGCCAGTGCCAGCAAGGTCGCTGCGCCGCCCCAGGAAAAAGACAGCACATGGTCGGCAGAGAAGTGTTCGATCAACTCCAGCAGTATCTCGGCCTCATCCTCCTTGCGGATTGGCTGGCCGTGGCGATTGTGCTGTTTTGATTGGCCGGCGTAGGGTTGGTCGTAAAGAACCACATTGAAGCGCGGCAGCAAATAACGCACCGTTTGGGCGAAGGATGCGGTGGTTGCCAGCGAGCCGTTGACCAGAATGATGGTCTTGTCAGCGCTGGAATTGAGATAGTGCTCGGTATAGATCTTGTACCGGCCGCTAATCTCGACGATGGCAATTTCATGGCTTCATGATCATTATCTTCCTGTATATAACTTGTTTTTTTTCAATAAGTTATAGGTTGTGCTCAGATGATTTTCGTGTGCCAAAACGTAGGATTCCCCTCGGCTTAACCCAGCAACAGCGGCGCGAGGGCTGCTTGGATGGTCGTCGTGACCGCTGAGTCACAGATCGACCTGAGGCCGAGAGTTAAGCAGGGATTCGCCCGAATGCAAGAATTCAGAGGATCTACCTGAAATGCCAGAAGCCTGGCCCGGCGATTCAAGAGGTGTGGCGTGATTCAGGCATATGGTCTATTGCTTGATGGCCCAGATCCGGGCCTGACTTCAGGAGATCGAAATGCACGTAGTGATGGACCGGCCGCTCCCGGTGGATTACGTACATCCAAGTGGGGAACAGGCGAAGATCGATTTCATCTGGGGCGAGCCAAACAACGCTGTACCCGTTGTCATCAGCATCTGGCTCAAAACTGGCGAGACCTACGTGAAGCTTGGTATGGAAAGTGACACTTGGAATACCTTCGGCGAAGCCAGACAGCGCGGTATCGAACTGGCGACCAAATGGCTAGAGCGCGGCAACTGAAAACCGTGACCTGCCGATTCGTACTCCGCATGTTTTTGTGGGCATGGGGGAGGGACGGTGATGACGATGTTTTGCTTGCCATCGCGCTTGGCTTCGATCTTGATCTTGCAGCCGCAGTCCCGGAATTCGTCTTTCCACTCGCCACCCTCGCAAGCGGCGCTCGCGCAAAGCCAAATTGCGCATGAGCACGTCAGATTTCAATTTACCGAGTTGAAACAGATGCATCAGGCAATGGAAAACCGCTATGGTCAAGGCGAGCAGCGATTGGCTGAGACGCGGACGATCCTGGCCGTGAGCGAGCGGGAGCGAGACCTGCCGAGGCCAACGAGTTTGTTTATCACGTAAAGGAGCACAAAATGAGCTATTGGACGTTCCAATGACGTGTCGCAGTCGGCTGCTGTGTAGCAACCAGCTCGGCAGGCATGTTCGGGGCCATGGACCAACCGACTATCTTGCGTGAGAACAAGTCCAACACCACGGCCAAGTACAACCAGCCGCTGCGGGTCCGGGTGTAGGTAATGTCTGCCACCCAGGCCTTGTTCGTCGCGTCAGGTTCAAATTGGCGATTCAATACATTCTCGTCAATCGGCAGGTCATGTTTGCTATCGGTGGTGTGCACAAACTTGCGCTTCCAGGCCGAACGCAGGCCATGGGCACGCATCATGGATAAGAGGACAGTGCCGTGCAGAATAAGTCGAACTCATGGCGCTTTCGTGACAGCGCAGCGTCTTATTGCCGCTCAGAAACCGATAGGGGGTAAGGCAAACTGCGAAAGTCAGGCGCATAGTGGAATGTAATGGTGTTTAGGAGCCGAAGACATGAAGTGGGATATTCCGTTTCATGACCGGGTGGAGGCAGGCCAGACGCTTGCCGCGGCGTTGGCGGCATGGCGCGAGCAGGCGGATGCGCTGGTGCTGGCCTTGCCACGGGGTGGCGTGCCGGTCGCCTATGAAATTGCCAGCGCACTGGCGCTGCGGCTGGACTTGATGCTGGTGCGCAAACTAGGTGTGCCCGGTCACAAGGAGCTGGCGATGGGCGCCATCGCGAGCGGCGGCGTGCGGGTGATTAACGATGATGTGGTCCGTCACCTGCACATCCCCCCAGCGGCCATCGAAGCGGTCGTGCAAGAGGAAAGCCTGGAACTGCAGCGCCGTGACCTGGCCTATCGTGGCGATCGTCCCGCGCCAGCCTTGGCCGGGCAACGGGTGATACTGGTCGATGACGGACTGGCGACCGGCGCCACCATGCGTGCGGCGATTGCGGCGGTACGCCAGCAGGCGCCGGCGCGCATCGTAGTCGCCGTACCGGTCGGCCCCATGGAGACGCTGGCGATGCTGCGGCCCTTGGTCGATCAACTGATCTGTCCGCTCACCCCCGAGCCCTTCTTCGCCATTGGCCAGTGGTACCTCGATTTCGCCCAGACCACGGATCAGGAGGTGAAGACCTTGCTGAGCCAGGCTTGGCGGAGGGAACAGCGTGACGCTGCGCAATAGCCCTGCGCGTGCTGTCGGGCGGAATGCCGGGTGACAGGCCGTGGGGCGCGGACTCGCTGTCTTTTCAGGGTTTTCATAAGTGGGAGCCTATCGACGTGAAACAAGAACAGTGGCTGCAACACCGGAGTCTGAGCTTGCCCCTGGCGGATGCCGAGTTGGACGCCGACCTGGCCCTGCCTGCCGGCGCCAGCGGAATCGTGCTGTTCGCCCATGGCAGCGGGAGCAGCAGGTTCAGCCCGCGCAATCGAATGGTGGCGGATTACCTCAATCACCTCGGCCTTGCCACGCTGCTCCTCGATCTGTTGACCGAAGACGAGCATCGCATCGATATGCTCAGCCGTGAGTTTCGGTTCGATATCGCGCTGTTGACGCGGCGGCTGCTAGCCGCGATCGACCACCTGCGCCACGACGACGAGTTACGCCAGCTGCCGATAGGACTGTTCGGCGCCAGTACCGGCGCCGCGGCGGCCCTGAAGGCGGCGGCGGAGCGGGCGAGCGATGTCGCGGCGGTGGTTTCACGCGGTGGCCGTACCGATCTGGCTGGGCCGGCACTGCAACAGGTCAAGGCACCCACCCTGCTGATCGTTGGCGAGTGGGATGACACGGTGCTGGCGCTGAACCGCGAGTCCGCCCGGCAACTGCAAGGCCCGCAGCGCTTGGAGGTAGTGCCGGGCGCGACCCATCTGTTCGAAGAACCGGGCAAGCTCGAGGTGGTCGCCGAACTGGCCGGCAGTTGGTTGCTGAATCACTTGAAACCTCAGCCCGAATGAGGGGCTAGCCGCAGCACATCGATACGAAACTCTGCCTCGTAGGGGGGACATTGCATTCGATGATATCGCTAGGCGCCACCCGCAGGCGCACCCCGGTGATGTCGGCCTGTATCGGCAGTTTGCACACGCAGCGATCCACTAAAACCGCGGTGCGGATCTCGTTGGCGCCCAGTTGCGCCAGGTAGCTGCTCGCGCGTAACAGGGAATGGCCCTCATACAGGACGTCGTCGACCAGCAGCAGGCGGGTTCGGGGCAGATCCAGTGCCGCCAATAGCGGGTTTTCGGTCAGCGCGGTTTCGGCATGCAACAGCGTCAGATCATCGGCGTAGCGCTTCAGTTTGAGCGGGTAGAGCGGCAACTTGGGCAACCCGAACTGTTGCACCAGGCGCTGTTGCAGCATGCGCGCCAGCGGCTCGCCGCGCCTTACGATGCCGATCAGTACCGTTTGCCGCGAGGGGAGAGTAGGACGACTGTCTGCCTGGCCATCGCCTCCATGACGCTATCGAGTTGCTCTGGCGCATAGAGACAGAAACGCTGTCCGCCGGGTTTCGGCTCCATAGTGGTTCCCCGGGGGGGATAGCAGCAGGTCCTGCAAGCGAGATCTGGCTGCCCGCCGCCTTCAGCTGCGCCCGTCTGGTGTGCAGCGCGGTCAGCTCGCACTCGGCATGGTGGGTGAGCTGGGCCGCGGTCTGCAGGCTTTCGCTCATTTTCGCTGCAATCATCTTGCGCATGCCCTTGAGTGGCAGCGTGGTGGTGCCGTCTGCGGCAGCGGGCGTCTGCATCTGTGTCATGGGCTACTCCACCAGGCCGATGGTCGCGCCCTTGGCGACCACGGCATCCTCTTCTTCGAGGATCTTCAGCGCACCGGCTGCCGGTGCTTCGATCTCGAACTGGGCCTTCTCGGACATGATTTCAGCCACCAGGTCGCCTTGGGCGACCTCGGTGCCATCACTCACCAGCCAAGAGGTGATGACCGCCTCGGCGTCGCCTTCCCACAGGTCATCTGCAATCACGATTGGGGTAGTCATGGGGGTCATTCCTTATTCATGTTCTGGTAAGCGGCAACGATCTTCTCGGCGTTCGGCAGTGCCCACTGCTCCATGACCGGTGTGAAGGGAATCGGGATATCCGGGAAGGCCACGCGCTGCGGACGCGCCTTGAGCATGCCGATGTCGTGCTCGACCACGCTGGCGATGATCTCGCCGCTGACGCCGAAGCTGTGGTAGTCCTCGTCGACCACGATCAGCCGGCCGGTCTTGCGCACCGAGGCGATCACATGCTCGCGGTCCAGCGGCACCAGGCTGCGCAGGTCGACCACTTCGGCGCTGACGCCCTGTTTCTCCAATAGCTGGGCCGCCCGCAAGGCGTGGTGCACACCGGCGCCGAGACTGACGATGCTGACGTCCTTGCCCTCGCGCACGGTCTTGGCCTTGCCGATCTCAACGATGTAGGGCTCCTCCGGCACGGCCACCGTGGCACCCTTCTCGGTGCCCAGCCAGCCCATGCCCTGCAGGGCCTTGTGGAACAGGTAGACCACTGGGTTGTCGTCGCGGATCGCTGCGGTCATCAGGCCCTTGGCGTCGTAGGCGTTGCTCGGCACCACCACCTTCATGCCCGGCAGGTGGGCGAAGGTGCCATACAGGCACTGCGAGTGCTGGCCGGCATCGGAGTAGCCGGCGCCGGTGGAGGCCATCAGCACCATGGGCACCGGGGTCTTGCCGCCGGAGAAGTAGGTGTTCTTCGCCATCAGGTTGTAGATGGCGTCCATGCACACGCCGAAGAAGTCGACGAACATCAGTTCGACGATCGGCCGCATGCCGTCCGAGGCGGCGCCCACCGCCGCGCCGATGAAGGCAGTTTCCGAGATCGGCGTATCGCGGATGCGCGTGCTGCCGAACTCCTCGTGCAGGCCGCGGGTGTTGCCGAACACCCCGCCGAGCTGGCCGATGTCCTCGCCCATCACGAAGACCCGGGGGTCGAGGCGCATTTCCTGGGCGACCGCCTCGGCCATGGCCCGGGCGACGGTCAGTTTGCGTTCTTTGACTGCGGTAGTCATGGCAGTGACTCCTAACGGATGAGTTCAGACAAAGACGTATTCGAGGGCTTCCTCGGGCGCCGGGTACTCGCTGTCGCGGGCGAACTGGATCGCCTCGTCGACCCGTCCCCGGGCGCGCGCGGCGATCTCCTCGGCCTGGGCCTCGGTCAACACGCCGGACTCCAGCAAGTGCTGGCGATAACGAGGGATCGGGTCCTTTTTCAGCAAGGCCTCCTTCTCGCCTTGTGGACGGTAGGTTTCGCCGTCGCCCATGAAGTGGCCGGCCAGACGGTGGGTCTCGATCTCGATCAGGGTGGGACCTTGGCCGGCCCGGGCGCGGCCGATGGCCTCGCCGGCGGCGGCGAACACGCCATCGACGTCGTTGTCAGCGACATAGACGCCGGGCATGCCGTAGGAGGCGGCACGCACATAGTGGTGCTCGATCGGTGTGGCGTTGCACTTGGCCACCGAGATGCCCCATGCGTTGTCCTCGATGACGAAGACCACCGGCAGTTTCCACAACGCCGCCAGGTTCAGGGTTTCATGGAAGGCGCCCTGGTTGGCCGCGCCCTCGCCGAGGAAGGCCACCGCCACGCCGGGCTTTCCTTGCAGCTGCCGCGACAGCGCCGCGCCCACCGCCGGCCCCATGCCTTCGGCGATGATGCCGGAGCAGGAGAAGTTCACCCGCCCATCGAACAGGTGCATATGGCCGCCACGGCCACCGCTGAGGCCGGTCTTCTTGCCGAAGATCTCGGCCATCATCGCGTTGAGATCCACGCCCTTGGCCACCGCGATATGGTGTGGGCGGTGGGTCGCGGTGACTATGTCCTCGGCGCTCAGGTGCGCGCAGACGCCGACGGCGCAGGGCTCCTGGCCGTTGGACAGGTGCATCTCGCCGGGGATCGGGCCCTTGGCCATGTTGAAGACCGGAGTCTTGCCTTCCATATAGATGCGCTCGATGGACTCTTCCATATGGCGGCTGACGAGCATCTGCTCGAACATCCAGAGTCGCTGCGCGTTGCTCGGTGCGGTCATGTGATCGGCTCCATGTGAGGGATCAGAGGGCGCGCTGACTGATCAGCTTGCTGATGTGGTCGGCCTGGCGCAGGGCCAGGGCGACAATGGTCAGGGTCGGGTTCTGCCCGCCGCTGGTGGTGAACTGGCTACCGTCGGAGACAAACAGGTTGGGGGTGTCGTGGCTCTGCCCCCACTTGTTCACCACGCCGTCGGCGGCCTTGGCGCTCATGCGGTTGGTGCCCATGTTATGGCTCGCGGGATAGGACGGCACGCGGATGACTTCGGTGGCGCCGACCGCCTCGTAGCATTTGCGCGTCTGCTCGACGCCGTGGTCGCGCATGGCGTTGTCGAAGGCATGGTCGTCCTTGTGCACCACCGGTATCGGCAGGCCGTACTGGTCCTTCTCGCTGGCATGCAGGGTGATGCGGTTGCTCTCCAGCGGCAGGTCCTCGCCGCACAGCCAGACCCCGGACATGTGATCGTAACGCTCCATCTTAGAGGTGAAGGCGCGTCCCCAGCCCTGCGGGGTAGGGTCGAGGAAAGCCGACATGAACGGCAGACCGAGGGAGAGGATCTCCAGGCGGTAACCACCGACGAAGCCGCGCGAGGTGTCGTTGTAGGATTCGTCAGAGATCACTCCGGCGCAGGTGGTGCCGCGGTACATATGCACAGGCTTGGGCATGGTCGCGTAGATGCCGGCGGTGGTATGGCACATGTAGTTGCGCCCGACCTGGCCGGAGGAGTTGGCCAAGCCGTCCTTGAACAGCGACGATTCGGAGTTGAGCAGCAGCCGCGGCGACTCGATGGAATTGCCCGCCACGCAGACCACCCGTGCCTTCTGCCGCTGCTGCCGGCCCTCGGCATCGGCGTATACCACTGCGTTGACTCGGCCGCTGGCGTCATGCTCGATGCGCAGCGCCATGGACTGTGGGCGTACCTCGCAGTAGCCGGTGGCTTCCGCCCGCGGGATGTCGGTGTAGAGGGTCGACCACTTGGCGCCGATACGGCAGCCCTGCATGCAGAAGCCGATCTGTATGCAGCCCGGGCGGCCGTCGTAGGCCTGGGTGTTGATCGCCATCGGCCCGGAGAGGATTTCCTTGTAGCCGATACGCTGCGCGCCGGTGGCCAGCACCTTGAAGGAGTTGTGCCACTGGTGGTACGGCATGCCGGTGCTCGGCCCGGTCACGCCCATGTGCTTCTCCGCCTTCACGTAGTAAGGCTCCAGCTCTTCATAGCTGAGCGGCCAGTCGAGCAGGTTGGCGCCCTTGATGTCGCCGTTGAGCGTGCGCATGCGGAACTCGAAGTCGCGGAAGCGTAAGGAGACGCCGGCCCAGTGTACGGTGCTACCGCCCACCGCCTTGACGACCCAGGCCGGCAGGTTGGGATGGTTCTTGGCAATGTCCCAACTGCCGGTGGCGATGCGCTTGTCCAACCAGGAGATCTTGTTGAACATCGCCCATTCGTCGTTCTCGATGTCGGTCATTTCCAAGCGCTTGCCAGCTTCCAAAACCACGCTGCGGATGCCCTGCTTGGCCAGGGCATGGGCTAGGGTCCCGCCTCCGGCGCCCGAGCCGATGATGACGACCACATCGCTGTCGTCTTGTGTGAATTTCGTTGCCATGGGGTTATCCCCTCATTGTTTTAATCAGGTGTGCCGCGAACAGACCAGCGCCTTGTCAGAGCCAGTCCAGGTCGTTGTAGCCGCGCATCAGGTAGCCGCCTTTCTCCACCGAGGAGCCCTCGTAGCCGAACAGCTGAAACAGCGCCTTGTTGTCGTATATGCCGAACATCAGGGCGCTGCGCACATCATGGAAGAACTGGCCGGTTTCGATCTCGCGTAGCAGCGCGACTCGATCGTCCTCTGTCGTGATGGCGTCGTAGGGCTTGCCATAGCGCTGTTGCGCGCGGGCCTGCAAGTCGTTCAGGCCGCTGTCGATCAGCTTGGGTTGCTTGCCCAGCAGTTCGGCCAGGGGTTTGGCGTAGTACAGGTCGCTCAGGCGGTCGTGCGGGTAGATATCCCGCCCCATGCGCAGCAGGCCCTGCGGCAGACTCGGCAGTGCCTCATCGGCGAGCAGGGTGACGGGGATCAGTTGAGAGGTGGCGGCACTGGCCCCGAGCAAAAGCAGGGACTGGCCGGAGAGGAAGATAAAACGCCTACGGCTTAATCCGGCGTTAAGGCTAGGAGAGTCATGCATGGCAGTACTCCAGGCTAATGCCGGCACATCTGCATGGTGGGGGCAGGTGTGGCCGGCGCTCATTGTTATGCTTTCGAGGAGTCCGTTTCGACTCCTGGACAGCCATGAGGCAGCTTGCATGCCAAACCCAACGATATATCCTATATCACTGTTTTATATTGATTTTTTATCCGGTTGACGCCCTCTTCGGGCAGACTGGATAGCGCATTTGCAAAGTCGTATTCATTACAGATGTAAAGCCACTGTCACCTAATTTACAATCGCCGATTACAGGCCTGGTTGGCTCGGATAAAGGCTGGTGCTGGTCTCAGACACAAGCTTAGTAGAAGCGGACTCATACGCCATCCGGGCCGCAGACTCGGCATTGGGCGGATTGATCTAGCATCAAGAAGCCCAGTCGCCCTCAGAAAGGCTTGGCGGTCTCAGGGAAACGTTCTCTAGTCTGGATCTTGGACACTCCTAGGCGGAAATTCCTCACTTTAAGTCAGTGTCCACTGAACCCGGGACAGATCAGGCAGCAGATGTTGAGGCGGTAGAAGCTGAAACGTCTCACGCTTTCCCTAAACATTCGCATGAGCAATTTGGCATTGGGCTCATCTACCGATGGGCTCAGAAGTCGCATAGTGGCCGAGGAATGAATAGTAGGAGGATGTGCAGAATTTTGTGTAACCGGGGTTTTAGGTTACCGCTGAGGCAGTCTGTCCTCGAACGCAATCGTAAAGCGGTTCAGGGCAGCCTTCCAGTCGCGGATCGGCATCGCCCATTTCTAGCTGATGTTGCGTAAAGCCAAGTAGAACAGTTTCAGCAAAGCAGCATCGCTTGGGAACGAGCCCCGGTTCTTGGTGATTTTGCGCAGGCTCATGTTCACCTACTCGATGGCATTGAGTGGTGTAAATCACTTTCCGGATCTCCGACGGGTAGTCGAAGAACGGGATAATCCGGAGCCAGGTACGCCGTCAGGACTGGCCGATGGGCAGATACTCGGCATCCAACTTGTCCTCGAACTCACCGAGCATCAGTTCAGCCTCCTCGGCGGTCGCTGACTGGTAAATCCGCTTCAGGTCAGCCGCCACCTCGGGCCGTCGTTTCCACGAGCATAGTTCAGGCTGTGCCGGACCATATGCACGATGCAGAGCAGCACTGCCGTCTGCGGATACCACCAACGGCACAACCAGTGGTAGGCGCTCCCAATGCTTGACCTCAACCGCATGGGCGAACGAAAAAAGTGCTGAGACCAATGCGGCGATTAGTCCGATTAAGGCGCGGATCATGGCTCACCTCCAGGTAGAGACAGCTTCTGTGGTGTGCCCTCGTAGCAGTCCAGCGCCAAGCCCCATTTATTGTGCTCCGGGTCGACATCAAAACGCACAATACGTAAGGGGCCTGATTACAACGGTGTCAAGCAAGAAAACGCATTCATGCTTTAGATCACTCAGCGGAACGGTGAGCGGTGCCGTTCGGCTTAGGCTTACCTCACTCCCCATCTTGCGAGAGCGGACCTCAAAGTGCTGACCGGCGCTTTGGTTCGGTGTCTGCTTATAGAAAACGGCCTTTGGGGGGGTAAACATGGCGCTGTGGCAGTGCAACGACGACCGTCATGCTCGTGCGCGCAGGGGAAAATCAGCGTTACTCAGACTGCGGTTCTCCAGATGATCCTTGCGGAGAAGGTGCAGGGCTCCTGGACCGGAATCGATATCCAAGCATCGCCGCGATGGCGCTACGGGAGTAAACTGCCTTCAGATCAAAGATGCCTGCGGCCCCACCTTTGATAGATGAGGGCTGCCAATAAAAACAAGATCGTAACGGCGGATACCGACGTCAGTTTGCATGCGCTGGCAGCGCGTCGTTAGTCCGAGGAGGCAGCATGCTCATTGTCCCGCCCAGCAGTTTGCATATCGATACTGTTCTTTCCCATGCCACCGATAATGTGCTGAGCCCGCCGGGTCTGCATTTCGATCCGCTAATTTCCCGCTCCTGGAAGCGTTGTATTCGGGACTATGGCCTGGACCCGGCCAAGCCAGCGCTACCGCGTTTCGTCCCGCGGCAGGTACTGCTCGATCATCAGGATCAGGCCGATGATCTGATCAATGTCGCCCGAGCCGGCGTTGAACAGCTCTATCGGCATATTGCCGAGTTGGGCTACGTCGTACTGCTCACCGATAACCGCGGTATCACCGTGCAGTTTCTCGGCGATCCGGATGACAAGACATCCCATCGCAAGACCGGTCTCTATCTGGGGGCAGACTGGAGCGAGGATCAGGCAGGCACCTGTGCCGTGGGCACCTGCATCAAGGAGCAACAGGCGCTTACCTGCCATCATCACGACCACTTCAGCGCGCACCACATCAGCCTGACCTGCACCGCTGTGCCGATCTTCAATCCACAGGGCCAGTTGCTCGCTGTGCTGGACATTTCCGCGTTACGCTCGCCACCCTCGAAAGACTCTCAAACCTTCGCTCTGCAATTGGTCAAGCAATATGCACGCATGATCGAAGATGCCTACTTCCTCAGGTGCTACCGCGACGACCACATCCTTTGCCTGGATAGCTCTCGAGAGTTCGTCCTGATAAACCGCCATTACCTGCTGGCGATGACCGAGGATGGCAACCTGCTGGCGGCCAATACCGCAGGCAGGCAGCTGCTCGCTCAATACGCGTTGGAGCTGCCCACGCGACCCACGTCGAAGGCGAAGATCAATGTGCAGCAGTTGTTCGATTGCGAGCTGGAGGATGTCCTCAGTATCCCTTATACCTGCCCTGATCATGTGCGTGCGTTCCGTACCCATCGGCAGAGTGCGCTGTACTTTGCGGCCCTGATGGAGCCTCGCCGGTCGCCACCGCAGCCCATGGCCAACTCGGCTGAGCTGCCGCGTTGTGCTCTCGATGAACTGGCCGACGACGACCCGCTGATGCGCAAGATGCTGGCCCGTGCGAAGCGTCTGTGCAGCGAGCCGCTGAATGTCCTGCTGACTGGCGAGACCGGCACTGGCAAAGAGCGCCTGGCCCGTGCCCTGCACGACAGCAGCAGGCGTTGTAAAGCGGCGTTTGTGGCGATCAACTGCGCGGCGATGCCGGAGTCGCTGATCGAGAGCGAATTGTTCGGTTATCAGCCGGGCGCCTTCACCGGGGGCCGCAGTAAAGGTATGCGCGGTCTGATACAGCAAGCCGATGGCGGCACCCTTTTCCTCGACGAAATCGGTGATATGCCGCTGCACCTGCAGACCCGGCTGTTGCGCGTGCTGGCGGAGCAGGAGGTAATGCCGCTGGGGGCGGAGAAACCGATCAAAGTCGATATACGGGTTGTCGCCGCCAGTCACCGCGACATCCGCCAGATGATTGAAGCCGGACAGTTTCGCGAGGATCTCTACTATCGCCTCAATGGCGCCACCCTGAAATTACCTGCACTGCGCGAGCGAGCTGACAAGGGCTACTTGATCGAGAGGGTATTCCAGGATCTGGGACAGCAGCGCCAGCGATTGCCGCGACTGCGTGGCGATGCTATGAGTGCGCTGTTGGGCTATGCCTGGCCGGGCAATATTCGCGAGCTGCGCAATGCGTTGCAGTACGCGCTGGCGACCTGTGAAGGGGATGAGATTACCGTCGATGATCTGCCCGAGGAGTGCCTGCCCAGTGTCGGTGGGCGTCAGCCAGCAGCAACGCCTGCGCTCAGGACGGACACGGACGACCCTGCTGCACAACTGGAAGAAACCCTGCGCAGGCATCGCTGGAACATCAGCGCCGCCGCGCGAGAACTGTCGCTTTCACGGCCGACGATCTATCGCTGGATGCAGCTGTATAACATCGTCCCACCCAACTCCCAGGGTTGAAACGATTCGCGCCACTCGCGCCAGGCATTCAGGGCGTGGACTGAATGCCTGGCTCAAGCAGTTGTCAGAGTGACTCAGTGCGCTCGATTTTTCGGCATAGCGTATCGAGGAAATCCGCAGCTGGCGCACCATTGACCGCACGGTGGTCGAAGGTTAGCGACAAGCCCAGATAATCGCGTTCGACGATCTCGCCCCGGGCATCGCGATGCAAACGGGTTTGAATGCCGCCCACCCCCAGAATCGCCACTTGTGGCGTGTTGAGGATAGGTGTGAAGAATCGCACCCTCGACAGCCCCAGGTTGGAGACCGTGATCGTTGCACCGGTGATTTCCTTGACCGAAAGCTTGCCCGCCAGGGCTTTTTCCACCAGCGCCTTGCGGGCTTGATACAGCCCCTGCGCATCCAGTTGTTCGGCGTTGAATAGTGCTGGCGCTACCAGTAAATCGTCCGGCAACGGTATAGCCAGGCCCAGGTGGATGGCACTGTGTCGGGTAATCTGCTGGTCTTGCAGCGTGGCATTGAGGGCTGGATGCTCGCGCAAGGTCTGGACGATCTCGTAGAGCAGCAAGTCTTGCAGTGACACTGGGCTACCCGCCGCCTTGAGCAGCGTTCGCCGTGCCTGCAGTGCGCTCAGCTCGCACTCGGCATGGTGAGTAAGCTGTGCCGTGCCTTGCAGACTTTCGTGCATCTTGCTGGCGATCATCTTGCGCATGCCCTTGAGCGGCAGCGTGGTGCTGCAGCCTGCATCGGGCAGGTTCTGTGGTTGGCTCATCAGGTTACTCCACTTGACCGATCGTCACGCCCTTGGTGATGACCGCGTCTTCCTCCTCAAGAATTTTCAGTACACCGCTGGCCGGTGCCTCGATCTCGAACTGGGCTTTCTCGGACATTATTTCGGCAACCAGGTCGCCTTGGGCAACCTCGGCACCATCGCTGACCAACCACGAGGTGATCACGGCTTCGGCGTCGCCTTCCCATAGGTCGTTTGCAATAACGATTGGAGTAGTCATCAGGTTTATTCCTTATTCATGTTTTGGTAGGCAGCAACGATCTTTTGCGCATTGGGCAGTGCCCATTGCTCCATGACCGGGGTAAAGGGAATCGGAATGTCTGGAAATGCAACGCGAGCCGGCCGTGCCTTGAGCATGCCGATGTCGTGTTCCACCACACTGGCGATGATCTCGCCGCTGACGCCGAAGCTGTGGTAGTCCTCATCGACCACGATCAAGCGCCCGGTCTTGTGCACTGAAGCGATCACATGTTCGCGGTCCAGGGGCACCAGGCTGCGCAGGTCGATCACTTCTGCGCTGACACCGTCCTTGGCGAGTTCCTGGGCTGCGCGCAGGGCGTGGTGGACGCCCGCTCCAAGGCTGACAATGGACACATCGCTGCCTTCACGCACAGTGTTGGCCTTGCCGATTTCGACTGTGTAAGGCTCCTCCGGTACGGCTACCGTGGCGCCTTTCTCGGTGCCCAACCAGCCCATACCCTGCAAGGATTTGTGAAACAGGAAGATCACTGGGT